>NZ_QRDZ01000030.1 GCF_003386235.1 Cohnella phaseoli
CTGGTGATGACGGCGGAGGGGTTCCACGCGTACCCATCCCGAACACGACCGTTAAGCCCTCCAGCGCCGATGGTACTTGGACCGCAGGGTCCTGGGAGAGTAGGACGTCGCCAGGCTGGATTCATAGTTTTACATTGCTTACCATTCCCTGATAGCTCAGTTGGTAGAGCACTCGACTGTTAATCGAGTTGTCACAGGTTCGAGTCCTGTTCGGGGAGCCATTTGGAGAGGTGTCCGAGTTGGTCGAAGGAGCACGATTGGAAATCGTGTAGGCGTCTAAAGCGTCTCGAGGGTTCGAATCCCTCTCTCTCCGCCATAAATTTTCAGGTAAGTATGGCCCCTTGGTCAAGCGGTTAAGACACCTCCCTTTCACGGAGGTAACAGGGGTTCGAATCCCCTAGGGGTCACCATTTCTTTCATAAGAAATTTCCAGAATTTGAGGGTTGCATTACATAAGCGATATAAGGTATGATAATAAATGTCGCTTTAACGGGCAACATACTCAACAACGACGCGGGGTGGAGCAGCCCGGTAGCTCGTCGGGCTCATAACCCGAAGGCCGCAGGTTCAAATCCTGCCCCCGCAACCAAACATCATCTCGGCTCATTACCGAGTACACGCGGAGCCGTGGTGTAGAGGCCTAACATGCCTGCCTGTCACGCAGGAGACCGCGGGTTCGAATCCCGTCGGCTCCGCCATTTTCCTTCAAGGAAGCATGTAAGGCTCGATAGCTCAGCTGGTAGAGCAGAGGACTGAAAATCCTCGTGTCGGCGGTTCGATTCCGTCTCGAGCCACCATCAAGACAACTTAACACTAAGCCGACTTAGCTCAATTGGTAGAGCAACTGACTTGTAATCAGTAGGTTGGGGGTTCAAGTCCTCTAGTCGGCACCATTTCTCTCCTAAACGTGGAGGATTAGCGAAGTGGCCAAACGCGGGAGACTGTAAATCTCTTCCTTCGGGTTCGGTGGTTCAAATCCATCATCCTCCACCATCATGTTTTTAATGCTTAGGGGCATAGTTTAAGGGTAGAACAGCGGTCTCCAAAACCGTTAGTGTGGGTTCAATTCCTGCTGCCCCTGCCAATTAAATGCTTCACAATTCATGGCGATCGTGGCGAAGTGGTTAACGCATCGGTTTGTGGATCCGACATTCGGGGGTTCAATTCCCCTCGATCGCCCCATTTACATCAATTTTGTTGGGGATTAGCCAAGCGGTAAGGCAACGGACTTTGACTCCGTCACTCCTAGGTTCGAATCCTAGATCCCCAGCCATTTTCACTGCACAGGTGAACCTAATGCGCGGAAATAGCTCAGTGGTAGAGCATCTCGTTGCCAACGAGAAGGTCGCGGGTTCGAATCCCGTTTTCCGCTCCATCTCAATCTTGAATCTGGCGCCATAGCCAAGTGGTAAGGCAGAGCTCTGCAAAAGCTTTACCCCCAGTTCGAGTCTGGGTGGCGCCTCCAAAAACCTCAAAGCTTGCGCCCTTAGCTCAGCTGGATAGAGCGTTTGACTACGAATCAAAAGGTCAGGAGTTCGAATCTCTTAGGGCGCGCCAGTAAGATGCAACATAATTGAATATGCCGGTGTGGCGGAATGGCAGACGCGTTCGACTCAAAATCGAATGGGCAACCCCCGTGGAGGTTCGAGTCCTCTCACCGGTACCACTTTAACAATGACAGTTCATTAGAGATTAATCTAATGAGCTTTTTTTGTGTTCGAACCAGAAGAAGTAAGGAAACCAGGCTGTAGAGATACTAACGCCTGGTTTATGGTGGCTTCCTTCGATTATCCCTGGAACCTGGATCGGGGAATGATTAAACTAAAAGCCATCCACAAAGGTTATATGTTACTCTCTTATTTGGACGAAAAAGTCGATTACGTTTATAATTTACTCGAACAAGCTATAGAAAGTGTTTGATTAGGACAGATAGAACCGCTAACATGGAGTCCGTTATTGAACTAAGGAGGGTATAAGCATTTGACAAGCGTTCTCGTAGTCGAAGACGATACGAATATGTCGGAAATGATTTCAATTGTTTTGAACCATGAAGGATTTCGTGTCCGGGGAGCGGGCAACGGCAAGGAAGCGCTGGCCGAAATGGAGAGCTCTCCTGCGGATTTGGTTTTGATTGATGTTATGATGCCCGTCATGGACGGGTGGGATTTGTGCCAGGAGCTGCGGCTCTTGAACCCTGAACTGCCGATTATCATGATTACGGCCAAGCACGAGACAAGTCAGAAAGTGAAGGGATTCGGCCTAGGCGCAGATGATTACCTGGTCAAGCCTTTTGACCCGCAGGAGCTGGTGGCCCGAATCAAAGCGGTGCTGCGCCGGTACCGGATTGCGGCCGACAAGATGGTTAGATTGGGCAGCTTCAAGCTGGATCGGCTTCGGGGGACGGTTTCGGACGGGACCGTGAATTGGAACTTGCCGCTTAAGGAATTTGAACTCTTATATCAACTTGCGAGTTATCCCGGCCAAATCTTTATGCGAGACCAGCTAATTGAAGCGGTATGGGGCTTCGACCACGAAGGGGATGAGCGGACGGTCGATGTTCATATTAAGCGGCTGCGGGAGCGATTTGCCGCCTATGCCCACTTTTTTCGCATCGAAACGGTTCGCGGTCTCGGATACAGGTTAGCGACGGAAAGCTATGATTAAGAGCTTATACTTAAAAATTGTACTGCTCTTTTTCGCAGCTGTGGTGATAGGGATCGGAGGCGCCATTCCGATAACCATGTATTTGTTTAAAGATCGGCTTACGCAATCCATCCAACAAGAGTATGCGGTGCGAAGCGGGCTGATATCCGATGCTTTTTCCCGATTGGCGCCAGAAGAACGCGATCCATTTTTACAACAGTTGTCCGAAAAGCAGAAGATTAGCCTATGGGTATACGATCGGAATGGGCTTCGCTACGCTTATGGTCCAACAAACGAACTCAGCCTGACAGACGAGGATATCCGCCGCATCCAGAGCGGCGCCGAAGTCGTGAGTCGCACATCCGTGCTGCCCCTACCGACGAGCTTGCACATGGGTTTCCCGTTACAAACTGCGGATGAACAGTTGGCACTCGTCATCCATCCGGAAGGTACTCCTAATTCTCAGTTGTTTATGATTTTGGGCGTTTTGATTGTGATTGTCATTGCGATCGCTAACACCAAGTTTATCCTTTTTACTAGCGTAGTGGTAAAGCCCTTAAAAGCATTGACAGCCGCAACCAGAAAAATGGCCAAGGGAGACTATAACATCCGGCTTCAGACAAAGAGCAAAGACGAGTTGGGCGTCTTGTCGAAGCAATTTCAACAAATGGCCCACGAGATGAGCCAAGTCGAAAAGATGCGTCAAGAGTTTGTTTCCAACGTATCCCACGAACTTCAAACCCCGCTGGCGTCCATTTCGGGTTTTGTCTCCATCCTGCAAAGGGGCGGTCTTGATGAAGCCGAGCAACGGCGCTGTCTGAACATCATCCGGCACGAAAGCCTGCGGCTGTCCCGGCTGAGCGAGAACATGCTCCGACTGGCGACGATGGATTCCAACCAGCTGCCCTTTCATCCATCGCTCGTTCGACTGGATAGTCAACTGCGCCGTATTGTCGTAGCCGCGGAGCCGCAATGGGCGTCCAAACGCTTAAATATTCATCTGGAGCTTCCAAAAACGACGATTCATGCAGACGAAGACCTGCTAAGCCAGGTGTGGCTAAATATTTTCAGCAACAGCATCAAATTTACACCCGAGGGCGGGAACATCTTCATCGAACTTCAGGCTGAAAAGGGTGAAATCGAAGTCCTCTTCCGGGATACCGGAATGGGCATGACCGAGGCAGATCGCAAGCGTGTCTTCGAACGCTTTTTTATGGCGGATAAATCGCGCAACCGCGAAGCGGAAGGGAGCGGACTGGGACTTGCGATCGTCAAGCGTGTTGTCGAATTGCACGCCGGACGGGTCGAGATCGACAGTGCCCCAGGAAAAGGAACGACGGTAACCGTTGCTCTGCCGGCTATGTGAATCAATCAAACAATCGAAAAGAGGATCAAAAAAGGTGAACGATTTCGTTCATCTTTTTTACATTTCCAACCAATTCATTCATGTTGCGTTCATACAGGGTACGTAGTATCGGTTGCGAAAGGAGACTTGAATTCACGAGAACTTACTGGAATCGGCGGAAAGTCTATATCACTTTAAGTCAAAGGAGATGTCTTCTATGGTAAACGAATCATGTATCGTACAAACTTCTCTTGGCTCGCTTCAGGGGATTCGAAGAAAGGATGTCATTCAGTTTCGCGGTGTTCCCTATGCCGAGGCGCCCGAGGGGGAGTTTCGCTTTTCGCGGACACGTCCTGTCGCTGCTTGGACCGGTGTTCGAGATGCAAGTCATCACGGCTTTATTTCCCCGCAGCCGCCTTCTCCATTACGCCAGGCCATCGGAGAAGCTTCCGAACCGCCTCAAGGGGAGGATTGCCTATCGCTCACAATCTCAACCCCTGCCATCGATCGGGAAAAACGTCCTGTTGTCGTTTGGGTGCATGGCGGACATTATATGACCGGAGCCGGTTCGCTGGACTGGTACGATGGAGCGGAGCTTTCCAAGGACGGCAATCTGGTTACCGTAGGCGTCAATTACCGGCTTGGAGCTTTTGGATTCTTGCATTATCCAGGAGTTATCGATGGGAAAATGGGGATTTTCGATATTCTCGAAGCACTGAATTGGGTTCAAGATCATATTGCGCATTTTGGCGGCGATCCCGATCAGGTCACCATCATGGGGCAATCCGCGGGAGCCCATGCCATTATGTGCTTATTGGCCACCGGAGGGGCACGAGGTCTCTTCCGCAGAGCAATTCTGCAAAGCGCGCCTGCAAGTCTGGCTCCGTTATCGGAAGCAAAAGCAGTTGAACATGGAAGCCGGCTGTTGGAAATCTTGAATGTGAATCAGAGGGATCCACAAGAAATTACCGCCCAATTGAATTCCGTATCCCCTGCCCAAATCATTCAAGCATCGGGGAAATTAGCTCAGGAAATTGCACGCTTCGGTCAAATTGACCTTCCTTTTATGCCTGTTTTTGATTCTCTTTCCACTCCGGAACGTTTTATCGAGAGGGCTGCAAAAGGGGCCGGCGAAGCAGGCATTGATCTCATTCTGGGTACCAATAGAGAGGAAGCCAATATTCTTCTAGGGAACGTCAAGAATCTTGATCCGGCTTTGGCTAACGAACGTTTCGCTGCCTTGACCGGGAACGAAAATGCAATCGAGCGATACCGCCGGCGGCGGCCCGGTAGCGCGCCCATCGCTCTAGTATCTGACCTCATTACTGACTATGTGTTCCTGCTCCCTGCTCTAAGGTTAGCAGAGGCAGTTCATAAAGCCGGCTCGCGTACATGGGTATATCAGTTCGATTGGGCACCGCTCGGCTCTCCTTTTAAAGCGTGCCATGGCATAGAACTGCCGTTTATATTCGGAAATTTTGAATCGTACAAGGATGTACCGGTATTGCAAGGAGCTAATCCAGAGGTTGCTGCCGATTTAACAGCTGTTATGCGCAAGGCATGGATTGGATTTATTCAAACCGGCAATCCCGGCTCTCCCATCCCATGGCCAGCTTATGAGCCGGTTCAAAGAAAAACCATGCGATATGCTTCCATTGTCGGTACTGTAGGCGACTTGGCGGAGATAGATCGTTTCTATACATGAAGGGGAAGGAAGAGCAATGACAAATAAAACCGGAATGGCTCGACTATTGGAGATCGCCGGTGAGAAGCGCGGGCTGATGATCGTCTCGGCCCTGTTGTCTTCGCTTAGCGCCGTTTGCATGCTGGTGCCTTACGTTTCCGTCTTTGTCATCTTAAAAGAGTTGCTGGAGCACGCCGCATCCCCTGCTTCGGCGGACGGGGCGAAAATGATCCGCTATGGCGTTATCGCTTTAATCGGACTGGCGGGCGGCTTGGTGACGATGTATGCGGGGGGAATGGTTTCTCATATCGCCGCCTTTCGTATTCTTTACGGTCTCAGGGTCAAGCTGGCAAGCCATATCGGCAAGCTTCCGCTTGGCTGGCTGAACGGTACGTCGACGGGGGCCGTCAAGAAAACGCTGGAACAAAACGTGGAGAAAGTGGAAACGTTCATTGCCCACCATTTGCCCGATCTCGTCCATGCGGCTGTGACCACGATTCTGATGATCGCCGTGATGTTTACACTGAATGTTTGGTTGGCGCTGGCGTGCTTCGTGCCGATTGTCCTCGCGTTTGCGGTTCAAATCGCGCTGATCAGCGGACCGAAGACGAAAGAAAACCTCAAGCTTTGCCATGATTCGCTGGAACGAATGAATGCTTCCGCCGTCCAGTATGTTCGGGGAATGCCGGCCGTTAAGGTGTTCGGGCAAACCGTGCAGTCGTTTCGTCAGTTTTATCAGGACATGCTTCGCTATCGTGACTACGGCGTGAAATTAACGGATCAATTTCAATACGGATCCTTGATTTTTAAGGTGATTCTCGGCTCGCTTGCCGCATTTATTCTGCCTGTTGGCGTGTTTTTATTGAGCCGGGATCCGGGCAGCATCGCCTTCGCCTCCGTTCTGCTATTCTTTCTTGTCATGGCGCCAGGGATATCTGCCCCCATGTTTAAAATCATGTTTCTGGCCGAGACGCTCAGAGATATCGATGAGGGGGTCCGGCGCGTAGATCGTGTACTGGCGGAAGGAGATGTGACGGAGCCTGAACACCCGATGCGGCCAACTTCATTCGATGTTTCATTCGATCGCGTCTTTTTTTCTTATGGAACGGAGCCTGCGGATACGAACGTCCTGGCCGACATTTCCTTTACCGCTCGCCAAGGGGAAGTGACGGCGCTTGTCGGACCGTCCGGAGCGGGCAAATCGACCATCGCCAATCTGGTGCCTCGTTTTTGGGAGGTGAACACGGGAGCGATCCGCATTGGCGGAGTGGATATCCGTGAAATCGCGACCCCTGATCTGATGAACATCGTCGCGTTCGTGTTTCAGGAATCGTTTCTGTTTTACGATACCGTGTACAACAATATTGCGATCGGACGCCCGAATGCGTCTCCGGAAGAAGTGTATGCCGCGGCGAAGGCAGCGCAGTGCCATTCGTTCATCGACGAGACTCTTCCCTTTGGGTATGACACATTGATCGGAGAAGGAGGCGTCTATTTGTCCGGCGGGGAAGAACAGCGAATCTCCGTAGCCAGGGCAATCCTGAAAAACGCCCCCATTCTCGTACTGGATGAAGCGACGGCGTTCGCCGATCCGGAGAACGAGCATGAGATGCAGCTGGCGCTAAAAGCGCTGATGAACGACAAGACGGTCATTGTCATCGCTCATCGCCTGTCTACCATTCAGGATGCGCAGCAAATACTCGTGATGGACGGCGGGAGAATCGTCGAGCGGGGGAGGCATGAAGATCTCCTTTCAGCTAACGGTTTGTATGGCGGCATGTGGCGTTCCTACCGTCATGCGACACAATGGCATTTGGGCAAAGGGGGTGCGGACAATGAACATGAGCATGCTGCGCAGCATTACGGCGGATAATCCGCGATCTCTCGTCAAACCCGTTTTGTACACGACCTTGGCCAATCTGGCCGGCTTAATCCCTTTTGCGCTGTTGGTAGAAGCGGCAAGATTGATTTTTAATCCTTTTATTTATCCCGATATGCCGCTCGATTCGGCACGGCTCTGGTTCGTGTGCGGTGCCCTGGCAGCTTCTCTCGTTCTCTTGTTCGCATGCGAAATTCCCGCCTATCGCGCCCAATACCGCGATGCCTACGGCGCGGCTGCGGACGGACGATCGCGTCTGGCCGAACATATGCGCAAGCTGTCGCTAGGGTACCTGAACAAACGGGATCCGGGAGATTTGGCCAATCGAATGGTGGGCGATTTTTCGATGCTGGAACACGGCATTTCCCACTTGGTTCCGCAGATGATCGGTGCCGCCGTCATGCCGGTTATCGCCCTGGTCGGCTTGTCTTTCCTCGACTGGCGTCTGGCGCTTTCCCTGTTCGCGACGCTGCCGATCGCTATCCTGCTGATGCTCTTAACATCGGGCATCCAGCGCAAACTCGGCTCGAAGCATATCAGGGCCAAGATGGAGGCCTCCAGCAGGCTGCAAGAATATTTGAACGGAATCCGGGTGATTAAAGCTTATAATTTGACCGGAGAACGTTTTGTCCGGCTGGAACGGTCATTCAAGGAGTTGATGCGGCAGAGCATTCGTCTCGAAGGGACGATAGGGCCGATTGTGCTGAGCGCGATTACCTGCGTTCGTGCCGGTCTCACCTTGATGATCATGGCTGGCGTTTATCTGCTGACAGGCGGAAACCTGGATGTGATCACATTCGCAGCTTTCCTGATCATCGGAACCCGTATTTTTGATCCGCTGACGACAGCGCTCGCCGGTTACGCGGAGTTCCGCTATCTGGAGCAGGCGGGCGAACGCATCGTGCAGCTTCTGCGGGAACCGGTTATGCGGGGAGAGCGGCAACCCCCTGAGAATCAGGATATCGAATTGAAGCAGGTTACGTTTGGCTATTATGATCAACCCATCTTGCGAGATGTGAGTGTAAGTATGCCGGCAGGCTCCTTCACCGCATTGGTCGGCCCTTCGGGCAGCGGCAAAAGTACCCTTCTTCGGCTCGTCGCCAGGTTCTACGACCCGGAACAGGGAAGGGTAACGATGGGCGGGGAGGATGTTCGTGCCATGGATCCCGAAGCGCTGCTCAGAAAAGTATCCATGGTGTTTCAAGATGTGTACCTCTTTCAGGATACGATCGCAGGCAATATCCGCTTCGGACGGAGCGACGCAACGCGCGAGGAAATCGAGGAAGCGGCGCGCCTTGCTTGCTGCCATGATTTTATTCTGAAGCTGCCAAACGGTTACGACACGATGGTAGGCGAAGGCGGAAGCACGCTGTCGGGCGGTGAAAAACAGCGAATTTCCATTGCCAGGGCGATATTGAAAAACGCGCCGATCATTCTGCTCGATGAAGCAACGGCTTCGCTTGATCCCGAGAACGAAGCGGAGATTCAGAAAGCGATCGATCGACTGGTGCGAGGCCGAACCCTCATCGTAGTCGCTCACCGGCTCAAGACCGTACGGCATGCGGACCAAATTGTCGTACTGGATCATGGGCGGATCGCGGAGCTAGGCGGTCATGACGAATTACTCTCGTCGAATGGCTTGTATGCCCGGCTTTGGCAGCGCCAGCACGGTGCAGGCGAGGAGCACGCGACTCTGTAAAGTTATAAGGCAACACCCCCAAAACTCTTGACTTCTGTCGGAGTTTTGGGGGCGAATTTTAGACAAACGGAGGTCAGCCTTAGAGAGGCAATCGGGCCAATGTTTAGCTTTTGTAATAGCGAATGATGGAGGAATGGCTATGTCGGCGATTAATAGGGCGGAGAAGGTTGCGGAGAAAAAATGGTGGGCGCTCGTCGCCGTATGTCTCGGATTATTTATGGCTTTACTGGATGTTACGATTGTGAATGTCGCTTTGCCGGCTATACAAAGCGATCTTCAAACGGACTTCTCCGGATTGGAATGGATACTCAACGCTTATACCTTAGTATTTGCCGTGGCGCTGGTTACAACAAGCCGGTTGGGCGATATATTCGGGCGGAAGACGTTATTTATGTTGGGAATAGCGGTATTTACAATCGGTTCGCTGTTATGCGGATTGTCGGGCGATATTACGATGCTGAATTTGTCCAGAGGCATTCAGGGGCTGGGTGCGTCTGCAATGACGCCTTTATCGCTGGCCATCATCTCGGCGACATTCAGCGGGAAGCAGCGCGGGATCGCAATTGGAATATGGGGCGGCGTAAGCGGATTGGCTACGGGGATCGGCCCGGTAATCGGCGGTATTCTGGTAAAGCATATGGGATGGGAATCCATCTTCTATGTGAATATTCCCGTCGGAATCGTCGCGATTCTACTGTCGTTATGGGCGATCAAGCAGTCCAGGGACGAGTCTGCGGCGCGCCGAATCGATCTGTTCGGGTTCGCCACATTCACCGTCTTCATGTTCTGTCTCATCTACGGATTGATTCAGGTCAACCATGAAGGCAACGACTGGACCTCTCCGGAGGTGTGGTGGGTGCTTGCAATTTCCATTTTTGCTCTCCTCGTATTCATCGTAGGCGAGCTGCGGTTGAAGCACCCGATGGTCGATCCTCGTTTATTCAAGATTCCCAGCTTTACCGGTTCCGCGATTGCCGCTTTTTGTCTGAGCGCCGGAATGTATTCGCTGCTGTTCAATCTCAGTATTTACATGCAAAGCTTTCTCGGCTTGGATGCGCTGGAGACGGGCGTCAAGCTGATCGCATTTACCGCAATGGCTCTGCTATTCGGTCCGCTGTCCGGTGCATTAATGGGCAAAATAAGCCCCAAATGGCTCGTCGTCGTATCTATGGCGCTGCTGGCGATCGGGGTTTATTCCATGTCCTTCCTATCGAAACATAACGATCCTGCTGAATGGATTGTTCTATTGCCCGGATTTATTGTTGCCGGAATTGGCAGCGGCTTGATCAACCCGCCTATCTCTAATCTGGCAATCGGAACGGTACCGGTGCAGCGAGCGGGCATGGCGTCCGGCATGAGCAATGTGGCTCGTCAGATGGGAGGCGCGTTCGGAGTTGCCCTCTACGGGGCGATATTGTCCAGCCGCTTCGCCTCGCTTGTCACGGATAGAATCCAGTCTTTGCAAGGCGACCAGCTTTCCGAATCGGCGAAGGGGCAGGCAATTCAAGCGATTGAGTCGGCAGGCCCGATTGTAGGCAGCAGCGGTCTGGCAGGCATGGAGCGGGATATCGCCTTTCAAAACGATCCGCTGTTTGACTCCTACCGGGAGATTGCCCGCGCATCTTTCGTGGACGGAACGATTGACATTATCAAGATCGCCGCTGCGATTCTGGCAATCGGCGCCGTGCTTTGTCTGGTTTTGATTCGCAAGAAGGATTTGCGGCATTAATATAAAAATGATCAAGTAAAGGTGAAATACAATGAGAATGAGAATGATAGCAACCCTCTTGTGCGGACTGTTCCTCTTTCCTCTACTCGGTTCGGGGAGAAGTGAGGGAAGTATGCAAATTGAGGGATCTGGAACGTCAGTTTTCTCCGAAGTGGATACATATATTGCTCGGGAAATGAAACGGCAACGTCTTCCGGGGCTGGCTCTGGGGATTGTGCAGGGGGATCGCATTCTTTATCTTAAGGGATACGGTCAGGCCGATTCATCCGGTCGGCCGGTAACGCCTGAAACGCCTTTTGGAATAGGTTCGATCGGCAAGTCGATTACGGCCATGGCCGTTCTGCAGCTTGTCGAAGAAGGAAAAATCGACTTGGATGCGCCTATACAGCGCTATATCCCCACCCCCTATAACGGCGCAAAGTTCATTACTGTACGCCAATTACTTAACCAAACAAGCGGGTTCACCCAAATCTCCACTTTCAGCAACACGCTGTCAAGTATCAACGTTCAGGATCAAGACGCTCTGGAGAAAAATGCTTTATCCTATGCGGAAAAGTTTCTAAAGAGAGCCGTTCAAACCGCGCAGCCCTTCAGGTATTCGAACGCAAACTATGTACTGCTCGGGTATATTGTGCAGCAAGTGTCCGGCCAGTCCTACGGCGACTACGTGAAGGAACATATTTTCACTCCTCTGTCTATGCAAGACAGCTACGTTACGCTTGATGAAGCGGCTGAGCACGGGCTGGCTAAGCCCCATCGCCGAATATTCGGATACAACGTTCCCTATGAAGGCCCCTATATTTATATTCCAGGAGATGCGCCGGCAGGCTATCTCTATTCGAGCGCTAAGGACATGAGCCATTACTTGCTTGCCCAAATGAACGGCGGCCGATTCGGGGATCATTCCGTTCTCTCTTCGGAAAGCACCCGCCTCATGCAAACCGAACCCGTTCCGGGAACGTACGCCATGGGTTGGATGACAGATCATATTAACGGGTTGCAGGTTATCGGTCAGCCGGGCGGCTCAATAGGATTTCAGGCGCAAACTTATATGGTTCCGGAACAGCAGTTGGGAGTTATCGTGTTCGCTAACGTGCTAGACGCGATCGATGCCTCGTGGCCCAACAAAACGCATGTCATTACGACTACCCATATCGCCACCGGGGTCATAAGCTTACTGAATAACGAACCGATTGCAGGATCAGGTCTAAGCATCTCGCAGAAATATGGGGTCGTAAACGGACTCTTATTCCTACTCGGCGTTTGGTTGTTATATACGACCTATAGAACGGCGAAGCGCTGCTTTGGGCCGTGGAGTCCGGATAAATCCAAACCTGCTAAAATATCGATCAAAGTTACGGCAAGAATTTTTTTGAATTTTGCGGGCCTGATTCTTGTCCTGCTGTGGAGTATGACTCAAGTCCTTCCGGTATGGCATATTGCAACCATTTATCAGCCGGACCTCATCCTTTGGCTGAAGGTCATGACTGTACTTATGGCGCTGAAGGGAAGCCTGGAAATTACCCGGCTGGTTCGGTTGAATGGTACGAAAAAGGAAGAGGAGGCTTAGTAAGACGATAGAATAAAAGCCTTCCGCAACCTGATAAATAGGATGCGGAAGGCTTTACACGGACTAACGGTTCTCTCCATTTGGCTTCAGTGAGCAAAATGTTCCTGCCATTCATTTACTCCCTCATCCATCCGATAGGCGCTAAATCCTTCAGCCTGCAGCTTCTGCGCAGCGATTGCGGAGTATACACAGAGCGGACCTCTGCAGTAAGCGACAATCTCGGTCTCCTGAGGGAATTCACGCATAAAATACTCCAGTTCCTCTATAGGTACGGATATCGCGCCATCGATATGGCTAATTTCAAACTCTTCTTTTGGACGCACATCCAGAAGAAGGATAGACTCCGTATTTAATTTTTCCATGACCTGGTCCATCGTTAGAGTTTGAATGTTATCCAAGTTATCCATAAAGTCGTCCTTAAGCTTTCCGATATCGGGAAGCTGCTTGTTGCTGATTCTCCACAGGGAAGTCAATAAATCAACAATAGCAGGGTCGGCCAATGAATAGATGACGTGGGTGCCTTTCTTGGTGAATCTAACAAGCTTGGCATCCAACAATACCTGGAGATGGCGAGATACGTTTGCAAAATTCATCCCCGTGGACGAGGTTAACTTTTCCACCGTCTTGGATCCCTGGGACAATAAAGTCAGAATTTCCAAACGCTTATCGCTCGACAAGCATTTACCGATTCTCGATAACTGTCTGTAGAGATCTTCTTTGAGGGCATTCGCAGAATCCAGCATAGTATCATTCATAATGATATTCCCTCGATTCTTGAACAGAGCCTAATCTAAAACCGCGGTGATATGCGCCTTCGTTACAGACCAATGCGAGGAGGTCCAGTATTTGGCTTTATCCTTTACATAAATAATTTGCGGGGATTCATGCTTTACATTCAAGTCTTCCGCGATTTGGTTGGATACCGGGCGCGATTCGATGACTTTGACCAGCACATAATTCAAATTTTCATTCGGCTTATCGTTTAAATATTGTTCGTATTCTTGAAGCGCGTTAGCGCTTACCGGGCAAGTTGTACTATGCTTCAGTATCACTTGTCCGCGTTCGGACGACTGGAGCAAGAGCTCATTCCATTCCTCGATCGTCGTTATTTCATTCCATTGCATACGAAAATACCCCTTTCGGTATCAGACCGATTGTCAAAAAATAATAGGCTGAATTTTTATATAGTGTACATCATCTTGTTCAATTATTCAATTGAGCAGCAGGGTTGGTTGCAGATAGAGAGGGTTGACGGGTATTTTTTTTAGAATTATAATTCAATTCATTGATTGAATGGTTGAATTCATGCGTGAGTAGACTACATCATAAGCAGAGAACGGGAACGATTTCTTTTTTAGAAGGAGAGTATAAATGTTAGAGAATCCAATGGCTGCCGGTAAAAAGGCACAAAGTCTGCCATCTTCGATGATGGACGTTGTCGAGTCGTCGGAGAAGCAGCGTCAGCTACATACAAAGACATTGAAGGTCGTGATTTTGTCGCAAGTTCTTGCCGGAGCGGGTTTGGCGGCAGGAATCACCGTAGGCGCATTGCTTGCGCAAGAGATGATCGGAACGGATCGTTATGCCGGAGTGCCTACCGCGCTATTTACGTTGGGTTCTGCCGGAGCTGCTCTTGGGGTCGGCCGCCTTTCCCAGCGATGGGGGCGCAGGCCCGGACTGGCTATAGGATTCATAACGGGCGGTTTGGGAGCGATCGGCGTCGTACTCGCTGCATTATTGAACAGCATTCCTTTACTTCTTCTTTCGATGCTGCTCTATGGGGCAGGCACGGCGACAAACTTGCAGGCTCGATATGCAGGTACGGATTTGGCATTGCCGGCACATCGGGCGAAGGCGATCAGCTTGGCTATGGTATTCACAACGTTTGGCGCCGTTGCCGGCCCGAATCTAGTCAATCTGACCGGACGGCTAGCCGTTTCCCTGGGCGCTCCCCCGTTGTCGGGGCCGTTCATGCTGGCTGCTGCTGCGTATCTAATAGCTGGCCTTGTTCTTCTTATTTTCTTGCGGCCCGATCC
Organism: Cohnella phaseoli; assembly: GCF_003386235.1. Classification (GTDB taxonomy): domain Bacteria; phylum Bacillota; class Bacilli; order Paenibacillales; family Paenibacillaceae; genus Cohnella; species Cohnella phaseoli. The sequence goes on from NZ_QRDZ01000030.1 coordinate 14,586, forward strand.
GTTCCTTGTCGCTAAGGCCGTTGCCGACAAGCAGCGGCTCAAGGCAATGTCCGATCAGGCGGCTCAACCCCAAGCTCAGGCAAATGCCGTAAACAAAAAAGGGATTATGACGGGCGCAACCGTCATGGTGCTGACACAGATTGTCATGATAGCGATTATGACTATGACTCCCGTTCACATGCAGCACCATGGACACGGTCTGGGCGAGGTGGGGGTTGTCATCGGCATTCATGTCGCTGCGATGTATCTTCCATCTCTGCTCACCGGCGTTCTCGTCGATAAATTTGGTCATATCGCCATGTCGTACGTTTCCGGATTTACATTATTGTTGTCCGGGCTAGTAGCCGCGTTTGCTCCCGGCGATTCCATGGGGATGCTGGTTCTGGCGCTTGCGCTTCTTGGATTGGGATGGAACTTTGGTTTGATTAGCGGGACGACGGCAATTGTCGACGCAACGCCTCCGCAGGTCCGTGCCAAAACCCAGGGCACCGTGGACGTGTTGATCGCTTTAGGAGGGGCCTCCGGAGGCGCGCTGTCCGGCATGGTTGTCGCGCAATCGAGCTATGCGACCCTTTCTTTGGCCGGAGCTTGTCTGTCCTTGCTTCTGATTCCGGTCGTCGTGTGGTTCCGAACAAAGAAAAGCTGATGCAATGGGGAACAGAAACCGCTCGCGTGCACGGAGGACACCTGGATGCCCTACTCCGCTCCGCTGAGCGAGCGATAGCCGAACTCGCCGATCGGGCAGGAGGTTCTTACGTTAAAATCGGGGCCAGATGCTCCAGCGCCAAGGAGCGTATGTGTTGATCCTCCGGAATATTGTCGTACAGAAGATGGCCCTTGCCTGCCTGCTCCATTAGCTCGCTTATTGCCGCGATGCGCCCCTTGTTGAAGTCGATAAAACGAAAATCGACCTGTCGCAAGCTCTCCATGTCCCTCAAGGGAGCAAAGGCTTCAGCCTTAATGGCCGTATTGATTTCTTTCAGCTCCAGAACCTCAAGCTGCTTGGCAGTCCATAGATTTGCGATGTCCCGCAATGATTTCATGTAGTTTAACTCGAGCTGCCGGAGATTGTCCATTTTCGAGAAGTCGCACAAGCGTTCAACCTTAGGCAGGGATAATTGCAGAAAGCTCAAATTGCGCAATTGTCCTACGGCCTGAATATCGATTAGGTTGCGCACGGCGGATAGGACGAGCATACTTAAGTTCGATTCGGCTAGTACATCGAGCGGACCATTTAACTCGCAGCTGTCGATCAACAAATACTTGATCTGCGGAAGTTCCGCTACGAAATCCAGACGATCAATCGCACAGTTCAGCAAGAGCGTGTTCAGACTGGCGCATTCCGCTATTGGGGTCAACCCGTCGAATTTTCCGTGCAGTTCAAGAAAGTTTAATTGGGGGTAGCTGCGGATAAAATCCAGGCTTTGCGCTTTTTTGGGCGAGCTTACGTTAAGGAATTGCATTTGCTTCATCCTGCCAAGTCGGGTCAAGTCCTGCGGCTGTCGCAGATCCAACCTTAGAGCGGCTACGTGCTTCAGCGCAGCAAGCGTCTCAAGAAATTCGTCCGTGTAACGGGCCTTCTCATCCTTATTCCATATGTACAAAATCAGATCCGGCCGTGTGGCAAATACCCGCTTATCCAGTTCAAGCAGATCCTCCGTCAAATCTGCGCCGACAACAAAACTAACCGTTGCCCGGTTTCGCAAATCTTTTACGGCAGCCTTCATTTTCTCTTCATTCCAGGGAATCCCCTGCATGGAAGCATGCCAAGGTTTATCCATCGTTTATCATCTCCAATCCAAGTTTTCTGCGGCATATTTACCACTACCATTGCGCCAATACAGCCTCCAAGTCTTGTCTGAGCAGATCCGTGCGGTAGCTCAGCTTTTTCTTCTTCAGCTTCTCTTCTAAGATGGCAACCATCTCTAGCAAATCCTGCTTAAACAGCTCCTTCAGAGTTTCAACGGCGAGCTCGCCTTCGTGCCTGGTAAAGTGTCTCGTAAATTCTATCTTAAGCTGGCCGTTGCGCTTGGCGAGTTTGCTTGTCTGCAGTCGGGGACGTATATAGTACGATTCCGCAAAATGGGGCGGGACGTCCTCCTCCGTATGAAAATACTCGTAGCGCATAGTGGGCGAAGGGTCGTCGTGATGGCTGAACCAGCATTGAACGGCAAAATAGTCGAAGTCGGAACCGTATCGTTCCTGCCGCATATCCCGGTCAAGCCGCTCCCGAAGCTCCCGCAGGCAGTCTACAAACGGTTGAACGGATTGCTGATAATTGCCCGATCGAACTAGACGAACAGGGTTTTTCGGCAGGGAGTTGCGCTGGGTAGCCAGGCTTGAAATCCCATAGTCCGTCGGGTCGCGGCCATCGTCAATGACAAAGCTGTCGCCTCGCTTGCTCCATCCTTTGGCTGTTCCTTCAATCGTATGGAAGGTTCGAGTCCGCAGACTGGAATAATAGGAACCGTTAATCCACTTCTCCGCAATCGCCTCGACGGGCTCCCGTTCCTTCCAGCCTACAATATGCAACGCCTCGCACACGCGAACCAGCTTGTTCCACTCCTGAATGTTCGCATAGTCGGCGTAACGGTCGTATTCGGCAAATAGCGCTTGGCGTAGCGCATCCGGAGACGGCTCCTCCTGAATCCGGACGGTTAACTGTTCTATCGTTTCTATCGAATAAATATCGTCCAGCATACGCTTTGAAGCCTCCTTGGGTATCGCGACTTATTTTTGACTGACTCGAAGCCTATTCCTTAATTTTACTTCTCCTATTTTTTCGCTCAAGAGGCCAATGTCTCAATGTTGCCGTAACAAAATACGAGAATCGGATCAAGCTACATTCGTTACCTCTGCTTCACCAAGATAACGCCAATTATAATGACAGCAAGACCTGTCCATGTTTTCCAGGAAGGGGCTTCCTTCATAAACCAATACCCCATCCAGATGGAGATCAATACTTCGATACATTTGGCGATGATCAGGACGTAGCCCAGTTGATTGACGGCTTTCATACCGAACTTGACGCCGTATCCGACGCCCAAATTAGCGACGAGAAAGAGCGGCAGCATCAGAAGCTGAAATTTTAACGTAGACCAGAAATGTGGGGAAATATGCTTGCTCTGATAGGAGAAAATAATGTTGATACAAGTTAGGCCGGCAAACATGAGCGAAAAGCTGATCAAATACAACATATTCGTACACCCCAGGATTCATATAGTAGGATTAATGTTTCCTTGATCCAACAATTTTATCCTGGGGCATTTTTCTTAGCTCATTCGTTCAGCAATACAACCGACCAGCGCGTCCACATAGTCTGCGGCATCATTCAGGAATTCCGTTGCCGCAAACTCCAAGCCGTATGAAGAAGCTTCATTGTGGCTATGGATCCGGCAATCAAAGACGGCTTCGACATTCTCGATTAAGGACAATAAATCGCAAACTACAACGGCTTTCCCTTCAGTGGCTGCAATGTCCCTGATTGCCTCGAGTATATCGGGGCCCAGCCATTTCTGCGGAGGCGACCCCGGACTACGATACGCGAGTCTCCAGTGATTCCAACAGGCTTCTGCGGCAACGGCAGCAGCCATCTCGCGAAACGCCGCGATAAACTCCATATTGGCGGAAGGCAATCCGGGTTGGCTATGAGCTGTGAACAATACGGTAGTCTTGGGCCGATTGGCGGCGGATATCCATTGCAGCGCGGTCCGAAGCCGCCGGGCTAAAGCTTGAACAACTGCAGGATACAAATGCCAGTGGTTGATTTCGTCCACAGGAATTTCTGTATCCAGTGAAGCAAGCTTCTTACGCACGCGCAAATGATAGGCTGCAGTTCCTGTTCGGGAGTAGAGAGGCGACATTGGAAAAGTATACAGTCGGGTAGCGCCATCGGCTACGATTTGCCTTGTCGTTTCCTCCACGAAAGGAGAGGTGTGCTTTGCCGTCTGGTACACCCGAACCTCCTCATTTAAGTACAGGGATAGCCGCTGCTCCAAAGCGGCCGCCAGTCGGGAAGTGACCGATCCGAGGGGATCGGCCGTTCCGATTGAGCGAAACCGCGACATTGCCGCCATCATCATTTCTGGCGGCGGCGTTTTGCCATGAAACAAGTGCGTGTAGAAAGCCGGAACATCGTCGATCGATTGCAAAGAAGCATAGCTAAGCAACAGAACTGCTTTCATTAAGAGTTCACCTCTGTGGAATGGATTACAAACGTTCCGGATGGAGCCAATGAGCAATCTCTTCCAGCGTATCGATTGAGTATCGCGTCGGGTTAAGCAGCTTGCGCGCAGGCATGACGAGGACACGCTTATTTTTTACAGCCTGCAGGGTCGACCAGCCTGGCGTTTGCGTAACCTCGTTCATATCATCGCTTTTGCCTTTCTCCCATTCAACAAGCAGAATATAGTCGGGATCGGCCTTAATTATTTGCTCGATGGTCGCTTTGGTCGTACGCGTCAATCCAAGGCTGTCCGCAGCATGTGCGGCTCCGGCAAGGCGAACCAGATCATATGAAATATTGGAGGAGCCGAGCAGGTAGGGGCCGGTGCCAGGTCCAAGCGGCGAGACTACCAGTACAGTGGGCCTTACCGCCTCGGATACGGCGGAAACGACTTTTTCCTGTCGGCTTTTCATTTCCGCTACGATATCAGCGGCCTGCTTCTCCTCGCCAATAGCGGCGCCAATGGTCATGATGTTATTCATCAATACTTCCATTGTGCTCCATGATTCCAAGGAAATGATGGGAATGCCGGATTGCTCGAGCAGCTCCGTGGCTTCTTTTTCCTTGTCGTGCAGTTTGGTCATGATTAGCAAATCGGCATTGTAAGACAGCACTTGCTCGGGATCAAGCGAAGTGGCGCCGGCAATTTTATTGGCAACGCGACTTCCCTCCTCTGTCCGGAAAGCGAGCGAAGGATTTTCAATGCTTCTTGGCACGACGGCTACGCGTTCCGCGTCCGTTAGTTCCAGCACGACCTCGGCGGCATCAAGCGACAGCGCCGCGATCCGTTCAGGTTTCGAAGGAATTGCGCTAGCGGATTCGTTCACTTGATCTGTCTTGCCTGGCGACGAAGGCTCTTGGCTTAAGCCGCAGCCCGTCACGGCTGCCGCTGCGGTTAGCAGCAATAAATGGAATGTCCAAAGTTTAATAGATTTCTTTATTAGGCTCATGGCGTTCTCTCTCCTCTTGATTTTTGAATGGCCGTAATAGCTAGCGAATCGGTAGAAGGATCGGTATATACAGCCGCATCTACCTCATAGGCGGTTTGGAGCATAGCGGGCGTCAACACCTCCAGAGGTGCGCCGGCAGCGAGCAAGCTTCCGTTGTGAAGTAAAATCAGGCGGTCGCAGAAACGCGCTGCCAGACTTAAATCATGCAAAGCGGCAATCACGGCTAAGCCTTGCCGAGCCATCTTGCGCATCAATTCAAGCACATGCAATTGATAGCGAATATCGAGCGCCGAAATCGGCTCATCCAGTAAGAGCAGACGAGGCTCTTGAGCGAGCGCCTTAGCGATCAATACCATTTGTCGCTGTCCTCCGGATAATTGGGTTGCATATCGATTGGCTAAATGATAAGTCGACGTTTTTTGCATCGCTTTTTGCGCGATAAGCCGATCCAGCTCGCGTTCATTGCCGAAGGGCGGCAAATGGGGAAACCTCCCCATCAGCACGATATCTCGCACGGTAAAATCAAACTCAATGGCCGTATTTTGCGGGACATAACCGATGATTTTGGCAAACTGTTTGCGCGTATATCGTCCAAACGGTTGATCCGCTATGCTGAATTGTCCGGAGGAGGGGGGAAGAAGACCCGCCAAAGTCCGGAGCAAGGTGGATTTGCCGCTGCCGTTGGGTCCAATTAAGCCAACACATTCACCTCCTTTGACGCTCAGGGAGATATCATGCAGAATTTGGCGATTGTCGATAAAGCTGTGAATTTGATGGGCAACAAGCATGTTCATTGCGCATGACCTCCCCGACGCGAGCGAATAATGATGGCGATAAATACAGGAGCGCCGATACAGGCGCAGACGACTCCAACTTGCAAGGTGACCGGCTGAAGAACCATTCGCGATACGACATCTGCCAATACAAGGAAGATAGCGCCTCCTAGAGCGCTTGCCGGCAGCAGCAGGCGGTGGTCGGGCCCTGCCAGCAAGCGAATGATATGCGGTACCACAAGACCGACAAAGCCGATAATGCCGCTCACCGCGACAGCCGCTCCCGTCATTAGGGAAGCAAGCGCCAGTAAAAGGTAGCGAACGAGCCGGATATTGACGCCGGATGTCGCAGCCTGATCGTCGCCAAGCAGCATCATGTTCAAGTGGCGGCCAAAGATCAGCATAAGCAGGCATCCGGACAAGATCGGAGCGGCGATCAATTGCAGATGCTCCCAGGTCCTTGCTTCCAAGCCGCCTTGCAGCCAAAAAACGATACTGCGCAATTCTTGATCGCTGCTGGAGCTAGCGACCATGATGCTGATCATGGCGGACAAAAGCGAGTTGATGCCGATGCCTAGGAGGAGCAAAGTGGCAATAGAGCGGCTGCGGCTGCTTCGCCAAACTGCGAGGATAATCAGCACAGCAAGGACAGCGCCGATAAATGCTGATAACGGCAATGCCCATCTCCCGAATTGGCTCCAGCCAAAAAACAAAGCGCATACCGCCCCCGCTGCCGCTCCGCTGGATACGCCTACATACCCGGGTTCAACCAACGGATTTCGAAATACTCCTTGCATGGCTGCCCCCGATATGCCTAGCGCCATCCCGACCAACGCGCCAACGAGCACTCGCGGCAATCGAACCTGCGAGACGACAAGCCACTCCCGCTCCGTAACCTGGACAGGGAGCGGGTACCCGATCAGTTCCAGCAAAATAGCTGCCGTTCGCGAAAAAGGAATGGACACTGGACCAACCGATCCGGCGAATAGGATTGCCCCGAGCAGCGTAATGAACAATCCGAAAACAACTAAAATAATCGTGCGACTTCCACTTGAAGTCGGCTGAAGCGACTTTGATGCATGCATGTGAGTAATCCTTCCTAATGGCAATAGTCAAATGAGGGAGAATTGCAGCTCGCGGCCGGACGTCCGAGCAGAAAGCCTTGACCGAGCGGAACGCCAAGGGATCGTGCGGCGATCAGATCATCGGCGCGCTCGATACCTTCCAGAACAAGCAGTTGTTCCCCGCGGCAAAACTCGGCAAATAGAGAAACCAGTCTTTGTTTGGCTGTATTAGTGGCCAGGTGCTTGCCGAAATAGCGATCCAGCTTTACGATGTCGGGTTTGTACTCGACAATTTTCTTGAGCGAGGCGGCGCCGGAACCGACATCATCAAGCGCAATCAGAAATCCGTATTGACGCATTTCAGATAGCCTCTCGCCTAATAAGGCGATATCCCACATCTTCTCTTCTTCAGGCGCTTCGTTAATCTCCAATACGATTCGGTTTAAAGGGAATCCGTTGTCCAGAAATTTGTTGACGATCCATGCGCTAAACGCAGGGTTTAGCAGTGTAGAGGGGAAAACATTGACGAATAACCAGGTAGGCGATCCGCAATTTTCCATCTGCTGAAAATACGTCGAAATAGATCGGGCCATAGCGCCGCTATCCAATTCGTATAAATAGCGATGCGCGCGGGCCAGGCGAAATAAGCAGTCAGGAGAAATAGAATCGGATGAGCGGAGAAGGGCTTCGTGTCCGTGGACTCGTTCGTTCTCAATCCAGACGATAGGTTGAAAAAGAGAGTAGTGGCGATGTTGTGAGAAGATCATCCCGAAACCTCCTTTAATTTATTGATGAAAAGAAAATTGTATTAAACGAAAAGTTTTTCCTTTGTGCAAAATATAATTTGTTGCTATTCTACATCAGGGATGTCGTCTCTTGCAATGACTTATTTTCATCCGCGTTACCCCAAAAAGCCTTGACAAGAAAATAGAAAGTAATTAAGTTATACATGACCATAAATTTTGCCTTAGGTAAAAATTTTTGAGTTTAGACAATTTTTTAGGAGGAGAACAGAGTGGAACAGGTACGATTTAAGTCTAAATGGGTGTTGTTAGGGGTTAGTTTGCTCGTAATGGCGCTATGGATGGCGGGATGCACGTCCGACAAGAAGTCGGATCCGAAAGAGAGCGGGAGCAAGCTGAACATCGTAACCACAATTGCTCAGATTGCCGAACCGATTTCCATCATTGGAGGCGACCGGGTTACGGTTCAAAGCTTGATGGGACCGGGCGTCGATCCGCACTTGTACAAAGCGACCCAAGGCGATATCGGAAAACTGGAAAGCGGCGATATGATCTTCTACAGCGGGCTCCATCTGGAAGCCAATATGCTCAAAGTGTTTGAGGAAATCGGCAAGACCAGACCGGTATTGGGGATTAGCGAGTCTATACCGGCAGATCAGTTATTAAAGGACGAAGGGGGAGCGATCGATCCCCACGTCTGGTTTGACATCGACTTGTGGAAGCAAGCGCTTGGGGCGGCAACCGAACAATTGAAGATAGCTGCGCCCGAGGATGCGGAGTATTTCGAAAGCAACAAAGAAGCCTATTTTAAGAAGCTGGACGATCTTAAGGCCGATGCCAAAGCGAAATTGTCGCAAATTCCGCAAGAGAAACGCGTGTTGATTACAGCGCATGATGCATTCGGCTATTTTGGCCGCATGAACGAGATCAAGGTGGTCGGGCTGCAAGGACTGAGCACGGAAGACGAAGTAGGTTTATCCGATATTGACGATACGGTAAAGCTGCTGGTGGAGTACCAAGTTCCTGCCGTATTTGTGGAAAGCAGCATCAATCCGGCCTCTATCAATGCGGTAATCGAAGGGGCCAAGAAGCAAGGGCTTCATGTAGCGGTCGGCGGCGAATTGTTCTCGGATGCTATGGGCGATGCGGGAACGCCGGAAGGTACATACCTTGGCATGTACAGTCATAATGTCAATACGATTTATCAAGCATTAAGCGTAAAAGGAGAGTGACGGGGATGCTTCCGGTTCTCAGCGTTGATGGATTATCCGCTTCCTACAGGAAAAATAAAGTGTTGGATGACGTTGTATTCGATGTTAGCCCTGGGACGATGACCAGCATTGTAGGGCCGAACGGAGCAGGGAAATCAACCTTGCTCAAGACCATACTTGAATTGCATCCCCGTCTGGCGGGCAAGATCAGCTTCTTTGGTTCCTCCTATCAGAAAGTTAAATCCCGCATCGGCTATGTTCCGCAACGCGGCTCCGTGGATTGGGATTTTCCCACTAATGCGCTTGACGTCGTATTGATGGGGCTATACGGAAAAATCGGCTGGCTGAAGTGGCCCAAACGATCTCACCGCGAAAAAGCGATGGAAGCTTTGGCGGAGATGGGGATGGCGGACTATGCTTCGCGCCAAATCAGCCAGTTGTCCGGCGGTCAGCAGCAGCGGGTCTTCCTGGCACGGGCCCTCGTCATGGATGCGGATTTGTACTTTCTGGATGAACCGCTTGCCGGCGTGGACGCGGCAACAGAGCGTGCGATTATGGCGACGCTCAATCTGCTGAAAAGCCGGGGAAGAACGGTGCTGGTCGTTCATCACGATCTGCAGACGGTAGAAGATTATTTTGACCATGTTTTGCTGCTGAATCGTACTGTCATTGCGCACGGTCCAACGGAGAAGACGTTTACCGAAAGCAACATTTATCGAACATACGGAGGAACGCTGCGCTGGAAGGGAGCGAAGTCTGGATGATACTGGGTTTGTCGCATAATGCGCAATGGGTCTTGCTGAGTACCTTAATTCTGGGAACGGCTGCCGGCATTATCGGCTGCTTTGCGTACTGGAAGCGGCAAAGTTTGATGAGCGATGCCTTGTCTCATGCGGCTTTGCCGGGAGTGATTTGCGGATTTGCTATCCTTGGCGTGAAAAATCTGCCTGTCATGATTGCCGGCGCCGCTGCGAGCGCGCTATTCGGCGCTCTGCTTATCCATTGGATTAGATCTTCAAGCCGCGTCAAGGAAGATGCGGCAATGGGAATCATCCTGTCCGTCTTCTTCGGTCTCGGCGTCATGCTGTTGACCTTTGTCAACCGTATGGCGGGAGCCAGCCAGAGCGGTCTGGATAGCTTTATCTTCGGTCAGGCGGCTTCCATGGTGAGCAAGGATGTATGGCTTATGGCGGGATTGGCGCTGCTTGTTCTGTTCATTTCGATGATCGCCTTCAAGGAATGGAAGCTTTTTCTGTTTGATGCGGCGTTTGCCAAAGGATTGGGGCTGTCGAGCCGCTGGATGAACAGTCTCTATATGTTTAGCCTTGTACTGGTCATAGTCATCGGAATTCAGGCGGTGGGGGTTATTCTAATGGCAGCGCTGCTGATTACGCCGGCCGTCAGCGCCAGATATTGGACGAATTCCTTCAAGGGGATGATGATTTTGTCGGCATTGTTTGGGGGAGGCGCCGGCGTCATCGGAACGCTGCTGAGCGCGTACGGCAAAGGATGGCCGACAGGCCCGTTTATCGTGATTGCGGCCGCTTCGCTGTTTGTCGTCTCCTTGGCCTTGGGCGTTCGCAAAGGCTTGCTGGTCATGGGAATTCAGCAATATCGCCAGCGCAAGCTGCTTAACAAGCCGTCCGTTCATCAACGCGGGGCGCTGGAAAGGGGGAATTCGGCATGAGCTATGCCGGCTGGATTATACTGACTGCTTCTCTAGTCGGGATTTCCTGCGGATTGGTCGGTTCATTGCTCGTTCTGCGCCGAATGGCGATGATGGCGGATGCCATTAGTCATACGGTGTTGCTTGGCATTGTGACTGCCTTCTTGATCACGCGCGAGCTAAGCGGCATTCATATGCTGATCGGCGCAATCGTTGCCGGATTGCTGACCGCGATATTAATTCAGTGGCTGCACTCTCTCGGCGTGCAGCAGGAAGCTTCCATCGGGGTTGTTTTCACTTCTTTATTCGCGGTTGGCGTTGTCCTGATTGCAACCAAAGTCGGAAATGCGCATCTGGATGTCCAGCACACTTTAATGGGGGAGATCACTTTCATTCCTTGGGAGAAAATGAGCCTGCCCTGGATTGGCGAAGTGCCGGAAGCGGTATTTATTTTGTCTATCGTGCTTGTCGTTGTATTAATCGCAATCATCGGATTTTTCAAGGAATGGAAGCTGACTTCGTTTGATCCTGCGCTTGCGGCGAGTATTGGCATCCCGGTTGTGCTTATGCATTACGTTTTTATGGGGCTAGTCTCCGTGACGACGGTAGCGGCATTCGACGCAGTTGGCGCAATTATGGTTGTGGCGATGCTCATCACCCCTGCTTCGGCGGCTTACCTCTGGACAGACCGATTGGCGATCATGATGGGGTTAAGCGGAGCGTTCGGCATTATCGCGGCGGTGGCCGGATATTATATTGCCGTTTGGTTGGACACTTCAATTTCCGGGTCGATGGCTTTTGCGACCGGACTTCTATTTATGATCAGTTTCATTGCTTCGCCTAAGCACGGCATCGTTGCCAGACTGAGGCGGCCGACCTTGACGTCGACCTAAACAGGAGGAGAAGAGATGACAACGCCCGGCATGGAAGATCATTTGGAGCAAATCTATCTGCTGTCGCTTGACAAAGGGTATACTCGGGTTTCCGATGTTGCCGAAGCGTTGTCCGTCCATCCCTCATCCGCTTCGAAGATGGCGCAGAAACTCGGAGAATCCGGCTATATTGAATATGAGAGATATGGCCGGATTTCCTTGACGAGGAAAGGGGCTCGAGTCGGTCAACAACTGCTTGACAGACATCGGCTGCTGGAACGTTTTTTACGGCAGATTGGCGTACCCGAGCAACGCATTGAAAGAGAGGTTGAGCAGCTAGAGCATCATTTTAGCTGGAGTACGCTTGAACTGCTTCGAGATTTGGTGCATTTTATGGAGGCTGATCAGGGAACGGCAACAGGTTATGGTCGCAAAAAGCGGCTCAGTACAAGCGATAGACATAAGGATCTTTTGGAGCAGCGATTTTTTTGAATTCGGTCACGTTAAGTACAGGAATTACCTGTTTGAACGGCTGGTACAGCTCGGAAGTCAGCTTGCCTGTCACATGGACCCAATCGTCGTCATTGAGATTCGTCCCCTTTGGAAAATGGACTAACATCCCGAACACGCCGGAATCGGCGGCGCAATGAATAAAACCGAAACGGAAAATGAAGTAATGGTCCCCATCGACCTGCTCTCCCTTATAAGCAAACCCGTCAAACGAAATCGTTCTCCCCATGAACTTGCCCGGGTAATTGTAAATGACCTCCATGCCTTTCATATAGCTGTCATCGTCTAGAGAGATCGTACTGAGATTAATAAATTGTTCAAGCTCTTTGCTTTTAAACTCGTTATAGCCTTGCTTGCCGAAAAACACGCTGGAATCCGGCTTAAGAAACTGATGCACTCCCGGATTTTGTTCGGATAAGGAGAGCTCCATCGAGGGGAAAGAGAAGCCTTTTGCTTTGACAAAGCTCGAGTCGAGCGTCGAGACCGGCAAAAAAATTCCCGTAAATATAGGGAAAGCGAGAATGAGATATCCGATCGCGCGTTTCCACTTGGAGGAGGATTCATGAGTATGTCCGAAATCATCGTGAATATGGACCGAGCTTTCATGATCGTGAACATGGGAATGTATGTGCTCATGATTTTCCTTGCATATATGTCCTTCGGCGCGTTGTAGCTCGGTCGCTTCCGCTTTCTTCTTTGCCGCTTTCTCTAATCGATCCATTCGAATGAGCTCGATGATGCAGAGGAACAGAAGAATAACAATCGCACTGATTGATAAATAAGCATACCGCATGTTGATATATTTATTTAACTGGCCTTGAAAATGAATGGACAAGAACATGAGGGCAAAGCCGAGCAGGATAAGAAAACGAATCATTACACAAACCTCCCCACGATTAAAGAGCCGATTAACGTAAATAGGGTGACCAGCGCAATCAAGACGGCGACGAACTTTCCGCGAAAAGACCCGAGCAGCATAAGAGTATTCTTGATGTCGATCATGGGCCCGTATACAAGGAAGGCAGAGATAGAACCCATTGAGAAAGTACTGCGAAAAGAAGAAGCGATAAAAGCGTCTGCTTCCGAACACAGCGACATTGTGAACGCCAGTCCCATCATCACCAAGGAAGCCATGATCGGATTGCTTCCGATGTGCAGCAAGGACGAAGTCGGGATGAACGTCTGCATGCTAGCGGCAATAAATGCGCCGAGCACGAGATATTTTCCCACGGAAAAAAATTCATCAATCGCGTGCAGGAAAACATGCCCCAACTTTGGAAAAAACGGCTGACGAGGAGCAGCAACGGAATTTTCCGCGGAAGCGGCGACTTGTTGTTCGTTCAATCGTAAGGGTAATACGGGAAACAGCAGCGCGACGCATAAAGATACGGCCAAAGCAACCAGGAAAGCCATTCCCGAACGAATCGCAACGACTCGCCAATCGTTTCCGAAGGCGATATAAGTTGAAAATAGGACGATTGGATTAATAATGGGTCCAGTCAACATAAAAGCAATTCCCGCATTTAGAGGGACGCCTTTGTTTAATAGACGGCGGGTGATCGGAACGATCCCGCACTCGCATGAAGGAAATAGAATGCCGATACTGCAACCGAAAAGAGAAGCAAGATATCGGTTTTTAGGCATAATTCGAGAAATCCAACGTTCTGTAATAAATGATTGAATAACGCCTGAAATCAAAACGCCCAGAAGAACGAACGGGATCGCTTCCATAATCATGCTCAGGAAAATCGTATTAAGCTGCAGAAAGGTTTTCATTTGGCACCTATTAATTGATTAAGATTCATGATTCAAAATGCTATGTATAGTTATCTTAACAAATGCGGAATACGATGTCTCGGAAAAGCTTAAGTCCAAGCTAGGCTTAGGCTTTTTTTGCTGTGTTATGGATTGTGCAAATAAGTCGCATATGGATGTATATCGACAAACCAAACTTTGATAAACTGACAGAGAGAGAAAGGGAGGAATCTTATGTTCAAAGTGTTGGTATCCGATCCGATCAGCGATTTCGGTTTGCAGCAGCTTAATGGAGCTGAAGATGTGGAGGTTGTAAAAATAACGGGGCTGAGCGAAGAGGAGCTTGTCGCCGTTATTCCTCACTATGACGCATTGCTTGTCCGTTCTCAAACGAAAGTGACTCGGCGCATCATGGAGGCCGGCGTTCGTTTGAAGGTGATCGGCCGAGCGGGAGTCGGCGTGGATAACATTGATTTGGAGGCGGCCACGAACCGGGGAATCATCGTGATTAATGCGCCCGACGGCAATACGGTCACGACGTGCGAGCACACTTTGGCGATGATGATGGCGCTGGCCCGGCATATTCCGCAAGCCTATGCAAAAACCGTAGCCGGGCAGTGGGACCGTAAATCGTTTCTAGGCGTTGAGTTGCGCAACAAGGTGCTTGGCGTGTTGGGGCTTGGCCGGATCGGAATCGAGGTGGCCAAACGCGCGGCGGCGTTCGGGATGACCGTCATCGGATACGATCCTTTCCTATCGGAGGAGAGGGCGAGCAAGCTCGGGATCAAGCCGGCGACCGTAGACGAAATCGTACGAACTGCGGATTTTATGACGGTGCATACGCCGCTGACGAGTGAAACGCATCATATGATCGCCAAGCCGCAATTCGCCGTCATGAAGCGGGGAATGCGAATCATTAACTGCGCCCGCGGGGGAATTATCGACGAGGCTGCTCTGATCGAAGCGCTGGACGAAGGGATTGTGGCCGGCGCCGCTTTTGACGTGTTCGAACACGAGCCTCCGGCACCGGATCATCCCTTCCTGCGGCATCCCAAGGTCATTGTGACTCCGCATCTAGGCGCGTCCACTGTGGAGGCCCAGGAGAATGTAGCTTTGGACGTTTCCGAACAAGTGATTCATATTTTGCGTCAGGAGCCTTTCAAAAACGCGGTCAATATGCCGGCCGTGCCAACCGACCTGCTGAACCGATTGCAGCCGTGTTTTACCTTGTGCTCGCATCTGGGCAACTCGCTTGCCCAAATGACCGACGGCGCGGTACGCGAGGTTACGTTGGAATGTTCGGGCGAGCTGGCGGACCTGGACGTCACCCCGCTCATTCCTTATGTTCTCAAAGGCATACTTACGCGCCATCTTGGCTCGGAACAGGTCAATGTCGTAAATGCCATGCACCTGGCGAAGTCCCGCGACATTAACGTTTCGGTGCAAAAATCGTTGTTGGCACACAGTCCGCATGCATTCGACGAGATTACGATTCGATTAAAGACGACCGTCGAGGAGAGATGGGTCACAGGTGCGGTTCTGCCCGATGCGGGGGAACGCATTGTTCGCATCGGTCCTTACCCGGTGGAGCTTTCGCCTGAAGGACATATGCTGTTGATCTCGCAGAAGGACAAGCCGGGCATTATCGGACGTGTCGGAACCTTGCTCGGGGATAACGGAATTAACATTGCCTCGATGCAGGTAGGGCGAACCGAAATTGGCGATTCGGCGGTTATGATCCTGAAAATCGATAAAAAAACACCCGAAAGCGTAATGGAGTCCTTGGTCGCGATTCCGGAAATCAAACGCGTAAGGGAAATTTCCTTCGACTAAAGCAAAGTCGGAAAGAAGGCGGGCCAGATGAGCAACCCGGTTGAAGAAAATCTCAATGCGGTGAGACGGCGGATGGAGCGGGCTTGCCAGGCCTCGGGACGCAGCGTCGCGGATGTGAAGCTGCTGCTGGCGACCAAAACCGTACCGCTGGAAAAGCTGCAAATGGCGATGCAGGCGGGGGCGACGCTGTTTGGCGAAAATAAAGCGCAGGAGCTGCGGGACAAGTTTCCGTTGATGCGGCAGTACAGCGAGGTGGAATGGCACTTTATCGGACATTTGCAGACGAATAAGGTGAAGGACGTGGTCAAATACGTCACGCTTATTCACTCCGTGGATCGTCTGAAATTGGGTCAGGCTCTCGACCGGCAGCTGAACAAAGAGAATAAGACGATGGACATTCTGGTGCAGGTGAATACGTCCTACGAAGAGAGCAAATTCGGCATTCCTCCTGAAGGGGCCGCGGAGCTGGTAGAGCAGCTGTCCCGGTTCGAAACGCTGAACATTAAAGGGCTGATGACGATCGGCAAGCTGAATGCCACCAACGACGAGACGCGGCATTGCTTCCGACTGTTAAAATCGCTGCAAACGCAGATCAGGGAGCAGCAATTTCCGCGAGTCGAGATGGATATTCTCTCGATGGGGATGTCCGGCGACTTCGAGGCGGCGATTGAAGAAGGAGCTACGATCGTCCGCGTAGGGACAAGCGTATTCGGTCAACGAGATTTGCCTGACAGCTACTACTGGAATGAGAATTTACGGCAGGACGGCGGGGGCTAACAGAGAGAAGCGCGAATCAAGCGGCCGCCGGCGGGGATGCTTACGTTATGGAAGTATCTCCGCCAGCCGCCTGATGCCTTCTTCAATCGCGGCTTCGTCCACCTTGGCAAAGCCCAGTACCCATCCTTTGCGCTTGCTCTCCAAACCGTACTTGCTTAACGGATAAACGCGGATTCCTTTTTCGCTCGCCAAGCGGGTTACCGCTTCCTCGTCAAATGCCTCCTCGGCTTCAAGCAGCATATGCAAGCCTGTTTCCACCCCGCTCAGCTTATAACGCTCACTCAGTCCCGTCGCGATAATCGCCTTCGTCATCACCTCGTGTCTGCGCCGATACACATTTCGAACGCGTCTCATATGACGCATGAAATGACCGTGCTCGATAAAATGGGCAAGCGTTAATTGCTCCATAATCGGGAGCTGACGATAGGTTAGCGCATGGACTCGGGCAAGCTGACGAATCGCGTTGGCGGGGCCGACGACGGCCGAGATTCGAATGCCGGGAGCGATCATTTTGGAAAAACTCATCATATATAACGTGTTCTGAGGCCGCTGACTGAACAAGGTAGGGAGCGGGTCGCCGCGATAGCGAAATTCGCTGTCGTAGTCATCCTCCACTATCCAGAATCTTTGCTCCGCAGCCATGTGCAGCAATTGCTGTCTGCGAGGCTCCGACATAATTACGCCAACCGCGCATTGGTGCGATGGCGTTACGTATACAAGCCGCGACTCCGGGGCGATCCGGTCTACGCATAGTCCGTGCTCGTCCACGGGGACAGGCGCAACCTGCATGCGCTGGTATTTCAGGGCCATCCAAGCGGCAGGGAACCCGGGGTCCTCGACCGAAACCATGTCGTCTTGCCGCAGAAGCGCTTGAGCGATCAAATCGAGGCTGTGCTGCGCGCCAGATGTGAGCAGAATTTGCTCGACGCTCACATGCACGCCTCGTTCAAGCGATAGATAGCGCTGAATCTGTTCCCGCAGCGGCAGGAATCCGTAAGCGTCGCCGTAAGCCCAGGCGTCCAGCTCGGTTTCCGCCGAGGCCCGCAAAAAGGATTGTCTCCAGTTTTTCTGAAACTGCTCGTCCAAATAAGGCTCGTGAGGACTGAAATCGATCTCCGTTGTTCGCTCCGTTTTGTCTCCCAACCAACTATGCAAATGATCGACGGCGGCGTTAAGCATCGGCAATTCGGGGAGAAGCGGCCCGTGGGACGAAACCTCCTCCAAAGGACGAGCCTCGCCGATCCATTCGCTCACTCTGGTCCCGCCGCGGCGGGAGGTTATCGTATACCCGCGGCTGAATAGCTCTTCGTACACAATCTGTATGGTGGAGCGGGACACGCCGATCAATTGCGCGAGCTCGCGGGTCGGGAGCAGCAATTCGCCCGGCGGCCAGTTACCGGTGGTAATATTGTGAATGGCTTGGTCGAGAAGCTGCTGCCAGATGGGACGTTCGTCCTCCCGGTTAATCTGTAGCATGTGTTCATCTCCAGTGCTTCGACAATGAATATGGATGGAAGAAATTCATGATTAATGTACTGAAGTAACAGTCCATTGGTTGATATGCTATCACGAACTTCGTTGCTATTGCAACCTGCGGTAGGATAGAGGGCCTTGGAGGCACATTTTTGGCCTACGCTTTGAGGCAAGGCCACGGTGGAGGCACTTTCTTGACCTCCGCTTCGAGGCTCCTATGCTTGACCCACAACACTTCTAGATAATTCCCAGAAATTATTCGTATAATTATCGAAGACGCTTTAGTGACATACAATCCCTGATCTTGGTTGATTTATACGATTTTCCCTACAAACGTTCGTCGTTTGAGTCTGAGCCGAGTTGCTTTGTGCGGTTTTTCCTACAAACGTCCGCCGTTTGAGCCTGGTTCGAGCTGCTTTGTACGAATTTCCGACTAACTTCACTGCGTAAGCTCATGTGTGCAAATAGATCCGTCGTAAAAGTTTAATATCCAATAAATTGTAAACGTTGTGGGTCATGATTAGCCAAGGTACGGCTACAGGGGAGGCACGGCTACAGTGGAGGCCCGGCTACAGGGGAGGCACATTTTTGGCCTCCGCACTATTCGGTCCGCCAAGTTAACCTGCCGGCATCGAGAGGTTCTAGCCTTTCTAAGGGCACGCCTCAGCCGATTTACTTAAGCCCAATCACGCAAACGCCGACGAGAATGATGCCGGCCCCGATCCAGCGGTTCGGCGGGATGACCTCGCCCAGCAGCAGCCACGCCAGCAGCAGCGCGAATACGTAGGCGAGACTTTGCAGCGGATAAGCGGCGCTTAGCGGCAACCGAGACAGGACGGCGAGCCACAGTACCGTCGCCAAGCCGTACAGCAGCACGCCGGAGAGGATCCACGGGGAGAAGAAGACTTGCAGCACATTGTGCAGATGCAGGCCGCCCAGCCTGTCCAGACCGATTTTCCATACCGTCTGTCCGGCTACGAGCAGCGCGATGTTCAGCAGCAGCAGGGCGTAGGCCGTCACCATGCCCGGTCGTCCATTTCGGCTCTTTCCGCCGCTTCTTGAGCGAAGATTCTCGGGATTTTCAGCTTTTGCTGCTCCAGCTCCCTGATCCGCTGCTCCTGCATCGCCAGCGTCTGGGTCAGCTTGATGACCCGGCCGGTTAGCGACGATAGAGCGATCGACATATGCATCAGGAGAAAAAGCACGCCGATGAACGCAAGCAAATACAGCAGCGACGGGGCGTAGTCGACGTTGAAGAAGGAGGCGAGACGATCGATAATCCCCGGGAACGGGGACAGCACGATCATCAGCATCCCTAGCGCAAGCCACAGAAGGGCGTACTGCTCGCGCAGCTTCCGGACCCGGATCAGATGCAGGACGGTTGCGGTGAAGCCAATGCCGATCATAAAACTGACGAAATAAATGTCCGGATTCATAGCTGAGCGCTCAACCCCCTGCTCTTCCGGCTCTTGGATATAAGGACGGCAAGCGTTACTTTAAGCATGTAGTAGACCGACTTGAGCGCCGAAATGCTGGATTTGCCCGTCTTGCGGGCGCTCATGACGACAGGCGTCTCCATAAACGTCAGGCCGGAGTTGTCCATCAGCACAAGCGCCTCCACCTCGGGATAATCGGTCGGATAATCGTGCGCGAACAGCTCGATCGCCCTTCGGCCGCATATGCGATAGCCCGATGTCGGATCGGTCACCTTGCGGCCGATCAGTCCCGAGACGAGCCCGGCGAGCAGGTCGATGCCGATTTTGCGGGCAAACGTCGATTGGAAGCCTTGGCCGGTCAGGAAACGCGAGCCGACAACCATGTCCGCGCCGCTGCCGCGAAGCGTATCGAGCAGCCGCTCGAAATCTGCGGGATTGTGCTGGCCGTCTCCGTCGATCTGAGCGGCGTACCGGTACCCGTTCTCCTCGGCATAGCGGTAGCCGGTTTGCACGGCGCCGCCGATACCGAGGTTGGCCGGCAGATGGATGACGAGCGCCCCGGCCTCCTCTGCGAGCCTTCCGGTGGCGTCATCGGAGCCGTCGTTCACGACGAGCACATCCGCATAGGGCGCTCGCGTCCGAATCTCGTTCACGACACGGACGATGCCCTCGGCTTCGTTATAGGCCGGCACGATAATAAGCGCTTCTTTGTCGCCGGGGAAGCAGGTCATTTGGTCAAACGTCATGTTGAGCATGTCGGTTCCTCCTTGTGATAGACAGCTTAGAGCGAAGCCGGAAGCGCTTGTCCAGCCGGGCAAACAGCCAAGCTAGCAGACGGGCGGCAAGTAAGCTGCTCAGAATAATCAATTGCGGCATTGCCGTAAAGTTGTAGCGATATTCCGGGACGAAGGCCAGACGGGCTGCGGATATTGCGATCAGCAGGAAAACGATGAGCATGGCCGGTTGCCGCCAATTGATCAGAATGACAATCGCTGAGATCAGCCCCGTATAGACCAGCAGCAGATGGAATGACGAGCGGAACGGGATGACTGGATAGAACGGCTTATGGCCGCTGCCAGCAAACATTTTATTGTAGATGTAATCCAGCTTGCCGACCGTATACCATTTGACGAACGTCCACGTATGCTGCGTAAAGCCGACCCGCAGCCGCTCCTTGGCGACCTCCATCTGCGTTTTTCCGCCGCGCTCGACGAGACCGTCGTCGTAATTTTTGTTCGGATACGTGCCGGCCGCGAACGGATTAACCTGGGTCGACGTCACAATCGGCTTGTTCAGAGTTACGATGTTGCGGATCAGCCACGGCGACAGCACGACCGCCATGCCGATCCCTGTGCACAGCAGCAGCTTCAGCGCTTGACCTCCCTTGCGGCGCCAGAGCAAATACAGCAAGTAAGCGGCCGGAGCCATGATCAGAAACTCGGGACGGACGAGCGCGGTCAGCCCAAGGGCGAGGCCGGCCCATAACGCGGCTTTGCGATCTTTTCGCTCGAAGGCGATAAGCTGCCAGTACATATACGCCGTAAGCAGCATCGCGGCGATCGTCTCCGTGAGGACCGCCCCTGTCGTCCATACGAACGGCGGGTAGACGGCCATGCCCGCCGCCGCAATCAGTCCGGCCCATTCGCCGCCCAATCGTCGGGCGATGCGGTAGACGAACCAGATCGTTATCAGGCTGAAGACGAGCTGGAAGTAGCGGATCGCCGGAAAAGGATCGCGCTCCTCGTAGTCGACCAGCTTGTACACGGCGGCCATGAACAACGGGTAGCCGGGGGATACCTGAGCGTTCGGCTTTGCGCTTTTGTAGCCGTAGACGCCTTCCTCCAGGAGCTGCCGTACCATAATGTCGTAGTTGATCGTATCGTGGGAATTGTGATGGTGGACCGAAACGAGAAAATCGAACCTCAGCAGCGCGGCGACGAGCAAAATGAACAGCAGGGCGACGCGCGTCCATTCGTTCAGCTTTAACCGCTTCAACAATAACAAGGCAATTGCTCCCCTCCCGAGGCTTATCCGGCACGCAAAAAACCGTTAAGCTCTCTCTGACTTTCATTGATTGAAAGTATAGAGGAGATAGCTTAACGGTTCGGTAAGTCAAATCTTAACGAAATCTTATTATTTTCCGTACAAAAATTCAGGGCTCTCTCGGGAACCTACAGCGGCAAACGGGTCGTAAAGACGGTTTTGTCCTTGCGGCTGGATACGTCGATCGTTCCCCCGTGGACTTCGATGATGCTTTTCGTAATGGCGAGCCCGAGGCCGGTCCCCCCGGTTTCTTGGGAGCGGGAGCGCTCAACTCGATAGAACCGGTCGAAAATAAACGGCAAATCCCGCTCGGGAATCGGATCTCCGTAGTTGGCGATCGCGACGATCGCCTCCTCGCCGGAACGGTGCACGGAGATGTCGACGTACGGACTTTTCCGCCCGTAGCGGATCGCGTTGGAGATCAGATTGCCGAAGCTGCGGACGAGCAGATCGCCGTCTGCCGAGACGATCAGCGCTTCGTCGTCGGCCTCGATTCTGCACGTCATTCCGGCCTGCTTGAGCTGGGGGACGAACTCCTCGGCGAGCTGCCGCATAAAACCGACCAGATCCAGACCGACGATATTAAGGGGCATACCGTTGTTGATCCGCGTAAACTCGAACAGGTCTTCGATCAGTTTCTTGAGACTGATCGCTTTATGATAGGCGATATCGGTATAGTGGCGCAGCTCGACCTCGTCCCGGTAACGGTCCTGGTTAATGACTTCCAGGAAGCCGAGAATCGAGGTGAGCGGCGTTCGCAGATCGTGCGACACGCCGGTAATGAGATCGTTTTTGGTCTTCTCGGCATTGCGCTCGTCGAGAATGGAGCGGTTCAGCTTGGCCGCCATCGCATTAATGCTATGTGCGACTTCGGCCAGTTCTCCGGAGGCGTCAGCCGTCTCGATCGGCCGGTCGAAATTGCCGTCGGCGATCTCTTGCAGGCCGGCGGTAATACGCTTCAGATCGCGGCTGAGCTGCCCGCCTAACCGCCCGATCATCTCCTGGATGCGGCCGATCTCGTCGGCGGAACGGGACGCAGCCAACTCCTCGAAGCTGCCCTCTTCCATGCGCTGCAAGGAGTGATGCAGGCTCTCCAGCCTGCGCAGGGTTCCGCGGATAAGCAGAAAAAAGCTAGCAATGTACAGACCGATTCCGGCAACGATAAAGACGGGCAACGACCCGATATGGTTAATCACGTAGGCAAACGGCGCGCGAATCGACGATTGCAGCAGCAGGGCGACAAGAAAGTCGGCGGCATACAGCGTACCTGCCGTTATTGTCGCGCTGGCCAGGCTGTAGAAAAGCAGCTTCCAACGCAGCGTATCCTTCAAATACAAGCTCAATCGTTTCTCCTCCTTACCTTACGTAGTCGATTCCATCTTGTAGCCGATGCCCCATACCGTTTTAATAATCCGGGGATTTTGCGGGTCTTTCTCGATTTTCTCGCGGATTTTGCGGATATGCACCATCACCGTATTTTTGGATTCCATGAATGGCTCGTTCCATACTTTCTCATAGATCGCGTCCATGCTCAGCACCGCGCCGCGATTGACGGCGAGCAGCCTTAGAATGGCGAATTCGCGCGGTGTCAGCTTGACCTCCTTGCCGTCCACCGTGACGGTATAGTTCACGAAGTTGATGACCAGATCGTCGATCTCGATGATGCTGCCGTCGTTATGAAGCTGCCGCTTAAACCGGTCGTAACGCCGCAGTTGCGACTTCACGCGCGCCATCAGCTCCAGCGGGTTAAACGGCTTCGTGACATAGTCGTCCGCGCCGATGCTGAGTCCGGATATTTTATCGATGTCCTGGCTTTTGGCGGACAGGAAAATAACCGGCACGTCGCACAGCTCGCGGATTTTGATACAAGTCTCGATCCCGTTCAGATGCGGCATCATCACGTCCAGAACGACCAGGTCCACCGGATTGGCGGACATCAGCTCCAAGGCCGCCATTCCGTCGCTGGCCTTAAGCAGCTTGTACCCTTCGTTAAGGAGATAAATCTCCATCAGCTTAATGATTTCCTTCTCGTCGTCTACCAACAAGATCGTCGTGTTCGAAGACATTCCCATCACCTGTATGTTCGTTGTGCTTTCCTACGTAAATATAGCATAACCAGACGCCTGGCAGTTCTTAAGTCTTGTTAAGGAATGGCTGGGATAATTTTCTCTTCGCGTTCGAGGGGGCATTCGTCGGACAGTTATTGTATATTGAAAAGGAAGGCCGATTGGCGGATAGCGACGATCGGAGGAGGGGACGGTTATATGATGAACGCGGACAAGCTGGCCGATATTTTTGCCGGCGGCTCCTATGAGATCAATGGGGTTCACCGTTTGGTGATCCAGCCCAAAAGCGTGCTGCGCGAGTTCAAGACGATTAAGTATGGCTTTCTTTTTGTCGTTCGCGGAGAGGCGACGATAAGCGTGAACGAGAAGGAATATAAGCTGCGGAGGGGTTCGGTGCTTCATGCGGCTCCGGGCATGCGGATGGACGCTAGGGCGACCGGCTCGACGGAATATGAGTACTATACCGTGTTTTACAGCTTCGGGGATGCGTCCGGCGGCCGCGAATGCGATGTGCATTTCCTGCTGGATCCGGCAGCCAGCCCGCGGGTGGCGGAGCTGCTGGCCGTGCTTCATCAGAACGCGCGCACGAAGGACGGCATCGGACGGCTTCGCGCGAAGCAATTGTTTCTCAGCGTCCTGGATCAGGTTCTGACGGGCTGCAGGCACCGGGAGGCCGTCAGCGCGCCGGGCCGGCGAGCGATCGAAGCAGCGGTAGATTATATCAACGGACATTACACGGACCCGCTGACGCTGGATGAATTGGCGGAGCTGCATGCAATGAGTCCGAAGAGCTTCTCGTACTTTTTCCATAAGCATACCGGGCTTCGTCCGATCGACTACGTGATCCACTATCGAATGGAGAGAGCGAGAGAGCTTCTCGGCGAAGGCAATTATCTCGTGCGGGATGTGGCGGTTAGCGTCGGCTATGCCAATCCGCTTTATTTCAGCAGAGCATTCAAGAAGAAATTCGGCGTTTCTCCTACGGACTACGCGTTGCAAACCTCGAATCGACGGCCGGAATAATCGTTCCGGTCAATTCTCCGTTCAATAATGATGCATGTGCGATTAACCATTTGTGCATTCCTATTTCTCCTTTCTCTTGCTAAACTACTTATCGATAATGATAATCATTATCGATAATACTGTTTCTTGACGAACTGGTGCCGAGGTTGGCCGATCAAGGCTTGTTCAGATCGGAGTATACGGGTACGACATTACGCGAGCACTTGGGGATTGAATAACATTGGAGGAATCGAATATGCAAAGATTAACAGGCTGGATTGTTCCGCTTGTTTTGTTGATGGCTGTACTGACAGGCTGCTCTGGCGCTTCGGAGGGCAGCGACGCTTCCGAATCCGCGCCTCCGCCAAGCTCGCCGAGTCCGTCTACCGCGCAGGAGAGCGCCTTCCCCGCCGAGAGTCCGCTGGATGCCGAAGAGTCGGGGGAGCAGGCATGGCCGAGAACGATCAAGGACGCCGTCGGGAACGAGATCGTGCTGGCGAAGAAGCCGGAACGAATCGCCGTGCTGCATCCCGTCTATTTGGACTATTTCTTTGCCTTGGGCGAGCCGCCGTTCGCCTCCGCCAACGCGGCGGAAGCGCTGCAGGAATACGGCACGCTGCAGCCTTATGCGGCGACGGCCGACATTTTGGATCTGGGGAGCGGCCGGGAATTGAGCCTTGAATTCATCGCTCAGGCCAAGCCTGATCTGATCGTGACGTTTAAGGGCCACATCGATACCCTCTACGACAGCTTGGTCAAGATTGCTCCCGTCGTTCAGATCGATTTTGCCGACAGCTGGCAAAATACGACGATGCTCTGCGCGGCGATGATCGGCAAGGAGAAGGAAGCGGAACGGTACATCTCAGAGACGAACGAATTAATCAAGCAAACCCAGGACAAGCTGGGCGACCGGATAAACCGAACCTTCGCGATGCTGCGCATCGACGGCAAGGCGAACTTCTTCGCTCCGGGGACGAGCAACACGATGTATTACAAGGCCGACAGCTTTGGCTTGAAGGCTCCGGAGGGGTACCCGGAGGGCAGCGAAACGCTGTCCCTGGAAGGACTGTCGCAAATGAATCCGGACTACATCATTATCCAGCATGATATCGCCACGGCCAAGGCATCGGTGAAGGAGAAGGAATCGTTAAAGGTGTGGAATTCTCTTAAAGCGGTGCAGGAAGGTCATGTGCTGTTTTTCGATAACTCGTTGAATACGGCAAGCGTGTTGGCCGTCCGCTTGGCGGCGCAAAATCTGATGGAGCTTGAGAACTAGCGCCCGGCGGCAAACCAGAGGCTGCTTCATAAGTCAAGGCGACAAAAAGGATCGGCAACAAGGACGGAGATTCTCCGCGTCCATGAAGCGATCCTGTCCGTTTGTCGTCCTCAATGACTTAGGGTGCAGCCTCTTCTTTTATGGTTTTTTTTGCTATGATGAGAATGCAAGCTTCATAGCCGTGCTGTATTCGCTTTTGTCGGCTGAGGGAAGGAGACGGGGGAATGAAAGAAAAAATCTGTATGGTTACCGGCGCCAATTCCGGTATCGGATTTGCCGCCGCCAGAGGGCTGGCGGAGCGAGGGGCCGCTGTCGTTATGGTATGCCGCAATCGGGAGCGCGGCGAGGCGGCGCGGAAGGAGATCGTCAGGCAGACCGGCAACGAGCGGATCGAGCTGCTTCTCTGCGATCTATCCTCCTTGAAGTCCGTTCGCGACGTCTCCGAAGCTTTCCGCTCTCGCGGAGACAGGCTGGACGTGCTCGTCAACAACGCCGGCGGACTGTTCGACCGCCCGCAGACAAGCGCCGACGGCTTCGAGATGACGTTCGCCGTCAATTATTTGGCTCCGTACCTGCTGACGCATCTGCTGCTGGACAAGCTGCGCGCCTCCGATAACGGCCGCATCGTTAACGTCGCTTCCGTCATGCAGGCCAAGACGCTGGATCTGGATGCGGCTATTCGGCCGCAGACTCCTTATTCCGGCTTTAATGCATATCGAACCGCCAAGCTTGCGGTCATTATGGCGACGTATTTTATGGCTGAGCGTCTGGGGGGAAGCGGGATTGCTGTCAACGCGCTTCATCCGGGCGTGATCTACACGCCGCAATCGACGAGAAGCGTGCCGGGATTTCTCCGTCCGCTGGCCAAGCTGTTTATGAGCTCTCCCGAGCAGGGCGCCCGGCTCATTTTGCATCTGGCTGCGTCGCCGGAAGCGGGCTCGTCGAGCGGGAAATATTACGCGGGCGGCCGCGCCGTATCCACGGTTCCGGTGTCCTACGATTCGCAGCAGCAGCGAGTGCTGTATGAAAGAAGCCTGCAATGGACCGGCCTGCCCGAGAACGCGCTTGGCCTAGACTGAGTCGGGCGCTGCCGCTTGATTCTCCCCGAGCTACCTCCTGCGCATTCCTTTGACATTGAGAATCAATCTCAATTATAATCGATTTATGTCAAAGCGAGTCGAAGCGGCGCCGGTCCGGTGCCGCCGTTTCGGCTTTGCGAAGGAGCGAGCGGAATGATGGAGAAACGACCGGCAGAGCGTATGCCCGACCGGGAGGAGCTGGGCATGGCGATTCAGGTGTGGCTGCATTCCTCCATTGCGATCGCCGATATTCGTCAGTGGGCGGTCGAGTCCGGAGAACCGATCGACGAGTACCGAATGCCGAGCAGCATGTTCGTCTGCTCCTACGGAGGTCCGGCGGAGGTGCGGCTGAACGATGAGCTGTACAGCGTGGAGAGATTCGGTCTTTTTCACGGAGGCAAAGGGACACGGCTGTCTATTCGTCCTACCGGATCGAGATGCGACTGCTACGCGTTGTATTATAAAGCGGAGGAGCCGCCGTTCTACAAGACGGAGCTGAAGCGGCTGCTGAGCGTCGTGAATCCGTTTCGGGAGCTGTACGGCTTTGCGCCGCGGAATCCGATTTTCTTCGTGGAGCAGCTGCGGCAAATGCACGAGCGTTGGAACGGGCCGGCCCCGCTTCAGCGCTTTTTCGGCAAAGCCGCCTTCTATCGGTTCGTCTGCGAGATTTACGAGGAGCTGAAGCAGGGCGGCGTGGATGTTTTGCAGCCCGACGTCGTGGCGCTTGTCAAAGGGTATATCGACGAGCACTATCGCGAAGCGGTATCGCTGCAAGCGATGGCCGAAATGTTCCATGTCAGCGCCGGCCATCTGAGTCGGCTGTTCAAGAAGCAGGAGCGCTTCAGCCCGCAGGAATACTTGATCCGAACAAGGGTGGAGGCGGCTCGAACGCATCTGTTAAGCACGGACGCCACGCTGCGGGAGATTGCCTGGAGCTGCGGCTTTTCCGACGAGTTCCATCTGATCAAAACGTTCAAAAGCCACTTCAAGATGACGCCCGGCGACTGCAGGAAAATAAGTTCAATCCGATTGCGCGATACCGCCATAGGATATGGCGCGAACCTCCCTTATTCTGATAGTGGACTGGCAAAGCCGGATCACTTATCGGGAAAAGGGGAGTATTCGATGTTTGGAGCAAATAGAAGCAAGACGATGATGGCGACCGCAGCGCTCAGCTTGATGCTGATGCTGTCGGCCTGTTCTTCCGCGCCGGCCGCGTCGCCGTCGCCCTCGGGCGCTAGCGGGACAAGCCCGGCTGCGAGCCCGGTCGCCTCAAGCGCAGCGGAGAGCGCGTCGAGCCAGACGGCGCCCGCCTCGCCAGCGACTGCCGCAACGAGGGAGTTCGAGCATGCCGGCGGAAAATCGGTCGTTCCGGCCGATCCGCAGCGCATCGTGGCGGACTGGTACTACGGAGAGCTGCTGGCGCTTGGCGTAAGGCCGGTCGGCTATCCGGAATACTTGCTGAGCGAATATCCTTATCGGGAGGCCGAGGGAACGGAAGGGTTCGCGGAGTCGATGGAGCAGGTCATCGAAATGAAGCCGGACCTGATCATCTCGACTTGGGACGACAGCTACAAGGAATTTTCCAAGATTGCGCCTTCGGTATTGCTGAAGCTGAACAACGGTGTAATCGACAAGATGCGCGTACTCGGGCAATTGGTGAACAGGGAGGAGGAAGCGGAGGAATGGATTGCTTCGTTCGAGGAGAAGCTGGCGAAGGCGAAGCAGCGATTGGCCGACAACGCTCCTGCGGACACGACCGTAACGATTTTGAGCATTTTCCAGAAAGACGTGAAGGTGTTCGGCTACCGCAACATGGGCGGAGACGTTCTGTACAACCTTCTGCAGGTCAAGCCTCCCGAGAAGGTGCGGGAAATGTTCGACGGAACGGAAGCATGGAACCATGCCGTTTCTTTCGAACAACTGCCTGAAATTGCAGGCACGCATATTATTTTAACGACGTATGATGCCGAGGGAACGGGGCGCGAGACGCTGGAGCGGCTGGAGCAGAGCCCGATCTGGCAAAATCTTGACGCGGTCAAAAACAACCGGGTGCACAAAATCTCGTACTACGACTTGTTCTTCGACGATCCGATCGCCATCGAGCATCAGATCGAGCTGCTGACGGACATGATTCTGGGACAGTCGGCCGATCAATAAGAGCAACGAGAGAGCCTCGGAATCTTCACGAATTCCGGGCTTTTTTGCTTGATGGAGCAGCATGTCCGTCCTTGGATTTCCCGATGCGAACCGTCTGCCTTTCTCCATTCGCAGGCCCCCGGAGCCCGGAGTCTTAGCTGGACCGGTCTGGGGCGGTTATTCTCCTAAACTCCTTGGGCGTAAGTCCGGTCATCCGCTTAAACAGCTCGGTAAAGCTGGCATGCTTGCCGTAGCCGACCGCTTGAGCCACCTCCTTGATCCCCTTTCCCGAATTCAGCAGCAAATCCTTCGACTTCTCGATGCGAACCGACTGCGCGTACTCCGTCATCGTCATTCCGTAAGCTCGCTTAAAGCCGCTCGTCAACGCGCTGGGACTCATGCAGGCCAGCCTGGCCAGAGCGTCGAGCGCCTGCTGCCGGGCGTAATTGCGCCGGATATGCTCGCGCACCGCTTCAAGGGAGTCCAGATCTCCGTCTGCGCGATGAGCGGAGGCGAGATGCGCCTTCCGATCCAGCCCCCACTGCATAAGAAAAGAGACGATTTCGAGCACCTTGCTCTCGTAATACATGTTGGCCACCTTGGGGGACGGCCGATAAGAACGAATTTGCCGCAGCGCCGCCGCAGCCTCGGGAATGGCGAAGCTGCCATTCAGCATGGAGCAGATCTCGGGCAGCGCGCGAATTTCCTCCGCGAACCTGCCGGGCAGAATCCCTTTGTAATAGGCGGGCATGAGGTTGATGCCGACGCTGCGAACGGGTACGCTGCGAGGAAAGCGCATCCGATACTCGTGCTCGTACCCTACGTAACCGGTGAGGCTCTCTTCGCCGCCGGTCGGACTTCCATCCGCGACTTCCTCGTAGATTCCCACGTTCAAAAATGACGGCTGATCATATTGAAGCGACACATCGCAACGGAACGCGAGATCGTTAATCGTAATCGCGAACAGATGATCGACGGGATACACCCAGACGGAACCGGTTCCCAGCGCTGGATCAAGCTCGTAGCGGATGCCCCCGCCCGAGTCGCAGTCGGCCGCAGGGGAGAAGCCTATTTGGGACAGATAGGGCAAGTACAAGGAATCGAGGATGCTTTTCAACGATTGTTCCTCCTCCGACTACCGCGCAAAAACGGAAATCTTCCGCTCAATAACGAAAGGACTGCAAAGCTATGGCGGTCTGCTTTTTTCTAATTGATAATGATTATCACTGCGACGGGTTATGAGAGAAATTGTAGCCAACTTCGGAGAAGAAATCAATTACAGAATCAGGCGGAGGAGAAAGAAGATGAAACGAGTTGCGGTTACGGTCATGTTATGCGGTTTGTTGGCGGTGACGGCCTGCGGCCAAGCGGAGCAGGGCGGCGAAGCGGAGGTCAGGACGGTCGACAACGGGAGAGGCCAGAAGATTGAAATTCCGGCCGAGCCCAGCCGAATCGCCGATCTGTCGGGTTCGACGGAGGAACTGCTGGCGCTGGGCATCGTTCCTGCGGCATCGGCGAACGCCGATTATGGCGATCCCAGGCAAATGTCGCCGACGATCAAGGATCGTTTGAGCGCCGATACGGTTAATCTCGGCTGGTACGGAATGCCGATCGATCTGGAGGTCGTCGCGTCCGTCAAGCCCGATCTGATTTTGCTGGGCAAGCTGTTCAACGAAGATTTGTACGACCAATTGGCCAAGATCGCCCCGACTGTTCAAGTGGCTTATCCTTATTACGAATGGCGAGAGCGTCTGGGTTTCCTGGCGGAGCTTTTCGGAGAAGAGGACAAGGATAAGGCATGGATTGCCGAATACGACAAAAAAGCGAAGGAATGGAAAGACAAGCTCCAACCGGCCGTTCAGGACGAAACGTTCGCGGTGATCGAGACCTATCCCGGCAATATCGTCATCTATTCTTCGTCGGGCTTGGCCGAGATGGTCTATCAGGATATGGGACTGAAGCAGGCGGAAGGTATCCCGGAGCCCGAGCCGTGGGGAGGGCTGGAGACCAGTCTCGAAGCTCTCACGTCCATCGACCCCGACCATTTGATTTTCCTGGAAAACAGCGAGAACAAAATGGAGGACAGCCAGGTGTGGAGCAGCATCAGCGCAGTGAAGAAGGGGAATGTCTACAAGATTACGAACGTCGACAACTACAACTACGCTTTCACGGCGCTTGGTCGCATGGAACTGCTTGATCGCATCGGAACGATGATTCTGGATAAGCATCAATAGCTAAGCCGAGGTGATCAGCGAATGAATGCCAAATCGGAAGTGTCGGGTTTGTTGCAAATCGCCGGGGAGAAAAAGGGGCTTCTGATCGCGGCGTGCGTCTTCTCCGTTCTGTCCAGCGTGCTGCAGATCGCTCCGTTCGCGGCGGTGTATGTTATTGTCGAGGAACTGCTGAAGCATGCGGGAGACCCGGCAAGCATGGACAAGGGGCTTCTTCTGTACTGGGGAGTTGTCGCGCTGACGGCTCTGGCCGCGGCGCTGGTCGCCATGTATGTCAGCCTCATGTGTTCGCATATTGCCGCCTTCGACATTCTGTATCGGCTCCGCGTACGGCTGGCCGATCATGTCGCCAAAGTTCCGATGGGTTATCATACGAAAACGGCAACCGGAGAATTGAAAAAAATTATCGAAGTCAGCGTCGAGAAAATCGAGAAGTTCATCGCGCATCAGCTCCCCGACATCGTCGGTGCAGTCACGATTCCGCTTCTGTTCGTCGGGGGCCTGATCTGGTTGGACTGGAGGCTGGCGCTGGCGCTGCTCGTTCCGATCGGCTTCGGCTTCTGGCTGCAGGCCCGGATGTTCGGCAGCGAAGACGGACGCAAGGCGTACCGGGAATTCCAGTATGCGACGGAGGAGATGAACGCGACGGGCATCGAATACGTTCGGGGAATGCCCGCGGTCAAAGCGTTCGGCGTGAAGGCGGACGACTTCCTTACGTTCAGATCCGCCGTTACCCGCTATCGTGATCTTTCTCTTCGCATTACAGATTTGTACAAAACGTCGTACAGCGTCTTTTTCGTCCTGATCAGCTCGCTGTTTACGTTCGTGGCGCCTATCGGCGTCGCTCTGGCGAGCGATCGCGCGGATAGCCGGGCGTTCGCCGTGACGTTTATTCTGTTCTTGATTGTAACGCCGAGCTTATCGGCACCGCTGCTTAAGCTGATGTATGCGGGAGGCGCGATGAGGGAGATCGTGGAGGGCAACAAGCGGATCGCCGCTGTTCTGGCGGAGGCGCCCGTCGAGGAGCCTCTTCGTCCCCTGGCGCCCGTCTCGTATGAGATCTCTTTCGAGCAGGTGTCGTTTGCCTATGAGAGCAAGGATAGCAAAGATTACAAGCCGGCGTTGAGAGGGATCGATTTCGTCGCTAAGGCGGGCGAAATGACTGCGCTCGTCGGGCCTTCGGGCGGCGGCAAGTCGACGATCGCGAATTTGCTGCTGCGCTTCTGGGACGTGCAGGAAGGCGTTATCAAAATCGGAGGCGTTCCGATTCGCGACATCGGGACGGAGAAGCTGATGCAGACGGTGTCCTTCGTTTTTCAGGATGTGCATCTGTTCCATGACACGATCGAGACGAATATCCGGATGGGCAACGCAGGCGCGACGAGGGAAGAGGTGGAGGCTGCGGCGAAAGCGGCTTGCTGTCATGATTTCATTGAGAAGCTGCCCGACGGATACGATACGAAAATCGGCGAGGGAGGAACGTATTTGTCCGGCGGGGAGATGCAGCGGGTTGCCATCGCACGGGCGCTGCTGAAGAACGCCCCGATTCTCGTGCTCGACGAGGCGACCGCCTACGCGGATGCGGAGAACGAGAGCAACATTCGACGGGGGCTGGCGGAGCTGGCGAAAGGTAAAACGGTGTTGATCATCGCTCATCGTCTGTCCAGCGTCAGGTCCGCCGAGCAGATTCTTGTCGTCAAGCAGGGACAGATCGCGGAACGGGGAACGCATGACGAGCTGCGGAAGCTTGACGGGCTGTACGAGCAGATGTGGCTGGCCCATACGAGCGCCGCTTCCTGGAGACTGGGAAGGACCGAAGCGTCGCTTGCCGCCGCCGTCGAGAGGGAGGAGAGCAGGTCGTGAAGCGTTACTTGTATAATATATCGGGCGGTAATGTTCGCAGCTTGTGGTCCGCAGCCTTCGCCGCGCTGCTTGACGGAATCGCGAAGGTCGTTCCCGCAGCGTTATTGGCCGATCTGCTCCATACGGTTTATCGCGCTTTTGCCGAGCCGGAAGCGGGACTGGACACCGGGAGATTGTGGGCTGCGTGCGCCGTTCTGATCGCTTGGCTGTTCGTATCGTATGCGGCGTATGGGCGACTGTACGACAAGTCGTACAAGACGGCCTACCGCTTGTCGGCGTCCGGCAGGCTGAGGCTGGCCGAGCATCTGCGCCATCTATCGCTGGGGTATTTCGGCAAGCGCGATCCGGCGGACATGACCAACCTGCTGCTGAGCGACTATGGTCAAGTGGAACATACGGTGTCCCACAACGTGCCGCAGTTGATCAGCGGGATTATGCTGCCGCTGCTGGCTCTGGCGGGTCTTGCATTCGTCGATTGGAGGATGGCGCTGGCGATGTTCGCTGCCGTTCCGCTCGGACTGTTGCTACTCTGGCTGACTGATTCCATGCAGGAGAGGCTAAGTGAACGCCATGTTCGGGCGAAAAACGAGGCTGCCAGCCGTCTGCAGGAATATTTGGGCGGCATTCGCGAAATTAAGGCCCATCATATGGGCGGCGAGCGGTTCGAGCGGCTGCGGCTTTCCTTCGAGCGCCTGAAACGCGCTTCAATCCGGCTGGAAGGCAGAATGGGGCCGCTCATTATGGGCGCGATGCTGCTGACCCGCTCAGGCATGACGATCATGATCGCGGCCGGGAGCTATTGGCTGGCCGGAGGGGAGCTGTCGCTCTCCATCTTCCTGCTCTTCCTGCTGGTCGGCACGCGGATATTCGAGCCGCTGACCGCCGTGCTAATGAACTATGGAGAGATGAGATATTCCGCCTTCAGCGCGAGGCGCATCATGGACGTCCGGCAGGAGCTGCCGATGCAAGGAAGCGAAAGCGTCGATCCCCGAGGCCCGATCGTCTTCGATCGGGTCACGTTCGGATATGACGAACGCGAGCCCGTGCTTAAAGGGCTATCGTTCACGATTGAGCCGAATGCGATTACTGCGCTGGTCGGACCGTCCGGCAGCGGGAAAAGCACGGTAACGCGCCTGGTCGCGCGCTTCTGGGACGTTCGGCAGGGAGAGATTCGCATCGGCGGACAGCCCCTTGGCCAAGCGGACCCGGAGGAACTGCTGCGGCATGTGGCTATCGTGTTCCAGGACGTCTATCTGTTCCGGGATACGATCGGCAACAACATCCGTATCGGGAGGATGGACGCCACGCAGGAGGAGATCGAGGAGGCGGCCAGGCGAGCCTGTTGCCATGACTTTATCTCGGCGTTGCCGCAGGGCTACGATACGCCGGTCGGGGAGGGCGGCTCGACGCTATCCGGCGGGGAGAAGCAGCGAGTCTCGATTGCCCGAGCGCTGCTCAAGAACGCGCCGATCGTGCTGTTGGACGAAGCGACCGCTTCTCTCGATCCGGAGAACGAGTATTCCGTGCAGCGGGCGATCGACGAACTGGTTGCGAACAAGACGGTCGTCGTCATCGCCCACCGGCTGAAGACCGTTCGGTACGCCGACAAAATCGTTGTGCTGGAGCGGGGGCGGCTGACGGAAGAAGGTCGGCACGATGAATTGCTGGAAAGCGGAGGACTCTACGCCAAGCTGTGGCGCTTGCAGCAGGAGTCGGAGGAGTGGCAGGTCAAAGCTTAGGCGGCCGGTTTCGACTTTTGTCCATGTTATTTTCAGAATTGCTCCATTTCCATATGCTCTCTTTTCTGCTACAATCATTTTGATATTGAGAATCATTATCGATGTCATAGAGATAGCGTTGTTCAGCGCGGAAGGAGAGAGGATGACTTGATTCAACGTTTTTTTGCGTATTACCGGCCTTATAAAGGATTGTTCATGCTCGATTTCGGCTGCGCGATTATTGCCGGCTTGCTGGAACTGGCGTTTCCGATGGCCGTTAACTCGTTTATCGACGATCTGCTGCCGGGAAGCAAATGGGGGCTGATTCTATGGGCTTCGGTCGGGCTGGTCGCTTTGTATGCACTGAATACCGTATTGATGTATATCGTCAACTATTGGGGGCATATGCTGGGCATCAATATCGAGACGGATATGCGGCGCAAGCTGTTCTCGCATATTCAGAAGCTGTCGTTCCGCTTTTTCGACAATACGAAGACCGGCCATCTGGTCGGACGGCTAAGCAACGATATGAACATGATCGGCGAGATGGCGCACCACGGTCCGGAGGATCTGTTTATCGCGATCATGACGCTGACCGGCTCCTTCGCGCTCATGCTGGCGATCAACTGGAAGCTGGCGGTGATGACCTTCATTATCGTGCCGGCGATTATTTGGGTGGTTGTATACTTCAACGGCAAAATGACGAAGGCGATTCACCAATTGTTTGGCGATATCGGCGACTTCAATGCCCGCATTGAGGACAACGTAGGCGGGATCCGCGTCGTCAAGGCGTTCTCCAACGAGTCGTTCGAGGAAACGCGATTTGCGGAAAACAATGGACGCTTCCGCCTGACGAAGCTGATGTCCTACAAGCTGATCGCCAAAAACGGCTCGATCAGCTACATGATGATGCGCTTTGTTACGCTGTTCGTCATGGTATGCGGCACATGGTTCGTCATTAAGGGGCAGCTTACTTATGGGCAATTCGTCGGCTTCCTGCTGCTGACCAACGTATTTTTTCGGCCGATCGAGAAAATCAACGCCATCGTGGAAAGCTATCCGCAGGGGCTTGCCGGATTCAAGCGTTACACTGAGCTGATGGATACCGCTCCCGATGTGGCCGACGCTCCGAATGCGGCCGAGCTTGGCGCCTTCAACAGCGATATCGAGTTCGATCAAGTGAGCTTCGGCTATGAGGGTGAGAAGAAGGTGCTGCAGAACGTGAGCCTGACGGTTCGCAAAGGGGAGACGATCGCCTTCGTCGGCCCTTCCGGCGCCGGCAAGACGACGCTGTGCAGCCTGCTGCCGCGTTTCTACGAGATCGATAGCGGCGCGATTCGCATCGACGGCGTCGACATTCGCGAGGTGACCCAGGAATCGCTGCGTCGCCAGATCGGCATCGTGCAGCAGGATGTGTTCCTATTTAACGGAACGATTCGCGAGAACATCCTGTACGGTAAGCTGGACGCCACGGAAGAGGAAATCTGGGAAGCGGCGCGGCGGGCTCGTCTGAACGAGTTCATCCAGGCGCAGGAGCACGGACTGGAAACCGTCATCGGCGAGCGGGGCGTGAAGCTGTCGGGCGGACAGAAGCAGCGTCTGGCCATCGCGCGGATGTTCTTGAAAAATCCGCCGATTCTGATTCTGGACGAAGCGACGTCGGCGCTGGATACGGAGACGGAGCTGGCGATTCAGCAATCGCTGTCCGAGCTGTCGCAGGGTCGGACAACGCTCGTGATTGCCCACCGTCTGGCGACGATCAAGGATGCGGACCGCATCGTCGTCGTAACGGAGGAAGGCATTACCGAGCAGGGGCGCCATCGCGAATTGGTCGCTGCCGGGGGCGTCTACAGCCGTCTGCATCAGGCGCAATTCGGCCAACTCGCTTAATCCAATAAAAAGAAAAAGATCGCTTCTTATCCGGCTCTCTTAGCCAGGGTAGTGGCGATCTTTTTTTATATTCCGGCAGAGATGGGACAGATGGGGCGCATGCATCATAACCACCTATAGCTATGCATACACATTGGAGATAATGCAGGCATGGGAGGCTGAGAAATGGACGACAAGAACGACCGCGACCAGACGAACAATCGAAGCTGGCAAAGCGTCGCTCCTTCGCAATGGGCAGGCGGTCCACAACCGGAGCGTTACTCGCAGACGGTAGGAGAGAGCGGCCCGATTCTCGAACAAGACACGATGCTGCACGAGAAAAACGAAACTTTTATTCATCAGACCCTACGAGAGCGCCCTTTGCATGTGAAGGGCTTCGGAGCCTTCGGCTATTTCGAGACGGTTAACTCGATGGCGGCTTATACGAAGCTTTGTTTCCTGCAGCGTCCGGGCCAGCAAGTGCCTGTTGCCGTTCGATTCTCGCTGGCGGCCAGCAACAGGGGGACGCCGGACACTTCGCGTAATGTGCGCGGCTTCTCGACTAAATTTTATACCGAGCAAGGGATCTTCGACTTAATATGCAACCATCTTCCCGTGTTTACGATTCGGGATCCCATGCGGTTCGTAGAGACGGTCAGCGCCTTCAACCCGTCGCCCGTCAACAACTTGATGGATCCCAATCGCTTCTGGGGCTTCTACGCGCAAAATCCGGAGGCGACGCATTTCGTGCTGCAGCTGTACTCCGATCTGGGGACGATCAAGAGCCTGCGGCACATTCCGGGCTACAGCGTGAGTACTTATGTTTGGAAGAATGAACAGGGTTTCCGTACTTACGTGAAATACAACTGGATTCCGCTAGCCGGCATGCAGTATATCGATAGCCAAGAGGCGGCGCGGCTCGCCTGCGAGAATCCGGATTACGCAGGCAAGGATCTCTACGATACGATTGCTCAAGGGAAGCCGGTCGAATATGGGCTGTATGTACAGCTCATGAATCCGCAGGACGAAGCTGCGCTGCCGTTCGATCCGTTGGACGATACGAAGGTGTGGGATGTGAGGCAGTACCCGCTGCTGCCGGTCGGCAAGATGGTGCTGAACCGCAATCCAGACAATTATAGAGATCAGGTGGAGAAGCTGGCTTTTTCCCCGTCCAATATGCTGGAGGGCGCCGAATTTTCATTCGACAGAGTACTGCAAGGCCGCGCCAATATTTATACAGATTCACAGCGTCATCGGCTGGGCCCGGATTTTCGCAGCATCCCGATCAACCATCAGGCGAACTGGAAGCCGTCGGACGAGGTAACAAGCGGCACCGGCCGCCATGTGGAAGGGCGGCTCGAGCGCACCGCGCCTCCCAAGGGGGATGACTTCACGCAGCCGGGGCAATTTTACAATTCGCTGTCGCCCGATCATCGGGAGCACTTAGTCCACAACATTGCCTCGGATCTTGGAGCCGCCGTGCCGGAGTTGCAGCGTGTCGTGATCGGTTATCTGAACCAGGCGAGCCCGGAGCTGGGAGAACGCGTTGCCCGGCAGATCGGGACCCAAGGGAAAGGATAACGCCCTTCTAAACGCCGTAAAACAGTGAAGGGGCTGTCTCATAAGTAGGGTCATACAAGATGAACGATTAAGAAGAAGTGCATGTATCTCCTGGAGACCTAATCATAACCCGCAACACTTCGAGATAATTTCCAGAAGTTATTCGTATCATCATCGAAGACGCTTAAGTGACATACAATCCCTGATCTTGGTTGATTTATACGATTTTCCCTACAAACGTTCGTCGTTTGAGTCTGAGCCGAGTTGCTTTGTGCGGTTTTTCCTACAAACGTCCGCCGTTTAAGCCCGGTTCGAGCTGCGTTGTACGAATTTCCGACTAACTTCCCTGCGTAAGCTCATGTGTGCAAATAGATCCGTCGTAAAAGTTTAATATCCGATAAATTGGAAACGTTGTGGGTCATGATTAGTTTGGAGACTGCCTCATACGGTCCTGAAATCTGAAACCACCTTATCACGGGTTAACCCATTCAAATTTCAGGATCGTATAGCATCGTAGGGAGATACATGCACGACAACATCCTCTATCGATCATTCTTACGTACAACTTTTCTACTTATGGGACAGCCCCTTCTTGACATTCGGCGGGGTTGTCCCGATCCCCGATTTCTCCCTGATTTACTCGACAATTCCGTAGCCAAAGCCCCTGATCGTCTGAATGATGTCGCCCGATCCGGGCGAAGCCCCGTTCATTTTTTCCCGCAGCCGCTTGACGTGAGTGTCCACTGTACGAGTGTCGTTCTGGAAGGCGGCTTTCCATACGGCTCTGATTAGTTGCTGCCGAGAGAACGGCATGCCGAAGTTGGCGGCCAAGTAGTAGAGCAGCTCGAACTCCTTGACGGTCAGCTCCATTCTCGCTCCGTCCACCGTCACCTTGCGCGTGCTGGGGTCCATTCCGATGCGGGGCAGGGCGATTGGACTGACGGGCCCCGGCTTGTGCGGACGATACCCTTGCGTCGACGTGCGGTACAGGATGCCGCTAATGCGATGGACGACCTCGCGCGGGCTGAACGGCTTGACGACAAAATCGTCCGCGCCGGCCTGGAACCCGCCGATGACATCCTGTTCGCTTTCTTTGCCGGTTATGAAGACGACCGGGGTGTTGCTAGCGGTCTTAATGATATGGCAAAGCTCCAATCCGTTAATGCCCGGGAGCTCGATATCGAGCACGATCAGATCGAAGCTTCTGTTCGACAGACGGCGCAGGGCGCTTAAGCCGTGCGACTCTTCGAGTACCCGAAAGCCCTCTTTTTTCAAATAGCGGCCTAGCGTATTGCGTGTATGTCTTTCCTCGTCGACAATCAAAATTTGTGCGGTGGACATCAATATGGCCTCCTTAATTGCTTCTTCTCGACGTTCCGGCTTGTCTGCTATAATAGATAATGATAATCATTATCAATTATAATCATATCTAGCATATAACTCAAGGAGGCAATTATGGTTCATATTGAGCATCGCGATATGCATCAGCATTTCTATCAGTACAAGCCGTTTTTGGAAATGATCGACGATCACGATCTGACGATGGAGGTGCTGAGACTGCCGGAGCATGTGGGCGAAGGAGAGGTCAGAAGGCTGATTCTTCGCGGGGGGATGGAGCTCTGCATAACCGAGTATCGGATGCGCGACGAACGGGTCACGACCTTCAAAGGAAGCGAAGCGCTGGTGGAGCTGAATTACTGTTTGGAGGGGGGCGGGCTGTTCGAAGTATCGGGGCGGCGATTTGAGGTGAAGCCGAACGAATGGCAGCTTCTGTTGATGAAAGATTTGTATGCGGTCATGAAGCACGAGCCGGACAGGAAAATGCATTTTCTCGGCATTCGGATGAAGGAGTCGGACTTCCGGGAATATGTCGGAGCGGGGGAGGGCGAGGAGGCGACGGCCGTTCCTCGTCTGCGTGGCGCTCAACCGTTCTATGCGGCCAGCCGGCCGATGACGCCGGAGATCGGCGCGGTCGTGCGGGAGCTGGCGGCGCGGGCGCGTCAAGAAACGATGCCCAGACTGTACATGGAGAGCAAAACGCTGGAGCTGCTTCTGCTGAGCTTGCGACAATACTTTCTTCCGGAGGATGGAAGGGGCGCGAAGTCCATTCTCAGAGGCAACGATCTTGACAAAATCAAACGAGCGAAAGCCGTTCTTCGGGAGAAAATGGACAGTCCGCCGACGCTGCTGCAGCTGGCCAGGCTGGTTGGGCTCAACGACAACAAGCTGAAGCTCGGCTTCAAGGAGGTGTTCGGCAACACTGTGTTCGGAGTGCTGCGGGAGATGCGTCTGGAGCAAGCCAAGCTATGTCTGGAGCAGGGAACGATGAATGTCAGCGAAACGGCGTATGCGGTCGGCTACTCGAATCCGGGCCATTTTGCCGAAGCCTTCCGGCGCAAATACGGCATTCAGCCGCACACGCTGCTGCATCGAGCTAAAATCTCCGTATAACCGCCGAAAAAATCCGTCCGTCGGCAGACAGCTTCTCGCTATTGGTGATAATGTTTCTCAGTGAGTGTGCTGAGAAGATACGATATGAGGAGCGTGCAGGGATGGATAGGAGAAGAAAATGGAGCATCGGTATTGCGGCGTTGATCATAGCGGCTGCGCTTGGCGCGGCGGGCTGCGGTAACAGCAAAGGCAACGGCGACGAGGGGAGCGTTTCTTCAGCCTCTACGAATGGCGGGCAAGCCGGACAGAGTGGGCAGAGCGGGCAGAGTGGGCAGGCCTCGCAGGCTGCGTCTGCCGAGTCGCCCAAGCCGGACGCAGAACTGCGCAAGGTGAAGGATGCGAAGGGCGAGACGGAGATTCCTGCGAAGCCGCAGCGAATCGTCGATATTTCCGGCGCATCGGAGGAGCTGGCGCTGCTCGGCTTTAAGCCGATCGGCACGGCGAATCAGGACAGTCTCAAGCCGGGAGAGATGCCGGCTTACTTAAAGGAATACGTTGCGGACGCGCAGATTGTCGGCAACTATGCGAGCGGGGAGGCGAATTTGGAGCGGATTGCGGCGCTAGAGCCGGATTTGATCGTCTCCAGCGCAATGTTCGACAAGGTGTACGAGCAGTTGAGCAAAATCGCGCCCGTGTTCGTTATCGAAGACGATCCGCTGTCTTTCGCGGGCTGGCGCAATCGGCTCGTGCAGCTTGGCGCGGCGCTCGGCGAAGAGGCGAAGGCCGCGGAGTGGCAGAAGGCTTACGACGATAAGGCCAAGGCAATCGGAGAGCGGATCAAGGCGGAAGCGGGGGAAGACAATTTCGCCGTCGTGGTGGCTTTCCCTAACAACCTGAGCGTCTTCAGCGGCACAGGGCTGGGAGATATGCTGTACGGAGATTTGGGTCTGCCCCGTTCACCCGGCATTCCGGCGGAAGGCTGGGGCGAGACAATCAGCCTGGAAGGGCTGACGAAAATCGATGCGGACCGTATTTTCCTGCAATTTGCCGAGGGGACCGACGCGGAGCTTGAAGACAGCGTCGTATGGCGAAGCTTGAAAGCTGTGCGCGACGGCCGCGTGTACAAGCTACCGAACGAGGACTATTACGATATGACCTTCAGCCCGATCGGCAAGGAACGACTGCTGGACAAAATAGCCGAGCTGGCGCTAGCCGCACCTTGACCGATCGGGAGGAAGGGAAATAGCCAGAAGGAAAATGGCAAGGAGGAGAACGCATGCAGAACAAAACGGGCATTGCCCGATTGCTTGAAATCGCCGGGGAGAGACGCGGCCTGCTGATTGTCTCCGGGCTGCTCTCGGCGCTCAGCGCAATCGCTTCGCTCGTGCCCTACGCAGCCGTCTATTATATTTTGAGAGAGCTGCTGGAGCATGCCGCCGCACCCGCTGGAGCCGACGGAGCCGCGATGACTCGCTGGGGCGTATATGCCCTGCTCGGACTGCTGGGCAGCCTGGCTCTGATGTATGCCGGGGGCATGGCTTCGCATATTGCCGCTTTCCGCATTTTGTACGGCTTGAGGATCAAGCTGTCCGCCCATATCGCCAGATTGCCGCTTGGCTGGTTGAACGGGACTTCGACGGGAGCGGTCAAAAAAACGCTGGAGCAAAACGTCGAGAAAGTCGAGACGTTCGTCGCGCACCAGTTGCCCGATCTCGTTCAAGTCGCTGCGACGACGCTGCTGATGATTGCGGTCATGCTGACGTTAAACGTCTGGCTGGCGCTCGCCTGCATCGTGCCGATCGTTCTGGCCATCGTCGTGCAGATGAAGCTGATGAGCGGTTCGGGAACGCAGGAGCACGTAAAAAGGTATTACGATTCGCTGGAGCGTATGAGCGGCGCGGCCGTGCAGTACGTACGCGGGATGCCGGCGGTCAAGGTGTTCGGACAGACGGTCCATTCCTTCCGCAGATTTTATGCCGATATGATGCAATACCGCGATTATTGCGTAAAGTTTACCGACCAGTTCCAGAACGGCTTTCTGATCTTTAAGGTCGTGCTCGTCTCGTTCGCCGCTTTCGTGCTGCCGGTTGGCGTCTTCCTGCTTTCGCGCAGCCCGGATAGCGTCGCGTTCGCTTCGGTGCTGCTGTTTTTCCTGATTATGTCGCCGGGCATCTCGGCTCCGATGTTCAAGATCATGTTTCTGACCTCCACGCTGCGCGACATTCGCGAGGGCGTCGAGCGCATCGACCGCATTTTGACGGAGAAACCCGTGCCGGAGCCGGAGCGGCCGAAGCAGCCTGCCTCCTTCGACATCGAGTTTGCCAACGTCAGCTTTTCGTATGGGGCGGAGGGCGGCGGGAGCGAAGCGCTCTCGGACATTTCGTTCACGGCCCGGCAGGGCGAGGTTACCGCTCTGGTCGGGCCGTCGGGCGCAGGCAAATCGACGGTGGCCAATCTGGTTCCGCGTTTCTGGGACGTGTCGTCGGGCGCTATTCGCATCGGAGGCGCGGACATTAGGGAGATGGCTTCGGAGCAACTGATGGACACGGTTGCGTTCGTGTTTCAGGACACGTTTCTGTTTTACGACACCATCTATAACAATATCGCCGTCGGTCGGCCCGAGGCTGCGCCGGAGGAGGTGTATGCGGCGGCGTTTTCCGCGCAGTGCCACGAATTTATCGGCAAGCTGCCGCAGGGCTACGAGACGCGAATCGGAGAGGGCGGCGTTTACTTGTCCGGCGGAGAGGAGCAGCGGATCGCGGTGGCGCGGGCCATTCTGAAGAATGCGCCGATTCTTGTCCTGGACGAGGCTACGGCGTTTGCCGACCCCGAGAACGAATATGAGATGCAGCTGGCGCTAGGAGAGCTGATGAAGGGCAAGACGGTCGTCGTCATC
This sequence comes from Cohnella phaseoli, assembly GCF_003386235.1. GTDB lineage: Bacteria > Bacillota > Bacilli > Paenibacillales > Paenibacillaceae > Cohnella > Cohnella phaseoli. The sequence continues at coordinate 58,007 of NZ_QRDZ01000030.1, forward strand.
GCGCATCGGCTGGCGACGATCCGCGACGCGAATCTGATTCTCGTGATGAACGAGGGACGGATTGCCGAGCGGGGAGCGCACGATAAACTTATCGCCGCGGACGGGATTTACGCCCGGATGTGGCGCGCTTATACCGATTCTGCCGAATGGCGGCTCGGAGCGGATAGAGAGGAGGCGACTTCGAATGGGCGTGCTGCGCAACATAACGGCGGGTAACCCCCGCGCTTTAGTTAAACCGGTCGCGTACACGACGCTGGCCAATCTGGCGGGCGTCCTTCCGTTCGCGCTGCTGGTGGAGGCGGCCCGGCTCGTCTACGAGCCGTTCGCGAATCCGGCGCTGGCGCTGGATACGGCGAGGCTGTGGTGGATATGCGCCTTAATGGGCGTCTCGCTGCTGCTTCTGTATGTGTTGGAAATTCCGGCGTACCGTTCGCAGTTTCGCAACGCTTATAGCGCGGCGGCGGACGGACGCTCGCGGCTGGCGGAGCATCTGCGCAAGCTGCCGCTGGGTTACCTGAACAAGCGCGATCCGGGCGATCTCGCCAATATGATGATGGGCGACTTTACGATGCTGGAGCACGGCATCTCCCATCTCGTGCCGCAGATGATCGGAGCGCTCGTCATGCCGGTGCTGGCTCTGGCGGGACTGTCGCTGCTCGATTGGCGGATGGCGCTCTCGTTGTTCGCGGCGCTTCCGCTGGCGATTGCGCTTGTGCTGCTGACCTCCGGCTTTCAACGCAGGCTGGGCGCCGGCCATATGGGAGCGAAGATCGAGGCGGGCAACCGGCTGCAGGAATATTTGAACGGCATTCGCGTCATCAAGGCATATAATCTGACCGGAGAGCGGTTCACGAAGCTGGAGCGGTCGTTTAAGGATTTGATGCGGCACAGCATACGCATCGAAGGCATGCTTGGACCGATCGTGCTGAGCGCGGTTGCCTTCGTCCGCTCCGGTCTGACGCTGATGATCATCGTTGGCGTGCACCTGCTGCTGGGGGGACGGCTCGACATCGTCACGTTCGTTTCTTTCCTGATCGTCGGCTCGCGCATTTTCGACCCGCTGACCTCCGCGCTTGCCGGGTATGCGGAGTTCCGCTATTACGAGCAGGCGGGGGAGCGCATCTTGAAGCTGCTGAAGGAGCCCGTGATGACGGGGGAGCGGCAGCCTCCCGACCGGCATGACATCGAATTGCGGGGCGTGACCTTCGGCTATCGTCAGCAGGCGGTGCTGAAAGACGTAAGTCTCGCCGTGCCGGTCGGCTCATTCACCGCGTTGGTCGGACCGTCCGGCAGCGGGAAGAGCACGGTTTTGCGGCTTATTGCGCGGTTCTACGATCCGGACGCCGGAGAGGTGCTGCTTGGCGGCGATAACGTTCGGAGCATGGAGCCGGAAGCGCTGCTGCGCAAAGTATCGATGGTGTTTCAGGACGTCTACCTGTTTCAAGACACGATTGCGAACAATATTCGCTTCGGCCGCGGCGACGCGACGATGGAGGAGATCGTGGAGGCCGCACGCCAGGCCTGCTGCCACGATTTCATCAGGAAGCTGCCCAATGGCTACGACACGTTGGTCGGAGAAGGAGGCAGCACGCTGTCCGGCGGCGAGAAGCAGCGAATTTCCATTGCAAGGGCGATGCTGAAGAACGCGCCGATCGTGCTGCTGGACGAGGCGACCGCATCGCTCGATCCGGAGAACGAGGCATCCATTCAGCAGGCAATCGACCGGCTCGTGCAGGGCAGAACGGTTATCGCCATCGCCCACCGTCTGAAGACGGTTAGAGGAGCCGACAATATCGCCGTGCTGTCCGAAGGCAGGATCGTCGAGCAGGGGCGTCATGACGATCTGCTGGCCGCCGGAGGCTTGTACAAGCGGATGTGGGAGCTGCAGCGACAGGCGAGCGGCTGGAAAATTTCCTCGTAAAAGCAAAGCTTACATTTGCAAATTTCGCCCGATTCCACTACAATCTAATTGATAATGATTATCAATGATAATGAGTGGAAGAAGGAGGCGTTATACGGGAATGAGAAAAGGAATATCGCGTGATACGATCGAAGCCACTATTGTCTATATGAAAGGCCACTTGCAGGAGAAGATTACGAGGGACCAGTTGGCCGCGCTGGCGGGCCTGACTCCGGAGCACTATTCGCGGGTGTTCAATAAGTTCACCGGACATTCTCCATTCGAATATATGAGGGTACTGCGCGTCGAACGCGCGCTGGAGCTGCTGCAGCGCTCGCCGATTAAGGTCAAAGAGGTTGCCCGGCGGGTCGGTATTGACGACCCGTATTACTTCAGCCGCATGTTCAAGCGGCTGACCGGCGCGGCTCCGTCGGCGAGCAAATGCACGCAGACGATCGGCGCGGGCCTCTGACCGAAATCGACTGAACCGGCAGATGACATCATCCGCCTGTCCCGCTTCATATACTTCCTGTATTTGACGTTGTCAGAGACGGAGGGATGGGCAGGCGATGCTAAGCGAGGAATGTTTTGCGGAAGGCATGCGCGCGTGGGCGGACAAATTGAATGAACTTGGAGCCGAAGTATGCCGTCGTCCGGATAGCTGGTTGCGGCTTGGCGCCGAACTGGATCGGTTATGCGAGTTTATTTTGCGCGAAGATAACGAACGGTTCCAATGGCGCCTGGAGAGCGACAGGGATGCGCAGGAAGCGGCGGGGAGTCTAAGGGACGCTTCAGCCCGGGCGCTGGGCGCGCTGGAGAAAATGAGGGCGAGACAAATCTGCGCGCACGGACGCAGCGTCGATCTATATTCCTCCTTGCTGTCCGCGTCCGTGAGGGAGGAGCGGGAGGGCATGCGCCTCCGTCGGGGGGACAGGGTAATGTTTATCGGTTCCGGCGCGTTTCCCGCGTCGGCCTTCGCCATTGCGGAAACGGCGTCGGAGGTACTGTGCGTCGATATTGACGAGGAAGCGATTAGGCACGGAACGGAGCTTGCCCGGTATTTGGGTATGAAAGCTTCGTTTCGTTTTTTGCGCAGCCATCTGGACGACCCCGAATTCGTAAGCGCAGCTACGCACGTGTTCATTGCTTCTCTGGTGCCTGAGAAGCGGGATATTTTGCGCGAGCTGCGCTCCTATGTTCGGCCCGATTGCCGCATCGTCGTCAGGTACGGCAACGGCCTCAAGTCTCTGTTTAATTACCCGCTGGACACCGGAGCGCTGACGGAATGGCGCGCTGCGGCTCCGGGCATGACCGGGCGTATCTACGACACGGCGATTTTGCGGTCGCGGACGACGGCTTACGAATGGCAGAACAGCCATTTCATCGCTTCGGGTACATAGAGAACGCCTTTGGCGAAGGAATGCACATCGCTCTCGTATACGGTCATACTGGCAGTGTGCCCGGTAAAACCGGTTTGCAGCAGATGACGATAGATCGTTTTGTGATTGGGCACCATCCACTGCTGTCCGTTCGTTCGCTCGGAGCCCTCGGCATGGCCGACATTGATATAGAGCCGTTGGCCCGCATTTCGAATAGGCAGCCGTTGTATCCATTCCGCGAAGCCGGGAAACCAGAACGAGCCGGAGAAGCTGCCGACGCGCCCGAACACGTCAGGGTACAGCAAGGCGGTATAGACCGAGATCAAGCCGCCGAGCGAAAAGCCTATAATTCCGGTATTCCGCGCGTCGGGCAGCGTTCGGTAGCGGCTATCTACGTACGGCTTGAGCGTGTGGGAGAGATACGAGGCATATTGCGCCGCATTTCCGCCGAACAATCTGCCCGGCTCGAAAACGTTGGGGGCCGCAAACGGCGTATATTCGTCGTCCCGGTCGAAGGGAACGATTCCGACGAAGATAAGGCCGGGAAGCACTCCCCGGGCGGTCAATTCCCGGATCGCCCGGAGAGCTTCGCTATGCTCGGGATCGATCAGATCACCGCCGTCCTGCACGTAGACGACCGGATAACGATGTTCGCCACCGTCATAATCGTCGGGCAAATAGACCGCCAGCTCGCGATCCGCCAGCTGGTCTTTCTGCAGGTGAAATTTCATTTTGCCAAGAGCCTCCTTGTATTAAGAGACGAGAGCGGCACCAATTTGACCAACCACGTACTTCACCGCAAGCGGACCGCCCGCATTCGCGGAAATGTCCATTTTGAACACTTTTCCGTTCTTCGCGGCGCTCAGCGAATTCCACACCTTGCTCTTATTCAGCTCCTCCAGCCTGCCATCGATGCCGTCCAAATAATCGACGACGAAAATAATGTCCGGATCAAGCATCGTCACGCCTTCCATAGAGACGGCGTCGTCCTCCAATTTGAAGGCGCCCGGAGATTTCATGCCGAGTCCTTCCGGATCGTACACGTATTCGATCGAGCTGTCGTCCAGCACGTAAAACGTATCCCCGTTGCCCGTCGGCCACAGGAACGTTACGGACTGATCCTTGTAAGGAGCCAGCTTGGCCCGGGTATCGTTCATAAGCGCTGTCAATTCGGCGATATAAGCGTCCGCTTCCCGTTCCTTGCCGAGCAGCTTGGCGTATTCCCGCAATCTTTCCTTCCAATTCATCTCCTCGATGCTGAGCATGACGACCGGCGCAATTTTGCCAAGGTCCTCGTACACATCGTTATGCGTGCCGGAAAAAGCCAATATGAGATCGGGTTCCAGCTCCGTCATCATTTCCAAATTCGGCGTCACGACTTGCCCGATATCCGCTACCTGAGAAGTTTGCGCATAAGGCTTCAGCGTTTCGAACGCGTTCAAGATCCGGTCGGCCAGAACGGATGCGATCGGGGGCGTGTCCAGCGCGAACAGGTATTCCATCATACTGAAATGAGAGACGATAATTCGCTTCGGCTGAGCTTCCAGCTTCACGTTATTGCCTGTTGCGTCCGTGTAGGTTCTAGGCCATGCCGGCTGCGAGGTCTGGGAGATCGTCTCCGATACCCGAGGGACTGTCGTCTCGGCTTGCAAGGAGGCTGAAGCCGAGGAGGACCTAGGGTTGCTATTCGTCGCCGCTCCCGATCCCGAGCATGCGCTCAGCACCAGCGCGATTCCCAACACCAGCATAGCAAGCTTGCCTCTTTTCTCGAATTGAATCATGTTCCTGTCCTCTCCCTTGTTCAAACGGTCATAATGAAAATGATTTTCATTATCATTTGCATTGTAACGCCCTGAAACTTCCGGCACAAGGGAGGATATGATCCGATTCGTATGACGATCTGATCCTGCATAATCGGCGCTGCGGGCGGATCGATATTGACCGGGCGTCATGCCGGCGTATTTTTTGAACGTTTTGTTGAAATAGGAAATGTCGTTGTAGCCTACTCCTTCCGAGATGTCCTGTAGAGCGGCATCGGTGCGGAGCAGCAGCTCCTTGGCTTTGTCCATGCGCACCTTGATGAGATAGCCGATCGGGCTTTTACCCGTTCCCAGCTTGAATTGCTTGACGAGATGCGGAACGCTGTAGTTCAGCGCCTCCGCCATGCGCTCCAATGTGACGGACTCGGCGTAATGACGATGAATATAGCGGATAGCTTGTCCGACCAGGTCGGAAGGAAGCGGCGAGCGAGCGGGCTCGTCCATCTGCTCAAGAAGCTCGCACACCCACCTGTAAAACAGCGCTTTGACGCGCAGCGGCCGTATACCGTCTGTTCCGCCGCCGGCCCAGATCTCATACAAGCGGTCCAACTGGTTCAACAGGGAAACGGGACGGGAAGGGGAAAAGGAATAAGGCGCCAGGAGCCACGGATTGCGATCCGTCAGCGGCACCGTCTCTGGACGATACAAGGTGGGAAAGCGGAGCGCGTAGTGCACGGCGTAATATTCGAAATCCTCGTCTCCGACGGCGATATGGAGTACGAAGCCCTTGCTTCCGTGAAGCGCTTGGCATCCGGAGACGCTAAACGGCACATCGTCAAACCGGATCCGTGCGCTTCCGCGAAAGCTGTACAGGAACAGATGGGAAGGCAAAATATAGGGCGGCAGGTTGTCGCCCGCCCGCAGCTTGTGCAGACGGACGTCCAACACCTTAACGAAAGCTTGGTTCCATAGAGCGAGCAGCTCATCCAGTTTCATGGCCGGGCTCATCTTACCAAACTTCAAGTCTGTCGTTCAGGGGAGCGACCGCCGGCTTCTCCGGAAGCGAATCGAAAAAGCCGAGACCGAGGATGCCGGCGATCCGCTCGTCGTCTCGGACGCCGGCCAGCGCCCGCAGCTCCGTGCAGGCGGAATAATCGGCCAGCTCCCAGGCCATGCCGAGCCCGTGAGTCCAGCCGAGCATTTGAATGTTTTGAATGAGGCAGCAGACGGCTCCGAAGTCGTCGTTATCGATGCGCTCGTCCTTGTTGGACGGAGACGTAACGATCAGAGCGACCGGAGCTTGCGCAAGCGTCTCGACAAGACGCGGATGCTTGTCGGCGTCGACTGCGGCGGTCAGCTTTTGCTTCGCCGTTCCATCCGCATAGATGAAGCGCCACGGCTCTCGCAGCTTGTGGTTAGGCGCCCAGACGGCATCTTCGAGAATGGATAGAATCAATTCCCGGAAGACGGGCCGTTCGGCGAATTGGCGCACCTCTCGCGTTTCCCGGAATAGGGAAAGAATACTCATATCGAAAAAACCTCCGTTTCTATTGAAATTACAAATAAGTCAGCTTTGACACCGCGGATGTGCGCGGCTTCGTTTTCGGCGCTTTCTCGCAGTATCCCAAATAGAGGATCGTGACGATGCGTTCGTCCGCTTGCAGACCGATGCCGGACGTAAAAGACGGCTTATGCATGAACGGCTCCGTATTCCATACCGTTCCGATTCCCTGCTCCCAGGCGAGCAGCGACAAGCTTTGCAGCACGGCGCTGACCGTCGCGTAATTGCGCCTGCTCTCTTCCTGCTCCTTCACGATGACGATCAGAAAGGCGGGAATTTGCGCGATGCGATCGGCCATCAACTGATTAAGCTTGTTCGGCATCCATTTGTACAGCCCTTGCTCGGAATAGGTGTCCATAATCATCGAAGCCGCCTTGGCTTTGCCTTCGGAACTGGACGCGAGAATGAAGCGGTGGGAGGGCTCCCGCCCGGCCGGAAGGGCGGAGGCCTCGGCCGCTTGCAGCAGTTCGGTTACCAGCTCCGGCGATAAGGCGCGCTTGGCGAAGCTGCGAATCGATCTTCTCTCTCGGACCAATCGGGAGAGCACCGATTTTTGTTGAGTGGCAGTCATGGCTACGATCCATCCTTTCGATTTTCTGTTTTTATCATATCGCAAATGATAATCATTATCAATTAAAAATGGGATGAGAAGCTGCGTAAACGGAATCCGAAGACAGAAAAAGAAGGCGTCGTTTCCGTCAGGCAACGGATCGGCGCCTTCTCTCGTTTGCTTCATTACAAGAGCTGAGCATAGACGGCAAGGAATCGGAATGGCATGGAAGCGCCGGTGAACATACATTGACGCTAGCCGTTCCCGGCAAAGAAGTGAGATTAAAAGTCGCGTTGGAACTTTGAATGCTTAGGCAAGGGAAGTATCAAGATGCGACTTAATGGTTTTGGAGTATTCCGAGGGAGTCATCCCTACGCTCTTCTTGAAATGGCGCGAGAAGTAATGGACGCTGCTATAGCCTAAGAGGTCCGATATTTCCGTAAGATTGTATATTTCTTCTCGGATATGAGTCTTCGCATAGTCGATTCTTAAACGATTGGCATATTCGATGATTCCGATGCCTATCTCTCGCTTAAAAAGAATATTAATGTGAGTTCGCCCTACGTTAAATGCTGCGCAGAGATCGTTAAGTGTAATCTTCGTGTGAATGTTGTCTTTAATATGAGCAATAATCCGATCGCAGAATTGCGCGATTTGATTCTCCCTCGTCGAGGAGGACAGAGGAGCCGGCGGCTTCCTGTTCTTCTCTTTGCGTATGAGGAGAATGATCAGCATTTCCAGATAGATCTTGAACAATTGATCGGAGGCGAAGGGCGCGTCTTGCACTCGCGTTAAGTTTCTGCGGGATAGATCCAGCGGATTCGGGCCGAACGCATTTAAACCTTCTTTCATCAATTGGGTCAACAGGGGCCGTTCGGAATGGCCGAGTCTAAAATGCTTGAACTTGTTGAAGTATCGCATATCTTCGGAATGACAGAAGAAGGTAACGATGAATAAGTTGGGGGCGGTCGTATGTGTGCTTCGCAAACAATGAACCTCATTCGGACTGTGGAACAGAATATCCCCTTGTTGGAGAGAGTAAAGACCGGTATCCGTATCCGCCTCGACTTCCCCTTTATCCACGTAGACCATTTCCCAGAAATCATGCTTTTCGCCAGGGTAAATATGCCGATTGGATAGCTCGAAATAATAAAAGGATACAAAACTGCTGATGAGAATGTTTTCACTCGGTTTGTACGGTTCGTGATCCATATGTACCGTCCTATTTTTCGGGATTAAGTTCAGCGGAATGGGATAAGATTCAAGTTTCTCTTAAGTATAAAGAAAACGGTCTATAATGCAAATTAGAATGCAAAAATTGAGATAGAATTGCTAAATCTAAAATTCTGAAGTCGCTGTACTATTTAACTTGTTAAGACTGAATTCGAGGAGAGCAGATTCATAATCGGAGGGGATTTCGGTGCAAATCGATTTGTCCTGTCGAACGGCGCTCATAACCGGGGCGACGGGACAGTTAGGGAGAATTATGGCTCGCACATTGGCCGATTGCGGCGCTAACTTGGTTATTCATTATCACGAGAATGAAGCCAAGGCAATAGAACTGAAAGAAGAGACGGAGAAACTCGGTATTAGGAGTGTTACGGTTCAAGCGGATATAACCGATGAACGATCCATATATCGGATGAAGGATCTGGCAGAATCGAATCTAGGGAAAGTCGATATTGTAGTGGCTAACGCGGTCATTCAATATGAATGGACGACGATCCTAAATCAATCGGCATTGGATTACGAACGTCAATTCTACTCTTGCGTCATGCAAAACGTATATTTAGCCAAGGCATTCGTACCCTCGATGATAGATCGGAAATACGGGAGAATGATCGGCATCAATACGGAGTGTTCTATGTTGAATAACGCTAATCAATCAGCATACGTTGCCGGAAAACGAGGGATGGATGGTTTATACCGAGTATTGGCGAAGGAAGTCGGGAAGCATCGGATTACCGTCAATCAAGTGGCTCCAGGGTGGACCATCAGCGATCGGGATAGAGAAGACGGAACGACGAGTCGTCCGGAGTACGAAGCGGGAGTCCCGCTTAGAAGAAGGGGAGAAGACCAAGATATCGCGAATACGGTTGCTTTCTTGGCTTCGGATCTGGCCGATTTTATTACGGGTGCTTTTATTCCCGTCTGCGGCGGAAATGTAATGCCCGCGATCTAAACATAGAGGGGAAGAGAAGCGACAATGAGCTATATGTTAAGAGCGGTCATCTTGGAGCAAACCTGGGAACGTCAGTTGCAGTCTATTATTCGACTGTGCAAGGAAGCCAACATCGAAGAAGTGCTATTAAAGGAAGTTTCATCGCACCTTCTGCCGATACCCGTACAGTTGGATAAACATCAAAGAATGGCGAACATCTATAAGCAAATGGCGGAACAGTTTCACGCGAATCGCATCGTTTTCAGCATAAACATCATTATGCTGGTCGGGCATATGGATGCGGATCTTGGACCGGAGTACATTCTTCCCTACCAGAAATTCGTAGGGGAGGATTTACGGGAAGTCCATGCCAACTATTGCATCCTAGATGAAACTTGGCAGCAGTACGCGGCGGAAATTTGCAGAGCGTATGCGGCTACAAAACCGGATAAAATCGTTATCGACGATGATTTTCGCAGCGTCAATCATACGAGCGAATTCGGTTGCTTCTGTCCGATCCATGTGAGGAGAACGGCTGAACGATGCGGAATCGAGCTGACCGCGGAGCAGCTATTGAGAGCAGTCAGCGGTTACACCGCTGAGGATTTGCGGATAAAAGAAGCGTGGATGCAAGTTAACTTCGAAGGGCAATTGAAGGCAGCCCGCACTCTGCGCCTGGCTGTCGAATCGGTCTGTCCGCATACGCGACTAGGCTTGATGAATTCCGGAGAACCTTCGCATTCCTTTCAAGGCAGGGAAATGGATCGGTTGCTAAGGGAATTTGCGGGGGATAAAAGGCCGTTCACCCGTCCCGCGGGCGGTAGTTATACCGATGCGGTCCATGGAGAAATGTTCCGGATTCATCAGGTCATGGCGCTAAGCAAGAGCGTCTTAGGGGAAGACATTCAAGTCGTCAGCGAGGTAGAGAACTATCCGCATACCCGATTCGGTAAGGGGATTCGGACGACAAGGTCGCAGATGGAGCTGCATGCGCTTGCCGGCGCGGAAAATTTCACGCTCAATTTATACGACTATCTGACGACGCCATATGACCAAGAGCCCGATTACCGGCAGCTTCTTATCGAAGAGAAAGAGCGGCTGAGGATAATTCAGGAAGCAAGAAAAGGGAAAAAGATGAAGGGGTTCGGCATTCCTTGGGAGAAAGATACGGCGTTGAAACAGATCAGTAGGCGGGGGAATATCCGCGACGTGATGCCGGAGAGGGAATTCGACATTTATTTTCCCCAATTCGGCGTTCCCGTACAATTCGTGCCGGCTCAAGGAAATTTATTGTTCGGGGATACGGCGCAGTGCTATGATGATGAGAAATTATTCGGTTTGCTCTCCGGCGGATTATTAATAGACGGACAAGCGTTAGAGCATTTGCAAGTTAGAGGCTTCGGCCGTTATCTTGGCTGCGAATTGCTAGGGAGATTAGATGGACCCACCGTGGAGAAATTCGGTACATCCGAATTTACCGGTCGGTTCGGCGGCAATATGCAAGCAACGCATTGGTTCGAGACGAAAAGGCAAGGCAAGGTTCCCTCTCTTGTGAAAGCGATGCCGGACGCTCAGGTCCTCTCTATGCTCTTGGATGAGAACCTGAATGAATTGGCTCCCGGTACCATACTGTACGAAAACGAGCTTGGCGGCCGGATTGCCGTTCTAACGGTACCCGTAACTTCGTTTCAATTTCTTCATCGCTGCCGGGCCTACATGATCGCAAAAATCGCGCATTGGCTAATGAAAGAGGAGTCATTGCCGGTATGGATCGAAGACTGCCCGAATATCGGCCCGATCTATTACGAAGACGATAATGGCGAAGGACTACTGGGGATTGTAAGCGGTAACATAGATAGCGTTGAGATTAAGCTGCACGCCGAGTTCAAGTTGTTTGATCTGTTCACGGGAGAAAGCTGCGAGCAATTGCGGATGGAGCCGCTGTCGGTTCGGTTCTTCCGCACAACAAAGAATTAGTTATAGAGTAAGCATCTTAAGCATATGGAGGCATAAGCGGTGAGAAAAGCGATATGGATTATCCTACTATGCCTCCTTGCCGGAGGTGGCTCCGCCTTGTATGTCTGGAATACGATGAAACAATCCGAGCATGACGAAGGCGAATATTCTCTATATGAGACGGAAAAACCGCAGATCGAACTTTCACTGTACTTCAGCGTTCCGGATCAAGCCAGGATCAGAGACGAAAGCAGGGACTTTGTTCGAAAAACGATAGAAGAGAAATTTAACGTACGGCTCAATGTCCGGTATATGGCGGCTGGCGATAATTACGACGCTCAGCTTACAGCCTTGCTTCATGCGAACAATGCGCCGGATATGTGGATCGTCAGAAACTCGGATGGCGGATCGAAGCATACGCTCGACGGCGTTCTGGCAGACATGACCGCGTACATATCGCCTCTAACAATGCCTAGATACTTTAAATATTGGGAAACCGAAAGGGAGTTAATCGGGTACCAAATCCATAATCGATTTTCTCGTGCCCCTGTCCCGTACGATAAAAATGACTATCGCAGCTACTACATCCGTAAGGATTGGTTAGATCGACTTGGCCTGGAAGTTCCCGCGACTTACGAGCAGTATCTGGAGGTTCTGCGTGCCTTCACGTTTGGCGATCCCGACGGGAACGGACACAACGACACGTACGGCTTTTCGACTTCTGGAAACGGAACTAGGCTTTCCGCCGATTGGCCGGAATATATCAAGAACGGATTGGCGTATCCCGCTTTTATGGAGAACAATCGGTTTGTCGATATGGAATCCGATCCGAAAATCGAGGAGGTCGTGAACGATATCGTTCGCGTGCTGGATGAAGGCGTTATTGATCCGGATTGGTTCTTAAACAAAGGCAATCAACATATCGAGAAGGCCGTAAGAGGCGAAGTCGGGATTGTTTTAGGAGAGACGGCAGACTTCGCGATGGATGCCAATCCGCAGAGCCTTCAATCTCGCAGCAAGGCCTTTCATTCCGAGGCGAATTGGATCCCCTTCAGTCCTTTCGGCAATAAACCGTTGCGTACGGGAATCGATCCGGGCTATCCTTTCGTCTTTGCGAAGGCAACCGCGGACAATGAACCGGAGAAGCTCGTCAGGTTGGTCGAAGTTCTGGATTGGCTAGTTGGGGAAGAGGGATTTCTGCTCACCCACTACGGTTTGGAGGGCAAACATTACGTTCGCGAAGGAAATTCCATCGCGTTGCTCGATGAGGAGCAAGAACGAGAGATCCGGCAGACAGGAGATTTTAGAAGCGTCTGGAGCTTCTTGACGCCCGAATTACCCAATGTGTTCGGGTTGCAGGTCGTGAATGCCCGCTTAACCGATCATGACAGGCAGGTCAAAGAGTATCTCGCCGGTATGCCGGCGGAAGAAAAGCTAGGGACGGCCCTGACGCCTCCGATCGGCATCGACGAAGGATTATTCCGCGCCAAACAGGATGAATTTCAAGTCAAAATGCTCTTCTCCGAAAAGTCGGGTCGGAATTGGCCGATCTATCGTGCGCAAATTATGCATGAGTATTACGGCGAGCAAATCTTGCGAAATTTCGAGAGTCAAGTGAGGAAGGCCCGGAAAAGCAGCTAGAAAAAAATACACAGCGATTGAGAAGACGGGAGAAGGATCTCCGTGAAACAAACGTGGTTTAACCGTTTATTGCTGTCCTATATCCCCGTCATATTCGTTATTGGCTTGAGTTTGCTTTTAATGACCTACTTGACGATCAACGAAATGTCGAAAAGATCCGTTTTAAAAGCGAACCAAGCCCTTACGCATAACGTCATGAATTTGATCGACAAGACACTCGGCGGTCTGGATTCGATCATGCTTTACGAAATTCTAGGCAACGGGGAGCTTGAGCGGTTTTTCTCCGATTATCGGAATGAAGACCGGGGCTTTCGCGACATGGCGGCGGTTCACGCATTAAATGAGCTGATGATCAATAACCCGTTGATTGATTCCGTGTATTTGTACCGCACCCCCGATCGTACCGTACTTACGCCGTCGACGCTGACTAAGCTCGAGAAATTTTCCGACAAATCGATTCTCGGGAAGTCCGTCAACAGCAAGAAGCCGTTCAAATGGATTCCCCGCTCGATAAGCTCGGCGGCCTCGGGGACGAGCGATAAGGCTCTGAATGTCGTCAGCTTGGCCAAGTACGCTCGATTATCGGATTACAGCCTTATGGTCGTCAATGTTCGTATGGACAATATCGTCAATATCGTTCGCGGCATCACCGATACGAACACGATGTTCGTGGACTTAGTAAATAGCGATGGTCGATTATTCGCTTCCACGGACGAGAACAGAGCGGACGGAAGCGTCGTTCGGCCAGGAGGCAAGCTGCTTGCCGAGGCTTATTCGCCAATGACGGGCTGGACGATTAGAACCGGAAATAAAAGCAATCCGATATCGGATGTCGTCTCTTCTCTTTTCTATCTATGGATGGTCCTCGGATTCCTGTTCGTGGTGGCGGGGATCGTCTGGATCATACTTATCTCTAAGAGGAACTATAAGCCTATTCAACGGTTACTGGATGAAACTAGCCAATTGCAGGAGCAGTCCAAGGAAAATATCGCTTATCTCAAAAAGCAATTCTTTATCCATTTCCTAGAAGGGGAGTTCAACTCGAAGAGCAAGAAGTGGATTTCCGAATTCACCCAAGGGGTGACCGGATCCTTGGTCGCCTTAGCGGAGATTGATCGGTACGACGACTTTACAAAACGTTACGAGAACGGGAACGATCAATTCCTGCTTAAGAGCGTAATCGGCTCCGTTGCAGATGAAATGTCCGCGAATCTCCCCTTCGAGATTTGGGCGGAATGGGTCGACCCGTACAGAATGGCTATCGTGGCGTTGCTCCGTCATTCGGACAAAGAAGAGCAAGCTTTTTACGATTATAACGAGGAACTGAGAAGCTGGGTTGCGGAAAATCTAGCCTTTACGGTCACGATCGGGGTCAGCCGGCAAACGGAAGGCGTAAAACGGGTGACGGAGAGCTACCAGTCTGCGATTCATGCGCTAAATTATAAGTCTTCCTTGGGTCTGAATCGAGTTATTACGAACGATCATGTCGAATCGCAACCAAGAAGCGAGCTCTTCATTAAGCTTCAGAACATGAAGGCGATGAGCCAGGCATTCCGGGCCGGAGACGGCGAATGGGAAGAACACTTTCGAACGCTCTACGCGAGCCTTCGGGAGACTGTCTACTCGCGCAGCGATTTGATCGTGTTCATGAAGATGTTGATTAGTCATTTGCAGGAAGAGATTGAGGAACTGCCGGAGGAACTGCGAGCGGTTTGGAAAGAGGACCCGGAGAATCGATTGTCGGAGATAACGACCCGGAGAGAAACGTTGGAAGAAATGTACGAGGAATTTAGCCTTGTTTTGTCCGAAGCGTTTGAGCGAATGAAAGAGTTAAGGGAAAGCAAGTCCAATCATCAGCTTGTCCAGGACGTGAAACGTTTTATCGGTACCCAATACAACGATCCCGATTTCTCGCTTACCTCCCTCAGCGAGGAATTCGGAATCAACGCGAACTATATCAGCCGCTTGTTTCGGGAGGCGTTCGGCGTCAAATTCATTGAGTACGTCACGACGGTCAGAATCGAGGCGGCGATGAAGCAGTTGATCGAAACGGACGATACGATTCAGGAAATCGGACAGGCCGTCGGGTATGAACAATCCCGCACGTTCATTCGCGTATTTAAAAAGGGAACAGGGTACACGCCGGGCGAATACAGGAAAACGAAACGGTAGAACGATCTTCAAAAAAACGCCGAGAGCCCTAGTGTCTAGGCGTTTTTTTCATTTTGTCTATCGGTATGAAATGGTCTATTCCCATGGAGATGGGCGACTGGTAACATGGCTAGCAGGACAACGGAGAGGAGTCGAAACCGAAATAAGCAAGCGAGTACAAGGCAGGAAATGGTCAGACTAAAGGGGCAAGAAAGCAAGTTGAATGTAGACTAAGGGAGGAATTCGTTTTGAGAAAAACAATGAAAATCAAAGCGTCGCTTATGGTTCTGGCAGCCGCGTCGTTAACGCTGGCGGCATGCAACAACGGGAATAACGGCAATACCGGTTCGAATGCAAGCGCGGAACCTTCCGCAACCGCTTCCACGGCGGTCTCGCCTGCAGCATCCTCATCCGCCGAGTCGAATACTTATGCGGAGAACGGACTCCCCAAGGATGAGAAGGTAACCCTGAAATTCGCTTATTGGGAAAATGCCTTCGGCAGGGAATGGATCGATTATGCGATGCAAACATTCAAAGAGAAATTTCCGAACGTTACCTTCGAGACGACGTATTCGCCTAAAATCGATACGATTATCGGCACGAAGATCGCGGCCAACGACGACGAGGATATGTTCGATATTTTCTCCAACAATATCCCGGGCGCCAACGTGGCCGCCAGCTTGGTTGAAGCCGGGAAGCTGGAGCCACTTGAGGAGTTGTGGGGACGCATTGCATACGACGGGGACGGTAAAACGCTAAAGGATCTGGCGCAACCGGGCAGCTACGAAGCCACCTCGAAGATTAACGGCAATACGTATGCTTTTCCTAACGTACAAAGCGCGACGGGACTCTTCTACAACAAGTCTTTGTTCGAGAAGAACGGATGGAATCAGAATCCGCAAACTTGGTCCGAATTCGTGCAATTGACCAAGGAGATTAAGGAAGACGGAATTATTCCGATTACTTTCCCAGGTATGTATCCGATCTATTTGAATTTCAGCTTCGGAATCGCCAAATATTTCGAAATGGCGGAGAGCAAAGGGACCTTGGCCACTTTCGAGCCGGATTTCAGAGTTTACAAAGCTCCGTTCTATTCCACGCCTGAAGTATCGGAAGCCTATCAGCGCATTTACGAATTGGGTAAATTGAATGCGTTTCCAAAAGGCGTGGGTGCGCTATCTCATACACAATCGCAAATGCAATTGCTGCAGGGACAAGCGGCGCTCGCTTCGACCGGGGATTGGGTGCAGAACGAGATGGCTGACGCCGTGCCGGAAGATTTCCGGTGGGGATTTATGATTCCTCCATTAACGGAAAATCCGGACGCGACGAAATGGTATTACGTCTCTAACGGAGCGGAAAACTTCGTGTGGGCGAACAAGCCCGAGCTGAACAAGAAATGGGCAAAAGAATTCCTCGTGTGGCTGTGGAACCTCGATATTCAACAGCGCTTGGCGGAGAAAGCAGGCGGTTTGCCGATCCGTGCCGATTTCATGAACGACAGCGGACTTGTCGACAAGCTTCAGGAAGCACCGAAAGCGGTACTTGAATACATGAAGAAAAACAAAGTCAAGGGAGACAAAGGGCTCCGTTATGTGACCCTGAGCGATCCGAACGCCGAGCAAGCGGCGAAGTTGATAGACGAAGCCACGATCGGAATAGCTTTGGGCACGCAGGACCCGCTGCCGAAGCTGCAGGAAGCCGATGCGTTGCTGCAAAAAGCGGTGGATGCGAGCAAGTAATTTTATCTGTAATCGAATTCGGAGAAGGAAGCTCGGAGCTTGTCTCCGGGCTTCGGCTTGAAAGGAAGTGGCAGCATGAGTAAACCGGCGACGGTTGGCGACAATCTGAGTGCTCATCGACACGGCTGGCTTAAGAAAACGAACGTACAGAAATGGATTTTCGTCTTACTCAGCATTACCCCCGCCTTCGGGGGATACCTGGTATTCACGTTGTATCCGAATCTTCTTTCTGTTTATTATTCTTTTCTCCATTGGGATGGAATCGGCGAACCGACCTACGTGGGATTCAAAAACTTCGTCTATATGTTCGAGGATCCGTACGTATGGCGGGCATTGGGGCATAATCTCCTGTTCATGGTCACGATCCCACCTGCGGTCATCCTCATTTCGTTAGTTCTCGCGTACGTGCTGACCAATCGCAAATATTGGGGATCGTCCGTATTCAAAGTGTTTTTCTTTTTCCCGAACGTCCTTTCTACCGTCGTTATCGCTTTATTATGGAGTTTCATCTACGACGGCTCGTTCGGCTTGCTGAATGCTTTCTTGGGGCTGATCGGCATTGAGATGGGCAACTTTTACTGGCTTGGGGAGAAAACGGCGCTGTGGGCCATCATCCCTCCGGCCATTTGGGGAGGCGTCGGGTTTTATATCGTAATTTTCGTTAACGCCATGGTGACGATTCCGAAGTCTCTTTACGAATCGGCCCTATTGGAAGGGGCCGGCCATCGCACTCGGCTATTCACGATCACGCTTCCATTGATCTCCCCGATTATTCGGGTGGCCACCTTGTTCTTGGCGTTAGGCGTGATCAAAGGCTTCGAGAACGTGCTTACGCTCACCAACGGCGGACCGGCGGGCGGAACGGACGTCATCGGTCTTTACATGTTCAATATCGCCTTCGGAAAAGGGTCTCACGATTACGGCTATGCTTCCGCAATCGGCATGTTGTTATTTGTTATTCTCATCACTTCCAAATGGCTATCGGATAAATGGTTGCCAAATCAATCGATTGAATATTAGGAGGACGTCATGGAAGAAAAACGGTCAATAGGCGATGGCGTCTGGTATTTGGTTCTTCTGGCTTGGTCTGCGACGATCCTCTTTCCGATTATCTGGATTTTTTACGGATCATTGAAAACAAACCGCGAGTTCTTTCAAGACGTATGGCGATTTCCGGAGACGCTCAATTGGGTCAATTATAGCAAGGCATGGAACGAATACGGTCTGGGCGACTCGCTGCTTAGCACGCTTTATTACGTCGGCGCGAGCCTCGTCATCGGAACGTTGCTTACTGCGTTAAACGCATATGTTCTCACCCGGGTCGAATTCCGCGGACGCAAGCTGATCTGGGGAACCATTATGCTCTCCTTGTTTCTACCCGGGATTAACGCTCTGGTGCCGCAGTATATTCTGATGCGAGACCTGCATCTGACGAACAGTCTGACGGGACTCGTGATCCTGGACAGCATCGGCGAGAACGTGTTTTTCTTGATGCTGCTCGCAGGTTTCATGCAATCGTTGCCCAAGGAAGTGGAGGAAAGCGCGTTTCTGGACGGGGCTTCCCTGACCCGCGTATTCGTGAGCATCATGTTGCCGTTGTCGATGCCGGGAATCGTGACAGTAGCGATTTTCAAATTCCTCGGTTTGTATAACAACTTCCTCGGGCCGTTCATTTACTTAAGCGATCCGGATAAATACACGATCGGAGTCGCGATGTATCAAGCGGGACTGAAGATGCAATTTTCCGCGGATTGGGTCACGCTTATGGCCGGCGTATCGATCGCGATGATTCCTTCCGTTCTCATTTTCGTGTTTTTCCAAAGGTGGATCATGGAAGGCGCGACTCTTGGCGCCGTTAAAGGCTAGCCCGCGATGCGACTAGAACGGGAAAAGAAGGCACTGGGAAAGAGGGGAGCTGCATTGAGTTCCGCTCCATTTGAATACGATCCGATTGTTCCCTATTTGTTCATCGGCGAGAAGAAAGAAGAGATGCTGCAATACCTTTACAAGCTGAAGATGACGGCGGGCATTCGAAGATTCGTTCTCGTATTTCCTTCGTGGAACGGAGAATCGAAAGGCTCGCATGCGAAGCAGGCCTTCGAGCATTTCGGCGAATTTCTGAAGGAAGTCCGGGAAAGAGTGGCCGCGGACGGAATCGAGGTCGGGTGGTGGTGTTCGCCCAGTCTTTCCGTAGCGCCGCAGCAGGGAGATGAAACCGATCCCGCCTATCAGAGTAGAGGATAGGCAATTATTAAAGGGAGATGATAGGTTATGAGTACACCATTCAAGCGTACGCTATCTTTCATAATGGTCTTCTGTATTGTCATCGCAACTATTCTGCCTTCTATCTCGAAAGCTAATGGTGAAGATCTAGAAATTCAGGCATCGGATTTAACCGGGCATTGGGCTGAATCTGTAATGAATAAATGGATCGATCAGGGTCTGCTGAACGGATATGAAGCGGGCCGGTACAAGCCGGATCGAGCGGTTACGCGAGCGGAGTTTGCCGTGCTGATTAACCGGATATTCGAATTTGTCGAGAGGAAAGAGCTTCCGTTCACGGATGTTCAATCGTCGACTTGGTACGCAGAACCGTTAGCTAAAGTATATGCTGCCGGGGCAATAGAAGGGGATGGAAAAGGGTTATTCCAGCCGGAAGCGTATATCACCCGTGAGGATGCCGCAGTTATTGTGGCGAGAGCGTTCCGTATCGAAGCTAGCGACCATGAACGCCGCGGCTCATTTTTTAAAGATGCTAATCTACTATCGGCGTACGCCGTTGAAGCTGTTAATGCGTTACAAGCGAGAGGTTATGTTCAAGGGAAAGGGAATCAGTTGTTCTCGCCCAAGAGGAATATGACGAGGGCGGAAATCGTGCAGCTCGTGGACAATGTAATGGGGACGGTCATTCACGAAGAGGGAAGTTTCTCTC
Organism: Cohnella phaseoli; assembly: GCF_003386235.1. Classification (GTDB taxonomy): domain Bacteria; phylum Bacillota; class Bacilli; order Paenibacillales; family Paenibacillaceae; genus Cohnella; species Cohnella phaseoli. The sequence goes on from NZ_QRDZ01000030.1 coordinate 77,740, forward strand.
AGGATGTGGAAGGCAATTTAGTTGTCAACTCAGATAAGGTTACGCTCAAAGGCCTCACCATCTCTGGGGACCTCTATATTACTCCAGGTGTTGGGGAAGGTAATGTTACGTTGGATGAAGTGGTGGTGAAGGGCAGGATCTATGTGTTAGGAGGCGGAACGAACAGCATTATTGTGCGCAACTCTAACATAACAGGTACCCTCATCGTAGATAAGTGGAATGGGCAAGTGCGAATCGTGGCTTCGGGAACAACGCATTTTCCGGTTATCCGCCTCTTGTCCGGAGCTATTCTCGAGGAAGAGAATCGAGTACAGGGCAGCTCATCCTTCTCTAAAGTGTTCATTCATATTCCAGAGGATGATGAATTTAGGAATGTTTCGCTAAGAGGATTATTTCAAGAGGTTCGAAACATTTCCAATGGCGTTCATTTAGACTTGGACTCGAATGCCGTTGTTCTCACCTTGATCGTTGATGCACCTCTAAACGTGAAAGGTGCGGGGATCATAAAGCTTGCCAAGTTAAATGTAAGCGGAAGTACGTTCGATAAGCGGCCGGGTGAGGTTCAATTTTCCAAGGGAGTAACGGCTACGTTTGGGATCGAATCGAAATCAGTCACTTCCGGTGCGGCTTCCGGCAGTACCCCAGGTCCAACAACTCCATCCGTTCCTTCGCCCGCAACGACGTTGCCAATTGTGGAGAATGGGCAAGCTTCCGCAAGTATATGGGTACATGTCGATGCCGATGAACAAACGAAGGAGGCTGCCGAAAAGCTTGCCGAGTATGTGGAGAAATCGACAGGCGTTCAATTGCCGATTCATACGGACGACCCTGCAACGGTAAATCCTCATCCGGTTGCGGACCAGGCTCAAATCTATGTCGGGGTTGAAGGCTTACCGAATATAAACGGGCAAGCAAATTTGCTGGATGGAATGGATGGCGATGGTTTCGTCATCCATCAGACGGGCTCTCGGATAACGATTGCTGGCCCTACCTCATGGGGCACGGAATTCGGAGTGGATGAGTTTCTTGAGCGGTATGTTGGCGTTAGATGGCTGGCGCCCGGAGAAGATTGGGAAGACGTGCCTCAACGGACGAATCTGACAATTCTGAAGAATGACGAGGTTCGGCAAGAGCCCGCGTTTTTCTCTCGCGAATTCGACACCCATACGAGCAATACGCCGGAGCGCGCCAAATGGACGAGAAACAATCGGATGCATGGACGCGTAGAATTTAAACACAACTTGTTTAGTTTGTTTCCACCTTCCCGATATAAAGCGTCAAATCCGGAGTTTTACCCAGAGGGAGTTAATACGGACTCTCATGGCGGCTGGCAGCCCTGCTTTACGGCGGAGGGAATCGTAGAGGAAGCTATAGCGAACATCAACGCATATTTCGACGCGAATCCCGAGGCCACTTCGTATTCCCTCGGAGTGAACGATGGCATGGCTAACGGAAGCGGTTATTGCGAGCATTCGGGCCAAGTCAATTCCATCGGTTACGATAATATGTCCAATATTTATTACGACTGGGTGAACAAGGTTTCGATGGGCGTGTTCGCCGAGCATCCCGACAAGTACTTGGGATTGCTGGCCTATAGCGAGGTCTACGATCCGCCGACGAACGGGATCAAGCTGGACCCCCGAGTAATTGTATATATTACGGATGATCGCTTGTCTTGGGGCGACCCGGATTTGAGATCGGTAGGGCAAGACATTACCGAAGGCTGGCTTGAAGCGGCGGACGGAGTCGCTTTCTACGAATATTTATGGGGAACGCCTTATATGGTTCCGAGAACGTACTTCGATCTCATGGAACAAAATTATCGATATGCCAAAGATGCCGGCGTGACCGTGCAGTACGCGGAGATGGTGCCGAATTTCGGAGAGGGCCCCAAACCTTGGTTATCCACCAAGCTGCAATGGGATCCTGACCAGGATGCGGACGTCCTGCTGCAAGAATGGTACGTAAGGGCCGTCGGCGCCGACGCAGCCGCGGATTTGGCGGCTTATTACGAAATCTGGAGACAATTCTGGGAAGAAGAGATGTTTGCTACCGATTGGTTCGCCGATTGGGTTGCATCGGAACCCAGGATGAACTATTTCAATTTCCTTGACGACGCTTACCTGGATGCGGTAACACCCGCGCAAATCGCGCAAAGCCGCGCCCTTCTGGAATCGACGGTCTCCAAAGCGGTTACCGCCAAGCAGCAGAAGCGCGCTCAAGACTTGCTGCGGTCGTTCGAATATTACGAAGCATCGGCGCTAAGTCATTCGTTGGAGAAAGCTATTCCACAGCCGACGAACGAGACGGAAGCTCTCGCGCTCTTGAACTCGGTGTTGACGAAGATGAGGCTGGCCGAGAAGCGCCGGGAGTTGATCGTGGCGTTCAAGGACGACTCCTTCCTGCAACAAGCGTTCAGTCCTTATATCGTCGACGAGAAAACGCTTGGCGGGTACACTCGCGTATGGTCCGGGATGACCAAACACGAGATGGACGCTCTCGTCGCTTGGCTCGAACAGGAAGCTCCGGCCGGTCCCGTTCATTCGCAGCTAGAGGGATTGGCGGCTAACGATCCGTTGCCGTCCATTCGAACCCATGCCTATATTTTGTTGCGGAGCTCTGATCCGTCGTCGCGTACGTTATTGAACGCGAATCCCTCGTTCGAGGATGCGGGGGCGACAACGGCACAAGCCGATGCTTGGAATTTATGGCTTTACGACGGAACCGAGATGAGCAGAACCGATAACGTGAAGAAGAGCGGGGATTACAGCATCAAAGCCAGGGGAGTCCGGTTCGGCGGAGTCATTCAGACTGTACAGGTACAATCGGGCGTTCATGAACTGTCTATCGGCTATTATTCTCCCGCGGGCTCGGATGGGAAGGGAACGATCCGACTGCAGCTCGACTTCTGGGACGCGATGAACAATCACCTCGGATCGGTGAAGCCGTACCTGGAAACCAAACGGGCTTCCGACACCGCCGGCGAATGGGCAACCCTGTACTGGGCGGGAGAATTTCCGGAGGGCATCGTGAAAGTTGAAGCTTACGCGCTAGTCGAAGGATTCGGCGAAGATCAGGAAATCTACATTGACGATTTCTACCTTAACCGCCTGAGTCCGGATCCATACGCGGATAATTCCAAGACTCCGCTGAACTTGAATACCTCGTTCGAGATCGCGGGTTCTACGCCGCAAACTTCGAGCAGTTGGAACACATGGGTCTACCAGGACAACGGGACGCTCCAACGAACCGGTGACGAGACGGGGCAAACCGCTGATTACAGTATGAAGGCCGAAGGAATCGGCTTGATAGGCGGCATCTATCAGTCCGTGAAAGTAGACCCCGGCGTTCACGGGATGTCCGTTGCCTATTATTCGCCGGCAGGATCGTCGGGCATTGGCTCCATCCGCCTTCAGTTGGAACAATACGACGTCCAGAACAATCATTTAGGCAATTTGACGACGACGGGCAAACTCTTGTCCAATACGGCCGGAAACTGGACAACGCTGAAGTGGATCGGAGAATTTCCCGCCGGCGTAGATCACGTAAACATAAATGTGCTGCTTGAGGGAATGGGGGTGACCCAAGCGGTCTACATGGACGACGTGCGGTTTTATCGTCTGAGTCCGCCGTCTATTCCGGCGGAAATTCAAGCCGCGACGGTAAACTTGAATCCGTCCTTTGAAATCGAGGGCGACACTGCAGTCGGTTCCGCTTCCTGGACTTCCTGGGTCTATCAAAATAATGGAACGCTGCAAAGAACAGGCGACGATTGGAGGTTCGTGGGCGACCACAGCATGAAGGCAAGCGGAATCGAAATAGCGGGAGGAGTGTATCAATCCGTACCGGTGGAAGCGGGAGAGTATGGGATGAGAGTTTCTTATTATTCGCCTATCTCTTCTTCCGGTAACGGAACGCTCCGGCTGCAATTCGATCAGTACGATGCCAACAACGTGCACTTGGGCAATCTAACGCCCGCAGGAATGCCAATCGGCGCTACGGCCGGAAGCTTGGCGACCTTAGAATGGAACGGCGAGTTTGCCGAGGGCACTAGCTATGTTAACGTGAACGTTATATTTGAAGGGTTCGGGGCCAATCAAGAGGTTTATATCGACTATGCGCATTTCTTCCGCGTAGAACCGTAAGGCAAGGAGAAGCAAACGGATAGAAAGCGGCCCTATCGGCGTTTATCGATAGGGCCTTTCGGCCCGTTCGAAGGAAGGGGCCGAATTATTATTTATCAACTAAGACAGTTTAATGACTTGACCTCCGTCAATGACCATACAATGCCCGGTCATATACCGCGATTCGTCGCTGGCCATAAACAATGCAGCGGATGCGATCTCTTCCGGCTGCCCCACGCGATTCATCGGGATCGTTCTCAGGTAATCCGCAATGGCAGGGGGATTGTTAATGAGCGGCTTTGTGAGCGGCGTCTCGATAAACCCGGGGCATAAGGAGTTTACGCGAATGCCGTGCGTCGCCAGTTCCACCGCCATCGACATTGCCAGTAAATTAATTCCGCCCTTGGCTGCGTTGTAATGGGCTTGATCCGCTTCAGCGGCAAGACCGTTTACACTCGACATCTGGATGATAGAACCGCCGGTTCCGCGCTTAACCATCTCTCTGGCAACGCGTTGGGAGACAAGGAAAGTTCCCTTCAGAATGACGTCCAAATGCCAGTCCCAGTCTTCTTCCGTAATCTCCAGAAATGACGCCGTACGGTTGACGCCGGCATTGTTCACGAGAACGTCGATTCGGCCCCATTCCCGCAGCGTATCGTCGACCATCCGATCAATGTCCGCTCGGTATCGTACATCCGCTTCGATTGCGATGGCTTGGCCGCCTTGGTTTCGTAGAAAAGCTGCAGTCTCTTCGAGAGCCTCTTTCCCTAGACCGGCGACGGCAACCTTCGCGCCTTCGGCGGCGAACCGGGTAGCGATCGCCCGACCGATTCCTTGAGAGCTTCCCGTCACGATCGCCACTTTATCCTTAAGCCTCATTTGCTAAACCTCCCCGTCTCCCGAAACTCCGCACCAGTCGACGATGATTTCGGCGTACCACCGAATAAGCGCTTCATAAGAAGCGATATCGAGAAATTCGTCCGCGCCGTGCGCGTTGCCGCCGCTTGGGCCGAGAACGAGAGCGGGAGTATCGCTGTACAAGTTAAACATAAAGCCGTCGCAGGCAAAAGGCGAGCCTGTCGGAGGTTCCGGCGATTGGCCAAGCGCCTTGGCGCCGGAATCCGCGATTAACTCCAGAAACTTGGCGGTATTGTCGTCGTTCTTCATTTCGCTGGCTGATAAATAGCGGATTAACGGTTTAATCTGTGGTTTGCATTTTTGCAGCAACGGATACTTCGGAAGCTGCGCTTCGTAGAACGCCCATAGATCCGCAATAATGCCCTCTCCGGTCATGCCCGGATAACCTTCTATCCAGAAATTGATTTCTCCTGTTTGGGGAAGCTTTTCTTGCAGTTCGCGAGATACGTCTCCGGAAAATAAGGTAAGAAGATTTATTTCGGCTTTTCGGCCGTCTTGCCACCATGAAGGGATCTCCAGTGTTTCATGCCGATAATCGTTGTAGGCGCGCAACAGATTGGCGAACTCAATCGTCGCTTCTAGCGCGCTAATCAATTCTTCGCCCGCGAAAGCGATTCCGCTTCTGCCGGTAAAGGTAGCCTTCCAGATTCCGCCGCCAAGATGAGCCGGATACACTCTCATGTTCGACGGCTCCGGAATGATCGCCATGTCCGGATTCGGACCGCGAAGACGTCCGGCCAGAGTGCCGTTGGCGCCTCCGTGTTCTTCGTCCACGACGCTTTCGACGTATACGTTTCCTGCTATCGGAATGTTAAGGTCTTGCAGACATTTGACCGCCATCAATGCGGCAGCCATGCCGCCTTTCATATCGTAAGAGCCCCGGCCGTATAATTTGCCGGAATCTACCGTCCCCGAGAAGGGGGGATGGGTCCAAGCTTCGGTCCCTTCATATACGGTATCCGCATGTCCGGAGAACATCAAAGAACGCCCCGCACCTGCGCCGAAAAATTTTCCGACCACATTCGGACGATTGTCGTAATTGCGAGTACTCATATAAGCGGTATGTTCCCGCAATCCGGGCACATCGGCAAGATCGTACAAATCGACCTCGGCATTCTGCGCTCTCATCCATTCCGCGAAGTACAATTGGTACTCCGCTTCATGGCCAGTAGGAGGATGGTTGACACTTTCGATTTGCACGAGCTTGGATGCTAGCGCAATCGCTTCCGTTCCGTTATCTTTCATCCACTGGTTAATCGCTAGAGATAGTTCTTCGCGGTTCATAGGGCTCACGCATCCTTGTTAGTAGAGTTAACGAATCTTGCCCCGAGCATCGACGGCGATCATACGGTCGACCTTGTTTTCGCGAACGCCTTGAAGCTCGTTGTGAAGGTTGGTCGTCGTGCAGCAATGGTTCGGCAGGAATACCAGTTGGTCGCCGATCTCGAATTCAATGCCTTCCGGCACGTGCACGTTGCCGTGTTCTTCGCTTAGCTTCTCTACATAAACGCCCGCGAAATCGCGAGAGGTACCGTATCCCGGCACATGCGCGCTGACGTCGCTGCTGAAGGTTTTCGAACCGGCATCGACGATAACGGTTCCCTTACGCGGAGTGCTGACGACTGTGGCTACTACGTGCATGGCGCATTCTTCAGGCGTAATAACGCCAATCGCGAGCTGTGCGATGTCCCCGAATACGTAAGCTCCCGGGCGAATTTCGGTCACCCCCTCGACATCTGCAATGTACTTGGAGGTTGGAGTCGAACCGACGCTAATCTCTTCGATATGAATTCCCGATTGCGCAAGCAACTGCTTAGTGCGGACAAGTCCTTCCGCTTCTACACGGGCGGCTTCCCGTACTTGTTCCGGCGTTTTCTTGCCATAAGCGAATCCGCCGTGCGTCATTAACCCAATCACTCGTACATGGGGGAGCTTGGCGATTTCCTGTACGAGCTGTGCCGTTTCCTCGCCCGGTTCTTTCCCGCAGCGGTTCAATCCGGTATTGACGTCGATATAGAGCTTAATAACTTTGCCGAGCGAACCGCCCAAATCGGACAGCCCTTGCGCCACTTGTACATTATCGGTGCTGACAATAACGTTAGCGCGTTCCATCAGCCGGGCTAATCTTCCGAGCTTAGCTTCGCCAACGATCGGAAAAGCGACGAGAAAGTCGGCTATGCCCGCATCCGCCAACACCTCGGCTTCTCCCAGCTTGGCTACCGTAATCCCGCACGCGCCGTAGCGCATTTGTTCCTGTGCAATCCAAACGCTCTTGTGCGTCTTGAAATGCGGCCGCAGCTTAACGCCGGCTTGGCGCGCCAATTCCGCAGTATGCCTTAAGTTTCGATCCAGAACGTCGAGATCGACCACTACGGCAGGGGTTTCCAGCTCGGCCCACGGTTGTCGATGTTGTCGCACGTTTACCCGACCTCTCAAAGTGGTTTCATCTACCAAAACTAATGTTTTATTATTATGAATGGTAACTGACGGCTAGTCGTTTGTAAATACAAAAGTTCAAGTTCTCCCCAGCTTGATTCGGGATGACGCCCAAGGAGTATGCCTTGCAATAAAGATAAGGCGGACTGTCGAGAAATTCCCGACAGTCCGCCCCTATATTAAACGTTCCATATGGTCGCATAACGTTTGTTCATCGATTAAATCGGACCAGTATTGCTTCAGGAGATTCTTTAGCGCGTAGAAAGAGGACATTGGCAAGTTCAGCTCCTGATGCGTGCGATAGGAAAACATGATTTCACGGAACAGGAAAAACCGGGCAGGGCGGTTAAGGCTGTCGCCTGATTCCAAAGGAGCTTCCGCCGCCGACTTTAACGCAGGCAAGCTGAGCGAACGATTACGCAGAATCGACTGCGCCCTGGGCGAGGTTAAATAGTCGGCGAAACACTTCGATGCTTGGAGCTGCTTCGAGTTGCGGTTGATCGCGATCCCGATCACGTTCAAGAGCGAGCGCGGCTCATACATAAAGGGGATGGGGGAGAGGTCGTAGTCGATATTCATTTCTTTGAAGTCGTTGATGGCCATGTAATTCGTCAGAATCATAGATACTTTCCCTTGCGCAAAAAGTTCGTTAACGTCGTCGCTGTTCTCGGATAAATAGCGCGGGAATAAGTCGTGGCTGGTAATCAATCGTTTGCAAAGGCGAATGCTTTCCATCAATCGGGAGCCGTCTAGTTGGAATGTTCCGTTAACGCTCGGTTCAAAGCGCATGCAGCTTTGGAGCAAAAAGGCGGGCCAACGATTGTCCGACAACAGATAGAAGTACAAGCCGTGTCGAACTCCCGGCACGGCAAGAGCGGACGCGTGTTTGACCACATCTTCCCATGTCCAGCTGCCGTCGGGCTCCGGAACATGGTTTTCTTGAAAATGAGAGCGATTATAAGCAAGCACCAGCGGGGAAAACACGACTGGCTTGGCCAATAGTTGCTGCTCGTCGATGAAAGCTTCCTGAGCAAAACGGTATGACTGAGCTTCCGGACCCATAGGATTCAACGATTGCGCATACCCGTCTTCAAGCAATTGCTGGAAGTCAAGGTTGTTAAGCGTAAAGGTGTCGAGCAGGCCGTTATCCATATATTCTTCCACCGCTTTTATATAATCGACGGTAGAACGCAAAGGCATGGCTTTAATTCGGATCGATCGATGTAAGCTGTGAAAATCGTCCAGAAGCGCCGACAGACTGAAATCCCGCTCGATCGAAGAGCTGTACCCGAATGAAACGGATACCGGAGCAACGGGGATATTGTCCGTTACGCGACTGCCAACCCGGTCGACTTTGACGATTAGCCCTTCGCTAACCAGGATGTCGAGCCCTTTCCGAACCGATTTGTTGCTTAGCCCGTACTGCTCCGTGAGTAACAGTTCAGAGGGCAGTAATTGTCCGGGGGGATAAACGCCATATAGAATGTCGGAACGCAAACTGTCGACCATATGCTGCAGGCGGAGTTGAAAGGACTTGCGACCCGTCTGAAAGCGAGGATTATCCATGAGACCCAACCTTTCCTCTATCGTTAATGTACATCGTAAAGCATATTTAAATGGTTGTACAGCAGATTGGGGGAGGGGAAAGTGTTTGTTGACACTCTAGTAATTGTTTTGCTAAATTCTTGATGTAATATAAGATGGTTTATACAGCAGGTAATGAAATTTGTTTCGTATAATTTGATTTATGTACAGCAGATTGGAGCTTTTGTGAATAAAACTTGGAGGGAATACCGTTATCATGATTCGGATCAGCGAAACAGAACATGGCATTATGAAGGAGCCGCTGCTGTCGCCTTTTGGTTTTAAAGGCGACTACTTAACGGAGCTGTGGCAGTCTGTCGTGGGTCTACGAGCGCAAGACGGGACTCTGGGTATTGGAGTTGGCGTTCAAAGCGTGTTATGGTCGGACCCGCGGGTGTTCATGCATTACGGCGAAGCGACAGGGAATCGGCATATGGCGGATTTAACTCAATATGCATTAAAGCTTGCGAGCGATGCGAAATTTCATACGCCGCTTGAGCTTATAGACCGTTTGTTTCCGGATGTGTATGAGTATGGCCGGAAATCGACCGGAATTTCCGATCTTCGCGCCACATTCGCTTTGAATGCGCTAGTTGCCGTTGACCAAGCTGCTTGGGGGTTGTACAGCAGAGGGAAAGGGAAGAGCTTCGAGGAACTGGTACCGGATGAGTATCGACCCGCGTTATCGGAGAGGCAGCAGGAGCTCGCAAACATTCCGGTCGTTGGCTACGGATTATCGGAGGAATCGATTGAGCAGATTCTGAGGGAAGGGTATTTCCTTCTGAAGATCAAAATCGGAGCCGATCCTGACCGCGACGGCGATCAAGACAAAATGCTGGCATGGGACCAACAACGGTTGTCGCATATCCATGACATTGCATCGCGTTATGAAACGACTTACACCCGGAACGGGAAAATCGCTTATTATCTGGATGCGAACGGCAGATACGACGGAAAGGAGCGCATGCTGCGTTTCCTGGAGCATGCGGATCGGATCGGCGCTTTGGAGCGGATCGTGCTGGTAGAGGAGCCTTTCGATGAGGCAGATGAAATCGACGTCTCCGATGTGCCCGTACGGTTAGCGGCTGATGAGAGTGTACACGACGAACGGAATGCACGGATAAGAATCGATATGGGGTACGGCGCAATTGCACTTAAGCCTGTCGCGAAGACGATGAGCGTAAGCCTGAAGGTAGCCAAGCATGCGCGCGATCGGGGCATTCCTTGTTTTTGCGCCGATCTGACCGCTAACCCGGTATTGGCGGATTGGAACAAAACGTTGGCTTCCTATCTCTCTCCCCTGCCGGAATTAAAGATAGGCGCGATTGAAATGAACGGACGTCAAAATTATCGCGACTGGGATCGAATGAAGAGCTGGCATCCTAATGCGGGTGCATCATGGACCGAGTCCCATGAAGGCATCTTTAGGTTGGACGAGAGCTTTTATGCAGCTAAGGGCGGCGCGCTGGAGATCAGTCCTTATTACGAAAAATGGCTATATGGCAAAGGAGATCAATCGGAATGAAATCGCTAAAGATAGGTCTTGTAGACTTGGATACTTCCCATCCGGGAAGCTTCGTTCCTTTGATTCGCGGCTTGGGGCATGAAGTGACCGGTGTATTCGATAGCGGGACGGTCTATCCGTCTGGATACGCCGAAACGTTTGCCCGAGAACATCAGATTGACCATGCTTGTGAATCGCTGGAGGAATTGGCCGACCGGGTAGATGCGGTATTCATCCATAGCTGCAATTGGGATTTGCACGTGCGTCATGCACGACCTTTCGTTGAAGCCGGCAAAGCCGTATTCATCGACAAGCCGATGGCCGGGAATGTCGGGGACTTGCGACGTATGATTGAATGGGCCAAGCAGGGCGCGGTCGTTACCGGAGGTTCGGCGTTGCGGTATTGCAACGAGGTTAAGGAATGGAAAGAGCGGAAAATCCCAGCCGAGGAATGGGTATACGGGTTTGTCGGCTGTGCGGTAGACGAATTCAACTATGGCGTTCACGCTTATTCGATGCTTCAAGGGTTGCTCGGACCGGGGATCGAATCCGTGCGTTATTTGGGGGAGAACGTGCAGCGGCAGATCGAACTGACTTGGAAAGACGGCAGACAGGGGATCGTTAACATCGGGAAAACAGCCGGGTATTTGCCCTTCTACGCGACACTGGTTACGCAAAAACAAGTAGATCATATTGCCGTTGATAACAGTCGGTTGTATCAAGCGCTATTGGAGTCCGTACTTCCGTATTTGGCGGGGGAAGCACCGGCGCCTGTGTCGTTCGAAGAGCTCGCAGAGACGGAAATGGCGGCAATCGCCGCGATCCTGTCCGCACAACAGGGAGGGAAGCTTGTTCGGTTGGATGGGATCCCGGCGGACTTTATCGGATACGACGGGGTGGCTTTTTCCAAATACTATAAGTCTTTGGTATTTTCTGAGAACAAATAACAGGGACCGACAAAGCCTGATTGCGAATTGCAACGCCCCAAAATCGTAGCATGGAGAGGGGCTGTCCCATAAGTAGGGTCGTACAAGATGATCGATTAAGAAGAAGTGCATGTATCTCCTGGAGACTGCCTCATACGTTCCTGAAATTACCTTATCACGGGTTTACCATTCGGATTTCAGGATCGTATAGCATCGTAGGGAGATACATGCACGACAAACTTCTCTATCGATCATCTTTTTCGTACGACTATTTACTTATGAGAAAGCCCCTTTTTGTACGTTTACATTGAAACGATAGTGCAAAAAAAACGGAAGTATTGATAAAGCTAGCAAAAGGATTAAGCGATATGATTTGAGATAGAAATAACCATTACCTTTTGTGTCATTATGGATGTCATAAGAGGGGCGAGAAATGTAGAGGGAGTCATGCAGAAATTGGAAGATGCAATCGGCTATGCGAAGTCCAAATTATACTTGGAGGGTGTGTCGAGTCATGAACAAAGCAAATCTACGAATCAAAAGGTTCGCAACTATTGCAAGTCTTTTTACGGTGTTCGCTCTTGCCGCTTGCGGAAGCAACAACGGAAACAACGGCGTATCCTCGCCGAGTAACGCGTCCGCGTCTCCCGAGTCCACTAACGAGCAAAACGAAAGCGCTTCACCTAAAAGCGACGTGAAGCTGACTTTATCGCATTGGAAGGTTTCATTCGATCCCGGCTTTAAGGCGGTAGCGGAAGCGTTCAAACAAAAAACCGGCATTACGGTCGAAACCCAAACGACAACTCCGGACGCGGCGTATAGCCAGAAGCTTATTGCTTCCGCTGCAGCAGGAAGCTTGCCGGACATCTGGGCGACGGACGCTTCTCCTGCGTATCGCGCATTTGACGGTAAGGCATACGAATGGAGCGGCGAGCTAAGCAAGGACGAGGCGTGGAAAAATGGATTTCTTCCGGCAGCGCTGTCCGGCATTACGGTTGCTCAAGCCAATATCGATGCATGGGCAAAGGACGAAAAGGCCAGCGCGTGGCCAAAAGCGACAAAGCCCGGTCAAGTCTACGGCATTCCAATTGACGTAGGTGCGTTTTATATGATCTATGGCAACAAGAAGATTGTAGAGCAGGCCGGTTTGGAAGCGAAAGAGCCTGCTACGTTCGAAGAATGGGTTTCCATGATGAAAACGGTCAAGGAAAAAACGGGTACTCCGGGATTCGTATTCGCAGGCAACGTCGGCGGTGTCTACAATGCATGGTTCCTTAACCTGGTCGACTATATGAAAAACGGCGAAGAATCTTTCACCAAGTTCATGAATAGAGAAGAAAAATTGTCCGATCCCAAGCACATGTGGGCGCTGAAATTCATCGAAGATTTAACGAAGGACGGTTTATTGCTGCCTGGGGCGGCTTCCTTGGATATCGATCCGGCGGATCAAGCGTTCGCTCAAGGCAAGGCGGCGTTCAGTCTGGGAGGTACGTTCACCTTTGCCAACCTTACCGCAATCGGCATGAATCCGGACGATGTGTTCAGCTTCAGAGTTCCTGCTTTCGAGGGCTCGGTCTTTCCGGATGCGACGGTATCCCCGTTCCCGCTTGTGCAAATGGTTGTCAATAATGAAGGCCCCAACAAGGAAGCGGCAATCGAATTCGTTAAATTCCTGACTTCGGAGGAAGGCCAAGTTCTGTACGCGAACCATGCATACGATTTACCTGCGGTGCAGATTAAAGACGGAAGCAAGCTTAATCCTTCCATTCAAGCTATGGCTTCATCGCTCAGCAGCGAGAGCAACTGGTGGTCGGAAAATCCGCTGATCTGGCAGCAGGTTTTCAAAGAGGACTGGAAAGTGTTTAGCGAGGGCATGGTTAAGATCATGCTCGGATCCAGCACGGCCGAAGCAGCGGCTGCCGAATACGATAAGGCTGCGGCGGCCTACAAAAAAGCAAATCCTTAACAAATATCCATAACGCAATTGGATCAAGGAGAAAAGAGGGGGATGCGCCCCTTCTTTTCTGTCTTGCGGATGGGAGGAAGAGATGAATTATCGGAAAGCCGCAAGGCGGGAAGCGCTGGCAGGGTATTTACTGATTGCTCCGGCTGTTGGGTTATTTATCGTCATCGGTTTGTTTACGGTTCTTTTTTCAATCGTGCTATCCTTCTTTAGTTTGCCGCAAGGGCAGCTAATCTGGAATGCCAAGTTTGTCGGATTGGATAATTTCAAAGACTTCTTGTCGGGCGGCAACTACATTTTATCCGGATTTTTCCGACAAGCGATCGTCAACAATTTGTGGATTGCGTTCGCCATGGTGGTTATCGTCATTCCTCTGGCGCTGATTATTGCGGTGTTATTGGAGAAAGCCACGAGAGGCGTACGTCTGTTTCGGACGATATTCCTTCTGCCTATGGTCACTTCTTCCGTGGCGATCTATTACGTTTGGCAAGGCTTATATGATCCGACCGGCTCCATTAACCAATTGTTGGCTTCCATCGGCCTTGATTCCTGGATCGCGAAGAACGGTTGGATCGGGGAAATGCATACCGCTTTACCGGCAATTATCGTTACGATCGTATGGGGGGCGCTTCCGCATAGCCTGATCCTGTATTTTGCAGGACTGCAAGCCGTGGACACGCACTTGTATGAAGCGGCCGATATTGACGGTGCCAACGCTTGGCAGAAGCTGGTCCGAATTACGTGGCCGGTTCTCAAGCCGATCACGGTTATCGTGATGATCATGAATCTGAACGTGGCTCTGCAAGTTTTCGACCAGATTTGGGTCATGACCAAAGGCGGTCCGGCTGGCGCAACGCAAGTCGTTAACGTACTCGTCTACCAACAGGCCTTTTTCCAGGATGGGAATATGGGCGTCGCGAATGCAATGGGCTGGACGATGTTCATGCTGACGTTTATATTGTCTTTGATTAGCTTGAAGCTATTCGGGGATAAGAAGGGAGAGGAATCGCATTGACCAAAGCCAAGACGGGCGCCCTTTACGGCCTTCTCCTGCTATGGAGCTTCCTCTGTCTTTATCCTTTGCTATGGATGGTAGGCGCTTCGCTGAAAGCTCCGATGGATGTCATGAGTACTTTTTCGCTGTTCCCGCAAGGAAAATGGCATTGGGAAACCTACGCGGAAGTGTGGAACCGACTGAATTTCTTCTCTTACTTCTGGAACAGCGTTATTGTGACGCTATCCACGCTGATCGGCATTAACGTGCTCTACTCTATGGCTGCTTTCGCCTTTGCGAAGCTGCGTTTTCCGGGCAACAATGCGCTGTTCGTCCTCTTTCTCGGAATGATGTTCGTCCCGGGAATTACGGTCATGGTGCCGCTCTATTTGACGGAAAATTATTTAGGCATTTTGAATACGTATATCGGCTTAATTCTGCCCTCCATTAATGGCGCGGCGCCGATGGCGATCTTCCTGTTTCGCAACTATTTTCGCAGCATTCCCCATGAATTGTTCGAATCGGCCAAGATGGAGGGAGCAGGCATTATGCGCACCTTGCTTCAAATTTATTTGCCGCTCTCGGTACCCATTCTTGCGACGCTTACCGCGATTAATTTTCTAGGCTCATGGAACAGCTTGATTCTTCCGATGGTCATTCTCAGCGATCAAAGCTTGTTTACGTTGCCGATCGGAGTCATGCTGCTCGATTCCGGCGTATTCCGGCAATGGAATGTTCTAATGGCGGGGGCGTTAATATCGATCGTTCCGATCTTGCTTTGTTTCGGTTTCCTGCAGAAATATTACATTAAAGGCTTGTCCGCCGGGGCAGTTAAAGCGTAAAAGGGGGTGGCTGCTTTGAAAAAGGTGACGGTCAGCACGTTTAATTTCCACTATGGGGTTGCGGACGCGGGGGCGGATCTAGAGGCGATCGTTCTGCAAATCGAACATTATCTCCTGCAGAAGATTCAACAGGTGCTGCCGGATCAACCGGATTTGATCGTACTGCCGGAGTGCTGCGATATGCCTTCGGGGTTAGCTGGAGAAGTTCTGCAAGGATACTATCGCGTACGCGGTAATCGAATAAGGGATGCTTTGTCTGTAATTGCTAAGCAGAACGAGTGTTACATTGCTTATCCTTCCATTCGGCTGGAATCGGATGACAAGTGGCGGAATTCCGTTCAGTTGTTAGACCGGAACGGCGATGTGGCGGGCGTATACAACAAGAATCATCCCGTGATCATCGAAGTAGAGGAGAACCTTATTCAATGCGGAGAAGAAGCGCCGGTTTTCGAATGCGATTTCGGTCGCGTGGCGTTCGCGATCTGCTTCGATCTGAATTTCGACGAGCTTAGATTGAAATATGTCCGGGACATGCCGGATCTTATCGTGTTTCCATCGATGTTTCACGGCGGTTTCATGCAGCAATATTGGGCTTATTCCTGCCGCGCTTACTTTGTAGGGGCGATAGCGGGCGGACTGCCGAGCTCGATCGTGTCCCCAGTCGGGCAGGTGACAAGCTCGACGTCCAGCTATTATGATTTCGTCAGCGCGACGATTAATTTGGATTGCGCGGTTGCGCATCTGGATTATAACCGCAGCAAGCTTGAAGCGATCAGGCAGAAATACGGCAAGAAAGTCCGGGTTACGGATCCGGGCTACTTGGGCTCGGTTCTGCTATCCAGCGAGACGGAGGAATTCTCGGCGGAGGATCTCGTTCGCGAGTTTGAAATCGAAAAATTGGACGATTATCTGGCACGTTCTAGATCGTATCACCCATAGAAGGCGAGGAAGGGAGATGACCGTAATGAGCTCGTTTAAAGTAGGAATTATCGGTTGCGGCGCTCTGGGCAGAACGCATGCGGAGTGTATTAAAGAATTGGAGCATATGGAGACGGTCGCTTATTGCGACGTCCATAGGCCAAGCGCGCAGAAGCTTCTCGAGCAGTTTGGCGGCAAGCTGGCAACGACAGATGTAGAAGATCTTCTAGGCGATACGGAAATCGAGGTGATCTACGTAACTACACAGCACGATACGCATGCGGATTTATGTATTCGTGCTCTGCAGGCGGGGAAGCATGTCCTTGTAGAAAAGCCGATGGCGATGACGGTTGAGGATTGCGTTCGTATCGGAGAGACGGTTAAAGCGACAGGAAGAAAGCTGTTTACGGCGTATAAAATGCGCTATTACAACATGCTCTGGAAAGCGAAGGAATTGATTCCGCAGCCGATTATGGTCGTTATGCAAATGATGGATAGCCGCTGGGGAGAAGGGATTTGGCCTAACGATCCGGTTAAGGGCGGAGGAAACGTGCTAAGCCAGGGCTGTCATTCAACAGACGTTCTGCGTTTCGTTGCCGGAAGCAACCCTAAGGAAGTGTATGCGGCCGGAGGAAATTATTATCAGCAGAGCGGCGTTATCGACAATCTGACAGCCGTATTCCGTTTTAACAATGGGGCGGCCGGAACGCTCATTCAAGGCGATTGCAGCTGTCCTCCGGTTACGAGCAAGTTTTTCATGCAACTGTTCGCCGAGCATAAATCCATTACGATCTCCGATCGTCTAACCAAGCTGACATATGCGGAAGACGGGAAAGAGACGGTAGTTTATGAGGGATCCGAATCCGGATTTCTGGAAGAAAACCGAGCGTTTGAGAAATGTCTAGTCGACGATACGCCTCCGCCGATCGATCATGTGGACGGATTGTATTCTACGCTGATGGTCTTGCAGGCGATTGAATCTTTGAAGAGCGGGAAGCCGGAGAAAATCGAGGAAATCGTAGAGCAGTATGTCTAAGGAATTGCCGATAGCATTTGGATAAAGGCCGGATTGCCGCGTCATCCGGCTTGTTTAACCATGCCCCAATTTCGCGTCTTTTTACGAGACGAATGTGCAACACGATTGTGCAAATTAAACGGATGCTCTGATAAATATCATTTGCCGGGAACGCCGTATGATGGGTTTATAAACACAAATTAATTCACAGTGGGAGAGAGATCATCAATGACTAAATTACGTATGGGAATTATCGGGTGCGGCGGAATGACGGCGGATGCGCATGTTAACGGACTTCTGGAGCTGACGGAAGTGATGGAAGTGACCGCTGTATGCGATATCGATATTAAACAGGCAAATCTGTTACAAGCTAAGCTGCCTAAGGCGATCGCCGTAACGGATTATCGCGATTTGCTTGATTATGTGGATGCCGTATTAATCGCTCTGCCCCATGATTTGCATTATGAGGTCGGGATCGTTTGTCTCGAAGCGGACAAACATGTTTTGATGGAGAAGCCTCTTGCCAACACGCAGGAGGAGTGCGAGGAACTGATACGCGTATCCAAAGAACGGAACTTAACGCTAATGACGGCTTACCCTGTCCGTTTCTGGCCGATCGTGCAAAAGATGAAGGAGCTGATCGAGGCCAAAACCTACGGTGACGTGTTCCAAATGTCGGTTTGGACAGAGCAGCTGACCCATCCCCCAGAGGGACATTGGGCTACAATCGCCAAAAGGTTGGGGGGTGGGCAGTTTTTCAGCCATGGCTGTCATTACGTAGATTTGATGCTTTGGTTCCTCGGCAAGCCGATTAAAGGCACGCACTTCGGCACCAACTTCGGCACGCCTTGGATGGAGAAGGAAGGGACAAGCAACGTCGTTATTGAATTCGAGAACGGGGTTCTCGGCTATCACATGGGAACCTGGGGCGCTCGTGGCAGTCGCTTAGGATATAGCATTCACATCCACTGCACGGAAGGGATGTTGGAATATAACCGCGGCGAAGGCAAGCTTTATCTTCATTCGCAAATGAAAGAAGAGCGGGCTTCGACGGATACGACCTCCGAGGTGCAAATTCTGATGGAGGAGAAGGAAGCGGGCAAGCAAACGCAGTTCGAGATTATGCATTTTCTCGAATGCGTCCGCGACCGGAAGCTGCCGCTAACGAATGGCGATATCAGCCTGCAGGGCTTAAAAGTCATCTGGAAATTGTACGATGCCGAGAGTGTCGGCACGATAGCGGATTTAAGAGGACTTGGTTTAAGCGAGATAGGGATAGAGTGAGGGGGCAACATACAGCCCTTGATTTGGTCGCTTTGTACGATTTTTCGGACAAACGTCCGTCGATTGCGCCTGATCTGAGTTGCTTTATACGATTTTTCGGACAAACATCTACCATTTAAGCCTGATTCGAGCTACGTTGTACGATTTTCCGACTAGCTTCCCTCGCGGGGGCTCTTGGTAGGGCGTAAACGAATGTGCACAAATAGGTCCGCGTGAATCATGATTAGCCTGCAGGCCGCTCATACGCTCCTGAAATCACCTTTTACGGGTTTAACAAATTTCAGGAGCGTATAGCAGCGGAAGGAGATCCATCCCTCTGGCACCTTTACCATCGCTTATCTTTCCAAGCAACTTGCTTGCCTTATGGGACATCCCCTTCCTTTCACTTAATAAACTTCCGCCATGAACTGATTCCGAACGATATTTACGACAGCTTCAATATCGTCATGGTGGGCGACATCCGTAATCCATAGATCGATGCTCGGGAGCAGTTGGCTATCGATTTGCGCGACGGCGCCGCTGAAATTATGGCTTGTCGCTTTGCTTAGGACCTGCCCGATCGCAGTCGACAGATTGGATCGGCGCGTCGCAGGCGTTGTGTCGAAAGCGCTGTCCGGAATGTCCATTAACACTTCGTTTAACGCCTGAGGATCCTTGTAACCGGCCTCGGTTAGAGCGTTCATGATGAAATACATAAAGGCGGTTCCCGCACGAGTGTCGCCCGGGAACGAACCGTCGACATTTTGCAAAGCGAGCTTAGAAGAAATATACGTGAGCAGATTATCCGTAAAATCAAGATCGGCTATATCGGCAAGTTCCTTCTTCAGCACGGGGAAATCCGTGTACCGGTTACCGAGATCCCCAAGCACTTTCAGCAGCATATCATCGACATCGCTATTTCCAAACTTCTTGTTATAGGCAGCCAAGTCCAGAGATTGAACATAATTGTACGCGGCCGGCGTTTCTCCGATGAGCCTCCAACCGTACGGCCAACTGCCGGAATCGGATTGGACCGCTTTCAGATTATTGATTAAACCGTCCATATAAGGCAGCAAGTCGGCATCCGAGGTCAGATCGTAAATGAGACCGAGGATGTGCAGAGCCGTGGCGTCTACATTATAGATTTCGATGGCCGGTCCGACGACTCCGTTAATCGTAACATCGAGCATGTCATAGTAAGGAACCGTACCGCGGGTATGAGCCGCATCGAGCCAAACGTATTTGGTGCCGGGATTCGTCAGCATGTAATCCTTGCCCGCCAAAATGGCGTCAAGATACTCGGGCTTGCCGAACCGCAAATAAGCTTCATATAAACCGAGTATAGCCTGTTGGGTATTAACGGCATTCGTCATCGTTTTGGGACGCAGCGCGCCAAAGCTTGTGTAATCCCATGGGAGCACCCAGCCTCCGTTGGCTTGTTGGGTGTTCAATAATTGCTCGGCTGCGAGGTAGGCTTTGTCCAAATAATCCTTATTGCGAGTGACGTCATACAGCGCGGCATATATCCGGTAGATGCCCGTAATGCTGTTCGTGTCCGCATTCTGCGGATCGGTCGGCCAGTACGAATGGGAAGTTTCCCACATCGAGCCGGACAATAGCGTATCCAGATGGCTGTCGAATAGCTCAGCGCTGCTAACAATGGACTGGCCAATTTCCCATACCGTCGAATCCTGGAGTGTGCCGTATCCGCGATTAAGCAGCTTGTAAGCAATCGTTGAACCGCTCTTCTTCTCATGAAGGACAATCGGAGTTACCAATGCTCCGGGATCGGCGGTGAACGTTCCGGATATATGGATTGTGCCGGTACCGTAATTATCGAGAGCGATAGCTCCGGAGGCGGTATCGAAAGCGAGATCTCCGGCGAGCGCGTAGTTATAGGATGAGCTGCCGTCGGTTAGCTGAGAATGGCTTGATACGGTTAGCGTTTTTCCAAGCAATGCGAAGGTGTCTAACAGCGCTCGCGTGTTGCCGGAGTTTTTGATCTCCAGCGTCAACGTATCCTGGGGCGTTCCTTGAAATAGACCGGAAAGCGGGAGAATGACTGGACTCGGCTGTTCCGTCAGCTTGACGATGCGAGCGTTGTCGAACCACACACTGCCCGAACCGAAATCCAGGAATGGTCTGAAGGCAACGTACGCCGCATTGTCCGGAAGCTTCAAATTCACCGCGATTTCCTGCCAATCGTGGGTGCCCGGCGCACCGGAGAAGCGCCGGTTGTCTATGACCTGACGGCTGGAGTTGTAGACGCCAAGCTCGAAGCCGATGAATTGAGCGGATACGGAGGAGGTTTTATGCTCGATCGAAAAGCGATAGAAGGCACCGCCCTCGACGGGAATCGACCATTGGTTAACGGCTGCGCGGCTGCTGGGGGTAACTCCGGACAAGCGGACCGAGCCTGCGCCTTCGCGGTATACAGTGGTTGAGGTAGCGGCTGTTCCGCCATCCAGAAGCGTATAATCCCAATTGTCCGCAATAGAATCGAAATTGGTGTCGCGCTCGAGAGATCCATTCAGCAATAGGTTGCCGCTAACCAAGCATACCGCTTCGGCTGCATCGAACCATGCGCTTCCGCTCGCATGATCAAGCACCATGCGGAATGAAAAATAAGCCGTATCTGCCGGGGCTTTCTTGGACACGCTTATTTGCTCCCAATCATGCGTTCCGGCATTGGCGGGCTGGCGTATGAATTGGAGCAGTTGATGGGCTTCATCGTAGAAAGCGAGTTCTAATCCGACAAATCCCGTACTGCTCGCCAGTACGACTCCGCTCGTTTTCAGCATCGCCTTAAACTGATATTCTTGGTACTCCTGAGCGGGCAAGTACCACTGGGAGGCAAACGAACGACTGGAGGTAGATGAGCCTTGAAGCCGCACGGACCTTTGTCCCTGATATTTTTCCGCCGTTACGAGCGCCCCCGAGCCGCCGGAGTCCGTGGAGTAATCATATCCGTCCGGGACGGAATTATTATCTGTATCCGCTTCCAAATTGCCGTTCAACAATAGATTTTGTGCATCCGATACGAAGGAGGACACGGAATCGACCCACAGGTCCCCAGAACCGAAATCGAGTGCGGTACGGAAGGCGTACGATGCCGTGCCCGGCGGAGAAATCCATGAGGTCTCGACTTTTTGCCAATCGTGCGTACCTTGGGCGGCGGGAACCCTCACCGAAGCAAGCGCTTGATGCGAGCTATTGTAGAAGACGAGCTCAAGACCGGCAAAGCCGGCAGTCACGTTGTTGGTTTTAATCCATGAGGACATCGTATATCGGGTGTTTTCCGTTGCGGATACGTACCACAGATTGACAAAGGAGCGGCTGAGCGAGGAGGAGCCGGATAGTTTAACGGAGCGGCTTCCCGAATAGGCTACGGATGTGACTAAAGAGGCCGTACCTCCGTTGAGTAAAGTATAATCCCAACCATCCGGCACCCCGTTCGCATCGACATCGGTTTCGAATCCGGGATTAAGAGCCGTATTCGGCTCCGAAGCGAGAGCTTGCCGGGTGCCGATAGGCAACAATCCGACAAAGAGAGTAAAGGCCGTTCCGTAACAAGCGATCCTCTTAAGCCATGTTTTCATTTCTATTTTCCTCCATTCATGTTATTCGTTCCTTCTGTGTAAATTCGTGAGGTTATTTATTATAATAAGGGCAGCATCGTGAACGATCTTTGTCATTCCATCCGATTTTTTTATACTATCGCGTTAAGGGAGACGATCTGTATGGCCTACAAGCGAGTGAAACTTAACGAAGAGATCGTCATTAACCAGATTATTACTTTTCACTACTATGAATTGCCCGGATCCTATGTCACCAAAGGGGAGAAACATAACTTTTGGGAGTTCGTTTACGTGGATAAGGGGGAAATCGACGTCCGGTCGGACAGCGGCGAATTTTCCGTCAAGCAAGGAGAAATTGTCTTTTATAAACCGAATGAATTTCATTCCGGCAACTCGAATGCCAAATTTCCGCCTAATTTGATCATTATTACTTTCGACTGCGATTCGGAAGCGATGAAAATATTCGAAAACAAGAGATTCAGCGTCAACGAGCAGGAGCGAAGATTGCTTACTCAACTAGTTAACGAGGGGTATAATGCGCTCACTCCGCGTCTGGATAAACCTTATAAAAAAGAAATGAAAGCAAAGAAGGACTCGCTATTCGGGAGCCAACAGTTAGTTAAGCTATATTTAGAGACGCTGTTGATTCACTTCGCGCGCAGATTGCGGAAAACCGATTCCCTTTCCAAGCTGGCGTCAACGATGAATGAAAAAAAGGATTCCGATCTGACCAATCAAATTATCCAATTCATGAACCTAACGCTGCACAAAAGCTTATCTCTTAAAGAGGTTTATAATAATTTTACGGTCGGTCGATCGCAGCTTCTACGAACGTTTAAGGTGACAACCGGTTGCGGAGTGATGGAATACTTTAATCGGCTGAAAATAGAGAGGGCCAAAATTCTGATCCGCGAGGAGCAATACAATTATACGGAGATTGCCGAAAAGCTGGGCTATAGCAGCATCCATTATTTCTCGCGCCATTTCAAGCGCTCGACGGGCATGACGCCGACAGCCTACGCCAGATCCGTCAAAGCGAGAATCGAAAATCATCGCTAACCGACAGCGCGAAGATTTAAAGATGGGTCTATTCGATTAGAGTTTTTTTGCGGGTGCAGGAGTCGTCTCGACTTCCTGCACCTTGTCATTTAAACACCATAACGCAAGCCCAGCATATCTTGAGAGATTTGCTCGATGTTCTCATGAGGGCCGATGAAATAATAAACTCGCGACACGTCCGACGACGAACCGGGAGCGTCGATGCTTAATGCGGGCGAGTGATATTCAAGCTCGGCGAAATGACCCAACTGGCCGCCGTCGTAATAAAATTGCATGCAAGATCCCTTGTATTGGGGATCGTCGGGAGGATAATCCGGATAGATGCCGGAGGGATGAACGGTAAATTGACGAACGACGAGACTGCTTCTGTTATCGTCCAAGCGACGCAAATAACCGAATCTGCCCGTTGAAGACAGCGCGTCGACCGACAGCTTAAAGCTGTGAGCGCCTTCGCACGGGATGCGGAAGCCATGGGGCGTAAGCTCCGTATCAACCGTATCCGCTTGGGAGAACATCGTCCGAGGGCCGACGGGTCCGTAGCTCGGGACAAGGATGCGGCCCCTGGGCGGAACCTGCATCACGCTCCATAGGTTGCAGAACCCGGGAGCGGAATCGTCTTTCGCACCGGAGCGCGAAGCGCCGGGAGTTAGAGACATATGGGTATGAACTTCATATCCGATATAGGAGACGGATTCGTCCATCCGAGACGACGAACCCGAGTTCACAGCATAAGGATTAGGCGCTAAAGTGAACTGCTTTTCCAAATGCAGAAGGACGGTTCGGCCGGAAGGGCCATGAAGCAGCTCGCAGTCCATGCTTACGGCGACCAGGGAGTCGGAGGATTGAGCAACCTTCCATTTGCCCGGGTCAAGCTGTGCGGGAACGGCATATTGTCCGGAATCGTCCATGTAGTAATCCCGTTCCGGGCTGATCCAGGTGCGGTCACCGCCCACATTCCAAGAGAGCTCCGGAAGCGGGACTCCGTCGGCGCGCCAGAAGGCGGATTCCTCCTGTTTGTTGGCCCATAAGGCCAAGGCCCGGGCGCCTTGCTCCCGAATCAGCAGTAGACCGCCTTGCCCGTTGGAGAGCAAGACGGTCGGATCGTCCCCATGCGGTTCGTATTTCTTCATTCTATTTGCCCTCGCCCTCGGATTCATCGATAAAACAAAGCAAACAATCCTCGTCCTGAATATGCTGCGTCCAGAGCGCCTCGATCTTCTCCTCGGAGCCGCCGCGGAGCGCGGACAGCAGTGCGGCATGATCGTCGGCGACCTTGCGCAGATCGTCGAAACGACTCGTATTCTTAATGAAATGCAGGCGCAACCGGTTGACGATGCCCGACCAAATCTGCAGCGTATAGGAAGAATCGTCCAGAGAGAGGAGCTGCTCGTGAAATTGAATGTCCTCTTCCACCAGCGCGGGCAAGTCTCCGTCTGCCGCGAATTCCTTCATCCGCTCAACGATCTGCTCAAGCTTGCCGTAGAAAGCTTCGTCTCGTTTGGCACCGCTGTATTTCAAGGCGAACAGCTCCAGCTTCAGACGAATCGGAATCAACAGCTCCGTGACCTCCTCCTTCCGAACGTCGGCGACCGTCGTTTCCCGATAGGGAGAGCTGACGACAAGCCCCAGCGCCTCCAAATCCCGCAAAGCTTCGCGGATAGGTCCGCGGCTGATCGACATTTGCTTGGAAATGTCCAGCTCCTTCAGCTTGTCTCCCGGCTTCAAATGCCCGCCGATAATCGCGCTGCGAATATCGTTCAGCACGCGTTGGCGCAGGGAGAGGTTTTCTTGGCTTTTGAATTGAAAAGTGTCCATGGCTGGCTAAACTCCTTAAGGAAGGTTGGCTTCGTCCGTATCAAGCCTTCTGTTATCGCCATTATAGAGGAATGCGTGTGCATCTTCAACAAATGATTGGTGAAAGTCGATTGTTGACAACTGAAGAGAGCGATTCCCGCTATTTCTCCATAAACCTCTCACGATACTCCGTCGGGGTGAATCCGACCGCTTTTTTGAACACTTTGCTGAAGTAGTTGGTGTTCTCGTAGCCGACGATTTCGGCGATTTCGTAGGTTTTGAGGTGCGGATTCAGCATCAGCTTGCTGGCCTTCTCGATGCGCAGTCTCGTTACGTAATCGATGAAATTTTCCCCGGACTCGCTTTTGAAAATACGGCTGAGATAGGACGCATTAACGGCAAAGCGCTGCGCGACGCTCTCCAGCGTGATTTGTTCTTTGAAGTTTTCTTTAATATAAGCGGCGACGTTTTCGACCAGATCGTCTTTCGGATCTTTTTCTTTTTTCTTGATCTCGTCGAAAAATATCGTCTCCGGTCCGTTCCCGGATTTGGCGTATTTCAGGGCATGAGCGGCTTCCAAAAAGGAATTAGGAATATCCTCCGGTTGGAAATAGCCCTTGCCGATTCCGGCGCAAGTATCCGCGTTCAGAGCGCTCTTCAAGCTCGATCGTACTTGGCCAACGGCTTCTTCGGCATAGTCGGCGCAGGCGTTAGGCGAAGTTCCCGGCAGATAACCGATAAACAATATTTGCTCGTTTTTGGCGGCGGAACTGCGGAAGGACAAGAGCGAGATCGAGTCGAAGCGCAGCATGCCAATGATGTTGTCGATGGCATAGTAGAGCAGCTGGTCGTCGCCTTCGAATTTCTCCTCGGCCAAACGGTCGTAATGGCGAATATGGACGACGGCCATGTGGAAGGCATGGCACTCGACGCGAAGATTAAGCTGGGCCATCAGCCTTTGGAAGCGGGCCGAGGTAACCTGTTGCTCGGTGAGCATAGCGTTGAGATACTGCTCTTTAAGCGCGGGCAAGCTTTGATTCAAGGCTCCTTTTAATTGAAGCTGCTCCTCGCGCTCCATCCGCAGCTTCTCGATGTCGCGAATGGCTGCGGACAGCGATTGGTTAAGATCCTGCTCTCCGATCGGCTTTAAGATATAGTTGACGGCTCGATGGACCATCGCCTGTCGAATCCATTCGAATTCGGCATGTCCGCTGATGACGATAATTTTGAGGTGCGGCAGGTCGGCGTTAATGCGTTCCATGAATTCAATGCCGTTCATCAGAGGCATTTTAATATCGGTCAGAATCACGTCCGGCTTAAGCTCCAACGCCATGCGATAGGCGCTTTCTCCATCGGAAGCTTCTCCGACGAGCTCGGCCTTCAGAAAGTTCCAGCGAATCTGTTCCTTCAGCGATCTGCGCACCCAGACTTCGTCGTCGACGAGCATGATTTTATACATCGTTCCAGCCTCCTTGATGTCTGACCGCCGGGATGAGAAGCACGACCTCCGTGCCTTCGCCGGGAGCGCTCCGAATGCTTAAGCGATAGTTTGCTCCATAAAACAGCTTTAGTCTGGCATCGACGTTGAGAATCCCGATGCTTTCCTTACCGTTTGAAAGTGCAGGAACATCGGCATGTCCCAATGAGCGGCGCAACCGGTCGAGCGTATCCTGATCCATGCCCGCGCCGTTGTCCCGGATTGCGATCTCGATCTTGTCGTCGTGGGTAAGCCGGCCGAGCAGCTCCACCGTTCCGGCGCCCCGTCTCTTATCCAGACCGTGCCGGAACGAATTCTCGATGATCGGCTGAAGCACAAGCTTAACGATTCCGTAGGCCTTAAGCTCCTCCGACATCTGCACCTTAATCCGAACCTCGTCTTCCAGACGGATGCTCTGGATGTCCAAATAGCTTTTGACATGCTCCAGCTCTTGCTCGAAGGGGACGAAGTCTCCCTTTGTTTTTATGCTATACCTTAGCATATATCCGAGCGACCGGGAAGCGTGGTCGATCTCGGGAACCTTCTTGACGACGGCGATGCTGCTGATCAATTGCAAAGTATTATACAGAAAATGGGGATTGATCTGAGCCTGCAGAGCCTTGAATTCCGCATCCTTGCGCAGAATCGTCGCTTTGTATTCGCTTTCGATCAATTCGTTGACTTTGCTGACCATCTGATTAAAGCTGGTGTTTAACTGCCCGATCTCGTCTTTGGAGCGGCCGAGCACCTGTACGTTGAAATCTCCGGCCTCTACCTTTTTCATGGAAAGGTTTAATCTGTAGATCGGCCTGTAAATCGTCAAATAAAGCAGAAGCAGCATGAACGAGAAGATGAAGATCGAAACGACGGTGATCACTCCGTAAAATACGGACAAATTCAACGTATGCTTGTTGATCGATTCATCCGGCGTCACGCTGACGATTTTCCAGCCGGAGATGGCGGAGGTTTGGGTGGTCAAGTGAACCGGGCGACTGTTCACGACCACCTTGGCAGGCTGGTCGTCGGAGCTTGCGATCCGGTCCAGCAGGGATTGGTCGTCTTCTTGAAATTCGATATCCCGATCGCGATAGATCAAGCTGCCGTTATTATCGATGACAAGAAATTTGCTGTCGTACGAATCCGCCGCTCTGCCAATTAACCGACCGATGGAATCGAGCTTGATATCGACGAGCAGCACGCCCAGATGCTCCCCCTCGATATTGCGGATCTCCCTGGCGAACGAGAAGACGTCGCTCGATCCGTTGGAGAGAAGCCAAGACCGGTGCAGGCCGAAAAACGTCGTTTTTCCCTTATTGTTCAGCGTCCGGGAGTACCAGTCTTCTTCCTCCGGGTCGTAGTTCGATTTGATGGCTCCTGCATAAGACTTGTAAAACAAGTTTTTGTTTTTCGTAAAGACGAAGATGCTTGCGATGTCGTTGGACTGCGTCAGGACGTACATGAAAAACTTATCGAACTCCCGGTGGTCCTGAACGAATTCCAGGGAATCGGGCCCGTATTTATCCTTGCTAAGCGTATTGAACAGCACGGACGAATACATAGTCGACGTCATGCCGTCTATTTTCATCAGCCAGTCCTCCAGATTGTTGTTCACTTGAACGGTCATGCCGGACAACGAGGTTTGGATCTCTCGCTTGATCAGGTTAACGGTGTTCGTATAGGAAACGTAATAGATGATAATGACGGGGATAAAAATAGTGAACAGATAAAACAAAATAAATTTTCGTATTAGACCTATGTTTCGCGATCGATTCAACAGCCAGTTGAGCCCATTCTTCACGGAATTCGCCACCCCGAGTCGTCATTTTCTACGGCTTTATGCAAGCAATATACCACAGCCTTCGAGATTTGCAGTAAAAATATTACCCATCGATCGGTAAAGTTTGATTCTTAATTAATGCTCTGTTTGATTCTATACTAAGAGCAGTTGGACTCGTTCTTCAATGGCGCCGTTGAAAAATAGCCAAACTAATCGCGATAGAGTAGGAAGGGGTCCGTTCATGAAAAAGACAATAAAATCGGCCGCAGTCAGCTTGCTCGCCTTATCCGTTCTTGCCGCTTGCGGCAACGGGAAAAATGAAAACGCAGCCAGTCCTTCGTCTAGTCAGCCCGCGTCCTCCGCGGCCGCGACCGACAAGGAGCCGGCCAAATCGGTCACGCTCACTCACTTAACCTGGCGCGTGCCGGATGTGGGCAAAGGGTATGACCTCTTCAAGCAAAAATACGAATCGGAGCATCCGAACGTTAAGATCGAGGTGAACAACATCGCCTCCGATCAATATTTCAATATGCTGCAAACCAAGCTGCTGAGCGGAGATCCGCCGGATATTATTACGACGGCGATGGGAGCGACCGAGCTGATCGCGCAGGTAGAGAACGGCTTCGTCGCGGATTTGACGAACGAGGCTTTCGTGCAGAACATTTTGCCGGGGGCGCTCGACGGAGCCAAAATCGACGGCAAAGTATACGGCATTCCCTACGATCTTGTGTCCCTCGTCGTGTTGTACAACAAGAAGATTTTTGCCGACAACGGCTTGTCGGTGCCGACGAATTACGAGGAGTTCCTGCAAGTGTGCGAAGCGCTGAAAGCCAAAAACATCACTCCGATTTCTTACGGCATCAAGGATTCCTATCTGACTCTGTTCCTGCCGTTCCAGATCGCGCCGACCTCGGTGTACGCCAAAAACCAAAAGTTCGACGCCGGACTGCTGACGGGAGAGACGCAGTTCAACTCCGACGGCTGGAAGAGGGCGCTCGGCATTCCGTTCGAGCTGAAAGAGAAAGGCTATTTCACCGAAAACGCATTAGGCGTGGGCGACCAGCAGAGCGTCGAAATGTTCGCTCGCGGCGAAGCGGCCATGACCATTAACGGAACGTTCGGAGTCAGCGTGGCGAGAGCGGCTAATCCGGACTTGGAGCTGGGTATGTTCCCGTTCCCGGGCAACGAGCCGGGCGAGGAGAATTGGATGGCCTTAAACGTCGGACAGATTATGGCGCTGTCCAGCTCCAGCAAAAACCTGGAAGAGGGCAAGAAGTATTTGGCGGCATGGGCCGACAAAGCTTATGCGCAAGCTTGGACGGACGAAGCCAAGTCGATCTCCACGATCGAGGGAGTCACCAACGATTTCGATCCCGTTCAGAACGATATGACCGAGTACTTGGCCAAGACGAAAACTTGGCAGTTCGCCAACGCGGGATGGCCGCCGGGCGTGTCGGATGCGTTCATGAAGACGTTCCAAGAGGTCTACGCCGGCAAAGGTACGGTAGACGATATCCTTGTCGCGATGGACAAAGCGGTCGAGCAAGCCAAATCGCTGCAAAAATAACGGGAGTTTCAGGTGCAGCTTCGTTCCGGTCTTGACTTGAGCGAAGCTGCATTTTCAGTAAGGAGGCAGAACTTGAAATTGAACAGACGCATAACCACCTCGATGACTTGGTTCACATTTTTGATCCCCGCGCTCATTTTGTACGGCGCTTTTTTTATCTATCCTTCGGCGGGGAGTTTGTATTACAGCTTTACGGATTGGGCGGGCCTTTCCAAAAACATCGACTTCGTAGGTTTTCGCAATTATATCCGCATTTTCGAGGATGAGGCGCTGCTGAGCGCAATCAAAAACACCGTTATTCTCGTTGTGATCGTAACCGTGCTTCAGAACGTCTTGGCTCTAGCTCTGGCGGAAGCGCTGAATGGAAACATCAAATCGCGCAACCTGCTGCGGACGGTTTTCTTCCTTCCGGCCGTCATGAGCACGCTCGCGGTCGGGTTTATTTGGAGCTACCTATACAATCCCGTCGACGGCGTAATCAACGCATTGCTGAGAAGCATCGGTCTGTCCTCGCTGGCGCAAGACTGGCTGGGCAACCCGGATACCGCGTTGTACGCGATAATCGTGATCCTGATTTGGCAGAACGCCGGGTACTCAATGGTCATCTATTTGTCCGGATTGCAGAGCATTTCGGAGACGTATTACGAAGCGGCTTCGATCGACGGAGCCAATTATGCGCAGAAGTTCAAGCACATCACCTTCCCGCTAATCGGTCCTGCCATTACGATCAACGTGGTCCTGTGCGTCATCGGGGGCATGAAAACCTTCGACGTCATTTACGCGACGACCGGCGGCGGGCCCGGATACGCGACGGAGACGTTCGCCAGCATTTTATTTCGCAAAGCGTTCAGCGGAATGGCCGAATTCGGATACGGCTCCGCCGTTGCCGTCGTCTTGTTCGTCGTCATCCTGCTTGTCTCCAATCTCTTGACGAAATTTCTGAGAGGGAGAGAGGTGGAATCATGAGCAGAAGCGCAACCGGACTGAAAAAATATTATTTATCGCTGGAGCTGCTGCTGATCGCAGTGGGAGCATGTTCGTTTTATCCCGTTTTCCTTATGATCGCGGATGCGTTCAAGACGAGAGAGGGAATGGCCGCTCGCCCTTTCGGCTTGCCCGGCGCCTCCGACTTTACGCTGGACAATTTGAAGAACGCCATCTACAACCTGAAGTTTTATCAGCCGCTGTTCAACAGCGCGTGGATTACACTCGCGTCCATCGTGTTGGTTATTCTCGTTTCATCGCTTGCGGCTTATCCGATCGCCAGGCAGAAGACAAGACTGTATAAGTTCATGTACTTCTTCTTTCTCGCGGGACTGATGATTCCGTATCAATTGGCGATGATTACGCTGTATAAGGAAGTCATGTGGCTGGGGCTGATGAATCAAGGTATGGGATTGGTTCTCGTGTACGGGGGTATCTTCCTTTCGTTCCCGATCTTCTTTTACAGCGGATTCATCAAAACCGTCCCCTATGAGCTGGAAGAGGCTGCACTTATGGACGGATACGGCCGATATCGGATTTTTTTCAGCATTGTTTTCCCTTTGCTAAAGCCGGCGACGGCGACGATTACTGTATTAATGATCCTTAGTCTGTGGAACGAGTTTACGATGGCGCTGCTCTTTCTGCAAAAGCCGGACAAGGTGACTTTAACGGTCGTTACGTACGCCTTCAAAGGTCAGTATCACGTCCATTGGCCGAACATGTTCGCAGGTCTGCTCATTTCGATTGTCCCGATGGTTGTCCTGTTTCTGTCTGTGCAAAGGTTTTTCATCCGCGGAATTACCGCAGGAGCATTAAAAGGTTGAACGAGCAAGGCGGTACGGGTTAGCGAATGTTAGCGAGTACATTCTCCATCCATGAGGAGGTTCTTAATGATGATTAAGAAATCAAGCCTGCTTCTGATTGCGATCTGCTGCTTGTTGGCTTCAATTCCGGCGTTGTTCGTTGATGCGGATCATGCGCATGCCAATGCCAGCGTAAGCATTTCTTTGAAAAATAACACGAAATCGTATAACGGCGCGACGAGCGGCATGGGAGGGACCGTGATGCCTTTCGGTTATCTCCCCCATATGCAGGTCAAAGATTTTAATGACGACGATCTGGCCGAGCTCGTTACGCAGTTCAAGAAAACGGGCTCGACCGTCGCGAGGCTGTGGGTGAACGGGGATTGGTTCGAACCGGTGAACGACAATTCCGATCCGGACGTCATGAACGACGCGGGGTTTACGTGGAATAGCTTAGGCATGCAAAGCCTGTACAAGTACATCGAAGCTTTCCAGCAAGCGGGGGTCGATTGTTTCGTCGACATCATCTATCAAGAGCCTAAGCTGATGTATCCTTGGTTGATTGCATCCCCCGTGGAACCGCTAAGCGGACCGGCGGCCGGGAAAATTGAAGAATACGCCGAGCATGCCGCCGCTCTGGTCAAACAGCTGACGGTCGTCAAAGGGTATACGAACGTGAAGTTTTTCTCCGTCGCGGGCGAGCCTAACAATTATTTCATCTCTCCTACGGGCGTCAGTTACATCGACCATTACAAGGCGTCGATGACGGCCATTCACGATCGGCTGGAGCGCGAGAACCTACTGCAATACGTGAAGCTGATCGCCCCGGAGATCGGCTCTTCCGATCACGACGCGGGAGATTGGCTGAGCGAATTGTCGCTCGATATTCCGTCAAGCATCGACGCGTATTCGATCCATTCGGGGTCCACGAAGAAGGATTCGACGGACGGAACCTTCGTCGCGCAGATGACGGACTTTATAGACACGATCAAAGCCAACGATCCGAACGGCGCGGACAAGCCGTTCATGATCACCGACTATTTTTCGACCGGCAGCATTCGAACGCCGGAGGACGGGATTAACGCCGTTGCGATGATCGCCAACGGGCTTCGTATCGGTATTTCCGAATTCGGCAGATGGTCGTTCGCCGAAGACATATGGCCGGGAGGCACCAACCAGACTTCGACAAGCTTCGGAGATTACGGCTACGGCATCATTGGCAGCAAGCAGGAGAACTTTACGGTAAAGCCTACCTATAAGGCGACGGCTTTGATGCATAAGTTCGTCCCTCGCGGATCGACGACCTATCGGGCCGAGACTTCGAATGAAGCCGTCATTCCCGCAATGATTAAGACCGCAAACGGCAAGCATACAATCATCGTCGTGAATTGGTCCGACGAGGCGGCGGACGTCTCTTTTAATCTCGAAAATCCGATCGGTACGACGTTCAAAAAATATCGTTTTTGGAGCTTGCAGACGGATATGGTAGACAAGTTCGGAGAGCTTCCGGTCAGCTTCGCGACGCAAACCGTGAGCGGCACCTCTTTCACGGATACCGTTCCCGCGAACACCGTTTATTTCTATACCGACATTCCGGACGACGTCGCCCCCGGACAAGTCGCGGGAGTCGGCGCGGTCTCGTCCGACTTCAAGAAATCCACGGTAACCTGGACGGCCAACGTCGAACCCGATCTGGCTTACTATCGCATCTATCGAAGCGAGACGAGCGGCTTTATTCCTTCCCGCACGAACAAAATCGGCGAGAGGTGGATTAAGCCGGGAGGATCGCCGCAATTCGACGATAAGAACGTAGAGCAAGGAAAGACTTATTATTACAAGGTTTCCGCGGTGGACACCTCCGAGAACGAAGGCCTTTACTCGGCGGAAGCTTCCGTTACGATCGGCAATGAATCCTATTCCAATACGTTAACGGTCGACTCGTCGGGAGCCTATTTCGAGATCAACGCCGATTACGAGGGCGGATACAAGGTCAGGCTGGACAAGAGCTCGGGTACGATCGGGTTTCTGCAAGACCAATTAGGATTCAACCGGCTTAACCTTGGAATCGATCAATATTCCGTTCCCTTGGTCTTAAAGAACGGGCCGTCGGCCTTTACCAACGTCGTGGTTAACGGAGGGGCCGAGAGCGGCGCATCGGCTCCGGACGACTGGTCGACCTGGAATAGCGGAGGCGGAACGCTAACCTGGGATTCGGCGGTTACGCACAGCGGTGTCCGCTCGCTCAAAATTCAAAATTCGTCCACATCGGTCAACTCGGTGTGGCTACAGAACATTCCCGGCATCAGTGCGGGGAAGGATTACGAGGTATCTTATTGGGTGAAGACCGACAGCGTGGACGGACCCTCTAATGGCGGACAGGGAGTCTATTTCAACGTGCAATTCCTCGATTCGAATGGCGCGGTTCTCGGAGCGACCGGCGGATTCGACGGCGCGTCGAACGTAGGCACGCACGGCTGGCTGAATTTCACGTCCAGAGTTCGTCCGCCTGCGGGCACGTCTTCAATTTTGCTGGGCGCGTTAATGTACGGCAACAGCGGAACCGTATGGTTCGACGATATCAGCATCGAGCTTCTGCCCGACATTGCCGTATCCGGCTCGCTTGCCCAGACTTATGTCGCGGATTCGGTTACGTATACGGACGTTTCTTCCGCGCAGAAGCGAATTAAGACGGTTGTCGGAGATACGTCGCTTACGTACGACTTCTTTAACGACCGAATCGAAATGAAGGTCGAGGGTCCGAACGCGGGAGGTTATCTGATCGAAGCGGGAGATTTGGTTACCCGCAATTTGACGACGGCCGCCTGGTCGGACGGGTCCAAGGATACGATCAGCGACACAGCGCCCGGATTCGCCTATACGAAGAACGCGACGAGCTTGACGCTGTATCAGCCGCCATCCGCTCAAGCGATTAAGTACGAGTTCTCGGGAAGCAAATCGGTCACGCTCAAGAACGGTTATCGCTTCCGCGGCTATTATTCGAGGTTTCAGGTGAACAGCGGAGAAACGTTTACGATGAAATTGCCCAAGATGGCTCTCAATTCGAACGGAGGAGCGGAAGCGGGAACGACATCGCCTGCAGATTGGAGCAATTGGAATGCGAACGGACACGGCTCTCTGGAGTGGGATTCCAGCGTCGCGCACTGGGGCGCTAAATCCTTGAAAATCGTCAATGACGAAACGGATCATTCGGCCTGGATTACCGCGGTGGACAATCTTGACGTCGCCAGCACCTATAGATGGTCCGGATGGATGAAGACGTCGGCAGTCGCGGGGACGCAAGGGGCATACATTTCCGTCGAAGCGAAGGATGCCGCTTATCAAGTTCTTGGCGTATACCGCATTCCGTTTGTGACGGGCACGAACGATTGGAGAAAAGTCGAGCTCGTCTTTAATCCGCCCGAGGGCACCGAACATTTTCTGTTGGAGGGCAATTTGTACTCCGCTACGGGTACGGTGTGGTTCGACGACTTCGAATTGAACGTCGCGGATACGGGACTGAGCAATGCCGGAGCGGAATTGGGGACGGGAGCTCCGACCGGTTGGACGGGATGGTCATCGTCCGGTACACCGTTCGCGTGGGATACCGTCACGGCGTATCAAGGGCAAAAATCGCTGAAGATTACGAACGATGCGAATCAAAATTCCAGCTGGTATACAAACCGCACGAATCTGCAAGCGGGCAAGGAGTACGAATTCGGCGGATGGATTAAAACTTCCGGCGTAACGTCGGGTGCGATGGGGGCGCAGTTCGCGGCGATCGCCATGGATTCGAACGGCAATTGGATGAACGTCGGCCTTACGTCGGCTTTGTCGGGAACCCAGGACTGGACGTATGTCACGGGAAAGATCACCCTGCCTCCGAATGCGGTCTCTCTTAACCTAGAGGCTCAATTGCACGGCGTTAACGGAACGGCTTGGTTTGACGAGATGTTCGTTCGTCTGGTGGATAAATCATGATGCGCATCGGAAACGGAGAAGCTCATTGGATTTGGGATGGAGACGATCCGCGGAAGAGGAATCGCTGGGTGATCTTCCGCAAAAAATTTACCTTGGATGAGCTCGTCGAGGAATCCTCTTGGCTGCATATAACGGCCGACAGCAAGTACGCCGCTTACGTAAACGGCCGCTTTATCGGAACAGGACCCGCAAGGGGCTGGCCTTCGACCCCGTTCTACGACACCTATGACATCGGAGAGCATCTACGGACGCAGGACAATGTCGTTGCTATTCTCGTTCAGCATTACGGAATTTCTACCTTTCAATATATAGAAGGAAGAGGAAGTTTGCTTGCCCGGTTGGAGCTTGCCGGGAGCGAAGGCCGGACATCGGCGATCGGCAGCGATCGCTCTTGGCGGGTCCATCCTCACGAAGGATATGCAAGGAGCGCCGAACGAATCTGCTGTCAATTGGCCTGGACGGAAATTTACGATGCGAACGGGATGGACGAATGGTGGAAGGATATTTCTTGTGAAGACGACGAATGGGACTTAGCTGTCGAGCTTAAGGAGGAGGTCGGCTTGCCCTGGCAGGCCGTCCGGAAACGGGATATCCCCCATCTGACGGAAACGGTAATTTATCCTCGCGCTGTCGAGGGAGTAAGACGGGTTGTTCCGAGAGGACAGTCCGTCTCTCTCGATCTGCAGCCGAACCTGTTCCCGGAGAGCAGGGACGCGAATCCCCGCAAGGTGCTGGCATTGGTAGCTTGCCAGATCGTCGCTCCGCGGGAAATGCCGTGCGTCATATCTTTTCCATGGGACAACTGGCTATCAACTTACGGCAGCCTTTCCGTCAAGGGGACGATTTACGAGGTGTCGGCAAGCAGGGAAGTCGAGATTCGGCTCCTTGCGGGCGCGAATTTATTTCTTATGCGAATTAGCGAGCCTTTCCATCTCGGTTCCGTGTTTTTTAACGCGCAGGCGGATGAGCCCGTTACTTTCGTCGTCCCGGGCGAACCCTCGGCGAGCTTCGTTACCCTCGGTCCCTTCCGAAGCCGAACTCTCGCGCAAACGGGGGAAAATCTTCCGCAGACGGAGGAGGATTGGGAGACGGACGAGAGGTTCGAGAAGGCCTGGCAGGCGAAAGAATGGGGGGACCTGCTAAGCTTCCGCCAGTGGATTCGCCCGATCGCTCCGGAGCAGACGTGCCGGGACAACGTGTATATGCCGAACAGATACAAGGACATTGTGCAAGAGATTCCGCTAACGCCCGACTTGCAGAATATGATCCTGCCTAACTCGGCATACGGTATGCTGTACCCGGATTCGCAAGGGGATATCGAACT
Organism: Cohnella phaseoli; assembly: GCF_003386235.1. Lineage (GTDB taxonomy): Bacteria > Bacillota > Bacilli > Paenibacillales > Paenibacillaceae > Cohnella > Cohnella phaseoli. The sequence continues at coordinate 114,568 of NZ_QRDZ01000030.1, forward strand.
GCTGCTTGATTTCGGCCAGGAAGCGACGGGATATATTCAGTTCGAACTGGATGCGGAGCAAGGAACGGTCGTCGATTGCTATGGCGTGGAGCGGGTGGGAGCGGATCTCGCTCCCGAGCATTCGGAGGGGATGAACAATACGCTGCGATACGTATCGCGTGAAGGGAAGCAGCTGTACCGGTCTCTTGTACGACGCGGATTCCGCTATCTATTCGTCACCTTCAGAAAGGCCAAGCGACCGATCAAAGTGTTTGATGTTCACGTTCGATTCAGTACGTACCCCGTGACAGAAAACGGTCGACTGGAGTGCTCGGACGAGAGGCTGAACCGAATATGGGACATCTCTAGGAAAACGTTGCTGGCCTGCATGGAGGATACGCTTGTCGATTGCCCCGCCTATGAGCAGACGTTCTGGGTCGGCGATGCCAGAAACGTTTCATTGGTGAACTACTACTGCTTCGGTTCGTATCCTTTAATCCGCCGCTGCTTGAGCTTGGTAGCAGGCTCCCTGCAGCGCTCCCCCGTGACGGAATCGCAGGTTCCGAGCGGCTGGCATAACGTTCTGACGGCCTGGTCGCTGCTTTGGGTGGCCGCTTGCAAGGAGTATTACGTGTACTCCGGAGACGTCGCGTTCTTGAAGGAAATCTATCCGAGCTTACAAAGGAATATGGAAGGGTTTCTGGCTCGCTTGAACGATCGAGACCTTCTACAAATGAACGCGTGGAACATGCTGGAGTGGGCTGCGATGGATACGCCCGACGACGGAATCGCGACTCATCTGAACGCGAGCTTGGCCAACGCGCTGGAAGCCGTAGCCGATATAGCCGAGGAGCTGGCCTACGAGCGGGATGCGGCAAGGTGGAGGCAGGTCGCGGAGAAAATCAAGCTGGCCGTCAACCGCTGGCTATGGGACGAGGAAAAGTTGGCGTATGCGGATAGCTTGCGTTCGGACGGAACGTTATCGAACGTCTTCAGCATGCAAACGCAAGTGATGGTTTATTTGGCGGACTGCGCGTCTGGAAGTCGGAAGACGAGGCTGGAGCAATATTTGCAGCAGCCTCCGGATTCGTTCGTGCAGATCGTGAACCCGTTCATGCTGTTCTTCTACTTTGAAGCGTTGTCGCGCATCGAACGCCAGAACCAAATCGTCGAGCTTATTCGGGAGGTATGGGGCCGGATGATCGACGAGGGAACGGAGAGCTGCTGGGAAACCGTCAGCCGTCCGGATATGGACCGCCCGACCCGCAGCTATTGCCACGCTTGGTCCACTGCGCCTGGGTATTTTATGGGCTCCGAGATTCTCGGCGTACGTCCATTGGCGCCGGGATTTACTCGTGCGCTGATCGATCCGAAGCCTTGCGGTCTGCACTGGGCGAAGGGGGCCGTGCCCGTGCCCCAAGGCACAATCGAGATCGAATGGAGGAGCGCCGCAGACGGAATATCGCTGCAATACGCGGCTCCGCCAGGGATCGAAGTCGTGATAGGGCGGGATGTCGTTCATCACGTCAGGATCGAATACGGGGAATAAGAGAAGGGATGCTTATGATGCAGGAAATTAGAGTAATATGGCGGCAAGAGCCCGGCGAGGTTTCGATCGTTGTCGCGAATGGGACGCTGCTGGAAAAGCGCTTTGAAGGGGCGGGCGATCTTCTATTAAGAATGCAAGGCACGACCGTTGTCGGAGCGGGGACGTCGGTCGTGAGTGTGCAGAGCAAGACGAATCCCTTTTCCTTTTTTCTTAGGGACGTCGACAAGCGATTTCCAATATGGATTCCCGAGTACGGCGTGATGGTCACGCAAGCGGACGATAGCCGATCCTATTCGGCAATCGAGTCGGATATCCGGGCTAAGGGGCTGATGTCGAATCTGGCACGGTGCGAAAATGAACCGGAAGTCGGTTTCGAGGCCGCGGCGGCTCATAACCGGCAGCCTTCGCTATCTACATGGCTCGGGCTAAGCCGGGATTTTCGCATCTTTAAGATCGGATTCGCCGAGCACGAGTCGCATTCGCACGATTGGGTCGAAGCCTGCAGGCATGAACGCAAAGTCCCCGTTCCCGAGCATCCCGTCAGGTATAACTTTCGAATCGGTCGGGGGGACGGCTGCGCGCGCAGCCTGAAGAGATCTTTGGAGGACGGATGTCTTCCTATTCTTCATGCCGACAGAGAGGAGGGAGACGTCCGCTATCGGATGACCGGATTCGTGACATTGGAGCAAAGCGAGCTAACGGAAGCCGGCGTTAGCGGCACGAACTTCTGGGTCGCCGCGGGACATACGGACGGAATTACGTTTACCGACGAGCAGCGGGCAGAGTTCGATCGCCGGCTCGGCGCAGAGCTGGAGCGCGAAGAGGAAACAGTGCTGATCTACCGCGTCGTCGCGGAGAATTCGGCGGAGGTTCCTCGTTATGCCTGGTTTAAGGTGCCTGTGCCGAACGGAACCTGGGTGCCTTCTATCCTCGAGAAAAACGTCAAAAGCGAATACGACAGCCGCAGGGGGTACGGGGTTTTCGAGTCGGGAGATATCGGATTTGTAGCGAAGCTGGGCAGTGCTCCCGTTCCTCAAGAGGAAGTGGCGGTTTTGCTGAAGCCCGGGGAAACGCTGACTTTCGATCTTATTTTTCCGCACCGGCCGGTATCCGCAGAACGGGCCGCCCGATTGGCCGAACTGGACGTATCCGCGAAGCTGACGGAGTGTCGGCGGTATTGGCAGGGCAAGCTGGATGCCGCCGCCAAGCTGAACATTCCCGAGGAGAGAATAGCCGATGGCGTTCGGGCCGGTCTGCTGCATCTCGATCTGATCTCTTACGGTCAGGAGCCGGACGGTCCCGTCACGCCGACCATCGGCGTCTATCCTCCGATCGGTTCGGAGAGCTCGCCTATCATTCAGTTTATGGATTCGATGGGGCAGCACCGGTTGGCCGAACGGTATTTAGCCTATTTCCTGGAGAAGCAGCAAGACGACGGAGCTATTTTTAATTTTCTCGAATATATGATCGAAACCGGATGCGTGCTGTGGAGCTTGGGCGAGCACTACCGGTACACGAGAGATGACGGATGGGTAGAGAGCATTCGGACCAAGCTGCAGAAATCGTGCGATTACTTAGTGGCATGGCGAAACCGCAATAAGCGGGAAGAGCTGCGCGGAAGCGGGTACGGCATGCTGGACGGCAAGGTCGCCGATCCGAAGGACGACAAGCCGACAAGGGTATATATGCTGAATGCCTATGCCTATTTGGGACTGTCCCGCGCAGCGGAAATGCTGGCTAACGCGGATCCCGAGCAGTCGCGTCTGCTCGCGCTCGAAGCAGAAGAACTGAAGCGGGATATCCGTCAGGCGTACGAAGAGAGTCTGGCTAGCGGGCCGGTCATCCCGCTAGGGGACGGAACGTGGTGTCCTACGGTATCGCCGTGGGCGGGCGGACAAGGTCCGGCATGCCTGTATGCCGAAGGCGGAAGCTGGTATTCCCACGGCAGCTTTACCGTTCGGGACTCTCTATGCGGTCCGCTGTACTTGGTGTTCGGAGAAATCGTCGGCAGCGACGAGCCGGGCGCCGCTTTTATGCTAAAAGCGCATAACGAGCTCATGTGCATGAACAACGTTGCGCTTACGCAGCCGTATTACAGCCGCCATCCTTGGGTTCATCTGCGCAGGGGAGAGACGAAGCCGTTTCTGGAAGCTTACTATAATAGCGTTTCGGCGATGGCCGATCGGGAAACGTACACGTTCTCGGAGCATCTCAACGAGCGGATCAGCGAGCATAAGACGCATGAGGAAGCCTGGTTTCTGATGGAAACCCGTTGGATGCTCTATATGGAAGAAGGGAATACGCTGAAGCTGCTGCAAGGCATTCCTCGCGAGTGGATGGAGGACGGCCGGACGATCTCCGTCTCCGACGCCTCGAGTTATTTCGGACGATTATCCTTCCGTGTTGAAGCTTCTGCGCATCGCATCCGGATTACGATCGATTGTCCGGAATACAGACACCTGCAGAGCGTCGAAGTACGCTTGCCCCATCCTCGGGAAAATCGGCCGCTTCGCGTCGTCGGCGGCGATTACGATGCATCTTCGGAGTCGATCCGGATCGACCGGTTTGCCGGGTATGCGGAAGCGACTCTGGAATTTTAGGAGAGGAACACAGCGGCATGCCTAATCTAGCGGACGTATTGGAACGAAGGGGATTGCGGGTTAAAGGGGAAGATTCGCCTTCTTGGCGGGTGATCGTAGAACAAGGATCGGTCATCTTGGCCGACCAGTCCTCGATTTGCGTCGAAGAAGAACAAAGCTTGGCCGTCAATCCCCCGGGGCGCAGGAGCTTCGTCAATCAAACGTATGCAATTGTCGGCGAAGCGTCGCAATCTCCCTGCTTCTGGAACACCGAGGATATTCGAGGAAGCGGCGGAGCCCCCTATCAGCGCATGGTGCCGGGAAGCCTTCGCGTCTATAATGCCGATCGTTCCAAGCTATATAGACCCGACTGCGATTATAGCTACGACTACTACTGGGGGACGGTCAAAAGGCATCCGCACGGAGCGATTGCCGAGAACGAGATTTTGTCGTTGGATTACGAGGTTTGGCTATGCCGTTACGATACGGTTGTACTTCAGGCCGATGGGCGGGTAATGATCGCGGAGGGACAGACGGAAGCGCCGGAGTCTCGCGAACTGCTTCTGCCCGACCCTCCGCAAATCAAGGAAGGCATCGCGCTCGCTTACGTTTTTACGGGATGGGGAGAGGAAGCGCTCTATAACGGGGAGATTCGAGTCCTCGAGGAAAACTCCCTTTACCCGCATCTGCAACTGCCCCAAGTCTATGGCCGATATATGGACGCAACGCCTAGGGAGTACTATGTAGAGGTGTTGTCCGCGACGAAGGCCGACCGGTTGGAAGTCCGAATCGCGGCGATGGGCCGAGATTACGGATTGGAGCAAGTTCTCACCGAGGAAAATATGCGCTGGCTTGAAGCGCAAGCCGTTGTCAAAGACGAGCGCGTTAAGCTTCTGCTGAAGAGCGCTTACGGATATTCCGTCGATTGGGGGTTGTCCTTGGATTTTACGGCGATCCCTCTTGAACGGTTGCGAGTAGGAGCAACGTATCGCATAACCGCTACCCCGCACTCCATCTATCCGATCGACTTCCCCGCCACGAATTCGCTGGATCTGATCCCGTTTGAGAATACGCGTTTTCTGGAAGGTTTCCGTGAAAAACTGTTTTCCGGTATGCCGGTTAGAGTGGCATTTTACGGGGAAAGTACCTCACGCACCGGGCGCTGGCCTTATCTCTTCGTTCGTTCGCTGCGGGAAATGTACCCCGACACCGTTATCCATACGTCGAACGTAGCGATCGGAGGGGAGAACAGCAGCAAAGGAGCTTGGCGCTATGAGAGGGAGGTTCGGTCGGTTAAGCCGGACTTGGTCGCGGTAGAGTACATGCTGAACGACGCTTGGGATTCCGCGGAGCAACGGGAAGCGGGGATGCGTCGGATTCTCGGCTCTTTGCGGGAGGACGGCATTCCCTGTCTGTTATTGACCAATAACGGGATGAATCCCGCGTTCGGCCGTTCCTTCGACGAGGTCGGGGAGGTTCATCAGCTTTACCGGAGACTCGCGCGGGAATACGGCTGCGCGTTTATCGGCGGTTATGAATACTTTAGGCAATTGCACCGCTGCGGGATTTACTTCCTGACGGAGCTAAAAGGCAATATGATCAATCATCCTTACGGCAATGTCGATCCCGAGTGGGGAAGCTTCGATTGTGTTCTCGCCCGTGCGGTTTACGCGGCGATTACGCAAACTTCGTTAGACGATCACGCTATTTGATTTTATTGGATTATTGTTGAAGATCAATTGTTGACAATCAACAGAAGTGGATTTATGATGGGTTCAAGCGAAAAAGGAGGAAGAGCCAAGATGAACGTTCTAGCTATTTGCGCGCACCCGGACGACGCTGAAATCTGGGCAGGCGGTACGTTGGCGAAATATGCCGCTCGCGGCGACAAGGTCACCATCGCCATCGCAACGAATGGGGAGGTAGGATCGCCGACGCTTCCGAAAGAGGAGATTGCGGAAATTCGCCGCCAAGAGGCGATCGCGGCAGCTAACCATATCGGCGCGGAGCTGATCTGGATGGGTTATCCGGACGAGTTTCTGCTCGACACGGAAGGGACGAGATTGGCTTTCATCGAAGCGATGCGCCGCAGCGGCGCGGAGGTCGTCCTCACGCATTGGCCGGACGATCTCTACAATCCCGACCATACGATCACAGGGCGAATTGCCAACGACGTGGCGATTATGACGACCGTTCCCAATATCGTCACAGCCAGTCCCAAGCTGGACAAGATTCCGATTGTCTACTTTATGGATAGCGTTGCGGGATTGGGCTTCCAGCCGGAGGAGTACGTCGATATTACGGAGCAGTTCGAGACGAAGCGGAAAATGCTCGCCGAGCATGTCAGCCAAGTCGGGGATTGGCTGCAGGATCAATACGGCTCCAATGCGATGGAGATGATCGAGATCACCTCCCGGTTCCGCGGCATTCAAAGCGGGGTCCGCTATGCAGAGGGCTTCATTCGGGCGAAAGCTTACCCGCGCAACATTACCGGGACTTTGCTTCCCTGAGCCTATACGAATAGGGGAGGACGAGAAGATGAAGCGTTTTGCCGAGCGGACGGTTATCGTCACGGGTGGAGCAACGGGAATCGGTCTGGCGACGGCCAAGCTGTTCGCGGCCGAGGGGGCGAACGTGCTGATCGCCGGACGCAGCGAGTCCAACGGGGCTCAGGCCGTTGAGCAGTTGAAGGAAATCGGAGGCCGGCCGTTGTTCGTGAAGACCGACGTTTCCGACGAAGAAGACGTTAAGCGCATGATCGATGCCGCCGTCGAACATACCGGCCGGCTGGATGTTTTGGTCAACAATGCGGCGATGTTTTACGAAAGCGATTTTCTGGAGGAGTCCACGGAGCGGTGGCGCGCGGTGTTCGACACGATCGTTAACGGTTCCTATTGGGGGACAAGGTACGCCGCGAAGGCGATGATCGAAGCCGGCATCCGCGGAGCGATTGTGAACGTCTCGTCGATTAACGGCTATCGCGCCTTGAATCAATCCAGTCATTATAACGCGGCCAAAGGGGCGCTCGATCAGTTAACTCGCGGTACCGCACTGGAGTTGGCTCCGCATGGCATTCGCGTGAACGGGGTTGCGCCGGGTTTTATCGACACGGGGCTCTCGGTCGTCGGCGGCGTGAACGAGCTGGAGACGGACTGGTTCAAGGATTATTACGTAGGCATGAGGAAAATCCCGCAAGCCAGAGCCGGAGAGGTTGACGAGGTGGCGGGCGTAATCGCCTTCCTGGCTTCCGAGGCCGCCTCTTATATTCAGGGAGCGACCATTCCGGTCGACGGCGGACTTTCAATCACGTTTTAAGAGGTAGTTCAAAAAGTCCAATTTTGATCACGAAGCAGAACGGGAAGCGGATTCGACATCGAATCTTGAACTCAGCCGGATCTTCCGGTACTCATGTAGGTTTGCCTACACTCCGTTCCTCATCACCGGTCTTCGTCCAACCTTCTCGGTGCTGAAAATCGGACTTTTTGAACGTATTAATGTTGAAAATCGAACTTTTTGAACCTGTAATTAAAGGAGGCGGCATCGTGTCGAATCAAGGAGAATGGCAGCAGATTTCCCGGGAAATCCGTCGCAAAATACTGCCGCCGGGAGAATCGATGATGAGCATGCTGATCGAATTTAAACAAGGCGGCTTCGGCCCGGAGCACGCTCATCCCCATGAGCAGCTGGGCTTTGTCGTAAAAGGCAAAATTCGCATGAACATTGACGGCGCAGAAGTCGTGGTCGAGGAGGGCGAGCAAATCCGGGTTCCGGGCAATGCTCCCCATTCCGTATTGGCGCTTGAGGACTCTCTTGTGCTGGAGACGTTTACGCCTCTACGCGACGATTTGCTCGCTACTTTGCAAGTATCAACCGAAACGGAGATGAAAGTCTGAAATCCACAGCTAACGCACGTATGAACAGAAATAGGCAACCCAAACAAACCGTCCAAATGACGGAAAAAGGGAAAATATGGTCCTACA
>NZ_QRDZ01000031.1 GCF_003386235.1 Cohnella phaseoli
TCCGTAACTCAAGCATACAAAAAAACGCCCAAGGCTGACGGATTTCATTCCGTTTTGTGCCTTGAGCGAAGCGAAAGGAATGGGAATAATCATGACCCACAACGTTTCCAATTTATTGGATATTAAACTTTTACGACGGATCTCTTTGCACACATGAGCTTACGCAGGGAAGTTAGTCGAAAATTCGTACAACGCAGCTCGAACCAGGCTTAAACGGCGGACGTTTGTAGGAAAAACCGCACAAAGCAACTCGGCTCAGACTCAAACGACGAACGTTTGTAGGGAAAATCGTATAAATCAACCAGGATCGGGGATTGTATGCCACTAAAGCGTCTTCGATAAGTATACGAATAGCTTCTCGGAATTATCTGGAAGTGTTGTGGGTCAAATGTAGCCCGTAGACTGCCTCATACGCTCCTGAAACTACCTTGTAACGGGTTTACCCATTCAGATTTCAGGAGCGTATAGCATCGGAGGAAGGTATATACATCTTGCATCTTTAATATCGATAACTTTCAGAGCAACTTGACCTGTTTATGGGACAACCCCTTGCGTTAGTTCATGCTTATTTTGCCTGAATGTAGCCTTCCGCCTTAAGCAGCTCGGCGATCAGCACCGCTCCGCCGGCGGCGCCGCGAAGCGTGTTGTGCGACAGTCCGACAAATTTGAAGTCGTACAGGGAATCCTCGCGCAGACGTCCGGCGGACACGCCCATGCCGCGCTCGATGTCGCGATCCAGATTCGTCTGCGGCCTGTTCTCCTCTTCGAAATACGTAATGAACTGCTTCGGAGCGCTCGGCAAGCCAAGCTGCTGCGGACGGCCTGCGAACTCGCTCCAGCGCCGCAAAATCTCTTCCTTGGAAGGTTTGTTCTCGAACGAGACAAATACGGTTGCCAAGTGGCCGTCCGTGACCGGAACGCGGATACACTGCGTCGTAATGAGCGGAGCGTTCGCCTTCACGATCTCGCCATCTTCGACGCTGCCCCAGATGCGCAGCGGCTCCTGCTCGCTCTTCTCTTCTTCTCCGCCAATGTACGGAATGACGTTGTCGAGCATTTCCGGCCAGTCGGTGAAGTTTTTGCCTGCGCCGGAAATCGCCTGATACGTCGAAGCGACAACCTTCGTCGGTTTAAACTCCTGCAGCGCGTGCAGCATCGGCACATAGCTCTGAATGGAACAGTTCGGCTTAACGGCGATAAAGCCGGTCTCTGTGCCGAGCCGTTTACGCTGCGCCGCGATCACGTCCAGATGACCCGGATTGATCTCCGGAATGACCATCGGAACGTCGGGCGTCCAGCGGTGCGCGGAGTTGTTGGAGACGACCGGCGTGCCCGTCTTGGCGTACGCTTCCTCCAGCGCCTGAATTTCATTTTTCTTCATATCGACCGCGCAGAAAATAAAATCGACCTGCGAAGCGACCTCTTCCACCTTGGATGCGTCCAACACGACGATATTTTTGACCGAATCGGGAATCTCTCCGGCCAGCTTCCATCTGCCTTGGACCGATTGCTCGTAAGTTTTTCCCGCCGAGTTCGCGCTTGCCGCGATCGTCGTTACTTCAAACCAAGGGTGACCGTCCAGCAGCTGCACGAACCGCTGTCCGACCATCCCCGTTCCTCCGACTATTCCGACTTTCAATTTGTTTGACATCGTTTATTCCAGTCCTTTCCATGCCGCTTATTTTTACGGAGCCTCATACCTAATTACTATTCAAGCCGAATCCAATGGTGCGCAGCTTGCGCCGGCTTTGCGCTTCAACAAAAAAATCCCACCCCCAAGACTTCAGCCTTAGGGACGAGATTGTGTGCTCGCGGTACCACCCCGGATTCGCCGATATGTCGCCATATCCGCCTCTTCAAGTACGGCATTGCCCAGCAATGCTTATACTCTAGCTCTGTAACAGGAGCGCCTGTCGCGCCACCCCCTCGTAAGCGAGGTTCCGACGCGCTGCTCGGAGTCTTTTTTCAGTAAAGCATCCTCTGCCCCTTCCCAGCTGCCGGAGCTCTCTGCGAAAGAATGGCTTTACCTACTCTTCTCTTCATCGCATTTGTTATTGCGATTATATTATCAAATAACGCAACGGAGGTAAAGCTATTTTTCTTCCGAGCCTGCTCGAACAGCCTGCTATACCGTTGCCTTGAGCTCGTCGATTCGCTTCGCAGGCAGTCCGGTCATCTCCTCCACCATCGCTGGGTCAAGTCCCTTCGCCAGCATTTTGGCGGCGATTTCTTCTTTGCCCTTCAGCACTCCCGCTTCGATTCCTTTCTCTAAGCCTTCCTCTAGGCCTTTCTCCATGCCTTTCCTCTCCCAGGAAGTCAACCACTCCATGATCGCAGCCTCCTTTTTCAGATCCGTTTGCTCTATTTTCTTCGCTAATTGTTTGTTCTCCGCTTCCGTCAACGGCAAGTACGTTTCGAAAAATACGGTTAGCAGCTTCATCCTCGCCGGGTCCAGCTCCAGCCGTGTAACCATCCGCAGAAACTCTAGCTTTACCGTTACGCGTTCCTTCTTATTATACCCCATACTGCTCAGCAGCGCAGCAGCCACCGGGTTCTTCGTGCGTATAAAACGACGCCAGTTCTTGTGACGCAATTGAACCACATAATACCGAAAGGTCAGCACTCTTAGAAACGGGAAAGCCCACTCGAACGAAGACGGCTCCTTGGCCCGGCGTCTATGACTGAAAATTGCAATCGGAAGAATGCGATGACGATATTTCTCGTAAAGCTTACCCGAATAGAGAAACATCCGCTGCGGAAAATCAGCAGCCGATCATGATCCGCGTTCATCGCCTTGCCCCTCCCTGCAGCCCGCCCGGTCGCCAATAAAATAGAAAAGCCGCCCGTTCCCCTGAATCCATCAGGAGAAAGAGCGGCGTGTGCTTCACGACCGAATTTTCTTTTTTACCATTCGCGATATGCACCTCTATGCCCGTTCATGACGTTTTAACAATAATTTTACGAATGCTGTCTCCAGACAGATGATATTTGCCCACAAGCTCGGAAACGGTCATTCCGTCCGAGTGCAGACGGCGGATTTCCTTGTTGCGTTCCGCGAGCAGCTTTCTCGTCCCGCTGACTTCCCCCCAACGCGCGCGACACTCGTTCGGCTTGGGAATATAGATCAGCTCGCCTCCCACGTAGTTCTGTAACTCCTGCAACAAACTAGGGGGAAGCACATCTCTCCCGTTTTTGTAAATCAAGTTGGCCCTCCTTCAATTCTAACGCCCCGATAATGGATAACATTTCTTTCGCAGATCCTTTAGCCATGCTCGATTTCTCCTCCTTTATCCGAGTGTAATGTGCCATATGGCGATCACGAACGCGTTGTTCGTATTTCCAGTATATTGAAAACCGCTTTGCCTTACAAGTGAAAAAGGAGGCCTTGCGGCCTCCTCCCTAATTGACGATCTCCGTCTAAGCGGAGATCACCTCAGGATGGTAGATCAATTCGATCATCTCCTTTCCGGCAAATTCGTCGGCCCGACAACTACATTGTACGACCGTTTACCGCCCTACATAAAGTGAATAAACGGCTATAATCAAACTTTACCGCCGTCCTTCGTTTTCCGGTAAGCGCGCTCGTGGTAGCGCGTGATAGCTTTGAACAGTTCCCTTCCGTCATCGGCGAGCGGTATAGCGGCATCAAAGCCAAGCGACATCGCCCGATACGTCTCGGGAACCCATATATAGACATGAACGTATTCGGTCAGCCGAAAACCCGCGCTTTGCCAAAAACGGATGCGCTTCGCGTTCTCGTCCGTCTCCTCCGCTTCGACTTCAATAACGATGCCGCGGCATTCCGGCTTCGCGCCGACGGCCCAGTCCCGAAGTTGCAAGACGCAGCTTCGACCGATTCCTCGACCCTGACGCGATCGCCGTACGGCTATGTAATCGACGATCAGCACTTCGGAGCGATCGTCGAATGCCGTCAGCGCCATCGCTGCGGCTTCATTCTGCATGCGCCACACATGCAGCGTGCAGAGACCGCGCTCGAACATGCGTCTGACAATCGCTTCGCTTTTCCTTCCATGCTCGGGGAACGCTTCCCGATAAATGACGTCCGCCTCCGTCCACAGCGCCTCGTCCCAGCTATCCGTCGTTACGTGCTCCATGCGCTAGTTGTCTCCACCCGTCTTGATATCGTCTTCCTTTAACTTCTCGGCGCCCACAACATGATCGAAACGCCGACGATACAGACCGCCGCTCCAAGCCAATCATACAGATCGGGCGTCTTCTTGTCGACGAGCCAGCCCCACAAAACGGCCAATACGACGAACACGCCTCCGTACGCCGCGTACACGCGTCCGAAGGAAGGAAAGCTCTGCAGAGTCGGGATAATTCCGTACAGTACGAGAATCAATCCTCCAGCTATCCCGTACCAATAAGGCTTCGATTCCCGCAACCATAGCCACACCAAATACCCTCCGCCGATTTCAGCGAGACCGGCCAACACGAAGATCACAATCGCCCCAACCACGATGTCGCCCCTTCCTTATCCAGGCGGCAGCCCATTGGCAGCGCCGACATGCGAAGGCTGCTCCCCTTTCGGGAAACAGCCTTTGTTCTTCTTATTGTACCACTTCCGCAAGCTTGTTGTCCTGCGTATAAGCGTATATTCGGACACCGTCGCCTTGCTCCGCTGACGGAGTATACACTTCGAACAGCCCTGCAGCTTCATCGTAGACAAGTCGATCCTCGTTACCCGCCCCCAGCGCTTCCCGCACGCTTGCCCACTGAAGCCGTCCGTGCTCCTCTTTAAAAATGTAGATTTGATTTTGCTTGTGCGTCGCAACTATCGCTTCCTCACGGCCGTCCCCGTCAAGATCCCGTTCGTAGGTCGCCGCATCGAATTCCGCGAAGGTGCTGACGCCTCCCTCGTCCTTCTTCACGTAGAAGGCGCACGCCTCCCCGTCGATTCTGCACTGCTGCCTGTCAATCTTGAGCACCTCTTGACCGAACAGCCGCGTCGCGCTAAAGTCGTCGCCGTCCAAATAACCGAAGCCGTAGTGGAAAAGCTGGCCGGGCTTGGAGAGGCCTTCGATGACAAAGCCGAAATAGACGATTATTCCGTTTTTGTCGCTCTTCGGCAGATCTTCGTTATTTATAAGCGTATACCGCAACGTTGTACCGAATCCCGGGATTTCCTTCTTATCGATCAACTCGATATCGGTCAACGGAATCTGCTCGACGTACCCCGTGTTTCTTAGCGGACTATACTTGTTGGATAGTCCGGGCAAAATGTCCGGATCGCTTCCGTAGATCGTTTGCCCTTTCGTCAATATCCGCGCTTCCAGCGGCTGAAACGTCATAGCCTTCTCTGCTCCGGCCGCCGCTCCCTGCGGGCGAGCTGTATCGACGCTCCCGCTCGGCCAGTAGACGACAAGAAGGAGCGCCGCCAGACAAGCCGCTACCGTTCCGGCCAGCCTCGGCCACAGCCCTGCAATCCGGCGCGGTCTTCGCTCAATCGCCCCCAGCACCTTCAGCTTCATCTCGTCCGTAAACCTTTCCTCTTGGAACAAGCCTTCCTTAACTCGTTTTTCCCAGGCGGACGAACCGTCGCTCATCGTTCCATCTCCTTCCGTTTTCTGTCCATCGCCTGGCGCGCCCGATGCAATCTCGACTTGACCGTGCCCTCCGACACGCTCAGCAGTCCCGCGATCTCGGGCATCGTCAGCCCGTGCTCAAGCGTGAGCAGCAGCACCTCGCGCAGCTTAACCGACAGGCTCATCATTGCCGCTCTGATCTCGCGAACGGACTGCTCTTCCAAATAAGCCGTTTCGGCAGACTCCCCGACTCCCGCCGGCTTCACCCATTCGAACAGCACAATTCGCCGCACGTAGCTCGACTTCATCTCGTTGATGGCCAGATTTCTCGTTATCGAGAACAGCCAGGTTTTGACCGAGGAGCTTCCCCGGAACGAGCCGAAGCCGCGATATGCTCTAATAAACACTTCCTGCGCAATATCTTTGGCCTGCTCTCGGTTTTTCGTAATGGCATACGCGTAACGCCTGACGTCGTCGCCGTATTCGGTCATCAGATCGTCCAGCTCGGATTTGTCCAGCTTGTCCTTGTATGCCAAGTATTGAAGCTCCATCTGGGAGTCCATCGTTTCACCTCCAACCTATTAGACAAGAGCGTCTTGCGAATCGTTCCCTTACTAATAAAATAGAACAATCGGCCCTCTCCCGATACGGAGACGAGCCGACTGACTTACACGTGCGCGTTATTGTTTATTATTCAGCAGCAAGCCCACGATCGTATCCAGCTGCTGCTCCAGCGAATACGGGTCCTCCATCACAAATTCATCATAATACTCGTTGCCGAATACGTAAACCCGATTGTTCTGAACGGCGGGCAGCCCTTTCCACAGCTTGCTGTCCATCATTTTGTCGGTCGCTTCCTTCGCGCCGTAATAGACGAAAATATGATCGCCCATATATTCCGGCAGCATTTCCGCAGAGATCGACTCGAACCCTGCCTTCATGTTTTTGGCGATATCGGTCGGCGGCAACTGCAGCGTACCATAGATGGTAGAGGAGCCGTAATTGCCTCCCTCGGCAGCCAAGACGAAGGCGGCTTTGTCGGCGAATTGCACGACGGACACGGTCTCCCCTTCCTTGACGATGCCTTTGATTTGCTCCCGCGCCTCCGCGGCCTTCTTCTCGTAATCGGCGATCCATTGCTCCGCTTCTTCCCGCTTGCCGAATATATCGCTGACGCTCCTGAACTTCTCCAGCGGTCCCGCAGTGGACATTTCCGGCGTCCAATACGGCAGAAATACGGTCGTGCCGATTTTCTCGTATTGCTCGATGCTGTCCTCTACCGAACCGATAATCAAATCCGGCTCCAGAGAAGTCAGCTTCTCCAGGTTCATCGGAAATCCGCCCAAATCCTCGATTTTCGCCAGCGTCTCTTTCTCGATTCCCGCCCCAGCCATCCATCCTTCGTCGAGCATAAACGTTCGGACGCCGATCGGAACGATGCCTAGCTTGAGCAGATGTCCCATATATTGATCGGCGGCGACCCGCTGCGGATTGGCCGGCACGACAACATCCCCCTTGGGCGTCGATATCGTTCTCGTAGTCGGCTGCGCCTCCTGCTCCTGGCCGCCCGTCGCAGATGCGCTTGGCGAAGTCGCCGGTTCGCCGGACTTGGCGCTTGCGGACGGCTGCGCCGCGGAGTCGGCAGGACTGTTAGTTGAATTCGAGCAAGCCCCCATAAGCAGCGTTAATCCGAGTACAGTAGTCATTGCCGCGATTTTACTTCTCTTTTGCATGTCAAGCTCTCTCCCTGTCATCATCTGATAATGATTTTCAATATCAGTATACGGGAGCTCGGAAATTCGAGAAACGGCAATTCCTTGCATCGCGGTGGGCAAATCCTGATTTTCCGAAAGTCTGCCGCCGCACTGCCTGTAATAGGTAGGAGCGACTCCCGTATGCTTCTTGAAGCTTCTACTTAAAGAGTGCGCGTCCGGAAAACCGACAGCTTCGGCAATTTCCTGCAATGTCGCCTCCGTCTCCACGAGCAGCTGCATCGTTCGCAGCGCTCTGACTTGGCCCAGAAAATGAATAGGACTCGTGTGAAGCTTCAGCTTGAACAGGCGCGACAAGTGTCCCGAGCTGTAATCGAGCGCCTTCGCGATCGCGTCCAGCGTCAACGGACGGTTATAGTGCTCCTGGATGTAACGGACCGCCTCCGCCACCATATCGGGCTTCACAGGTTCGACCTGCTGCTGATGCAGCTGCCAGAGCAATTCGTAAATGAACTGGTAGAAGAGCGATTTGACTTGAACCTTGCTCAGCTCGGTAGCTTCCCGCCACTCTCGACACATCCTCTCGACTTTGTCGCTCAGCAGCATCGGATAACGCGGGGCGAAAACATATCTGAACTGAAACGGATTTCCTTCCTCCATCAGCCTGGCGATCTCCGAGCGGTCGGGAGCTGACGGAGAAGCCCGGTATAAGATCAGGCAGTACGCCAGCTCTTCCTCCGCCGTAATGGTCAGGCTTGTTCCCTTGCCGCAGTGTACCAGATGATGAGATCTGACTTTATGGCATACCCTATCCAGACAGATTTGTCCTATTCCCCGTTTGATATAGAGAAAAGAGCTGGCAGGCAGCCGGTAGTCCCGAAGCTCTTCCAACCGCTCCATTTCTTTGTCGCGAATATCGATCAACTCGATGTACACTTGATTCCACAACCGGATATGGTTGTCCAACTTCATGAAACCGCTCGCCCCCGAATCTGAGCTTCCGTTCGAAATACATTCGTTATTCTGCATATTCTCCATCTTAGATGATAAGTTTTCTCAATGGCAAGCGCAAAGCCCGATTCCTCGCCGAAAAAATTGAAAAGACTGTCCCAAAGACAGCGCAGCTTGAGACGCTCGATAAAAAAAGAAGGTGCATGCACCTCCCGGAGACTGTCTCATACGTTCCTGAAATCGCCTTGCAACGGGTTTCCCCATGCAGATTTCGGGAGCGTATAGCATCAGAGGGAGATACATACACCTTCCGTCTTGTTCATCGATTAACTTTCACAGGAAATTACTGAGCCAAATGCTTCTCACGGGCAATTTGAGTCGCCGCAACCATATTGCGCAAGGAAGCAACCGTCTCTTCCTGTCCGCGCGTCTTCAAACCGCAGTCCGGGTTGATCCAGAACAGCTGCGGATCAAGTACGCGCAACGCACGGTCGATCATGCCGGACATCTCCTCGACGTTCGGTACACGCGGGCTGTGGATGTCGTAGACACCCAGACCAATGCCCAGCTTGTAGGTGTTTTCCTCGAAGCTATGAATCAGCTCTCCATGGCTGCGCGAAGTCTCGATAGAGATAACGTCCGCATCCATCTCTTCGATCGAGTCGATCATGTCGTGGAATTCGCAATAGCACATATGCGTGTGAATTTGCGTCTCGTTCTGCACCGTGCAAGTCGTCATCCGGAACGCCTTAACCGCCCAATTCAGATATTCCGCCTGATCCTGCTCCTTGAGCGGCAGTCCTTCGCGCACCGCCGGCTCGTCGACCTGGATCATTCCGATACCGGCCTGCTCCAGCGCTTCTACTTCTTGTCTGAGCGCATAAGCGAGCTGGTACGCGATTTGCTCGCGCGGAATGTCGTCGCGAACGAACGACCAGTTCATAATCGTAATCGGTCCGGTCAGCATGCCTTTGACAGGACGGTCCGTTTGCGACTGAGCGTACTTCGTCTCTTCGACGGTCATCGCCTGTTCGAATGCCACGTCGCCGTAGATAACCGGAGGCTTAACGCAGCGGGAGCCGTAGGACTGTACCCAGCCGTTCTGCGTAAACGCAAAGCCGGCCAGCTTCTCGCCGAAAAATTCAACCATGTCCGTACGCTCGAACTCGCCGTGCACAAGCACGTCGATACCGATTTCTTCCTGCAGCTTGATCCACAGATCGATCTGTTCGCGAATGAAGGCGGCGTAGCGCTCCTCGTTCCATTCGCCTTTGCGCCAGAGCTGGCGAGCTTTGCGCACCTCGGCGGACTGCGGGAAGCTGCCGATCGTCGTCGTCGGGAACAGCGGCAACTGCCACTTGTTCTGCTGCGCGATCCGGCGCTGCTCGAACGCGCTGGCGCGCGCCGGCTCTGCTCCGCTAATTCCCGCCACCGCTTGCTGGACGTCGGCGCGATTGCGCTCCGCCGATTGTCTCAGCGCCTCTACGGCACGCTGGCTGGCAGCCAGCTCAGCAGCGATCGCTTCTCTGCCTTCGTTCGCTGCTTTGGTCAACAACGCGATTTCCGTCAGCTTCTCATCGGCGAAAGCGAGCGCTCCTTTTAATTCCGCCGCCAGCTTCGTCTCGTTCTCCGTTGTGACCGGCACGTGAAGCAGGCTGCACGACGACTGCACGATCAGCCGATCGCCGCTGACGTATTTGCCAAGCTGCTCAAGCACTTCCAGCTTCTCGCCAAGCGCCGCTTTCCAGATGCCGCGTCCGTCGATAACGCCTGCGCCCAACACCTTGTCCTGCGGGAAGCCGAACTCACGGATCGCCGCCAGGTTGCCGGCCGCTCCGTGAACAAAATCGAGACCGATGCCTTTAACCGGCAGCGAGACAATGTCCGCATAGCTTTCAACCGATTCAAAATACGTTTGCAGCAGGATGTTCAGCTCGGGAACCGCAGCCGCGAACGCTCCGTATATCGTCTGCAAGCGGCGAACGTCCTCCGCGTCGATTTTCGTCACCGCGATCGGCTCGTCGATCTGTACCCAACGGACGCCTTCCAGAGCCAGCTCTCGCAAAACTTGAACGTAAAGCGGCAGCAAGCGTTCCAGCCACGAATCCGTCTCCGCTTTGGCGTAGCCTTTGGACAGCTTCAGGAACGTCAGCGGCCCCAGCAGCACCGGTTTGCCTTCGATGCCCAGCTTCTCCTTCGCTTCGCGATAAGCCTGCAGCGGCTTGTTTTCGGTCAGCGCCGGCTGCGCACCGTCCAGTTCAGGAACAATATAATGGTAGTTCGTGTTGAACCATTTTGTCATTTCGCTAGCTGCCGCTTCCTTCGTGCCGCGTGCGATTCCGTAGTAGACCGACAGCGAAACCGCACCGCCTTCGTATTTGAACCGTTGCGGAACGATGCCGAACATCGTTGCCGTATCGAGCACATGATCGTAGTAGCTGAAGTCGTTGACCGGAATCAGGTCAATGCCTTTGTCTTTCTGCTTGCGAAGATGAGCCAGACGGATGTCGCGCAGCTTTTCCACGAATTCCGCTTCTTCCAGCTTGCCTGCCCAGAACGCTTCCAACGCTTTCTTCCATTCCCGATCCGCGCCGATTCGCGGGTATCCCAAAATACTGCTTTGCGCCATCTCGTAACACTCCTATATAAGTTGTTACGTAGAAGATAGCACGGATTTTTAGATATAGTGTAACTCTCAAATCCTATATCTGGATATAGCTATTCCCTATATCGCAAATCGCGTTAGGGCGTGTATGCATACTCCGAGGATAGTAGATATTGCCGAATTTTCGTTCCATGCAAGGAACTTTTGTGAAGGCGTACGGGGGGTACGTCAAGCAAAAGTGACGCAGCAGGGGGCGAAAAGGCGGTGAAAGATACCTCTGAGCGGGTTTGCATACACGCCCTAGGCCCCAACCCGCTGCTCAGGCTTATTTGGGGTCAGGCGCCGTCGCTCGCTCCAGCGCTTCAACATACGCCGCTCCAAGCTTCGTAAGCGCCGCATTGCGATGCGAAATCCAACCGACGTTGATCGTCTCGCTGCAGTCCAGCGGTACGGGAATAATCTCGTTGCCGTTCAAATCCTTGCTCAGCACTCCCGTCGAAATCGTGTAGCCGTTTAAGCCGATCAGCAAATTAAACAGCGTCGCACGGTCGCTGACGCGAATGCTCTTTTTACGGGACAACGTGCTCAAGATCTCTTCGGCAAAATGAAAGGAGTTGTATTCCCCCTGATCAAACGACAAATACGGGTACTCCTGCAATTGATCAATCGTGACGATGGCGTGTTTGGCTAGCGGATTGTGGATGCTGATGAAAATGTGCGGCTTAGCCGTAAACAGGCTCGTAAACTGCAGATTGGCGCTTCTCAGCAGCTTGTGGATGACTTTGCCGTTAAACTCGTTCACGTACAAAATGCCGATCTCGCTGCGCATCGTACTGACATCTTCGATGATCTCGTGCGTTTTCGTCTCGCGCAGCGTCAGCTCGTATTCATCGTGACCGTACTCCTTGACAAGACTGACGAAGGCGTTGACCGCGAACGCATAGTGCTGGGTCGAGACCGAGAAATGCTGCGGAGACGGCTTGGCGTTCAAGTACCGGCTTTCCAGCAGCTCGGCCTGCTCGACGACCTGCCGGGCGTAGCTCAGAAATTCGACTCCTTCTTTGGACAACGAGATTCCTTTGTTCGATCGATCGAAGATGGCGATCTGCAGCTCCTCTTCCAAATCCTTGATTGCGTTGGACAGGCTGGGCTGGGAAATAAACAGTCGTTTGGCCGCTTCGTTGATGGAGCCGCGGTTCGCCACTTCGATCACGTATTTGAGTTGCTGCAAAGTCAAGACTATTCCTCCGTACTCCGTAATACCGAAATTCTATCACTGATTCGCAGGAAAGTCATGATTTCGGAGAGCCTGGAGCAAAAGAAAATCGAGGCGAAGCATGCCCGATCAAATGCCGAGTCTTTGCCCTTTCTCCAGGCGCCGGATCTGCTGTTCGCCCTGGTCGGCCAGCTCGCGGAATTGGCTGATCGTATCCCGCATACGGGGCAGCGCTTCCTGTTTGTAGGCGCTGATCGAATCGAGCGCTGCCAGCACGTCCGTGAACGCCTGCTTCAGCGTCTCCACCGACACGCTCGTCTCGAGCGCCTGCTTATGGATCGTCGCTCCTTGCTCCTTCAGCATGCGGGAGGTGCCGGCGATCAGCTCGTTCGTCGTCTGGTTGAGCAGCTCGATCTTCTTGAGCACAATCCGCTGGTTAAAGAGCGCGCTGGCTACCGTTACGGAAATGCGCAGCGCCGAGATGGTCACATTTTTCGCCCGGTCGACGCCGCGAATCAGCTCCTTGTTGTTGCGGATGACGACCTCGATCGCCATTATTCCCTGCTGATTGACGACGAGCATCTGCTGCAGGTCCATTACGCGCTGGCGAAGAGGAAACAGCACTTCCTCGGTAATGAAGCGGATTTTGTCCGGATCCTCGGCACGCTGCCGCGCCGCCTCGATCTGCCCCTCGATCGATTCGTCCATCAGCATGCCGAGCTGAATTTCCTTCTGCAGCCTCTTGGTCAGCTCGCGTAGCGTCTGCTGCTCCAGCTCCAGCGTCGTATTGTCGTTTTTGAGCGTTGCTTTGCCTTTGTCGAGCGAGACGACGATATCGGCAATCACGATGTCGGCCTTCTGATATTTCAGAAAATAGGCGCGCAGCGGATTGAACAGCTTGCCTAGCATGCCGCGCTTGGCGAAATCGACGGCGCTCGGGTCCAAATCCTTGAGCTGCGTATGCAGCTCGGCCAGCCCTTTGGCCACCTGGCCGCCCTCGTCCCCCGTACGCGCCAGATTGCCGACGGACACTTCCAGAAGCTTGTTTTTGTCTGCGGACGACTTCATCGTGCCGAGGCCGAAGCTTTCGATCGATTGCACGATCTCCTTGCGTTTGTCCAGCGACTCGACGTCAAGCGTCATAATCGCCGCCACATTCGCGTCGGCCAGCTGCTTCAGCTTGGCTACCTCCTCGGGCACGGGCTTAACTTCCTGCTCAATTACCGCCTTAATCTGTTCCGGGCTGGCGACTTCCATTGAGAATGACATCCGGATCCCCCTCCGTATTCAAATCACATCTGTACGTTAAACAGGTTGCCGATCTTGTAGACGACGTCGTCCGTATCGGCATTGATGCTGGCCGCCTCGTTAATGCCGGAAATGCTCTGCAGCGCCTTGATGTTGGCATTGTAGCCTATGGTGTAGATCGGCACTTTGTACGCTTCGACGAGATCTTTAACGTCGTTAAGAGAGTAGCCCTCGTTCGTCTCCCCGTCGCTCAGGACGAAAATAACCGGCTTGCCGTTGGGATTGACCCGCAGCTCGTCTTGCAGCATTTTGAGCGCCACGACGATCCCGTCGAACGTCGCCGTTCCGCCGCCGGACTGCAGGCTGTTCACCGCCCCGACGAACATCGACTGCTGGTTCGTATCGTACTTCCCGATCGGCAGATGGATCGTGACGTCGCTCGAGTAGGAAACGAAGCCGATGCTGTTGTCTCGGCCAAGATATTTCTGCCCCTTCAACAGCGACTCCTTAAGCCGATTTAACGGTTCGCCGTCCATGCTGCCGGACACGTCCGCGACGAATACCGCCACGATCGGCTTGCCGGCGTTTTTCTTCTCCTTCCACAGCTTCTGAGCGGCAGAGAGCAGCGCGCCATCCGGAACGGCCAGCTCCGGCGTATATTCCTCCAGCCCGTTAAAGCCCAGCTTTTCCGCCGCTTGCTGGTATTGCTCCTGCTGAACGAAATCGGCGAACCGCTTGATCAGCTCGACCTTTTCCGGCGGCAGATCGCCCAGCGCATAGAGCGGACTGTCATGCCGGACGCCAAACGGCGTAAACACATAACCTCCCTTGAGATCGGCGGCATTGATATAGGTTTGATACTCCAGTACGAAGCCGTCCAGCATGCCTGATTTGGCCGCGTCGCGCATCTGAATCGTTGTCGAAGCGATGAACGGCACGTTGGCCTGGAACTTCTCGAAGCCTGCGACCGCCTTCTCTCCGAGCAGGTTCGAGCTGTCGAACGAATCCAGCGCCGTCAGCAGGAAGTTGAGGCCCGTAGAGCTGGCGAACGGGTCGGTATAGCCCATCGCAAACTCGTTGCCGGCGATCGCCTCCGTCACCGTCTTTACGTTCACCGCTCCGTATTTCTCCATGAGCGCGTCGTATTTCGCCTTGGCGATGACGATACCCGGCACGTTGCCGGCCAGCCTCTTCGCGACCAGCTCCGTTCTGACGCCGCTTGCCTTGACCATCTCGCCCCACAGCTCGTTGGAGGGGGTGAACGCGTCGGGTATGTACTTGCCGGACGCAATGTAGTCGGTGGCCGTCCCCGAAGCGATGTTTCTCACCTTGACCGATGCGGCTTGACCGTTCACCTCGATTCCCGCCCGGTTGAATTCAGCCGCGACTTCGGTCAGCCAGCCGTCGACGCCGGAGCCGGATTTCTCTGTCGAGGAAAAAATTTCGACATAAAAGCCGGTCGTGTTGTCTACCGTCACCGGAAACTTGGAGATGTCCGGCAACGCTTCGGCCACGTCCGCCGGATCGAGATCGATCTGCCCCTTCACCGGCTCTGCGCTCGACACGGAGAGGTCCGAAAACAGCCTGCTCAGCCGCTTCTCCGCGTTCTCCGAGCTTAGCTCCGCCTTCGTTTTTCCCAGGTTGGAGGTCAGACTGATTCCCCAATAGACCAAAGCAAACACGATCGCCAGCAGGAAGACGGACACTAAAGCAAATTTGCGCGGTTTAGCCAACTCCCCCACCTCTTTTCATCTGTAGTGCTTCGTTGTCTTAATCAGCGCATCGATCTCCTGCATGCCGGGCATCGCCTCGATATCGCCCGGTTCGAAGGCGTCCAGACGCGAGATTTCCAGCAGCAGCCGATCCAGCTTCAGCAAAATTTCTTCGTTCATCGCGATCGAATATTTCACAAAATCGAGAAACTCGTTCAGCATTTCCGCCCGCATCTGCAGCAGCTCCCTCGGTATTCGCGACGCTTTACGCGAGCCAAATCTCTCGAACTCGGCCTCGTCGAACGCCTGCAGCCGATTCAAGACGCTTCTGACGTTGCGGTAAAACAACGATTCGACCTCCGCGATGACGGAAGCAAACTTCGCATAGCTCAACTCTCCGGGCTGAAACCGTTGCGACAACGCCTCGAGCAGCGTTTCCTTCTTCTTGCGGATGCGATCCAGCTGTTCGATCGCGTGATCCATGTCCTCCTCCAGCAGCCGGACCCGTTTGTAGCGAGACAATGCCGTCGCGAAGTCCTCCTGTGTTTGAAGCTCTCGCAGAGGCGGCGGCTGCTCCTGGGGCTTCTGCAGAATGACGTAGCTTCCCAGCAGAAGCGCAATAACGCCGGCCAGCGGCAGCGTCACTCCGATCGCCGTCTCCAGCGCGCTCTCGCCGAAGCCGATTCCAAGCAAACCGGGTGAAAGCACAACGACGTTCACGATAGAGACGACGGCAATCAATCCGAGCAGCTTGATGAGCTTCGTAAGCCTCCGCCCCCTCTCCGGCCCGTGTCCGAGAACAAAAAAAGCCGCGGGGTTTCCGCGACAGATTAGGGACAATGAATGTTGTCTCCGGACCATTTACTTTATTTTTACGCGCTTGGACTTTGGTTTATGATGGCAAAAGGGGGGCGTCTTATAAATAGGACATGCGCGATTATAGATAGGAAATACGAAAGGGCTGTCCCGTAAGCAGAACAGCTTGAGATGAATCGATACGCAAAGTAAGGGGGATATACTTCTCGGAGAACTAATCATGGCCCCTAACACTCCCAAAGAATTACCAGTATTATCCGTATAATAATCATCGAAGACGCTTTAGTGACATACAACCTTTGATTCTGAGCGGTTTGTACGATTCTTCGAACAAACTTCCGTCATTTGAGCCTGAACCGCGCTGCTTTGTACGATTTTTCGGACAAACTTCCGTCGTTAAAGCCTGATTCGAGCTGCTTTGTACGATTCTTCGGACAAACTTCCCTGCGTAAACTCATATGTGCAATAGAGCCGCCATAAAAGCTCACTCTCCAAATAAACAGGAAACAATGCGGGTCATGATTAGCACGGAGACTGCCTCATACGCCCCTGAAATCAACTTTTCACGGATCTCCCCGTTCAGATTTCAGGAGCGTATAGCAGCGAAAGGAGATCTATCCCCCCTGTATTGATTCATCTTCTATAACAGCTTGATGCGCATATGGGACAGCTCCTGACAGCTCCTGCCTGTTACTGGAGCAGCTTCAAACGAAGCGTACGAATCTCGAACGGAGCGAACGACAGCTTGGCCGTATCGGTATTTTCGCCGATCGTCGCCAAGTTGTTTTCCATCAGATCGACTTCGTCGATGGCCGCATACCCCTTGCCGAACGACAGAGTCGCCTCGGCTCGCATACCCGATGTCTCGTACAGACGCAAGATCAGATCGTCGGAATCCTCGGCCTTCTTGACCGCCTCCAGCATAACGTTCGGGGAATCGATGCCGACGAACGAATGCTGCAGCGCGGCCGCCGCTTGCTGCGCCTTAGACTCTCCCGCCTCGAATACGGTTAGCGGAGAATTTAGCTCGTAGCCTTTCCGGTACGTCTGCGCCGCGACATAATCGCCGGCATGCGGATACAGCGCATAGACGAACCGATGAACCGCCCTGTCGGCAAGCGGATCGGGATACGACGGGCTGCGCAACAGATGGATGTCCAGAATGTGCCCCAGCGCGCTGTAGCCGTATTTGGAATCGTTCAACAGCGAGACGCCGTAGTCCGGCTGCGACAGATCGATGTACTGATGCGCGCAAATTTCGTCCTTGGCAAAATCTTGTCTCGTATTGCGATGCGTCTGGCGCTGCAGATTGCCGAACTGAATTTCGCAATTGACCTGGTCGGCGCGCACATCGACCGGGAACGAAGCCCGCAGCATTTTCTCCGATTCCCGCCAATCCGCTTCCGTCTCGAACCGAACGACTCGTTCGCCCGCATGCAGAACGATTTTCTGCGTCAGCGTCGACTCCCCGAAACGGAACCGCTGCTCTACGACCGCCTTGGCGCCGTCCGCATAGGCGGCGACCGACTCTCGCGTCATGGTGCCGGCAGCGGCTTGGCGATAATTGCGATCGAAATCCCAGGCGTCTCCGCGGTCGTAATAGACGGTCAGCACGTTGGCCCGTTCGCCCGCGGCCACTGTCTCCCGGCCGATCTGCTTGTCGTAAAGCGATACGATGCTACCGTCGGAATCGAGCTTAACGCAGACAAACTCGTTCTCCAGGCTACTCTCGGTCGCGGTCGGTTCGGCTGTATTCGCGTCCCGTGCCGCACGCTCCAGCGACGTCACGCTCATGGACGGAACCGTTACGCGATACTCCCGATCGTTCCAGACGACCCACTCCTGCCGCTCCCAAGGCAGCGAGTTAGCAACGAACGCTTCACCCGCCTTCAGGCCCGCGGCGGCGGCAGCCGCGGCATAAGCCTCTTCTGTCAGCTTCTGCGCTCGCTCGTACAGCGCCGCATAGCGCTCCAGCGATTCGTCGTACACTCTGCCGATCGACGAACCTGGCAGAATATCATGGAACTGATAGAGCAGCACTTCCTTCCAGATCGTCTCCAGCTCGGCCTGAGGATAGACGGACGGCGCTGCCCCGCACGAAATTGCCAGCGACGCCGCGAATTCGACTTCTCGCAGCGCTTTCTCCAGCTTGCGGTTGTACCACTTATTGCGTCCTTGCGACGTCAGCGTTCCTTGATGCTTCTCCAGATACAGCTCTCCGCGCCAAGTCTCGAACCGCTCCAGCTCGCGCTCCAGCTTACGGAAGAAATCGATGGAAGGCTCCTGAACGACCGGCACGAGACTTTGCAGATTGCGCAGACGCTCCAACCGTTCCAGATGCTCCTCGCCCGGCCCGCCTCCGCCGTCGCCGATACCAAACAGCATGAGCGCATGCTCGGAGACGCCGCTATCCATATACTCCCGTTCGATTTTCGCCAGCGAGCGCGGCGCCGCCGGACTGTTGTACGTGTCTTCGGGCGGAAGATGAGTCAGCACCTTCGTACCGTCGATCCCCTCCCACAGGAAGCTGTGGTGCGGGTGATCGGTGTACACGCTCCAGCTCAGCTTCTGAGTCATTACATAATCGACGCCGGATTTCTTGAGCAGCTGCGGCAGACTGGCGCTGTAGCCGAAAATGTCCGGAACCCACAGCACGCGAACCTCCTCGCCGAATTCCTGCTTAAAGAACCGTTTGCCGTACAAAATTTGCCGTACAAGCGCCTCTCCGCCCGATACGTTGGAATCGGGTTCGACCCACATCGCTCCTTGAACTTCCCAGCGGCCTTCTGCGATTTTATCCTTAATCTGTCCGTACAGCTTCGGATAATGCTCCTTCATCCACTGGTACAGCTGCGGCTGGCTCGCCCCGAATACATAGTCCGGATATTTCTCCATATTTCTAAGCACCGTGGAAAATGTTCTGGCCCCTTTGCGAATCGTCTCCCGAATCGGCCACAGCCAAGCGAGGTCGATATGCGCATGTCCGACGGCGCTGACCGTCACGTCAGGATCTCCGCCCTTCTTATCAAGCTCGGGACGCAGCAGCTCCCGCGCGGCTTCAACGGCGCCGTCGTCGAATCGTTCCAGCACGTAAGAAGCCTCATACAGCTTGTGCAGCAGCCGGGAACGGCGCGCGCTTGCCTCCGGCAGCTGTTGGGCCAGCTCCAACAGCACCTCGTAATCGTAATAAAGACGGCGCGTCTCTTCGCGGCAGATCGCGATGTCCGCTTCCTTCAACGTACCGCTGCGGTAACGGCCGAACAGGTCGTTGCAGCCGGCGTCCGCCCACAGGTCCACCACTTCCCCGCCCTGAGCGCGATCGGCTACGTCGACCACCCTTTTGCCCGGCAGACCCAATGAATAATCGAACTCCGAGTTGATATTGGTCAACCCTTGAAACGGCGCTCCGTCCTCATCCACAAGACACAGCTCTCCGTTCACGTCGATCAGCAGCACGACTTTGCAGCCTGCTGCACTAGCGGGAACGGAGCCGACAAAGCGGAACCACGCGCAATCCCACAGGTCGCCCCACTTGTCTCCCGACCGAAGAGCCAGCGGCTCTCCGGATGTTCTCTCCTCATAAGGGACCGGCTCTTTCGTTCTCCATGCGTTAACTTCAAGGGAGGCAACCTTCAAGTAGATATGATCGCGAATCTTCTCCAGCGTGTGTTTGGCTCGGTCCAACATAATTGCCGACGTTTCGTAGGGCATCTGTTTCTCTCCTTATCGTCATAGGGCTTTTGCAACGAATATACCATTGCGAAATGACATATTCAATATATGAATTATTTTTATGTCATTTATATCATTCACTTCAAAACCCTAATATAGCTATCGCTTAAACAACAGGATTTGATATAATAGCTATACACTTTGACTTATAGGAGAGCGGGAAAATGAACAACGAGCGGCAGCCGCTTTACGTGCAAATCCAAAATCATTTTAAGCGGCTAATTGGCGATGGTGGGCTGCGGACAGGCGACAAAATTCCGACCGAGCACGAGTTGATGGCAGCTTTCAACGTCAGCAGAATTACGGTGGCGAACGCGCTGTCGCAGTTGGCTAAGGAAGGCTGGATTCACCGGATTCCGGGGAAGGGCAGTTATGTTGGGCGTGACCTCTCCGGCTCCGCCGAGACGGTTCAATTCGAGACCGTTCAACACGAAAAAATGAGCAACGACGAACAACCCGGTTCTCCCCCATCCCAGCATACGGAAGCCGTTGCAGCGTCCGGGAAAATGATCGGGTTCGTCGTACCTTCCATAAACGACTTCTTTGCACTGCGTCTCATCCGGGGAATAAACAGCGTGCTTGGCGGTACGCCTTACTACTTGAACATCGTGCTGACGAACGAGTCCGAGGAACGGGAAAGGGAGGCGATCTCCGAGCTGCTTCGGATGGGCGCGGCCGGGCTGATCATCTTCCCGATCGATGCGACGACGTATAACGAGGAAATTTTAGCGCTGAAGGTAAACCGGTTTCCGTTCGTGCTGATCGATCGCTACCTGCGCGGGGTGGAGACGCATTTCGTCTGCTCCGACAGCAGCCAGGGCGCGGAGCTTGCCGTCAGCCATCTGTGGGAGCTCGGGCATCGCGATATTGCAGTCTGCTCGGATTCTCCGCTGCAGACCGTTACGGTGCAGGACCGAATTGCCGGCTATATGGACGCATTAAAGCGAAGGGGCGCCCTGATCAACCCCGCGATGTTGCTGACCGATTTTACGCTCAATGCGCAAGACGTTGAGGATGGCGCGCACATGATTCACCGCTATATCGGCAGCCGTTTGGCGACCGCCTATATTACGCTCAACTCCACGCTTGGCACTCGCCTTGCCGCTGTCGCCGAATTTCTGAACATGAGCGTGCCGGGCGACCTCTCTATCGTTACCTTCGACGATCCGTCGCCAGGACTGGACAATTGGGCGCGTTTCACCCATATCGCACAATCCGAAGAAGAAATCGGCCGACAGGCGACGGGCATTCTGCTTGACGCCCTGAGCGAAAACTTCAACGATTACCGTCAGATTGTGTTGGAGCCCCGCCTCATCGCAGGCCGGACTACGGGACCGCTAGCCGAAAAAGAAACCCGATTGTAAGTCAGAGCGCGAACTCGACTTACAATCGGGTTTCCTTTAATTAAAACGATACGTCCAAAATCTCTCTGTGCCGAAGCGCTGCTGGATTTCCTCGTCGTCCAGCGCCTTCTTGCCTAACAGCTCCGCAGCTTGAAACTGCGAACGATGCGCTTGGATGGAAGCCAGTTTCGGTTCGAGATATTGTTTAATGTCATTAACAATGTCCGGCTTACCTATCGCTTGCTCGTGATTATTGGCGAAAGCGATGCAGCGAACCTCCGGCCTGCGCGCCTTGTCCAAACCGCCGATCGTGCGAACGACCGCCGCTCCGGTTGCATCATGATCGGGGTGTACGCTGTAGCCGGGATAAAACGTATAGACGAGCTCGGGCTGCAGTTCGTCTACCAGCGCCCGGATTTCCCGGTCCAACCGTTCCTGATCTTCGAACTCGATCGTTTTGTCATGAAAGCCGAGCAGACGCAGATCCTGAATGCCGATTACCCGGCACGATTGCTCCAGCTCCTTCTTCCGCACCTCCGGCAGCGTCACTCGATTGGCGAACGGCGGAACGCCCATATTTCTTCCCATTTCGCCCAGTGTCAGACAAGCGTAAGTGATCTGCGCGCCTTCCTGTACATGCTTTGCAAGAGTGCCTGACAGCCCGAACGCTTCATCGTCCGGATGCGGCAATATAACCAATATATGGCGAGTCATTTAGCTCTCTCATCTCCTCTTCCTTTTAAAAGGGCTCCAGGCTAAGCTGCAGCGCGACAACCAGCTTGCCTTGGCTGTCGTGTCCGGCAAGGATCAGCCGTTCCTGTTCCGTCTCTTCATAATGGGTCAGCCCTTCCGAATACACCCAACCTTGAACCGTCTTGAGGCCGACGCGGTACGGACCTTCGCCGGAGATCGATCCTTGGCTGTACCGCACGCCCGCATTCGTCACGAACGTCGCCGCCGGATGCTTGGAACTGTCAAAATGAGCCGCATATGCGCCGCTCGTCATCTCCAAATGAAGATATAGCTCCCGCTCCTTAAGCCGGTCAATCATCGTCTGAACAATCGATTTATCAATGAGTTGCATCTTCTACCTCCGCTAAAAGCGTCTTGGATGAACTCATTTTAACACACTCCCGTCCTCCATCAAGTATTCTGTTGTAAAATTTATTACAGTTAATTGCTTCGCATCGGCACAAAGCGCAAAAAACCGCCCACCGGTCATCCGAAGACGACGGGGACGGTTTCCGTACAGTTAGAACGGCTCCATGCCGAGCGTATTTACTTTCTCTCCGGTAATATCTACGCCCATCGCTTGCGTAATATCGCGATAGTGCCCTGCGCGGCGCTTGACCGAACTGCCTTCGGTTTCGCCTAAATTCGCTTCCAGGCCGTTAAGCACCATAATCGTAACGCCAAAGCCGCGCATCCCCAAACCCTTGGCCATATCGGCTTTCGTCGGTTTCCATTTGTTCACGATCACGTCGTGAGCCGAAGGCTTCGGCGCTTGCGGCGTCATCCAGAACAAAATGGCTGTCATATAGCCTACCTTGCCGTCCTGGGCAACGATCTCCGGCTTGCTAAGCAACACGCTCTTGTCGCCGTAGATGATGGAGCTGAACAGCCCGTAGTTGAAGTTCCAGCTCAGCATGATCGGTCCGCGTCCGTAATACCGTTTATCCTTCGCTCCGGGGTACAGCTCGGCGCTGTTCTCGTCAACGAACGGATCCAGATTGACTCCCGTGCGGCCGGCGATATTTTCGTTCCAGAACAGCCCCCATTTCAGTTCGCCGCCCGGCGCGGTCGCCCAACCTCCTCCGGTCTCGTGCGACAGGTTAGCCAGGAACGCGGCCAGCTCGCGCTTGCGGTCCTTCTTGAAGCCCTCCTTCAAAAAGGTGCCGAAATCGACGATGACGGTTTCGATCTCCTTCTTCCGGTTGTCCACGGAATCGAAGTCTGCGGAACGCGAGACGAGCGTTTCGATCCGTGCGTCCTTGTCGAAGCGAATGACTTCCTGCGAACCTGGATTGCCTTTGCGGGAATGGATTTTCAGCTTCAGATTCGCGACCTCGACAACGGCCTCGATCAGATTATTGTAAGAGAAGTAGTCCGTTTGATCCTCTTTGAAGTATTCCTTGCCCTTAGCGACCTCGAACCATTGCTTCGACCCGAGGCGATACGGAAACAGCTCCTCGAACGCTTGCTCCGGAAGCAGCGTCTTCACCGCGTCAACCGCCTTCTCGGGGCTATATTCGGGATCGATGCCGTCCCACTGGACTTCGATTTCCTTGCGAGTCAGAAAACGATTTTCCCCGACGGACAGCGCACTGCCTGTGTAAACGCCTACATTTTTGCCGTTGGATAGCTTTTCGGCAGCAGGCGCAGCCGCTCCTTTGTCCCCCGCCGCCATGGCGAACGGCGAGGCCGCCAAAGTCAACGCCAACGTGAGCGCCAGCGTTCTGCAGAGCATACTTCCGGATACTTTGCGTTTGGACACAAACATTTCCCCTCTCAAAATCGGATAACAACATTGGCGATTCTATCCGATAGAAAAAGCGGCGTCTATAGCTTTTTTACATGTCCAATACAGAGTATCAATAATCATTAAAAACTATAATAATTTGGCTTTTCAAAACCGACTCGAACGAATAATCGATGCTATGAGCCATACGAGCATAAACAACGCGACACCCAATCCGATCTCGATCACCGGAATGCGCCACAGCACCGTCTTGGCATGATTCAACGCAGCGCCGACGATCAGGCCGAGCATGACGATGCTAAGCGACAGGAGCACGATGCTGAGCGCCAACCGGCTGCCGATGCGATCCAGCTTCGCCATAATCGCG
This sequence comes from Cohnella phaseoli, assembly GCF_003386235.1. Classification (GTDB taxonomy): domain Bacteria; phylum Bacillota; class Bacilli; order Paenibacillales; family Paenibacillaceae; genus Cohnella; species Cohnella phaseoli. The sequence goes on from NZ_QRDZ01000031.1 coordinate 23,728, forward strand.
TCAATCTGCGGCACATCCGTCTCGATGTGCAGCTTGCCCTGTCGCAGCAGACGCGATATTTGCCGGATGCCGGCGGGAAGATCGCCGAGTATGCCGATGTATTCGGGAATGTCCTCCGCCCATTCGCTCAGCCAAGTCCGCGGATCGAGCCGCTTCAGCAGCAGACTTTTGCCGAACGGCTCGGCCACGTCGAAAACGCTGAACGTCGGGTCCAGCATCGTGACGACTCCCTCCATCGTCAGGAACGTTTTGCCGAGCAGGACCAGCTCTCTCGGTATTGCGATCCGGTGCTTCAAGGCAACGTCGAACAAGTCGTGCACCGCCTCCCCTAGCCGAAGCCGTTGGAACGGAACCTTATAATATTTGTCCCGCAGCTCCTCGATATCGGCCAGCAGCCGATCGCGATCCGCTGCTTCGGGCACGACGCCCATACGGGAAATCGCGCGCAGCACGCCTTTGGAGTTCTGGTTGCGCAGCGCGATCACAAATGCGGTGAAGCTGGTTTTCGTTGCTGCCGACAGCCGGCCCATCATCCCGAAATCGAGCCAGGCGAGCGTACCGTCCGGCAGCGCCAGCACATTGCCCGGATGCGGGTCACCGTGGAAAAAACCGTCCAGCAGCACCTGCCGGAAAATCGACCTAGCGTAGCGCTCGGCCAACGTCGCCCTGTCCAAGCCGGCGCGATCCAGGTTACCAAGCTCGGACAGCTTGATACCCTCGATATAATCCATCGTAAGCACGCGTCTTGAGCTGTATTCGCGGTACACGGCCGGAACTCGCATTTTCTCCGTTCCGCCGTTGCGAAGCGCGAACTGCTCGGCGCTGCGCGCCTCCTTGTCGAAATCCAACTCCGCGCGCAACGCAACGCCGAGCTCCTCGACCATATCGGCCAGCCGGTAGTGCCTTGCCCACTCCATCCGGCTCTCGGCCAGCTTGGCCCAATCCGCCAAAATGCCGAGATCGGTTTCGATCAGCCGCAATATGTGCGGACGCTGTACCTTAACGACCACATCCCGGCCGTCGCGAAGTCGAGCGTGATACACCTGCCCGATTGACGCTGCCGCGATCGGCGTCTCGTACAAATGCATAAACAGCCGGTTGGCGGAATCCCCCAGCTCCTGCTCGATAATGGCCGCCGCTTGCTCGAAAGGGAATGCCGCAACCTGATCCTGAAGCCGTTCCAGCTCGCTTACGATATCCGCGGGAAGCAGATCCGGGCGCGAGCTGGCAAGCTGACCAAGCTTGACGAACGTAGGGCCAAGCTCTTCCAACAGCATGCGTATGCGCTCTCCGAGGCTTTTCCCCTTCACTCCCCTTCTCTCCTCGCTGCGGAAAAACAGCAGCTTGTCGGTCAGGCCCATATCGTGCGCCACATAGCCAAGCCCGCTGCGGACAAGCGCTGTAGCGATCGAGCGGTAGCGTCTCAACCGTCGAATTCGTTGTCCCAGATTCATCCGCCGCTCCGCCCCCGTCAATCCGCGGCCAATCGCCGCTCAAGTGCTTCTAATCTCTGTTCGAGCCGTTCGACGTCCGCCTTGGTAGCCAATGCGTCGTCTCCCATAAGCGCCTGAACGCGAGCGCGCACGAGCTCCTCTACCCGAAGCTTCGCTTCCTCGCCTTTACGCACGAGTTCCTCGGTTAGCGAACCCGATTCCGCCTTGCTCAGCTCCCCTTTTTTCACCAGCTCTTCGATGGTCCTCTCCACCTGCTCCTTGCCGGCCACGGCCAGCCCCAACCCGAGAAATATCGCCTTGCCGATCGTATCCTTCAATGTTCCCGGCTCCTTCCATCATCATCCTGTCGTTAACAGGTTGCGACAAAAGAAGCTTTTTCATCCTTTGCGAAACCGAAAACGGTAAATAACGGAAACAATAACCGCAGTTAAACTCATCGTCATAAAAATAGTGCTATACGCTCCCGTGTTCCCCGTGTCACCTTCCGTGAAATCGAGCAATTTACCGATTACGCTCATTGCCAACGAACCGGCAATGAAATTGAGCATCGCCAGCATGCCCATGCCGACTCCCGTTTGCTCGCGGGAGAGCGTGCGCGAAACTGTGTTAGACAGCGCGATCTGCATGAACGTTTGACCGATCTGGCTGGCAATCAGAAACAGCGCGATCCAATGCGCCGCTTCGCCCACGAAGCCGGATAGCAGTCCATAACCCAGCAGCAGCAAACACGACGCGAGAACGACCAAATATCCGTTGCCTCGCCGATCGGCCAGCTTTCCGCCCGAACGTCCCAGCAACGCGGAAGCCAAGGCGGCCGGGAACAAGACTGCTCCTACACCGCCCGGAGTTAAATTGTTTAATGACGTTAAAAATTGGGGAGCCATAAACGTTGCGGAAAAATTTAAAGCAGCGGTCAGAAAAGCCATAAGCAGACCGACCGTAAATTTACGATTTGCAAACAAAGCCGGCGGAATAAATGGAGTCTCCGCTTTACGAATACGAACGAAGAACAGCGCAAGCAAGAGGGATCCGCCCGCGAAAATCAGCCAGCTCCCCTGCGTAATCGCCAACAAATACGAAGCTGTCGCTGCCGCTAGCAAGCCGCCTCCGAGCCAGTCGATGCGATCGGCTTGTCCTTTGTCGTCTCCCAAATACTTACGGAAAAAGGGCAGCGTAACAAGCGAAATCAGCGAGAGTAGAAACAGCCATCTCCAATTGCCCAAACCCGCGATCGCTCCTGCGACGACCGGTCCGAGCGCACCGCCAAGCGCCAATCCGACCGCCGTCGTGCCAAGCGCCCTTCCCCTTTTCTCCGCCGGAAAATAACGGACCGGAACCAGCATCGACGCTGCTGGCATTACGGCGGCCCCGGCGGCCTGCAAAATTCGGCCCGCAACGACTATCGCATACGTATTAGCCGCCACCCCTAGAAGCGAACCGAGCGCAAAAATGAGCATCCCTGTCGTGATCAGGCTTTTGAGCCGATATTTGTCTGCGAGCTTGCCGTAGAAAACCGAGCCAACGGCGTACACGACCATATAAGACGTCATCACCCAGCTGACTTGGGATGGCGCAAGCGCAAACTGCTCGGCGATGACCGGAAGCGCCACATTAAACATCGTTCCGTTCATCACCGAGAATACAAGCGCAACAACGAGAACTCCCATCAGCTTGCCGGCTCTTTCCTCTTTAGCCAATTGCATTTTTATGTCCTCCTCTAGTTGATTATTTACTGAGGTAACTCACTATATCTCTAGATAGTGAGGATACACAGTAAATCTTCGGGAGTCAAGAGCAAGAGGCAATTGAAGGCAACATTCGGCAAGGTTATACTGTAGGCATATACGCGTTCAGTCAGGAGGCTGTAGGAAATTTTATGTCTACCCATTCCGATGTCCCTTCGCCGATAGACGCCCTTCATCTTCTGGTCCGGGCTACCCACGCCTTACAGCGTGAAATGGAAAACGAGCTGACCACGTACCCGATCCCCTATCCGATCTCAGCCCCGCGGCTGCGGGTTCTGGAAGCTGTAGCCGCAACGGGAAGCGTTCGAATGAAGGAGCTTGCGGAACGGCTTAACATTAAAGCTCGGACAGTTACGGACTTCGTTGACGCGCTGGAGCGCGACGGCCTGCTGCTCAGAATGCCTGATCCGACCGATGGCAGAGCAACGCTAATTCGGCTTACTGAGCTTGCGCGCAACCATCTAAACGAAGCACTAGCCTATCAAGCCCAAGTAGCAAGCCGCATGCTGGCCAACCTGCCGGACGAGGAGCGGAGCCATCTGTGCCAGTTGCTGCACAAGCTTATCGAAGGCAAGGATACGGCGAACATGGCCGGACCGACTCCCGGCGCCTAACCCGGCGCCGTCAGCCTTCTCTTCTCTCGACCTTGCCGCACAGCTCCGCCACAAAATCATTCAGTCCAAGCTCCCGCTGTCCCTGCTCGCCGAACAAACGCGCCTGCACCGTGCCTGCTGCGATCTCCGCATCTCCGACAACCGCGACATACGGAGCCTTCATCAGCTGCGCCTCGCGAATGCGGTAGCCGAGCTTCTCGTTCCGGCAATCCGCCTCCGCGCGTATTCCCGCTTCCTTTAACCTCCGGCACACTTGCTCCGCATACGCCGCATGATTTTCCGAGACCGGGACGAGCACCGCTTGTACAGGCGCCAGCCACACCGGGAACGCCCCGGCATAATGCTCGATCAAAATGCCCATAAATCGGTCGATCGATCCGTATATCGCGCGATGAATAACGATTGGCGTGCGCTTTTCGTTCTTTTCGTCCACATACGCAAGCCCAAACTTCTCCGGCATCTGAAAATCCAGCTGCACCGTTGCGCATTGATGACTCCGGTTCAGCGCGTCCTTGATGTGGAAGTCGATTTTCGGACCGTAGAAGGCGCCGTCCCCGGGATTGATCCGGTAAGGAAGACCGCTGTTCTTCAACACTTGCGCCAGCGCCGCCTCCGCCTCGCCCCACTGTTCGTCGCTGCCCATCGAATCGTCCGGACGAGTCGACAGCTCCAGGCTGTATTCAAAGCCGAACAAGCCGTACATTTCCTGAATCATCGCGATCGCCCGCCCAATCTCCTCCTCGATCTGATCCGGCCGAACAAAAATATGCGCATCGTCCTGGCAGAATGTACGAACCCGGAACAAGCCGTTCAGCGCGCCGCTGAATTCGTGCCGATGCACCTGCCCGAACTCGGCCAACCGGATCGGCAAATCGCGGTACGAGCGCAGCTGGCTTTTGTAAATGAGCATATGACCCGGACAGTTCATCGGCTTAACGGCGAATTGGTGATTGTCCAGCTCGGAGAAGTACATATTGTCCCGATAATGCTCCCAATGGCCCGACTGTTCCCACATTTGCCTGTTCATAATGAGCGGAGTGCGGACTTCCTCGTAGTCGTATTTACGCAGGAACTGCCGCGACAGATTTTCCAGCTCCTGCCGCACAACCGCTCCCTTCGGCAGGTAGAACGGCATCCCAGGGGCTTCCTCCGAGAAATGAATGAGCTGAAGCTGCTTGCCAAGCTTGCGGTGATCGCGCCTTGCCGCCTCCTCCTGCCAGGAAAGAAATTGCTTCAGCTCCGCTTCGCTAGCGAACGCCGCGCCGTATATGCGCTGCAGCATTGGCCTGCTGTTGTCTCCGCGCCAATACGCTCCCGCTACGCTCAGAAGCTTAAAAGCTGCCGCGGACTTTCCAACCTCCCTGGCGCACTCATCCGGATACACGTCGACGAACTCTTCCTGCCTGTAAATCTGCACCTCATCCGACTCTGCTTCCTCGCGCAGCCATTCCGCCTTCCAGCTTTCTCCTCTCGCCTCGAACAGCACGGCGGCTTCCATCCGCGAATATGGCTCAAGACTGCACGAGGAAATCTTTGCGGACAGCTTCCGCATCTCCTCTTCGACAACGGCCAAATCCGCCTCCGCGAACGCGCCGGGCACCTCGAAATCGTAGTAAAACCCTTGCTCCGTCACAAACGCGCCCCCCAGCTTCGCTCCGGCAAATTTTCTTTGCATCGCCCATGCCAACAGCATTGCCGCATTTGCTTTTACCTGATCCTGCTTGGATTGATACATGATCAACATCTCCTTTTGTTTTCTATGTGAACGAAAAAAAACGCCCTCATCCGCAAAGGGACGAGCGCGCTCGTGGTTCCACCCAAATTCAATTCGTCTCCTGCCATGCGGCATGACCGACGAATCCTCGGCGCTCTGTAACGGGAGCTCCCGGCAACCCATACTCCCGCACCGCATCGTTCGCGGCGCGATTTTCCGAATCGCGGCTACAAGGGGGTAAACGCATGCCTCTCTCCGAAGGGGGTTTCAGCCTTGCCCCCTCTCTCTGGGCGGTGTCCGCATACGCTCATGTCCTTGATCCAAGCCGTTGTGAAAATAAAAAAGCGCCGTCCGCAAAGGGACGAGCGCGCTCGTGGTTCCACCCAAATTCAATTCGTCTCCAGCCTGTCGCATGACCGACGAATCCTTGGCGCTCTATAACGGGAGCTCCCGGCGACTCATACTTCCGCACCGCATCGTTCGCGGCGGATTTCCGAATCGCGGCTACAAGGGGGTAAACGCGTGCTTCTCTCCGAAGGGGGTTTCAGCCTTGCCCCCTCTCTCTGGGCGGTGTCCGCATACGCTCATGTCCTTGATCGTCGCTGTCTTGAAACACATCTTAGGGGAAAAAAATCCGTCTGTCAAGCGCATCTTTTGGCAGCCATTTTCACTGTCCGTGTATCTCAGCCCTATTTCAGCTTGCGGCTCATTCCGTAAAAATCGGGATAGATCAGCTCAAAACCGCTCTCCTGATACGTTTTTAGCATTTGCAGATCTGAAATGACGAAAAAGCTTGCGCCCTCCGGAGCGTTCCGTTCCACATAAGCCGTCAACTCCTGCAAAATCTGCTGAGCGATTGGGCGTCCTTCCGAGTCGGGATGAACGATAAGATCCACAATCTGGTAATGGCAAGCTCCGTCCCCGACCACTCTGCCCATCCCTTGCAAGTTTCCGCTTTCGTCTCTCGCGCATACGCCGAACAACGAACGGCTTAACGCCGTTTCGGCTGCCGAATCGGCGATCTTAGCAAGGCCGGCCGCCTCTCTTAATTCCCCGTACTGCCGGGCGTCTGGCAATTCATGGACCAGGTTCACACGGAATCCCTTCTTTCTCGATGAATGGTTGTCTCCCTTACTTTACAACATTCATGCAAGTGCCAAAGTTTCCGTGTCCAATCCGTCTTCACCTACCATTCGATCGCTTAACCTTATCGTGCAGCTTTAAGCTTTTACTTACAGCTTGCCAAACGTTGAAGGATTGCGAAGCCTTATCGCATCTGCTATAGTAGTTGTTCTCTCACTTGCTGTAAGGAGGACCAGTTATGAGCTCCTACAAACCGATCGAGATTGCGAGAATGCTGGGCATCAGCACGAGCGCTCTACGACACTACGAAAGCTGGGGAGTCGTACCTGCCCCGACAAGAGCGCCTAACGGCTACAGATTATATACCGACATCCACCTTGCTTATTTTCGTTGCTTACGCGCCATGTTCCCCGGCTTCGGAGTGCAGCTTTCCTGCGAGGCGCTGCGCCGAGTTCAGCGCGGCGAGACGGATGACGCCTTCTGGATGGTGAACGAGGCACAGGCTCGACTGCGCCAGGAGAAGCTGGCTGCGGAGCAAACTTTAGAGCTGCTTCATCCGCTGGAGCATGAGCCGGCAGACCTTCCGAAAGCGAGCAAAAAGCGGATGACGATCGGCGACGCCGCCAAGCTTGCCGGCGTCGCCGCTTCCGCGATCCGGCATTGGGAGAAGGAGGGACTGATCTCGCCCGACAGAGACCCGGAAAGCGGCTATCGCGTATTTACATCCGGTCATCTGCGTAAAATCCGGCTGATCCGCACGCTTCGAAGCACCGTTTATTTTCTGAATAGTATGAAGGAAATCGTACACGCCCTGGATCACCAAAGCCCCGAGCATGCCAGAAAGCTGACGGAAGACGCGATCCGCAACCTGGACGCGCGCCTTCGCCATCAGCTGCAGGGCATTCGCAGATTGATCGAGCTGTGCGAGGCAGATGAAAAACAAGCGATCCCCTGCCGCCGATAAGGCCTGCAAGAGATCGCTTAGACTAGAGCTAAAACCGACGATTAGCGGAATTGCCCGACTTTCTTCTTCTTCCCGCGTTGGCGAACACGCCGAGAATCGGAACGAGCAGCGCGGCGGAAGCGAGCAACGAAGCCCTGATGGATAGGCGGCTGCCGATCCAGCCGACGAACGGACCGCCGCCCGTCTGGCCGAGCGCATCCGATTGACTCAGCATAGATAGCACGGTGGCGCGCGAACGGCTTTCCACGTTCATATTTAACCAAGTGTCGTAGATCGGACCGGTTAGCGCCGTTACGACCTCGATCAGCAGCACGGCGGCCAGAGCGTACGCGAAGTTCGGCGACAAAGCAAGTCCCGCTATGCCCAGCACGCGTACGGCGGTAAGCACGACCAGGCTGCGGCGAGCGAATTTCTCGCTAACGATATCCAGCCTTTTCTCCGCGGACCAGACCGCCGCCAGACTTAGCAATGTCGACGCCAGCGCAATCAGGCCGAACCATATGGCCATATTCCATCCAATTGCAGCTGGAAAGCCGATATCGTCGATGACGAATGCCTGCCACAGCCGGTCGTAGCCTTCCGAAGCCGCTCCGCTGAACAGAGTTACGACCAAGATCATCAGCAGGATCCGGTTGCCTCTGACCGCTCGAGCTCCCGTCACCCACGTCGTTTTCATACTGTGCCAATGGGAGAAGCGCTCTTCCGTTTTCTCGGGTTTGGCAAAGCCCGTCTCCTTCATATAGACGATTAGAAACCCGCCTAAAGCCAAGTACATCAAGCCCCCGGCAATATAGGGCAGATTATAGCCGACCGAGGAAATCGCTACGCTAAGTCCGATGCCCAGCAGCGTCCCGATCAAGCCGACTCTCTTGGCCTTCAGGAATACGCCGCCTGCTCGTTCCTCGCCCACCTCGTCGACCATCCAAGCGGAATCCGCGCCGCTGACGAACGTAAATCCGATTCCGAAAATAACTTGAGCGACCAACAGCCATGCAAACGCGGACATCCCGGCTCCGCCGTCTCCGAGCCACATTGCGCTCCCCTCCAGCACGAAACCTGCTCCAAGCACGAACATGCCGATAATGACGGACAATTTTCGGCTGTAAGTGTCGGCCACCACTCCGGTAATGCCTTCGAAGACCAGAACAGTAACCTCCAGCGCCATACCTACCAGCAGAAGCTGGAGCGGGTTGAAGCCGAGCGCAACGACCTGATAGATCGCATAGGTCGTGAACATCGTCGCGTTAGCGAGCGATGTCATAAATCCCATAATCATATAAATACGCGATGCATTGAGTTTCATCATAAACGCCGAATCCGCCTCTCTATTAGCGGCAGATCAACGCGTCAATCCTATCCGTGCCGACAATCGTCAACCGCGATCAGTTCGCGCGTTGTCTACCGTTTCTGTTTCTTTCGTGAAGCTTGGCTGTCGTCTTGACGGATTGTTGAGTTTTTTGCATATTTTTACACCTCCGAATGAATTGAAACTATTATACACGATAGGCGCCTAATCGCCTACCTTGCTTTGTCTAATCTCCAACTTGCGGATACGGTGCTTGTCTCGCTCCCGAACGATAAATTGCAGCTCCCCGAAGGTCCAAGTCTCGCCTTTGGCGAGCTCCGGCTTCCTGTTGTACAGCCAGCCTCCGATCGAATCGATGCCGTCCTGTTCCAGCGTGGTACCAAGCAGCAAGTTAATCTCGTCTATCGGAGTCAGCCCGTTGACCATGTAGTGGCCAGCTCCCAGTTCCTCGATCGGCTTTTTCTCATCGTTGTCGAATTCGTCGCGGATTTCGCCTACGATCTCTTCCAAGATGTCTTCGATCGTCACCAGACCGGAGGTGCCTCCGTATTCGTCGAGCAGAATTGCCAAATGGACGCTTTCTTCCTGCATTTTAAGCAGCAGCGATTTGACGGGCATCGCCTCCGGCACGGTCATTGCCGGGTGAATATGTTTGCGGAAATCGAAGTCGGGATCGTTGTCGTAATTCAGAAACAGCTGCTTCGTATTGATAAAGCCGACAATATGGTCCTTGTTGTCCTTAGCGACCGGGAACCTCGTATACTGCTCCTTCTTAACGACCGCTACCAGCTCTTCGAGCGACATTTCCTCGTACAAGCAGACCATATCGGTGCGTGGAACCATAATTTCCTTGGCCATCAACTCGTCAAACTGGAAAATGCGGCTGACGTAACCGAACTCGGTATTGTTGATTTTTCCGCTCTCGTAGCTTTCCGACAAAATAATCCGGATTTCCTCTTCCGAATGCGCTTCCTCATGCTCGCTGGCCGGTTTCATTCCGAACACTCTAACAAGTGCGTTGGCCGAACCGTTCAAAACCCAAATAAACGGATACATCACTTTATGGAAAGCAATTATGAGCGGAGCGGTGAATACCGAGATCGCTTCCGCTTTATGGATGGCCATCGTCTTCGGCGCCAGCTCCCCAAGCACGACGTGCAGGAACGTAATGGAGACGAAGGCGATTCCGAAGGACAGAATGTGGCCCGCCTTATCACTTATTCCCAATTGCTCGAATACCGGGTACAGCATCTTCTCGACGGTCGGCTCTCCGAGCCAACCAAGTCCCAGTGCGGTAATCGTAATGCCGAGCTGACACGCGGACAAGTAACCGTCCAGATTGCTCGTCACCTTCTGTACCGCCAGCGCGTTTTTTCTCCCCTCTATCACCATCTGATCGACGCGACTGGGGCGAAGCTTGATGACGGCGAACTCGGTTGCTACGAAAAATGCGGTTAACACGATCAGAACAGCGACAAGAAACAGGTTGAGTATCATTTCAGCTTCCTTTCAAAATAGTTATCCTCATTTCATACGGCGACTAAGCGGAATTGTAGCAAATTGTTGTGGAAAATGTGAGCGGATCATGAAACTTTTTGATAGCTTGTCCACAAAATCGTCAAATTTATCTTATTGACATCAGAGACCCTTCGTGCTTTTTCGTGGCTTAAGTTTTGCTTGAAGGGTCAGGCATGCTACAATTCGACTCGTATGGATTAATTCGAATGAGGGATGCGTATGGACATTATTAGCGCGATTATTATGGGAATCGTGGAAGGCTTGACGGAATTTCTGCCCGTCTCGTCGACCGGGCACATGATTATGACGGCTGAGCTGCTCAACTTGAGCGGCGACAAAATCAAAACGTTCGAAATCGTCGTCCAGTTGGGAGCAGTGCTTGCAGTAGCTTTGATCTATTGGAAAAAATATATGCAAATTCTGCGCCATTGGCGCGACATCAAGACGGCCAACCGCCTCAACATGATTCATCTGATTCTGGCGATGATTCCGGCGGTCGTCATCGGGCTGGCTCTACATAGCGTCATCAAAGAGCATTTGTTCGGCTCCTCCACCGTGCTGGTCGGGCTAATAGTCGGCGGCATTCTGATCCTGATCGCGGACCGTCCGAAGCGGAAAGTAAACGCCGAGACGATGGACAATATCAGCTACAAGCAAGCGTTCGGCATCGGCCTGTTCCAATGTTTGGCGCTATGGCCGGGCTTCTCCCGTTCCGGCTCGACGATAGCGGGCGGCATGTTGCTCGGCACGAGCCAGAAAGCGGCCGCGGACTTCACCTTCCTAGTGTCGGTACCGATCATGTTCGCGGCATCCGCGCTGGATCTGTACAAGAGCCGGGAACTGCTGGCCGCCGAGGACATCGGCTTCTTCCTGACCGGCCTTGCAGCCTCGTTCATCGTTGGCCTGATTGCCGTCGTGACCTTCCTGAAGCTGATCAAACGACTGCGGCTGTCGTGGTTCGCCTATTACCGTTTTGCGATCGCGATTCTGTTCTTCTTCTTTGTCATTAAGTAGGTTTATAAGGGCGCGCATTCGATACCGAGAGGAATCAGTGCGCGCCCTCCGCATGTACGGTCCGCGATTCGAACACGCTTGCCTCGCGGTAATTGACGTCCGAGCGCAGGCAGCCCGCCAGATTGCGGTCGATGTCGCCTTGCTCGAACATTGCCTGAATCTCATTACGCTCCGCTTGAATCGCCTTCAGCTCCAGCTCGCCGCTCAGTTCGTTCCTGCCGGATTTACCCGCATCCATGAACCAGTCGTGCTGCAACCGCAGCTCCATTTCCTTATAATCGGCCAGCACGGCGCGTACGATGTCCCGTTCGGCCCCCCCTTCCGCCTCCAGCTCCTTCAGACGTTCGATCGCCCCGCGGATACAAGCGAGCCTGGCCTCCTTAAACGTCTGCCAATTCGGATGGTCCGGAGAAATGCGCGAAGCCCGTCCTTTGCCGAACAACAACCGCTTCGCCGCAAACCAGGTCAGTATCGCCGTCCGCTTTAAGATTAGACGTTTGGACAATATCAGCTCCATCTGGCTAATCGCCGTCAACATGCGGCTCCCCATCGCCTCCGTAATCTTCTCTTCCCGCTGTAGCGACAACACGACCTCCCGCTCGGCCTTCATCGCCTCCAGACGAATAGCGATCGTCGTTCGCCATTCCTTGCGATAGTCCGCGCGACCTTCCAGCCTCGTCCGCTGTAAACGGCGGTTGTATTCGGACATCATGTCCACGGCCTCGCGTTTGTTCTCCTCGGTCATTTCCTCGCGGATCGTCCTCAGCCCGGATTCCAGCATGCGGATTCTGGCTTCCCGCTCGTTTACTCCCCGCTCCTCCCGAGCTTCTCCGGCGGCTTTCTTCGCGCCGCGAGTCAGCAAGGGCAGAAAGACGCTTGCGGAGACGAGCGTCAACAGAATAACGCCGGCGCAGATGTAGAGCATAAGGCCCCGTTCCGGAAAAGGCCGCCCGTTATTGAAGAAAGCCGGAATCGAAAAAGCGGCCGCAAGCGTCAGCGCGCCACGCACGCCGGAGAGCGTCATTAGCAGCGCCGTGCGGGAATGCCGCCTATTGGTCAGCCACACCCAAGCGAATCGGATCAACAGCAGCAGCGCCGTAACGGCAAATATATAGCCGATCGCTCTCGCGTTGTTGTAAGCCGGATCCTCCCATACGGCTGCAACTACTTCGGGAATTTCCAAACCGAGCAAAATGAACACCAGTCCGTTAAGCACGTAGAGAATGACCGACCAGGTGCTGTCGGAGACGACGCGCAGACGCGAGGAAGACGATTCCAGGCGCTCCCTCTCAATCGAATGGACAAGTCCGGCCGCGACGACGGCCAAAATGCCGGATACGTGACACTCTTCCGCTGCAAGAAAAATAACGAACGGCGTTACGATGATCAGAAGCATGTGCAGCGTAACGTCTTCAATGCCCAGCCGACGTAAAAACAAGCGCAGCCAGATGACGGCAAAACCTAACACCGCACCGAGAATCAGCCCGCCTGCGGCAATGACGATAAAGCTGCCAATCGCGGTCGGCAGCGAAAATTCGCCGCTAAGCGCGGCGGCGATCGCGAAATTGAAGGCGACAAGACCCGAAGCGTCGTTCATAAGCGCCTCGCCCTCCAGCAACCGCATCATGCTGCCCGGCAGCTTGACTCGGCTGGATAACGAGCCGACCGCAACCGCGTCCGTAGGAGACAAAATGGCCGCAAGCGCAAAGGAAGCGGCCAGCGGAATGGCGGGAATGAGCCAGTGAATGAAGGGTCCGGCAAGCAGTACGGTGGCGAATACGAGGCCAAGCGCCATGAGCAGTATGTACTTTCTTAGACGCCACAGCTCGTCTCGGGGAATGACCTTGCCGTCATTGAACAGCAGCGGAGCGATAAACAGCACGAGAAATAGCTCGGGATCGAGCGGCACATGATGAAATCCAGGCATGTAAGCCGCCGCGACGCCGAGCGCGATCTGGACGATCGGAACGGGGACAAACGGAATAAAACGATTGATGACGTTGGAAGCGCCGATGAGCATGAGCAGCATCAGCACCATTATAAGCAATTCCATAGGGCGCACGCTCTCCTTGCGAACGTTCCGGCTTCTGTCGGAACTCCGTCTGCGAATCGAACATAGCTTACCCTATTTATAACGCAAATTGTAGAAGCTTAATCGTTGGTTTGAAGAAAAGCATACAACTGATCGGCTTCGGTGATCTGTCCTAGCCCCGCATGGCTGATCCGGCCTTCGGCATCGATCGCGAACGTCGCGGGAAGCGCCGATACGCGATAACGTTCGGCCGCCTTGCCCGCCGCGTCGATCAGCACCGGGAACGAGATGCCGTGCTCGGTCAAAAACTCGTTCACCGTCCCTTTCGTATCGCCGACATTGACCGAGATCAGCTTAAATCGGCCGGAGGCGCTGCGATAAACCTCGTCGAGCAGCGGCATTTCCTTCACGCACGGCCCGCACCACGAAGCCCAGAAGTTGACGATAACCGGCTGTCCGCGATAGTCAAGCAGATCGATTCGGTCGCCGGAGGTATCGAATCCTTCAATCGCCGGCGCCTTCATTCCCGCCGCCAGTCCGCCCTTGCCCGCCGAGTCGGAACGAAAGACCTGCCAAGCGACGGCAAGCACGGCGGCAAGCGCTAGCAGGGCGATGATCGCTGTGGCCCGGCCCCGGTTGGAGGCTCCCGCCCTCATCCTCCGAGCGCGGCCCGGAACGCCGAGTGCAAAGGATGCTCTCCGTGAAGCTTCCGGTACGATTCGACAGAGCCTTCTCCGCATTTGCGCCCGTCGATCAGAAATACGACCCGATCCGCGATCTCTTCGGCCGTCTGAAGCTGGTGCGTACTGAAGACGACGGCATGACCGCGTTTTTTCAATTCTCCGAGCAGGCGCACGAACTCGTCCATCCAGTAAGGATCGAGGCCGTTGGTCGGCTCGTCCATCAGCAGCAGCGGCGGCTCGGCGAGAATCGCCTGGGCGAACAGCAAGCGCTGTCTCATGCCTTTGGAGAACGTCTGAACCTTGCCGCTGCGTTTGTCTTTCAGGCCGACTAGCTCCAGCGCCTCCAGCACACGCGCTTGACCGACACCGCGCAGTGCCGCCCAGAAGCTCAGCGCCTCCATCGCCGTCAGTCCCGGGCTGAACGAGTAGTCGTCAGGCATATACCCGAGCTGCCTGGAATACTCGGCGCGGCTACGAGTCCAATCGTTGCCGTTCAAGCGCACGCTCCCGGAGCTAGGCCGCATAATGCCCGCGATCATGCGCAGAATCGTGCTTTTGCCCGCGCCGTTGCCTCCGCATAGGGCAAGCACCTCCCCCCGATCCAGCTTTATATCGATCGGTTCGACCAGGACGCTTTTCTTAATGGCTTTGGAAATTCCGTCCGCGACCAGCAGCGGCTCAGCCATGCGAACGCCTCCTTTCCCAAATCCAGCAGACGAGCGTTCCGGCTAATGCAATCATCGCCGCACAGCCTCCAAGAAACACAAGCGTTCCGTTTGGTCCTTGCGCCCACTGAACCCAGTTGTAATATTCCGGCCCGAGCACCGCTCCCCCGCCGAGCTTGATAACGACGAAGAGTCGAACCAATTCGGCCGGGTTGCAGAACGTCAGCGCGACGAGCAGCGGTTTGATCCATGGATAGGGCAGACTGTCCAAGAGCGAAATCAGAATCGTCGACCAGCCGATGACGAGGAAAAACCAGAGCGCGACGCAGATCGTCATCGCCTGCCAACGGTTGCGCGAGAGCGAACCGACGATCATCGCCAGCGCCAGAAACAGCAGCACGAGACCTGCGGAAAACGCCAGGAACAGAAGATAGGTCTGCAAGGAGAAGCCGGCCCCCGCAACAAGTCCGACCGCTCCCATCAACCCGTAGCCGAACGCGACGATCGTAAGCAGCACAACGGTCAAGCCCGCATATTTTCCGACGATGTAAGAGAACGTCTTGAGCGGATAGGTCGAGAGCAGCTGCCAGCTGCCCTCCTCCTTCTCCGCCGTCAGCGAGAACGAGCCGAGAAACAACGTCATGAGCGGCAGCAAATAAAGGATCAGACTGATCATCGAACCGGTCGTTCCGGAATAGCCCTCCACGACGCCCCGGGCGTTCATCAGCAGCAGGCTGAGGCTGAACACGGAGAATAGCGCCATAAAGGAGTAAGACCACGGGTTGCGAAATCCGATTCGGATTTCTCTCATCGCGACGTGTAGCATGTTAGCCATCGTTTACATCCCCGCGTGCTGCTCCGTCTCGGCAGCTCCCGACGACGCTCCGTGCCCTTCCGTGCCGCCTTCCGCATCGTGTCCTTCCATACCGCCTTCGGCATCGTGGCTGTGCTCCATTCCTTCCATGCCTTGCTTATTTTGCTCCCAGCCATGAGCCTTCAAATCGCTCGCGCTCATCAGTTGCCCTACGCCCTGCTCGGCGATAAACGCCTCGGCCGATTTCTTGTCCTTGAAGCTGACGATTCCGTAAGCCATCGGAGTCCGAATCGAAGCGTCGTAGACGAAGCTCGCTTTGGACAATTCAATCCATTCCTTGTCGTTGTAATCGCGCACGTAATCCATTCCAATGTTGTCCGTGCCGTTTTTTTGCTTCCATTCGTTCATACACCCGAGATCGTCGAATTTGTACGTCTTGCCGTCTTTCGTCGTAAGCTGCGTTGCATAGGCGTCGTCCTTCACCTGCATTTTGCAGATCGCGCATACGTCGACCGCTTCGTCGATCGGAACCGCTTCGTATTTCGTTCCTCCGCATCCTGCGAGAATAGACAGCGCTAGCGTAAGTACCCCGAGAATAATCCACTTTTTCATGATTTTCTTGCCCCCCAATAAATGATTGATGCAGCCGCAAGCAATAGCGCGATTCCGATCGCCCCGACAGCCGTATTCCGCCCGTCGGACGATTGCGCACCGCCCTCCGCCCCTTCGGGCGGATTCATCAGCGGCGCGGCGTCGAACGACCACTCGTTATTGTTAGCTGTGAACAAACCGCTTAGGAACGTCATGCCCGGAGCTTGAAAAAACAGCTGGTAGGCCGGCGTGCGATCGACCGCCGTTGCGAAAAAAGGATTGATGGCATATGTCAAATCGCTCGTCCCGTCTCCGTCCCGATCCAGCGCCTGCGCGGCGTCCCAATAGTTGTTGGACAGCCGATTGCCGGCACTGTCCGTCGCCTGAGCTTCAATGACGTTGGACAGAAA
The DNA here is from genome assembly GCF_003386235.1 of Cohnella phaseoli. Taxonomy (GTDB): domain Bacteria; phylum Bacillota; class Bacilli; order Paenibacillales; family Paenibacillaceae; genus Cohnella; species Cohnella phaseoli. Next base: position 40,335 of record NZ_QRDZ01000031.1, read on the forward strand.
CGTATTTCTAGTAAACTCGTTGTCGGCGGATTCGAGAAACTGGACGCCGACAAAATTTCTGAGCACTTCGTTGGCCTCAAGCCGATTGTTCGAGGACAGCTCCATGTAAATGCCGACCCGATTGCCCTCGAAGGTGTTGCGCTCGATGCGCGACGTCTGAACGTCGAACAGCAGCAGCCCTTGGGAATGGACGTTCTCGCTCTGCTTGCGGAACGAATTGTCCGTCACGACGGCGTCCCTGACCCCCATCACCATCGCGCCGGTCACGTTATACTCGCCTTCGTTGCCGACAATTAACGTGCCGTCCGTATACATGCAATGGATGCCGTATCGCGAACGATAGACTCGGTTCGCTTCGACGGATGCGCGATGGCTTTTCTCCAAATAGATGCCGTCTTTCATGCCGTGGACCTCGTTGCCTTCGATTCGCGCATCGTGCGAGTCGTAGAGATCGATCCCGTTGCCTGTCCGCACGCCGCCCGTATACCCATCCACTCCTCCATTTTGCGAGGACGGATAAACCGTATTGCCGACGATAAGAGCCCGGTCCGCATCACGCAGCGAAATTCCGAGCCCCGACGATACGACGACCGTCTCCCGGATGACGGCGTCGTCGGCTTCGACGGCGATAGCGGCCAGCTTGTCCGATTCGGCGCTTACCACCTTGATGCCGCTCAGTTCCACTCCGGGAGCGCGGACGGTTAGCGCCGCCGCCCCCTCGCCGCCGTAGATCGTCGCGCCGTCCTCTCCGCGAACCGCGAGCGGCTTGTCGATCACCGCCGGTCCGGAATAGCTTCCCGCCGCCAGCACGATTTCGCTGCCGGGCTTCGCGGCGTCGATCAGCGATTGAAGCTCGGACGCCGACTCCTCCGCGGACGCCTGCCCGGGCGATGCGAAGGACGCAAGCAGACCGATCAGCAGCAGGCCGCCAATCGCTCCTGTGCCTGTGCCTTTCCGACGCTTCAGGATGCTCATGGCTTCACTTCCACCGGCTTTTTCTTCGTAATGTGCAGCTCGCCGTTGTAGATGTGAATGTACACGTCGTACGTCGCGCTTTCCGAGAAGGTGAAGCCTGCCGAATAGGTAGTCCCCTGCCGATCGACTTGCTCGATCAGCTCCGGCAGACCGCTGTGATCGGCCTTGCGAATTTCGTACTGCACGATCGTGTTCTTCTCGTCCACCAGTCCCGTCACGGTCGTAATCAGCTTAACTTCCGCTCCGGCCTTCGCTTCCGCGGGATCCGTTCTCAGCTCGACCTTCACGTCTTTCGGATCTTGATCGCCTGGTCGGGACGACGAGCACGCCGCCAGACTCAGCGCCGCAAGGACGACCATGATCAGCAATCCCAAGGTTCTCTTTGTCATACGGATCGCTCCTTACTGTCGAATACTTCCTCCCTATTCTAGCCCTATATGGGGGTATTGGCATAACTCATTAGGGCTACATCCGTTGACATAATTGTGACAACTGCGCATAAGCGTGAATAAATAAGAGCAGCTTGCGAAAGAAGGGGTAAAATGACCAAATGGCTCATCGCTTTAATCTGTTCGGCCGGCTTGCTCGTAGTCGGAGGCTGCGGAGATTTTGGCGGAAAGTTATCTGACGAAGGCGAAACTTCGGCGTCTGCAAGCGGTGCGGGGCTGCGGCTGGACGTTCGGTCCGAGCCGGGCGGGGCTGCGGTTATGGAGGAGAATATCATACGATTGACGGTGCAGGACGAGAGCGGAAATCCGGTGGAAACGATAACGATCGAAGCTTATCTCGTTATGCCCGGCATGTTCTGCGGTCGCATCCCGGCGGAGACGCGCGAGGTCGCGCCGGGTCAATACGAGCTGCTGGCCGTTCCTGTCATGCCGGGCAAATGGCAGGCAGAAATCGCCGTCTGCTCGGATGGAAACTCGCTGACGACGGCTTATGCTTTTAAAGCTGTATAGTTAATGACATTAACTACTACCATAGCCACGGGTGAACGCTGGGGATCCAGCCATTGACGGCCAGCCCTTTCAGAATGGCCAGAATGCCCATCGTATAGGCAAGCGCCGTCCCCGCGACTCGCATCGCTTTCCTTCCGGACCGGCTCAGCCGGCCGGAGAAGAGCGCCAGCAGCGCGAACACCGGTACGGTGGCCAGCCCGAAGACGAGCAGATAGGCCGCTCCCTCCGCCCACGATCCGGAAGCGGCGGCGTTCATCTGCATGGCGTAGGTCAATCCGCACGGAAGAAAGCCGAGCAGCAAGCCGGAGGAGTACGTACCCAGCCATTGTCCCCCGCGCTTGCCCGCGACTAATGCCCCATCCGCCCGCTTGCCCAGCGGCATGAAGCGGTGCGGATATGGCAGCGTATAACGACTGTAGGTCCAAGCGATAATCAGGATACCGCCCAGAATGCTTGCAGCCCCTTGCAGCCCGACGAACGTCCCGGCCGCGTTCAGGAAAGAACCGATCAGCCCCATGAAAGCGCCGGTGATCGTATAGGTCGTAATTCTGCCCACATGATAAGCGGCGGCAGCCTTCAGCGGATTGCCCCGTGCATTAAGCGCGAACGACGAAGTAATGCCCCCGCACATGATCAGGCAGTGGGGAGCGCCCATCAGCCCCGCGGTCGCGGCGAGAAGCAGGCTCTGCGCCAGCATTATCCGCGCCCTCCCGCCGCCAAGCGCCGCAGACGGAGCGCGTTGGCGACGACGAGCAGCGAGCTGGCCGCCATGCCTGTGCAGGCGATTCTCGGGTCGAGGAAGCCGAGCGCGGCCAGCGGCACGGCGGCGGTATTGTACGCCACTGCGAAGCCGATGTTTTGCCTGATGTTGCGAAGCGTCGCCCGACTGATGACGACCGCGTCCGCGAGGCCGGACAAGCGATCTCGCGTCAGTACGACGTCGCCGGTCTGCATGGCGGCCCCCGCCCCGCCGCCCATCGCGACGCCGACGTCTGCCGTAGCCAGCGCCGCGGCGTCGTTGCTGCCGTCTCCGACAAAGACGACCACCCGGCCGCTGCGCCGCGCTTCCTCGACGATGGCCGCCTTGCGATCCGGCGTACAAGCGGCGTGAACGTCGCGGATACCCGCCTGACGGGCAATCTCGTTTGCAGGCTCCGGCTGGTCGCCCGTCACGATGCCCAGAGAAGCCGTCCGTTCCAGCTCGCGTGCTATGGCTGACGCTTCTTCTCTCAGCGTATCGGCGAACGTCAACGCTCCTTCCAGTCGTCCGTCTACCGTGACGTACAGCACAGTTTCGCCCGGTCCCGCAGTTTCATGCTTCATAGCCGTTTCTGCAAGCACGACGTCTCCGCCAAGCACCCAGCGAGGATGGCCAACGCGGATCTGCCGATTTTCCGCCATCCCTTGCATCCCGCCTCCAGGCACCTCGCGCACATCCGTCGTCTCGGGGATCAGTACGCGCAGGCGCTCCGCCTCGCGAACGATCGCTTGGGCGAGCGGGTGCGCGGAATGCCGCTCGATAGCGGCCGCCATTTTCAACAAATAGGCGTTCGGGTGACCCGCACTTTGCACCCCGATCAGACGGGGCTTGCCTTCGGTTAACGTGCCGGTTTTGTCGAACAAGATACGGTCGGCCTTCGCCAGCGTTTCCATCGCGCTTCCGTGTTTAAAGAGGATGCCGCGTTTGGCGGCCAGAGCGGTAGCGATCAGAATCGACACCGGAGCCGCCAGGCCAAGCGCGCACGGACAGGCGATAAGCAGCACGGACAGCGCATAGCGGAGCGCCATATCCGCAGACGCCCCGTCGGCCAGCAGCGTCCAGCCCAAATAAGTCGCCGCGGCGCACAACGCCATCGCCGGCACGAACACCGCCGCCGCCCGATCCACTTTACGCGCGATCGTCGGCTTCAAGCTTTGCGCCTCCTCCACCATCGCGATCATGCGCGAAAGCCTCGTCTCTCCCGCGTCGCATTCGGCGCGAATTCGCAAGCTGCCGTTCAGGCAGCGAGTTCCGCTGTAAGCATAGTCCCCCTTCTGCCTCAGCACGGGCACGCTCTCGCCGGTCAGCAGCGACTCGTCCACCTCGGCTGCGCCCGAGACGATGCGGCCGTCCGCGGAAATCCACTCTCCGGCCAATACGACAGCTTGCTCTCCCCGACGCAGCTCGCCTGCCGGAATCCATTCCTCTCCTTGCTCGCGCATCACGCGAACAAAGCGGATCTGCAAGCCGTAGAGCTCGTTCAAATCTTTGAGCGCCCGTCCTTTCGCTTTCGCTTCAAGCAGCTTGCCAAGCAGAACGACGGTCATAATCATCGCGATCGCATCGAAATAGAGTTGGTCGTGGGAGACCGTTCCAGGGAAGCTCAACAGCTTATAATGGCTGTAGAAGTAGGCGACGGAAGTGCTCAGTACGACAAGCGCGTCCATATTGGCGCTTCTCTGCTTCAACGCCTGGTAAGCGCCCCTGTAAAAGGAGTAGCCAACGTAAAATTGCAGCACCGTCGCCAATCCCAGCTGCAAATAAGGATTAAAAAAAATGGCCGGGATCCAGATCTGCGACGGCAAAAAAGCAAGATGGGCGAGCATCGCCCAAAAGAGGGGAACGGAGACGGCAACGGACACCGCAAGCTTGCCGCGCAGGGCGCGAACTTCCGATTCATGCGCCTTCTGCGGGGAATCGACCTGCTCGGCGGCGCCGTATCCCAGCTGTTCGATTTTGCGGCGAATATCCGCTTCACCGGTCACCTGCGAGTCGTATTGCACGAAAGCTTGCGCCGTCGCCATGTTGACGCTCGCGCTGCGAACGCCGCTCATGCGGCCAAGCCCCTTCTCAATGCGGGCCGAGCATGCGGCGCACGTCATTCCCGTCACTTGCAAACGCAGCGTATCCATCCCGCATCCCATCCTGTTCGAAGATTCGGCAGTTTGCCTGTCCTTCTACCCTATGAGAATGCTTCGCCGTTCAGAATAGCGCTTCCCCCGATCAGCCGCTTCAGCTTGTTTTCGGTCGTCGATTCCGGCACCGGCGTATAGATGCTGCAGCGCAGATCGGCGCCCTGCACTTGAAGCGAAGTCAAATGGAACAGCATTTTGCCGACCTTGGCGTGCCTGAATTCGATCAGCACCTCCGGAGCGGATTGAACTTCGCTCTCCTCCCATAAAGCCTCGAACTCCGGATGAGCCGCCTTCATCTCTCCCAGAAAGCGATCGTACCATTTGTCGTCGACATACTGACCGTAATAAGCGCGAAAGATTGCGAGAAAACCCTTCGTAAAGTGCTCCCAATTGACCGCCAATCTCCGCAGCTCCTTCCTCGCAAACAGCAGACGAATCATGTTGCGGTCCTGCACCGGAACTTGTTCGAAATCGAGAAAGACGTGCGACGCCGCCTCGTTCCAGCCGACGATCGTATGGCGCCGGTCCGTAATGAGGGTGGGGCAGTAGGTTAGCTCCTGCAAAATTCGTCTGAGCGACGGACTGATCTTGGGCGGTTCCTCTTTGAGAGAGATTCCCGGGCTGACCTCCATCGCCAGCGAGACCAAATACTTGCGCTCGTCCACGCTGAGCTGAAGCGCCGAAGCGATGCAGTCGAGTACGGACGACGATACGCGAATGTCTCTTCCCTGCTCGAGCCACGTGTACCAGGTCAGGCTGACCCCGGCAAGCTGGGCTACCTCCTCTCGGCGCAGCCCGGGAGTTCTTCTGCGTGCACCCGTGCCGAATCCTGCCGATTCCGGGGAGATTTTGGCCCGCTTCGCTTTGAGGAAAGCGGATAAAGCGAGCAGCCTCGCATCATGATTCATGTCCCGTCCCTCCGGTTCTTTTATATAAGTTGGACCAATCGACTTATCGTAGTATTTATTATACTAGTATAAACGACAACTTGTAATAGGATAACAGGAATGAGATGCTGGATGTACTTTAACAGGTACAAGGAGTGGATCGGCATGAGGCAAGTCGAACAAGTCGTGATTACCGGAATGGGCGTCATCTCCCCGCTGGGCAACTCGGTGGACAGCTTCTGGGAGCGTTTGGCGGGCGGACAGTCCGGAGTGTCCCGCATCGAGAGCTTCGATACCGCCCGGTTCAAAACGAAAATTGCCGGAGCGGTTCGCGGCTTCGATGCCGAGGCGCTGTTCGGACGCAAGGAAGCGCGGAGAATGGATCGCTTCTGCCAGTTCGCGATGGCCGCCGCCGGCGAGGCTTGGGAGGATGCCGGACTGCAGAAGGAACAGATCAACGGGGAACGGCTCGGCGTCTACGTCGGCTCCGGAGTCGGGGGCTTGCAGACGCTGATCGATCAAGCCGGAGTGCTGCGGGATCGCGGTCCGGAACGGGTCAGTCCGACGCTTGTGCCGATGATCATCTCAAATATGGCCGCGGCTCTGATCAGCATGAAGTTCGGAGCGCTTGGCCCGACAATGTCGCCGGTAACGGCTTGCTCGATCGGCAATACGTCGATCGGAGAAGCGTTCCGACTCATCCGCGGCGGCGGAGCGGACATCGTCATCGCGGGCGGCGCCGAGGCGGCCTTGTCGGAAATTTCGCTCGCCAGCTTCGGCAATGCGACCGCTCTCTCTTCGTGCAACGACGATCCGGCTGCGGCGAGCCGTCCGTTCGACGCCGGCCGGGACGGCTTCGTCATGGCCGAAGGGTCCGGCATCGTTATTCTGGAATCGTTGGCTCACGCTAAGCGCCGCGGGGCTCGCATCTACGCCGAGGTTCTCGGCTACGGCGCATCGTCTGACGCCTATCATATGGTGGCGACACACCCGGACGGGGACGGGGCTTATCGGGCGATGAAGCTGGCGCTGGCCGAAGCCGATCTTCATCCGGAGCAGGTCGACGTCATTAGCGCCCATGCAACGAGCACGGAAATCGGAGATCGCTCAGAGACGCTGGCGATCAAGCGACTGTTCGGAGCTCACGCCTATCGCGTGCCGGTGACGGCCAACAAATCGATGACAGGGCATCTGCTTGGCGCCTCCAGCGCGGTCGAGGCGATCGCTCTGGTCAAGAGCCTGCAGAACGGGCTGATTCCGCCGACGATCAATTACGAGACGCCGGACCCCGACTGCGATCTGGACTGCGTGCCGAACGAGGCGCGGCGGGCCGAGCTGAACGTCGGCATGTCCAATTCGTTCGGCTTCGGCGGACATAATGCGGTCATTGCCCTGAAGAAATATTCCGGGGAAGAACGGCGTTAACAAAAAAAGCCGTCGGCTGACATCCGGGTAATCCCGGATCGACTGCCGACGGCTTCCTCTATCGTCTACTTCCACTCCTCTGCCAGAACGGCGTAGACATATTCATCCCACCATACGCCGTCGCCCCGCGGAATGCACTTTAGGAAGCAGCCTTCCCTTCGCATGCCAAGCCGCTCCATTACACGGCTCGAAGCGGCATTCTCGGGCTGACACGTCGCGATGACGCGATGCAGCCCCAGCTCGGCGAAGCCGAAATGCAGCAGGGCTTGAGCCGCTTCCGTCGCATAGCCTCGCCCGCGAAAGCCCGGCGCGATCACCCATCCGATCTCGTAGGTGTGATCTCCGAACCACGGATGGAAAACGATATGCCCGATAAGCCGCTGAACTCCCTTCAGCACGACCGCATAATTGCGGGCGTCGGAGCCTCCGTTCTCGATAACGAAGCGCTTGGCGTCCGCTTCCCCGAACAGGCCGTCCGGCATATACGCCATCGTCTCCCGATCGGACGTATAGCCCAGAACATCCGGCCAATCTGCCGCTTCAAAGCGGCGAATAATCAATCTTTCTGTTACCAAACGCATCTATACTCACTCGCCTTTCGTAGTTTGCGAAATCGGTCATCGATCCGAAACGACGAAGGGGAGAAATGCGTACCGGCGCATTTTCTTTATAGCGTATCTAAAACCGAATCGCCTCCTTTCCGATAGAGTAAAGCCGTCTCTTCCCGAATGAATCCGGACCTTCTCTTCCTTGCTTTAACCTGTTTGTCCTAGACCAGGCTGGACCAAATAATCTGCTTCGTACCGAGCACGGACCGGGGAACCCACGAATGAACGGACGGCACCAGCAGCACGACGACCATGCTCTCGACCGGATCGACGAACAGCGCGATCCGCCCCGCCCCCTCCAGTTGATACGTTCCCTGCGATTCGTAAGAGGTGGAGTGAATCGCCAGGTCGAAGCCAAGCGCATGCCCCTTGTCTTTGATCTGTCCGCCCCAATGGTAAGCGGGCACTCGAAACAGATGCCGTTTTGTGAGCAGCTCGACCGACTTGCGGCCGAGAATGCGCCTGCCTTCGAACGTCCCTCCGTTCAGCAGCATTTGCCCCAGCTTCCATAGGTCGTACATCGTGGAATGCATGCCGCTGGCCGCGCGGGGAATGACCTTCCAGTTGTCAGCCGACTGGCCGAGCGAATCGATGTCGTACTGATCCACCACGCACACTTCGGCGTGCAGCTCCGCCGGAACGTCGAACCAGGTGCGCTCCAAACCGAGCGGGTGTACGATTCGGTTCATCACATATTCCTCGAACCGTTCGCCGGACACGCGCGATACGATCTCGCCAAGCAAAGCGTAACCCGTCGACGTATAATTGTACGCCTCCCCGGGCTTGCAGACGGGCAACCCCGTCAGCGCCTGGACGATCCAGCTCTTGTGACTGTCCGGATCGTACCATCGGCGTGGGTAAGGCTCGTTGTAATAGCCGGGAACGGGCGGAATGCCGGAAGTATGCGTCAGCAGATGAAACAGCGTCACGTCCCGATACGTGCCATTGTCGAATTCTTCGAGAAGCGCTGCGACCGGCTGGTCCAAATCCAGCTTGCCGTCCTCGATCAGCTTGACCAAGGCGATCGTTGTGAACGCTTTGGTCAGAGAGCTTAGCTTCCTGATGGAATCCGGTTGCAGACTCCCCTCGCCCTTTACTCCATTCAGTCTTCCCATCGCCGACCACGATGCGATTTTGCCGTTGCGGCCCACCAGATGCCCGCCACCTTGCAGCAGACCCTGCGCGATCAGTTCTGCGTAATGCGCGTCCAGCTTGCCCAACTGGCCGGAATCGAATCCGACCTGTTCGGGCGCGGCATGCGCGGCTCCTTCCGTCTTCGTCCAAAGTTGCGGCGTTGTCTCCAAAGATATTCCCCCGACTTCTTCAAGTTGAATCAACAACGGGGACATTGTATCCAATCCGCATGGACTCGTCTACGGTCGCGGCCGCACTCGGTGACTAAGTATCACAAATCGTGAAATAGTATCAAGTTACCGCCAAGCCGCCGATCCGTCCCAAATAATATAGCCTTCTGCCAGCTCGATTTCGCGAAGCCCGATCTCCCTGCTATCGAGGCCGTCGGACGCACCGCTGCCTACGAAAATCAGATTCCTTCTGTCGCGTTCCCGCGGCGCGGGCAACGAATAGCACCGAACGTCGGCGAAAGCCCGGCGCAGCGTCGAGCGGATCGCCTCCGCCATGCTGTCGTCCTGCGGACGGCCCATCATGTTCAGAAGGAGCGCCCCTTGAAGCCGAAGCTTATTAGCGGCTAACCGGAAAAATTCCACCGTCGTGAGGTGCTGCGGAGTCCCCCTGCTAGTAAATGCGTCAAGAACGATAAAGTCGAGCGACCGGTCGGCCTCCGCTTCAAGAAGCTGCCGACCGTCTCCGATCTCGACGTTGTCGTCCGCGCAATCGAAATACCGTCGGCTCAGCTCCACAACCGCTTCGTCGATCTCCGCCGTCTTGATCCTTTTGCCGCGAAAATAGCCGGAAATCGACCCGATCCCGTGTCCGATAACAAAAGCGCTACGGAAATCGGGATCGCGATGCTCCATCAGAGCGGTCATCGCCTTCTGGTAACCGAGAACGAGACGACGGCGATCCTTCAGGTCCATCGCGCCTTGCACATCCTCGTCCGCAAACCGAATGCACCTGAATTTGCCCGTCTCCCCGTCCAACTGCGACGTTTCATATACGGTAATCTCGTTGTACGCGGATCCGATCGCTGCCAGCCTCTGCATCCTTGCACTCCATTCCTGCTTATCTTCCTCTTAATCCTAACACGAAACAACATGCCCGGCTCGCGATGAATTGCTATTTTCTCTTCTGGAAATACTTAGTGAACGCGTTACGCGCTCGAAAGGGGATAGGTATGAACAACTTAAGCCGGGATAGGCAACAGACGCTTGACCATATCCTGTCCCTGATGGGCCGCAGCCCCGACCTGATTGTCCGCGAGCTTAAACTGCCCAGCAAACAAAGCCTTACTCTGCTGTATCTGGACGGCATGGTCGACAAGCATGCCGTCCAGAACAGCGTCATCGCCTCTCTGCTGGATCGCGCTCCGGCGGAGCAGGCGTCGTTAGCGGGTCTGCAGCAATACGTAATCGACGCTGGGGAAATGGGCTTAACCGACACCGTGGACGAGTTGCTCGACCGTCTGCTATCCGGGTTTCTGATCGTGCTGATGGATGGGGCGGATCGCTGCCTGTTCGTCGGCATGCAGGGCTGGGAGGATCGCGCCGTTACGGAATCGAAGACGCAATCGGTCGTCCGCGGCCCCCAGGATTCCTTTACGGAAACGCTGCGCACGAATACGACGCTGGTCCGCAGAAGAGTGAAAGACTCCCGCGTCCGCATCATCAACCTCAAAATCGGCTATCGGACGAAAACAGACGTCGACTTGATGTACATCAGCGGACTTGCGGATGAGAAGCTTGTCGAGACGATCTCGGAACGGCTGCGTTCCGTACGCATCGACCGCGTGCTCGAAGGCGAATACGTGGAGGAGTTGTTGCGAAGCAATCAAACAAAGACCATCTTCCCGACGATGTACAACACGGACAGGCCGGACGTTATCTCGGCGGGAATTCTTGAAGGCAAAATCGCCATCTTCGTCGACAACACGCCGTTTGTGCTGCTTGCGCCTACACTGTTCGTCGATTATATGCAATCGGCGGAAGACTACTATCAATCGATTCTATACTCGAATGCGATTCGGCTGCTTCGTTACGTTTCTCTGTTCATCTGCATGCTTGCGCCTGCCATCTACATCGCCTTAACGACGTTCCACCAGGATATGCTGCCGACGCAGCTGCTGCTGAGTCTTGCCGCGCAGCGCGAGGGCATCCCCTTTCCGGCGTTTCTCGAAGCGTTGCTCATGGAAGTTACCTTTGAAATATTGCGCGAAGCGGGCATTCGAATGCCGCGTACAATCGGACAAGCGGTATCGATCGTCGGAACGATCGTGATCGGCCAAGCCGCTGTCGAAGCGAGCATCGTCTCGCCGGCCATGGTCATCATCGTTGCCATCACGGCCATTGCGAGCTTCGTCATCCCCTCGTATTCGATGTCGATCTCCATCCGTTTCCTGCGATTTGCCTTTATGGGCCTTGCGGCCGTTATGGGCGTGTACGGCCTAACGATAGGTTTTATTGTGCTGACAATCCATCTGTGCCATCTGCAATCGTTCGGCATTCCTTACATGAGTCCGATGGCGCCGTTCCGCAAGGGAATGCAGCAGGACGCCGTCTTTCGCTTCCCCTATCGCAGCTCGAATCGGTTCGGCTCCGCAAGAGGCAAACGATAATGCGGCTGATCAGGCTCTTCCGCATGGCCGCGGTAGTATTAGTCTTTGCTCTTGCGCTGTCCGGATGTTGGAATCGTCGCGAATTAAACGAGTTGTCCGTCGTGCTGGCCATGGGCGTCGACAAAGTCGACGACGAATACGTCGTTACCCTGCAATCCGTCGATCCGACCCAAATGTCGCGCAATCGGGCGGCCAATCGCTCCCCGGTCGTTACGTTTACTCAGCGTTCCGAGACCATATTCGAAGCGCTGCGCAAGGTGACGACGAAGGCCTCTAGAAAGATGTATGTCGCTCACCTGCGTCTGCTCGTATTTAACGAAAAAGCCGCTCGGGAAGGGATCAACGATATCGTGGACTTCTTCGCAAGGGATCACGAGTTTCGTCCGGATTTCTATATCGCGATCGCCAAAGACGCGAATGCGCAAGAATTGCTTGAGCTGACGACGCCAACCGAAATATTGCCGGCCATGGAGCTGTATAAGTCGCTTAAAGTATCGCAGGAGGCTTGGGCGCCAACCGCAGCCGTCAACATTATCGATTTTCTGCAAAAAATTACGAAAACCGGCGTCGAACCCGTTCTGACAGGCGTAACGGTAATCGGGGACATCAAAAAGGGCAAAACGCTCGGCAACGTCACCCGTCCGAAGTCGTTCTCCGAATTCAAGTACGTAGGCATCGGCGTCCTGAAGGACGACCGTCTGATCGGCTGGCTGAACGAAAGCGAAAGCAAAGCTTACAACTATGTGACAAACAACATTAAGAGCACGGTCGGCATTGTGGGCTGTCCCGACTCCGACAAGAAATTTAACGTAGAAGTGATCCTATCCAGGGTGAATGTGCTTCCATCTATTCGCGACGGAGAGCCCTACGCTCAGGTCAAAATGAAAACCGAAGCGAATTTAGCCGAGGTCGGATGCGACGTAGATTTGACGAAGGAAGAAGAATTTCTCAAGCTGCAAAGCGCCGCCTCCGAACAGCTATACGACCTGCTCTTCGATTCGATTACAAGGGTGCAGCGTCATTACGGCGCCGACATTTTCGGCTTCGGGGAAGCCTTCCATCGTAAACATCCCCGGCAATGGCATCAATGGAAGCGGGATTGGGACCGTTATTTCAAAGAGATGCAGGTCGACATCTCTATCGATTATAAGCTGCGCAAAATCGGAAAAATGATCAATCCGCTCGACAAAGCGGAAAAGGAGTGAGCCGGCTATGTTATTGGCGATCGTCATGGGTATCGCGCTTGCGGGTTCGCTAATTGAATATCGCAGCCTCGCGCGCTTGAAGCAGCGACGCGACATTGCGGTCGGAGCCGTATTTCTGGCAGCGGGCCTGCTGCTCGGCGTGCTGCGTCTGGCCCAAGTTAACTTGCCGAGCCCGCTCGGGATCATCGATACGCTGTTCCAGCCGGCCAGCCAGTTTGTAGCCAAGCTGCTATCTTGACAAGATGGGGTTGTAGCGAATGGACGGATTGAGCGAAAGACAGGCGACCATCTGGTTTATGCTGTACCAATTGGGCAGCTCGTTTCTCGTGCTTCCGTCAGTGCTGGCAAGCGCGGCCATGCAGGACGCGTGGCTTGCCGTTCCCGCGGCTCTTGCCCTGCAGATGCTATTCCTTCCGCTCTGCTTGGCGGTTGCGAGGCGAACCGGGGACAAAACGTTTATGGCCTATTTGGACGATCTGTGGGGGAAAAAGACAGGCAGAATCGCCATTGGCTTGTTCAGCCTGGCGTGCCCTTTTCTCATTCTCACAATGACCTTGCGGAATTTAGGCGACTTCATCAGCACCTCGTTGATGCCGGAAACGCCTACCGATGCGCTGTACCTGCTTATGATGGGAGCGGTCGTATATATCAACCGCGCCGGCGTTGCGGTATGCGGAAGAACCGGGGAAATTTTGTCGTTTTTCGCCGTATCGCTGCTCTCCATTATTTTCGTATCGCTGGTCCCAAGCATGAAGGCCGACAATCTGCTTCCGGTATTCGAATACGGCTGGAGGCCGATCGCCAGCGGCGCGGTGCCTCTTCTAGCATTCCCCTACCTGGAAAGCGTCCTCTTCCTTTTCTTCCTCCCGCGCCTTCGCTATTCGCATTGGAAGCGGGCCGTATATGCCAGCTTAGCGATCAGCGGCGGAATCTTCCTGCTGTTGACGCTGTTCACAATCGCGGTGCTAGGGGAAACGATTGTCGCCAACGTCTCGTTTCCGAGCTACTTTGTCGTTCGAACGATCAGCGTCGGAGACTTCTACGAGCGCTTTGAGGTATTGATCACCATTTTGTGGTTTATTACCATTTTCATGCGATTGTCGCTGCTCATGCACGTATCGAGCGCCGGTTTGGCCCACGCCTTTCAGCTAAAGTCTCCGCAGGCGCTGCTCATTCCGCTCTCGCTGATCGGCCTGCTCGTCGCCAATTTCATCTGGCCGAACGTATCGTATTTGCGCGAGATTTTTAACATTTGGCCGATTTACGCGCTGCTGTTCGGGGCGGCTTTTCCGTTTGTCGTCTGGCTGACAGGCTGCTTTGTCCGGAGAACGAGAGGTGTCTCATGACCAAGCCAAGCGTTACGCCCAAGCAGCTTGTTCACTGGATTATTCTGTACCAGTTGGGGAGCTCCTTCTTGCTCCTGCCCGGAATGCTTACCACGATTGCTAAGCAGGATGCGTGGATAGCGGTGTTGCTGTCCATACTCGGCTATATGCTGCTTGTGCCGATGTATGCCGCTATCGCCAAACGGATGCATGGGAGAACCATCCATGAATATGCGGTCGGAGTGTTCGGCAAACTGCTCGGCAGCACGCTGCTTTTTGTGTTTATCGTCTGCTTCCCGTTCCTGATCTTTACTCTCTTATTGGCTGATTTAAGCGATTTTGTGGCCACCGTTTTCTTTCCCGAGACGCCGGAGATTGTCATCCAGGCGGGAATGCTGCTGCCTGTTCTATATGCGCTTCGACTCGGAATCGCGTCCGTCGGACGCGCCGCGGAAATTTTGTTCTACATCGTTCTGTTCCTGTTTCTGCTCGGCTATCTGTCGCTCGTTCCCGCTATGAATCCGACTCAGCTGCTGCCCGTCTTGGAGTACGGCTGGAAGCCGCCGGTCTATGCATCGCTTTCCATGTTGGCTTTTCCTTATGCGGAAACGGCTTTCTTGCTTTTCGTTACGCCCTACACACGCAATTTCCGCAAATGGAGCTCTCTGTTCGCAGGATGCGCCCTTGTCGTCGGGAGCATATTTTTGCTAATGACGCTGCTGTCGGTCGGCGTACTGGGCGAAGCTCTTGCGGCAAACATGGCCTATCCCAGCTATACGGTGCTGACGACGATCAGTTATTGGGATTTCTACGAGCGCTTTGAAGTGATTGTCGGCGTATTATGGTACATCACGATCTTCTTCCGGCTAACGCTGCTTCTGTTCGTAAGCGCCGACGGCCTGGCCAGCGTGCTTCGACTTAGCGATTACCGTATTCTGCTGAGCGGCTTGTCCCTGATTGCCCTGACACTGGCCGGCGTCGTCCATCCGAATGCCGTCTTCTTCCTCAATTCGCTGAAGCCGTGGCAGAGCTACGCCATCTTGCTCGGAATCGCGGTTCCTTTTGTCGTTCTGCTTATCGATGCACTAAGATCAAGGGCGGTTCGCACTCGATCTTGACAGTTTCAATCGGGCCGATTTTGTCTATTCGACTTGTTTTGTCGTTTGCTTTAGATTATTATATGAACAAGTATTCATTTAATAATGGGAGAGGATTGAAATGATCGAATACCGGGTTAAAGGGCTGTCTTGCGGGAACTGCGCCCGGACGCTGGAGGAGGAAATCAAGCGGCTGGACTACGGGGATACGGCCTCGCTTAGCTTTGCCAGCGGCAAGCTTAAGCTCGATGAACGGGTTCCGCTCGATCGCGTCAGGCAAATTCTGAAGAGCGACCGCGCATATCTTGTCGAACAGCCTGCAGAACAAGGTTCCGGGTCCGGGCACGCATCGGCAATGGCTTTGACTGAAGCGGCGCACACGCACGATCACTCGAACGATCATAGCCAGCCGCATGCACACGAACATTCCGGCTTTCACGATCATAGCCAGCCTCATAGCCATGAGCACTCGCATGAGCACGACCATGCTCACTCTCACGGCAGCAAACGGATGATCGCGCTATTGGCCGTTTCGACCGCAATCTATGTCGCTGCTCTCATCATGGACGGACGACTCTCCTCTTCGCTCGCCGTCGTCTGTTATTTGCTAGCCGCCGCGCTTAGCGGATACTCTACTTTTTATAAGGGCGCGAAGAACCTGCTCCGGCTCAAGTTCAATATCGACACGTTGATGACAATCGCGCTGATCGGAGCCGTCGCAATCGGCGAATGGAAGGAAGCGACGCTGGTCGCCATTTTATT
This sequence comes from Cohnella phaseoli, assembly GCF_003386235.1. Taxonomy (GTDB): domain Bacteria; phylum Bacillota; class Bacilli; order Paenibacillales; family Paenibacillaceae; genus Cohnella; species Cohnella phaseoli. Next base: position 56,224 of record NZ_QRDZ01000031.1, read on the forward strand.
CGGCGTTAACGAGCTGCTCGAGGGGCTGGGGATGGAGAAAGCCCGGCGATCGATGGAACGGCTGCTTAGCGTCGCGCCGAAGCAAGCGAGCAAGCTTGAGGATGGCAAAGAGACGATCGTACCGATCGCGGCGCTGCAAGCGGGCGACACGGTTATCGTGAAGCCCGGGGAGAAAATTCCGTCCGACGGCGAGGTCGTCTTCGGACGAAGCTCGGTGAACGAAGCGGCCATTACCGGAGAATCGCTGCCGTTGGAGAAAGGCGAAGGCGATGCCGTATTCGGAGGAAGCATCAACAACGAAGGCGTTATTCGCGTACGCATCCGCAAAGCATATAAAGACTCCTCCCTCGCCCGAATTTTGCATCTTGTCGAAGAGGCGCAGGAGACGAAGACGCCGACCGAGCTATTCATTGATCGTTTCGCGAAATACTATACGCCGCTCATCATGCTCGTCGCGGCGCTCGTAGCGTTGGTCCCTCCGCTGCTGCTGGGCGGAGATTGGACGAAATGGCTATATCAAGGGTTGGCCGTCTTGATCGTGGGCTGCCCGTGCGCGCTTATTCTCTCGTCCCCGATCGCGATTCTGTCGGGCATCGCGCGCAGCGCCCGCCACGGCATTCTTGTCAAAGGCGGCATCCATCTTGAGCAGCTCGGCAAGCTGGATACGCTGGCCTTCGATAAAACCGGAACGTTGACCAAGGGCGAGCCGTACGTGGAGCAAATGACCGTATACGACGCAGAGCGTTTTCTCGCCGTCGCGGGAGCCATTGAACAATCCTCCTCCCATCCGCTGGCCAAAGCGATCATGAAGGAGGTCGGCCGAGCGGGCGTAACATTGCCTGAGGCCGTCGACATCCGCGCCGTCCCTGGCCGCGGAGCCGTGGCCGAATGCGACGGAGCCTCCTATTGGCTGGGCAACGAGAACATCGTCGAGCACTTCAACATTCCCGAGTCTATTCGTGCCGAGATTGAAGCCTATAAGCAGCAGGGGCTTACGATTGTTCTTGTCGCCGATTCCGCCGCGATTCTCGGGTTGTTCGGCATCGCCGACGAGATTCGCGAGGAAAGCGCGTCCGTGCTAGCGGCGCTGCGCCGTCAAGGAATTAGACGCACCGTCATGCTGACGGGCGACCATGCGAAAACCGCGGAGAAGGTCGCCCGAGCGGTAGGCGTAGATGAAGCGTTCGGCGGCCTGCTGCCCGAGGAGAAGGTTGCGAAGGTGCGGCGTCTCGCCGAGGAAGGCGTCGTGGGCATGGTCGGCGACGGCATTAACGACGCACCCGCTCTCGCTTCCGCTCACATCGGCATCGCGATGGGCAAAGGAACGGACAGCGCAATCGAAACCGCGGACGTCGTGCTCATGCAGGATCATCTTGGCAAATTGCCGGAAGCGATCCGCACAGCCAAACACGTCAACCGCACGATCCGCTTCAACATTGCAATCTCGCTCGGATTGAAGCTGGCCGCGCTGTTGCTTACGCTTCCGGGCTGGCTCACGTTATGGTTCGCGATTCTGTCCGACATGGGCGCAACCGTCTTCGTCACGCTCGTCAGCCTGACGATTCTGATTGAACGCAAATCATAGAAGAACACCCTGCGCTGCCGCCTTCGGGCGGACTGCTGCCGGGTGTTCTTTCTTTTTCGCCGCATTTGCGACTACGCTCTTCTCCATTTTTCTCTTGTCCAGCCAAAGGTACAAGCAATGCGTGCGGCTCCCTCATACACTCTAGTATTATCCAAAGAATCGAGGTGAGCCCTAATGAGTCGTGAATGTCAGGACAAGCACAAATCCCATGATAAACATAAGTCCTGCTGTAAACACAAATCTCCCCCTAAGAGCAAAGGCTGCGAGAAGGACAAATGCGGTGAGCACAGATCCCATGGCCATCACAAGTCCCATGGTCACCACAAGTCTCACGGTCACAAATCGTGCGGCATGCACAAGTCTGGCGGTATGCACAAGTCCGGCGAGCAGCATAAGAGCTGTGGCAAGCGCAGCGAAGGCCATCACAAAAGCGAAGGCAAGAAGGATTACAGCCACAAAGGCTTCTGCTGCTATCCGAGATCCTGGCTGTGAGCTCGATCCTCATTCGTTCCGGAGTCCGCATTCGTTGCGGGCTCTTTGCGTTGTGCCTTCATTTGACGACCAGCACCGGAATTTGCGCTTGCTGCACGACATGATGGCTGACGCTACCAAGCATCCACTCCCGAATCGGTCCGAGCCCTCTGTTGCCGATTACGATCAAGTCGCAGCAATATTCCTTGGCATATTGCAAGATTGCCGAGGAAGGAACGCCTTCGAGAACAGCGACTTTCGCGTAGGGCAGCTCTTTGATCGCATCCTCCGCTTGGCGAACTAGACTAACCTGATACTCTTTCATCCGTTCCTCGTAGCCGCTCGGCACAACCATGCCAAACCCGGCAAAAGCATAAGGCGGCCTCGCGGTGACGTGAGCGACGGTCAGCTTGCTACCCGGGCGGCTATCGACGAGCTTGACGGCGTGGGCGAGCGCTTTGGCCGACGCTTTGGAGCCATCGAATGCGGCCAATACGTGATGATAGGTCATCCGTTCCCCTCCCTTTCCGAATGCGTACTTATAGTATATACTCCTCGCCCCGAATTTCTGTAGCGTTTCTCACATTTGGGCATAAAGCCGAAATTTGCGAGGAATTATGACTTTCTTTACAGTCGGAAAACCGGTTTTTATGTACAATAGAGGGAAACAGGACTAGGAGGAGCTTATATGCGCTACGATCTACTTCACCCCGCGGATCAAATACTTCTGATGATGGACCGGATTTACGGTTATGGTATGACGACGACGTCCGGCGGCAATCTGTCGATTCTTGACGAACAAAATCAAATTTGGATTACGCCCGCAGGCGTAGATAAAGGCACGTTGACGCGAAACGATATCGTATGCGTCAAACCCGACGGTACGGTCGTCGGCCATCATCGCCCGTCAAGCGAGTTTCCGTTCCACCGGCTCATCTACGCCGCTCGGCCGGACTTGCGGGCCGTCGTGCACGCCCATCCCCCCGCTCTCGTCTCGTTCAGCATCGTCAGGCGCATTCCCGACACGCGGCTGCTGCCTAACGAGCGGCAGATTTGCGGAGAAATCGGCATGGCGGAATACGCCCTCCCCGGCAGCAGCCAACTGGGCGAAAATATCGCCGCCGTGTTCCAACGCGGCAACGATTCGGTCATGTTGGAAAACCACGGCGTTGTCGTCGGCGGAGCGGATCTGTTCCAAGCGTTTCAACGCTTCGAGACGCTTGATTTCTGCGCGCGGCTGGAAATTAACGCTCGCAGGCTCGGAACGCCGACGCTGCTGTCGGACGATCAGTTCGGCGCGATGGCACACAGCGACGAGCCGGAGCTGGGCGAGTTCGTCCCGCAGTCGTACGGCACGGACGAGCTTGCCTTTCGCCGGGATATGTGCACGCTGATCAAGCGAGCCTACGACCAGCGCCTGTTCACGAGCACGCAGGGAACGTTCTCGCATAGACTTGCGGACGGTTCCTTTGTCATCACGCCTTTCGGAGTCGACCGCAAATACTTGGAGCCGGAGGACCTTGTGCGCATCGAGGGCGGAGCGGTCGAAGCCGGCAAAACGCCGAGCCGTTCCGTCCACCTTCATAAGCGCATTTACGAGCTGCACCCTCATATCGACAGCGTCATAATCGCGCATCCGCCGAATGTGATGGCCTTTGCCGTCACCGACCGCGAGCTCGACTCGCGTACGATTCCGGAGAGCTACATTCTGATGCGGCAGACGCCCAAGCTTCCTTTCGACGCCGTCTATCGCAACACGGAAGGCACTGCGGCCCGCTTTACGAAAGACACGCCGATCGCTATCGTGGACAACAACTGCGTCATCGTAACCGGCCAAAATCTGCTTAATGCGTTCGACCGGCTCGAAGTCGCCGAATACAGCGCCAAAGCGCTTCTGTCGGCCGGCTGCCTCGGAGACATCGTGCACATCGGCCCTGAGCAGATCCGCGACTTGGAGATTGCGTTTAAGCTATAATATGACAAAGCCCGCAGGAGTTTGGCCTCTTCACGCAGCCAAGCTCTCGCGGGCTTTTTTTCGGTGATCATTCGGGATATGTCACCTTTAGGAAATCGACGGACTGTCGGATCAACGTTTTCAGCGTCTCAATGTCGATGTCGTCCAGCTTGTTGATGTAGACGCACGCCTTGCCTGTCGTATGTTTGCCGAGCTTCTGCAGCAGTTCCTCTCGCTGAGAATCGCCGGGAGCGAAATAAAGGCTGATCTTCGCCTTTCTTGGCGAGAAGCCGACAAGCGGCGCGTCTCCCTCATGACCTGTCGCATACTTGTAATGGTACGATCCGAAGCCGATGATGCTCGGTCCCCACATTTTTCCCGGATAACCGGTCGTCTCGGCAAAAATGTCGAGCAGTTTATAGCCGTCTTCTCGCTTCTTAGGATGGTCCACGCTCTCGATAAACTCGATGACGCTGTTTTCGGTTTCCTTTGTTTTCTGTTCGTACACGGGATCACGGCTCCCTTGACTTGTTTGAGGATGAGAACAAGGTAGCACGGATCTGGACATCTTGTCAAAATAACAGCTAAGGCGTTTCTGTTCGATCATCGTTCGCCGTTCCTTGCCTATCCGATTGCTTCCCCCAACAATCGAGATGCCCTTAAGGCGTCTTCATCGTTGATTTCCCGATGGAAGACGAAGCGCAGGACGGCATCGCTATATAAGTAGGAAGCGACGCCTCGTATCTTCAAACGCTGCAAAACTTCTTTCGCGGCAAGACCCGTACCGGAAACGTCGACCATGACGATATTCGTTTGTACCCTTTGAAGCTCTACGCCAATACCTGGAATCCGTTGTACCGCCGATGCGAACAAGTAGGCTCGGCGATGATCTTTTGCGATATCGTCCACCATTTCATTCAAGCCGATCAATCCCGCCGCAGCGATGATTTCGGCCTTATGCTGACTGTCTCCGCCAAGCGCCCGAGCCAACTGCGACGCTTTCCGGATCATTGCCGCGGAGCCGCACAATAAAGCACCTTCCAAAGCGCATAACCCTTTGTTTAAGTTGATCGTCACCGAGTCGTACATTTCCGTCATTTGCCGCACCGGTAAATCCAGCGCTACCGCCGCATTAAAGATTCGCGCTCCGTCCAAATGAACGTAAATTTCGCGCTCCTTCATTGCCGCGCAAACTTCCGCCGCATAGGCTTGGGGCAGAACCGCGCCTCCGCCGGCATTGTGCGTATTTTCCAAACAGAGCAGCTTAGTGCGAGGCCGATGCGAAAATACGGATGCCTCTACGGCGGATAGGATCTCCTCGAGGTCGATCGCGCCGCGTCGCCCCTTGAGCAGCTTCGGATAAATGCCCGCAATGGATGCCATGCCCCAGCCTTCCGACCAGGCGATATGGGAGCTTTCCTCTAGAATCACTTGATCTCCGCGATCCGCATGCGCCATCATCGCAATTAAATTCGCCATCGTACATGAAGGCAGCAGCAATGCCGCAGCTTGTCCCGTCAATTCGCAAGCTCTGGCCAAGAGCGCCTCCACCGCCTCTTGGCCTTTGAACGGGGTAGCGTTAAGCGCCACGGCTTGCATGGCCTCCCACATCCGGCTTGTCGGCGCTGTCCTCGCGTCCGTGCCGAGATCGATATAAGGGTCGTTTCTCCCCATAATGCCGTCTCTCCGATCGCATTTCATCATCAATGAAGATCTATGACCAGGTTGAGGTGACCATCCACCTTAATCGTTGTGTTAGGTCCCGCCACTACGGTCGATTCCCGTTCTTCGATAACCGCCGGCCCCGGGACGGTCGTACCGGGAACTAAACGATATCGATCGTATACTGCCGTATCGGCAAATGACTTGATTTCATGAAAATATACGTTCCTGCGGCCCTTCAACGCCTTCTCGCCATCCGGATCGTAACGATTGAAGCGAAGATTGGACACCTGCTCAGGCGCAAAAGAACGCAACCGCAAATTGATGATTTCAAGCGAGACGCCTTGCGGACAATGGCCGAACGTCGCTTCGTATTCCTTCAGAAAAGCCGTCTCCAAAACACTTGTATCCTCATCGATCAGCATCGATTCCGGAAACTTTACGGCAATCTCATAACCTTGTCCGGCATATCGCATCTCTGCCGTATACATCGTCTCCATCTCTTCTTCCCTGACCCCCACCTTGCCCAAGCCTTCCGCCGCGTTCTTCCGCATATCCGCGAAAAGACTGCGAAGGTACGCCCAATCCAAAGCATCCAGGCTGCTAACATAGCTGCGTCCGAGTTCCACCATAGGCGGAGCGACGAGCATGCCTGCCGCTGATGCGACTCCTGTTGCGGGAGGGCACACGATTCGGCCCAGTCCGAGCAAACGGGCTATGCCGTACGCATGAACCGGTCCGGCTCCGCCTGTCGCCACCAAGCTGAATTTGCGCGGATCGGTCCCTTTCTCGGCGATATGAATTCTTGCCGCCGACACCATATTATGGTTCACGATTTCATGAATACCCGCTGCGGCTTCTATTGAGCTGATCCCAAGCGGTATGGCTACCTTATTCGCGATAGCTCTCTCTGCGAGCTCGGCGCTCAGTTGCATATCTCCTCCGAGAAAATAATCGGGATCCAAATACCCAAGCAGAACGTCTGCATCCGTCACGACCGGATCTTCTCCCCCGAGATCGTAACAAGCCGGTCCCGGAACGGAGCCGGCGCTTTCCGGTCCGATTTTAAGCATGTTCATATTGTCGAGGTGCGCGATGCTTCCGCCGCCGGCGCCGATTTCGATCATTTCCATGACCGGAATACGCAGCTGTATGCCGCTCCCTTTCTTGAATCGCTGCATCCGCGCCGCCTCGAACTCGTAAACCCGATTCGGGCTTCCATCCCGGACCAGGCACATCTTGGCCGTGGTGCCGCCCATATCGAAAGCGATAATTTGGTTCTCTCCGGCCATTCTGCCGTGAAACGCCGCGGCGATGACGCCGGCCGCCGGACCGGACTCGATCAGTCGAATCGGATAGGCCGCTGCGGATTCGGCATCGGTCAACCCCCCGTTGGACATGACGACGTTCACCGAAGCATCCGTGCCGTAGGCGGCGAGGCTGCGCTCCTGCTTGGCAATATAGGTGCGGAGCAGCGGCTTCACGTAAGCGTTGGCGACCGTTGTCGAGAAGCGTTCCAGCTCGCGTATTTCGGGCGCGACATCGGAGGAAAGACTAACGGACACTTCGGGCATCTCCTCCAGTAAAATTCGCTCCGCCAGCTTCTCGTGCTCCGGATTGCGATAGCTGTTAATAAAAGCGATGGCGACCGATTGGATTCCCTGCTCCTTGAACAGCGCAGCCGCTTGACGAACATCCTCTTCATGGAAGTCGACCAGAACGGCTCCCTCGCTGTCCACGCGCTCCCTGACCTCCCTCCTTAAAAATCTCGGAACGAGCGGTTCCATTTTCTTCATAAACAGATCGAAAATATCGAAGCGCATTTCATTGCCGATCTCGATCACGTCCCGGTATCCCGCCGTCGTTATAAGCCCCGTCGGCACGCCTTTGCGCTCGATCATCGTATTGGCGATCAGCGTCGTGCCATGGATAAACGTTTCCACGTCCTTCAAATCCAAACCGTATTGCTTCGCCATCTGATCCAAGCCATTGAAAATCGCGCGGCTCGGATCGTCCGGCGTCGTCAGTATTTTGCCGGTCAGGACGGTACCGCTTTCTTTGTCAAGCATCGTCAGATCGGTAAACGTTCCGCCGACATCCGAACCTACCATCCACTTGCCGATCTTATCCTTTGTATTGATAGACATTGACCGCGGCCTCCTTCGAAATCAATTCATTGAGCAAATCTTTCTCGATAAGCTTCGTCTGCCGTTCGTCCGCAAAGCCGAAGCCGCCCCCGCCGGAATATTGCAGACGAATTCGATCTCCCGGCCCCACTTGATTCCGCCCCTTTAGAGAAACGGCCAATTCACCGTTTACGGACGCATGCGCAGCGCCTCCCGCCGCTCCGCCGGCCGTCCCCGACGCCGGATGATCGACGCGGTCGAACATGAGCGACATCTGTACCGGTCCTTCCCCTCGAATTTCGAGCTCGATCACTTGGCCAAGCCCGCCTCGATACTTGCCCGCCCCGCCGGAATCCTGCAGCAATTCTTTCCGCCAGACGACCAGAGGAGAAACCGCTTCGGTAATTTCCATGGAACCGACGCTGACGTTGGAAGGAAAACTCGTGCAGCTTAGTCCGTCGTCCGTCGGCCGCGCACCCATGCCGCCGCAAATCGTCAGCACCGTCGAGTACGGCCTGTCCCGCCAAGTGCCGTTGAATATCGTATACTGCTGAGGCGCGCTTCCGGAATCGGCGATAATTTGATCCGGGATCGCTTTTGCTAGCGCTCCGTAGACGACGCAGGACAAGAAATGGCCGACCAAATGCCTGCCGTTCACCGGAGCGGGGAACAGAGGATTCAGAATGCTGCCTTCCGGCGCAACTACCGTAAACGGGCGGTAAGAGCCTTCGTTGCGCGGGGTCAACGGATCGATGGCGCATTTAACCGGAAAACAAGTGTACGCGTGCGTGTAATTATAAGGAACATTGATCGCGTGTCCGATTTGCGGCGACGATCCCGTAAAATCGATGACAAGCTGATCTCCGTTTACCGTCACCTTTACCTTCAGCTCGATAGGTTCGCCGTCGTATCCGTCCGTTTGCATTTCGTGACGGTATTCGCCGTCCGGAATCGCCGCTACGGCTTTCCGCATCGCTTGCTCGGCTTTATCTTGGATTTCGCGGGATATCGGAGAGATGTCCGCGATCCCGTTTTCCTCCAGCAACTCGATAAGAAGCGCAGCGCCGGCGCGGCCCGCCGCGATTTGCGCATGAACGTCTCCCAACACTTCGTCCGGCACTCGCACGTTGCCGCGCAAAATTCTTATTAAATCCTCGTTCGGCTTGCCTTCCTTATAAAGAAATAACGGAGGAATGCAGATGCCTTCCTCATATACCTCCCTGCCGTCGGAAGCCCACCCGCTTCCGCCCATATCCGCCATATGGGCAATGCTGCCAGAGAAACCGACCAGCTTATCCCTGTAGAAGATCGGAATAACGCATGTGATGTCAAGCAGGTGACCGGACGCGATCCATGGATCGTTCGTAATGACAACGTCGCCCGGACGCCAGTTTTGTCGGGGAAAGAGGTTCAGAATGCTTTTCAACGCTCGCGACATGACCCCATTAAAGGACGGAATACCGATCGTATTCTCGGCTACCGTGTCCCCGTTCTCGTCGAACAGTACGCAGGAATAATCGTTGGATTCTCGCACTGTCGGAGAGAAGGACGTTCTCTTTAATATCGTTGCCGTTTCGTCCGCAATTGCGATCAGACGGGTCCACAAGATTTCCAGCGTAATGGGGTCGATTCGTGTGGCTTCCACTTTAGGCATTTGACTTGCCTCCTAGAATGTAGGGTATAAGGCGTTTCAACAAGCAGCCTGCCTCCTCATTCTAGAATTGACGACCGGCAGCGTCCAATATATAATGTTCATCACTGATATAATCAAAATGGAATATCGCAATTGCGATAGATTACTTAACCGACTTGCTAAATAACTATTCAATGAAATAATAGATTAGGAATGGAGAGGCAATTATGCAGCTTCAGCTTTTGGAGTACTTCCAATGTATCGCGAAACTCGGAAATTTCACGAAAGCCGCACAGGAGCTTCATATCGCCCAGCCTGCTCTCAGCAAGCAAATGGCGAGATTGGAAGCCGAAATCGGCGCCGAGCTCTTCATTCGGACGGGCAGGGGAATCAAGCTTACGGAGGCGGGAAACAGACTTCTGTTTCACTGCGAGCGGATTTTGGCGGATTGGAAGATAGCGGCTCGGAGCATCCAGGATCTAGGACTGTCGGGACGCGGCTTTGTAAGATTGGCTATGTACCCGACATTCGTATGGTATATGCTGCCGCATTTTTTGCCTGAGTTCGTGCGCAACAACGACTCGATCGATTTGGAAATCGAGCAAGGATTGAATGAACCGATCCTGGATTGGGTTCTCGGGCATCATATGGAAGCGGGCATCGTCACCGCTCCCGTTCATCACCCGCAATTGCGCGAGCAGCCGTTGCATGTGGAAGAATTCGGTTTGCTGGTCTCCGCCGATCATCCTTGGTCGGGCAGGGACTGCGTACCGCTAGTGGAGCTTCATCAGCAGCCTCTCATTCTCTCTACCTTGAATCGTTGGTACGAGAGCTTCATTTTGCCGTTATTCAAGCAATTGGCGATTCAACCTCATGTGCGTCTCGTCGTCCATCAATACGACGTGATCAAGGAACTCGTTAGGGCAAATCTCGGCGTTGCCCTGGTTCCCGTCAATGCTTATCGAATGTGGAAAAAAACAGAGACGGGCATCGGGAATGAGCTTGCCATCGTTCCGATCGATCCTCCGCTACAGCGCCAGCTTCTCTGGATCGAGCGTCAAGACAGGACTCGTTCTCTCGCATGTCAACGGTTTCTGGACTATATGATTGCGTACTTAAATGCCGCGCAATCCTAGTAAGCGGGATGATCTATTCCAATTTGTACAAAGCGAAATCATCCAAATAAACGACATCTTCAGGTTCTTGGTTCCAGACGACGATAAAAAATAATAGATTTTCCACTTTAAGCGGATTCACTGTTCCAACGTAATCGTTAATTTCAAAAATAAATTCCAAGCTGGCCCAGCGCCCTTTCGTCTGATCAAGCCTCTTGCGATCGGATATCGCAACGCCTAGCATTTCTTTGCTTTCCGACCGGATGTAGTGGTAAAAACCGATCTCTCCGCGCGTTTGCGAATCTAAGGGCACGTAATAATAGACGATGGCGGCATATCTGCCTCCGGTAAGCGGGATATTCTGGGCAGCGCCGCCGTTAGGATATGCCCCTTTTATTTTCATGCCATATTGGCCGGAACGCGATTGTTCATTTGAGCGCTCTATGCAAGTAGCAGATTCATTATCTTTCTCGTACGACCAGTCTCCTTCCGTATACTCCCCGTCTTCGAAGCTCGCGCTTCTAAGCAAATTCTCTTTGTCTCCGGAATCAATCAATACGGCGAACAAATCTCTTACGAGCTCCGTCTCGGTTGTCGCCACGATCTCGGTCAAACGCATTCTTACCGCACCGCCCGCGGCTTCCTTCTTCAACCAATCTTCCAGCCCCCCGAAAGCCCCGCTCGACAGCCCGTTCCAAGATGTCGTCGCAAGCGGTTGTCTCAGCATAAGATCGCCGTCGAATTCAGCAAGCAATCGTCGTCTTTGATCGGCTAGCCCTATGTTATGTACGCTGTTCTCTATCAGAACGAGCGCCTCTTCTTCGCTCCGCGGCGGATTTACCGCCTCTTCAGAAGGAAAACTGAGTGCCGAAATTTCATAATACTCGAAGGCTCGCAATAAGAGTCTGGCGCGTTTTTTCTGTCGATCGGTATGCGTCTTTAAGACGACCTGCTCCAGCAAATCGCGACTCTCGACAAGTTCTTCCTTCGTTATATTTCTGAGATAGCTTGGACTTAAGAAATCCAAAAAGGTATGTCTTCTCGTTTGCCCCTTCCAGGTCGCATACCACGAGGTTTCCCATATTCGCATCGTCCAGAACTTTTCATATAGCTCGTAGTAAGACTTTAGATAGGGAGCCGCTTCGTCCCCAACCGCCCGTACGTACCATTCAGTCAACAGCTCGTCGACGTCCAAATCGGGATTCCACTGCAGCTTCGCCGATACCCACGGCTTCGGACCTTCACCGAAATTCGGGTACAACTCCGCGGCATGGGCAGTCACGTTATGATGTTGCGCATACTTGTAATTTTCCGCCATGACATGGGGATAGACGCGCGGCAGCGCATACGGCGAGCCGTACAGATATTCATACCAGCCCAGTTGCGTCGCGTGCTGTTGCCAAAGCTGCGTATGCCGCATTCCAGTGTCGCCGAGGTCCCGATCGTTCCAAGTCATGCGATCATCCGTAATATAGGGGATAACTCTCGGATTTAATCGTAGATTAGTCGGCACGTCATATACCCACGCGTACGCCAGCAAACCGAAGTATTTATCGGGGTGTACCGCAAGCACGCCCTCCGCCACTTTGTTGACCCAAGGGTAATACACGTCCGACATATTCGGCAGACCCAACGAGTTTAATCCTCCGCCGGTGTAGTTGGGGCTGCGCGGATCCAGCTCGCAAAAATTCGGATAATCGTTAATTCCCAAGGAATAGGATATTTCTTCCGGATGCGCATCAAAAAAAGCGATAATTTCGTTGATGGCAACTGCAGCGGTGGCGTCATTAAAGCAAGGCTGCCAGTGATCGTGCTGTGCGGGCACTGTATTGTTCGGATAGTATTCCGGATGATCGCGGAACTTGTTCGTATCGAACAAATTCATCAGATTGTGATGAAATTGAATCTTGTCATGCATGCGATTGTTCTTCGTCCATTCCGTCCACTCCACCGGGCGTTCCATTCCAAAAAAATGCCGCGAGATCGTAGCAGGCTCTTCCGATACCGTGCCGAACGGAACGGACAGCATCGTCGATTGCGGAACGTCAACTCCGTCCGGACCCGGCATCAGCCAACGTACGCCGACATAACGCTCCAGAAACTCGATGACGCCAAATTCGGTTCCCCAGCTGGTCGGTCCGACGATCGACAGGCTCCTCCCATCCTCGCGAACGTCGATCACGTAACCGTCGCCATCATTCATCGCCTGCAGAAGTTTTCCCAGCCTATCCGCATCTTCTGTCGGATAAGTGCCTACATGGATATGAATTTCCGAGTTCGCACGTTCGCTAGTCCCGATTGACAGCTTAGCCCCGGTTGCTCTCTCCACATATTCGCTCAATTTTTTCGCTGCGTCCAAGGTCTGTTGATCGGAATCGTCTGTAACGACAATGGCCGCTGAGGATTGGCCATCGACGACGATAACCCTCTTCCGATGGGTTTCCGCGTATACCCTTTCATTTTGCATGCCGTGATGCCTCCTGGCGAAGAGGACGCTCCTATTCGCGTCCCCTTCGACTAAATATGTGGTAAGCTAATCCCTTTGGGTTATTTCTACAAGCACATTCATGAGAAACTGCGCTGCTTCTGCTCTCGTTGCATACTTTGCAGGATATAAACGACCTTGCGTTCCGTTAACCATCCCCATCTCATACAAAGCCGAAATACTATCCCGAGCATAACCGGATATTGCATCGGCATCCTTAAAGGAGCTGAGATCGGCATTGCCCGATTTATCGTTCAACAGCTCCAGCTTTCTCAATGCGCGTTCAGCAATGGTGAACATTTCCTGCCGGGTGATTTGATCTTTCGGTTTGAATTCGTTTTGTCCGGTGCCATTTATGAGCTGTAACGACTTGGCTATTGCCACCTCTTCAGCGTAGTAATCGCCCTTGCTCACGTCGCTGAAAGAATCCGTCTCCGTGCCGCTCAGCCCCAATATACGAATGAACATCGTTACGAAATCCGCGCGAGTGGTCGTGGCCTCCGGCGAGAAAGTGTTATTCCCCTTGCCTTTAATGACATCCCGCGCTGCCATATATTTCACCGCTCGCTCGGACCAATGGCCTTTCGCATCCGCAAAAACCTTCTCCCGATACAGGACATCGAAAGTTCCGCTTTGCGCGGTCCGGAACATCATTTTGCCATTTGCGTACTGACTTTGGGGAATCAAGCTGATTGTCTCGCCACTCTTGCGATATGCAACGACGTAATCGCCGTTCTCTCCCGGCTTGAGAGCCCAGTTCAATTCGACTTCTAGAGGGTACTCCTCGTCCTTCCAATCCATTGGTTTATCATTGACCAGACATTCGATGATAAAGCTCCCTTTCCGAATGACAAAAGCGATTCGATCGGCAGAACTCGTTGCTAGCTTCCGAATCGATTCTCTATTGACCTTTAGCGAACCAAAGTCGGTCCTTATTGATAGGCTTGCCAGTTTATCCGAATTGGATAGCCATTCAGTGATGTCCGTTAGGGTTACTTGAATCTCCTTCATCGTTTCATTATTGGTATAGTCCAACACAAGGTCGACAGTCCCGTTCTCATTCGGCTTAGCGGCTGCGAGCAATTCCTTCAGCTTCTGAGGCGAAAGCGAAGCTTTCAGACTGAGGGCGCCTTTAACTTCTTTGTCGATGTCCTTCTCATTAGGAATAGGAGATGAAGTACCCGGCCTAGTCTCTGGTTCCGGTTCATTTTCCGTAACCTGAAACATTGCCGTTCCCTTCGTTTGGCCGTAACTAACCTCGACGTTATACGCTCCTTTATCGGCTGAGGCCGGGACGGAGATCGACACGGTCGATTTATTGGAGTCTACTGTCCCTCCCGATAGGGTAAAGCTTTGTACGCTGCCGGAGCTGTTTTTTACGGCCACCGACAAGCTTTCACCCGCCACGATGCCGGCGGTCGTAATCGGAATCGTAACGGTACCCGCAGTGCCCTTAACTAAAGCCTGGGGAATCGGCTCGCCCAGCTCGATAGATACCTGTTCTCCCGCTTCAACGAAGTAGAAGCTATCAACGTAAATGGATTCGATATTCGTCTTGTTGTTCGCGGGAGACACATAAGCGTACACGGCTTGTTCAGCGATATTATCCGCCGTTGCCGTGAATTGTCCAACTTTTACGTCCGTCCAAAACATGTTTTCCATGCTGCTCGCGGGAACGATTGTCGGAGACAGGATCGTACCGCCTGCGCCATAATCCATACCTACGGTAAAGGCATCCCCCTCGGGCTTCGGAAAGGACGGCCCGTTGACCACATCGGCCATTAACGCCGTTGTGTAATTGACCTTAACTCTTGCATACACATCGTAAGTTTGACCTAGGGTAAGATTCGCATCGCTCGTATAGCTGTAGAAGTCCATCGGAGAATTGCTATCGCCGATAACCTTCATGGCCGTTGTGCCGTCGGACGCAGAATAGTCGGCCACGCCTTTGCTGCTGCCGGATGCCCATGTTCCGAAAAGCTGGTCCTGAACCTCTTTGACAATCTGTTCCCCGTTTCTGACGAGCTTGAATATTTTTCCGTCGCCGGCCGCAAAATTCACATCGGACAGAATGTAACTGTCCGCCGTCGTCCGAAATTCGACTTCCGATTCGCTGCCGTCCGATTTGCTCACTTCTAAGATCGACTTGACATTCATTCCGAGCTTCTTGCGATCGATGGCAATCGTCACGTTATCCTCGGACTCCGCGTTATGGTTGACGACCACGATATACTTGTTCGGGGTGCTTACGCTCTCATGAGTCGTCACGTCGGCGCTCGGGTATCCCGGATCGAACGGCTGAACTGTCGCCCCGCCCCCGCCGCCCGTTGTCGTAGCGACGTTAGCGATTCTGCGCATATCGAGGATAGTCGGTTTCAGCGCTTCGACTTCGCCAAGCAATTGCTTGATCGTATCGTAATCTTCCGGTCGTCGCGTATAGTCGTAGTCGACCATCCCTTTCCAGAGAATCGTCGATTGGTACATAAAATAAGTAAATCCTCTTGCGCCTCTGCCAATCGCTTCGTAGGTCATCGCCCTGACTTCCGCAGGCGTTGGATCCCTGAACACGCCTCCGTCTCCAAACGCTTGCAAAATCATCCAAACCGGCGCATTGTTCGTTAGATTTTTGCGGATTTGTAAAGTCGATACATCCAGGCTCTCTTCATAGGAAGCATTCGGGTATGCTCCAATATGCTTGAAATTGCCCGGTGTAGGATAAGGACTGGCAGCGGGATACAGATCCAGACTCATCGCCTGAGTCAGGTTGGAAGGATAGAAATATTCCGCATCCTCGGGCATCGCATAATCGATAACCGTAAACCGTTCCGGATCTATGCTTTCCAGCATCCTTCTCATCACGGACAGATTGTCCCTGAATCGTTCCTTGTTACGGACATACATACTTCGCGGCTCGTCGAACAAAAGGTAGCCGATCAGTTGGTCCGCATGTTCGGATTGCAACGCTTTGTTAGCGTGTTTTTCCAATGCTTCGTACATCGCAACTTCATCGTTTCCGTACATCGCTTCCGAATCGTAGTGGTAACCCTCCCAGAACTTGAACAGCTCATGCGAGTCTGGTAAACCGATTAGCTTAAGTCCGTATTCCGCCGCCTTTTCCAACGTGATCTCGTAGATATCCGGCTTTTTGAGCCAGTTTGCGAGAAATACAGTGTCGACTCCCGCTTCTACTAAATCCGCAAACGTTCGATCCAAATAGGCGGCGGCATCCGCCGGGATATACGGAATATTCCAAGCTTCATACCAGACGCCTTTAGGATAGTCGTCGAGCGCGGGATTCACAGCTGCTTTCGTCAGTTGCACGCCGCTTATGACCTGAACGTTTTTCCTCATAAAGATTCGACCGTCCGACCGTTTCACTTCGATCGTATAAAGTCCGTTAGCCACCCTGTGGCCCTGATCGTTGGTGCCGTCCCACTGCTCTTTCGCGTACGTCCAATCCGCCCTAGCCTCTACAATCTTCTTAATCGTGTTTCCTTGATCGTCATAAACCTTAACATCAATGGTTTTCCCAGGCTCATACAACCCGTGGATGCTGTAATAAATGGTGGCCGTATCGTTAATGCCATCTTGATTGGCCGGCGAAATTTTGTAAGGGTACACATTGTTGTACTTGTTCGGATCGTAATAGATTTCCGGAAGCTTTCTTGTCAGCGTTGCGCTGTCTACTCGAAATGAAGGAAAGTTCGCCGCATTGGAAGTCGAATAAACTTTGACGAGATATTCATGGGAAGGATCGATCGTAATCGGCAGCAAAACCCCTCCTCCTCCGTAGTATTCAAGCTTCATCGTAAAAGGGGCCTGCGCCGTGCTATAGATTTTCTTGGCCATCAACGCTTGGCCTGTCGTCGCATCATGCAAGGAGACGCCCATGACATCCCCGACGGCAAGATCCCAATCCGAGCCAGGTACGCGGTCGGGGTTCACCAGCAATTGCAACGTATAATCGCCGGCAACGAAGCTGCTTCCATCGATCGGGATTTCCAAAGAAGGCGCATCTTCGTTCACCCCGTTCATTACTCTCGTAGCCCTGTTATCGGGGGTTAATCCGTCGGGAATATTCGAAGCGTTGGCGCCGAGCGTAAACCCGTCATTCTGGATCACATAGAGTACGACTTCTTTTAACACGATACGATCCACATAAATACCGGAGACCCCGCTATTTCCCAGTCCTTCCACGTAGAACTCAAGCCGATTGACGCCGTAATTCGGATTTATCGTCCCTACTCTGAACTCTCCCCACTGACCCTCCGTTGTATCGGACACGTCGATCGTTCGGGACGGGATCAAATCCTTTTGTTGAGTGGAGTCATAGACGCCGATTTTGACGACACCGCCGCCGGTGCTTGTGCCGCGGTCGATTTTCAGCTTGAAATAAACATCGTACGGGGCAGCATGCTTAAGCATACTGAAGTCCCAATCCCTATATACGATATCCCTGCTTGCGCTATCTCCTGCCATCGTTGCCGAGAATCCATCCGAGGCCGTCCCGTCAGTTGCGCTTGCGGCGTTATTGCCGTATTGAAAGCTACTATCTTCAATAGTGAAGTCGCCGGTGACGCCGAGGGGACGAGCCCTTACGCGAAACTGGGAACTGTTCAGTTGGGAGCCGTCATAATGGATGTTTATCGTGTAAACGATATCTTGCGCGGCATTTGTTTCCGGCACGACAACCTTGATGTTCGCTTGATTCGCGACCACCTTATTGCCCGTAATCGCGAACTGGGAAGTCCGATCCGCTCCGGTGCTATCGATAACAGTAATCGACAAATCTTCGTTATCCCCGATATTCGTCGTCGCGATCGGAATCACCAGAGCTCCTCCGGAATAAGACATTGGGTTTCCCGTAATCGGCAGCATTACGGCTGCGGGGATCCCCTGCACGGCAAAGCTCGTTTCGGTTTTCGCGCCGTCCGAAGCTTCCAGTTCGATCGTATAGACGCCTTCCGGCGTGCCGTTCGGAACTAGGATCGCGACCTGGGCCGCATTAGCCTCGATCGTATTTCCCGAGACGGCAAACGATAAAGTCTCTGTCACATCGGCTTCTTCCTGATCTTTAATCGTTACGGCCAATACGGATCCATCGGCGATGTTGGCAGAAGAAACGGATAAACGGATTTCCCCGCCCTTGTTAGAGATTGGGCTGTTCCTAACTTCGCCCACTTTAAGATAAGGGACTTCCGTCACGGTAAATGCAATCGTGCTGGACGGGATATTCGCGTATTTAATTTCCGCGGTATAGTTGCCATCCGATGTTGCAGGCGGGATTTCCACCTGAATATTCGCCTGACCGGAAACAACTGTAGTCCCCGTTATCGAGAAGCTTTGTTCTTGCCCCTGTTCATTTCGAATAACGACGATAACGCTTTCATTATCCGCGATATTGTGCGTAGTCACAGGGATGACGACTGCTCCGCCGATTGCAGCGGCGACGGGGTCTCCGGTTATTGTCTCGACGGAAATTACAGGGGCATGCTGTACAACAAAAGTTCCTTGATGAGTCGTGCTCCCATAAGCCACTTGGAGGGTGTATGTGCCGGCTTCCGTGAACGGCGGAATTTGAACAGCCATTTGCACGGCATTCCCTGAAACGAAGTTCCCGGTGAATGCGATGCCTGAAGTTTGGGTCACGTCATTTCCATTCGCATCGTAAACTTGCGCGACTACCGTCTCCGAATCTTCGATATTCAGAGTGGTTGCGCTTACATTTAATGTGCCGCCATTGTAAGAAACGGGCGTTCCTTGTACATTGTCGATCATGATTAAAGGAGCGTTCGTGACTTCAAAGGCCGCTCTGCCGGTCGCGGCATTCCGATAGCTGGCTTCGACGGTGTAAATCCCGCCTTTGGTGCGCTGAGGAACAATGATCTTAATATTCGCTTGATTTCCGCGAACGATATTGGATCGAACTTCAAAGCTTTGCTGCTCGCCATTGCTATTTGTTATTTTCACATCCAACGGCTCTTCATCTGCGATGTTAACGGTCGTAACGGGGATCGATAATGTTTCTCCCGAATGCGATACCGGTGAGGTCTGGAACTCCCAGCCCAGATTGATGGCCGGAACATCGTCCGGCGCCTCCAAATAATAAAACTTGTCAACAGAAATAGCCGAAAGGATATTTTCCATTCCGTCGGCGGAATACAGATAAACGGTATCCATCCCGTTCAAAGAGGGGATGTAGGTGCCCACCTTAATATCGGCCCATTCATTCGAATTCAACTGGGATAATGGAACGCGAATTCCGGGAAGCGGGAAGTTGTTCTGGGATATGGAATATACGCCGACAGAAAAAGCGTAGCCCGGGGCATTTTCATTGTTAAACTCCACTTTCACCCTTGCATAAAGGTCATACGCCTTTCCTGGAACGAAAGGCGACACTCCGGTTGCATTGCCGAATTTGTCGTTGGTAAATATTCCGTTCGTCATGCGCAGTTGAAAATCCCACGTATTTACCGCTTTAATGAATTTTTTCGCAGTCAAACCGTCTGATGCCGTTTCATCTGCTACACCGAATAGAGTATCCGGCGTATCGTATGTATAAAACAACGAATCCTGCCCTACGTACTCAAACGGGCTTTCTTCCGCGTAAGATACAGCGGGAACCGCCATTACATTAAATGTTGAAACAATTAGAACTAGAGCTGTTAATGTGGATATCCATTTTTTGAACAACCCAAACACCTCCGCTTATTTATGTTTCCAAGATTTCAACCTAAGCTTTCGATCTTCATAAGGAAGAGGCTGCCCCATTTCAAGCAATTCCGCTTATGGGACAGCCTAAGATGTGCCAATCCAAGCCATCAGTTTCTTCTATTAAAAATTCGCATCTATAGAAGCGCGTTCGATTGGATTTTTGACAAACAAGGATTGCAAAATGCGCACAGCCTCCGACGCGATCATCTCCCATGCTTCAGGCGCGAACTTGGACCAATTAGCCGTATTGACTTCGTAACCGCCACGTTCGAATGCCTGACTCGTGGGAATGTAGCCGGCAAATTGGGTATTATGCACGATATACGTGAATTCAGCAGGAGAATCCAGCTTAATCTGCATCCCGCCTTCGGCGAACGGCTCGCCCGGTAAACCGACGAACGCGGCATCCCCGATTCGAAGCACTTGGATTTCATAATGGTATAGCGGGTTGCGCTTATACTGCTCGTGCAGATCCAGCAATCCGGATGCGTACACCCATCGATCGTCGACGAAAATTTCGTCAATCGCGCGCGGAGTCGGATGCTCGGCAATATATCGCTTAGCCGCTTCTACTTCTACATCGTTTAGCTGCCTCAAGGGAATGTCGATGACATGAACGCGCCAATCCAAAACCACTTGATCCTGGTAGCGCATTCTATTCATCACCTGCAGCGTCTTCTGCGCCAACCGCTCTCCCATTATCCTTGCATCGTTGTTCGGTGCATCGGCGTAAGGATCCCACGGATTGATGTTTCCGCAAGCTCCGTTAAGTACAAGCGGAACGCAGGAATCGCCGTAGTTTTTTTGCAGGCCGTCCGACCATGCGCCCGGCCAATCGGCCGAAATGAAAAACTCTCCAAGCTGATGTACGGGATGGCAAGTATAACTGAGCAATAAGGCAGCGGGTTGACCCGATTGCGACTGGAAACTGACGACGCCCAATTCCGGGTCCATCGGACCTTCCAGGCAGCGGGATAACAAATCGGCCGGCCCCGCCGCACCCGGCATCCCAATTGAACCGTCCTTCATAATCATCCGGCGATTAAAAGCGAGTCTGCCCTCCACTGCGCTGGATACCCCGATCTTGACTGGCTCCATCGCTTCAATGGCCTGTTCGACGGAAGCGATAATCCGGCTTACGGCGAAGGAATGGTAGCCTTCGTCTCCCCCTCTGAGCCAATCGAATTCTTCCGGAATCTCCGTATATTCCTCGCTAATCTTGAAGTGCCCAAGGGAAGGGGCTTTATGATTTTGCGTCGCGTGAAGCAAGACCGCATCCCGGTCGAAGCCCCATCTTCGCTCCAGCTCGTCGCGGATTTCCTCCACGTACCTGCGAATAATCATCAATAGATCCAACGCGATAATACATAGCTTGCGGTTCCCTTCGGCAATGACGACCGTCTTGACGTAAAGCGGGTCTTTAATATAATCCACATATATTTTACCGCTGATCGTGGCGCCTCCCAGAATAACGTCCTTCCCCGGCGTTATATCGATTCGGCTGCTGCCGACTTGCAGCCTGTTCGCATGCGTACTCATCTACTACCACTCCTTATCCTTTCACGCTGCCAATGACCATGCCTTTTACGAAATAACGCTGCAGAAACGGGTAAACAATAATTACCGGGAGCATGCCGACAAACAATTGAGCCGTTTTTACCGTTCTCGAAGATACCGCCAATACTTCTCCGATATTCGCCACCCTGCTCATGTCCGGATTCGTCACGATCGTTTGCAAGTAAGTTTGCAGCGGATAATGACTCGATTTATTCATATAGATGAGCCCATCGAACCAGCTGTTCCAGTGAAAGACAATCGTAAACAAGGCGATCGTCGCCAAGGAAGGCAACGACAACGGCACATAGATCCGAAACAGAATCCGCCATTGACCGGCCCCGTCCACGACAGCGGATTCCTCCAGTTCGAGAGGCAGACCGCGAAAGAAGTTCAGCATCAGCGTAACGAAAAAAACGTTGAGTGCCGCAGGAAAAATAAGCGCCCCTAGCGAATCGATCAGCCCGTAGGTTTTCACGATAATATAAGTAGGAACAAGTCCGCCGCTAAAAAGCATCGTGACGACAAAAAACCATACGTACGCGGTTCTGGTGCGAAAGCTTCGCGTTTCCTTCGAAAGCGGATAGGCGGTTATTACGGTTAACAAGCAACCTAGCGATACGCCAAGCACAGCCCGCTGTATCGAAACCCAGAACGAAGCTATAAACTTCGGCTCTTTCATGATGTAACGATAGGCGTCCAAATTAAACTCCAATGGCCACAAGGTAACAAGACCCGCATTGGCCTTTGCCGGACTGCTTAGGGAAAAAGCCAACACATGAATAAAAGGCAGAATGCACAGAATTGCCAACAAAATCATAACAATGGGGATTGCCAGCCCGACCTTATTAAGGGAGTTTCGTTTTTTCTTGTGCACCTTCTCGCCCCCTCTCAGAAAATGCGATAGCTGGCGAACCGATAAGCCAACCAGTAGGATGTCGTAATTAAAATTGTGCTAATAACCGATTTGAAAAGTCCGACTGCCGTCGACACGCCGTACTGGGCATCCAAAAATCCGACGCGATAGAGCATAGTGTCGATAATATCGCCGGATTCATATACCGATGGGCTGTATAAAATAAACACCTGCTCGAAGCCCGCATTCAGAACATTGCCCAAGCTGAGCACCCCCATCAACACGATGATGGGCAGCATTCCCGGAAGCGTGACGTGGATCGTCTGTTTCCAGCGGCTTGCCCCATCGATATTCGCTGCCTCATACAAAGCCGGATTTATCCCCGTGAGCGCAGCCAAATAGACGATCGTAGCAAACCCGAACTCTTTCCAGACATCCGATATCACGAGCGTAAACGGGAACCACTGATTGCTTCCGAGAAAGAAAATCGGATCCAAGCCGATCAATTGGATGAGCCGATTAACGACGCCTCCCTCGATCGAAAGGATGTCCATTAGAATACCGCCGAGAATGACCCAGGATAGAAAATGGGGCAAATAGATCAGCGTCTGAACCGATCTGGTTAAGTATTTGTTTTTCAATTCATTCAGCAATAAGGCGACGATAATCGGTACGAGAAGCCCCGCTATAATTTTCATAAGGGCGATGAACACGGTATTGTAGATCACCTGGTAAATATCGGGCATATTCATCATGTAGACGAAGTTATCCCATCCGACCCATTTCGACTGAAAAAAACCCCGATTGGGAATAAACTTTTGAAAGGCAATGACAAGTCCGGCCATTGGCGCATAAGCGAACATGAGCGCAAAAACTATACCCGGCAACAGCATCAAGTGAAAGGAAAAATTTTTTCTGAATATTCTGAATTTCATAAATACATCCCTTCTGGCCCCGAAATTCGCTTGGGAGGAAGACTACCGGCAAGCAATAGCCTCCCTTCGGCCAGCTAACTATTCGTTCACTTCCTGCGTAATTTGATCTCCGCCTTGTTTTTTCCAATTCGCAACGTACTTATCGAATTCTTCAATCCCGACTTCGCCGAGAATAATTTTGGTCATCATGACGTTTTCCATCTTGATCAGAGTAGACATTTTTTCGGTCATCGTTGGTGTGGACGCGACCTTCAATGCCGTAGGCGTCAGCAAGTCGTTGTCGAAATAGTGCTTTAGAACGGACGTCCCGCTATGAGGAGTACCGAATGTTTGATAATAGATCCAACTGGTCGCGACTTCCGGGTCCTTCGTGTTCTTGGGATCCTCGGCATAACGATAAATCCCTCGGAGATAGCCGAAAACATTGGCGGTCATCGTCTTTTCGTCCGGCTGAATATTCGCGTCAAAGGCGGCTTTGACCGCATCATGCTCGATAATGTGCGCCATCGGTGAATC
This sequence comes from Cohnella phaseoli, assembly GCF_003386235.1. GTDB lineage: Bacteria > Bacillota > Bacilli > Paenibacillales > Paenibacillaceae > Cohnella > Cohnella phaseoli. The sequence continues at coordinate 79,830 of NZ_QRDZ01000031.1, forward strand.
GAATCCAACAATCGAGTATTGGGAGTACATGATGCCCGTTTCCTGATTCGTCGAGTATTCAAGCTTAGGATGAACAAGCCAATGCTCTTGGAAGAAGTTAGCGAGCTTCACGACGACTTCCGGATTTTTATAGCCCTTTTTGACGACCCAGTAATTGATGGCTGTCGGCCCAAGGTACGTTTTGGCCGGTGCATCGTCGAAGGAAACAATCGGGTACGCATTCAAGACCGCGTCCGGATTGTTGACGATCATATCCTTAATCCCGTCGAACGGAGCCGCGAACATATTGTAGAACAAGCCTAATTTCCCGGCGATGATCGCTTCCTTCATTTTGCTGATGTCCTTTACGCCGAATTCCTTATCGATGACTCCGCTTTTGTACAATTCGGCGAGCTTCAAGAGCGGCTCTCTCATTTCCGGTTGGACGCTCCCGTATACCGCATTGCCGCTCCCGTCTTTAATCCATTTGCCGGGATAAGCATGGTAACTATTCATGAATCCGAACAAGTTGGACTGCACTCCCGAGCTGGATACCAGTTCCTTGCTTAATCCCAGTCCATACGTATCGTCGACGTTATTTCCGTCAGGATCGTTTTTCGCGAATGCGGTCGCGATATTGATGACATCGTCCATCGTTTTCGGCGGCTGCAGTCCCAGCTTGTCCAGCCAATCCTGGCGAACCCAGATCATCGACGACTCCCAATACCCTTGCGTCATCGCGGGCACTGCGTAAATCTTCCCGTCAACCGATGCCGCATTAAGCGCCAACCCGCCATCGGAATTCAATTTCTCGCGCGTAGCCTCGCTTGCGTACTTCCCAATCGCTTCGGTTAAATCCTCAATCATGTCGGCTTCAATCAGGCTCTTCAATTGCGTGCCGTTAACCATGACCAGATCGGGGATGCTTCCGGAGGAAATAGCGACGTTTACTTTGCCTTCGTACTGCTCCTTCGGAACAACCCATTCGTTAGTCAGCTTGACGCCGAGATCGCTTTCATAAAAATCGTAAACGAGATTCTTGTCTATCGACTGCCCGGGCTCGAACTTGAATCCCTCATCGGCGCGGCTAATCGACAATTGAATAGCCGGTTCATATTTACCGAGCGGATCGACGACCTCCTCCGTTTCCGTCCCTGCTGCTTCATTGCTTCCCGAAGGTTGCGAGGCAGACGGAGCAGCTGTCGCCGATTTCTCCTCGTTATTGTCGCTGCAAGCGCTTAACAATGAAGCAATCAAACATGCAAGCAACAGCAATGAAACGGAACGAGCGGTCTTGCTTCTCTTCATTTCAAGTCCCCCTATCGGATGTTTGCACTCGAGTGTATCTAAACTTTACGGTAGACAGGTCTGCCGTTCAAGGGTAACATCTTGCATTTCTTTGTAGTCTGTTGCACACAATTTCGCGATTGTCCTTTCAAGCGTTTCCCAGTATGATGAACAAAAAAAGGAGGCTGGCCGTTCATGGATATCATTTCGCTCCCCCCGTTCCGCTCCGGCATTTTCCTAAAGCTGCTCCTTACGCTATTGTTTATTTTTATCCCGATCTATCTCATCGGCTTCATGATGAATAAATCCGGCGAAAATATTATCCGCCAGCAAATCTTGTACTTAATGGAGCAGAAGTCATCCTTCTTCGTAACCTCCTTGGACTCGGAATTCAACCGTATCTTCAGACTGCAGACGAACTTTCTGAACGACACGGATTTACAGGATATCAGTATCCGTCCCGATTCCTTAAGCAGCTATGAATTGACCAAAGCGATTAACGACCTCCATTCCAAGATGTTGACACTTTCCGAATCCAGTCGATATATTAAAGAGGCTTTCGTCATCATGCCTAACATTGATCGGCGTCTTTCATCGACGACAGGTCTGTCCCCTATGGATCCCGTCGAGCTTGCCAACTTCCGTACAAACGCGATTTCCAAGAACGGATTGTACATGAAGGATAATCGCATCTACACCGTATTGGGTTACCCGCACGTGACCAAAACGCAATATTTGCTCATTATCGAATTGTCCGTTTCGGCCATTAGCCGCGAGCTCGTCGATCCGAACGAAGTCGGAAACGGAGCTTCGTTTTTGCTCGTTCGGGACAATGCGGCTAACGCGAAGATGATTGTTTCCCCTGCGGAGACCGGCATGGAGAAGGTGCGATTCATGGAACAAAGCACTGCCATGGAAGGAAACGTACTGAAAATCGGGGACAAACGATACATGCGTTTTATCGAATCGTTCCAATTTTCCGATTGGGATTTCGTTACGATTGTCGAGGACAACCACATCCTTAAGCCCGTCTATTCGTTCAAAAAATGGTTGTGGATACTGTCGCTGATTTCCGTTATTATCGTCATTATCGTGTCTCTATCTTTACTTCGAGTTATTCATAAGCCGCTGCATAAATTAATTTTGGGATTCAAAAGGGTGGAAAATGGCCAGTTCGATCTTAATTTGCAGCATTGGAACAATGACGAATTCGACTATTTGTACCGCAAATTCAATACGATGGCGGGCAAGCTGAAAATCCTCATTCAGGAAGTGGCCGAGCAGTCCAAACGGAGTCAGAATGCGGAATTGAAACAGCTGCAATCCCAAGTAAATCCTCATTTTCTGCACAATAGTTTGTATATTATTTACCTGATGGCTCAAGACGAAAACTATGTGGGCGTATCCGAAATGTCCGAGCACTTAGGAGATTACTTTAAGTTTATCACCCAGAACAAAGCGGACTTCATCCCTCTCGAGAAGGAAATCCAACACGGCAAAACCTACTGTTCCATCCAACAGCTTCGATTCGGCAGCAAGATTAAGTTACAGATCGAAGTATCCGGATCGCCTGACGATTGGGAGGTTCCTCGTCTCATCATTCAGCCGTTTCTTGAAAACGCAATCATACACGGCCATGAAAATACGATGACCGGCGGTTTCGTAAACGTTCGCTTGTTCATAGAGCCGGATTCGTTAAAGATCGAGATCGAGGATAACGGCAAAGGGATGACACTCAAGCAATTGCAGGACTGGGAGAATAAACGCAGCGACGCCCATGCGCTGGAGGATCATGCGCTGTGGAACGTTCATCGTCGCCTGCAATTGCGCTTTGGAAGTCGGAGCGGAATCCACTTGCAAGCGAACTGCTATGGCGGAACGACCGTTACCCTGATCGTCTTCAGAGAAGGAGTGGATTGAGTTGAACCATGTACTGTTGGTCGATGACGAGCCGATGATCGTCGAGGGACTTTACAACCTGTTAAACCGAATCGAGGAACTGGAGCTTATCGTTTGGAAGGCCCATTCCGCGATGGAGGCCATTCAGGTCATGCAAAATAATCGTATCGACATTCTCATTACGGATGTCCGCATGCCGGGGATGTCAGGCATTGAACTGATCGGGCATGTGAGGAAGCACTGGCATCACTGTAAGGTCGTCTTCCTATCCGGATATTCCGATTACGAGTATTTGCAAAACGCGTTCCGTCAAGGCGCCTTCGATTACTTAATGAAGCCGGCCAATTATGACACCATTCTGGATACGCTGCAACGCGTGATTTATAGTATTCAAGCCGAATGGCAAGAACAGAACGTCATCGCGCAGGCGGAGCTTCATATGCAGCAAGCGCAAACTTTGTTGCAAAAGGACTTCTTCAAAAATGTGCTTGGCCATAAAAAGCTGACCTTGAAATCCATTGCCGAACACATTCAACATTTTCAAATTCCGCTCTCACCCGATCAACCTCTCATCTTGATGATCGGTAGAGTAGATCGCTGGCCGACCGGGTCGCAATTAAAGGATAAAATGCTGTTGGAATACGCCGTTAATAACATCGTGGAAGATTATTTGCAGCGCTTCTGCCGTATTGCAACCTATAGCGAGCAACGTTATATGATCTGGTTCATTCAGCTCCGGGAGCCCGTTGTGCCGCAGGAAGATGCCGAGGAAATCAGAGACTTGCCCAAGCTTCATTGGTACATCGGCCAACTCATGGAGAAAATACAGCAATCCATTCAACAATTTATCCATCTCCCCGTATCGTTCGTGCTGTCCAAGTCGGACGTAACCTGGACGGGCATTCCAATTACATACGATGAGATGTGCGAATGGATGCGTCGCGGGATTGGGCTGGATGAGAAGATCATCCTAGTTGAGCATGCCGATCTGCTGCTATCGCATTATGCCGAGAATGAGCTCTCCCCTCAGGAAATCCGAAGAAATATGAATCAATTGCTCCATTCGCTGGAATCCGGAGACAGCGTGTCTTTTCATGACGGCATGACGGGATTTTTCCGCTCCGTGCAGAAAAGCGTTTTTCTAGATTACAACCTTCAAATGGAAATATTTTTACATCTATCCACCATATTTATTTCGTACATGAACGCAAGAAAAATAACGAAAACGATTGGCCAAACCATCGAGTTAAAATACTTGGCCAACTACGCGATGTTCGCCAATTGGGCGGCCTTCGAAGAGTACTGCTCTCTGCTTGCGACGTCGCTATTTTCGAATACTGAAACCGAGAGGAAGGATCAGAAGAAAGAAATCATTGATAAAGTGGATGCCTTTGTCATCAGATCGTTGAATAAGGATATTTCGCTTGACCAGTTGTCCAGCGTATTCCATCTTAGTCCTTATTATCTATCGCGACTCTATCATTCCGAGAAAGGAATCACCTTGTCCGAACGAATTAAACAGCTCAAGACGGCTCGCTCTAAGGAATTGCTGCTGATCGAAGGAATGAAAATTCAAGACGTAGCCGTCGAACTCGGCTTCGATAGCGTGTCTTATTTCACCAAGTTTTTCAAAAAAAACGTCGGAGTTACGCCGCAGGAGTATAAGCTAAATAATTCGCGATAATTGGACGTTTAAAAATAAAGGGGCTGTCTCCTAGGCTCTTCGAATTGCTCTAAAAGATAATCGATGATAAAGGTGCAAGGTGTATATACCTTACTTTATATATCAATCATCTTAAGCAACTCTACCTAGGAGACAGCACCTTTTTGTTATTATTACGGTTTTACAACCTCTTATAAGCCCGTGCAACTCACCCCTGAGGACATTGTGAGATCAAGCTGCCCTCCGTCCTCCCTTGCTCGATCAACCGGTTCGCTCTCGCGACTTCTTCCGGCCCGGGCTCGAGCACGCCCTCCAACGGATACGCTTTGCCTAGCTGGTGCCACTTGTACACGCCCATCCGGTGGTACGGCAGCACTTCCAACTTCTCCACGCCTTCCAGGCCGCCGATAAAACGCCCCAGCTCAAGCAGTTCCTCCTGCCCGTCCGTCCAGCCGGGGATCAGCACTCTTCTGATCCACATTTTCGTCCCGCGGTCCGATAGATGCCGCGCAAATCTCAAGATGCGATCGTTCGGCTGGCTCGTGAGCTCCCTGTGCCCTTCGCGATCCATGCGCTTCAAATCGAGCAGCACGAGGTCGGTCACTTCGAGCAAAGCCTCGGCATGGCTAGGTTCGCAGAAGCCGGAGGAGTCGAGCGCGGTGTGCAGCCCCCATCGTTCCTTGCACGCTCTGAACAGCTCGGCCACGAACGGCGCTTGCAGCGTCGGCTCTCCTCCCGTCACCGTAATGCCTCCGCCGGAACGGCGGTAGTATTCGACGTAAGGCTCGATCTCCCGCAAAATATCGTCTACGCTCCGCAGCGCGCCGGTCTGCGTGTCCCACGAATCGGGGTTGTGGCAATAGCGACACTGCAGCGCGCAGCCTTGAAGGAACAGGACGAACCGGATTCCCGGCCCGTCCACCGTCCCGAACGTTTCAAGAGAGTGGATTCTCCCTGTATGCATGCTCTCCGCCTCCCTCTCTTGACTGTTGATCGACCGCCGCTCGCCCTTGCCCGATTAGACCGATCCGTGGAACGTCCGGTTCAGCACGTCGAGCTGCTGCTCGCGAGTCAGCTTAATAAAGTTGACCGCATAGCCCGAGACGCGGATCGTCAGCTGCGGATATTGCTCCGGATGCTCCATGGCATCTAGCAGCTGTTCCCGGTTAAAGACGTTGACGTTCAGGTGATGCCCTTTGCTGGCGGCGTAGCCGTCCAGCAGCGATACGAGGTTGCGAACACGCGTGTCGGCTTCGCGGCCAAGCGCCTTCGGAATGATCGAGAACGTGTTCGAAATACCGTCCAGACAGCTGGAGTAAGGCAGCTTGGCGACCGAGTTCAGAGAAGCGAGCGCGCCTTTGCGGTCGCGTCCGTGCATCGGGTTGGCGCCCGGAGCGAACGGCTCGCCGGCTTTGCGGCCGTCCGGCGTGCTGCCGGTTTTCTTGCCGTAGACGACGTTGGACGTAATCGTCAGCACCGACATCGTCGGCAATGCGTTGCGATAAGTCGGGTGCTTACGCAGCTTATTCATGAACGTCTCGGTCAAAGCGACGGCGATGTCGTCCACTCTGGCGTCGTTGTTGCCGTACTGCGGATATTCGCCTTCGATCTCAAAGTCGACGGCCAGTCCATGCTCATTGCGAATCGGCTTGACCTTGGCGTACTTGATTGCGCTAAGCGAGTCGGCGACGACCGACAAACCGGCGATGCCGCAAGCCATCGTGCGCAGAATTTCGCGGTCGTGCAGCGCCATCTCAATGCGCTCGTAACTGTATTTATCGTGCATATAGTGGATAACGTTCAGTGTGTTCATATACAGTCGGGCCAGCCAATCCATCACGCGGTCGAACCGTTCCGCAACCTCGGCGTAATCGAGCGTATCTCCCGCCAGCGGCGCCAGCGCCGGACCGACCTGAAGGCCGAGCTTCTCGTCCTTGCCGCCGTTGATCGCGTACAGCAGCGCCTTACCCAAGTTCGCCCGCGCTCCGAAGAACTGCATTTGCTTGCCGATCCGCATCGCCGATACGCAGCAGGCGATACCGTAATCGTCGCCGAACTCCGACCGCATCAGATCGTCGTTCTCGTACTGGATCGAGCTGGTGTCTACCGATACTTTGGCGCAGTAGTTTTTGAAGCCCTCCGGCAGACGAGTCGACCAGAGTACCGTTAGGTTCGGCTCCGGCGCCGGTCCCAGGTTGTACAGCGTATGCAGGAACCGGAACGAGTTGCGCGTCACCCTTGTGCTGCCGTCGTTGCCCATGCCGCCGATCGATTCGGTGACCCATGTCGGGTCGCCGCTGAACAGCTCGTTGTAGTCCGGCGTACGGAGGAACTTAACCATGCGCAGCTTCATAACGAGATGGTCGATCAGCTCCTGCGCCTCGGCTTCGGTCAGCTTGCCCTCCCGCTTGTCGCGCTCGATATAGATGTCGAGGAAGCTCGATACGCGGCCAAGGCTCATCGCCGCTCCGTTCTGTTCCTTGATCGCCGCCAAGTAAGCGAAGTACAGCCATTGCACCGCTTCGCGGGCGGTTGCCGCCGGGCGGGAAATATCGTAGCCGTAGGATGCAGCCATCTGCTTCAGCTCTCCAAGGCTGCGGATTTGCTCGGACAGCTCCTCCCTCGCCCGAATCACATCTTCGGAGATGACGTCGGTTTCCAATTGCAGCAGATCTTCCTTCTTGGCTTCGATCAGCCGGTCAACCCCATACAGAGCGACTCTGCGATAGTCTCCGATAATGCGTCCGCGACCGTAAGCGTCAGGCAGTCCGGTAATGATGCCCGCTTTGCGCGCTAGCTTCATCTCGGTCGTGTAAGCGTCGAATACGCCTTGGTTGTGCGTCTTGCGAATATCGGTAAATACTCGGCGCGTCGCTTCCGGCAGCTCGTAGCCGTACGCTTTGCAGGCGTCGTCCACCATGCGAATGCCGCCGAACGGCTGAACCGAACGTTTAAGCGGCGCGTCGGTCTGCAGCCCCACGATCTTCTCCAATTCCCGCTTAATGTAACCCGGCCCGTGCGACACGATCGTCGATATGGTCTCGGTATCGATATCGAGCACGCCCCCGTTTTGCCGCTCTTGCTTCATCAGCTCCAGCACGTTCTGCCACAGCTCCAGCGTCGCTTCCGTCGGCTCCGCCAGGAAGGACTCGTCTCCTTCGTAAGGCATCAGGTTCAATCCGATAAATTCGTTCACGTCGACGTGACGCTGCCAGCGGCCGAGGCGGAAGCCCCGCCAGCCGTCGGACGAAGCGGCGGCGACCGCCGCTTCGTTCAGGTGCTTCTCTGTAGTCGCCATGTTGGTACCCTCCCAAGGTGATATAAGGTGTGTTCACAAAGCTCGTTCTATTAAGCGAATTTTCCGTAAAACGCGTTGCGGTACACGTCGGCCAGCTCAGTCACGAGCGGCATGCGCGGGTTGGCGGTCGTGCATTGATCCTCGAAGGCTCTGTCGGCCAAGTAGTCGACCTTACTTTCGAAATCGTTCGCTTCAAAGCCGAGGGCTTGGAACGATTCCGGTATACCGAGCGCGCTGTTCAGCTTGCGGATCGCGTCGATCAGGCTGTTCACGCCCTCCTCGGTCGTGCCGCAAGGCAAGCCGAGCAATCTGGCGATGTCCGCATAGCGCTTGTCGGCGACAAAGTGGTCGTATTTCGGGAACGAGGCGAACTTCGTCGGCTTCTCCGCATTGTAGCGAATGACATGCGGCATCAGGATCGCGTTCGTACGACCGTGCGCCGTATGGTACTGTCCGCCCCACTTATGCGCCAAGCTGTGGTTGATGCCGAGGAACGCGTTGGCGAACGCCATGCCTGCGATTGTCGAAGCGTTGTGCATTTTCTCGCGGGCCTTCGGATCGGCCTTATGATACGAGTCTTCCAGGTTTTCGAATACAAGCTGAATCGCCTTAAGCGCCAAGCCGTCCGTGTAATCGTTGGCCATGACCGATACGTACGCTTCGATCGCATGCGTCAGCACGTCCATGCCGGTGTCGGCGACCGCCGTCTTCGGCAAGCTGTACACGTAATCCGGATCGATAATCGCGACGTCCGGCGTCAGCTCGTAATCGGCGAGCGGATATTTCGTGTTCCCTTTATTTTTATCGGTAATAACGGCGAACGATGTAACCTCCGAGCCGGTTCCCGACGTCGTCGGAATCGCGACGAATTTCGCTTTGCGGCCTAGCCGCGGATATTTGTAAATCCGTTTGCGAATGTCCAGGAACTTCATCTTCAGCGAATCGAAGCTGGTGTCCGGATATTCGTAGAACAGCCACATCGCTTTCGCCGCATCCATCGGCGAACCGCCGCCGAGCGCGATGATGCAGTCCGGCTTGAATTGCGCCATCATCCTCGTGCCGCGTTCCACCGTATCCGTCGACGGGTCGGGCTCGACGTCCGAGAACACTTCGATGGCGACCGGCAGCTTCCGTTTGCGCAAATAGTACTCGACCTTCTCGACGTAGCCGAGGCTGACCATCGCGGCGTCGGTGACGATCATGACCCGTGTAATGTCCGGCATTTTCTCCAAATACTGCGTCGATCCGCGCTCGAAGTACACTTTCGGCGGCACCTTGAACCACTGCATGTTCAGCGTGCGATAAGCGACTCGCTTCAGGTTGATCAGGTTGACGGCCGTGACGTTCGAGGTCGTCGAGTTGTGGCCGTACGAGCCGCAGCCCAGGGTCAGCGAAGGCAGGTTCGTGTTGTAGAGATCCCCGATTGCGCCGTGCGTCGAAGGCGAGTTGACGATGATCCGGCCGGTTTGCAGGCGAGCGGCGAACGCTGCGATCACCGCTTGGTCGTTCGAATGAATGACCGACGAGTGGCCCATGCCGCCGAAGGCGACGACTTGCGCAGCGCGCTCGATGCCTTGCTCGGCGCTTTTGACTTTGTAGCAGGCCAGCACAGGGCTCAGCTTCTCCGCCGACAGCGGGTACTTGTCACCGACTCCGGCCAGCTCGGCTACCAAAATTTTCGTACCCTGCGGCACCGTAATTCCCGCCATCTCCGCGATTTTCACCGCCGGTTGGCCGACGATGACCGCGTTTACCGCGCATTTCTCCGAGTTGATGACCAGGCCCGATACTTTCTCGGTCTCTTCCTTGTTCAGGAAGTAACAGCCGAGCTGCGTCATTTTCTTCTTGGCCGCCGTATAGATCGCTTCGTCGAGAATGACTGCCTGCTCCGATGCGCAAATCATGCCGTTGTCGAAGGTCTTCGACAAAATCAGGTCGGTGACCGCTTGGTCGAGATCGGCCGTCCGCTCGATAAAGCACGGAACGTTGCCGGGACCGACGCCAAGCGCCGGTTTGCCGGTGCTGTACGCCGATTTAACCATTGCCGAACCGCCGGTTGCCAGCACAAGCGCCACGTCTTTGTGGTTCATAAGCTGCTGCGTCGCTTCGACCGAAGGATGATCGATCCACTGAATGCAGTGCTCCGGCGCGCCTGCCGCCACCGCCGCTTCCAGCAGCGTTTTTGCCGCCTCGCGGCTCGATTTCTGCGCCGACGGATGGAAGGCGAAAATGATCGGGTTGCGCGTCTTGGTCGCAATCAACGCCTTGAACATCGTCGTGGACGTCGGGTTGGTCACCGGCGTAATGCCGGCGATGACGCCGACCGGCTCGGCGACGACGCGGTAGTTCTCATACGGGTTGTCTTCGACGACGCCGACCGTCTTCTCGTTCTTGATGCTGTGGTAGATGTACTCGGTGGCAAAGATGTTTTTCGTTATTTTGTCCTCGTATACGCCCCGTCCGGTTTCCTCCACCGCCATTTTCGCCAGCAGCATGTGCTTATCCAGACCGGCCAGCGCCATTTTCTGAACAATTTGGTTTACGGCGTCTTGATCGAGCAGCATAAATTCTTCCTGAGCCTGCTTCGCTCTCTCCGTCAGCAGGTTGACTTCCTTCTGCGCGGTAACAAACGTTTCTTGAACTTTCTCATTGGCTGCCATATATGCGAGCCTCCCCTTGGTTGTTTAAGATCCGATATATTCGATTGAGTCCATCAACCGCTCTGCCGCCGGAACAATCGTCTCATTCTCCACTCTGAAATGCTCGGTGATAATCATAAGTACTTGAAGAAGGCGCGACAGACAATCCTCAGGGGACTCTCCGCCGGCGACAGCCGTCAGATACGCTTCGTAAAACTGCCGGGCGATGGCGTCCTCCTGCTCTAGCACGGCTGCCGGGCCGATTTTTCCGCCGCAGATGGCGGTTTTGGCAAACGGGTAAATGATCTGCTTTTCCTTAGAGAGATGCTTCTGCCAATCGTCCATAAAGGCGACGAACTTCTCATGCACGCCGCGATGATGGATTTCCCAGAACGGGTAATCGAAATTGCCGGGATTCCATCGCATTAACCTGCACAATTCCAACAACCTGTCGTAAAGCGCGTCGTGTCCTTCCTTCCACTGGTCGTACCTCATGTACAGCTCGTACAACGGGGAGTTGACCGCTTGGGGCATCTTAATCACTCCTTTCGCAAGAAAATGGATCGCTTCGGCTAAAAGCCGTAAGCATTGGAACGATCCGTCAGGTCAAGCATGATTTCGTCCTCTTCCCTGAACCGATTGTTCAGAACCGCATAAGCTTGAATCAGGTACGAGGCCATCTTGCTTGCCTCTTCATGCCCGATCGGATACCGGGCCTTCTCCAATGCTCGCATGAATGTGCGCAAATACTGATCGGCCAGCTCGTATTCCTGCTCCATCAGCAAGAACAAATCGGGCTCGGCTCCCAGAAAGGTCGCCGCCTGCGGGAACAATTCGGACTCTTCCCACTGGGTATGCGCGGCCCAGTGCTTCATGAACAGCTTGACGCAATCGTGAAGCTGCCTGATTTCGCGATTGAGCCGCTTCTCCTCGGGGTCGTTGCGAACAACGCAAGCTTGCTCGTAAATGCTTCTCAGCTCGTTTTTCAACGCTTCGTGCTCTTCTCTGGCGCGGGCGACGGACGTTTCCAATTGCAGATCATTCGTATTCTCGGTAACTGGGATGTCATGGATAGAAACATGTAGTTTCATTACGGGATCACTTCCCTTCCTCTTCTTGATCCCAGTATAATCTTGAACTCCGATCCAGTTTGTGAATTAAATCACATTTTGACAAACTGTTCTTATGTAAAGCCGCGTTTGACATAATTTCGTCGTAATTTAGAAAAAAAGATGCGTCTCCCGAAGAGAGTCGCATCCTTAATGTCATTAACTATCTAAATGCCATCATTCGCTCGCAAGCCGCACTAGCGCGCTGTCCGGAGTCGTCGGCAGCTCGCTTCCGCCTTTCGGTTCGATTGTAAAGCGCAAGGACTCCAGCGCCGCCATTTCGCGAAAACGCGAGTACAAATGGCCTTGTCCGCTGTGAAACTCCAGCAAACCCAAGTTCGAAAGCCGGCTTCTGCTGTCCGCCCATGCCTGAACGTCGCTCGTATCCGATTCAAGCACACCCTCCATCAGCACGAACAGTTCCTCGGTATCGTCATTGACCCATACCGTCAAACTTTGACGCGGCCTGCCTGAGGAAGCTGAAGCCGTCCACTCGGCAATATCCGGAGACATGATGACGCGCGTGCCGGGAAGCTCCATCAGCCTCGCCCCCTCAGGCTCGTGCAGTTGTGCATAATGCTGCGCCGCCAGGGGAGCTGCAGCTGCCGGCTCATTCGGCGCTGTCGAATACTTGAACAGCCCAATCAAAACAACGGCAAGCAGCGCCGCGATTACACTGGCCGCCGCTCTCCCCGGTCTTCGTTTCGCTTTGCGGAACAGAGACCGCATCGCCATCCGTCGGCGCAGCGAGCGGTACACTTGCGCTGACGGCAACTCCTCGTCCCTCGCAAACCCTTGATCCGTAGTCGCCATCGCGTTTGCATCCGTCGAGTCCCAATCGACACCGCGCATCGCTTTATCGCTGGCCGACGCCTTCCGGGTAACATTTCTGCGCTCCGTCGACACTCCGAGCAGCTCGGCCCAGCGCAGACAGGCGCTGCGGCAGGCGGAGCAGCTCTCAGCATGTCTATCCAACGCCTCTAAGGAGGCTGCGCCCAATTGGCCGAGGTGGTAATCTACCCAGCGCTCGTCCGGTATGCCGCAATCTATGCCCAACATGTCAGCCCCCTCCTTTCGAGCCGTTCGACCAGCCGAGGCGCTCCATGGCCTTGGAGAGATGATTCAGACCGTAGCGCACGCGCGACTTGATCGTTCCGACCGGGACCTGCCATGCTTCCGCCAGCTCCTTGCGGGTGCGGTGGCTGTAATACACTTCGGCCAGCGTCCGCCTCTGCACGCCGTCCAGCTCCGACAGCGCCTGCCGAAGCGCCTCCCCTTCCATTTTCGCCATTACGCGCTGCTCCGGAAGCGCTGTTTCTCCTGCCCAGGCATACCTTTGCTCGAACGGAGCTTCTCTCTGCTCCAGTACGATCCTTCTGCGTTTGCGCAATCGGTCCATACAGCGGCTTTTTGTCAGCACAGCCAGCCATGCTTCGACCGAGCCTCTCTCGGGCGAGTACTTTTCCGGCTGCGAAATGACGGTCAGCAGCACGTCGTGGCATACGTCCTCCATCTCCATCCGATCGCCGCCGAGCAGCTTCCCGGCAATTCCCATCACCAAAGGAGCCGCCTGCCCGTAGAAGCGATCGAACGCCTCCATCGAGCCGTCCCGCATGAGCGCAAACAGCTCGAACAGATCCTGGCACCCCGGTCTGCCAGAGTTTGTTCCCATGTTCATCGCACCTCCGCGCATATTTAAGAGGTTGTTCAAAAAAATGCGCTGCTCCCACACAACCCCTTTTCGAAACTAAATTATCAAAAAGCCGCCCTCATGAAAACCGGTCGATTCGTTTTTTATCTTCCTTTAAGCTTCTGCTAAGCAATTTTTTAACTTTCGGCTAAATCCGTTCGCCAAGGCCGGACGTAATAGGGGTGAAAATCAATTTTTGGAGTTGAGGGGGAATGGTTGTCATGAAGAAATCGACCAGATCATTATCCGGAGCGCTTGCCTTAATGCTGCTGCTAGGCGCGCTCATGGGCGGAGCGTCGCTCGCTGCGGCGGCGCCGCTAAAGCTGTTTACGCCGTACACGTACCTGTCCGTCTCTCCCGGCGAAACGATCTCTTACGCCATCGACGTCATCAACGACTCCGACGAAATCCGTTCGGCCGACGTCGCGTTCGATGTCGGAAGTCTCGGCTGGAAATACGAGCTGACGGCGGGCGGCAACCGCGTCCGGCAAATTTCCGTGAAGCCCGGGGAGTCGCAATCACTCAGTCTTAGCCTGACCGTCCCGCTCGAGGTCAATAAGGGCGATTATGCGTTCAAGCTCAACGCCGGCGATTTCGGTACGCTTCCGCTTAAGGTTAACGTGGCTGAGCAAGGCTCCTACAAATCCGAGCTGTCGGTCGATCAGCCCAATCGCGAAGGCCATTCGGATTCCAAGTTCACCTACAGTCTGACGCTCGACAACCGAACAGCTTCCAAGCAGCAGTACGCATTAACTGCGGAAGCTCCGTCAGGCTGGGACGTGCGCTTCTCCGTAAGCGGCAGCAACATTACTTCCGTTGACGTGGAGCCGGGCAGCTCCAAATCAGTCAGTCTCGACGTAACCCCTGCGGAAAATGCAGCCGCAGACACGTATCCGATCGTCGTTCATGCGGCAAGCGGAAGCTCTTCGGCGCAGGCTCAGGTGGAAGCCGCTATTACCGGATCTTACGGCCTCTCGCTTACGACCGTCGACGAGCGGCTCAGCGCCGACATTACCGCCGGCAAAACGCGCAATCTTGAGCTTGTCGTCCAAAACACGGGTTCTGCGGAGGTGACCGACGTCAGCCTTAGCGGACAGCTTCCCGCCAATTGGGAGGTGACGTTCGAACCGAAGACGATCCGCTCCATTGCGGCCGGCCAATCCGTTCCGGTCACCGCTACCGTCAAAGCTTCCGACAAAGCGCTGTCCGGCGACTACGTCGCCAACCTGACCGCAAGCTCGCCCGAGAAAACGGCTTCCGCCACGTTCCGCATCACCGTCGAAACGTCCGTGTTGTGGGGCTGGATCGGCGTGCTGATCGTGCTTGTCGTGCTGGCCGGCATCTACGGACTGTTCCGGAAATATGGGAGGCGGTAAAAGTGACTACGATCGAAGCGGCGGAACCGGTCATTCAGCTTAAAAACCTGTCGAAAACGTACGGCGACTTTACCGCTGTCGACCGTCTGAATCTGAACATCTATCCGGGAGAAATTTACGGCCTGCTCGGCCCTAACGGCGCCGGTAAAACGACGACCATCCTGATGATGCTCGGCCTCACGGAGCCCGCCTCGGGAGAGGCGCTCGTATGCGGCCTTGACGCGACCCGAAATCCAATGCAGGTCAAGCGCAAAGTCGGATACATGCCGGACGACGTCGGATTTTACGAGGATCGGTCGGCGCTTGACAATCTCGTCTATACGGCGAGGTTGAATCGTATCCCCGAGGCCGAGGCGCGGAGCCGCGCGCTGCTGCTGCTTGAGCGGGTCGGATTGGCGGAGGTCGCGCACAAGCGGACCGGCACGTTCTCGCGCGGGATGCGTCAACGGCTCGGATTGGCCGACGTTCTGATCAAAAATCCGCAGGTGATCATCCTCGACGAGCCGACGCTCGGCATCGACCCCGAAGGGGTCCGCGAGCTGCTTGCGCTCATTCGCGATCTGAGCCGCAACGAGGGGATAACCGTGCTGCTGTCGTCCCATCATCTGCATCAGGTGCAGCAAATTTGCGACCGCGTCGGCTTGTTCGTTCAGGGCAGGCTGATTGCCTCCGGAGATATCGATACGTTGTCGCGGCAGCTTGACGGTGCGCCGGCATACCGGATCGAGCTGGACGTCCTGCCATGGAATGAATCGCTTGAGACCGCATTGCGAGGCGTAGACGGCGTAACGGACGTGCAGCTCACACCCGGAGGAGGTCTCTCGGACAGCAACAGCCCGAACGCCGAGCTGGCGACCGTTGTCGTCTCCGGAACGGAGGACACGACCGCAGGGCTGACGAAGGCTGTCATCGACGCCGGCGCATCCCTGTTCGGCGTGCGCCCTCTTCGCTACGGGCTGGACGACATTTATCATCGTTATTTCGAAGGAGGCGAGTCGCGTGAGCGTCTGGGTTAACAAATTGCGGGGAACGGCGGGCAAGACGGGCGCGGCGGAGGGCAAAACATCTGTCTCCTCCGGCGCGCCGCGCACCGCAAGCCCCTTCTGGGTCATGGTGCAGAAGGAGTTCGGAGACCATATTCGCAGCTGGCGGTTCGTCATCCTGCTCGGCATTGTCACCTTGGCCTGCATCGGCTCGCTCTACACGGCCGTCACGGCGCTGAAGGATGGAGCGCAGACGTCCGGCGGCGACGCCAATTTCCTGTTCCTGAGCATGTTCACGGTATCTTCAAGCGGCCTGCCGAACTTCCTGACGTTCCTCTCCTTCCTGGCCCCGCTGATCGGCATCGCCATCGGCTTTGACGCGGTCAATTCGGAGCGGAGCAAGGGAACGCTCAGCCGGGTGATGTCGCAGCCGGTTCATCGCGATGATTTCCTCGTCGCCAAGTTCGTTGCCGGTCTGCTGCTGATCGCCGTCGTCGTCTTCTCGCTCGGTTTTCTCGTCATGGGTACGGGCCTGTACACGATCGGCTATCCGCCGACTCCCGAGGAATTCGGCCGCGTTATCGTGATGCTGCTCATAACGACCGTCTACGTCGGTCTATGGCTGAACCTGTCGCTGCTGTTCTCGGTCAGGTTCAAGCAGGCGGCGACGTCCGCGCTTAGCGGCATCGCAGTATGGATTTTCTTTCTCGTGTTCTACGGCATGATCGTCAACCTGATCGGCAATGCGCTCACGCCGAGCGATCCGAACGACGTGCAAGGTTATATGGACGCGCAAAATCTGCTCACGCTGCTGTCGCGGATTTCCCCGGCTCACCTGTTCCAGGAGGCAGCCTCGACGCTGCTGCTGCCGGACGTGCGCACGCTGAATCCGTTCGTGACACAGGAGCAGGCATACCTCGCCATCTCGACGCCGCTGTCGTTCGGGCAGAGCACGCTGCTCGTCTGGCCGCATATCGTGGCGCTGATCGCCGAAACCTCGCTATCGTTCGCCGCGACCTATCTGCTGTTCATGCGGCAGGAGATTCGTTCGCGCTCTTGATACGATGTAAAAGGAAACAGCCCAAGTCGGCCGGCTTCCCCGCCGCCGTCTTGGGCTGTTCCTCATTTTAGCGAAGCGACTCGATGCCCCGCATAATAAAACCGACAACAAGATCCGCTTCCTCCTCGTCGCTGCCGGGCGGCTCCTCCGGGGCCAACGCAAAGCGCAGCACAAATCTGCTGAAAATAAAGGGGAAGATCAGTTGCAGCAGCCGTTCGTTCGGCAGCTCGGGCAACTCCCCCTTCGCCTTGAAATGATCGATCGCCTGAAACAGATAACCGACTAGCTCGCGGTTGATATGCCCCATCAGCTCGCTGCGCAACTCATCACGGTAGACGAATTCCTTGACGACAACGCGAAATATCTCCTTGTTCTCCCTTAGAAAACGCAGCCGATTCAAAAACATGACGCGAAGAAATTGCTCCAAGCGGTCGTGTTTGGCCGGATGAACCTCCTCGAACACCTCCTGCGCGATCGCCGGAAGCGACTCCTTCAGAAACGGCACGATCATCGCCAGCAGCAGATTTTCCTTCGTGCCGTAATGGCGGAAAATCGTCCCTTCCGCAACTCCGGAATGCTTGGCGATCTCGCTTGTCGACGTATTGGCGTACCCCTTCTCCGCGAACAGCGCAATGGCGCTCTGCACAATGCGCTGCTGTTTGGCCGTCTCCTTCTTCGACTGCTTGGCGGAAGCGATCATTCGATCAAAAATACTGTTGGAAGACATACACTCATTCCTTTACTTACGGTATTTCTTCAGCGCAAATACGTTCAGGGCGATAAAGACGGCGGCGAATGCGGCCAACACAAGCAAATTGGACACGATGTCTCCGATGCCCTCGCCCCGATACATGACGCCCGTCAGCGCGTCTCCCGCGTAATAGAGCGGCATTACGACCGCCAGCGCCTGCAGCCAGTCCGCCATCCCGTCCAGCGGCAGGATACCCGCGAAAAAAACTTGCGGAATGACGACGACCGGAATAAACTGCACCATCTGAAATTCCGACGAAGCGAACGTGGACAGCAAAATGCCGAGCGACAGCGCAACGAGCGCGACGAGCAGATTCACGAGCAGAACGTTCCAGATCGAGCCCGCCAGCGGAATGTCGAGCACGTTCACCGCGTACACGACGACGATCACCGTCTGGATGACGGCGAAAATGCCGTATCCGGCCAAGTAACCGGTCAACACTTCTCCTCTGCGGATCGGCGTGGACAGCAGCCGCTCCAGCGTACCGGTCGTGCGCTCTCTGAGCAGTCCGATGCCAGAAATAAGAAAGACGAAAAAGAAAACGAAAAACCCGACAAGAATCGGACTAAGCACATCGAAAAACGACGACTCCGGACCTCCGAAAATATAGCTCGTTTCGATCTCCGACTGGCCGGCCGCCTCCATCGGAAGTCCGAGACCGGCCAGCGACTGCAGCGCGGCGATCTGTCCAATCTTCATCCGCAGTGCCTTCGCCTGCGTCGGATCCGCATTTTCCAGCGTCAGGGCGGGACGGCCGCCATCCACCGTCAACACGGCATCCAGATTGTGCTCCTCGATTGTTCCGGCGGAAGCGTCGGACACCGGCACAACGACGATTCCCGCCTTCTCCAGCATTCCCTGAAGAGCAGAGTCCCCATGAACGATCCCCAGTCTCGGCTCGTTCGCCTCTCCTCCGTTCAGTATATAATACATCAGCGTTAATACAAGCAGCGGCGCAACGAATAGTAGCGCCAGCGTTCGCTTGTCCCTGACCATCTGACGGCAAATTCTGGCGATCAGCGCTCTCGTTCTCATCGGCCCGAGCCTCCCGCCGCCAGAAATACGCCTTCTAAATTGTCCACCTTGTACTGCGCCAACAGCTCCTGCGGCGTTCCCGAAGCGAGAATGCGACCGTCGCGAACCAATGCAAGGTAATCGCATCTGGCCGCTTCGTCCATGACGTGCGTCGTAACGACGATCGTCTTCCCCTCTTCCCGCTTTAACCGCAGCAGCTCGTTCCAGATCGACACGCGAAGCTGGGGATCGATGCCAACCGTCGGTTCGTCCAGAATGAGCAAACGCGGGTTCTGAATAAGGGCGACGGCGAGCGACAGTCTCCGTTTCATTCCCCCGGAATAGGCGGACACTCGCTTGCCCAGCTCCCCCGCCAGGTTGACCAACCCCGCCGCATATTGGATCCTCTCTTTTCTTGCTTCCTTGCCCAGCTTGAACAAGGAGGCGAAAAACTTCAAATTCTCTTCACCCGTCAGCTCCGTGTAGAGCGCATCGGATTGCGCCATGTAGCCGATGTCCTGAAGCAGCTTCAGATTCGGCTTGGCTTGGCCCAGTACGTTCACCGCTCCCGTATCGGCGCGCTCCATGCCGACCAGCATTTTGACCAGCGTCGTCTTCCCCGCTCCCGACGGACCGATCAAACCGTAAATCTGGCCTTGTCGCATTTGCAGCGACACGTCCTGAAGCACCGTCTTCTTGCCGTAGCTTTTGCCGACTTGTTCCACCTGAACGGCAATCCCCATATGCTCAGCCTCCGCCCTCAATAAAAGTGAGTGTTTACTCACATTTTAGAACCGGAATGAGCCGGTTGTCAATCAAAAGCTGCAACAATGCCGGACATTGGCACTGGCTAAGAACGCACTTCAACAACCGTTTTCTCTCCGAGAACCTCAATCCGCCACTCGCCCGGGGCGTCGAAGATCAGGCTGCCGGAATATTCGGTAACCGGAACGAGGCCATCCGACTGCACATATTCCTCTGTTTTGACGAAATGAAGTCTGCGCGCCTCGCCGGTTCGTCCGACAGGCTGAACGATAACGTCCAGGGTATCCGCCAGATCGTGCCCGTTAACGGTCAAAGTCGTCTCCGTCGAGCCCGCCTTCGCATCGTCCTTCGACAAGAGGAAGCTGGAGGATTTCGTATGAATGTACTCATCCTTCACATGAATGACGATTGAACCGTACGGCTCCCCGTCGATTTCAACGTCGATTCGCCACGTCCCTTTGCTCGGGAATTTGTTGAACCGCGTGACCGTATGAGCATCGGCGCCGTAGATCGGACCCGACAGCTTCGTTTCGTTAACCAGAAATTGTTTGCCTGTGGAGAGATCGACCCCGGTGGCGACCAGCGTAGCGCCGTTTAATCGCTGGGGATCGCCCCAGACGTACCAGAATATTTTGGACAATGCGTGACCCGAATTCGCAACGAAGTCCCCCCAATACTCGGAATACGCAATTTTCCCTTGTATCCCTCTTAACCGGTCCGGATAAACGACGCTCCCATCCTTATCCAGCAAGTCGAACAGCGGGCTGAGCTCTACGGTATGCATGACGGCGGGCCGCGACCCGAAGAGCCCGTCGGCCGCACGATTAACTACCCCGGAGAGCAGCCCCCAGGCGATCAACGCCGCTACAGCCGGAACGGCCAGCAGTGCATAGCGCCGTGTCCTTCGCTTTCGCTTGACGGTCCCTCGCTTCTCCTCCTCTCTAAGAGCTTGTAAAATCGCTTGCTCCGCTGCCGGCTCGAGCGGTCTTCGCGGCAGCTCCTTGAGCAGATCGATCCGGCTATCTCCGTTTGATAGTCTCTGCATGTTTAACGCCTCCTTCCAGCGCTCCGTGAATGCTTCTTGCCTTGCGGATCGCGCGATGCAGCGTCACGTCGACTTGCGCCGTCGTCCAGCCGAGCACCTCCGCCGTCTCGGTCGTGGACAGCTGCTGCATGATGCGCAGCAGCAATACGTCTCTGTACGTCCGTTTCAGCTTCATGACCGTTCGGTACACATCCGCGATGTCCTGACGATGGATCGCCAAATCCTCCGGAGTCGCTTCCGATGCCTTTCGTTCGCCGAGCAGCCGCAGCGGCAGCAGTCTGCTTCTTCGCCGTTTTCGGTACTCGTCGATTGCGACTCTCCGGGCGATCGAGATGAGCCATGTTTTCGGATTGGCCCGCCCCTGATACTTCCGGCTTCCTTTAAGCGCCTTGACGAAAACCTCCTGCACCAGATCCTCCGCTTGACTCCTTCCCGTGTAATACACGAGAAAATGATGAATGTCCGACCCGTATGTTGTAAACCACTGCTCGATTCGCGCTTTGTCGTCCATGGCTGCTCCTCCTCTCCCAAACGGCTCACTGCTCATAGATTAGACGACCGGGCGCCAGTTTCCTTACAATTCGATGAAAAAAAAGCGGCCGGATCGGCCGCTAAGGTTAGGATGATAGCTCGATAAGTTGATGGAGATCGCATTCGCGGAACAGCTCCACGAACGTGTCGACGATTTGGGGATCAAAGTGAACGCCACGCTGACGAACGATTTCCTCCAGCGTCTCCTGCGGCGTCCACGCTCGTTTGTACGGACGCTCGTGCGTAAGCGCGTCGTAGAAGTCGGCTAAAGCGACGATTCGCGCCTCGATCGGAATTCCCTCACCGGCTAAGCCCTCGGGATAACCGGACCCGTCCCATTTCTCGTGGTGGGACAGCGCAATGACGCGAGCCAATTGCAAAATATTGAAATAGCTGCCTTCGAGAATGTCCGCGCCGATCGTCGTGTGCGTCTTCATCCGCTCGAATTCGTGGGGCTCGAAGCGGCCGGGCTTAAGCAAAATATCGTCGGGGATGCCGATCTTGCCGATATCGTGCAGCGGCGCCGCCCTGCGGATCAGATCGACGTCCTTGTCCGGGAACCCCAGCCGCCTGGCGATTAGGGCCGATAGCTCGCCGACTCTCTGCGTATGCTGACCGGTCATATCGTCGCGATATTCCGCCGCCCGCCCGAGGAGCAGAATCATCTCCAGCCGGGCTTTGCTAAGCTCCATCGTCCGCTCTTCCACCTTCTCTTCCAGCGTTCGATTGTGCTCCTGCAGCTGCAGATGCAGCTGTCTCGTCTGAAGCAGGTTGCGTATGCGCAGCACAACTTCCGTCCGATCGTACGGCTTGGCGAGAAAATCGTTGACTC
The DNA here is from genome assembly GCF_003386235.1 of Cohnella phaseoli. Taxonomy (GTDB): domain Bacteria; phylum Bacillota; class Bacilli; order Paenibacillales; family Paenibacillaceae; genus Cohnella; species Cohnella phaseoli. Next base: position 101,751 of record NZ_QRDZ01000031.1, read on the forward strand.
CGGCCTGGAGTCCCTGCTGCTTCACTTCGGACGTCGTGTCCGCGGTCAGCATGAGAACCGGCAAGTACTGGTCTTTGCCTACCTGCTCGCGGATTCGCCTCAGCACCTCCAGACCGTCCATGCCGGGCATATGCAGATCAAGCAGGACGATGTCCGGCTCGACTTCTGCAACCATGCGCTGCACCTCAAGCGGATCGAGCGTACTATGTATGCGGCGAAACCCCGCACGGGTCAATATGCGCTCCAGCAAGCTTACATTATACTCTTGATCGTCAACGATCAATATTTTCGCGTCTGAGCTGGCCTCCATGGGCGCACGCACTCCATTCTATTCTGTCTTGATCAGGGCCGCTTCGATCTTGCCGAGCAGCCGCGGAAGTTCGACCGGCTTCGTATCGAAGTCGTCGCATCCGGCCTCGTAGGCTTTTTTCTCGTCTCCCGACATCGCATGGGCCGTCAGCGCGATGACCGGAATAGAGCGCGTCTTGGGGTTGCTCTTCAACGTCCGCGTCGCCTCCCAGCCGTCCATGACCGGCAGGCTCATGTCCATGAGCACGACATCCGGCAGCTCGGCGGTCGCAAGGTCGACGCCGACTTGTCCGTCTTCGGCCGTCAGGACGCGGTAGCCTTTGCGAACGAGTCTTCTGGATAACATATCCCGATTCAGCTCGTTGTCCTCCACCAGAAGAATCGTATGCATCAAACCACCTCCTGTTGATCGTTCATATACCGGCGAACTTCCGCAAGCAGCTGCTTGGGCTCGAACGAGCCTTTTTGCAGCACCCCTTTTACATAGCCGTTAAGCCTCATGCTATCTTCCGCCCCCATCGATTTCGCGGTCACGACAACGACGGGGATGGTAGACCACTCTTTATGTTTTCTAAGCTCGGCCAGAAATTGATAGCCGTCCATCTCGGGCATCATCAGGTCCAGCAAAATCAACCCCGGCATTTCGGCCGCCAACTGCTGCAGCGCAAGTCTGCCATTGCCTGCCGTTACGACGGAATAGCCGTCCTTGCCCAGCAGCTTGACCATCATCTCGCTTGTCGTCGCATCGTCTTCGACAACAAGCACGGATCTCCCTGCCGAATCCGATAAATATTTGTCGATTACGGTCACAAGCTGTTCCCGGTCCAGCGGCTTCGTCAGAAATTCCGAAGCGCCTAGCGAATAGCCAAGCGGCTTGTCGTCGGTCATCGACAGAATGATGACGGGGATGTCCCGCAGCTCGGGATCCCTCTTAAGCTCCGACAGCACACTCCAGCCGTCCATGCTGGGCATCAGAATGTCGAGGCAGATCAGCTTCGGCTTCAGTTTCCTCGTCAGCCGCAAGCCCTCCGCACCGCTCTCGGCAAACACCAGCGACCAGCCTTCGTCGACAAGATATTTCTGCATCAGCTGCCCGTTGACCGGCTCGTCATCGATCAACAGAATGCTCGGCTGTTGATTGGCAATAAATTCGGCTTCGCCGCTCATCTCCTCCAGCTTATCCAACTGCAATGCCGCCTGTTGGCTTTCGCCGCCTGCCGAGAGCGGGAACCAGCAGATGAACGCGCTGCCTTCAGCGAGCTTGCTCTCCACCGCAATGTCGCCGCCAAGCAGCTCGCAGAAGCGCTGCGTGATCGCCAGACCAAGCCCCGTCCCTCCGTACTTGCGCGTCGTGGACGAGTCCGCCTGCATAAACGGCTGGAACAGCTTGGCCATCTGCTCCTCCGTCATCCCGATTCCGGAATCCGTCACGCGGATCGAATAGCCCTGAATCCCGTTTTTCTCCATACAGCGGCCCTCGATCCGAATCGTACCTTCGCTGGTAAACTTGGCGGCGTTGCTAAGCAGATTAAGCAAGATTTGGCGCAGCTTTGTAACATCGGTCGTCATGGCTGCTTCTTCCCATTGCGTCTCAAGCCGGTTGCCGTTGCTTTCAACCAGCGGCTTAACCGTGGACAGCACCTCTTGGAGCACGCCGCCAATCTCGCACGTTTCCAGATAAACATCCATTTTGCCGGCTTCAATCTTGGAAATGTCGAGAACGTCGTTGATCAGCGCAAGCAAATGCTTGCCCGACTTGCCGATCTTCTCCAGATCTGCGGCGAAGGCCGGCTCTCCGAGCTCTTCCGCTTCCTCGACCAGCATCTCGCTGTAGCCGATAATCGCATTCAAAGGCGTTCTGAGCTCGTGGCTCATATTGGCCAGAAACTGGCTCTTGATCCGGTTCGCCTGTATCGCTTCGTCGTGCGCCTTCTCCAACTGCGCCGTACGTTCGCGGACAAGCTCTTCCAGGTGGTCGTTCAAGCGCTGCAGCTCCTGATTTTTAAGATGGATTTCGTGCGACTTCAACTCGAGCTCCGAATCCTTGTGGGAAAAGCGTTTGGAGATATAGATGCCAAGCAGCGAAAGCCCAAGGGTAAACAGCGTGCCTCCCGATATGAAATAAGGAAGCCGCTTCTGATCGAGCAGCAGACCGGAGGCAAGCTCCGAATGGCTGCCGATATGGAACTGCGCGGCAAACATGCCCGTATAGTGCATCCCCACGATGGCGCCGCCCATAATGAGTCCGCTGCCGAGCTTTTTCCAGACCGCCCCTCTTTCGCCCCCTTTGCGAAAATAGAAAGCAAGCCATAAAGCCGCGATCGATGCGACCAGGGCGATGAGTATAGACGCCGCGAACCAGAGCGGATCGTAGGTAATATCGATCAGCATAGCCGCCATGCCGATATAATGCATAGCCGAAATGCCGGTTGCCAACAGCACCCCTCCGACTATCAGGCTTCCCGTCGTCAGTTGCTTTCGCCCTACGATCTTAAGAGCGATGTAGGAGGCAAGGATGGCAACGAGAACGGAAACGATGACAAGCGTGAGGTCGTAGGCTACGGGAACGTCTAGCGTAAACGCCAGCATCCCGACGAAGTGCATCGACCAGATGCCCATTCCCATCGCAGCGCCGCCGAACACAAGCCACACTGAACGGCTGAAGCCGGACGATTCGCTCACGCGTCCCGCCAAATCCAATACCGTATACGAAGCGACTACCGCAACGATGTAAGAAAAAACAACAAGGGCCGTGTCGTAAGAACCGTGAACATGCTGCATGCAACTACCTGCCTTTAATATGGAGTGTAAAAATGAATGCGAGACAGCTGCCGAACGGCTCTCTCCATCTCTCATCGGTAAAGCTCGGAAAAGATTGAATAGCTGATAAGGCAAAAATCCCCCATAATATTCTACAATGCAAATCTGAAAGATTTCTATACAAATCGCCGACGATAAAAAAGTAAAAGGGCAGCCCCCTAGTCACTGAACATGACTATCGGGACTGCCCCGGCAACGGCGCAGGTCGTTTATCTAGCTTTTGGCTTTATCGATCTCGATAACGGCGGGCTTGTCCGCAAGGTCCTCGTCCACGATCCCTTTGGTGGAATTTCTGAATTCGCGCAGCGTGTCGCCGAAGGCTCTGCCAAGCTGCGGAAGCTTGGCCGGGCCGAACACGATCAAGGCGATGACCAGAATGATGATCAGCCCCGAGACGCCGATGTTGTTGAACATGGCTACACCTCCCTCCTGTGTAATCGAATAGAAACGATATGCGGTTAGACCTGACCGAGCGAGATAAGCGAGCTTCTTCGTCGGTAATATCGGACGGAGATAAACGCACTGATCTCGAACAGCGCAATCAATGGAATCGTAACCGACAGATGCGAAGCGAAGTCCGGCGGCGAAATCAGCGAGCCGAGAATGGCCAGACCGACGTAAGAATATTTGCGCGCAGATTTGAGCTTATCCGGCGTCAATAAGCCGAGCCGCGTCAGGAACAGCATCGCCAGCGGCATCTCGAACGCAATGCCCATCGGGAGCAGGAAGCTGACAAGAAAGCTGACGTAATGGTGAATGCCGTATACCTCCGTCGCTCCGATACTCTGGTTCAGTTTCATCATAAAGCGGATCATCATCGGAATCGCAACGGCGTATCCGAATCCGACTCCCGCCACGAACAGGGCGAACGATGCCGGAACATAGAGGAGCGTGCCCTTCGCCTCCGATTCGGTCATGCCTGGGCGAGAGAACGCCCACAAATGGTAGAGCAGCATCGGCAGCGTCAGGACAACGCCGACGAGCAGCGCGCATTTCATGTACACGACCAGACCGTCGGTAAGCGAAAATACGCTCCAATCTACCTCTACGGACCCGACATGACCCTTCACGTAACCGAGCACGCGCGGAGAAACATACAGCCCCAGGCAGAGAGAAGCGACGAACCAGGCCGCGACATAGATGAGCCGCCTGCGCAGCTCCGTCAGATGCGCGACCCATTCGGCCCCGGCGCGCTCCCCCGTCTCCCCGCCCCGAGAGGCGCTCATACGAGAGAACCGCCTTTGTTCATGTACTTCTCGATGCCCTCCGCGACTCTGTAGGCGAGCGCGCCTACCGTTGACGTCGGATTGTAGCCGCCATTGTGCGGAAAGTTGGACGCTCCGCAAATAAACACATTTTCCGCATCCCACATCTGCAAATAGCTGTTAACGACGGACGTATCCGGATCGGCGCCCATAATCGTTCCCCCGGTATTGTGCGTCGATTGGTACGGCACGATATTGTACTGTTTGATCGTATCGTTTACCGTCGTTTTCGTTCCGCCCATTTGATCGGCGATTTCCTTCGTTTTGCTCGCGATGAACTTCACCAGCTCGCGATCGTGATCGAGAAAATCGAAGGTCATTCTAATGAGAGGCAAGCCAAGCGAGTCCTTATACTCCGGATCGAGATCCAGATAGTGATAGCGGTTAGGCATACTTGCCCCTTGACCCGAAATGCCGAGGATGCGGTTGGCGTTATGGAGCGTTGCCTGTTTGAACGCCTGTCCCCATCTCGGTCCGTCCGCCGGAGCGGGTTGATACTGAATCGGGCGCAGTCCGGTCTGCGTAAACCGGATGTTCGCTCCGTGAAGGAACTTCAAGTCGCCGTGATCGAAGTTGTCGCCGTTATAATCGTCCAGACAGCTGCCTAGCGATCCGGCGCCCATCGCCAAATTGAACTCCCGGTCCTCATAATAGACGGAGCTGCCGGCCCCGTTCGTCTGATAGGCGTAATTGCGGCCGACCGCACCCTTTTGCGTCTTCGGATCGTACGGCTGCCCAAGCTTGGACATCAGCAATAGACGGACATTGGTAAATACGTAGCCGGCCAGCACCACGACGTCGGCTGGTTGCACCGATTCCTGGCCTGTCAGCGTATTGACGTATTTGACTCCCGTCGCCTTCTTCCCGTCATGCATAATCTCCGTCACGTTACAATACGTGCGCAGCTCGAACTTGCCGCTCTTCTGAGCAACTGGCAGCACGGTGACGACCGGGTCCGCCTTCGCGCCGTATTCGCAGCCGAAGCGCTCGCAGAAGCCGCAATATTGGCAGACCGCTCGTTCGATTCCGTCGGGATTCGTATAATCCTGCGACAGGTTGGCCGACGGGATGATGTACGGGTGCAGGCCGAGCTTTGTCGCCGCGTCCGTGAACAGCTTCATCGCCGGCGTCGTTTTCATTGGCGGGGTTGGAAACGGCTTGGACATTTTCCCAAGATGCTCGGGAAGCTCGGCAGGACCCGAAATTCCCGCCATCTGCTCATACTTGACAAAATACGGCTCAAGCTGGTCGTAAGTGACGCCCCAGTCCCGGATCGTCATGTCCTGCGGAATTTTATTTTTGCCGTAGCGTTCCGCCGTCTTCGTGTAAATTTCGAAGTCGTACGGCAGAAACCGGTAGGATTGACCGTTCCAGTGCACGCCCGCTCCGCCCACTCCATCTCCCATCAGAAACGAGCCGTAGGAACGCATCGGCAGCGCCCGCATTTTCTCCGTGTTGCGGAAAGTGACCGTCTCCTTGGACAGATCCTGCATCAGCTCATAGCGCGAGGCGTAGCGAAGCTCGTCGTGGACGTGGTAATAATCCTGCGTACTGCGGCTTTTGCCTCTTTCCAGGCCGACGACGGAAATACCCGCTTTGGTCAGCTCGGCTGCGATAATGCCGCCCACCCACCCCATGCCGACGATGACGACGGGGACTTTAGGAAGCTTGTTCGCCATAACTTCTCTCCTTAACTTGTTTGCAGATGATCGCGCAGACTGAGCGGTTCCATTTTGATAAACTCTTCCTTCTCGATCTCCTCCGTAAAGCTCATCTGGTTGCCGGGGTAATTGCGCATTCTCCAGCCGTCCATGTTGCGATTGCCGCCGTAAAGCGGATCGGCGTACGCGCCTTCGATGGTCAAATTGCGCAGCATCGCAAAAAAGGCGGAAGCCGGCACGTCCTTCAAATCGACCTCGTCCTTCTCAAAAGCGGTCAATACGGCATCCTGCTCCTCCGGCGACAGCTTGTAGAACTTCTTATTATGCTTCTGTTCGCTGTATTCGTTGAGCGCGTCCAGACCGAGGGCCAGAAGCTCCCGCCGTTTGAATGTCAGTTGGTAGCCCTGAGAAGCCTCGGCCTTATAGAACGGGGGCGACATATACTCCCGTGCGTTAAAGCCGTATGCGCCGGCCATCTGGTGATCGATGAAGAAGGCGACGCCGAGCTCCTGAGCTCCCGGGCCGTTGTCGTCCTTCGGGTAAATGCGCTCGGCCGCGGCTTCCGTCGTCTGAAACTGCTCTTGCGAGAAAAACATAAGCGCATGATTGTAATCCTGATCCCGAGCGGTAGGAGTCTCCTCCGACTCTTGCGGGGTCGGCGCTTCCTTCGCGGATTTGTTCAGATTCGAGCCGACAAGACCGCCGATCACGCCGCCGACGACCGCTCCGCCAAGCGCCGCGCCCGAGTACTTGAGGAACTTGCGGCGCGACTCGTCCACCGGCTGCTTCGATTGTCGCTTGGTCAATGGAATCTTCCTCCTCATAAGGCAGGCTGTATCGAAATAACATACGCGAATTATTCCCTAGATCAGAAAATTCATCCATGCCACTTATTAAACGCATATGTTGACTAAGTGGCAGGGAACCGCTACGATAAATATACTAACGGCTAATTGCAATAGTCGACGGAAAGGTGTTAACCATGTCTACCAAAGCTTATCGCATTCTTTTGTTCTATAAATATGTTCAAATTCCGGACGCCGAAGCGTTCACTGCGGAGCATCTGCAATTTTGCAAAGAGCTCGGCATTAAAGGCCGGATTCTGATCGCGGATCAAGGAATCAACGGAACGCTCTCCGGCACGACGGAGCAGACCGACGCCTATATTGCCGCCATGCATGCCCACCCGCTCTTCTCTGATTTGCTGTTCAAGATCGATGAAGTCGACGAGCATGCGTTCCAGAAAATATTCGTTCGCTATAAAAAAGAGCTTGTCACCTTGCGTTACGATAAGGAGCTCGATCCGAACGTTGACGGAGGCGCGCGTCTTACGCCGAAGCAGTTCCATGAGAAAATGCAGCAGGACGACGTGATCATCCTCGACGGCCGCAGCAACTACGAATTCGATCTCGGCCACTTCCACGGCGCGATCAAGCCGGACCTCAAGACGTTCCGGGAATTTCCGGAATGGATTCGCAGCAATCTGACCGAGCACAAGGACAAGCCGATTCTCACCTATTGCACGGGTGGCATTCGCTGCGAGATGCTAACCGCCGTGCTCAAGAACGAAGGCTTTAACGACGTCTATCAGCTTGACGGCGGAATCGTGACCTACGGGAAGGATCCGGAAGTGCAAGGGCGCGGCTTCGACGGCAACTGTTACGTGTTCGATGAACGAATTTCGGTGCGCATCAATCAGACCGACGAGCATACGGTTGTCGGAGAATGCCATCACTGCGGAACGAAGACGGACCGCTATATCAATTGTGCGGACGATACCTGCCATCTGCAGCATCTCGTATGCGACAAGTGCGAAGAGGAGCATCGCGGATACTGCTCGTCGGCTTGCGCCGAACATGATTTGACCGCAGCCGGATCGGCCGGTTGATCCGGGAGGTGACGTATTGAAGGAAGATCTGGATCAGTCTACCCGCAACCGAATTATGCAAATGCTGAAAACGTCCGGAGAGCTGACCGCCAAAGAGCTGACCGATCAGCTTGGCATTACCGGCATGGCCGTAAGGCGGCATATTTCCAATCTCGAGCGGGACGATCTGATTGAATCGACGACGATCCGGCTGCCGATGGGACGCCCTGCGGCCGTCTATCGTCTTACCGCTCGGGCGGACGACTATTTTCCGAAGAAATACCATACCGTTGCCCTCGACTTGCTCACGGAATTGGAAGACGAAGCCGGAGAGTCGATGGTGAACCTCCTCTTCGAGCGCCGCAAGGCGACTCTGTTGAAACGGTATGAAACGAAGATGGCGGGCAAAGAGCTCGATGCGAAGGTTGCCGCGTTGTCGGACATTCAGAACGAGAACGGATACATGGCAACCTGGGAGCAGGATTCGGAAGACGAGTTCAGGCTCACCGAGTACAATTGCCCGATTTCGCAGGTCGCGGGTAAATACAAGCAGGCTTGCGCCTGCGAGCTTAAGCTGTTCGAATCGCTGCTCGGTGCGGAAGTCACTCGCTCCGACTGCCTCGCCTCCGGCGACCGCAAATGCGTCTATCATATTCGCAAGCAATAAAACAAAAGAGACTGTCCCATAAGCAACTCTGCTTAGGGAACAGTCTCTTTTCTGCATTGGCGGGCTTGGCCTCCGAGCCTTTTGTACGATTCTTTGTATAAAAGTCCGGTTTCGAGCCCCCGTTTATGGTACTTTGTGCGATAAATCGTATAAAATCAACCCTTTGGCCGTCACTCTCGACCGATTTGTATGACGTATCGTACAAACTTCAGAAATCCGGCGCTATTCGAACCACAGGCGCTATTCGAACCTCACTTATATGAAGAATTCGTACAATATGCGCTCGTTCCTACAACAATAAAGTTGCCGTTTATACAAACTATACAGTTACCGCTCGGACGAACTATAAAGTTACCGTTAATACGAACTATTTCATACGAATCATATTGTAAATCCATAAAATTTCCGGTAAATTTCCAAACGGTCGTTATTTGGCCTCGCGAAGCAGCTTCTCGCGCCTTACCGCTATCGCCGTGCTCATCGCCAGCCGGGAGAATTTCTCTCTCTGCGCCTCAGCTGGCAATTCGCTGATTTCTCGGTCCGAGCCCGCCTGTAGGAGCGCTGCCCGGGTCGCTTCCTCGGCAAGCTCCTCGCAGCGCAGTACGTAGTAAGCGATCGAATAGCCGACCTCCTCCAGCCTTCTAAGCAGCGCGATCCTCTCTTCCCAACTCTGCGTGCCTCTCAGGTTACGAACGGTTCGCATAAATGTTGGTCAACCACAGTTTTTTGCGGAACTCTTCGGCTTTGTCTGCCGGCCCCTCGTATGCGGCTTCTCCTCTGTACAACGTCTTTCCGCTGCCCGCATCCAGCACGACGGCCGTAATCTGTCTGCTGTCGGCAAGGCCAGCCTTACTCGAGTCCTCCGAGGAAAGCAAAGCATACACGCGGTCTTGCGCCAAAGTTACGCTCTTAATCGACTGCCCGCCCGCCTGCTTCGCCGTCAACGTAAGCTCGTCTGGATCCAGCGTTTCTGTCGCGACATTATAGCGAGCAATCGCCAAGCTCCGATTATCAAAATACATAACAGTGAGTATATCCCCGTTAAGTTCGCTCTGGCTGTGCGAATACGCACTAATATCGGTAGAAGACTCGGGCAGCGGAGTCAGCTTGCCGGTTCGGTAAGAGTATACTGCGTACTTGCGAACGAGTGTCGTCTTTTCTTTGACTCCTTCGCCGCCAGTTGTACTGCTTCGGCTCATCTGCAATACGACGTATTCCGAAGGCTGGGAGGTCCTCTCGCTGGGAGCGATGGAGAGGCTGAGGTCGCTCCTGATCACGTTCGCCGCGGGCTCTGCCTCCGAGGTTCCAGAGGTGCCGGCAGTCGCTTTCAGTTGCTCCGACATTAATACGTCCCGACGAAGCAGCTTGCCGCTGCCGAGATCGACGACATAATCGCGAAATTCCTCAGAGAGACTTTTCCAGCCTCCTTCGGGGAGCTTGGCTCTTTGTCTCACCTGAGCCAGAATATGCACCTCGTCGCCGATACGCTGAACGTCGTTCACGCGGAACCATTCGATATTCGATTCGTCCAGATCGATCCGATGCTTGGCGACTTTACCTGTGGCCTCTTCCAGGACGTCCATTCTTAGCTCCGACCGCCAATCATATTCGCTGCTGGGATCGTAAAGAACGGCGTCGGCATAGATGACCCAATCCGAATCCCTATAGAAGCTGTCGATGCTGCTTCTCCCTCGCATAAAATTCCGATGCTCCTGCTTCAACGCCTTCATGTCCTCGTACTGCGTCGTCAAAAACCGGTTATCCTGCAAATATTTCTCGTAAAACGACGGCGCTAATTGGTATTTCGTTCCTGCGACGGTAAGCTCAAGAGCCTTTGATCCGACTCCGCCAATATAGTGGCCGCCCAGCTGCATATTGGCGGCTTCCTGAACATCGCCTTCCAGCGTAACCAGCTTGTATAGGGGCGCATCCCCTTCCGTGCCGGACGCGTAATACGTCCCGATCGCGCCGACAGCGAATACGCCAAGCGCCATCGACAAAATGTAACGTTTCATCGTTCGCCGTCTCCCCTTACACCGATACTTTTTTCTTCAACAAATACAATCCCAACCAGACCGAGACGATAGCTATCAATAGGTCAATCGCGATCTGAATCGCATAAATTTCTTCGGTATACAGATAACCTACAGAGTATTCCGCGCCAAGCGCCAGAGGCGGAAAAAACATTAACGCGGCGCATAGGCCGGCGTAGGCAAGCCCCAATGCGATGCCAAGCCAACGATAGCTCCGTTCCAGCAAAATCGACGCGAACAGAATAAGCAGCGCGATGATGCCCAAGCCATAGTTGGCGAAAAATTCCCCAAACGAACGCGGCAGCAAAATCTTAAACGCCTGATTGGCGAAAATCGCATCCGCGATAAAGGAAGGCTGTATTTGATCGGCCGGCGCGATCATCGTAAAGACCGCTCTGCAGATGGGCATAAGCAGAAGTTGAAAGCCGAGCATTGCGAATATAAATGTTAAAATAGCGGTCAGCTTCGCGAAATAAACATTCCTGCGTTCAGAAGGAAGCGCCAGAAGCCGAAACGCGAACGTGCTTCTTCCGAACCAATCGCGATACCAGATTAGAAACGCATAAATGACCAGAACGGCGATGCTGAGCCCGACGGGAACGGCAAACCAGAATTGCGTGTTTTGCACCATGCGGGTGAAGGACATAGCGGCGAAAAAAGTCTCGGCCGGTTTTCCCGTTTGCTGAAAATAGGCGTTTCTTTCATTTATCTCTCCAATGGTACTAAACGCGATCGCGCAGATCTGGACCAGCGCGGTCAACCCCATAAGAACAAACAATATAGATCGAAACCGATGAATTTCTATATGCAGAAGCTTCAGGTAGTTCCTCAACGCGAATACACCTCTCTCATCACGTCGACGATCGACTTGCCTTGTTCGCTGCGCATCGTTTCGCAGTCGAATTCCAAACCCGCTTTCCCGTCCTGCAAAATGACCGCTTTGTCGATCAGATACTCCACCTCGTCGATCTCGTGCGTCGTCAACAGAACGCCGCGTTCTTCAATCAACTCGCTGGAGAAAACATCAGCGATCATCTCCCGGCTGAATAAGTCGATTCCGGAAAACGGCTCATCCATCAATACATATTCCGAATTCAGCGCCAGTCCGAGCACAAGATTGTATTTCGCCGCCGTCCCTTTCGACAGATTGCCGATTTTCTCCTTGGGCTCGAGCCGGAAAAAACGCATCAATTCGGCAGCCCGCTCCGCGTTCCAGCTCTCGTAGAAATCCGCCATAAACGTCAGCCCTTCCGACATCTTCATACCCAGCGGCATCGTGAGATGATCCGGAACGAAGCTGACTTTCTCGTACATCCATTTTCCCCGCGGTTTGCCGTCTATGAGAATTTGGCCTTCCTTAATAGGAACAAGGCCCATAATCGCCTTCATGATCGTCGATTTGCCCGCTCCGTTCATGCCGATCAGGCAAGTGATGCTGCCCTTCTCCGCCGTAAAGCTAAGTCCGTTCAGCACGTTGCGCCCGCGATACCGTTTGCGGACCTCCTTCAGCTCGATCATAGCCGTTCTCCGCTCCCTTCCTTATCGGCATGCGCAGGATTGACGGACAACGCTTCTATGTATTTGCTCTTCACCAGATCAAGCAATTCGTCGACCGGAACGTCGACCTTGCGGACCGCCGCGACGAAGGCGTCAACCGCTTCTCCCAGCAACTCGGCGCGAATCGCCTGTAGCACGGAGTCGTCTCGCGTAATTCGGCTTGGCGAATTTCCTTCCGTTACGATCAATTTACGTTCCTCCATCTCCTTGTAGGATCTCTGCGCCGTATTCGGGTTGATTTTCAGCAGCGTTCCCAGTTCTCTCCGCGAAGGGATTACCTGACCGGCCCCCAGCTTCCCCGCGACGATCATCTCTTTGAAATGCCGTACTACCTGCAGATAGACCGGTTCCCGGCTGTTGAACTCGACTTCCTCCCAGCCTCCGCCTGTTCTCATTCCGCTACCTCGCAATCGCCTTAAGTGTGTGTACTAAGTAGTTCATACACCACATGCGTATTATGCCCTTAGTACACATTCGTTGTCAAGACTTTCTTGCCGCACTTTACTTTTGAAATTAAGCGGATATCCCGCCTTATTTTCAGATGATGGGCAATATTCGGCACAATTACGGTGCGACCCCCTAATTCCGGAGTCTTCCATATCAAACCGACTCATGTCGCAGTTATGCTCTTTATTTCACGTTCTTTCTCGGCCAGAAGAATTTTGACCGGTCATCTAGACTCATGACCCATTC
>NZ_QRDZ01000032.1 GCF_003386235.1 Cohnella phaseoli
CACTTGTATATTAGAAATAGTTCGTCGTGTGGTATCCAAATTCCTTTAAAATTTATGAAAAAGTCTCCCTATTTTCGGGAGACCTAAGTAGTAACGGAAAATCGTACAAAGCAACTCGAATCGGGCTCAAACAGCGGACGTTTGTAGGGAAAATCGTACAAAGTAGCTCGGATCAGGCTCAAACGGCGGACGTTTGTAGGGAAAATCGTACAAATTCGCTACCGATAGCACGTTCGTCGTTACCGCGCTCCTTCCGGAAGCTTGACCCCTTTAATCATCAGCCACAGCGGCAGCGCAAGCTCGAACACGGCTCCCGGAATGTACAGCAGCATTCCGTCATGGCCCATCAGTTCCGTAATCGCGCTAGCCGACAAAGCCGCATAACCTATGAAGCCCAGCACGGACAATACGCGTGGAACGAGCCTGAACCGATACAGCAAATAGCAGAAAAATAAGCTGTATACCCCGAGTGCCAGCATGCCCAATTGAAATGCGTAAGTACTTCCCTCTTTAATAAGCGTCCCCAACACGTGAAGATCAGACGAAACGTCGGCTGCAGCATATTCCCGGCTTAAAGCGACAAGCAGCAGCGGACCGACGGAGCCGACAAGCAGCAAAACTGCCTCAATCACTCGAAATCCTACGTATCCCAGCGCGATTTTTTCGTTACATAGCTTTAAAATCGGGAACAGCGCAATCGCGATACCGACAACGGAGACGGAGTTAATGAACTCCAGCACCACCCCCAAGACGATCCGGCTTTGATAATCTGCGGCGCGTTCCAGATAATCGGAAGCGCCTAAAACCGATTCGATAAGCGCATTCCCCGACATGTATGCAGCCGTTGCCACCAAAAACAGCACACCAGCAAAGGCCGTTGATTTCCTATACGTATCCATAATTCCCCTCCCGTTAATAGGCGGACCGTTCCGCCTCGTTAACCTGAATTGTATCCCCCGGAAGGTTAGAGCTTGTAGCTACTAAAGTATCGATCTGAGCTAGAGCGTTTGTATGGACAACCCGTATCTTCCGTGCAAAAAGTCGTAACTTTCATCCATTGCCGTTTCCGAAGAGTCCGGTGTAATCTAAAATGGCGAAAAAAGATAATGATAATCATTATCAAATGGTGTACAGTACAGATAGAACAGGAGAATGCAACGCCATGAACAGACTGCCTTCCTTTGTATCGACAACCGCCTTATTCCTTGCACTGATTATTTTGCTCGCCGCCTGTAGCCCCTCTGCCACGCAATCGCGCTCCGAAGCGCAGCCCGAGGGAAGTGCGAATAACGGCGCCGCATCCGAAGCCTCTCCGGCGTTCAAAAAGTATAAAGACTTTCAGGACAAGACAACCGAGATCCCCGTCCATCCGCAAAGGATCGCCGTGATTGCCGGATCGGGAGCCATTATCGACGTTAAGGAATTGGGATTCCAGCCGATCGCCTATCCGCATCGTTATATGAGCAATTCCAGCATTCTCAAGTCGACTCACGAGAGCTTAAGCGTCGCAGCGCCCGATATAGGCATGCCCACCAATCTGGAGCAATTAGCAGCGCTCGAACCCGACCTGATGATTATGGGCTACGAGACACAGGACAACGAATATAACATGCTCCAGAAAATCGGCCCTGTCGCCGCTTTCGACGAATCTGTGCCGCTGCAGCAGCGAATTACCGTTATCGGTGAAATTCTCGGCAAACAAACAGAGTCCGAGGCGATCCTGTCCGACTTAGAGCAGAAAACCCGTTCGATGTGGCAGCAGGTTCGCGAGCAAGGGAAAATAGCCGAGGGAGAGACCGCGGCTGTCGTCGTCTATTACTGGAATAAGAAAATGTACCTGATGAAAAACTTCGGCGTATTCGACCTAATCAATCATCCTATGGGATTCAAAATGTCGGACAAGGTGGCTTCACTGTCGTCGTCTTCCCCTTCTCCTTATATCGAAATTACAGAGGAAGCGCTGCACGACGTATTGATCGCCGATCGTCTGTTCCTGCTGTACGACAGCAACGCCGATGCCAAAGAAGGCTTTAAGCAATTGAAGCAGAGCAAGGTTTTCCAGAGTTTACCGCCGGTTAAAAACGGAAAAATCCATTACATCCCGCTCGAATATAACGACAATGATTTGATTACTACTCGTAAGCTCGTCGACGTCTTTCCGCAGATACTGGACAGCGAGATGTTCGAGTAAGCAACAGGAGAGCAAGCCTATGTTTCTACCTTCTTCAAACGGCCGATCGGCATCTCCGTTAACGTTCGTTCTAACGGATGCCCTTCGCCTGACGTGCGAAGGCCCGGAATCTCTTACTCTTGAAAAGACCGACGATCTTCGCCTCCTTCTGGTGCTTCAGGGCACGCTGGAGGCGAAGATCGAACAGCGAGCGCAATCGGCAGGCCCCGGGGTCTGCCTCTTGATCGTTTCCGGCAGCGATGCCTCGCTGATTAGCCAGGGGGCCGGATGCGACGTATGCCTTCTCTCCTTTACCGCACTAAACGCCCGCGCCAACGGCTCCGCTGTACAGCGGATATTACAGCTGCTGTCCGGCAGGACGAAGCTCCCTGCGGCCGTTCTTCATGAATATGCCGATAGTCTGAAATGCGAGAATCGTCATCAGGACGGACTTCCCCGGCTCGGTCGACAGAGCCGGTTTCTTTCCCTGCTCTCTTTGCTTCTGGAGCAATGCGTTCTCGAGGAGAAGAAGCAGCTCTGCGATCCGAAGCATGCCGTGAAGCAAACGTTAAGCTTCATGCAAAAAAACTATTCGTTAAACCTCACCATACAGCAACTGGCGGATATGGCGCGGCTTCCGCGTTGGCAATACCTGCGCGTGTTCAAGAAAATGACCGGCAGCAATCCGAGCAGCTACATGACCCGATTGAGAATCGAACAGGCCAAAAGGCTGCTGAGCGACTCCGACGGGCAAGTGTGGGAGGTGGCCCACCGCGTAGGCTACCAGGACGAGCACTATTTCAACCGCAGATTCAAGCTTGCAACCGGAATATCTCCCGGCCAGTACGCCCGAATCTATGCCCACAGGCCCGACGCGACGGACCGCCGGGGAACCCCGCATCGTTTTCACGCACCGGCCGAACGTATCGTCTACGACGATGCCGGCACTCTGGGCGACTTGCTCGCATTGGATATCGCCCCGGTTGGAGCCAATTTGCGGTTTTGCGACAACGACTCGTTTACCGACAAAATTCAGTCCACCCAGGAGATCGGTTTTCCTCTCAATCCGGACAAGATCCGTACGTTAAATCCCGATCTCGTCCTATTGAGCCGTTACGGGAGCGATCGGCATCCGGAGCTGTCCGCGATCGCGCCGACAATCGGACTGAACGAATATGCCCCCATGCATCTGCGAATGCAGAAGCTTGGAGAAGTGCTCGGCATTCGCGAGAGAACCCGGCAATGGCTCGACGCGTACGACATGCGCCGCGAGAAACTGTGGCATCGGCTCCAATCCCGCAAGGCGCGCCACGAATCGGCGACGGTTCTGTTCTATGACTGCAACGGAAGGCTGTATTTGCTTCATCGGCTTCGCGGGCTGGCCAAGCTGCTGTACCACCCCCTTGGGTTCCGCATGGACGAGCGCGTTCAACGCCTGCGTCCCGCCCGCGGTCATTACTACATTTCAATTGCCTCTGATCGTCTAAGCGAATACGCCGTAGGCGATCGGCTATTCGTTTTTACGCATCCCGGTCGGCATACTTCCGACTCGTTGTCGGAGCTTAACCGATGGCCGGGCTGGAATCGGCTGCCCGCCGTTCAGGCGGGCAAAATCCACTATCTGGATTCTTTCTGGAATTCGGACGACGCGTTTACGAGTCAATTGACGCTGGAACGGTTTCCGGATCTATGGTCATAAAGACTATTCAATAGAGGAGTGAAACTACGATGCCGTTTAGTTCCTTGCCCCCTTCTCCCGCCCCGCATCCTTACGCCATTCCTATGCGGATTGTTGAGCTTGCCGAATATGCTGCATCCGGACCCCTGGAACCGATGCCGAACCGTTCCCAGCTTCTCGTTGTTTGGGGAGGCAAAGGGGCTCTGCATCTCTACGAGCATCCGCACAAAGTAGCTCGCGGATTTGCGCTGCTTGGCCGCTCCGCATCGCAGGCTGTCGCTATCGGGCTCGGCACTTCCTTACAGGGCCTCTATATCGAATTCGTTCACTATCCGCCAAGCGCCGCGGATAATCGCAATTCCGATCCGGAATTCGAAACGGTGCAGCGCTGCTCTGCCGATTGCATGAGGCTGGCCGCCGAGCTGTATGCCGCATGGCAAGAGCAGCCCGACGAGGGCGAGCCTTATCGAGTGCAGCTCTTGTTCAGCCGCTTGCTGTCCGAGCTTCGCCGGGAACTGTCGTCGACTCGGGTGGCGTCCGCGAACTGGTTATCCCGGGCGGTGCAGTTTATCGAAGCCAATTATACCGAGGATCTAACGAGGGAACAGCTGGCGGAGAGGGCAAACGTCAGTCCCGAGCACTTCTCCCGCGCGTTCCGCAAACATACCGGCCGCACCTTCATCGACTACTTGACGATGCTGCGGATTCGCAGCGCTCAAAGCCGCATTCTCGTGGACAATACGGCGTTGAACGCGCTGGCCCGTCAAGTCGGGTTCAAGGAAGGACTCTACTTGAGTCGCAAATTCAAGGACGTCGTCGGAATGTCCCCGACCGCCTTCAGGCGCAAGCCCAAGCGGATCGCCACGCTGAATCTGAATCATACCGGTATTCTGATGGCGCTCGGCCAAACGCCGGAGCTTGGCGTCTACACCTCCTGGCTGGAGAAAAACAAATCCAGAACGTCAGGGCATTCCGGCGTCTCGCTGAATCCGAACGGGCATACCCCGACCAGTTTGTACGATGCGGTGGCCGAAGCGCGCCCGGACATGATTATCCATTACAATACCGCAGCTGAGAACAGGAGTCTGCTTCCGCTTGCTCCCGTGATCGAGCTGCCGTTTCGCACGATGAACTGGCGGGAACAGCTGCTTATGATCGCCAATATGGTGGACAAAAGACGAGAAGCCGAGCAATGGCTGGCCCGCTACGACGAACTAGTCGACCGGATCAACCGGGCCTTGGACGAGAGGCTCGGCCAAAGAGGAACTGCTATCGTGTGGGAATTGGCGGGTGATAAGGCGTTTGCGTGCAGCGGCAGCTACGGAAGAGGCGCACATATTTTGTACGGGGACCTCGGATTTCGGCCCCCAGAGCCGGCCTTGTTCTCCCATGGTTACGTAGAGACATCGGTCGAGGAACTGTATTCGTATCCGTCAGATCATATTTTTATAACGGGGACGCCCTCCTGCCCGAAGTCCCGTCCTTTCCTCCGGCGCCTGTCCCAAGCTCCGCAGTGGTCGAGATTAGAGGCCGTCCGCAGCAACCAGCTGTATTGGCTGTATGAGGCCGACCTCTTCTGCGGCTATGATCCGCTCTCCACACAAGCTCAATTGAATATATTGGCGCGGCAGTTGCTGCCTGATCACAAATTTACATGAGCAAATGTCATTTCTGCTTGTAGTCGAACGATCGGATACCTTGTATAGTTTCATTGAGAATCATTATCGATTGCATACTGGAGGTATTCGCATTGCTGCATCATTTTTTGACCTCGCGTAAAATCGCTGTAATCGCAGCCGCACTCTGTCTCTCGCTTCTCGCCGCCTGCGGTTCGAACAATGTCGCGCCCGCCGCATCATCCTCGCCGCCGGCCTCCGAATCGGCTAAGCCATCCGCTTCGGAGAGCCCGTCCGCTGAACCGGAATTTAGGACGATCGACACCGTGAACGGCCCCATTCAAATTCCGATGCATCCGCAGCGTATCGTCGCGGAAGAGTATTTGGGCAGTCTGATCGTTTTGGACGTTATTCCTGTCGGCGCTCCCGGGCTGACGCTGCAAAATTATTACTTTAAGGAAGCTCTTACCGGCGTGGCCGATTCGGGAACGTATGGGTCTCCTTCTCCCGAAGTGATCACAAGCTTAAACCCGGATCTTATCATTACGGGCAACAAGGATGTGTACTCGACGCTGAGCAAGATCGCTCCCACTCTGGAAATCCCCTATGGACAATTAAAAAATGCCCATGAAGAGTTGACCTTCTTCGGCAAAGTACTCGGCAAGGAAAAAGAAGCCGAAGCGTGGTTAGCGGAATACGACCGCCGGATTGCAGAAGCCAAAGCCAAGGTCGATGCGGCGATTCCGGCCGATGCCACCTTCTCGATCATCGAAAGCACCGACAAGTCGATCTATGCGTACGGAGATAACTTCGGCAGAGGCGGTCAGCCGGTCTATCAAGCTCTCGGTCGCAAGCCTCCGGCTGCCGTGGCCGATCAAATTATGGAGAAGCAATGGGCGGAAATCTCTGCGGAGATGATCGGCGATTACTCAGGAGACTACATTGTGTTGACGGCTAACGACCGCACTGTGGAAGACTTCAAGAAAGACCCGATCTGGAGCAGCATCCCGGCAGTGAAGAACGATCGCCTGTACGTCTGGCCGGAGGAACGCTCGTGGTACTACGACCCGATCGCGGTGCTGGCTCAGACGGAGGAGCTGGCAGCCTGGCTCACGAAGCAGCAGTAGTAGCCCTGTGAATACGAAAAGCCCCGTTGCAGCATCGGCTGTTGCAACGGGGCTCTCTTCGTATCAGGACGGCGACATTGCGCTCTTAATCGACTCCGCGGCTGCTATTTTACGCGTCCCTCCTGCAGCTTTTTCCACACCGTCTTGTTGCTGTACTGCTTCATCGAGCTGATATCCGGGCCGAACCAGTCCGGTGCCTGGAACCCCAACGCCGCTTCCTCCGACTCGAATTCAATCTCCAGCACCCTGAGCTGAAGCTGGTCGTACGTATCGATCTCAATGGTCGTCCCGGCCCAGTCGGCCGTCGTTCTCACCTTGGTCAGAGGAATCGCTCCGGAAGCCTTACTAAGCTGCTCGTACAAGCTCTCCGAGATAGAATATTCGATTTCCTCGCGCACAAGACCGTTGCCGTTTTTGAACGTATGCGTGAATTCATGCTTCCCTGTAGCCATATCCCTGATTTTCCGAACTCTTAGCTCCTGAGTGTCGTCAATTGCCAGATAAGTTTGCTCAATATGCTGCTCCTTCACCGGAACAAGCACTCCCTCTTGTACCAGAGAATCGGGGAACTCCGCCAGCATAAACTTTCTTTCGATTTCCTTGGCCATTATCTAACCTCCGCTCTAAACCCTCGAATTGCCATACATCGACCCCACTATTATACCTGACATCGGCGCTCATTCGAATATGAGCCTCTGGTTGCTTCCCTTGCAGACACCTTTTGATTATTTTAGAGTAACCACTCACTTTTACATTGACACAGACAAGTATATCGATGTATTTTTAGTAAGTAATCACTCACTTTTAGTTCGGGAAAACGAATTGAGGTGCATCCGATTTGACTACCCGCAACCTATTTAACGAAATCTTGGCCGTTAAAAGCGCCCAGCGAACGGAAAAACAGCAGCGGATAGTCGAAGCCGCCATTCGCTTATTTGCCGAAAAAGGCTATTCCAACACTTCAACAGCGGAAATCGCTAAAGCCGCAGATGTGTCGGAAGCAAGTATTTTCAAGCAATATGGCACGAAGGACAAACTGCTGCTATCTCTTGTCGTCCCCTATATCAAAGAAATGTTCCCTTTCGAGGCAGATGAGACGATGAATCAAGTTTTTAGCAGTGCCTATTCGGACTTTGAAGCATTTCTCCGGGCACTCCTGAAAAACCGCATCGCATTCATAACGGAAAACAGAGACATATTTCTGGTTCTAATTAAGGAGATCATTTATAAGGAGGAATTGAAAAACGAGCTTTTCCCTTATATCGCCGAAGTAGCGGCAACTCGCTTAACGAAAATCGTTGAGCTGTTCCAGGAGCGCGACGAGCTGGCCGACATGCCCACCCGCAGTATCCTAAAGCTGCTGTTCACCGTCATTGGCGGTTTTGTGGCCTCCCGTTTTGTGCTGTTGAACCGGGAATCCATTGACGACGAGGAGGTTGAAGATGTCGTTCGCATGGTCTTGGACGGCATTCGGAAACTCCCTGCAAAAAATTCATAATGATTGTTTAAGGAGCGATTCGTTTATGCAAGCTATTAAGAACAAACTCGTACTGCTATCACCGATTGTCGCATTGCTAGTAATATTCGTTTTCTCGCTCACCCTTTTCCCATCCGTTCAAGCTCAGCCCAAAAATCTGCCGATCGCCGTCATCAACGAGGATCAGGGAGTGGAGATTCCTAACCAACCGAAGATGAATATGGGGCAAACGATCGTCGATATGATGCGGAGCAACGTTTCGTCGGCAGCCGGCGAGGAGCCCGCCATTAAATGGGTGGAAGTCGGCAGCGTCGAAGAAATGCAATCCGGGCTGAACAACCAGGAATACTATGCGGCGCTTGTCATCCCGCAAGACTTTAGCGCGAAGCAGGCTTCCTTGCGGACCGAGACGCCCGCTTCTCCCGAGCTGCAAATCTTCATCAATCAAGGTATGAATACGGCGGCTTCCACAATGGCTGGACAAATGCTGAACGGAGTCGTGGACACCCTTAACAATAATGTTCGCACTCAAATACTCGACGGCTTCCAAAAACAAGGAGCAACGCTGACAGTCGAGCAAGCGTCCCTTCTGGCAACCCCAATTGCCAAGAAGGTAACCAATGTCAACGAGATCGGTACGAAAAGCGCAAACGGCAACGCTCCCATATCCTTGTTCCAGCCGCTTTGGATGGCATGCATGGCGAGCGCGGCGATCCTGTTTCTCGGAATTAGCAAGCATACGGTCCAAAACCGCAGGGACACCCTGTCCGCTAAGCTCATTCAGATTGCAGCGGGAGCCGTTGTTGCGGTCGTCGTTGGCTTCGGATTGACATGGCTCGCAAAAGACATGGTGGGACTGCATATCCCGCAATTTACCGACACGGCGCTTTTCCTGACGATTACCTTCTTCAGCTTTTTCCTGATGATATCTGCCGTCGTGTCGTGGCTGGGCATTAAAGGAATTGCCATCTTTGCCTTAACCCTGTTCTTCGGCGCGCCTCTGCTTGCTCTGGCCCCGGAAATGATGTCGCCCTTCTATCGGGATTGGATCTATTCTTGGCTGCCGATGCGTTTTATGGTCGAGGGTCTTCGAGAGCTGTTCTTCTTCGGCCAGGGTCTGAACTGGAACGGCGCCGTATCCTCCCTCACCTGGATCGGCTTAACGAGCGCCGTCGTTATCGTGGCTTCCGTCTTGAAGCCTCGCTCCGTACCGGTACAGCAAAAAGCTTAAACCAATAGGAAAGCATGCGAATCGAGAGACTGATTGGCATGCTTTCCTGCCGTTCAAGAAAGTGACTTATTTTCTCGGCCAACGATTAGGTGTCACATATTGAAGCATCGTATGAAAGAGCGACGCCCACTGCTCCAGCGACAAGAAAGCCACGGCTTGTTCCCGATCAACTTTTGCGTTCTTTAAGGCCATTTTCAACTGAACCGGCGTAAAAATCCCTCTAAACGTATCAGCCACCGGCTGTTTCGGCTCACTCAGCGCATAAGCTGCGAATGCAATGAATTTATTCCCCTCTTTAGCGGACATGAGCGGATGATCCCTTCGGACAATTCGCACAATTGCCGCATCAACGCTCGGGGGCGGAGCAAAATGAGTGCGCGGCACCATCGTTCGCATCTCGAACTGAAAATTCATTCTCCACATCAACAATCGCGGGTCCATCGTAGAGCTTTTCGTAAACCTTCGGGCTGCCCCTTTTTCCAAAATCAAAGCTCCTCGTTGAAAGGCGTGGCCTTCGGCCCCCATCAGTTTCTCAAGAATGGCCGTGGTGATGGAAAACGGAATGTTCGCCACCACGCAGAATGGCTTGGCCGGCAGACCGATCTCTCTAATATCGCCTTGGATCAGTTTGATTTTAGGATGATTTTCCGCTTTTTCGCGCAGCGTCTTAACGAAATTCGCATCCATTTCAACCGCTATGACTCTGTCGACTTTCTCGGCAAGCGGAAAAGTAAGAACTCCCTTCCCTGCGCCAATCTCCAATACGGTATCCGTCGACCGCAAAAGTACCGTCTCCATAAGCTGCCTGATCGTTTGAGGATGATGCAGCAGGTGCTGGCCCGTAAAGTTTGGCCCGGAGATGCATTTCCTTATCGTTCTATGTTTCTTGTTTTGTCTGCGCATTGCCACATTCCTCCCGAGTTTGCATATATCCGCGAATCCAACATAAAAAAAACCGCAGGCATAGGCCTGCGGCGGAACGACGGAAATGGGATTGAATGGTTATGCGCATTCGAATAAACCGCTGTTCCTCTGTCGATGAGGACAACGATTGGCAGGGCTTTCCGTTGCAGATGATATTACGTCTTTGAAGAACGCAAAAAAGAGACAGACGCGCTGTCCCCTTCATCCCTATATGCAGCAGGATATCCTAAAATGGGCAGACCGATTCCGTTGTGCTCCGCACGCAGACAGAGCCTTTGTTCACTATTTAATTAGTGGCCAAAGAGACAGAACGCAATCTGAAATAATTTATAACACCCATTGTTAGGACAACCCTCCGATCCTCGAATTGAAGTTATTTTAGCACATCTCTGGATGCAAAGAAAGGCATACTGTCTCACTCACTGCCGTCAAAAAGATAAGAAATGGCTTAATATCCCTCTAGCGCGAAAGCGTTTCGCTTTTCAGGAGCCGCTCCGTTTCATCAATAAGCTTGCGCAACAGGCCTAAAGCTTCCCTTGAACTATCTTGTTCTGCTGTGAGCAAGGTGAAAATATGGTTTATTCTTTGAGAGTAGCTGTCCGGCACCGCTTTAAACGAATCGGCGATCGCGGCAGCCCCTTTCTCGTTCATCAAGCAGGTTTCGTTAATTGCAAACAAAACTTGATTCAAGCAGGCTACCGCTCTGAAACAACAGCCGGCGACATAAGACAAATCGTTTTTGTAGACTCCTTTATATCCGTTTTCGAGAGAAAACGACGCCTCCCAAAAAAATTTCTGTAGGGTTGCTTTTTGAAAAGCGGGCGGGTAAGGCGTTGTTCTGTTCTTCAGTTTATCTATAACGCCGGACGGGTCCCATAACACTTTACACGATGCGACTTCCGCAAAATAAATCGAGTTGACGAAGCCATGGGGATGCCCTGGCTGATAATCGATAGTGAGCTCTCCCGCAGCACACTGTTCGATCACTCGCGACACATTATTTTGATCGCGCAATAAAAAATCGACCGGTGTTTCACTCACCTTCAACCAGCCGCCGCCGTTAATCCAGGGTCCCCAGTCGCCAATCTCTGTCACTAAGTTGTCTCTATGCTCGTCATCGAGTACAGTCGCGACCCGGCGAAGCTCGGGAATGTCCAACCCTTTATCGGAATCGTAGTAAATCCCGATATCAATATCGGAGCTCGGTCCTTCAGTCCCTCTGGCTCTTGAGCCGCCAAGAACCAGTGCGCTTATCCCGTTGATGTGCTTTAAACTTTCGACTATATAAGAAATTGTGCTTTGCACACTCATCTCTCGCTCGCTCCCATCCGGAATTAGTATCCTTGAGCTTTCATAGCGGCGGCAACCGTGTGCTTCAATAACGTGGCGATGGTCACAGGACCTACTCCGGCGGGAACCGGAGTTATGGCGGATACATGCGGAAGGCATGCCTCATAATCCACATCGCCGATATTTCCCGGGTTGTATCCGGCATCCAACACAACAGCCCCGGGCTTAACCCAGTCGCCTTTAACGAAGCGCGGTTTCCCGACTGCTGCGACAACGATATCTGCCGCTCTCACAAACTCCTCCAGATTCACTGTCTTGGAATGACATGTGGTTACCGTCGCATCTTTGTTCAACAACATGGCCGATACAGGTTTGCCAAGAATGGGGCTTCTTCCGATGACTACCGCATGCTTTCCCAATACCGGCAAACGATAATGATCCAGAATGGCTATAATAGCAGCCGGAGTACAAGAAGGAAAAGCTGCAAAGCCGAATGCGTTCTGAGCAAACCCTTGCGTCGTTACCCCGTCTACGTCTTTTTCAATGGATATCGCGTCAAAAGCAGCGCGCTCATCGATATGGTGAGGCACAGGATGCTGCAGCAGGATGCCATGAACCCCCGGGTTCTCATTAAGCTGCTGAATCTCTCTAATCAACTGTTCGGTCGTTGTCTCTCCGGGCAATTCGATACGAACGGATTGGATTCCTAGCCTTTTGCAGGCATTTGCTTTCATCCGTACGTAGGTAGCCGAGGCAGGATCGTCGCCGACCAGAATCGTGGCCAGACAAGGAATGATTCCTCCCGCAATAAGCTTCTTTACATCGCCTTCTACGAGCGCCTTGATATTCGCGGCAACCTCATTACCATCCAGAATAAACGGCCTGATTGTCATACTCATCATCCCTTTCTCCCAGTTAAAAACATAAAGAGGCAAGGAAATTTACTCCTTACCTCTGCCCAGGCGACCGGCTGTATGAAGTATGCGCTCCCCCGTGGTACTCCACGTTTCGCCAGTTACGCATACCGAACATCTAATTGCATTCTGACAGAAATATTTTACAGATTCAACACTAATATCAGCCGGAAAGCGATATGGTCAAGCGTTCAAGTGTTACCGGTTCGATAGAAGGACGGCGGAACCCCCTGCTTCTTCTTGAACGATCTGCTGAATGCGTGCACGTTGGGATACCCGAATTGTTCAGCGATTTGGGTCAGTGGCCGATTGGTCAACTGAATCACTTGTTTGGCTTTCTCCAACCGAATCTGTTGATGATATTGCATGGGGCTGACCTGGAACGCGTCGCGAAACATACGGTTCAGGTAAAACTTACTGAAGCAGAATTCGCACGACAACTCGTCGAGCGTAACGTGACAGTCTGCACGAAGGTATAAATACTGCTGCACCTTCAGCAGCACTTCCCGGTTGATGTGAACATACGGCAACCTCTGCCAGTGGCGCTCCCGCATCAAGCAGGCGAGCAATTCGATAACCATGCCGACGGTCCTGATCTCATAGTAGAGCATCTGCTGATCGCGTTCATGGATGATATCGAGCAGCTTCTGCTCGAACATGGCCGGCTCCCGCAGCTGGATTCCGATCGGCAGCGAGTCCAGAGGCAGCGGCGAAGGGTCCTCGTGCGCCCCCGTTCCCCGTTCCAGACCGAACTGAAGGTACAGCCTGCGAATCGCCTGCTTCGAAACGGAGCGAATCGAATAGCTCTGTCCCGGGCGGAACAGGAATAAATCACCCGGCAAACCGCGATAGCTGCGGCTGTCTGCCACGACGGACAGCTCTCCTTCTTTCACATACAAAATTTCATATTCCTTCGCGATATGCTCTTTGATAATCCACGGAACAGGATGCACGCTGTCCGCGGCAACTCTGACGAAAGGCGTAAAGTGGCGGATATCCTTGCCCATGCCTATCCCTCCGCATCGCTTATGAGAAGTGCTGGCCGGATTCGCTCCCGCCGGACGCAGCGGTTACTGCATTGTCCTGCGCGCCCCCCGCCGCCGCTTCCGACGTCTCCGGCAACACCAGCCGACCGGGAATGATAACCTTGCCGCTCAGTTCATTGCCCCTCATCGCCTCCAGCAGGAAGCGAGCGGCCATCTGACCTACCTCTGCTCGCGGAATGTGTACAGTCGGTATTCGCCGCTTAATCTCCTGGTCGCCGCTAATATTGTCGCACCCGATCAGTTCGATGTCGCGCCCGGGAGTCAAGCCTGCGTCCTGCAGCGCTTGCAGCGCTCCGAACGCCGATCGGTCGCTAACCGCGAAGACCGCGGTGGGCCTGCGGGGCAATTCGAGCAAATATTTCATTTCGTAATATCCTTTAATGTACTTACGGTCGAAGTTAGGCGTAATGTAGTCCGTCACAAGCGTTAATCCGTTCTCTCTCAGCGCGGCGCAGTAGCCCGCATAACGGTCGATCAGCGGCTTGTACTTCGCCGGTCCGCTGATGAAACCGATGTGGGTATGTCCATTGCGGATCAAATACTCCGTCGCCAAGTAACCTGCCCCGTAATGATCCGAGTGAACGGATAATCCGTCGCCTGTGTGCGTGTAGTTGTCGACGAGCACCATCGGTACGGCATATCCTCTCAATTCCTGAACGATCTCGTCGGTAATCAATCCGCCGCCGAGCAGGATAAGCCCCGAAATATTTTCCAACCATGACAGCGGCTCGTCTCCGGCCCTTACGAAATTCAGCATCACTTCAAATCCAAGCAGGCGGCACTCGTTTTCAATCGCGCGGAGAATCTCGCCATTATACGAATCGTTGTGCACCGCGATCGTTTCCTCGATCAATAGTCGGACGAACGGTTTGCCTTCGCTTACGGCCAGATCGTGACTAAGCTCCGTGTAGGCTTGCCGTATGGCGTGCTTGGTTTCTTCCGTGAACGTGCCTTTGTTATTTAGCACAAGGGACACGGTAGCGGGAGAGAAGCCAGTCTTATCCGCTATCTTCTTGACGCCGGGTTTTCTGCTTGGGCCGAACTTCGTATTCATGGTTATCCTCCTGCAGCTTTAACGATATTATCGATTGGAATGGATCCCGACTTCACTTCCACAGACACCTCGTTGCCGTCGAACGCTACCGTCCCGTATCCCCCTTCTACGCTCAGGAAACTGCGGAACGGCTTGCCGGGATGATCCTCCAGGTAGAGCACCCGATTGCTTGCGTCGTAGCGGACCCCGCTCCAGCTCTGAATCAACCCGTAGGAAGCCATCGCTCTTGCGTACCAATGGCCGCATTCGTATTCGTCATAAGGGTTGCGGATACTTCCATCGTAACGATCCCGGCATACGCGCACGATGTCGAGGGCTTTTTCTACGCACCCCATCGTCAGCAGATGAGACGCCACTTGGTATTCGATTCCCGTCCACACTTCGTTGCTGTAGATGAACGGCAGCGACAGCTTGCCGCCCTTGGGCCAAGTGCACAACAGCAGGCCGCCTTCCCGGCCAAGCGCAAAGCCCGGACGCTGCGGATTGGCGTGCACGCTCAAGTCGCGGACGTGATTGTAACGGTAAACGCTGATCAGATGGCTGCGCACCTTGCCCGGGTCAAGAATGTGGCCGAGCCCGCACATGTGGGCCAACCAGGCCCCAATGACGCCATCGGACAGGCACCCTTTGCCGTACTGATACTTCGGCCCTTCCTTGCGCAGCAATTCGATCGCTTCCTCCGAGTAATCCCCGTTCCACGTCTCCTGCTCCCCGGTAGGCGCCGCTTCCCTCAGACCTATCCACTTGATCTGTTGTTCGAAATACTCTCCATTAAACAACTCGTTCTCCATATAATCTCGTCCTCGGCGGTACAGCTCCTCGAATTCTGCGATTCTCTCCGCACTCTCTCCCGCTTCCGCAGCCATAAGCGAAGCTGCCTTCAGCGCGCCTAGATAAATGGACGTACACATGCCGTCAGGGCCCCAAAATTCAATGTCGTAAGTGTTGTGATGCGGTTCAACCAATATCCCCTGGCGGTCCGGATCCCATGTGTCCATCGCATATTGCAGACTGAGAGCCAGCTTGGGCCACTGCCGCTTCATCCAGGCCGTATCGCCGCTTATTTTCCATTCCCGGTACACTCGCATCAAGCCGCCCAGCTGCCCGTCGCTCGCTGCCCGATGCTCATGATCCGCCGGACGGATGGGGAGAGGAACCCGAATCGTCTGATGTCCGCGTTCATCCATCCCTTCGCCAAGCTCCGTCTCCCTGATCCCTCTCTCTAATGAAGGAAACAGATGGGGGATCGCCTGGGCATAATTCCATACATGCGTGCAAGTACCGTGGCAGCAGCCTCCTAAATCGAAGCACCCCTCCCAGCCCCACAACCGGCCATCTGTTTGTCGAAGCACGGTTGGCGACTTCAATATACTGAGATTGGCCGCGACCGCCTCCGTCAATTCCGGCGGCATCGTCGTGTCGAAGAACGTATCGCTGAACAGGGCGCTTCTCTCCCGAAGGCGATCGTAATGGGTTTTCCAATACTGAGCGACTTCTTTGATACTTCCAAATCTGCCAGCGTACCAGGGTTTATGAAAATGCGGCCATTCGACGTATTTCTTGTTCGTCTTGTCAAACTCTTCAGTAGAAACATTGGATTCGGGCACATACCAGCACAATTGCAGCCTCACCTGTTGCTCGCCTTCCGGCTCCAGCGTCAACGGCACATACAAGCTCGCGCCCGGACTCGGCCGATCTCCCGCCGCCAACGGAGGTTTCTCCTGCGACACGCCCGTCTCCACGGCATTCCACAACATGGTGAGCGGATCGAACCATCCCCCTCTAAACCAGGAGCAGTCCGCTACGGCGTTCGGATGGTCGACGGCTGCGGAGAAGGCGCCTTGCTCCCAGGGTTTCCCTTCCGTCGGATCCTGCTCAAGTATGAATCCGCCGGGTACGATCCCCGCTGCAACCCGGTTGCCCTCAGAGTCTTCAATCTTCATAAAGTTTGTCGCGTGAAAAGAATAAATCAATTCGAGACGCCGCTTCGTCCGGTTGATTAAAGTAATTTCCAATGCCGCGACAGGCAGACTGGAATGATCGACATCCGCCGGATCGAACGGACTCCAGCCCGTGACGACGGCTTCGATGGGCAGCGTGTCGTCTCTCAGATTCACACGTCCGAACGGGAATTGTCCGGTGAAGGCACATTCGGCGAATCGCGGCAGCCCATAATGCTTGCCCGTCTGCCCGTTGCCGGCTCCTCCGAAATCCGTCGACCGGCTGTTGAATATTTTCCAATCCTGAACCGGCCCTTCCAGCACTCGCGCGATCGACTCGTTCCCGTCGCGAATGTGAACAGCGGAGAAAATGATTGGCTCATTGAGCAGATCCGGCGTATTCCTTAGGGAGAAGTGCGTCATTGCGCCCGTGCCCTCCAGGCAGAACATGCCTGCCCCCAGCCCGCCTAGCGGAAAGGCTACTTTAGCGTTGTATTTCCCTTCATATTGGGAGTTATAAATACGATCATGAGTTTTCATATCTTTTTCTCTCCATTTCTCCTGTCTTTGTTTGCTAGACTGTTAGCTATTAATACAGCGCATCGATATAGAAAGCGACGGAACTCGGATCCTTGTCATATTGCTCCTGCAGATACGCTTCGAATTTCTCCACGCCCGCCTTCTTCAATTGCGCTCGATAGTCGTTCACGATATCGGTCGCCTTCTCCATCGAACCGGCGAAGTAAGCCCTCACGACAATATCCGGGTAGCTGTCCAACACAGGCTTCAACCGTTCCTCGATATCCGGCACTTCCGACAGATAGGAGAGCGCGGAGTAACCGTCCCAGTACTTGAAGGTCGGATTGCCATACATCTGCAGCTCCTTGGACAAGCCGAACATTTCCGGATTTTCTTCCTCCTGCCATGACTCGCCGAAATCCCTGACATCATTGTTGTCCGTCGATCCGAGCAGCAAACCCCATAACGTCGGCACGATATCTTTGACGCGATCGGGACTCTCCGAACGTTGTTTCTTCCACTCCTCGGTCAGCACCACTTTGTCGTCCTTGAGCGTATAGTGCTTGCCCTCGATACCGAATTTCCACAACAGCTTGCCTTCCTTGGACGCCAGAAAGTCGGCGAACTTGACGATGTCCTCGGGATTTTTGGTCGTCGACGGAATTTCCCAGCTCATGTACCCCGACTTATACTTCTCGTATACCGCATCCTCGCCCTTGTAATTGGACATTTGGTCCATCGGTACGTACCTTGTTTTGAGGAATCTGTCGGGCATCACGTTGGCATATGTCGTGATCGCGAACGATCCGTTGGCCATTGCCTCTTCCGCGCGCACATTGTCCATCGTGAAGGCTTCCTTGTCCAGCAGCCCTTCGGCAAGCAGTTTGCGCACGAACTCGATCTGTTTCGTAATGTACTCGGTTTCGGCCAGATGCTTCACCTTGCCGTCGGTATCTACGTCAAATCGGGTGCCGTTGCCGAAATCCCAATTACGATACAGTGTGCTCGTGATGGAACCGCCCCAGAATCGCGATCCGATGACGGTAACGGGTTTGCCGTTGTTATCTTTGAAATCGCCCTCTTTAATTCGCTTGGCCAGATCATACAGCTCATCCATTGTCTTGATCTTGCTCGGATCGACGCCAAGCGCTTGAACGATGTCCTGACGGACCCACATGCCGGATCGACCGTGCACGCGCTCCTCATCGGTCAGATCTGAGCCTGGAATGTTCAAATGCACCGCATACACTTTGCCGTCGAATTCGGGACGAAACATGATGTTCTCCTTGGAATCGCGCGGCAGGAACTCGTCTTCGAAGTACTTGCTGTACACTTTCGTATTTTTCAAATAGGGGGCCAAGTCGGTAAAGACGCCTTCGCGGGACGCTTTTAGAATGACGGAGTTCTCCGGGCGGCCGCCGTGGTCCAGATAATTAACGATCACGTCCGGCAGATCGCCGGAGGCCAGCGCCGTCGTCAATTCCTCCAATCCGTCCGGATGATTGGTCGACTGAAACTCCAGCGTAATCCCTGTCATTTCCTTGATTTTCTGGGCTACTTCATTGTTGATCTGATCGACCGGCAGACCGGCGCCGTCGTTCTCCAGAAATATTCGTCCCGTAATTTTGCGATCGGCGATGAAGTACGGCCCGCGATCCCCGGTTGCCGCAGGCGAGTTGCCGTTCGTTCCCGACGCCTCATTATTGCCGCTCTTTGTACATGCAGACAGAACCAATGCCGTAATCAACAGCAACGCAAGCATGCTGGCGATCCCTTTTTTCCATCTCGTCATTGTCATGCATCCTCCTTGGATTGGGGTTATCGACTTCAACCCTTCACTGAACCGATCATGAGGCCTTTTACAAAATAGCGTTGCACAAACGGATACACACAGACGATAGGCAAGGTGGCGACGACCAATGTCGCCATCTTGAGCGATTCGCCTGTCACATTCTGGCGCGGATCTCCGGGCAAGTAGACGACCATCATTTTTTTGCGCATAGCTTCCGCCGAATCCAGCATCTGCTTAAGCAGCGTTTGCAGCGGATACAGATCTTTGTCTTTGACGAAAAAGGTGCCTGCATACCAGTCGTTCCAATGCCCAACGGCATTGAACAGTCCAATAACCGCCAGGACGGGCAGGCTGAGCGGCAGAATAATGCGAAAGAACACTTTGTAGTCTCCCGCTCCGTCAATCTTGGCGGACTCCTCCAGACTATCGTCTATCGATTGGAAGAACGTTCTCATTAAGATGATGTTCCATGCGCTGTAGAGCGCCGGAATAATGTATACCCAGAACGTATTCGTCAGATAGAGGGATTTCAGCACCATGTAGTACGGTACGATTCCCCCGCCGAACAGCATGGTGAAGACGATGAAAAACATGTAAACGTTACGCCCCGGCAGCGTCTTCTTCTTGAGCGCGAACGCCGCCATCGCCGTCAGCAGCAAGCTGAGCGCGGTGCCGATTCCGGTGCGCAGCACGCTGATCTTCAAGCTCTGAAGAATGTCATCGTTATGGAACACTTCCTGATAATTCGCCCAAGTGAATTCCCTTGGCCAGATACTAATGCCGCCAAGCGCGGAATCCGTGCCGTCATTAAAGGACAACGCCAAAATATTCGCGAACGGTAACAATATCGACAGGCACAGAAGCAGCAGAAGCGTTATGTTCACCGCCCCGGCAATCTTCTCCGCCGTGTTGCTCTTTGCCCTCATGTTTCACCGCTCCTTCTTTTCTTGTTGCGCGCAGGAAAGCCCATTGAGATATCTTTGGTTCAACCTATATAGCTACCACAGACTCGCTTCCCGATCCGTCAGCTTGGCG
The DNA here is from genome assembly GCF_003386235.1 of Cohnella phaseoli. Lineage (GTDB taxonomy): Bacteria > Bacillota > Bacilli > Paenibacillales > Paenibacillaceae > Cohnella > Cohnella phaseoli. The sequence continues at coordinate 19,814 of NZ_QRDZ01000032.1, forward strand.
ACAGCTTTATTGATCAGCAGAACCATCACCAGCCCGATGACGCCCTGCATCATGCCGACCGCTGTGGCATAGCCGTATTGTCCTTGCATCATACCGGTGCGCAGAACGTATACGTCGAGAATATCCGCGGCGTTCGAGTTGCCGGCCGTTCGAAGCAGGAAATTCTGCTCGTAGCCCGTGGATAGCAGACCCGACAGATCCAGAATGAGCAAAATGCCGATCGTGGTGCGAATGCCGGAAAGCGTCACGTGAACCGTCTGCTGCCACTTATTCGCCCCGTCAATCTGGGCCGCTTCGTAGAGCGTCGGATCCACGTTCGTGATCGCGGCCAGGTAAATGATGGAGCCCCATCCGATGCCTTTCCATACGAAGGTCAGAAACATAACCAGGTAGAAATACTTCTCTTCCATCATGAAGAACGTTTCTCCGCTTCCCCCCAGCCAGGCAAGAAGCTGATTTGCGATGCCGTCGTTCGGGCTCAGAATGCGGAACGTGAACGCGGCGACGACGACCCAGGACAGAAAATGAGGCAAATACGAAATCGTCTGAACGACGGATTTGAGCCCCCGGCGCCTAACGGCATTCAACATTAAGGCCAGTATAATCGGGAACGGAAAATAGAGTACGATCTTGATCAGACCGACAATAATCGTATTCAGCACCAGCTGCCAGGCTCCCGGATAAGCGAAGAAGTTTTCGAAATAACGGAGCCCGACCCAGGGACTGTGCAGGATGCCGGCATTGAATTTGAACTCCTTGAAGGCGAGCAACAACCCGCCCATCGGCACGTAGGCGAATACGACAAACCAGATCAGGCAAGGCAGCAGCATGACGAATAACTGCCTGTGACTCTTGATTCGACTCCACAGACTCTCGATTGCAATCCCCCCCCTTAACGATCAACCGGACGCTTTCCCCGTTACAGCCTCTTGCTTGTTAACCCGCCTTCTATGGCGGCTCCACCTCCCCCAACGATTAACTTTCCGTCCTTGACGACGGTAGAGCGGTGGTTGCCGGACTGAATCCGGCCCATTAACGTATAAGGCTTCGTCCGGCCGCCTGTATGGAATATTGCGGAGATGACCGTCTTCTCGCCCGGTTGTAAAGTGCAGCTTTGTTCGATACTGTCCGCGGATATCGTCACGCCATCGGCCGACAGCCGCACCTTGACATCGGCTATCTCGCCTCCCCGATTCTGAAGATGAACCAAGAGCTTGCCCTCCGTCCCCGGCTCCGCTTCGATCCTGTCGGGTGCCTCGATGCCGGCTTCAATACAGCTATCGAAATGGATATCCCAGTTCCATGTCGCTCCCGCCAACGTCTCCAGCGTTCTTGCCACGGACAGCCCTCGGTAGGAAACTGTCACCGTCGCTTCCCGCTGCAGCGGGAGCTCGTCGAGCGCAAGCCGACCTTCCTCTCCCGTGCGGCAGATCAGTTCCTCGGCGGACTGGAGCGCGATGACGATCTGAGCGTCGACCGGCCGACCCAAGTAACGGGTTTCGATATTCAGCCTGAAGGGCCGTTCCGCGCGTGCCGCTCCGCTGACGTAGCCGTGGCTGTGCGGCAAATAATCTTCATTGAACTGGCGCTCGCCGTCAGCGAACAGAATGCCCCGCGGAGCGTCGCTCGTAACCGAGATTCGCTGCGGCTGGAATTGCACATCCGCGCTGAAACCGTTCATGCCGCTCCCGTCGGGAGGCGCAATCTGGCTGCCGGCGCCGGCGAAGGAGCGAACGCCGTATCCCTTGATCAGGGAGATCGCCTGCCATGACTTCTCTTCGTAGGCATCGGGAAAACCCGGATTCAAGCCCGCCACGAATTGCAGGTTGCGGGAAGCGAGTCGCGCGAACGTCCGGTCGTTCAAGTATTCGCCGATGTCGAGCAGATTCTTGGCAATCTGGCCATACAACGCCGTCGCACCGTGGTTTGTCGACTGGAAGAATTTCGCTCCGCCATATTCGGGGTCGGCATATAGCGTCAACGGATAGATGCCCAGCGGAGACAGCTCTTCGGATGCCGCTGCATACCCGTAAGCGTAAGTTCGCACGACGTTGTGCCAACTCGCCGCCTCCTCATGATCCGGCTGCAGCTTGAGCAGTTCGATGAATCCTTGCACGTTGGTTGGCTCAATATTCCCCATGTGGAACCGGTGATTCTGATTCCACTCCAGGCAGAAGGTCTCGTCGTCTTGCTCGAAGGCGTAGAAGTTGCCGTATAGACCGTCGATCGGACGCGTATGATCGACGAACTGCCGTTCGGACGCCGCTCTGGCATATTCAATGGCTGTCTCCAAATATTCGGATTCGCCCGACAGACGATACAATAAGGCGACTCCCCACAAGAACGTCAGCTTATCCTTGGTCTGAAGCGAATAGGGGATCGTCCAGTCATCCGGCTTGTTGTAGACCGTTCTCGCCAATTCATGCACGTACTCGGTCTCATCCGGCCCATCGGTTTGCCCATCGGCATCGGATCTGCCGTAGAAATCGGAATCGAGGTTGTACGGCCGTGCCATTGCGTTCTTATAAGCACGTTTGGCGCATTGCAAGTATCGCTCCGACCGTTCCGTCAAGATCGATTCATCCGTTCCGTCAATCAAATTGCCGGGATCGCACTCCCTCATCGTCCGGCAGGCTCTGGCCAATGCGGTAATCGCGTACGCGGTGCCGTGCCAGTTATGATAATCGGACGTCCCGTAACCCGTCTGGCGACCGGCATCGTGGTTAAATCGCCCGTCCGTAAGCGGATTGGCGGAGCTCTCCTGGGACAGAACGATATAATCCGCACCTTCCGCAATGTAATTCAGCAGCAGTTGTCTGTCTTGCGGCCCCAATCTGTCGCGCAATTCGCGATTGTCCCAGTAGTCGATCAGTCCGTGCACGGTGACGATATGCGAGGACAGCTCGCGAATTTCGGTGCCGCAATCCCGCCAGCCCGGCACGCCGGGAAGTTGTCGTTGTTCCAGTTGGCGCAGAGCCACCATCGTCAAATCCGCATGCTCGGAGTGCGTCAGCGCCGTCCGGGAGATCTCGAACTCGGACGAGTCCAACCCCAGCTCCGGCACGGACAACCGATAGCGCCCTTCCTGCTCGACTTCGGTAAAATCCAGCCTCCACCAATACGATCCCCACTTCTCGCCCCAGCGTTCAACCGTGCCGGCAAATACCTCTCGCCCCGTGGACGCTTCCAGCAACGCAAAGCGCTTCCCCTCCGGGCAGCAAGGAGGATGGCTCTCCGCGCTTCTTAGCAATGCCTGCTTCGGATCCGCGGGATAAAATCCCGCCTGAGTTTCCAGCAAACTGACCCTGTTCATATGCTCGATCCCCCTCATGATTTTCCCAATGTAAGCACATTCATAAACGTTTGTAAAAAACAATTTATATTATTTATTCATATTCGTCAATAAATTTAATTATTAAATATAAATAATTTTTATTTAATTTACTAAAAGAAAAAATAAAAACCGCCAAGATTGCCTCGGCGGTCAGTCATAAACAGCTAGCCCGTAGTCCGTTCCACGAGTTCGCGCAGCTCCGCCCAAGAAGAAGCGGCCGCGCCACAGCCCCAATCAAATATCGTAAACTCGCCCAATCCGCCTACTTCCGTGCCATCGTGATGGTTGAAATTTTCCATATGAAAACCGTAGTCTCCTTCGTCGAAATGCGGATGTACCTTCTCGTACAACGCCTTGACCTCCGGATTCTCCGGGCAGTACATCATGTAAAACGAAGCGCGCATCGCCCACAGACTCCGCAGCAAATACCGCTCGTCTCCGGTACGACGATAAAATTCGTAGTAGGTTAGGGCGAACAAGCTTTGGCGAGCATCATTCCACTCATCGTCGCTGTTCATGACGCCGAACCCGCCGACCGTGGGAACAGCGATATAGGCCGGTTGCCAAATTTGCTGGTAGAGCGATAACTCGGCCAGGATGCGTTCTCCCGCATCCAGCCAGCTGCGCTGTTCCGTCAGGCGAAATAAGATCAGCATGGCCTCCGCCGTCCAATAGATGCCGAAGTTGCATTGGTTATACAGGCCGCTGCGCGTCTCCCTCGTTCCGTATCGTTTGTGATCCCATTGACCGGAACAAGACCAGTAGGTTTCGAAGTCCTCCCAGCGTCCTTCTGCGGCTATCGTATTCAGAACGGCGGACGCAGCGCGTTCCATCGCCTCTATTCTGCCTGGACGCGGCTCGATTTCCTGCAATAAACCTAGCAGCATGATATGAGCGGAGGTTTCCGCGCTATTTACTAGATAAGGCGAGCAAGCCAGCGTCGCAGGATCGACCCATGCGGGATAATGGCCGTCCTCCCGCTGGAGCTGCAACAGGGCAGTCGCATATCGGTTTACATAAGGCAGTATTCGTTCATCCTGCTCCACGTCCCGATACCATTTAAGCAGCCAATAACATGTCCAGGATGCATCCAACAGATGCACGTAGCGCTCATGACCGTCCGGCCTGCGCGGACAGGATAGATGCCAGCTTCCCCGCCCCCAGTCCCCGTCTTCTCCCGCAGCATAGTAGCCCGGAAACAAACCGTTCGTCTGAGGTGCGCTCAAAGTCAGCTCCAGCATCAGATTAGCCTTGTCTACCCAATCGGCCTTGCCTGTCCTCACTCCCGTCAGACAAATGCCGTATGCCGACCGTATACTGCAGAACCAGGCCTGATTCCAGATACTCTTGGGCTCCCTCCATTGATTTTCCTTGCCTTCGCCAGGCTTCTGTCTGGCGGCCACAATAAAGACGACGCCCCCTGCCTCACGCTCCCCGATCCGGAACTGCTGCCAAGTAAGACCGCTCCAGTTCGAGTCCAAAGCCCATTCATATGCCCGCAGCGGATAGCTTTCCAGCTGCTGCATCCACTGCGCCGCCGTGTCGTCGATTCGCATGTTGTCCATCGCCGTCAGTTCCCACAACAGCCGCTCGACCGGACGGAAGTCCCGTCGCGGCGAGCCGGACTTTTTCCGCCAAGATGCCAGATAGAACTTAACCTCCAACGACCGGCTCATCAGATGCGGCTGCGGGGTCATGGCATAATAGACATGGCCGCTTTCCTTGTAATCGCAGACGCCATAGCTGAGCTTCGAATCTTCCTGTACATAATCCATGATGTGCGGTATCGTCCGATGCTCCTGCAGGTGGGCCAAGTCAGGAATAAGCGCGCACAGGCGCTCCTCATCCTCCATGATGATCGTCGGGGAACGAAACGCTTTATCACCTATTGTCATATGTGACTCGGGCGCCAGATGAGGCTTCCATACGCATTGCAAGGAAGAATCCGCCGACAAGATCACTTGAAACCCCGCAATCGTCCCGCTCGCTCCCGGCGTTACTTTGGCGACAACCGCATAATGTTCCCCCTCGGAACTTTTCGGTTGGCCGGACAGCTCTACAGTAACCGCGAACGCGGCGCCATCTGCCGAACTCCCTCTCCAGCCGGCCTCTTCCCGGCTCAAGCGGCACTTCTCCCAATGAGAACCGTCGTACCAGAGAACTTCCATGTCACGCTTCAACCATGACGGCATCAAGTCGATCACCGATCCTTCTCCCAGTTTGTTCGCTCGGCATCCGTTCCCCGTCTGCACTCTACGGCGGTTCCGAACAATTGCCACATTATAAGGAGGTTCCGAAAATCGTGTCAAGCGGAGCGATCGCCAATAACCGGCCCGCTGCTGTGATTTTGTATCAATTCTTGCTCTATCGCGAAACGGAACCTCGGGATCGATTATTCGTAGTAATTGTATACAACGTATTCAAGGAGGTATTTATGAAAAGCAAAAAATCGTTCCGGTTTTTGTCCCTGACATTGGCCTTGGCGGTGCTAGCCCCGGCGGGTGCAGCATCGGCCGCTTCAAGCGAAGATACTCCGGCGGTTTACGAGGACACGCGGAAAGCCGCATCCGAGGCGGCGGATCTCCTGACGCAACAATACGGCACAACAAGCATTCAATATGCGCTGATCGACCAAGACCAGATCGTCGCCTCCGGACAATCCGGCATCAACGACAAAGAAGGCAAGAAGCCGCTCTCGGCAGAGACGATGTACGGTATCGGCTCGGTAAGCAAAATGTTCACAACGGCAGCCGTGATGAAGCTCGCGGACGAAGGCAAAATCGATCTGGATACGCCCGTTACTAAGTACATTCCGGAATTCAAGATGGAGGACGAGCGGTACAAACAGATTACTCCGCGCATGCTGCTGAACCACTCCGCCGGATTTAACGGATCGTCTCTGGCGAACGCTTTTCTGCTTGAAGATAACGATACATACGCGCACGATACGCTGCTGGAGCAGTTGGCTGGGCAGAAATTAAAAGCCGATCCGGGAGCTTATTCGGTCTATTGCAACGACTGCTTTACTCTAGCGGAAATTTTGGTAGAAAAGGTTGGCGGCATCGATTTCACGTCCTACATCCATCGCAATTTTACCGAGCCGCTGAATCTGAAGAACACGAAGACGCCTTTGGACGAGCCAAGCGGCTCCAAGATGGCGGGACTCTATCTTCCCGGCATTGAAGATCAGCTTCCGAACGAGACGGTGAACGTCATCGGAACGGGAGGAATTTACTCCACGGCAGAGGACCTGGTTCGCTTCTCGCAGATTTTCACAGGGCAAACCGATGGTGTTCTATCGTCCGAAGCCGCGGAAGAAATGGCCCAGGCGGAGTATAAAAAGGGATTGTGGCCCGAGGATGCCGACAACTCGATCGACTACGGATTGGGTTGGGATAGCGTGAATCTGTTCCCGTTCGGTGAATACGACATTCAGGCGCTGACTAAAGGCGGAGACACCATTCTGTATCACGCGGCGCTGGTCGTTCTTCCGGGGAAGAATATGGCAGCGGCTGTACTCTCGTCCGGAGGCTCCAGCGCGACCAACCAGCTTCTGGCAAGCCAGATTCTTCTTCACGCCCTGAAGGAGAAAGGCGAGATCGAACAGTTCAAAGCGGATAAGTCGTACGGCAGACCGATTAAAACCGAAATGCCGAAGGAACGGATGGAAGATTCGGGAATCTACGGCTCTACCAATCAAGTGATGAAGGTAGACATCTCCGAGAACGGAGAAATGTCGATCTCCCTCCCCCAAGTGCCGGCATATCCGCCCGAGAAATACGTCTACGCGGCGGACGGCTCGTTCAGGAGCGAAGACGGAAGCGTGAAGATCAACGTGGTGGAAGAGAAAAATGGACGCACCTACCTGTGGACCCGTCAATACCTCTCTCTTCCGGGACTCGGCCAGATGGCTTTGTCGCAGTATTCCGCCGAGAAGCTTGAGTCTGTCTCCGTCCCGCAGACGACGTCGGAGGCTTGGGCTAAGCGCGATGGCAAACGTTATTATCCGATCAACGAGAAATATACGTCCCTCTCTTATTTGCTGGCCTCATCCCTGCAAATTCAGCTGATTGAAGAGGCTCCGGGCTACGTGTTGGATAAGAAAATGACGGGACCGAATACCGCCGCGGCCAACCTGGAGCTTCCAGGTGTAGGCGGAAGAGACGCCAACGAATTCAGCTTTTTCGAGGATAACGGCATTGAATATTTGAATCTCGGCGGCAGTCTGTTCGTAGGCGAAGAAGCGTTGAAGCCGATTTATTCGGGCGGCAGCTCCTCGCTTACCCTTCCAGACAACGGATACGCCAAATGGTTCACGATTCCCGATCGCGCCGTCGGCAAGACCATCAAAGTAACTCCGCCGTCTAAAGGCTCTTATTCTGTATACGACGAGAACGGGATTTGCGTGGATTTCGGCATCGTCAATCCGGACCATACGACTGTGCTGCCCGAAAACGGCATCATCGTGTTCGCCGGCGAAGCCGGAGCGAAGTTTGACATTCGCTTAATTAATTAGTCCTCATTGTTGCTGCAAATACCGTTCGAAAAAGGCTCGCACTAAGCAGGAAAGTTCTACGATCCTGCCAATGCGAGCCTTTTCTTTTGCGTTAAGCGCGGTAAGATCTAACCGTCAATCTGGCATGCCCCCCGATGCCCGACGGGAGCACCGATTTGCCGTAGAGGTTATCCAGGGTATTGGCAATCTGCAGCTCAATGCGGTTCACGCCGGGAACTACCCATTTCGTCACATCCCAGTTGTACGGAGGCCATAGTCTGACTCCTGCGTCCTTGCCGTTAATGGTGAGCCGCGCCGTCTCCCGAATGTCCTCGACCTCGAGCTCGATCGCGATCTCCTCGTCGTCGCTTCCGTCCGTCGTCTCGAGCGCCCAATCGAAGCTTTGCCGATATACGCCTTTGCCCGACAGATAGGGATATCCCCCATTCGTCCAGTAGCCCGAAAGCCGGGACGCCGGAGCCGTCAACGCTCCTTCCCCGGTCACCGAGAACTCGCCCGTCAAAAATGCGGGATAAGCAAAATTAGGCATGGGCTCCAGCAAGGAGAAAGTCAAAATCTCAATTGTATTGTCCCCGCTGCGAAGATAAGGGGAAATATCGACCCAGCTATAAAAGCGATCCTGCCACTGCGCCGGATCCAGCGCGGGGAGCCGCTCGCCGTTAACGAAGATTTCGATGCTGCGGCGACGCGACAGGAACCCGATATGCGATTGGATTTCCTGCTTCAGATCGTCAAGCACCAGATATACGCCGCGGCGCTCCCGATCAGGCGCCTCCGCCTGTACGCCGTTTGTCTCCTTCAGCGCCTCGATCAGCTCTTCCTTGACTTGAATCGTCTTACGAAACGTATTGACCTGGCCCGGCATTCTTACCGGCATTCTCGCTTGGCGATCGTTCATCGTCACTTCCCAACGGTCGAGAATGAGAGCATTGCGATCCGCCGGTTCAAAATCCCATTCCGAAGAAAGCTCAACCGTCTGCTGGCCGATCGCGCGCGGCATGGCTGTCGCCGCTCGCGGCGCGTCCCCGGGACTCGGAGCCACGATGCGCAGTTGCCCAGGAGCCAGCCGGAATTCCAGCAGATCTTGCTCGGCCAACACACGAATCTGTCCCGTCTCCAGCTCCCATTCCTCCAATTGTTCGCCGGTTGGCCGATATTGAAGCTGCGCCGGGGAATCCGACCAGTTGAACAGCCATGTAAACGTTCGACCGGCGATCCGTTTCCCCGTTATGACGACCTGCTCCTCGCTTTGCTGAGGAACGGACCACGGACCGGCCGGATCTTCGTCGGACAGTCGATCGCGCAATTCCTCGCACAGCGCTAACGTATCGTCGCTGCGAAGCTGTTCGGATGTCATAAAGAGCGTTCGACCGGCGCCGCACGCGTGTCCGCCGCCAATCCTGACGGGGCCCGGAAACCATTTATCGACGCACTCCGCCAGCTCGGGATCGTTCGCAACAACAGTACTGTGAATGGGCAGCTCATCAAGCGCGATCAACATCCCCCCGGCACGGACGAACTCGAGCAGCTTCCGCGCCGTCTCCAGTCCCATCACCTTCATAGCCGGCAAAATCACAATCGGGAATCCGCCCTCGCAATTCGGGAAAGCCAGTCCCTCTTCCGAGACCGTTCCGCGCTCAATCTGCGCCTCATCCGCATATTCGAAATCCAATCTATTACGGATCAGCCTGTCTGATAGGAAAGAAAACAACTCGTCCGCTTTCAGGTCCCGAAATGCCTTTCCGTCTCGAAACATCTCCTGGTATACGGTATGAATCGGCGAAACCAGCAGTATTTTCGATACGGACTTGCCCAGGCTGCCAAGCATGCACAGTCGTCCGGTATAGTCGGCGAAGCTGCGATAATGCTCCCAATGGGGCGCATGATAGAATTCGGTCTGGGGGAAGTCGGTTTTCCGATACCCCTCGAACGAATAATAGAAAGCATGCGGAATAAATAAGTTAACGCCAAGAAACGCCATAAAGTTGGCATCCACTCGCCTGTCTCTCATCGAATACCCGTGGTCGCTCGCTCCGAAGGCCTCGCACACGACTCTCGGCTTCCCCTCCAAGCGAGCGACAGAGGAAGCGCATTTGACCGATAAAATGCGATAAGGATTCTCTTTCGTGCCGATCCCCTTCGTCAGATAGTCAACGCCCGGGTAATGAAATTGCTGCAGCACCTTCGTCTGGTTTCCTTGGGAGCGCGCCTGCCCCCAGAGCGGCTCCTCAAGCGTATGACCGATGTAAGCCAAGCCTCTCGTCTCGCACCACCGACTCAGCGTGCCATGATAAGCGTCCACGTACCAACGGGTTAAGGCCCCGTAGTAATGCTCGCGCACGGTATGACTGGCATCCTCAAGCTCATATAGAAGAGCGCCCAGCAAAGGACGGAGCGAGTAACCCTGTTCCGCTTCGAATCTCGACAGCAGATTTCGCGTCCAGCCCAGAACGTATCCCGGCAAATTGTCGTTTAACGTCCGGACGGATGTCCGGATGGCTTCCGTGCCGAAAAATCCGTCGTGTATCATCAACCCCGGCTCATCGGTGAATATGCCTCGGATCGTGTGACCGAAATGCTCCCGCAGCTCCATAAACGGCTCGTAACCGACGTCAACGAAAGCTTGCACCGCCTCGGGATTCATCGTGTCCAGATAATATCCCGCTCCGAAGGTGACCTTCTCGGCAATCTCGCACTCCCAGCAAGCCAGAATGACATACTTGCCGGAATGGGACGGAGCCCAGTCCTGTCCCCGCAAATCCGTAATCTCGATCGGATCCTTCGCAAGAACGACCCGTTCTCCTTCTTCCTGCAGCACCCGGTAGGCGAGCAAGGCGATCAGCTCGTTATTCTCTTCCTGCCGAAAATCGAGCCGGACCGTCCCCCCGCCCTCGTGCCGCTTCTCCTCCAGCCGCAAATAGCGCATGCGGTATTCGGGATGACGCCGAGTCAGCTTTCCGCCGAAAGTACCGCTCGGCCAATTGTCTTCATCGTACAGCCATACTTCCATTCCCCGCTTCTTGCATTCTTCCGTGCAGAAAGCCAGCATGTCCAAGTATTCGCGCGACATGTACTCCGCGCTTTTGCCGTGCCGCGAATGAAGCACGACGCCTCCGACGCCTTGCCGTTTCATCTCTTCAAGCTGCCATTCCAGTTCTTCCTTCTTGTAATCGTGATTCAGGAACCAGAACGGCTGCGGTCGGTATTCCGAAGCAGGATCGAAGAACTGCTCTTCAATGTCATGGAACAAACTCATCCTAAATCCCCTCCCTGTATCCGTTGATCGGCCGTTGGGCGTCGAGTACAGGATAACGTTATCGGGAACCGCTTGTCTACACCATTCGTTCAGGCCCCGGACAAATAAACGGACCCGATATCGGGGATCGGAAACACCAACGGGATGACTGCATCCGCCCGTCTAGAGGTTAAAGCCTTCCCAGGCCAGATCCTCCAAGGCTGCTTGCCGATTTAAACCGGAGACGGACTCTCTCTGCCCCGGCAGCAGCATCAAATAGTTACGGTCCAACACGATTGGTCCGGTATCGCCCTTCGGCTTCAGGAATACGCCAAGCGCGGCGACCGCCCCTACGTTCTCGACTTCAATCGTATCGCCGACTTGTCTGACGGCGATCTCGGCCGAGGGCAGGCAGCGCAACGAAGCAAGCGGCGGGGCGCCCTCATTCTCCGCGACCGCGAACAGATAATCGTCGCGCAGCGGTTCCTGGCCGGAGACGGCAAGCTCCACCCTGAGCAGAAAAACTCCGGCGGCCGCGTCAGCCTGAACTTGCCATTCGATACGCCCGATCGAGAGGACGCCGCTTCCAGCGGATACGACCCCCTCCAACTGCCGGTTCGCCAGCAATTGACCGCTAAATCTGTAGATCGAAGCCGATACGACGGCTCCGCTGCCGGACGGCAACGCCTCGCCTTGCTCGTCATGAAGGTATAGCTCCGCTACGAAACGCTCGCCGGCCCGATAAGAGAGCTTATCGTAACGCGCAGATACAAACCGTGGAGAAAATGCTTTCTTCATCGCATAATAAGCCGGCTTCGGCATACCGCCGTATTCGACAAGCGAAGTGTTGGCGCAGTTGGCGAACGGCTCGTTGCCCATCCACACGATGAAGCCCGACGCAGCGGGTTCCCGCCGTCTAACCGCCTCCGCGGCGTAACGCAGAGACTCCCATTGCAAATAGCGACTCGCTTGCGCGTAGATCTCCAATTCGTCCCGGCTCTCGCTCCACGGCCCGAACCATTCCCCGAGCTGGTCCCATTGAATCCACCATGCGCCGCGATGCACCCAATACGGGTTATTCCGGTTCGGCGGCCAGACCGTAAATTCGTCCTTCCACTTATGAAGCGTATCCGCACTCGCCATCCCTGGCGTTCCGGTCTCCGACCGGAACAAGGCATCGTCGCGATTGAAATAGGCGTAATGAGCCGTATCGCCTAAGTATTGCCACGGCCCGTGAACGTCGTGATGAACGCCTTTCCCGAAATCGCGTTCCTCCGCGGTGAATCTCGGGCCGGATGCGCTCGCCGGCAAGAAGGGACGTCCCGGATCGAGTTCGCCGACCAGCCGCTTCAGCATCGCGATGTTGGCATGTCGCTCGTCGACGGGCACGAACCCCTCCCACATCAGCTCGTTGCCGCCGCACCAGAGAAGCAGGCTCGGGTGCGCCCGTTTCTCCAGAATCGCGTGCGTCGCGGCCTGCCTCAAGCGATTCATGAAGCTCTCCTCGCTCGAAGGACAATTGTTGATGCCGCTAGACGATTGCAGAAAATCCTGCCAGACGAGCAGTCCGTTCGCGTCGCAAAAATCGTAGAACGCCTCGTGTTCGAATATCGCGCCGCCCCATACCCGCAGTACATTGATATTCATCGCTTTGAACGTACTTAGATCCGCTTCGTAATGCCTTTGCTCGATCGTACCGTAAAAGGGGGAAATCGGAACCCAGTTGACACCCTTGAGGAAGATTCGTCTCCCGTTTACGACCGCCGTGTAAGGCAGGGCTCCGGCCGGTCCGTTGTCGTTGGCCGCCATCGCGATCCGTCGGAAACCGACTTTCTTCTCCGCTTCCGCCTGCACGCGTCCACTTTCATCCGTCAATCGCACTTTGGCGGTATACAGGTACGGCGCGCCTAACCCGGCCGGCCACCACAGCTCCGTCTTATCCAAGCGAATCGACTGGCCTACCGCGTTGATTCCCCCGTTCAAGGACACGATCGCCCGTTCCAGAGCCACGCATTGTCCGGATGCATCCGCGATTTCGTATTCCGCTAGCAAGTTGCCGGCATACAGAACATCCAACTTTAAGTTAAAATCGACTTCGCCCGACTCCAGATCTTCTCCGGGAACCGTTCTCGGGTAAAAATCGACGATCTTCGCCTGGCTGTACGTGCGCACGCCGACGCCTTTCCAAATGCCGACCGGCACGATTCGCGGACACCAGTCCCACACGTAGTTGAACCGCGATTTGACCATGTCGATCCGTTCCGTGTACCCGTATTGTCCGTCCACTTCCGGAGTCTGATAGAAAAGCACGTACAAGTGGTTGGGACCGTCCTTGGCCGTTCTGATGCAGGAGGTCACATCGATGATATGCGGCGTGAACATGCCTTCGAAAGAGGCGACCTTCGTCCCGTTCAGCATGATTTCTCCTGCGTAATCCAGCCCCTCGAATACCAATTCACAGCGGCTTTCGACCCAACCGTCCGGCAGCTCGAACGTCTTCTCGAACGCCCATTCGCGGTTGCCCACCCACTCGGACTCCAGGCTCCTGAGCCCGATATTCGGATCGGATATTCGGCCCGCCCTTAGCAAGTCGGCCTGAACCGCGCCCGGAACGGCCGCGGGCAGCGGACCTACCGCCGGAGGAAAGGCGGTTCCGAGCTCCATCGACACCGTAAACTTCCATTGATTCCGGTACCAGCCGGTCAACGTCCAGTCGCTGCCGTTTAATGAGTGGTTTTTCAACTTACGTCACCTCTATCTTCCCGTCGATTAGCGGCTACAGGTTGTCGGCAACGACTTTATTGGTCCCCGTGGCCCCGTCATAAATCCCGCTGCCGGATTCGGACGTATCGTTATCCGTGACGATGTAGTAATTCAATACGCGGGTTCCGTCGTCGAACAGTCCGATGCCGTTCCGGTCGTAATCGCTGTATACGCGATTATTGCTGACGATGACATGCTTGCCGCCTTCGATCTGCACGCTGTCGCAAGTCGTGCAATTGCCGGCATTCAAGCGGTTATAGACGACATTGCGCTCCAGCATATTCCCCGTAATCGTCACGTTGTCTCCCATGGAGAAAATGCCCTGAAGCTGCTGATCGCCAATCCGGTTATCCGCGATCGTAATTCGACTGGCTCCCGCCTCGATCAGGATTCCTCTGCGAGTCGCCGTCCCCTCTTCGTCTCCCGCGCCAATCCAGGAATCCGCCACCGTTACGCGAGAGGAGCTGCCGGCGATATAGATTTGCTGGTGATGCGCATTCTCGATAATGCAGTTGACGATGTAACGGGCAAACCCGGTGCCCCCGCTCACGATGCCATAGTTATACGCCGCTCCGTTAATGACGGTCGTCGTGTCGATATTGATACCGTTCGAATCCCCTTCCATCAACACGCCTACGTTGGTCGGCTCCAGAAAGTTGGCCGACATTTTGTAATCCGCTCCCGACCAGAAAACGACGTTAGCACCCGGAAAAACCGCATTTCCCCGCATACTGCCGCTTACCATCACATTCGAGTTGAGGATATTGGCAAACTGCGTATTAAATCCCGTTGCGCCCTTCACACCGACGGAAATGCCGTAACCGGCATTGTACACTGTAACGCCGTCTATCGTCGTAAACCGGGCATACTCGACTCGGATTCCATAGGAAGGAGAATTCGCGACATCCGAGTTCGGGGCGACGGAACGATCGACCGTCAGGTTTTTCACTTTGTTATGCGTGGTCTGATGCATATCCGTCGTATGGCCGATATGGATCACCGCATCCGTGCTTTTGTCGAGAAAAATGGCCGAGCCTTTTCCCGTGCCTTCGAGTTGCACGTTATGACCGGTCACGCGCAGAGTCGAACTGATCTTGTAGCTCCCCTTCGGGAAAAAGACGACTCCGCCGCCCGCGCTTTGGGCATCGTTAATCGCGCTCTGAATAGCCGTCGTATCATCGGTCGTGCCGTCGCCAGCCGCATTATACGGCGCGGCTTTGACGTTGTAATCGGAGCCGCTTGCCGCTTCGGCTCTCGGAGGCACCACGCCGATAACCCCCCAAATCACCAACGCTGCCAGAAGGGCAGCCGTTATTCTGTTTGAAATCATCCGATATCCTACCATCTTGTTCGTTCCTCCCATGAGTTGAATTTTAATAGCCGTACATCTAAATTCGAGTGCAATCTACAACCAGAACGCCTGGCGCATCCGGGATCGCCAGCATTAATCCGCGCTGCAGCTCTTCACCCGTTAGGACGCCGATTTCCTCATGACCAAGCACGTCCAGCAAACGGTACGTTCCGCTTGCGTCCACCCAGGGAAAACGAACCGTCTCCTCCTTTAGCCCGCTTGTCTCCGGCCGAAATAGAAGAACCCAGCCCTCTCCCTTCTCTGACACCTTGGCCGCCCCGTCCCAGATCCCGGAAGCGGACGCAACCCTTCCGCCCTCCGTCGAATACGGCTCATAGCGGCGATCCGCATGCTCCCGGCAGTCCGGAGCGCGAAGCGAATCGGAAACCCGGAAGAAGTCGTAGACATCAAGCTTGCCGCGATAAGATTTGACCCAATCGATCCAATAACGGTAATGCGCCTTGTCTTCCTCCGACAGCTGCCGCAAATCCCCGTAATACAAGCCGTGCGCAAGAAGCGCCGACCAGAAGCCGTAGCTCTTCGCCAGCGGGTCCGTCAAGTGACAAGAGCCGAAATTCAGTGTGTAGCTGGGGACGATCCGACTCCGGTTATGGATAATCCGGCGAAGCGGCTCCAGCCATCCGGTGTCTTGATTCGTGACCCAGTTCTGATGAGCATGCTGGATGTGGGCCAAGTCGGTCCCGTGCAAAACCCCGTATAGCTCGAAGGACAAATCGACGAGACAATCCGGGTTTCTGCGCCTGATCTCGTCCATGATCCGGAACATGCTGCGGTAAATGCCCAAATGCGAGGATTTCGCAGTCGGATGATGATGGTCTTGAGCATGGCACCCGATCGATTTCCCGGGATTATAGGGATCGCGCACCGATGCCAGATCGAGCTTGAGCAGCGAAACTCCGTATCGTTTGACGACGGTATCGATTTGATCGATGATCCAATCGGCGTAGCCGGAGTCCAAGCACATGATTTGCGTATCCGTCCAGCCGACCATAAAGCTTCGTCCGCCGTCTTCGTCGATCTGTCTCCATTCGGGATGGCTCCGTGCGATTTCCGAATCGACATGAACGTTCGGGACGGACATCCACAGCCCCAGCTTCATGTTATGTTTGCGGCAAGCCTCGACGACCGGCTCGAGACCGTTCGGAAACTTCCGCGGATGCGGGCGGTAATCGCCGTGGTCCACATGCCAGCCAAAGTCGAGTTGATAAGCGTCGACCCCCAGTTCCGCCGCGATCCGGATATTTTCCAGCACGATCTCTTCCGTAATTTCGCTTTGAAAAGTTTCCCAAGTGTTGACCGTAAAAGTCGGAATGTCTCGCGCCCTGGCAATCGCCAGAATATTTCCCACGAAATCGCGGAACGGGCCATCCACCGCGTCCTGCAAGCCTCCCGCGAACGGAAGCAGGAACCCTGCGTCCGTCTCGAACGATTCGCCCTCTTCCAAAACCCACTCAAAGACGGTTTCTTCGTTGAAGTTGTACGCGATTCGCATCCGGTCCGGTTCCCGGAACAGCTCCAGCCGCTTCATGGAGCCGGGTGCTTCGGTCGCGACCAGAATGCCGGCATCAAGCTCGGGCCATACGACCCCCATCGCGCTTTCGTCCATGTTGTCGGCGGCTTCCAGTGAATTTCTAGTGAAATATTGATGACATACGCTCCTGCCTTCGCCGGAGGCGAGCCGCAAATCCTCCCAAGTCATGTACTGAAGCCGCAGCGGATCCGGAAACTGGTTGCGAACCCGGATTCTCTTGCGGATGACGGGATAGTCCCGGTAGACGTCGAACGCCAATTCGACATGCAGATTGCCTCGCGATTCATCCCACGGCTCCGGTCCGAACGGCTTGAAGACCTGCTCTTCTGACGGTTTCAGCTCCAATCGGAAAATCCATCTCTCCCCTTCGGCGAATTTCGTCGTTTCATGAGCAACGCAGCGGAAATGCTCGCACTGGAAAAACCTCATCGATTCCTTCATATAACCGGCGAAAGCAAACTCGTATCCGCCTTCTTGCAGCAACTCGATGCCGCGGTACCCGAGGGATGCCGTTCGAAGCGTTCCGGCCTCGTCGATCGAGATCGATCTCCGAAAACCGTTTGTC
The DNA here is from genome assembly GCF_003386235.1 of Cohnella phaseoli. Taxonomy (GTDB): domain Bacteria; phylum Bacillota; class Bacilli; order Paenibacillales; family Paenibacillaceae; genus Cohnella; species Cohnella phaseoli. The sequence goes on from NZ_QRDZ01000032.1 coordinate 37,130, forward strand.
TCCAATTCAAAGGTTAGGGGTTGCACAAGATCACTTCCTCTTCTCGTGATGAAAAAGATAACTCGATCGTCTCCAGCTTTTTCCCGCCTATCGATGCGGAAATACTCGTCCCATCCACGCGGATCTGTTCGAAGCGGCGTTCGTCCAGATCAACGCGATAGGCAGCGTCAATCGGTTGGTGAAACTCCAGCTTGCATGACTTCTCTGTGTCCGTCGCGTTGAACAACCGCACGATGACGCGTTCCTCGCGGTCTTCCCCCGCTTTGACGGCGGAGACTTGCACGCCGTCCGAGCCCTCCACCGTAAGGAACGAAGCCGTCGCAAGAAAAGAACCGGTATAATGAAACGGGTCCTCCCGAACGACCTTGCAACGATCGCGGTCGACGGTACGGGGTTCCTGGACATAGGACTGCCAGCCTTTCCATAGTTTTTCGGCGAACGCGTCCCCCGGGGAGTAAGGATATACCGCGTATTCGAACGTCAGCTCTTGCAGGAGCTGTCCGCTGTCATCGCCGTCGCTCAGAACCTCCTTGTGCGTCGACCGGTACAAGGTTAACGACGCGGTCACGTCTTGGTCTTCCGACATCGCCGCCTCGTACAGCCCTTTGCTCAGAATGGCGAGACCCGCCTTGTCGTCGTGAACGGCCACGATGCCGTTATGGGGAACGACTTCCGAAGCCGTCTCCAGGTAATCCCGGTAATCCGGACGCCCAAGCGAGCGTTTCACTAGATCGAACGGCGTACTCGTATAATAATGGTCCGCTTCCCGGCCTGTCGGGAATTTCAGCGAGAGCCGGTGATCCCGGGCGGCATTTGCGACTTTCGTACGGAAATGGACGACCGGATCGTCTTTGCGAAGCTCGATCAGTGTCTCGATGGCAAGCTCGGTCGATTCGGCGCTTCGCTGCAGTCCTCCGGGAACCGCGCCAACCGGAACGCGCAGCCCCAGGTTCACCACGATGATTGTCACCAGAGGACCGTCCGACCGGATCGAGATGCCGGCGTTCCCTCCCAGCGAAGTATATACGGAATCAAGCGCCGGAGCCGCGCGGTTCCACCCTTCCCCGACATCGCCGTCGTCTTCGAAACGGTGCAGACCCGAGAAAGCTTCTCCCGTCGCATGATCGAGAACCGTTACGGAGCCGTCCCCATGAACCGTTAAGCGAACCCTGCCGTTATCCCAGGACCGTCCGTCAACTCGCATCGTCCCCGGATTCCGAACGGGAACGGCCAACGCGTATCCGGCGTATTCTCCCGCGCCAGGGGGCTTGGACGAGATCGTCCGAATGCCGAACGTCCGGTATCCGAAGGAAGGAACGCTCGCGGATACGGCGACCCGATACCAATCTGCGGCTTCCGCATAGGGAATATCTCGGTAAGGTCTCCAGGTGTGCGTCGCGTTTTTCTTGACGTCAAGCAACTGATAAGGAAGCTCTTCCCCGTTCTCTCCATAAATCCGGAATCCGTCTGCGCCGACGGTAGGGCCGGGCAAACCCGTCTTCGCATCGGCGGGAAGGAAGAATTCGAGAGCTATGACGCCGGAGCGCTCGAAACGGGACGGATTGAAGGCCGTCACGATCCGCTCCCCGGTCAAAGCGGAAGCATCGATATGATTCGATATGAAACGCAACTGCTCCCGAATGATGCCTTCCGACAGCAACCGGCTTTGATCGAACCGGTACTCCATGTCCTTGTGGACCTGGCGAATTGAACAGCCGCAGATTGAGTCGTGCGGATGGTTCTGCAGCAGGAATTCCCATGATTTCTCGAGAAACCGCGCCGGATAGGCCTTGCCCGACTTCAGCCGGGTAAATACGCTCCACGGCTCCGCCCATGTTTCCAGAAGCTTCTCCGCTTTCCAGTTCGCCTGCTTCAAAGGAATGCGGGAGGACAGCACATTGGCAAGCACCATGTTATTGAGTCCCGCCTGCCCGGGCGACCTTTGTTCCCCGACTAGCAGCTCCAGTTCCCCCAGCTTCGGCCGCAGCTCGTCCAAATACCGCTCCAGCGTGGAATGTTCGAAGGAGACTCCCACATCCGGAAGCCCGTTCAGCGTTCGGATCAGATTCGGAAGCTGCGGTTCGACCTCCACATGGTCCACGCCGTCGAGTCCCAGCCCCAAGCCGGTCGTCCCCCGCGCGCTTTTGTAGCTGCGCATCTCCAAGGCCCGCTCCTTCAACTTCTCGCTATCATACTGAAACCCGGACGACGCGAACGGCCAACGGAAGAAAAAGTAAAAGTCGCCGTAGGAGCGGTCCTCATCCAATTTCAGCGCGAAAACGACGGAACCGTCCGCTCCTTCCCACTGCAGCTCAGACGCCTGGTCCTTTCCCTTGAAGCCGCGGAAGAGTACCGCGTTGTCGATGCCGAAGCCGCGAAGCAGCTGGGGAAGCTGGCTGTTGTGTCCGAAGATGTCCGATACGTATCCGCTTTTGAGCGGCTCTGCCCCCCAGCTCCTCGCGCGGCGAAAACCCGCCAGCAAATTCCGGATCAGGGACTCCCCGCTAACGAGAAATTCATCCGGCATGACGTACCAAGGCCCCACCGAAATTCTTCCCGCCTGAATGAGCGCAAGCAGGCGGTCTTTATTTTCCGGCCGTATCTCCAAATAATCATCGACGAGGATCGTATGGCCGTCCATCATGAAATAACGATATTCAGGATCGTTCTCCATCACGTCCAGAAGCTCATCGATCAGATAAACCAACCGTTTGCGGAATCCCTGAAAATCCTGGTACCATTCCCGGTCCCAGTGCGTATGGGAAACGACGTGTATTTTGGTAAGCGACGGTTTCATGCACTCATGCCTTTCATAGGGTTTATCCTTTAATAGCCCCGGCGTTGATTCCGTCCATGAACGGCTTCATGGCGAACAGGAAAAGAACGACCAAGGGAATCGATGCCAAAGTATAGCCGGCCATCATGACCGTAAACTGATTGCTTCCCGGCTTGTCGACCAGAAAGGCCAACCCGATCGGCAGCGTCCGCAGACTGTCTCTACTGATCGTAACCAAGGGCCACAAAAAATCGTTCCAGGTTCGCAGAATGCTGAGAATGCTGACCGTCGCGATCATCGGAACGGTTAACGGAAGCACGAGCTGAAGCAGAATGCGAATTTCCCGGGCTCCGTCGATCCGCGCGGCTTCGATCAACCCCTGGTCGATGCTTTCGAAGAATGTTCGAAGCAGCAGCATGGCGAAGGCGAGACCCACCGCGATGCCGGGCAGAATCAAAGCGCTGTGGGAATTGAGCAGTCCCAAGTCCCGCACGAGAAGATACGAAGGGACGAACGTAAGAACGATCGGAATCATCATCGTCGCCAATAGGACCTGGTATAGGATCGCCTTGCCGGGAAAAGTGAACCGAGCGAAGATGTAGGCGGAGCCGGCGCTGACGAACAGAATGCCCGCTACCGTCAACAGCGACACCTTGACGCTGTTCCCGATATAGGGAAGCACCTTCGGCGCGGCAGTCCTGAAATTCTCGAAATGAACAGCCGTGAAATCCGGCAGGAAAAAGTTGATCGCGAGAGAACCGGTAGACTTCACGGAGGTGAACAGCATGAACAAAATCGGGTAGAACGTGGCTGCCAGCATCAGAATGACGAAAGCGTATCGGATGATCTCGGCTGTTTTACGCATGCTCATGAGACTTTCTCCCCGCTTTCTTTCGACAATCTCATGCTAAGCAAAGACAGAATGAAAATGAACGCGAATAGGGAAACGCCGATGGCGGACGCATATCCGTAACGGCCAAACAGGAAAGCATTTTTGTAAAGCAATATGCCCGGCACGACGGAGGCGTCCATCGGCCCGCCCTGCGTTAGTAGAAACACGTTGTCGTAGTTTTGGAGCAGGGAAATCAGCGATAGCAAAAGCAGAATTCTCGTCTGTCCGGCCAACATCGGAATTTCCAAATGCCACAGCGTCCTCCACGAGGTAGCGCCGTCGATTTTGGCGGCTTCGTACATTTCCTTCGGGATCTGCAGAAAACCGGCTAAATAGATCAGCGTATTGGCTCCGTTGAGCCAAGGGAATCCGGCGAACACGATGGCGGTCACCACGACCGTTACGTCGCCCAACCAGGCCTGCTGCAAAAAATCCAATCCGACGAGACCCAGAAGCCGATTCACCAGCCCTTCCGGTTCGTAGAACTTCTTCCAGAGCAGATACCCGACGATCGCGGGAATGAGCGACGGCACGATAACGAAAATCCGCATGACGTATTTGCTTTTCGCGCTCCGGATATGGTGTATAACCCAGGCCATCAAGAAGGAAATGCCGACGGCCTGGAGGATCCCCGCGACAGCCAAGATCAGAATGTTTCTCACCGCGCGCCCCAAGAGGGGCTCGTTCCAGAACAATTCCCGGTAATTGTCGAAGCCGACAAATTCCGTACGGTTGCCCCCCGACCAATCGAGCAACGAAATCTGGAATCCGCGCAAGAAAGGATAGAAGATGAAGAGCGCGATAAACGCAAAAGGAATAAGCAAAAACAGATAAAGGTACCGAGCTTTATAGACCGATTTCAATGTATGGCGCATAACACGGCTTTCCTCTCCACGGCGTCGATCGATTTCCCGAGGAGCGACACGGTCGGTACGCGTCGCCCCTTTCCCGGGAATTTCCGATTACGCTGCTATTTAAGATGGCTGTCGATGAAGGCCTGGTCGACCTGATCCTGAAATTGCTTCAGATTTCTCTCCAGAGCGGCCAAGTTGGAAGCGCTGCGCTTTTGCAGGAATTCGTCAACGGTCAGAGCTTCGGACCATAGTCCCTGCCATTGGGAATGGAATTCTTCGAAATCCTTGCCCGTATCGAATACCGGCGGCAAACCGAACCCGTAAATTGGCATTTCCGCATACCTCAGCGCCGCGTCTACTTTCTTGGCTTCGGCGGGGTAGGTGATGCCCTCAATTGCCGAGGCGTCGGGTTGTAAGGAGTTATCCTTGCTCTCCCGCTTCAATTCGTACAACTTGTTCACTTCGCCGGGGGAAGTCAAAAATTGCAGGAAATCCAGCGCAAGCTCACGATTATCGGATTTTTGGCTGATCACCCAACCGTTGCGGAGACCAGACAGCGGATTCAATCCGCCCGCGGTCAAGCCCTCGTAGTTCTCGGTAGTAATCGTCGGGAAGTTGACGACATCCCACTGGAATACGCGGTCCGCTTTGCCTTCGTCCTTGAGCTTGGCCAACTCGCTGTCCGTGCTGGGGAAGCTGAACGTTCCGTCATACTTCTGAACGGCGTTTTGGGAGATGAACTTGGACAAGAGTTCGGATCCGTCGGCCGTCAGCAGGTTATCGTTAAAGTACGGCTTCATCTGGAGGATGAGTTCCACCGCTTTGCGGTACTCCGGAGACTTAGCCGGGTCGATGAGTCCTTTCTTGAAAGCGACATAGAGCTCGTCGACCGTATACGTTTCTCCGTTGTTACTGTCCGGATCATCGAACTTGTACGTCCATCCGTCGGCATGCCGCAAGTTGATTTGTTCCGTCTTAACCCTGAACATGGCGTTCAGCATCGTTTGGAACATCCACCATGTTTGAGCGTCGTTATTCTTGATCGCCGTATAGAAAGGCAAATACCCCGCGTTCTTCAGCTTTTCGCTCACTGTCAGAAATTCATTCCAGGTAACGGGCGGAGTCTCGATGCCGGCTTTCGCATAGGCATCCTTGTTGTAAAACATTCCGACCCATACGAGCGACCAGGGGACGAGCTTGGCTTGACCGGCCGCATTGCGAGACGTATCAAGGAACGGCGAGATGAAATCGTCTTTCCACGCCTTCCCCGAGTCGGAGTACGGATTGGGTTGATTCAGGTAATCATCGAGCGCCAGAATGCCGTCGGCCCCCTCGAACGCGCTCACCATCGCCGGTTCCGCGAGCATCAGGTCGGCGGATATGCCCCCGATCATCTGAGCTTTCAGAGCTTCCGCGTAGTTCGCGTAAGGCATCGACTCCAGTTCGATCTTGACCTCGGGCTGCGCAGCGTTGTAATCCGCGATCGCCGCCCGCATTTGATCGCCCCATTCATCTTCCATGAACGTGACGACACGCAGCTCGCCGCTCAAGCTCCGTGTGGTTCCGCTTTCATTTGATGCCGCGGTAGTGGGGGAAGCAGAATTTTTGACCTCGTTTGTCTCTTTCGAAGAACCGAAGCACCCGGTCAACAGGCCGGACATGAGCGCCATACATACAAGCAGAATTACCGAGCCTTTTCTCAGTCTGAGCATGCGATATCCCCTTTTGATATAAGTTATGTACAAACATGATTTATATTGTCATGTTTGTACTTACAAAACAATTTTATTATGCGAATTATCTCATGTCAATGAGAAAACAAAAAAAAGGCTAAAAAAAACTCCCGACTTTCTTAAGCCGAGAGATCGTATATTTTTTCTCTTCCCGGGATCTAGCTTCGGGCTTTCATCGAGGTAAGATTCGTTTTCAAGACAGGCTGAAGAACGGTTTTCCGATAATCGGCGCTTTCCGTTCCTTCGCTATTCGTCGCAGCTTCTGCGATCTCCACGATCATCTCCGCGGCCGTACGGCCCATGACCGTTTCGGACTGGTCGACATAAGTGAAATAAGCGAACTCGTCCTGCAAGGAGGTCGGGTTGTCGAAGGAGACGATGGAAATGTCCTCTGGAATTTTTAAGCCGTTGGCTTTAGCCGCGTGGTAGATCAAAATGGCAATCGAATTATGCAAAGCCAGATAGGCGGTCGCATGCCGCGCTTTGATATAACGGTACAAAGGATGATCCTGATCGAAGTCAAGATGTTGGATGTCGATATCGGAGAGCATCAGAGACGGATTGATCATCGCTCCCCGAGCCGTCAATTCCTTCACGTAGCCGTCGATTCGGTCCCGGATCGTCACGGTAGGAAAATCGATTCCCGAGCACACCGCAATGTCCCGATGGCCCAGATCCCACAGATGGGAGACCGCTAAACGGGCACCGGCTTGGTTGTCGGAACCGACGAAATGCGTCTCAATGCCCGGCAGATAGCGGTCAATCAGGACGAACGGGAATTGCCGCAGCTTTAAAGACAGTATTTCATCGTTATAGGCGTTGTCGTCCACGGGAAAAATGATGAGTCCGCTTACCCCCGCCTCGATTAGTTCCCGAATTGCGGCGCGCTCTTGTTTCTTCGAGTTGTTCGTGAGCGCCATGGTCAGACTGTATTGCCTCTCGTTCAAGGCTCTCTGAACGCTGTCCACAATTCGCATCGCGAACATGCTGTCGATATTGGGCATGACGAGACCGATTTTCCTCTGCTCGTCCGCTACGTTTCTCGCGGCCTCCGACGCCTTCCCGGTTGATGAGGATTGCGCGGTACCGGATGATTCGCCGTTCTCCGGCCTCTCGGCTACGAACGTCCCTTTGCCGGGAATCCGACGAATGAGACCTTCTTTGGTCAAATGGATCATCGCAGTCGATATCGTCATGCGACTGACCTTAAATTGTTCTTTAAGCTCATGCTCGGTAGGAATCTTGTCTCCAGGCTTCAAATCGCCGTTTTGAATCCTTTCGCGAATGTCTTCTTGAATAACAGAGTACAGCGGTTTTCTTGACGCTTGATCCATCAGGGGCCTCCAGCAACTTTGATATATACTTATCATATTCAATTTGATATTGTCATGTCAAATCAAACATATCCTGTTGTGAGACAAATAAATAGGTCCATGCACAATTGCATGGACCTTCACACGAATCTTGGACATACCGAAAAGCCTAAAGAGAGCCGCAACAAGTCACTCGCCAGGTCACTTGCAGATAAGGCGTGTCAGCTCCTCTTTAGCCCGAGTCCGTCACCGACTGTCGGCAGTTATGAACTCGGCCAAATATACTTGATCCGTAAAGCCCCCCGTTGCATACAGCTTGCCGTTGAATAACTGTGCCGAGTACAGGATAACGTTATCGGGAACCGCATGCCTCGACCAGCGATTGCCATCCTTGGACAGATATACGGATCCGTTATTGCCAACCGTTACGAATGTATCTTCGAAATAACGAATACTGTACAAACTCGGAGATAGCGTACTCATTCCTGCCGGTTTCGAATATTCAAGGCTTTGCTTCTTCCATTTCGTACCGTCCTCGGATTTGAACAAGGCGTATTCCCGATCCACATGATATCTCTGCGCAGCCGTTATGATGAACATTCCGTTGCCCCATATCACGTCCGACAGATTGTATATGGCGTCCCCGTTAGGGCTTTTGATTTGTTTGCCCGCCTTCCATACCGTGCCGTTATCCGAGACTAGCGTAACTCCCCATTCGCCGACTGCAACGAACTTTTTGCCGCTCCAGGCAATGGAGTAGATAGACGCCGTCGTGTTTGTCTTGTGCTTCGTCCACGTCTTCAAATCTTTCGAAGTCATAATAAGTCCGTTCGAACCGGTGACATAATAAATTCCGTTGGCCTTGATAATACGAGAAAACGACTCTTTGATCGGCGTAGCGGCGGCCTTGCTCCACTTGACCCCGTCTTTGGACGTCATCATCAGGCCTTCCGCCCCAACGGCAAAAAATTGACTGCCCGTCCACAGAACATCGTAAAGCGGGAATTTGCCAAACTCAAAACTGGAGCGGTCGACCCCCTTGGAATCGATGGACCATAGCTCCCTATCCGCCGCTTTCTCGGCTTGGGGGTAGTAGTCGTCCACCTCGCCGCCAACGGCGACCAGCTTGCCCCCTCCGACGGCCATGCTGTTCAAATGAACGGGCCGAAGAGCGACTTTCTTGAGCAGCTTCCATTGTACCCCGTTCGCGGACGTATAGATTCCGACGTCCGTATAGATGACATATTGCTTGCCGTCATGCAGCATATTGAGATTATAGTAGGTTCCGAACGTCAAGTACTGTTTGGAAGGCAGCGGTCCGACGCCTATCATGTCGACCCATTGCTTGCCGTCCTTCGACGTCTTTAATACGGAAAACGACTCGATCCTGTCATTGGAATATTTCGAACCCTCGGCAAAGAACCGATCCTTTACCCATATGACTCTGTTCCAGAAGATACCGTCCGATGGCACGGACGTCCATTTGACCCCGTCCTTGGACGTAAGCAGCAAGTAATCTCCAACCACGATGAAGGTGCTCCCCCCGAAGTGAAGATCGCGAATCGTCTTATCCTTCGTCGGGATCGCAACCTTCTTCCACGTTATGCCGTCTTTGGACACGGCGGAAGTGCCTTCGCCGCTTAATGCGACGAACGTGCCGTTGCCCCAGACGATATCCCCTAGAGCCGACTTCATGCCGGTTTTGCGCTGGGTCCATTTCAAGCCGTCTTCGGAGGTCATAACAAGCGCTCCGTCGCTGTCGCCGCCGACGGCTACGAACCTGCTGCCGTTAAACGCGATCGAATCCAGCTTGTCGATAGTCGAATCGTATTCCGTCCAGTTCAATCCGTCCGCCGAAGTCCACAATGACGATTTGTTGTGTAACTTAAATTCGAGCGCGACGAACCGGCCTTTGCCCCAGACGATCGCCTGCATCTCGAAATTTTCGAGCTGCGGATTTTTACTCCAGGTGACTCCGTCCTTCGACGTGCAGCCGTCCGAGCTGACGTATATTCCGTTGCCGTAAGCATAGAGATCCTTATGGTTAGCGAGGTCTGTAAGCTCCGGATAGAGCTTCGTCCATTCGAGCTGCTCTTCGTCTGTCGCTTCCGACTGAGTCGGATCCGTGAATTCAACCTCCTCTGCCTGAACCATCGGCGACGAATACAAGGGAGTAGCGAGAATGAATGCAAGCAACAAGGTCAAACTGCGAAACATACGCATAGCAAAATATCTCCTTTTTCGGTCGATATATCGGTAAACTTTTCCATTTATTATATACATAATTCGACAGGTTGTCCCGACTAATCGAAAAAAGGTGATTTGCAAGCCGCGGCAGTATCTTTCTCCAATCATGAAAAAGTGAAAAAGAGGCTGCCCAATAAGTGAAAGAGTCGTACCGATAACCATGTACGCTCCTACTTATGGGACAGCCCCTTCTAAGAGAAAGTTCAATGCATTCCTTTCTTAATCGAACTTGGCGAATAGCACGGAATGCTTAGGCAGAAATACGGAAATCGTCCCGCCCTCCCTCGCGATTCCGGAGTCTTCCAAGCGATCGAACCGCCGCTCCCGATCCATAATCAGCCACTCGCCCTGTCGCGAACCGAGCTCCGGCCAAGAGATTCGGTATTCTCTGCTCTCACCGCCGAAATTGCTGATCCACAGGGCCGAGCCTCCAGAGTCGTTCGTTACGGCAAGCGCATATACCCCTTGCGCTCCATCTCCGGTTTCGGCTTCTATCCGATGCGAGTATCCGCATAACTCGTTGAATTTGCGGAACACATCGTAGACTTTCGTCGGCACGCCGTAACGATCAAACAGTCCGCAAAATAAGTTATGGGGCTGAGCGTCGTAGTAATTCGCTTCATGAACCGGGCAATCCTGGAGCAGAGCGAACAGCGCCGCCGCGAACGAAGCGCCCTCTTCGTTCTTGATCCGTTCGAAAGTCGTTTGCCGTTGCATCGCCCCTTCAGGCTTCCATAACTGCTCGCCTGCGGATTTGAAGAAGCCCCATTCGTTCAAGTGACACTCCATGTCGGAGTAGCCCGCTTCTTCCAGCCAGCGATTCACCAACCTGGAGTTCGCCGCGATCGCCTCCGGGTCGCCGGCATACGTATGCCATGTAAAAAAATCAAGCGGCAGTACGTGTGTACGGCAATACTCGATAAATCCCTGAGTGAACGGGTGATTGACCATCGTGGCCGCATGTCCTCCGACCTTAAGAGTCGAGTCATGCCGCTTGATCGCAAGCGAGGCGACACGGTATAGCTCATAATATTGCTCGGCCGTCCCCGTCCACATCACCTGATTGTCGGGATTGTCCGGCTCGTTCCAGATTTCCCAATACTCGATTCCATAATGAAATCCGTTCGCCCATCCCTCGTTATAATGCCGAATAATGCCTACGCATATTTTCGCCCATTTCTCGTAATCCTTAGGCGGGTGCACATAATACTTTGTCTTGGTATGCTCGATGCTTTCACCCAGGCGATAGACGATTTTAGCTCCCGTCGAGAGAACGGACGCGAGATAAGCATCCGTTCTCTCGAAATCGTAGCTCGCCGGATCTTCCGGGTCGCGGTCGAAATTGGGGAAAATCGTATGAATGTCTACTTCCCATGCATGCGGCCAATTCACGTCATGCAATCTGACGAGCGGGAATGCCGCATTGCGAAAATGCTCCGTTAGATCGACTAACGAGCCGAAGCTGACAGGTCCGTTGTTCACCCCATGCAGCTTTTTCAGAGGCCCGTTTGTACGATCGGGCCGAACTTGAATATCCATCGTGATGATCTACCCCTTCATAAGCCTTTTGGATGTGATTTCTCGGATAGGTACAAATTACGGGACGAGCTTGAGTGAACGGAATAGCGCGCTATCCTTCTCGTCTCCGATGCCGCTTCCCCACTCGATGTACCCTTTGCGTCCCGTGCCGTCGTTGTCGTTCACGAGCAGGGATACGCTGAGCATGCCGTCGCCCGAAGCGGCCGGAGCCAATTCCGTCCATGGCAAGGCGATTTCATAGAAAGTCGTCTTCGTGGTCTCGTTGCGAGTGATCGCCACGTTTCCATTGCTCACCGGCCCCGAAGTATAACCTTCCGTACCTAACCAACGGAACAGTTCCGGCCCTTGCGGCGTTAACGCCGCTCCGAACTCGTGCCATAACCCGCTCTCTCCCGGAGTGCCCTGGGCAATGCTGAATTGCAAGCTGTCGCCTTGCCAGATCGAGCCCGCTTGACTCGTCTGCGAGAAGACATTGTCTTGAATCTTGGCGGTAATATAGACGTTGTTCTGATCCCAGTTCAGCCAGATGTCGCCGTTCAAATCCGAGCTTCCGCCGTAGTTCTGAATCAAGTTGTTGCCATCGGTCGCTAGATTGGCGATCCGCGTGCCCGGATTAGCATCCGCCGTGCCGTCGACCGTTACGGTCCGATTTTTCATATCTTTCATGGCGGATGGATTGCGGCCGATCAGCTTGCCTTCGTAGACGTAGGCAATCGATCCGTTCGCCAGGAACGACAACGTTGTCGCGTAAGGCGTTCCGGCCGTCAGCCCCGTGACGGGCAAGTCGATGCTTCCCGACGAATGGGCGGCAACGGTCAACCCCGCGTTCAAGGTCCCGGTTTGGGTGCCAACCTGCCAATCCACTTCGTCGAGCGTATAGGGCTGCGAGCTTCGGTTAACGACCGCCATGCGAATCGCATCCCCGCTTCCCGTCAGAACATGCTTGGCGCTGAAGACGACCGGATCCACTAGACGGACGTCGGCGGACAGCTTCGCGATCGCCTGACCTCCCGCTTTCACGATTCCGAACAACGTCTGATCGTTGCTCAAAGCCGGAACCGAGATCTGGTACTGCTGCTGTTGGCCTGCCCCGACGTTGATCGCCACCGCTGTTCCTTGAACCTCGACGGTTCCGCTGATCGCTTGGCTGCCCGAAGCGGTGTTATCGACGGACAACGTGAGAACCGCCGCTTCCCCCTTAACGGCCTCTCCGCCTGTGAGCGTAAATCGATTGTTCGCGATAACGGTAGACGAGCTTGCGTTCATGTAGACCGGGGCTCCCGTAACCGTCAAATATGCATAACCGTTGTGCGGATTTAAAGTCGTCGTTCCGCCCATCACGTCCGTAATCACGATCGGAGAGCTCGTCTGGATCGCGACTTGCTTCGGTGTGGAAGACCAGAGAACGCGTTGCTGGCCGCTTCCGCTACCGAAGATGTAGCTGTAAATATCGGCTGCGACGGTCTCCTTGTGATCATACGGCTTGCCTTCCAGCTGTCGGGTCATGACGCCGTAAGCGGCGTATCCCGGTTTAGGCGCGTACTTGCCGAGCGCATCCCTCGCATTCCTTATCAAGCCGAAATTTTGTTCGTTAATGATCGGGTCGATCCCATCATTCATGAAATCGTACCAGTATACTTTCTCGACGCCCGCCGCCAGCTGAGTAACATTCGCGCGCACGACGTACGAGGCTTGCGAGGACTCGCTAATACCTCTGGCGTCCAATTGAGTCGGCCATCCGGTCTCCGTTCCCCAGATCGGCTTGGATTGCCCGTTATTGTACTGCTTCACGAGAGTGTCGAGCTGCTTTAGCTCCGCCTCCATCCCTTCCGGAGAGGCGGGATAGTTATACGGATGCACGGACAGAATGTCCATGTATTGAAGCCCTCCGAGCTGGAACAATTCCTCCATCCAGCTCCAGTCGTTATGCGCGACTACCCCGCCGATGACGATCGTGCTGGGATTGGCCGCTTTGATTGTCTGGTAACTGGTCTTCAACAATTCGTAGTAGTAAGAGGGCAGATTATCCGCCGGTCCATCTCCGAAATCGCCCATAATATTGAATTCGTTATAAACCTCCACCCACTTGGTGGCGGGAAAATCGCTCAACAGCGCATTGCCGTAGTCGGCGAACGCTTGTCTGCCGGCGTTCGTATAAGGCGTTGCTCCGCCGTCGTGATTCGCATTGTTAAACGACAAGATCATCAGCGGTTCCAGGTTGTTATCTACCGCTGTCTCGTAGTATTCCGTGTAATCCTCCGGCGTCTCGTAGACGCCCGCGCTCGGCTCCATGCGGCTCCAATACATCTCATCGCGGAAATTTTTCGCTCCAGCGTTCTCGATCAGAGGAATCATATCGGGATTCCAGCCATGCGCGAAGTGAGTCGCTACGCCGAAAAAGGAGGCGTTCGTCTGGCTCAGGTCGACGGGAGACAGTACGGAGAACGTCGTCTCGGCCGTACCGACCGGTTGTCCCGCCGAGCTTGCCTCAACCTTAAAGCGGTAATACCCGCTGCCTAACTGCGGAAGCTGCAGCTGCGCCGTGCCGTCGATCGTTTGGGTGCCGGAGCCCGCTACGCGACGCCCCCAGAAGTCGGTCGCCGACCAGACCAGATCGGCGTCCTGCGCTAGGTCGACTTGGAAAGCGATCGTCTCGGCCGTACCGAACGAATTCCCCAGATGATCCTGCTTAATACGAATCGTCGGCCTAGGCACATGGGCGCTTACGTCGTCGATCCAGAGCGTTCCGCTTGTTTGTGTCCCTACAAGTTCCGATTCTTCCATCAGTACATCCATGCGGATGGCCGGGCCATGCCATAGGCCGTCTTCCGCTCCGCCCCAATGGTAGGTACCGGGTCCGGGCAATCCGGCTAGATGCGTGACAACGATCTGTTGCCAGTTTCCGTTCGGCTGGATTTCGATCCGCTGCTGATGAATTTGTCCAGTCTCGTCGAACAGACGAAGTGCGATCGCGTTAAGATCCTGCGTTTTCACCCAGAAACTGAGCTCTTCCATGTCGATGTCCGGCAATTCTTTGTTCATCGAGACGTAAACTCCGCCGTTCGTGAAATCCCCCGTCAGCTTCCCGGCAGCGGCACCGGTATGATGCTCGTTCGTATCCCGGGTAAGAGTTCCCGTCGCTCCCGGAAACTCGGGACCGTTATGGAACGCCCAGCCTACGTCGTTCCCTTCGTAGTCGCTGATGATCTCGTCGTCGTAATACGGCCCGGCCGGACCGTCAGGGACGGTAGCGGTCACCTTGTCGACCAGCAGCGTTCCGGTGGTCGGCGTGTTCACGAAAGCCCCGTACTCGAGATTCAAGCCCACGCGGATAGCGGGACCGTGCCATAAACCGTCTTCCGCTCCGCCCCAATGATACGTTCCGGGTTCGTTCCCGCCGGCCAGATCCGTGATCACGATCTCCTGCCAGTTCGGACCGGGCGTAATATCGATTTCCTGCTGATGGATTTGGCCGGTACTGTCTGTGAGCCGGAGCGCCAGCCAAGCCAAATCCTCCGTCTTGATCCAGAACCGCAGCTCTTGCATGTCTACGTCGGCCAAGTCCATGTACATCGAGACGTAGTTGCCTCCGCCGGAGAAGTCCCCCGTTAGCTTGCCGGATTTCGTTCCTTCGTAGGAATCGTTAGTTTCCGCAACCAAGCCGCCGGTCGCGCCGGGGTATTCAGGCCCGTTGTGGAAAATCCAGCCTTCGTCGTTGCTTTCGAAATCGCTGATCGTCTGTTCGACGGTCCCTTGTTGGGCGTAAGCCGTTAGCGGTTGCGGTAAAAAACGGCCTACGTTCCCTGCATTACCTGCGATCATTGCAAATGCCAGTAAGACCGTGAATACTCTTGCCGCAAGCGTCATTAACGAACCTTTGCTGCTCCCGTGCTTTGAAGCTCTCATCATGGACACCCCTCTTCAGTAGTGGTGTAGCGCGATCCAGCCTTGCTTCCAAGCCTTTCGCTTCCCAGTATACAAAAGGGGGATTAGAGCGTATATGTCACTTTCTATAGAACTCTTATCTTCCGTTCGCAAGATTCATTGGCTACGAATATGCCAAGGGGCTGTCCCGTAATCGCTTCAAGTTGCTCTCAAAGATGATCCCTACTAAAGGTTAAAGGGGTATGTACCTCCTTCCGATGCTATACGCTCCCGAAATCTGAATGGGTAAACCCGTTACAGAGTAATTTCGGGAGCGTATGAGGCAATCTACAGGAGGTACATACCCCTTACTTTGTGTATGGATCATCTTAAGCAACTTCGCTTATGGGACAGCCCCTTGACTCGATTCCAAAATATGAATCTTACGGACTCCTCAGCAGAACCTTGTCGCCGACCGCGATCGCACCCGGTTTAACGACGGAGGCATAGACGCCGAAGATTAGCTTCAGCTCCTTGTTGACGACTTTCAGCAACGAAGGATCCCGTTCCTGCGTGTCCGGATGCAGGCCGATCATCGCGCAGCGCTCGCAGCCTTTATCGATTCGCAGCTCCGCGCTTCCTATGGTCACGTTTTTGCCAATCCACTCCGACTCTTCCGCCTCTTCGTCGTTGAGCGAAACGATGAGATTTGCCCTGAATCGGCGCGGATCCAGCTCCTTCCCCCATAACGCTTCGAGCCGGAGAAGCGAACGGTCCGTGACGATCAGAATATGGCTGTCGTCAATTCCGGTCCCGCCCCCGCTCTTCGGTCTATAGCTCTTCATGCTTATTTTCACACGGGCGAATTGCTGGACTTCGCGAAGAAGCTCTTCGTCCCAGCGGTACTGCTTCCCGTCAGGAGCCGTCACGATGACGCAGGGTTCCCCGTCCTCGGCGCTTTTCTCCTCAAGAATCGCGCGATAGCTTAACATAGCCGGGATTCCCCTCGCGGTAATAAAGCTGTTCCAGCCTTCCTTCGTCTCGTCTATGAAAGCATGAAGACGATCTCCGAATATCCCGTAGGATTCAATTCTGCATTCCGTTTCCAACCGTTCTCCCGCAAAGGATTTGACGGGGTACCGGTACATTTCGCGAACAGTGCCGACAATCGCCATCCTTGTGCATCCCTTCCCCGTGAAATGCGGGCGAGCGTCACTCTTTGACGCTGCCCAGAACAATCCCTTTGATGAAAAAACGTTGCAGGAACGGATAAAGTAGCAAAATCGGAAGCGCGCCCAAGAAAATCTGGGCCGACTTAGCCGTTTGATCGTTGATTTCCGAGAAGCGCTCCATGCTCTTGACCGAGAACAAACTGAGGTCCTGCTGAATCACGACCGTCTGAAGATAACTCTGCAGCGGGTAATCCGTGGGCGAGTTCATGAAGATCAAGCCGTCGAACCAGGAGTTCCAATGGCCGACGGTCGAGAACAACGTCACCGTCGCCAGCGATGCCATGGAGAGCGGAATGTAGATTTTCCACAGTACGGTCAGATGCCCCGCTCCGTCGATATAAGCCGCTTCTTCCAATTCCTTCGGCAGCCCGCGGAAAAAATTAAGCATCAGGATAACGTTGAAGACGGGAACGGCTCCGGGCAGTACGAGCGCCCAGATCGAATCCATGATCATCGTATCTTTCACAATCATGTACAGCGGGATTAGTCCCCCGCTGAATAGAATGGTGAAAACAAATATCCATGCGTAAAGCGTTCGGGAACGAAATGCCGACGTCTCCTTGGATAACGGATAGGCAATAAGAACGGTCAGCAGCATGTTAAGCGCAACGCCGATGCCGACCCGCTCCAACGTAATGAGCAGCGAGTCGAGAAATTCTTGTTTGCCGCTCACGAATTCGTAGCTTCTTAATGTGAACTGAACGGGCCACAGCTTGACGTATCCGGCTGCCGCGGCCTGGCTTGAACTAAACGATACGGCGAGCACGTGAATTAAAGGCAATAAACAAACCGCAGCCATCGAGGCCAAAAAGATATAGTTAAACGCGACGAAAGCGACTCTGCCGCGGGAGTAGCGTTCTACCATAGGATTGTTGCTCCCTCTAGAAAATTCTATAGTTGGCGAAACGGTATGCCATCACGTACGCCGCGATGACGAAGATGCACGACACGACGGATTTGAACAACCCGGCCGCCGTAGCTACGCCGTATTGCGTCTCAACCAATCCGGTTCGATAGACGAACGTATCGATAATATCCCCCGTTTCGTATACTTGGGGACTGTATAGATTAAACACTTGATCGAAGCCCGCATTCAGAACATTGCCCAGACTGAGAACCGCCAGCAGCACGATAATCGGTAGCATACCCGGCAGCGTCACATGAAAAGTCTGCTTCCAGCGGTTAGCCCCATCCACGATCGCGGCCTCGTAGAGGCTCGGATTGATACCCGTCAATGCCGCCAAATAAACGATCGTATTAAAACCGAATTCCTTCCATACGTCCGAAGTAACCAACACGACACGAAACCAATTGTTGCTGCCCAGAAAATAGATCGGCTCGATCCCGAACCAACCCAAAATATCGTTCACGAATCCGTTCGTCGGAGAGAGGATGTCGATCAGCACGCCGCCAAGAATAATCCACGAAAGGAAGTGAGGCAAATAAATCATCGTCTGAATTCCGCGCTTGAAGCTCTCCTTCCTCACTTCGTTTAACAAAAGCGCGACAACAATCGGAACGAACAAACCCACGACGATCTTCATGAACGAGATGACGATCGTATTTCTTAGAACGTCCATGGAATCCGGCATATCGAGCAAATACCGGAAGTTGTCCAATCCGATCCATTCGGAGCCCGTAATTCCTCGCGTCGGAATATATCTCTCGAACGCCATGGCGATTCCGATCATTGGGCCGTAGCAATAGATCAACACTAGAGCCAGGCCGGGCAAAATCATGAAATGCAAGGGAAGGGTTCGCATTCTTCCTATTTGTCCAGTCCATCGAATCTTCATTTTTAATTGCGCTCCTTCCCCGCCGAGGGGCATTCGATAAAGCTTGGGGCGGCAAGGAACCTCCCTTGACCGCCCCCGCTTTTCCATCGCCGACTCGGTGGTCGACCCTATCGTCTCTATTGCATTGCTTCGTTGACTTCCACCGTAATCTGATCGCCGCCGAGCTTCTTCCAATCCTCGACGAACTTATCGAAGGAATCAAGGGACTCGCCCATAATGATCTTCGTGTACGTCTGAATCTCCAGCTTCTGCAGCGTCGCGTTCTTGATCGTCATCGTCTTAGTCGGCGATTTGATGAATTCGCTTGGTTTGAATAAGTTTGCGGACAGAAGCTTGTCGATGACCGAATAGGAGCCCTCTCTACCGAACACCTTACTCATGCCCCAATTAGTCGCATCGCCCGTGCCCTCTTCCATTGCCAAGCTATTCTTATAGGCATCCAACTGCTCCTGGTTCAATCCCGTCGTATCTTTGCTGTCCAGTGCCGCGACGACCTTCTTGTGAACCTCCAGATTTTTGTTCGGATTCACGACGAAGAACGGGAAGTACTGCCAGACCTCGATACCGTCGACGTAGTTCAATTCTTCGTACTCCTCCTGGGAGACGTTCGGGTTGGTGTCCATATCGACGGAGACGTTGATCATTTTGAACATCGCTTCCGGATTTTTGGCGTTTTTATTGATTACGTAGTAGTCGCTGATCGCGTTCGCCTGCGTCTGGGAATAGGCTGCTTGATCGTCGGTGGAGACGATCGGATACGCCTGCCAATCGGCGTTCGGATCGTTCTTGCGGCTATCCAGCAGCGTCAGCGAGAAGAACATCGGACCGTAGGCCATACCTAGCTTGCCCGCGCTGGCGAGCTCCAGAACCTTAGCGTCGCCCTTCACCCCGAACTCTTTGTCAATCTGCCCGTTCTTGTACATTTGCTGCAAAGAAGCAAGCGCCTGCTTCATCTCCGGTTGAATGCTGCCATAGACCAGCTTGCCGTCTTCGCCCTTAATCCAGCTCTGCGGATAAGCGTGATAGCTGTTGAAGAAGCCCTCCAACGAGCCGAATGCCTGCCCGCCGTTATACATCAGCAGCGTCTTATTGACGGCCAATCCATAAGAATCTTTCTTGTTATTGCCGTCTGGATCTTGGTTTGTGAATGCATCGGAGATGGCCAGCACGTCGGCCATCGTCTTGGGCTCGGGTAAGTCCAGCTTCTTCAGCCAGTCCCTCCGAATCCAGAGCAAGGGCGCACTGTCGCTCGTCGCCTGTCCGGTAGGAAGCGCCATCATTTTGCCGTCGAAAGTGGCTGTCGCCAGGCCGTTGGTGACGCTCTCCGTATATTTCTTGAAGGTCGGAGAGGCATGCTTCTGATAGATTTCAGTCATATCCATAATCTGTCCACCTTCCACCAACTGGCTGAGCTGCGTAGCGGAGACGGAGAAGAAATCCGGAAGGTTCCCCGAGGCAATGGAAATATTCATCTTCTCCGTGCCTTGATCCGTGTTGACGATCCATTGGTGCTTAAGCTTGATCCCCAAGGAGTCCATAAGCTTGCGAGTCCACACGTTATCCTCCCAAGACTGCCCCTCCGGAAATTTCAAATCGCTGCCGACTGCGCGAACCGTAGACACCTCGATCGGCGGATCGTATTTGCCGAACTGCAGGTCGGCTTCCGTCTCTTCGCTCGTTGCCGGCGAAGCGGAGGCGGAGCTTGTCGCGGAGGCCGTCGCGGAAGGCGACGCAGACGGAGACGCGGACGAGCCGTTTGTCGGCTTGGCGTTGTTGCCTCCCGAACATGCGGATAGGACGACGGCCATCGTCAGCAACGCATAGGACAGCTTGATTTTCGATGAGTGGATCAACGTTGTTCCTCCCCTAATTACCGTAGGTTTTATTTTTCGTTTTCAGTATAAACCCGCAAGGGAGCTCCGTATATTTCACTTCTTCTAGAATGCTTATCTTTCGTTTGTCACTTGTCGGCCGATTCATTCCAAGTGTGAATTGCGGTATTCTTTGGGCGTAAGACCGGTGAATTTCTTGAAGAAACGCGTAAAATAACCCGCCGTTCCAAAGCCCACCCGCAGTGAAATTTCGTGAATTTTGCAAGAGGAATCGGCTAACATTTCCTTGGCTTTCTCGACCCGCAGAAACGAGATATAGTCGGATAAATTGCGGCCGGTATATTGCTTATACATTGTCGAAAGGTAGGACGAATTGAGATGAACGAGCTCCGAGAGCCGATCGAGCGACAAGTCGCCATCCAAATGCTCGCGAATGTGTTGATTCAATCTGTGAATAATCCGATTCGTCCGTTCGTCGAGCGTCGTCATCCTGCCGGAGAACAAGCCTTCCGCGGCGTCTTTCAACGCTTGCAACGCGGACTCCTTCGGAACATGGTGACCGAGATTCATGAGCTTGGCCATCATAGTTTCGTTATCCGACATGCCTCCCGAAGCTTTCATCAAATATCCGAGAAGCAGCACGGCTACCGAATAGTATGTCTGGGCGTATAGTCCATACTGATGCGGGAGCATGGAGAACACGGCGTCCAGCTTTTCGTTGAATTCGTCCTTGTTCCCCGTCTCCAGAGCCGCTTCCAGCTCCGCCAGCCTTCGAACAGACAGCGAGTGGGGATATTCCAGCTGTTCCTCGGATTCGCACTTTAGAATTAACATCTCGGTACCCGTTCCAAGACCAAGAATCATGTTCTTCTTGACCGTGTTGTAGGTAGAGGGAATTTCCTCCCAGTCCGAGGACTCCCCGGTCGTAACGAGGGACAACGGCAAGCGAAGAAGCGCCTTCGTGGTGGCTTGGATGCTGTCCAACGTACCTGTCGCGAAGGTCAGAGTTTCCTCCCAGGTACGCGCAAGCTCCGGACCCTCCTCCGAACTGCCCGGCTGGATTAGCCATACGAACTGCGAATCGTTCAGCACGATCGATTGAAACCGCGTTTGTTCCAAATATTCTTCCGCTATGTTCTGAATCGCGTAGAGCAGCAACGTTTTATTCGACGATGTCGTCATCTCCGGCCATCGGTCCACTCTGCCCAGTACGAGCAGCACGCGATTCGCCGGCGACACCGATAATTCCAGTTCACGAAAACGGGCTTCCGCGAAATCCAACGGAGTGCCGGCGAAGTCGGTCAAGCCCGCGAACCACTCTCTCCGTAGCAGGAGCAACTCTTGCCGGACCTGCTCCTTCGCGCGAAGCATGAACTGGTCGTTCCTCGCCTCCTCATCCAATGCCGCAATAGCGGTGCGAATGGCGCGAACGATAGCCTCGTCGCCTTCCGTTTTCAGAATGTAATCGATTCCGCCTGCCCGCAGCGCTTGCTGTAGATAGGAAATATCCCCGATCCCGGTCAGAAAGATGACTTTGCATCTTGGCCAACGGCTCCGAATCCATTGCTGCAGCTCCAACCCGTCCATGCCGGGCATGCGAATGTCGCTTAGCACGATGTCCATTTTCGATCGGCTCAGTCTTAACATGGCATCTTCGGCGGCATAATCGCTATAGAGATCGAGCTCTAGATCCTCGACATTGGAGAGCATCTCGTACAGCCCGTCAACCGTATAGGGCTCGTCGTCCACGATAAGCAATCTTTTCATTGGTTCACCTCTCCGAGCGGAATCACGATTTCGACTTTCAGTCCGCCTCTTTCGCCTGTACTCAGACGGAGTCCGCCCGTCTCGCCGTATTTGATCTTAAGCCTGCGATGAACGTTGAGCATGCCCGTGCTTTCGGCAGGTTCGTCGTACGATTGCAGTCTATTCCGCATTTCCTCCAGCTTGTCCGGGGTCAACTGCTGTCCGTTGTCCTCGACCGTGATAACCAGATGCTCCCCGTATACGTCCATCTCCACATTCAACCATCCGCCCTTCGATCTTTTCTCAAGCGAATGATTGTAGGCGTTCTCGATAATAGGCTGAAGAATGAGGCGAGGCACAAGCCTATTCTCAAGCCCCTCCGGTAGATCTCCGAAGTTTGCTTCGATTCTGGGGGAGAAACGGATGGTCTGGATCTCCGTATAGGTTCTGGCATGGTGGATTTCCTTCTCGAGCGACACCTCTTCCGCTCCGTCCCGCGTTATAAATTGGAAGTATTCCCCTAGATGCTTGGTAAGACGAATCACGTTCTCGTTATCCTCCAATTGCGCCATGCGATATAAAATAAAATAGGTGTTATAGAGAAAATGCGGGTTAATCTGGGACTGCAGATGACGAAGCTCGGACAATTGCGCCCGATATTTTTGTTCGTAAACCTCGTGCACCAGGATGTTCAGTTGCTTGGCCATCGCATTAAATCTTCCGTACAGGTAGCCGAATTCGTCCTTAAGCGGATACTGGAGTGTCAGATTAAGCTCCCCTTTCTCGATGCGGCGGAACGAATGCAGCAGACGAATCAACGGTCTATGAATCATTCGATAAATCCCGATGGAGAAAATGATCACGATAATCGCCGATGCGATTGACAGGACGATCAGCCAATAACGATGGGTTTGCAGAGCCGGATTTACGTTTTTGGCCGGAACGTACATAATCAGGCTCATCCCCGAGGTGTCCGAATCCTCCCGCGCCACCAGATAAGAGTCTCCCTCAATCGTCACGGTTTGCAGCGAGTTTCCCTTAGATTCCTTCATCAACTCCGAACGCTTCGCATATAACTCATCCGGGATATCGAAAGCGCTTGCAATTACTTGATTATCAGATAAGCCGACAAGCATCACGCCCCCGCCTTTGTTGGAAAACCGGGCTAGCGTCGAATTCAATTCCGGTTTGGATATTTCCACCGCAACGACGAATAAGGGGGGAATGCCCATTGAACCCGGCGGATAAACGAGCGGAATGAACAACCGGTCCTGCCATTGTAAGAAGGGCATATCGCGAGGACTGACTTTCTGCAGCAGCCCTTGAAATTGCTCCCGGTCAAAATCGGTAATCGAATCGGCGTTCGACGAGATGGTGCGATCGATCAGCGGGATGGAAATCGCCGCTTCCTTGATGAAATTGCTTGAACGGGATAGATTGTCCATTCTCTCCTTTAAGCGTAAAATCGCCTGAGTCTTCTCCATATCGGACATCACGCTGACGGCCATTCCTAATCCTAGCGCATCGTCGTTAACGACAAAGTCCTGTAACGAGAAGAGGATCGATTCTAAATCGTTGTCGAGCATTTCCATATACAGATCCGCACGGGAAGACAAGGAGTCCTCTATTTCCTGCTTCACATTCTTGGAACCGGACATATTGATCTGTACGCCTATGACATACAGAGGAGCAAGAACGAGCAGAAAACTGAGGAGCAGCTTGGGGAAAAGCCGAATTGAAGTTACTTTTTCTTCGAGGTTCAACAGCCATCACTTCCTTCTCTCAGCCAACTCTACTCTCATTGTACTCTGTCAGACTTCTCGTATTCGACAAAATTTTCGAAGGCGAAAAATCCTGCTAATGCAAGAAAAAAGGTTTCGTCATATGAAACCGAAGTTTCAACAACGAAACCATATCACACTCTCAATCGTGTGTAAATTCACTTTAACTAGCATATTCTCGAAGGAGCTGACGAAGCGCCTGCTTTACATCGCCATGGAACAAACCGCCATGATAGCAAATAAGTTGATCAATCTCATAGTCCAGTAACCGCTGAACGGAACGAACGGCCTCAGGCAGATCCATTGTAAATTGCGGATTAGCGATATTCAGCTTCCCATGTTCGATGACAACGACGTCCCCTGCGATCAATGTTTTGCTTGCGGGCAAATACAACGATATATGTCCCGGCATATGTCCCGGCGTGTGGATTACGTCGATGCCGTCACACCAAGGCAGTCGTTCATCATTGGAGACTGTCTGGTCGACAGGAATCGGCTCTATCGATTGTAAATAACGAATAAACTGCTCCGCTTGCGATTTGGCCTCATCCGGCAATACGCTAAGCGTCGATTCCGCCTGTTCGAGTCGCAGTGATTTTGATTTTCCCTCAATATACGGCGCTTCCAGCTCGGGCGCGACGATGCTGATCTGCGGATACGCCCGCTTTAACGCAGCCAGCGAACCGATATGGTCCATGTCGTGATGCGTCACGATTAGTTTTGTAATCGAAGCGAGTGTAAGGCCGTACCTATTAGCCGCTTCTTCAAGCTGGGGGATAAAACCGGGATAGCCGCAATCGACAAGAATGAGATCGCGATCATCTTGAAGAAGCACCGGGGTAATCGTTTGTTTCTGTCCATTATTCTCAAACTCTATCTCTAGTAAATGATAGTTTCCCACTCATTTGTCCTCCTTTAAGTAAGGTTCATACAGTTAAAGCGTATCGAAGAACCCATTCTTTTATTGTAACAGCTACCTCGGTTACATTTGTTTCCGTTGTATCAATAGTTGGCATAGGCGGGTCATAGACCTCATCGGCAATCTCAAGCAATCGTTTCGCGAAATCTTTGTGGGTCTGAATCTCTTCCTCCGACCAATTTCTTTCACGCAGCCGTTTCTCGCGAGTTTCTTCATCGCAATGCAAGTTGAGGTAATAAACATGCTTGAAAAAGGGAAAGTCCGCGCATTTCTCAATATCCCACGGCATCATCGTTCCGCATAGGATCGTCATCCGTCCGCTTTGTGCGATGTTTCGTGCCACGCGAAGCCATATATTACGCATCTTCTCCCAATCATGCCCGATAAAGTCAGTAAGATGATCCGGATCAAAAATATCAAATTCGGGCATTATTCTCCGCAGTTCCTTGATGACATAAGATTTCCCCGAACCGCTTGCACCCGTAACGATAAATAAAGGCAGTTTATTTTCCATTAGTTCCGCCTCGTCTCATTTTTTGGAGCTAACATTTAAAAGTTGTACGTACTCGTCTTTGGTTAACTGAACTTCCCAAACCCCATTAATTGGTTTAGATCTCAATTTTACCTGAGCAGTACTGTATGGGGGGTGATATTAATTTATTATAAGCGTTTTTTCCAGTTGACGCTTGCAGCCTATTCTGACTATGTCAGTAAATGATTTACAAATAAAAAAGGAGTCCTGAAATTTATCAAGACCTAATTCAACATCATATCCGACAGTTAACTATAAGTCTATATTTTCAGCGATATTCGTGTGAAGATTATTCCTGTAAGAAAATCTCGATTACAGGAGGAGTTGTATGATTCCAGAACGGCTATCTGTATATGGCTCAATAATTCCCTTACTTCATGAAGTAACCGAATGGTCACTCCTAAGGCGGTGGTCCCTGTCTGAAGTATACAGAGTAACATTGAAATCAGGTGAAACTCGTATTATTAAGTGGGGCGGACAAGAAATGGCCGGGGAAGCGGCGATTTATCAACAGCTGGTAAGACCGCTAAAGATAAAGTCACTACGCATTTTTGAGTTTTACGAATTAAAAACTAGCGCCATCATGATTATGGAGGATGCCGGAAGAGATAATTTAGAACAACGACCTGAGCCCGATCTCTTTCTAGAAGCAGCGAGGGAATTGGCAAATCTGCGAAAGGTTGCATCGGCTAACTTAGGAGCAAACCTTCCAAGTGAAATCCAGCGTGCATACACAGTATCGGCTTCGGACTTTCTTGCACTTTTGGATGACCTTCTTAAGTCGAATATTCTTTCGGAAAACAATGTGCTTTCACGGCTACAAAACACTTTTCCTTTTATTATAGATGAATTATATAGAACAACCCCGCTTACGCTGGTCCATCATGACTACCATGCCAAAAACCTTATCATTCAGGGGAATCGAATATTACCGATTGATTGGTCAATTGCTTATTTAAGCCCCCATCTCGGTGATTTATATTGTTTAGCTAATGAAGCACAGACTTGGAGCAAAGTACGAAAGGAGGATCTCGTATTCGCATTTCACAATGAAATGGATACCGATACGTCTATAGAATCGTTAAATAGGCAAGTCGCAATCGGCGGGATCTGTTGGCTTATTAAAACACTTAGATGGCTTGTATACGGGGGAACTTCCCTAATTCCCGGTTCAGTGACATGGATACCCGATTTAATGAATGATCTAGAAAACCTTATGAAAGAAATCGAGTAGCGAACCACGAAAGTGCAAGCTGCTCCATTTCCTTGACGAACGTTTTTTTTGCCGGGCTATATTCGTTTGTGTTTTCGAAGCGTTCAGCCAACTCTTCCTTGAATCGACTGTACCTTGCCACTTCTTCAGGATGACATCTCAGATAATCTCTAAATATTAAATGTCGTTCAATTTGGGGGTTATCTGTTTGATAAAAATGAATATGGTGAGTCCTTTCTTCGCCGCCTTTGCGGAATAGTCTTCTCCCGGAAATGCCCCACTCTCCGGCTACATCATATCCAAGCATGTTCATTTTATCGTTGTATAAATCGATTCTGTTAATATCTTGTACAATACACATCATGTCTATTACGGGTTTGGCCTTTAAGCCAGGCACTGATGTGCTCCCAAAATGCTCGAAACGAACGACTTGATCCTCAAATATAGACTTCAGAAAATCGGCTTCTTCTTGGTACAGTCTTATCCAGTCCTCATTATAATCGCTTAGTCTGACCTTCATTACCGATCCTCCCCAGACTTGTTGGGAATTGTTCCGAAAAAACAGGCTGCAACATTTCTGTTAGCAGCCTGTTGCAATTGAATAAGATTATTTACCTGCAAGCCAGCACTTACAGCCCTCCGCCAATTCCTGAAGCTCGTTAAACAACACGCCGGCATGGTAACCGTCACAAACTGCATGATGGAATTGCACCGATAGAGGCAGCAATACCTTTTTGTCCTGATCGCGATATTTTCCAATGGTGAATATGGGCAGCAGATAGGTTCCGTCATTGTAGACATTCAAGTTAAATCCAGTAAAGCTAACCCAAGGGATGCTGGAAACCGGAAACGTGTTCGGCGGTTCGTTCGTGTCGGGAAAAAGCTGCTTCGCATTCTTATACGTCTCTATCCCTTGAAGGTAACCATCGTAAAACGTTTGAAACTCTTCGCTGAAAGGGGTCCAAATACTTGAGAAGGTCTTATTCTCCTCATGGAAAATGGTGAAGCTGGGAGACATACGGTCCCATATTCCCAACCGCCCCTCCGAATCAAAGCAAGTTCGGAATTCACTGTGGCGATTAACTACCGTCGCAATCATGTGGATTAAAGCCGGATACAGCTTAATCCCATTGGTTTTCAGTTCAGTCCGCAACAAGGTGATGTCGAGATCGGCGGTCATGCTGTAGGTGCATCTTACATGGTTTGAATAATGTTCAAAATAAGGTTTTCTGGGCCAACTATCCTTATCAATCGGATGAAAAATCATTTTTTGCCCTCCTAAAATTTTTTTAGTTCTAGGAGGGACAATCAACTGCTTTAACCATATCCATACCACATTCCTTTTTTATTAGGTTACTTCGGAGTCCCTGATTGAGCAGCGAAGCTTTTGAACATCCGTCATCGGCGGCTGGCCGTACATACGCGCATATTCCCGGCTGAACTGGGAAGGACTCTCGTACCCGACACGGAACGCCGCATCGGAAGCCTGCAAAATATCGCGACGGAAGAGAATTAGGCAAAAATCGAACAGGAATGGCCTACCGGTACAAGGCTAATACTTATTATAATCATTTTCAACATTATAGATAAGGAGCGGAAAGAAAATGAGTTTAAAAGGGAAAGTCGCAATCGTTACCGGTGCGTCTCGCGGCATCGGAAGACAAATTGCCATCCAGTTAGCGCAATCCGGAGGACATCGCGAATGCGATCGAGTTGCTGGTCAGCGATAAAGCCCGTTGGATAACGGGCCAGACGATCCGCGTAAATGGCGGTTTTAATTGAACCATTAGAACAACTACTAGGAACTTCTAGGAGACTCCGCTAGGGAGTTGCATCTGCGCGCGTTACCCTTCCAAAGACATCCTTAATAGCAGAGATAACGGCATCCGGGCGCTCCAGCTGCATGACGTGACTGGAGTCTGCAAGGACTTGGTGCGTGCTGTTGGTGGACCAACTGGCCTCCTCGGCTTGCATGCTTGCCCAAGCCGCTTCCGCACGATTGAACTGTTCTTCCGTGAGGCCGCTTGCGATCTGTTCGGCTTCCGTGAAGGCGCTCCAAGGCTTTCCTCTGGAGAGAACGGCAAGGGGCAGATTACCGAGGGTGCGAAACGTGCCAGCCTCCCGTAGTGAATCTTCGAATACGGCTGCCTCCGCGAAGGCGGCTTTGAGCGATGTCGGCTGATAGGCTGTGATGGCTTTAGCCGTTTGGGGCGGCAGCTCGGGAACTTCGGCATCGGGCAGCACGAGTCTCGGCAATCCGGTCCATACGATTGCGGCGAGCGCGCGAAATGCAAATGGAATCGGATCGCTCTCCGATTCGCCTGTGGCCTGGGCGAGGCGCGCGGTCTGCTCAGGATGCGAGGCGTCGACCAGAACCATCCCAGCAACCTCATCTCCGTAGTTCTTGGTGTACGTCATGACGTACGGACCGCCCATAGACGCACCGACCAAAATATAAGGCGGTTGTTCGTTTGCAGCGCGCAGAACCTTGTGAAGATCTTCGACAATGGCGAGACCGTTTCGCTGATCCTTGGCCGGATCGCTCCACATAATGCCTGCCCGGTCATAGGAGCACACTCTTGTGAAACGCGCGACCTCTTCCTGCACGGGCTGCCACAGCGCAGATCCGCTTGTGTCTGCTCCCGCTTCCAGCAAGACGAGCGGTGTGCCTTGCCCCTCGCAATTCAGATGAATTCTGCGACCTCCAACATCAACAAGCTCTCCAGGCGCCGGATAATCTTTAGCAGCCCTATTGCGGGCTGTCTGCTCATAAATGGCACCGATTGCGACTAGAGCGATTGCCAAGATAATGATGGCGATAGCCACGCGCTTTACCCAAGGACTGATAAATAAACGCATAATCTTCCTCCTACTGTACAAGTAATGTTTTCTCCCGTTTTCTCCTTTCATTCGTCTAGGGATACTATAAGCTTCGCTTTTGAATTGAAAATGAACTGAACGTTACAAAAAAAACGGAGGCCGAAGGCCTCCGTTTGTGATGTAATCAGACGAATGTGACTATGCGGTTGTTACAGCTCCCTCCCAAGCGGCAGTTGCACCGTGAAAACCGAACCCCCGCCCGGCTCTTCATCCGCCCGGATTTCTCCTTTGTGCATATCCACGATTTGTTTGACGATAGACAATCCCAGCCCGCTTCCGCTAACGGCTCGGTCACGGGCCTTGTCCGCTTTATGAAACGGCTTGAAAATATCCGTCCGCTGATCCTCCGGGATTCCGATTCCGTTATCCGCTATGCGGACGATCGCCGATCGATCGTCGATATAGGCGCGAATGCCAACCCTCCCGCGAACAGGAGTGAATTTAATGCCGTTGCCCAGCAAATTCGTCCACACCTGGCTGAGTTGATCTTCGTCCGCATGGATAGTTACCGGTTCCAGGTCTAATTCGACATCAATCTCTTTACTCGACCACTGCGGCTCCAGAGCGATGACGACGTTGCGGAGCTGTTCGTCAAGCCGGAAAGCCGCCGATTGGACGGAATGACGATCGTGCTGCAAGGAAGAAAGCCGCAGCAGGTTGTGGCTGATCCTGGACAGCCTATCGCTTTCTTCCTCGATAATCGTCAGGTAATGCATCCGACTTTCCTCGCTCATGCGCTTCTGCTTCATCGCTTTGGCGAAACCGGAGATGGATGTCAGCGGCGACTGGATCTCATGCGATACGTTCGCCACGAATTCCCGCCTCATCCGGTCCAGCTTGGCAAGCTCCCGCGCCATCTCGTTAAAGCTCGCGTTAAGCTGGCCGATCTCATCCTTGCGGCTCGTCCGAAGCTGCACGTCAAAATGGCCTTGAGCCATTCGTCCGGCCGCATCCCTCAACTGAAGAAGCGGCTTCACGATGAATCGTGCAGCGGCCAGAACGAGAAAACTTCCGATCAAGAAGACGGTCAGCAGCTCCGTGTTGACTTCTCTGCTCGACTGCATCCACAATTCGTTGCTCTTCAGCATGACGAATAAGGCATAGGACTCGCCGTTAACCGGAAACGGGAGTCCGACCATCGGATACCGGCCTTCGTTCTCAATGTGCCTGGCCACTCCGCCGGCCAACACGCGACGAATCCGTTCCTCATCGGGAACGACAGGCTCCGCGCCCTCTTCCAGCAACGGCTTGCCCGAGGCGTCGAATAGTTGAATCGCATAAATCGATAGGTTGGAAACGTTGTTCATGAAAGGAATCAATTCCGTTCCGGAGGACGAACGGTAAGTCTGAATAATTTGCTTGCCGTTCGACTCCAGGCTGTTCTCCAGCGTTTGCTCGAACGGTTTCTGGAACAGCAGCGTAGACGCGAAGGAAGCAATAACAAGGCTGACTACGATGACGCCGATGAATAAGAGGACGATGCGGGTATAAAGCGATTTAATCCCGGTACACCTCCATGCGGTAACCGAGACCTCGCAGCGTTACAATGCGGAAATCAGACTCGTGTTCGGGAAAGCGATCCCTAAGTCGCTTGATATGAACGTCCACGGTCCGCTCGTCTCCTTCGTAATCCGTTCCCCATATTTCCCTGATGAGATGATCCCGGGTGAACAACTGCCCCGGATAACTCCCGAGCTTGTAGAGCAATTCGAACTCCTTCATCGGCAGGGTAATCTCCAAACCGTCCTTGTTCACCACCTGGTAGCTTCTGCGGTCTAACTGCAGATGACCAAGCCGGACGGTTTGGGAACAGGAAATCCGATAACGCTTCAACAGCGCTTTAACCCGCAGCGTAAGCTCCATCGGGTCGAACGGCTTGGCGAGATAATCGTCGGTCCCCAGCTTGAAGCCTTTGATCCGGTCGGCCGGCTCGCCTTTTGCGGTAATCATGAGAATCGGCATGTCCCCAAGCTCGCGGAGCTTGGCGCACAAGTCCCAGCCGTCCATTCTCGGCATCATGATATCCAGGATGACCAGATCGGGCGAGTGATTCTCGGCGTACTCCAGCGCTTCAGCGCCGTTTCCCTTCTGCACGACTTCGATTCCTTCATCTTCAAGGTATAGTCGTACTAATTCGCGAATGTGTGCGTCATCGTCTACAACCAGCACTTTGGGCATCCGCTTTCCCCCTTTTCACCTGTTTCGCTACATTTTACGATATCCGTTTAAACTCAGTATGAACAGAAAAATCCCGGGTGCTACGCTACCTCCGGCCCCCTTTTCCCATGTGGTCCATCCAGACATGTCCTTCGGGAAATTGCTTTATTAATGAAGATCGGAGCCACTCTTGAGCCATCGGCGTCAGTTCGGGACCTACAGTTAAAAAATCATGATGATCCTTTTCCCTGATCTTCGAACTGCCGCCCTTGTATAGAAGCTGGATCTCCGGTTTTAAAAAGGGGATGCCTTCCTGTGTCCGCGCAATGATATCGGTTATCGGCCTGCGAATCGATTGTTCCCTGCCATAAATCCACAAGTCTTGATCTACATCTATCAGCATGATTTGGAATGCCCATGGTGAACCGCCATCCCTACTCACCCAAATATCATTAGTAAGAGGTAGGTACTCTCCCTCCTCCCAAAGTGCAAGCTTTCCCTCATCGGCTTTGTATAACTGCCATCCCTTGGATAAATGTTGGAATGCAATTGCCTGCTGCTCGCGTAAAACGATTATGTCTATATCCGCATGCTTCCTTGATTGTCTGCCTAAATACAGATCTAAAGCCCATCCTCCAGCAATGCACCACGTAATGGGGATCTCCGAAAAGATCGCGCCTATCTCCGATACAGTTAAGGGCGTCCAATTGTCGATGTCCGTTCTCAAAGTTATCCTCCTTAATTCAGTGCCGAATTTAATCTGATTTTCCTCAATAAGAACATTTGATCCCATGCCGCATTAAAGGTAAAATGAAAGTATACAATTGAATCTTGGGTGGGCATGGTTTCCCTTCGGAAAGGAGGGAGCCATGGAAATAGTAGATGCAATCACAATCATGATTCTTTTGGCACATTTATCATTGCACTATTAACATACATCGCGATTAACTACAAGAGAAAGTAAAAAACCCACCCCAAGGTTAGCGCCAAAGGTGGGTTTTGTCCGTCATTAACTTGAAGGGATACCCCATCCAAGCCAATTGTATAGGCCGAGTGTTCGCTGCACTCGGTCTTTCTATTGCGATTTTAACATATGCGGTATCGCATAAACAAGTGATCCTCCTCTTTCTTTTGTCCGGCGCCGCCTCTCTGTTCTTATTTATCTCCCGTTGCGATCGAATTCTGCAAACGAGATCTAAATCACTCCTGTTCCTTTTCCCCACGCCCAAAAAAGCTTTATGGATTCGCCGCCGAGAAAGAGTCCGCCGCAGCCGAAAGATAATAAGCCAGCCCAGTTTGCTGGCTTTCGAGCATTTTAAGATGGAAGTCATCGCTTAGAAAAAATCGAGTTTGTGCTGCGAAGTCATGAGCCGTAATTATATTCCCATGCTCATTCATAAACTCTAGATGGTTTCGAAGCAAATTATCTGTTCTCTCATCGTTATGTTTGATGCCATCTCTTAGCGATCCCGCCATGTTATTCATAAATGTCATAGCTTCAACCGCCTGTTCATTCAGTTTCTGAACATCAGTCGGAGCAACCTCTAAGGACTCCATCCCATACGTAATCTGCAAATGTTGATTCTGCTCGGCCAGCGCCTCGTTCCACTCTTCCTCGTTTTGAAAACCTTTGAACATCTCCATACTATCCATGGTTTCCCCTTCCTTTGCACATGAAATGGATTTACGCAAGGTTTGAACGATGCTATCCAACCTGTATTTGCGGCTAAGAAGCAACTCCTCCTGCTGCGAAAGAAGGGATAACCGGTCTGCACGCTGTTCCATGATTTCTTTGATCTGATCCAAGGGAAAATCCAACTCTTTGTAAAAAAGTATCTCTTGCAGCCTTTCCAGCTCTTTAGACCCGTACATCCGGTATCCGGCCTCGCTTATTTTGCCCGGCAATAGGAGACCGATTTTGTGATAATGATGAAGCGTTTTGATTGTCACGCCGGACAGCTCCGATACTTCTTTTACCGTGTACAGCATTACCCATTCCTCCCTTCCATACGTAGCTTATAGCCTCCCCTAAGAGGAGAGTCAAGTCGAACCTTTTTCCGAAAAAGGGCATTGACCCTCCCCTTACAGCAGCCATTAAGATGACATTCGAATAATGATAAGGGAGGAACACAACCATGTCAGAATCCTTTCGGCTGCTCCAAAATCGTTTTGTTCGAGCGGTTATGCTTTCAACCTTGTTTTCTCAGATGGGGATATGGGTTCGTAATTTTGCTATTCTCTTGTATGTGATGGAGGTAACAGGCGGAGATTCATTTGCCGTTTCTATGATTTCCGTTGCGGAATATGCGCCAATATTCATCTTCTCTTTCATTGGCGGCGTGTTCGCGGATCGATGGCGTCCCAAAAAGACGATGGTGTGGTGCGAGGTATTCAGTTCATTATCCGTAATCTTTGTTTTTGCGGTGTTGGAGACCGGAACGTGGCAGGTCATATTTTTCGCAACCTTATGCTCCTCTATATTATCGCAGTTCGCACAGCCTTCCGGCATGAAGCTTTTTAAGAATCATGTGCGTGACGAAGACGCGCAATCCTGCATGTCTTTATTGCAAACGATAACATCGGTCTTTATGGTACTTGGTCCGATTCTGGGAACGTTGGCGTACCAACAATTCGGGATTGAAGTTTCAATATTAACGACTGGAGCTTGCTTTATGCTATCCGCCATTGCCCTCATCTTCGTCCCGTCCGATCCTAAGCCTTCCAAATATCACGACACTATCGCAACTACGTTACTGAGCGAAATGGCGGACGGTATTCGATTTGTCTTTGCAAATAAGTTCATCCTGCAGCTTACCTTATGTTTCACGTTGGTTGGACTCGGCGTCGGATTAATATCCCCACTTGGCGTCTTCCTCGTTACGGAAAAGCTAGACTTGCCCGCAGAGGCTCTGCAATGGATCAGTATACCGTATGGGGTGGGCGAAATTGTCGGAGGAATCGTCACTTTTGCTTTAGCGACGAAGATCGCGCCGCATCGTTTTCTCATGATCGGCTTGCTTATCGACGGCTTCGGGATCATCCTAGCAGGGCTGTCTACCGAGATCTGGCTTACCATGACGGCCCAATTCATAATTGCCCTTTTACAGCCGGCCATTTTTGTTGGGAATAGCGCCTTGGTCTTGCAGCATACTCACCAGAATTATTTAGGTCGAGTAATGGGAATTCGTACCCCGCTTATGACCGGAGCGATGCTTCTTATGATGAGTATTGCAGGCTTGTTGAAAAATAGGCTTTCCCTTACCATTGTATATGAACTCGCCGGATGCTGCTTTTTTGCAGGATTCCTCATGATGATTCCGATATTCCGAAGCAAAAGTGGCAGGGAACAGTCTTCAGCATAATACAAACTATTCACCCTCGGGGGAACGCCTAATCATCGTGATCAACAGCAAGGGCTGTTCCATTAACCTTGACGTGTTCCGTGATCATCGTTCCCCAATCGGGAAGATGCTGCGCCTCTCCTAGAAACTTGCTGCCTGCTAAAGACCCATCATTCATTTTTGCTCCTGCAAAAAGACATTCCTCGAATTGGCAATACATGAGATGAGCGCCGCGAAAGCTAACGTCCGAGAAGCGGCAACGGATAAACGATACGTCCCTTCCTTTGGTCTGGCTTAAGTTGCTGCCGGTAAAATCGCAATCCTCAAAGCGCTCGCCAAACGCAGCGTTCTTGAGAATGGCTTTATGAAACGAACAACGTTCGAATATCTTCGTAAGAAATCTGCCATCCAGTTTGACCCCATCGAAACGGCAATTCGTAAAAGTAGAGTAGATCAGGCCGCCGCTCGGTTCGAAAATCGCGTAGGATAGATCGAGGTTCTGTATAGTGAGATACTGCATAGGCTCGGTTAGAACGACCCCTCGAAAATCCTCTAGCCCGGAAGCGGTCTGGCCGAAAGGAGATGGAGGGAAAGCACGGTCTTTTTTATGTAAATTTTGCTTCCCTGTTATAGAAGCCAATGCTTTGTTCACGGCAGCGATCTGCTCCGGCTCCCACCTGGAAACCCATTGCTTTTTGTTCAATTCGTAAACCTCCCATTCTTAAAAGTACCATCCTTGGCGGCACCGGATATCCTAAACCTCGCTAACGAAATCGAAGCTTCGCGTTAAAATCGTAATAAAAGAATGCACGGCATAGCCCTTCTTTTTATAGTTCAAACGAACGGTGTAGCCCTCGATTACCTGGTCTTCCTCAAGCTTCGCTACCCGGTTAGCCGCCGATTGGCTCTGGAATCCGCCACACCATGACGGGCGAATTCGTCCGGATTTTGCAAGCGTGGCGATTAAGTGGCGGAAGGGTGCACATTCGATTCGCGCCGAACTATCGCAAAGGGAGTCGTTCGGATGGGGATTGGCTGTCAAAACCGGATTAGCTAATAGGACTTTCATTAAGCCCTTCAATCCGCATCCACAACAACCACACTCCGCTTTTACTCGTCTCCCGTTGTGTGCACAAAGTCTCGCTGAGACTAATCCAATCGCTCTCATCTCATTCTTTTACTCATATTCGCAAATCTGGGTCCTGGGTGAAAACCTACTTTTCTATATAGCTTCTCTGCGTAATTGCCAACGGTAACGCAAAGCTTAACGACTGGTGTATACTTATGAGCATTTGCCCTTACATGCTTCAACATAAATTCACCAAGTCGTTTATTCCTGTAGTCAGGTAACACACAGATTTCACCTATTTCAGCAAATCCCAAAGGTATGTTTTCACTAATACCAGCAATACAGAGCCCTGCAATCTTTTGCTCATTTTCATCAAACACATAAATAGAAAGATTATTTCGGGAATAAATCTGCATCAGACGTTCAACGTCTTTAATAACGTCCTCTTCACCCGGAGTGCCGAAAATTTCAAAGTCGATTCCTCCGTTATATCCATTCATAATAGTACCGGCAAGGTTTCTACTATCAACAGATCCATTTAAGTTATGGAGAGAGTAACCGTTCGGCAGCACCGCTGTTATGCTCGGATCAGTCGGACAGCACATTATCTGTCGGGTAACATCCAACCGATATCCGAAAGAAAGTAAAATACTTACGTCTTCTGATAGAACGCCTCTAATTTGTACGACATCAAGACAACAGCTAAACAATACTCTCCAAAACATAGTTCTGTCTACAAATGGCGATATCAAAAATGGATACATAACCGTTCCGTTGTCGATAATTGCCCCGCCAATTCTACTATCATTGTATAGGATCCAAAAACATTGATCAGTAAATTTAGTATCATTAAGTCGGGAGTTCCAGTCATACCACATTTCGATGTCAGCGCATGAATATAGTACTTGATACACTGCAAACAAGTCTTTGTCAGCCTGTTCTATTTTGTATTTAGACATAAGCATGCTCCTATTCTGAAACAAAATAATCGTTAACACTTCTAGTTGGATGCCGTGGCCTTGTATACACAAAAAGCCACCTTCCGACGTCGGGGATAGGAGGCATGTGTGTGCGAACAAAGAGACACATAGCTTTATCAAAAAGCAATGCTCACCTTGCCAATATAAAAAAGCCCACACCAATCCTATTCAAGAAAATCGATTGAACGAATTTTCATAAAAGATAGGATTAGTTTATCATCGGCTTTGGTCACCCTTTCAACTACTTATCCTTGTAATATATCATAATTGCCTCGACTGTCCAAAAGAAATCATGAAACTTCCCTACGCAACAATCGTATACCTATCAATATTTATCGGTAACTAGGGGAGGATCAGATGCGCATGAACATTACCGCCAGACTGGAGCAAAAGGTAAAAGAACGCGTCGCGCTTCACAAGCTGAAGGGTTATCGGGACAAAGCAGGAGCGGTGAATAAACGGGATTTGCGAGCGTGGAACGACGATCGGCTAAAAGCCGAATCCGCGCGGCTTCAAGGCGAGGCCAGGGCTGGCGCGCCGCTCGACAAGCTGCTGACCGATGCCTATGCATTAGTGTGCGAGGCGGCACATCGCACGCTTGGCATGCGGCCGTATGAGGTTCAAATCATGGCGGCTATTGCCCTTCACGAAGGGAATTTGGTTGAGTTGCAGACAGGCGAAGGGAAGACGCTTGCGGCCGTTATGCCTGCATACTTAAACGCGCTAACAGGCAAAGGCGTGCACGTTCTGACGTTTAACGATTATTTGGCGAACAGGGACGCGGAGTGGATGGGACCGATTTATCGCTTTCTCGGTCTATCTGCTGTCGCGGTTCAAGCGGGCATGAGCTTTGCCGAGAAAAAGCAAGCTTATGCGGCGGACATTACCTACGTGACGGCCAAAGAGGCGGGCTTTGATTATTTGCGCGACTCAATTGCGATGACCGTGGACGACACCGTCCAGCGGGCTTTTCATTATGTGATCGTCGACGAAGCGGATTCGCTGCTGCTTGACGAGGCGCGCGTTCCGCTCGTCATCGCGGGCGAGGCTGCGACAACTGAACACGACGGCACAAGGTTCGCCGATGCGGCTAAGCAATTGCATCCCGAAGAGCATTTCGTTTTCGATGAGTTTAAACGCAACGTCTATTTAACCGAAGCGGGCTCTGAAAAGGTAGAGTCTCTATTTAATTGCGGTAATCTGTACGAAAGCCATAACAGTCATTTGTTAACGTCCCTCAATTGCGCTCTTCACGCAGAAACTTTATTGAAACGGGATATCGATTATATCGTACGAGACGGCAAAATCGAGCTAATCGACGAATATACCGGACGCGTGGCGGAAAACCGGCATTTGCCAGATGGACTGCAAGCCGCGCTGGAAGCGAAGGAAGGGCTTAGCTCGCAAGCCGGAGGTCAAATACTCGGCACGATCACGCTTCAGCATTTGCTGAGTATATATCCCACAATCAGCGGAATGACGGCTACCGCCCAGGCTTCGGCGATTGAGTTCGAGAATATTTATTCGCTGCAAGTGGTTCAAATCCCGCCCAATCGACCCTGTATCCGAATCGATCACCCTCACAAAATCTATACCCACAAGGAAGCGAAGCTGAAGGCTCTGGTCGCCGAAATCGCGTCCGTCCATGCGACCGGAAGGCCGATTCTGATCGGCACGTCGAGCGTCGAAGAGTCGGGTATTTTGGCGGAGCGCCTTCGCCAAATCGGTGTGAATGGCCATGTGCTTAACGCGAAGAACGATTCGGAAGAAGCCGACATCATTGCCAGAGCGGGAGAGATCGGCGCCGTAACGGTGTCCACAAATATGGCCGGGCGCGGCGTGGATATCCGACTTGGCGGCGGAGACGCGAAGCAGGCGGAAGTTGTCGCGAAGCTTGGCGGTCTGTATGTGATAGGTACGCTAGCGAATGAAAGCACTCGAATAGACAACCAGTTGCGCGGGCGTTCCGGCCGTCAAGGCGACCCGGGAGCTTCCATATTTTTCGTAAGCTTGGAGGATGATTTGATTTTGCGCTTCGGCATCGACAAAGCGATCCCCTCCTCCTTCCGGAATCTTAAGCAGGACGAGCCTCTCGATGAAGCCCTGTTGCGCAGCAAAATCGGCCACATCCAGCATGTAATCATGGGCCAAAACTTTCACATCCGCAAGGAGCTTAACTACTATTCGGATATGGTGGAGGAGCAGAGGCGCATACTGTCCAAAGATCGCCTCGCTATTCTGACCGGTGAAACGCCAATGAGCCCCTCGGAGCAGCGCGTCAGATTGTTTTATATCGACAAGTTTTGGGCTGAGCAGCTCGCTTATGTTTCGTATATTCGCGAAGGCATTCATTTGGAAGGCCTTGCGAACCTCAACCCGATCGACGAGTTCCATAAACGGATTATCCAGGCGTTCGAACAAATTCCGGCGAAAATAGAGGAAGAAGCTTCGGGAATGCTGGCAAAGCTCGGCAATTCCAACGATCCCACCGAGTGGGAGCGATTAGGATTGAAAAGCCCTTCCTCGACATGGACGTATATCATTAACGATCAGTATTCGCAAAAGGCCCTTTTATCCCCCGTTGCCATAGGTCCCGACTTTATCGGTGCTATAACGCTTGTCCTCAAACCTGCCGCCAAACCTGTCCTCGACTGGCTTTTTAGAACGCATCGTTGGCGATAGGTTGTGAAAGGCAGGCTGTTAAATAGTTGTTTGCAATTAGGCCGTATAATCGTGAGTGTTACACGATGATTTCATAACACCCAATAATAATTAACAAGATACATCCTAGAAAATTGGAGTACTTTCCAATCCATGATTTCGCAACCCTACTCCCCAGTCGAATGCCAATGTCAACAGATAATAGGGAAAAAAGGCCAACCGAAATTGCAGTTAGTAATGGAGGAACCCCGCTGGCACCAGCACCTAAACTACTTGCAATGCAATTGATAGCGAGTGCAAAGCCTAGTGAAATCGATTCGGCCCATGATATAACGCGGTCATTATTTTTATCGGTTTTGTCAGCCAAACAATCAGGTGCATTATTGTTGTCAATAAATTCAGCATTACCAACCAAGTTTTTGCCTGATACTACGGCAGAGCGAATCCCCCAAATGCCAAGGAGTATGATAACAATACCTCCGGTTAAGTTACCCCAAAACGGAGAGACAAAGTGAGATAAAAACAATCCTGCGGACATTGCCAGATACGTAGCAGCCATGGATAACAAAGTAATGAGAATATTAGAAAGCAGTGGTACTTTAATTGAACGGGCTCCAAATGTTACGCCTATTCCTAAATTGTCTATATTTGCAGCAATTCCGATAATGACAATAGAAAACCAGTGCATTTCTTTGCCCCCAATGCATTTATAACGGTTAAATTAACCTATGCATGAATTCGCCTAGATGATACAGGAGAGTCCTGGGGTTAACAAGTCGTACTCGAATCCTCAAAAAAACCAAACCCCCACCTTAATATCAAGATGAGGGGTTTGGATCCAATTGCCACATCAATAATTCGTTATGGATACACGACGAAAGCATCGACATCCATGTAATAGTCCGTCGATGAAGCGTGCTTGTCGCTTCGTAAACGTAGCTCCAGCGTATGCGAGCCTGGAGTAAGCCCTTTAATCTCGAACAGAATCTGTTGCCTGCTCCATGTGCTCGAATACGTGTCCACCGTCCGTACAAGCGTGCCGTCAATGTAGACGTCCGTGATGCCATGGTCAACATTGGTCCCGCCAATCCACTGCACACCCGTTCCTTGGAAGGTAAATTCCGCCTTGTCACCCGGTGCATTCGTATAGTGGACGCTCTCATTCATATACCCAGCAGAAGTATTCGAAACCCACGATCCGGTATAAACGATCTCTGTTGCACTGTCATCCTTGCTCGTGTAAGGAATGCGTACAAAGGAATCCACATCGCTGAAATAGTCAGAAGAAGAAGCATTCTTATCGCTTCGAACCTCAATCCGGAGCGTATGTGTGCCATAGGAAAGTCCTCCTATGGCGAATAGAACCTGCTGCTTCTTCCATGTCGGCGAATAGGTATCGACCGTTTTTTTCCATAAGCCATCCATATAAACGTCTGCTTTGCCGTGATCGTTATTCATAGAGCCGATCCACTCAATACCTGATCCAGTAAATTCGTACTCCATAGAAGAACCCGCTATATTGGAGTAATGCACCGTATTCTGCTCATAGCCTGAAGACCGGTTCGAAATCCATCCTGCAGAGTAAGAGGCACTTGCAGAACGATCGTCTTCACGCGGATAGCTGCCTAAGGAAGCATACTTAAAGGCATCAATGTCCGTATAATAATCGGATGAGGATGCATTCTTATCGCTTCGCACCTGGACACGAATCGTATGCGTCCCTCTGCTTAGTCCCGTACGGGAATACAGAACCTGCTGCTTGTGCCACGAAGACGTATAGGTATCGACGGTACGATCGTAGACACCGTCTATATAAACATCCGCCTTACCATGGTCATTATTGGTAGAGCCGATCCATTGCACGCCCGTTCCATTAAACTTAAATTCCGCATAACTGCCCGCAACCGTGGAGAAGTGAAAATTTTGCCTCCAATACCCATCGTTCGTATTATTCAGCCAGTTGCCCGAGTAAGACACTCGCCCCGTTGCGCTGTCATCGACCGGCGTCCATGCTTCAGGAGCAGCAGGCAGATCGCCCGAGCTAACCAACTGAATATAGTCGAGATAGAGCGGTTGGCCACTGTCGCTCTCCGCCTGGAAAGCTATCGTATGTGTTCCCGCACTTAACGAAATAGTCTCGACTTCCGTCTCCAGTTTTCGATAATACGTTGTGCCGAAGGATATATTTTTCAGCTTAGTCCCATCGACCTTCAACGCCACATTGCTTAGGGTCGAGTGCTGACCGTTGCCATAAGTATAACGCGTATATAGCTTGTACTCCCCTGTTTCTGGTACGTGAATATTAAAGGTTGTAGAGGAACCGGTTGCTTGCAGTCGAGCATAGCCCGATCCGCGATAATTAATCAGATCCGTGCTCCCGGATATCGCGCCTCCTCCAAGAGTCGCCGCCTCGCTTTGATAGACAGCCCCTTCCAAATCGGGATTATCCGTCTGCAGGAACGCGAATGCGGCATGGTCAACCATCAATTCCGGACTTGCGTCTCCAGAGTCAAGCTTTAGCGTGAAGCTATTATTCCCCTCATTGAGATAATAGACTCGGGCATCCTCGGTCCATGACCCCCAGAACTGCTCAGTACTCGTTACCGGAGCACGCGTCTGCTTGACACCGTTCACATAAACGCTAATTTGCCCTTCGCTCGAATTCGTGTTGGCATATTTGAAGCTTATAATGTGATAACCCGATTGAACGGCATTCAATTGGAATGTAACGCCATCCCCCACATTCGTAAATCCGGTGCGGTAACCTCCGCCGGTATAGCCGGATTTTATCGAAGCGGTCATGACACCGCCAAGTGCCGTCGCATTCTCAGCCTCAATCGTTGTTTTGGGCGATTGAGTAAGATAAATCGGCATATAATGAAACTCGTACGTGCTTGGCTGCGTCATGGCATCGCCCGATGCGAACGCCCACATCTTCTGCCCATTGTTGCGCTGATACGCTTGAGTGACTGCAAAATGCGTCAACCCGGCTGTCGTGACCTTCGTAAACTGATGATCATACACCTTTGTCCATGGTCCCCACGGATGCGGCGCTTCAAGCACCCAGAAAGGAGAAGGCGTCTGATCCCACGACATCATGCTCGTCATGACATAACGCTGTAATGCCGCATTATAGACAGGCCAGCCAAAAGCCAGCTTTCCAACGTCGGTATATATCGGAGTTACATCGTCGACGTTGGCAGACCAATTCAAGGCAAGAGAACCATCCCCGCCGATCCCGCCCTTGTAAAATTCAAACTTCGTTGCGTCAAGCGATGGCAGATCCGTTCGCTTCACCCTCATTAAGTAGTAATGGTCGCGGTAATAAATGTGGTAGGGATTGACTATCGTGGCGGAGTCATCTCCGCCAGATGGCGACAGCATGTAGACATATTCATCGGAACCGTCCACTGCCGGCGATGGAGCGATACCGCCGGGACCATATTGATAGAAGCTAGGCCAGCCGAACTTCGTGCCGAGTAAAGCGGCAGAATTCGCGCTGGTCGTCCACGTCAAACCGCCGTCCGTTGATTTGCGGAGCACCGGATTGTGGAAGGCCACTATGCCGTTGGGCGGAGCGAAGCTCCAAATATAGAGAACGCCGTCAACTTCATAAGGAGAAGAATGGTAGCCGTCAGCCGGATTATC
This sequence comes from Cohnella phaseoli, assembly GCF_003386235.1. Classification (GTDB taxonomy): domain Bacteria; phylum Bacillota; class Bacilli; order Paenibacillales; family Paenibacillaceae; genus Cohnella; species Cohnella phaseoli. Next base: position 80,135 of record NZ_QRDZ01000032.1, read on the forward strand.
TACTGTGAGCTCGCCGTCCACGTAATCGCTTCCGCGAAAAGCCGACGGATCCTCCGGTACGCCTTGCAGACGGAACATGCGAGAGTTAAGGAAGCTACGCATACCATAATCGCCGTCCCATATCCCGATGCCGTCGTCATGCTGTCCAAGCACAGTGCCGTCAGCAGTTACAGTCGCGCTCCATGTATCCCCCATACTTCTTAAGCCGGCTTGCGAATCATAGTAATGAACGTCTCCATAGGCTACCATCGTGATAGGTTGTTCCTGCTGCTGGGCAGCCGACTTGTCCGGTGAGACAGGCCATAACGAAATCGTAAGAACGACAACCAATGCTAGCTTGCATAACCGCTTAAGTGACCGGACGGGGTGAACACTTTCATTGATGTTCAACATAGGATAAACCCTCCCTGAATCAAATAAATGCTAAATTGGCCGCCTTCCCGATAATCGGGCAGCAGTCAGGATATCTACCGCTCCACCAAGACCATAAATGTCCGTGGGGATAGCGTCTCCACTCCGTTCGATTCTGCTCCGCCTGCCTGCTGCAACATATACCGGTCGAATGTCCGACACGGTTCACCATCGTTGACTGCGTCTAGGCCTACTCGCACACGCAGGTACTCCTTGCTTTGATTGCCCAGCACAATGGCACGTTTGCCGTTGCCTCGATGGACGAATACCGTTGAGAGCAGCTCACCCTCGCCCTGCAAACGCTCGATCTGTAAACCGATCGTATCGCGGAAGATTCCTTCCCATAAATACTCTCGAAGCGAGCGCCGTAATTCGTTAGCTGCCTGACCATACGCAACCGTGTCAGGAATATCGGATAGCCGCCCCTTAAAGTTGTACGGCTCGTAGTTTAGTACATACCCATAAGCGATGCACTGATGCACCATCTCCCTGTCGTCCCAACCAGTCAAACAGGTTGCCATCATCATATCCGGATCCATGAACTTCCATGCCGGCGTGTGGCTCTTCTCCCAGCCCGACCAGCCGTCATTCGTTCTCACGTAGTTGACGCCATAAAAAGGAGTCAGATAGTCGTTCGGCCCTTCTCCCGCCATAAGATATTGAGGATTGGCTTCTATCGCCATCGCGCGGAATTCACGGGCAAGCTCCACCGAACCGGCGGAATTGCATGCACCGTAACGGTGTCCGTGCGCTCCGCTGAAGCAGAGTAGACGATCGTCGCTCGTTAACTCGTCATATAGCATCCCGCTAGAGCCCAGCTCCAATATTTTGGCAAATTCTCTCTTGGCGATATCCCGAAGCGAAGCGGACGAATGGCAGAGCATCGCACCTGTGCGGCGGCCAGCACCGTTAAGTTGTTGAACAACCGTCTGGTAGGCGTAGCCTTGGAAATAGACATCGTCCCCATACATATCCTTCATCGTCAGAGGCTGCAATTCTTCGCGGAACCCCAATGTCGTGCGATCGGCCCACTTAAATTTGCACATGAGCAGTACGCGAATACCGACATCCTGCTCAATAACCCTGATCATCTCCCGAAATTGTTCATGTGATCCTAGTAGCGGATTGACGTCCTGATACGGCTCATCGCCATCCTGTCCTCCGCGTGTCCAGCCGATCAGCTGCAATACCCCGACTCCATTTACCTTCGCTTCCCGTGCCACGGTAATGATATCGTCTAATGTATAACGATCGCAGCCCTCTGGCGAGTCCACATGCAGCGTCATCCATGCATCGATGCCGCTCACCCATGACGGTCGTAGATATTGCTCTGCATCACTCGAACGCCAACTCGCATAAGTCTGAATGCCTTCGTGCCATGATCCGGCGTACATCCGCAAGACCATGGGCGGCAACGTTACCGTTTCTCCTGCTTCCACGAACGGCAAGCGAATGGCGCTGACCGTAAAGCCGGCAGGCTTGCCGCCAATCTCATCGCTATCCGCTATCCGATTATGCAGACTGTCCGCATACCCTGGTTTAAACTCATGCAGGAAGCTGACCACACTAGGATGATTGCTATGCTGGCCTATATAGATCCCTTCACTCTCCGCCTGTAGCAGGACGAACGGCAAAATAGATCCGTTATCCGGCGATGTCGTCAGGAAGCCAGGATAATCCGAGCCCCAATATCCGATCTGATTCGTCATGTTAGGCCCAAGCTCTACCTCCTTGAAGCCACCGACCATCGTAACCGACAAAGAACGGAGTGGATTTCCTCCACGCGGTTCTCTCAAGCCGCCAAGATAGGGCATCCATACCTCCTCAATCCGATATGGAGATCCGTTACGCAACATCAGATCAAAGGAGACAGCATCTCCTGCGAGTCGAATCGTCAGCTCTGCATCAATATCAAGTATCCCTGACTTGTCGCCCATAAGGCCCTCCCACGTCAATCGAAGTGCGTTGCCATCTATACGTTCCGCACTCGTCAAAGCTTGCTTCTCAGGCAGCACTCGGTTGTTACGGTGGCGTTCAATGGGCACGAGCATCCGAAGACCTCCTGCCAGCTTGGGCTGACGAATAACCTGCCATCCCGTCAATTTGTTACGAAGGCCGGTCAATGCTCCCGTACCTGAATCGAAGAACAATTCTATTTCGTTATTTTCAAGAAAAATCATCGTACAATCGTTACTCCTTCCGTTCCTTTGACTATACCTCGGTTGCATCACCCTTTAAGGGCTCCGGAAGTCAAACCGCTAATGAATTGGCGTTGAAATAGGATAAACATAAGCACAAGCGGCATCGTCGTAATGGTCAACGCCGCGAATAGTTTGTTAAAGTCCATTAGCCCCCACTGACCTTTGAAGCTCGTCAAAGCAAGCGTTACCGTCCGCAAGTCAGGATTGTTCAATACCGTCAGCGCTAGCGGGAATTCGTTCCAGATGTTCATGAACTGGAAGATGACCACCGTAGCAAGGCCCGGTCGTGACAGAGGAAACAGAATGGACACAATCAGACGCAGTCGACTGCAACCATCAATAGCTGCGCTCTCCTCTAGTTCGAACGGGATTGTCCTCAGAAATGCGGTCATTAGAAAGATACTGATCGGCAATCCTGCCGCAATATAAGGCAAGATGAGGCCAAGATGACTGTTATTAATGCCGAACAATACATCGATGCGATAGAGCGGAATGAGTATAATTTGCAGCGGAAGCAGCATCGTGGAGACGAACAACATCATGAGAAAGCCGCGTCCTGCAAACCTCATTCGCGCCAGCGCATAGGAAGCCAAATAGCAAAAAGCAACGATCAGCAGCAAGCTGATAAAAGTAATAAACAACGTATTGTATAACGCCGTACCGATCTGTCCGACTTTCCAAGCGGACTGGAAGTTATCCCAATTCCACTGATCGGGGATAATACGCCATGGAGAAGCATACATACCCTGCAAATCCCCAAGTGACAGACGAATCATCCACAACAAGGGATAAAGCACTGTAATCGAATAGAGCGAGAGCAACAGTATGCGAAGGACCGCTGTCCCGCGTGCGACGCTTGCCATTGAATGTATGCCTCCTTGTCTGCTAGGCCCGTTCGGAGCGATTAACGATTCGGATATGAATCGCGCTAATAATGACGATAATGACGAACAAGGCAAAGGCGATGGAAGTCCCGTAGCCATAATCGCTCGATGAGCCGAATGCCTTGTCATACATCATCGTGAGCAGCACCGATGTACTCTTGTATGGCCCGCCCTGCGTCATTGTATAGACGATATCGAATACATTAAACGCGCCCATCGCGGCAATCGTCACATTAAGCAGCAGCGTCGGACGCATGAGCGGAACCGTTACATGCCACAGGCTCCGCCAGCGGGCTGCCCCGTCCACCGATGCCGCTTCGTAAATATCCTTCGGAATGCCTTGCAGACCGGCGAGAAAAATAATGGCGTGATAGCCTGTCCATTTCCACACATCGACCATCATAAGAGCGATTAATGCATAATGAGGCGATCCGAGCCACTGAATCGGATTCATCTCTTCATTCAGACCGAGCCACCCTAACATGACATTCATAAGCCCGAAGTTGGGATTAAAAATCCACTGCCAGAGAATACCGACGACGACGAACGATAGAACGACCGGTATGAACATGATGGTTCGGAACAGGGTTACTCCGCGGAATGCGCCGTGAAGCAACAGTGCAAGTACGAACGACAGCACGATCTTCACCAGGACCGTTCCGAAGGCATATTGAACGTTATGACTCAAAGCAGCGTAAAACTCCGGATCGCTGAACAGCCTCGTGTAATTGCGTAAGCCGACAAAGCTCATAGGACCGAACCCGTTCCACTTGCTGAGCGAGATCATGAATTCGTAGCCAAGCGGAATAAGAATAAATACGGAGAACAGCACAAGCGCCGGCAGTAGCAACAGGTATGCCGCCAACGTATTGCGGACGGATTTGGACATGAGTCAGCCTCCTGCGGTGGGGATGACGAGCCCGCAAGCAAGCTCATCATCCCCAATTGCATTATTTCGTTCCGTTAAAGTCGTAACCATTCTTAACCAGCCCATCGAATACATCTTGAATTTTCTCCATCGCTTCTTGGGCGCTGCTCGCCTCGCCAACGACGGCTTGAATTTGGAATTGAAACTCCTGAACGACTTCCTGTGGCCAGAACCAGTCCAGGAACGTTGCAGTTACAGGAAGGTGCTCAGCCTGCAATTGCTTCACGAGCGGGTCATCCTTGACGGCCGAGTTCTTGTTCGATGGTAGGGCGACACCGCTATCCACACTGTTGTACAGAGCATTGACCTTATCTGAAGTCATGTACTCAATAAACTTAATGGCCAGGTCCCGGCGTTCAGGCGCTACTTCGGCGTACAACCCGATGCCGTCTCCTCCGGAGCCGGTCATTTCTGCCTTTACACCCGACTTGATGATCGGGAACAACGTAACGCCAAGTTTATCTCCTAGCTGTTGCTCGAAATTACCCAGTTCCCAAGTTCCGCCGTAGAACATCGCAGCCTTGCCCGATGCGAACAATGCTTTACCTGCATCGGAATCCGCTCCGTTAACACCTGGTTGGAATATCCCGTCCTTGCCGAATTGTGCTAGCGCCTCCATTGCTGCTACGTAAGCTGGATCCGTGAATTTGGCATTCCCTTGCAGCGTCTCGTAGGTAAGCTGCAGAGAGTTGTTGTCCGAAGTCTGTGCGAGAGTCTCGAAGTACCACATTGGATACATGAATTTGCTCGCGCCACCGAAGGCAATTCCGTGAATGCCGTTCTCTTTGAGCTTGCTTGTTACTTCCACGAGCTCCTCATAAGTCTTGGGCACAGAGAGCCCATACTGTTCGAATATTGCCTTGTTATAGAAGACTGCGCTCGTCGTCGCAGCGTTCCAAGGGAGTGCATACAACTTGCCGCTATAGGTGTAAGCGTCAAGAGCACTCTGATTGAACCGGCTTGTCGGATCAGAGATTGCACCGGACAATTCAGCCAGCATCCCTCTGCTATACAGCGAACGGACATATTGACCGTTCGTCATAATCACATCGATTGGATCCCCGGCGGTAGCCGATACAGTAAGCTTCTGCAGGAAATCGGCCGACTTCGTGGTCACGAATTGAAGCTCGGCGTTGTTCTCCGCCTTAAAATCCGCGAACAACGTTTCAACCTTAGCCGGATCGGACAACGTATTCGTATCGTCGTAGGCATAGACGGTTAGCTTCTGCTTCTCTCCAGACGGTTGCGTCGCGCTTGAAGACGAAGAGGACGATGAGGCGACATTGGAACTGGACTTATCTTTATTATTGCTGCCGCAGGCAGCAATAACGGAGACTACAACTAACATCAATAAAAGTGCAAACGATTTTGTACTTTTCATTTGGTGTACCCCTCCATATAGTCTCTGATACTTGTCTTCATACGATAGTTGGCTCATAGTTTCGGAAGCAGGCGACCGGTAGCCTTGCCTCTCCAATGGTTTGACAGCGCTATCATTGCAGTGTACGTTTTCATAGTAACAAGGTCGATAGAATAAAGTAACCTCGAATCTTGTTCTAATAACTCAATAATCCTGCTTACAGTATTTTGACAATGTGTGCTAAGATAATTCAAAAATAAGGAATAGTTAGCCAGGAGGCGAACACGATGGCCAATCATAGCGTCCACGACTTCAAAGCCGATTTTTTCCACTTCATGTCGCCACCTATTCTCGTACTTAGCGGCAATCTACAAAATGAGTTTTACTGGAACATTCCACCCCACCGACACGAGGATTACAGCGAAATCATCTACATCTCTGAAGGCGAATGCGAGTTTATCATCAACAATCGTCGCTATTTGGGGCGGCAGGGTGATACCGTTATTTTTAACAAAGGAATCTATCATCAGGAAATGTCGTCCAAGGATCAGCCGCTCAATACCTATTATTGCGCCGTAGGTAACCTTCATATTGAAGGTATGGAACCCGGCTTTCTGATACCCGGTCATTTGGACCCGATCATCCCGAAGAATGCCTTGTCGCCTCAAGTCCATTATTTGATGAATGAAATCTTTCGGGAATGCAAAGAGCAGGAGATTGGATATCGATCGATTGTTCACAATTTTCTGAATTCACTTGTGCTGATTCTTCTGCGAATGATTCAGGAGAAATACAAGTTGCATTTCCTGACCAGTACCTATACGACGGCGAACATGATTCGAGATTACCTGGACGAAAATTTCATCAAGGATGTCAGTCTAGCGGATCTCTCTAAGAAGTTCTTTCTCAGCCAACACTATATCTCGCATATTTTCAAAGATGAGATTGGCGATTCTCCAATCAACTACATGATTACACGCAGAATGGATGAGGCGAAAAAGCTGCTGCTAACCTCGGATCAGACGATTGCGGATATTGCAGGGCAGGTCGGTTACGACAATCCCAATCACTTCAGTATGACGTTCCGAAGGATAACCAACCTGACCCCAGGAGAATATCGCAAAAAAATCAAAGGCAACATTATTACTTTCTAACCCACTGCACAAACGCTGATGGTCAGTCGCCGTAGGTAACGCCGCTAACGAGCATAATGTTGGAATACGGCATGCATTCGCCGCTGCGAATAACCGCGCGTGCAGAATGAGACAGTTCCTTAAACGACGTATGAGGCACGACCTTTGCTTCTATGCCAGGCAGGGCTTCGATCATTTCGGCATAACGATCCGGCGAGACATCCAGCGTCTCGCGCGCCACTATAACTTCTTCAACACATAGCTCCGACAGCACTGTTCGCAGCACGTCAAGGAAGGGTGCCATACCCGGTGTCAGCGCCAGATCAATCCTCTCGACTCCTTCGGGAATGGGAAACCCTGCATCGCATACAACAAGCGTCTGATAATGGCCCATCGATGCAATGACTCGGGAGATATCGGGATTCAACAATGGGGTTTTCTTCATCGGCCGCGTCCTCCTTCAAAGTGAATTGCACCTTCATTATAGGAGTGAGCAACGATGCTTTAGAATGAGAGATCTTGCTAAGTTGCTGCAACATATTCAATATCTTGCGATCGAGAATGCGAAGATGACCACTCGTTGAGGAGGATGAAAATCATGCAAATTTCATTCAAGGAACGGGAGCTTCATTTATTCGATTCTAGCATGTCCCCTGTGCTTCTATACGCCGGTACTGTCGCTAAGGAGCCCTCTTGGGGATTCCCCATGCATCAACACGAGGAATTGTGCGAAATTATATACATTAGTAGCGGCGCAGGCCGTTTTGTTATCGGCAATCACACGTATGAGGCGAAAGCCGGAGACGTACTTATCTATAACGGAGGCGTGCTGCATGAAGAACATTCCGATCCTGAACGCCCGCTGCTTACTTACTTTTGCGGCATTGGGCGTCTTAAGATCAAAACTCTTCCAGCGCATTGCCTCATAGCGCCAAATCAATGTCCGGTCATTCCGACCGGAGACTGCGGAAGGCTGATCGAGAACCATATCCGTACCCTCTTCGAGGAGCTCCAGCAGCAAGAATACGGCTTTGAGACAGTATGTCGAAATGCCCTAATTTCTCTGATTGTCACTGTACGTCGCCTCATCGGCATACAGTGTGAAGAAGCCTCTTCTGCGGGAACGGACAGTTCGCTTGGGAGACGGATCAAGGCCTATATCGATTCGCATTTCACACATGACATTTCACTGAACGAGATCGCAAGCCGACTCTATATCAGCCCTTACTATTTGTCGCACATTTTCAAGGAGGAAACCGGCGACTCGCCCATCAATTATCTGATTCGACGACGGATTGGCGAAGCAAAGCGACTACTGCTGACGACAGAACGAAGCGTAGGAGAGATTGCGGAGGCGGTAGGCTATGTCAACGTCAATTACTTCAGCACACAATTCAAGAAGGTAACCGGACATTCACCAACCGAAACCCGTAAATCGCAGCCATCAAAACCATCAGAAACACCGCTACCCGCAAATTTAACATAAGCCGAGAAGGAACGGGCGTGGATCGGTCGAGTTAACTCTCAGAAGATGTAACTCATAGTCCGGAGGGAATGAATCTTGTGAAAGCGATTATATGTACAAAATATGGCCCGGCGGAAGTGCTTCAACTAAAGGAAGTAAATAAACCTTCCCCCAAGCGCGACGAAGTGTGCATTAAAATTTGCGCTTCCGCCGTAACCGCTAGCGACATCTATATTCGCAGCTCTCAATTGCCGCTCCGGTTTCGGATTCCGATGCGTCTATTCCTCGGCTTCACCAAACCGCGAAAATCCATTATCGGTATGGTGGTAGCAGGGGAAATCGAAGCCGTAGGCAAGGATATCACACGATTTCGAGCGGGAGATCAAGTTTACGGGGTGACCGGCTTTGGACTTGGCGCTTACGCACAGTACAAATGCATGAAAGAAACGGACTCCATGCATGGGTGTCTGTCGCTAAAGCCTGCCAATATAAGTTACGAAGAGGCAACTGCTGCCGCATATGGCGGACTCTTGGCTTTGCAGCGTATAGAGGCAGGAAATATCCAACGCGGACAGCACGTTCTTATTTACGGGGCTTCGGGGACTGCCGGAACTCTAGCCGTCCAGTTGGCCAAATATTACGGCGCTCAAGTTACCGGAGTGTGCAGCACGCGGAACTTAGACTTTGTTAAAGCATTGGGGGCCCACAAGGCGATCGATTACACCCAGAGCGATGTCGGCAATCTCACGGATCATTACGACTTCATGCTCGATACGGCGGGAAAAGCCAAACGGTCGCCAACAAAAGAGAGATGCATGCAAATGCTACGCGCAGACGGAAAATATATTTCCATCGATGATGGAAAATTAGAGTTGAAAGCGGAGCGCCTCATGAAGATCAAAGCATTGATCGAGGCGGGGCATATTAAACCTGTTGTCGATCGCATCTACCCCATGGATCAAATTGTAGAAGCGCACGAATATGTAGAACAAGGGCGCAAACGAGGCGGGGTAGCGATTACCATCGAGCATACGATTACCATCGAGCATACCGACTAACAAATACTCCAATTATCCCCACCAAACATAGTACGTACCAAGCATCAGTTTGAGCTCCTCCATCGTTGCTGGAATATCCTGCGAGGTTTCCGCGATCGAGAGCGGCTTAATATTCGCCTGTTATCTAGCGGAAGCCGATGACTTGCCCGCTTTGGCCGGTGCGGAAAAGTAACCCCTTTCGGCGGGTGAGACGGGCTTTAGTTGCGGTTCCCCCATTGTGATCTCCGAGTACTCGTTTCGGCTTTCAACCGAGCAGTCCCGGCGGTATCTTCCCTCCTCCAGCTTCATGTCGATAAAATCGACGACCTGTTGCAGCGAGGCGATTTGGCTGACGATATTTTCACGGTGGTTCCTTAAGCTATCCACCAATTCGGGATATTCCGCAGGATCAGCGTCGGCGGAGACCGCCAGAAATGGCCGTATTTCCTCCAGTGACATCCCGGTTTTTTTCATACAGGATATTAAACGAATCGTATCGATGTCCCTCTGACGGTAAACGCGATGTCCGTTGGCCTTGCGGTCCGCTCGGGGAAGCAGCGCGATCTTCTCGTAATAACGGATCGTATCCTCGGAAATTCCGATGGTATCGGCGGCTTGCTTTATCGTAAAAGTTAGCTCTGCCTTCATCTTGATCCCTCCCAGAAATGGCTTTGTTCGTTCATTATACTTCTTGGAGCTGACTCCAAGTCAAATCTCCTCCTTGACTTGGAGCCGACTCCAAGTTATAGAATGTGCGCTATCAAGAAAAACACCCCACTTTAGGAGGAAACGCACAATGAATGCGAACAAACGCAAAAATATTGCCCTGGTTACGGGGGCAAGCGCCGGGATCGGATTGGAATTAACGCGGAAATTGCTATCGGAGGAATGGCAGGTGGTTGCTTTGAACCGTTCCGACTTTCCGAAGGAGGATACAAAAATTCAAAAAGCGGTTATGAACGGATGGCTTCGAATTTATAAAACAGCGGATCTCACGGATTATGACAGCTTGAGAGGGACTTTGGAAGAGATCAGAAGCAAGGAGCGGCGGATCGATATTTTGTTTAACAACGCCGGCGGAGCCTTTCATGAACTAAGCTATTCGAAGCAAGGACGCGAGAAGCATTATGAGCTGCTGACGGTCGTTCCATATCTCATTCTTATGGAATTGAAGGAACTCTTAAAAAACGGAAGCTTAAAGACAGTAATCAACACCTCCTCTTCAGCGCTGAAGCATGTGAAAGAGTTTAATCTCGAAATTCTGGAACGCCCCAAAACCTTCCGCAAACTGTTCGGTCCTTATGCCGCTTCAAAGCTGGCGCTTTCGTTGTGGACTCAGGCTATAGCGCCTCAGCTTGCCCAAGAGGGCATTAAAATCCGCAGTGTTGATCCGGGTGGCAATAACACATTAAGAAAAGGAAAGAAATCCGGACTTCCTATCGTGGTTAGCTTACTAATGAAGCTGTTTTTCTCTCCGCCAACCCATGGCGCGAACCTGTTGTATGAGGCAGCCCTCAGGGAACATCGTCATGAGACGGGCGTGTTTGTGCTGAAAGGTCGGATTGCGCAATTAAAATTTATCGATCAAGCGGTGAATGTTCTGGAAAGGATTCATGAGGTCTACGAACACGAATTTCTTGGCAGCGCTCCTAAGGTCGTCTAGCGGCACCTGCGCAATCGGCAAGCCTAACCGCCGAACGCGGTTGCCTGCATGCGGGGCATATGCGGACCGAAAAGTGCTGCAACTGTTTTCGTCTTCAGAGGGCTGTGACAGCCTGCCCCTCGGCAACCTGTCACAGCCCTCATGTCCTTGCACGACGCGATCCTCAGGTTGTTGAACATTGCTTTTAAAGAACTTCCAGCTCTTCGCGAATCAATGTCAGCTCTTGTATTCCCTGAATAAGTATTTCTTTTGGCGGCTGAAATTGAATGGTTAGCTTTTTACCCGATCTGCTAACTCCCCAATCTCGTAATGCTTTATCAATAAATAAATCATAAGCTTTATCAAAACGTTGACCAAAAGCAACTAATTGTTCTTTATTCATTAACGGTAATTTGGATTTAAATTGATTAACAATTTCCTTGTACTCTCTATCAAATTGTTGAATGATTTCTAGATAATCATCGTAAAGCTCATAGTCTGCTTGCACCTCATAAGCAAAATTCATAATGTTCAGTTCTTCAGGCACGGCCAGTAACCAATATAAACTGGATTGTTCTTCGCTAATAGGGAGAAAATCTCCCTCTTTCGCTGCTATTTCTTGGACAAATGCTCTAAAGTGGCCTAGTCTCTTTCCCCTTTCAATATATTCATTCATGAGAATTCCTTTTTCCATTGCAGCTTGATTGGATTTATGGTCAAAATACATTTTCAACAAAAATGCATTTGCTATAAGCGAAAGAAACAGACAACCCGCTATCACGCTATTTTTATTTATTTTTTCTCCCCTCCCTCAATTACCTTACCGTCGGCTCAACACGTGAACAGCCTGCCGCTTCCAGCCTATGCCGCCAACGAGATTGTATGCTTATTGCAGCACGATCGTGTCGCCCTTTTTCAAACCTTCCAGCACTTCCGTCTTCTCGGGCGTCTCCATGCCGATCTTAATATCCCGACGCTCGAACTGCCCATTTCCTTTATCCACCATTACGTAATAGGAGTCCTTCTCCCGCATGACGGCAATTGTCGGCACGACCGTTACATCCTTCTTGCGCTCGGTTTCGATCTGTCCATTAAGACTAAGACCTGCGATTAGATATTCATTCGGCTCCAGCGCGATGACAACCTCAAACTGGGCCGCCTGATCGATATTGTTCTGATCGGTGCCGGTTTTGGCGAATTTCGATACGCGCAGCACCTTGCCCGACAGCTTCAATTCTTTCATCGCATTCATTTTCACTTGAACCTGCATGTCCGGCTTAATGCGGAAAACATCCTGTTCACCGACAAGCGCGATAAACTGCAGCTTGCTGAGATCGACAATTTTGCCTATGTATTGGTTATCGCCAACCGCTTGCGGCCGCTTGCTTGCGGTATCGTAGAGGAAGATACCCTCAGCTGGCGAGCGGTATTCCGACTTCCCGAGCAGTGTCTGCTTCTCCGCCAGCGTCTTGCGCTGGATTGACTTGGTTACATCGTTCAACTCCTGTGTCAGCCGGTCGATCTCCTTCGTCGCAAGCGTCCGCTTCCGCTCAGTTTCCGTCGTTCCGACTGTCATGCCCTCTTCGTCCAACTCCGCCATGTAGGCCTTAAGATTCGCTTCGAGATCCGCCTTGCGAAGAGCGGCTTCCTCTTGGGAGATTTCATTCTTCAGCGCCGTCTGGTCAAGCTTGAACAGAACGTCTCCTTTCTTGACCTGCTGCCCGTCCTCCACGTTCCAACTCGTAACCTTCGAGCTGAAGGGCGCGTAAACAAACGTTTCCTGCTCATACAGCGACTTGCCCTTTACTTCAATCGTATTGACAAGCGTCTCGGTCGTTACGTCGAACGTAATGGCTTGCAAATCTTCCATCGAATCCATCGGCTTAGCCGGCCGAGACATCGAATATAAGGCGTAGCTGATCCCGACTAGGATAAGCCCGATGACGATCCACTTTATTTTCTTCTTCATCTCTTCTACCCCTTCCTTCTAAAAACATTGCATCATTTGCCGCTAATCCCGTCGAATAGCCGTTAACGCGTCGGTGCGCGAAGCGCTCACCGCCGGATAGATTCCCGATATGACGCCGGTCAGAATCGCAAACGCCATGCCAACCGGAATGGCCATCATGGGGACAAAGATAATAACGGCGTCCTGACCGCCGCCGGACATGGACTGGATTAAGCCATTGATTCCCCATACGATCCAATAGGAGAACAAGATGCCAAGCAAGCCTCCAAGGAGGCCTAGCAGCGCCGCTTCGATAATGAACATGTTCCGGATTTGCGCCAAATTCGCCCCAAGCACCTTCATAATGCCAATCTGACGGCGTCGCTGGTAAGTCGACATCGTCATGGCCACGACGATCGAAATCGAAGCGATGATGAGAATAAATACGCCGCCGCCAAGCGCCACTGCTTTAATAATGCTGAATTGCTCGGCGAGCCGTTCCTTCTGCTGCAAATTCGTTTGCGTATTTAGAGTAAGCTTTTTAATCTGTCGCTCCACCTGCTCGACGTTCTCCTGGCTGTCCACCTTTACAATAACGGAGTTATATGAGGCTTCATCGGCCGACCCGCCTCGGCCCATATTCAGCTCTTGCCTCATCATCTGCGCTGTCTCGAGCGATACGTAAGCCTTCTTGTCGTAAGCAACCGCATTCTCGCTTACGCCCTTCGGCTTCTTCAATACGCCGGTTACCCGCAGCTGCGAGGTTCGAATGGCTTTACCGTCATTCAAGTAGCCTAGAAACTGGACCTGGCGCTGGAATAGGGAAGCCGGCATCCGATTCATTTTCTCATACTGCTCGACCAAGGTGCTGTCATAGGGATTGCGGCTCAATTGCTCGATCAGCTTATCTCGAGCCTCGGCATCTGCCAGCCCCAATGTCGCCCCATAGTTCAACACGATCGTACCGATGAGGTCTGAAGGTCCGCCATTCATGAACGGCTTGTCGAAAGCCTCCAGCATTTCCAAGTCCGTCCCGATCACTTCCACATAGCTCTTCCGGTTGTCCGTTGTGGACATTTCCATATAATTGATCTGCTGAAAGGGAGCCACTGCCGTCACATGCTTCATATTCTTCATAATAGCCAGCTTCTGATCGGTCAGCTTGCCGCGGTCCTTAGAATCGTCGCCAACCGCCGGATTACCGCTGCTTGCCTGCCCCCCCTGGCTCCTACTCGTCGATACGCCCTCATTGGCCGTCACCGTAATTTCGTCCATCTTGAAGAAACTGTTCATCTCGGTTTCGATATACTTCTGAGCCGACTCTCCTATACTGAGGGCGAGAATAATCGCGGCACAGCCAATCGATAGTCCTGCGGCGCACAATGCGGTCACGACTTTCCGGCGCCTCACCTGATCCCATGACAGTCGCGTAAGATCGCCAATCCTCATCCCGTCGTCACCTCCGCTAACGGTGTAGCGTCAGATGGATCCCGATCCGTAATGAGGTAGCCGTCCCGGAGCGAAATAATGTGCTGTGTCTGAGCGGCGACTTCCCTCTCGTGCGTAACAATGACGAACGTTGTCTTCATCGTGCTGTTCAACCGTTTCAATATTGCTAGAATTTCTTCTTCCGTCTTTGTATCCAGATTGCCGGTAGGCTCGTCCGCAAAAATAACCGACGGTTCGGTAATTAAGGAGCGAGCTATACTGACACGCTGCTGCTGACCTCCGGACAATTGCGAAGGGAACAGCTCCGCCTTCTCGGGAATGCCTACTTGCTCAAGCAGCGACAGGGCCTTCTGTTTCCGGATTGAGGGCGAGACCGATTGGAACACAAGGGGCAACTCGACATTTTCACGAACCGTCAGATTCGCGATCAGCTCATATGCCTGAAATATAAAGCCGATATGCTTGCGTCGAAACTCGGAAAGCTGATTCTCGTTCATCTTTACGATATTGTGATCCGATATGTAAATATCGCCCTCCGTCGGCTTCATCAAGCCGGCCATCAGATTGAGCAGCGTTGATTTGCCCGAGCCCGAGCTTCCGAGAAGTGCGACGATCTCTCCCTGCCTTACTTGGAAATTAATATCCCGCAACACAGTTGTCGTCTCTGTCCCGTTCCGAAAAGCATGGGATAAGCCTTCTACACGCAGCATGACGTCACTCCTTTCATGATGTAGCTCTAGGTAGTAGAACCTACACCTAATCTATAATTACGACAATTCTACCAGAAAAGTTTGGTATATTTTGCGGTTCTCTATAATTATATGTCTCTTCCTTTGTCATGTTATGTCATACTTCCAATTGAGGCAACCTATTCGCCTCTCCTGACAATCCCAACATTGAAGTCGTGGGCGAGCTATCCATATAGGATTTTTCGCAGACAAGCCCAAAGAGGACCGCAACCGCCTGCCTCCCGGCAAGTTGTCGCAGCCCTCTAACCTATCTGTTGCTTACTTGCCAGACCATAACTCAGTTCCGTCGTCCGACCGGTTATACTGATGCGTAAAAGAAAAGCCATTACGATCAGATTATCGCTTATTGAATCTCTCCCTACAGGAGATTATATAATACCGACTGGAGGTGAATCGTTATGCGTTTCGAGGAAAAAATCTATTCGATCGGGGAAGCCGCGAGCTTGATCGGAAGCACCATCAAAACCGTCCGATACTACGACGAAGTCGGATTAGTGAAGCCTGTCGGCTATACGGAAGGGGGCCACAGATTATATTCGGGAAAGGATTTATGGCGTCTGGAGCTGATTACAACCTTGCGCTATCTGGATTTTAGCATTGATGAAATCCGTCAAATGATTTCCGGAGAACTCTCGGTAGATAAGGCGCTGGACTGGCAGATCGATTCCTTGGAGGCTCAAGTCAGTACGCTGACGAACATGATAAAGATTTTACGTGAAGCGAAGCGGCATCAGGGCGATTCCTTGCGTTATATTCATCAATTGGTGAATGAACGGACCACAAGCAGCGAGAAGCGTAAACAGTTCATATCCGAAAAAGTGGAGACTACCCGCGTGTTAGAGGGGATTCCTGAAGATTGGCGAAACTCTTTGCTCTATTTTTTCGATAAATATATTGTCAAACAAGTGAAGCCATCCGCCAAACAAGCTGGCGCGTGGGACGAGCTGCAGGAGCTTATCAACGATCCCCAGTTCATCGAAGATATAAAGCACAATCAGTTCCTATTCTTTAGTATGGTTAATCAGCCGCCGCTCAAAGCCGGATCATGGGTCAAGAAGCTGGAACACATTCATAACCGCTTGAATAAGGCCTTGAAGCAAAAACTTCCGGCAAGCAGCCCGTATGTGCAAGCGATCGTTGAGGATACGGCCTTGCTGTACACCAATGTAGAGCAATTAGCCGATAGGGGGAATTTTTTCCGTGCCTTTGCCGAACATTCACAAACGGTTATAACGGAACGTATGGAGAGATTTGACACGCTATGCTCTATAATCAGTCCGACATTTCTACAGCTTTCAAAAGGGAACGCCTTATTGCATCAGGCCATTCAGTGGAAGCTTCAGCAGATGCAGTAAAGAGAACAGACGAGGATCATAAGTCCTCGTCATGCTCTGACCGCATTCTAGTCAGCCTCTCTCCAACGAATATTCGGAATGTTCGCCGATATTTTTTTCCAATAACTTAGACGGCTGCTGCTTTAAATAGTGATTAAAGAAGTCCAGCGAGTAATCATTAATGAGCCCATGAACCTTCTTCACATTGACCCCCTCCATCCATTCAAAGAGAGGAGAAATCATATACATATCGGAGAAGCCCATATGCTTCATCTTGTTTATTTTCAACCAATAGTTGCCGCCGACTGCTACATGCTCATATCTTGCCAATGTGTCTGCAAAAAACTTATCAAGCTCTGCCCTAGTGGTGCCTTGGGATGCGATATTCGCATCGCTCATATTTTGCGTACCGGCTAACGTATCATCGGCGCTCATCATCAGAAACGGCTTATTCATACCTTCCTCCGGAATCCGAAGCTTGCCATACAGGCCCCCGTCCATATTGATGCCTGCTTTAATTCTGGAATCTGTCATCAGCATTTGGGTCGTAGTCGCTCCGCCGAAGGAATGACCGAACATGCCGATGTTGTTCAAATCCATTCTTCCTGTAAAGCGCTGATTGGGATCGTGATTAGCCAACTCCTCCACTTGATCCAGCACAAACTTGGCATCCTCCACCCACACCATGTTCAAACGATCCAGATCCTCGATGGCATTGCTTTCCTGCGGTACAAAATGGACGACACGACCGTCGGGGAGAAGGGAGACCGTGCTGTTGTACGTATGATCAATCCCCACAACAATATAACCATGGCTGACTAATTGCTCAATTTGAAAAGTATTCTGGTTTTTCACTCCGTTTAAGGAATGGGAAAAAATGAGGACCGGATAGGTCGGTTCTTGATTGGATATCGTCGCGTTCTCAATCGCATTCGTCTTAATAAATCCAATGCTTGTAAATAACATCTTCGGCATGTGCAAAGCTTGTCCATACCCTTGTGCGAATATATCCGCATTAGATACATATGGAGCGCGCTCTCCCTTTGCCTTCGAATCAGCCGGATACCAGATTTGTATCATTAATTCGCGCTTATCGCCGGATTGCTGTGCGTAACCTTCCTCCCGCTTCTCATCCTTCCAGTGGTAGGTGACGGTCCCAATCTTGTATGGACCTGACGGCTTATCAAATTTAATGACCGGAAGAGCAAGTGGCAAAGCAACGGCTAAGAAACAATAGAACACCGCAAAAATACAGATTAAACCTAACTTTAATCGGGATGCTTTTCGGGGGGCTTCTTCCCTTCTGGGGATATACCTGACAGCGATGATCAAGAGCGGGACCAATGTGATAGCATGCACGGGAAGGATCTGCCACCGCATCCCTTCTATTAACCATTGCATCAATACGAATGCAGCGGATACACCGAATCCAATAAGCAATCCTCGCTGCGGCTTATGTTTGCCAAGTATCAGCCAACCAAGCATCAGAATATTAAAGCAAGCAGACATCATTTCAAAAATTCTCATGATCTTGAACCTCCTCGTTCAATGTTGTAGTTGAATTGATTTCAACATTACAACCTCCTGTAAGGGGAGATTCAAGCCTTGCTTATTTTGCCCCGTGATACCAACGATCTCGGCTAATCGCTCCTGCGATACTTCAGCTTCTATGTCTATTCGATCACAGCGCGGCGGGAACTCCAGGCTGTTTGCGAAAACCCGAGATGACAATCAGTGCGACATTCTTTACAATGTGGACAAACGATGCCTTTGCAATTTTCCAAGAGGAGGGCTTATGAACAAGATTGAGGAAACGATATATGAGCATTATGGGCTAAATGTGTCGCAGCTTAAACCGCAACAGGGAGGCTGGTCCTCTCTTGCCTACAAGATGACTGCGGACAACCACTCCTACTTTTTAAAAGTTTACGAGAAAAACAGAGCATCCACTCCGAAATGGACTGCCTTGATAGACGAATACGCTCCTGTCCTGATCTGGCTCCATCGCTATAGCAGGTTAAATAGAAAAATCCCTGTTCCCCTTACGACAAGGGATGGCAATTATCAATGCGCTAACGCTGATGGCATTTTTCTGCTCTATGATTACATTGACGGAGAAACAATTGGGCCTCGAGATTTAACAGAAAATCAGGTGGTACAGCTATCGGACATTATTGCGGAGCTTCACTCGTACGGCGAACAATTACCGGGTAATACAGAGCATCTTAAAGAGGATTTCTCCATCCCCTTTGTCAGGCAATTAAATCAGCTGGTGAAAGGGCAAGCGTCGCCTATTCCATCAGACGTGAGCGAAGCGATAGGCCAGTATAGAGGGCAAATGAATAATCTAATCGACGAAATCGAAAAGCTGTCTCGGAGTCTGCCGCAACGCCCCTTACGAAATGTACTCTGCCATACAGACCTCCATAACTGGAATCTGATGCAAGCAGAGGATCAGCTTATCCTAATTGATTGGGAAGGATTGCGCCTGGCACCCGTCGAGGCGGATTTCATGTTCCTTGTTGATCAACCCTATTATGATACGTTTTTAGAAGTCTATCGGAAGCGACACCCTGATTTTGCTCTGAAACCCGACGTTCTGCGTTTTTATCAAATAAGACGTAGACTAGAGGATATTTGGGAATGGATAGAACAGCTATTATTCGACCAACAGGAGACGCATGAACGAGAAAAGACACTAGCCAGCCTTACGAAGGAATTGCAAGAAATGGCTTAGTATTTGTGCTCCGTACAAAAGGATAGACCGCCCTTGTTTATAGACAGATGGACTAGCAAACCTGCTTACAGCACGAACTAAAGCAAGGCTCCTGATGCTATTCCGCCATCTGACCCGACTGCGTGACTGCGGCAAGTCCGGGTCGCTTGCAACTGTTTTCCTCAGGTTCTTGTTTACACACTGTTTGCAGAACAACCCAAAGGGGGCTGTAACAGGTCACAGCTCTCAACCTGTCACAGCCCCCAAACATGCGTCCCGAAGGGTTTCTCAGCTTTTACTCCCGTCACGATCGGATTGTCCTTGTAGCTAATCCAGTCGCTCCAGCCATAAAATCATCTTTACTTCCCGCTGAGATAAGTGGTTTATTTTTTCTTTACAGGTATCCAAATTTCTCCCATATCATTGATTGCCATCCCATAGTACATTTCAAAGCTAGGCCCCTCAACCTGCTCGTATTCTGAAGTTGGGAACCACTCGGAATAGATTCGCTCCCATAATCGTTGCATATCGCATTGCGGTTCTGGAAAAATCGCCCACGTCATTACAGGAACAGAAAGCTTTGTAAACCGCTCTGGAATTTCGAGTCCCTTTGGCAAGTTATAACACACCATATACTTGAAATTTTCTCTAGTGTGATCGTATAAGGCAGCATGCAACATTGTGTCTCCGAATCGCCCCAGTAGTTCGTTCATGAGAGCAACACTTCCGTCTTCATCGCATTTTTTGCGGAATATAGGGACTTCGGAAAAAGCTGTTTTCTGATCTGCATTTATTAGACCATAGACTCCAAACATTTCGAAAGACCCTCTTTGTTCAATACGGTAATTCATTTCGACATCTCCTCTAATCGAGATATGGAAGGACATTCTAGGATAGGCTTTTAGCGTAACGCCCTGATCACGCGCGGACACCGGCATAATCCCATGAAGATTCTTGAACGCACGAGCAAACGCTTCTGGCGAATCATATCCATATTTCATAGCAACCTCGATAACCTTTACATTTGTGGTCTGGAGCTCAAACGCCGCCAACGTCAGACGCCGACGCCGGATATATTCAGATAACGATACACCGGTTATAAAAGGAAACATTCTTTGAAAATGATACGTCGAGCAATAGGCTTTGCGCGCAATTTCATCATAGGAGATGCTGTCCGTTAAGTTTCCTTCGATGTAATCCATGGCGCTATTCATCCTGTCCAGCCAATCCATCGTGTTCCCTCCCTTCAAGATCCATCTTATCGGAGATAAGTATAGAATGCCGTGCATTTACTGCACGAAAAAATCAGTATGCTGAAAAAGCCGCCAAGACCCTTGGGCTACATGGCGGCTTGTTTATTGCAGTTATCGTTCGCAGCAATCGCAGCGGCAGACAAATATGCTTATATAGAATTAAGCGGTAGATCCTTCACAAAAATTAGATATAATTCGTGTGGCCCCGGACAGGCATTTCCTGCGCATTTAGTTCATGCATCGAGAGCCTGGCCCCGATTGATTGGAAACTGCCGACGACATCCTCATATCCGCGCTCAATGTGATCGACTCCCGTTATCCGCACAGTACCCTCGGCCGCTAAACCGGCAAGCAGCAGGCAGGTGCCCGCACGCACATCCGTAGCATGCACCCATCCGCCCTGCAGGGGAAGCCCTCCGCGGATAAAGGCGCATTCTCTTCGCAACTCAATTTCCGCACCGAGCCGTCGCAATTGCGGTACGTGAGCGAACCGTTTCGGATAAACGCGGTCGGTTACGATGCTCTTGCCTTGAGCCTGCAGCAGCAGTGCTGTCATTGGTTGTTGTAAATCGGTGGCAAACCCCGGAAACATGCCGGTGCGAATCCGCGTCGCCTTAAGCTGCCCTGAGCGACAGGCCGTGATATGGGCGTCACCGCATTCCACATCCATTCCGATCTCCTCCATCTTGGAGAGACAGGAGCCAAGATGCTCGGGGATGACGTCCATGACGGTAACCTGCCCGCCTTGAATCCCGGCCGCCATCAAAAATGCCCCAGCGATTAAGCGGTCCGGAATCACCGTGTGCGATCCCCCATTTAAATACGGAACGCCTTCGATGCGAATACGTTCCGTTCCCGCCCCGTAGATCCTAGCTCCAATCCGGTTCAAGAAAGCGGCCGTATCGACGACCTCTGGATCCAGAGCCGCGTTGTGCAAAATCGTCCGTCCTTTTGCCCGAACAGCAGCCAACATCGCATTAATCGTCGCACCGGAGGTAAGCATATCGAAATAAATGTCTGCCCCTCTCAGCTCCGCGGCTTCGATGATGTAGTAATCCTCGAAGGTATAGACCTTTGCCCCAAGCGCCTTGAACACTTTGATATGCTGATCAATCGGTCTCGAAACGAAATCGTCTCCCCCGGGGAATCCAATCGTGACTTTGCCGAATTTGGACAACAGAGCGCCTGCATAATAGTAAGAGGCTCTGTATTTCGAAGATTTGCCCGGATCTATTACAGCGCTGTGAACGGTTCGCGGGTCAATGACGACTGTTCCGCCTTCCTGCTTAAACGCCATACCAATATCCCGACTAATTCCCGCGATAATACTGACATCCTCGATATGCGGGATTCCCTTTAGCGTCACAACATCGTCTGCCAGACAAGCGGCGGCAAGAAGCGCGAGTGAACTGTTCTTGGCTCCTGGGATATGTACAGTGCCGTGTAATGGCCCTGAATTTTCTACCTGTATATATTTCATGGAGATACCCACTTTCGTTAGGACGATATCAATTCAGATTCGAGCACATAGCCGTTGCCGCGTACCGCACTAATGAGGAAGGTGTCTTTGCCGTATTTTTTTCGAATTCGGTATACCAAGGCGTTCAATTCGTCGTGCGATACGTCGGAAAACCCGTTGGCCCCCAACGATCTTTCCGGCCACACCTTCGATCGGATTTCCTCGAGCGTAACGAGTTGGTTTATTTTCTCATGGAGCACTCGAATGAACAAATATTCTTTATCCGACATCGGAATTCTCTTGTTTCCTATCAAGCATTCCCGCTTCTCCCAATAGATCTTTGGCTGCAAATCGGGAATCTCCATCTGCTTGGTCATGCTCAGAGGTTCGAACTCAAGGGTTTGCTCCGCAAACAAAAAAGAAAAGTGCAGGACGATCATTCCCTTGGCGAGCTTAATGATATCGAAGTTATTGAGAGAATATGGGGTATGCGGCGTTAGCCGCGAGCCGTTAATCTCCGTTCCGTGGCGGCTCCCCAAATCGTATAGGACCGCCTTGTCATTTTCCTTGCGGATAATGAAATGCTTCCGGGAAACGAACGCGTTCGTAAACGCGAGTTCTGGAACGACCAGATGAGATACCCTGCCGACCAGCGTTTCATCCGCCCTTAAATTCACGCAGGTACCGGAACGGTAAGGCTCTCCTCGAATAATGTAAAGACATGCAAAGTCCTCTTCCATGTTGCACCTCCATTGGCCAGAACAGGCAAGTCCATACATGTACTGATTGTACTGATGTTACCACTCGTAATCGTAACTCAAATTGAGGATGAATGAAACCACCTCTCACTGACGCCGCACTCACATTTCGGTAACGCCGGAATATCCCGCTTCAGTTCCCTCAATATGCCCGAGTAGAAAAAACCTAGACCGTCCGCTATCCCGATAAAAGGATAATGCCAAATGAGGGCTGCAACAGCCCGCCTCCTGGCAACCTGTCACAGCCCTCTAACCCGCGTCAGACGCGACCTCTTAACCCTTACTCTTCTCCCGTCGCTACTCCGCCAGATTCATTTTTTAGTTCGTTACCGTAAAGATCGTATCATCTTCTTTAAGAAACTGTATCCTTTTCGAATAATCTTGTTCTGCTTGGTTTTTTGTCAGGATATCACTGGAAATTAATAAATCATAAAATGACTTCAGCATCTGTTCTGATATAACATAAGGATGCCTCTCGGAAGTAATCATCATTCTTTGTCCATCAATCAGGACAGCGGCTATTTTTTGGGGCTGAACAAGCTCAATCTGTACACCGCTACTGTCTATGATAACATACATTTCTTTTCCATTTTCAAATGCGATATGTTTGACTTCTGCCCCGTTTGCCAAGCGACTCTGGAGTTCTTTCATGGAGTACCCCGGAATCGGGTCATTTTTAAAAAGCCAGTTGGCGAAATCTTTAGCGTCGACACGATCCGTATCGTATTTTTTCCAACCGGCTCCATTGTTCTTGCGAATCTGTATGGAGTTGTCATTCGTAATGCGCAGAACCATCTCATTGTCCACGTAAACTGCCCTATACTTTGAAGCATGAAGCTGATCCATCAGCTGCGGTACATCCGAACGGTTAAAGGTTAAATCAATCGGCATTAATGCCGTTGAGGATTCACCTTGATACAAAGCAGGAGCCTCTTCAGCTACTGGCTTGTCATCGGAAGCCACTTCCTTCTTATCCAGAGCGGAAGTTGCAAATACTGTAACGGTTCCGGTCACAATCGCAATAGCGAGCAGCATCGTCGCTATAGAGACTTTTTTAATTTTCATAATCGATATAATCCTTTCTTCAATGGGGCTTTTAGAAAAATAACTAACCATTGACGACAGCCCGCTTTTCTTTACTTCCATATGAACAAGTGTCCTGGCATAAGCAGGCTTCGTGCTTTCCCCAAATGTCCTTATGACCTTTTCATCGCAGGATAGCTCGATGTCACGATTAGCAAGGATGTACATGACCCACACGAAAGGGTTGAACCAATGGATACACAAGCTGGC
Source organism: Cohnella phaseoli (assembly GCF_003386235.1). GTDB lineage: Bacteria > Bacillota > Bacilli > Paenibacillales > Paenibacillaceae > Cohnella > Cohnella phaseoli. The sequence continues at coordinate 104,155 of NZ_QRDZ01000032.1, forward strand.
GGCAAGCAGCCACTTTTTGAGCGTGTCAAATCGATGGATGTGAGTATACTCGTGGGCAAGGATAAACCTGAGTTGTTCGGTATCGGTATAGTCGATATGTTTAGGCAAGAGTATGACGGGCCGAAAAACACCATAGGTGAGCGGAGCTAAAATGAGATCTGATTGCCGAACTTGCACCTTTCGCCATAAGGGATTAGACTGCTGCCATTTCTGGACAAAATCGCTTTTAATCGGCAGCGAGCTGCGATAATGCTTTCGGCACCTTAAATGCGGGATGATAATAGATAAAGCACATAGAGTAAAACCAACAAGCCAAACAGGCATAAAGGGCGATAGGGTTGCACTCGGCTCCAGTGGTCCGTTTGGCGTGACCATACGCTCAGTAATGAACGGTAGGGTAACCGTTTCACCATTGGTAACAGGCGAACTTGGCGTTGAGGGAATGTTCCCCTGTAAGGTGAACATCCTGCCTAAGTCGTTAACCGCCGTAAAAATACTAAATGGCGAATGAAAAGAAACGGGAACCAGTAACCGTAATAACGCAACGCCCCAAAGAAGGATAAAGGTCATCTTCGGAATTCTATGCAGCAGCAAGGGACGAAAACAAACAACTACAAGAATGAAGAGGGAAGCCGATAAACTCATTTCAATCAACGACATGCTCCACCTCACTCCAATCTCTCAATAAGTTGCTTTAAGCGGCTAATCTCCTCAGATGTCAACCGTTTTTGCCCCAGAAGCGAAGCGATCAGCCTATCAGGGGCGCCATTATACATTTTATTGATTAGTTCCGTTGTTTCATGCTCTTGTACCTGCTCTCGCGTCACAAGCGCACAACAAACGAAATTTGGCTCTTTGCGCTCAATCGCTCCTTTATCGAGGCACTTCTTAATAATGGTATAAGTTGTAGTCTTGCTCCATCCCACTTTTTCCTTTGTTATTTCCGCAATCCTCTTGGCAGTTGTATTACCTTCCTGCCATAAAATCTCCATAATGTTAAGCTCACTGTCAAACAGCTTTATGCTCATTTGAAAGCACCTCCCATTCGTTCTACTGCAGTAGAATATGTTGCTGTTCATTCTACTCCGATAGAATGAATTCGTCAAGCAGAGGGTTTAGCCGAAGAGGGTACCTACTTTCATCTATCTCAGATTATTAGGGATTGGTTCATCTTTTATTGAGAGAAAAAGCCTCTTCCACTAACATGGAAGAAGCCCTTTTCTAAGTTATATATAGCGTCCCTCTGGGCTTTTATGTTATCCGTTGACTTTTCGTTGATTAAAAACGAACAATCACGCACTTCTTGACTGGAATGCACGGGCTGGGGTTTGCACCAATGCTATGGTGGGCATCCCGGCCCATTGTGTGTCTATACAACGCATTATGAATAATACGAGCGGACTTTGCATCACCCACTCTGTATGTACTTTTCAGAGTCTGCTTGTTGACTCCGATCATAGAAAAATACACCGCCTAGGCATACAGCCCAAATGGCGATGTATTCAACGTACATACTGCTCCCTGGCTCTCGGTTATTCTTCGTCTCCAACAGCGATTGGATTGCCAGAGTAACTAATCCAATCGCTCCAGCTGTCGGGTTCCCTCCTGAAGCGTTCTTAAAATACATCAAAATGTATCGAAAAAGTATCGATCCACGTCATTTTACTCATTGCTCCATCAGGTCCATTGAGTCAGAGTGTCAGGGAGTGCCGACCTGCACTTTACTCCAGAGAGAACTGTAACCGTTCAATAAAAAGTTAGTGCCATTGGTTTGCGGAACTGCGATAATACAAGCATATAAAAGAAGCCCTAGCCTCTCCTTACTTTTACTCCCATTTCAACAAAAGGCTTTTTCCAATGAAATAAGCCCGTTTGGAAGTATAGTTCAATTCTTGTTTAACACTCGGTCAAGTACACTGTTCATGACATCAATTATATCTTGTAATCGCTCTTTTATTATCGTCAAGTCTTGAGCAGGATTCATTGGAAATATACAAATGGAATCATCGCTTATAAGTTGTTGACTTTGCCAATCGGCTCTCGCTTCAGCGTACAATGCCCATACTTCACGAACTGGCCTTGGGCTTAATAATTCTCTTATGTGTCTTCCTTCTTCTTCACCATACAAATATTTCGAGTTGCTATCACGTTTATAAGCAATCAATTGCTCCATCTCTCTCGGTCTGTTCATTAAGTTATGTGACCCGTTCCGCCAAAAATTATTAATCGGTCGGTATTTAAAATCGATCATCAGACTGCCTACATACACATCTCGTTTGTAAAAATCCACTCGACCATCTGGTCGGTTATTTTTCCCCATATATAAAGGTGCACGTTCTAAGTTCGTCTCCCTACCAGCTAGAGGAAGAACCCCATCATACACGTAATGGATACGCATGTCATTCTTGATCAAAACGATACATTCCCCATTCGGAAGAAAGGGAATTAACAATGACTCGTCCTGACCCAGTCTATCGAAAAACCAACCCGATTTCGGTTGGAACCCGAATTCCGTTAACAATTTAAGAACTTGGAAATATCCCCACATTTCATAAAGCTTATCTGTTCGCTTCCATTGATAAGTAAAAGCTGGGTCAAAATACACCTCCATTTCTTCAGAAATAATATCGCGATGGAGTTGATACAAAGCCCTGTAACGTGAATCAGAAAGCAGATTGTGAGGTATATGAGTGAATGTTTTGTTGGTAATCTCCTGATACCACGGAGCATGAACAATCATGTGAAAACCAATTTTCATTCTGTGTACGAGTAATCGGTACTCTTCCAAAAAAGAAGAAACACGTTCTTTTTCTTCTAACTCCCTTCGAGTGCTCTCTTGGAACTGGTACCGTTCAAGTTCAACAATCTCTTGAATTAATCGATCTTTGTAGAAATTCATCGCCTCTTCAAACTGATCCAACAACGCCATCACATTTCTAACGATAAATTTCACCCAGCGATTTTCTGGAAGATCATAATCTATTGCACTATAGGGTGTAAATAAATCTCCATCGTGGAGAGATTTCGTCTGCTGAGTACGCAAAGTCACATGATCGATCTTTTTTGAACGATTTTCTTTTGTCCACTGATATCCTTTTCTAATACGATAATTCGCCTTTTGATAAATATCCATTAAAGCAGCCATAACTGTCGGGTAATGTTTTTTTATAATCATAAACTGCCTTAGTAATTGTGGAGGAAGTGCTTTAATCTGGCTATCAGCAGGAGAATATACTTTCTTTACGAAATCAATTGCAAGTCCTCTCATGAGACCCTCTAAGTCCCGTTTAATAACTTCTAATTGATCTTCCGTAACCTGCTTTGGGCGAATTACAAATGGATTAAAATATGTCTTACCCTCCACAAAAACCTTTGCCAAATAAACGCCTGGAATTAGTGGATAGTAATCTTTAGTATAGAGAACGACCGGGGTACTTGAAGGCTTTAAATAGATATCACCGTTCTCATCTGTTTCTATCCTCTCATCTGAGAGTGACTCTAAACCGTACATATAAAATCTGGCATTTTTATCTTCGGACTGGAAAATGATGCTGACCGGTATATTTTCCGTCAATTCGAATGAAAAAATCATATCTAATACATTTTCATATCTATAGAATCTCTCCACATAAACTGGTCTTTCATATTCGTAGACAAACGAGATGTTCATCAAATCCCGGGAAATTGACTCGAGCATAGGTTCAGAATTATACTGTGAAACCATTAACTTTCAACTCTTTCGCCTTTTGGTATATTGCATCCCTGGTTTTCGCAAATCCCGAAACACTGTTGTATCGCTCAATAAGATCAAACAACAGCCCTTCAACCCGGTCCTCGACTATTTTTCCGATTAGACCTTTCAGCAATCCTTCCGGACCTCTTAACTTCGTCAATATCCGCTGAACTACTTGGATATCAAATGCATCTTTGCGACTCAAATATGAGTTCGGCGGCAGATTTTTGATGTAATGATCAATCTGCTTTACTACACGAGGGCCTATACCTAGACTTTTGTTTTCCTTCTGCATTTTCAAATGCATTTCCCACAAGAAATTTAACTCGTCATCAGTTAGTACCATTGAACCTTCTTGTTTTCGGAACCGATTGAACATCTCGTAAGTATATGGCTTACGTGTCTTCTCTTTAGATTCACGTGTATTTCGACTACTAAGCATCGTGTACGGTTGCACATCAAGTGTAATAACATTCGCTCGATCGAGAACCTTATCAGAAAAATGATATGTGGATTCATCGATATTTACTGTGCCAACAAACACCACATTTTGACCAATATTAATCTCCGGCCCATATTGAGTCGAGTTGTAGATTTGCTGAGATATACGATCACTGTACAAGCGTAATATACGGCGATTAGGTTCCATTTCCAAGACTGAAAGAAATTGGGAAAAATAGTGCTCAACACGCGAAAGATTCATCTCGTCAAAGCATATTACAAATATCTTGCCCCGTTCTTGCTGGGCTTGGAATAATGCATCAACAAGAGCAGTATCGCTAGGACGATACAACATATTCTTTGTATCAATATAACCAAGCAAATCAGAATCATCTGCCCATGATGGCCGCACAGGAACAAACACTAGTTGTGTAGCGTCTAGTCCAAGTGCTCTTCCATATGCTTGTACCAATCGAGATTTCCCGGTTCCACTCATCCCTGCCAAGATTGTTAATGCGTTAGATTTCATCGCCGTATGGAAATTGTACAAATCCTTCTCGAAATACTGAAGACCCATCTCCCTAGTTGTCTGAATGAAGTATTCCAAGAATTCTTCTTCTTTGTCTTGCGAATCATCCTCAGGTAGTATTGCATTTTCCTCCTGCTCATCCTTTTCAAACACTGACTCTTCAACCAATCTGGTCACTTCCGGTTGAATTGTCTCACGCAGTACTTCATCGATAGGATGGGCTGCTTCTAGTTCACGCTCCATCTCTGAATAAGTCTCTTGATCCACAAAAAGCAGCATATCGTTCTCGTTACCTTCACGATAAATCTTATTTTGCCATGTATCAAATGGGATCTCTCTTACTCCATAATTAGACACGAAAGAAAACCCACCATGTGCATACTCATGATGATCGAATAATCCATATGCTGAGTATGCCTTCCCCTCTTTCCAGAGCACGATTGACGGTGTATCGTCAGGTTCAATTGATATGCCCTCAGCAGTTCCAATATACTTTCCCTGAATAAGAGAGTCAGCAAAGTTTTCTTTTGTCAACTTGTGTACTTCTTCTTTGAAGATTGGCACTGCCTTAAACTGCTGATTTACTTTATAGCTCTCCAGCTTTGGAACAAGACGAATGTCAGTGGCTACGTATACCTCTCCGTAGTTCGAAAGCACTTTTTTGGTGGGCTTAAATAGCACTAAGCTATCCATCAAAAATTCAATCAGATCATTCGTGCGAGTATACTCATGATCTGCGTAGCTTTCTTCAAATCCGTATTTATCCAGGTCTGTCGAATAACAAGTGAACAATATCTGGTTTCTAGGAAAACTTTCAGGTGTTTCACTTATAACTTTAAAGAAGAATTGAAGTCTATTTTGTGAATTAATAAATACAGCCTTATGCCTTCCCATACTTTCATAAACTTCTTCGTTCGATGCAAGAATACCTAAAAAATCAACATCCCATTTCTTCCGTTGTAGCAAACCATCCGCCCCCATTAACGAGAAATACAGTGATTTTTCAAATCGTTGTATGTATTAAAACCAGTTACTTTTTTTCCATACTTTTCATGAAGTAAATTTTGCTTTGGGACTGACAACCTGAATTTAATAAACCATATCTCGTCCGATTGATCCAAAGCATTAGTCTGAATAATATCCTCCAAATCATTAGGAAGAATTAGATTGACTTTTGTGAATTTCGGAACATCCAGCCCATCAGGCAAGGTTCGGTCAATGATTGTAAACATTTTTGCCTGACTAATGGTTCTTAACTGCTCGTCTTTTGCGTTATTCTCTTCTTCGATAACTTTAATACGTGCTTGTAAATCTGCATATTCTTTCCTGAGATCACCTTCCGCTTTTTGCAATTCTGTTAGCTGTTCATACAAGTCTTTATTTTTACGATCTCGATCACCAATTTCTGTTTTCCGTAGTTCAACCTCTCGCTCGAGTTTTTGACATACTTTTAGTAAATCATTTCTTTGACTTTCTGTCTGGCTTATTGACTTTTTTAGCTCTTTATTTGATTTGATTACTTGTTGTTTCTCATCTTGAAGCTTTTTGTATTCTCTCTTAACCTGTTCAAAATCGACCAACAAAGAAGCAAGTTTCTCTGGACTAGGAAGGGCACCAACGTTAAAAATTTCTACAATTGTATCGGAACTACTTGGCTCTGTTATGGACGGTTCTTTCTTTGCGGCTTTCGCCAATAATTTGTTGTGTAGTTGAACACCTTTATTGATCTGCTCTTCATCTGACTGAATTACCAAATACTCAATCACGTCATGTACATTTAGAACGGTCGTTTCTTTAAGCTCCTCCCAGATTGCATCTGATTCTTTTATACTTATATTGCGTAATATTTTATTTTTTTCAGTATCCGCTTGCTCGTGATACTTATTAAGGATATTTTTCACTCTAAGAGTGTTCTTTGGTTTGTTTAATTCAGTTTCAATTCGACTTCGAAACAAACGTAACTGTTCAACTCTGATGTTTCTTAAATCACTGATTCCTTTGATTGCAATTTGTGACTTGGCCGTTAACGTCTTGTTTAAGTTATTTACAAGCTGAAGAATGTTACTATCCGACATCTCACTGAACAACCATTTCCATACATCCCTATCCAAGAAAATACCTCCTTAAATTTGTATTATTTTGTATCCTATAAATTATAAGCTAACAAACAAAAATATTAAACGATACAGATTGCTATCTTCCTTATTATGGACAATAAAATTTCATTTCCGTTTTATGAAATTCGAAATTGCTTCATCTCTTTCCTCGATAGGAGAAATTTAATGCTTACTTGTTGATTGTTGGTTGAATTAATGTTTTTACTGTTCTTCTTGTTGACTGAAGGCCGGAGCATACCTGAATGGTGGACCGTCCCGCCCTGTATGTCTGTAAAGCATATTGCGATAAATTCGAACGCTTGTTTGGGTCGACCTTATCTGTAAGTACTTTCAACAAACGAGTGTTGACTCCGTGTTGACTCAGGACAATAAAAAATACATCGCCAGAGCGTACAAGCCCCATGACGATGTATTCAAAGTTAAAGTACTACTATACGCCTTTCGGTTCTTTCTCGTCCCCAACAGCTATCGGGTTATCTTGCCACGAAATCCAATCGCTCCAGCTCCCCGCATACAGCTTAACGTTCCCATACCCAGCCTCCTGCAAAGCCAACACGTTCGGAGTGGCGGAAATGCCCGAGCCGCAGTAGACGATGATCTCCTCGTCCTTAGGCAGATCGGCGAAGCGCTCGCGAAGCCCATCGGCCGATTTCCAAGTGCCGTCCTCGTTAAGCGCGCCCTTCCAGAAGTAGTGACGCGCTCCCGGAATATGACCCGCAATCGGATCGAACGGAGCCTCACGCCCCAAATACTGGGCAGCATCACGAGAGTCGACGAGTGCTGCTCCGCTGCCTCTTCCCGCACTTGAAGCCGCTCGCACTTCCTCTACGCCGACAAGCCAATCCGACCGCACTTCCGGTACGAACTCGCGAGGTTGGGGAGCCGGCGTTTCGACCGATATCGGCAGACCTGCCGCCGTCCAAGCTTGATAGCCTCCGTCCAACACGTAGACATGGTCGACGCCTAAATATTTCAGGATCCACCACAAGCGAGAGGCGGCCGGTCCATTTACGTCTTCGTAGACGACTACAGTCGTTGAGTGATCGATACCAAGCTTCCCGAATGTACCGGCCAGCCGCTCCGGAGAAGGCAGGGGACTGCGACCGCCATGCTGCTGTGCCGGGTCTGTCAGCTCGGTCTTGAAGTCGATGAACACCGCCTCCGGCAGATGCCCTTGCCGGTATGCCTTAATCCCATACTCCGCCTCCTTCGGATGAAAACGCACATCGGCGAACACAAGCGGCCGATTCTCCGCTAGACGGTCTTGCACCCACGCAACATTAACTACGTTCGAAATTGCCATTGTTTCAACAGCCCCTTCAGTCAGATCGTGATTTTCAGACTTTAGATTGTGAACTTCCGACTTCTGATCGCGAACTTCCGACGACTTCAGATCGAGAATTTCAGTATTTAGATTACGAACTTTAAACTTATATCGTAAATTCCAAACTCTCCTGAGTTTTGACTTCATGAATAACAGCGTAAATATCGCTCTGAATTTTCAGCAGCTCAATGTCGTCCCGCTTGCGAGGGCGCTTCTGCGGAACCTGAAAAATCCGGCTGATCCGCCCGGGGCGCGGAGAGAGCAGCACAACGCGATCCCCCAGGAACACCGCCTCGGATACATCGTGCGTGACGAAAACAACCGTCTTCTTCTCGGCCTCCCAGATGTCGAGCAGATCGTCCTGCAGCTGCAACCTCGTCAGATGGTCAACCGCGCCGAACGGCTCGTCCATCAGCAGCACCTCGGGGCTGTTCGCCAGCGCCCGAGCAAGTCCGGCCCGCTGCTTCATGCCCCCGGACAAGTGATGGGGATACTTATTCTCGAAGCCGGTCAGCCCGACGAGGTCCAAATATTTTTGCGCAGCTGCCCTGCGCCCTGCCTTGGTCGTTCCGCGCAGCTCAAGCCCCAGCTCGACATTCTTGGATACGGTGCGCCACGGATACAGCGAAGGGTCCTGGAACACAACCCCGCGTTCGATGCCCGGACCTTGCAGCTTCTTGCCGCCAATAAAAACCTCGCCCGACGACGGCAGCTGCAGACCGGCCAAAATCTCCAGCAAGGTGCTTTTGCCGCAGCCGCTTGGCCCAAGAATGCTGAGAAATTCGCCGTCTTCTATTGTCAGATCGATATTCGTCAACGTCTCGGTAGGAGGCGTTCCGCCGTATACTTTGGACACTCCGCGAATTGTGAATCCAGCCATATGAACACCCCCGCGTTTCTGTTACGATTTCGGAATATAGCGCAGGTCGAGAATTTTCTCGACGTCGTACACTTCGCTCTGGAAGCCCAGCTCGACCTGAATCTGCTGCGTCTCCTCCAAATCCTTCAGATTGACGTCGGGGTTGTTCTCCCACAGCACCTGTTCGCGTTCGAATGCGCTGTCGACGGCCTTCGCATCGATTTTGATATTTTCCAGGAAAAAGGCTTTGTACTCGTCCAGGTTATTCTTCGCGTATTCCTGCGACTTGAAGTAGGCTCGCAGCAGCTTCTCAACCAAATCCGGATGATCGGAGATAAAGCTGTTGCTGGAGATGAACACGCCGGTATGGAAGTTCGGCAGGTAGTCCCAGCCCCGCGCCAGAATCTTGCCTTTGCCCGACTGCTCCGCCAAGGAAGCGAATGGCTCGTGAATGATCGTGGCGTCGACTTGACCGGAGGTCAGACTGGCGTATGCCGCGTCGTTCGCTCCGTTAGCTAGATAGGTAACGTCGTCTTTGCTCAAGCCGTGCTGCTTCAGAATAACCTGCGTATACGCGTCCAGCCCGCTGCCGAAGGCGGCGGCTCCGACCTTCTTCCCCTTCAAATCTTCCACGCTCTCGATTCCGGGTGCGGCAACCAAATAGAACGGCCCCTTTGTACGGAACATCGAAGAGACGATTTTGATCGGTGCGCCTTTGCCTGCGGCTACAATCGCCGAAGTGGTGGCATTATCGGCAATATCGACAGAGTTGCTCGTAACGGCTTCGATCGCGTTCTGGGCGGAGATGAACTCCACGTCCAGCCCTTCTTCCTTAAAAAAGCCTTTCTCAGCGCCGAAACGAACGGCCAAGCCGCTGACTCCGTTAAATGGCGCGTAACGGATTTTCTGCAGCTCCGGGCTGCCCGAGCCCGAAGCCGACACATTCGTCGCCGAAGCTTGCGCGGGCTTCGAAGCTTGGTCCCCTTTATTCGAGCCTCCGCATCCGGCCAGACCTATAGATAGAACAATCACAGCAGCAAGAACTCCCAATCCATTTCTTTTTCTCATGGTTATGCCCATTCCTTTCGCTACGCTCAAGGCACAAAACGGAATGAAATCCGTTCGCCTTTGGTGATTTTTTTGTATTCTGGAGTTGCAGA
>NZ_QRDZ01000033.1 GCF_003386235.1 Cohnella phaseoli
GATTTGCGGATGACCAAGGTGAAGCAAAAAGTATCCGGCTCATTCCGTACTTGGGAGGGGGCGCATCAATTTGCGCGCGCTCATGGATTTATTTCCACATTGCGCAAACAAGGTCTTCCTGTCCTTCCGTCGCTCATTGCAATTTTCCAAGACAACTTCGCTTTCCCCCAGGGTACCTAAGTAGTAACGGTTTTTCCTACAAATGTCCGTCGTATGAGCCTGAGTGGAGCAGCTTTGTATGGTTTTTCCTACAAACGTCCGTCGTATGAGCTTGAGTGGAGCAGCTTTGTATGGTTTTTCCCACAAACGTCCGTCGTTTGAGCCTGAGTGGAGCAGCTTTGTATGGTTTTTCCCACAAACGTCCGTCGTATGAGCCTGATTCGAGCAGTGTTGTACGATTTTTCGACTAACTTAGGGACGGCCTCATTTTCATTCCCCAATGTTCGCCCCCGTGATATAATATGTCGGTACGCAATGAAGTTGCTCCGAACATGTTTGCATGGAGGGTTAGGGATGCTGCCAAAAATCAATCAGATGATGTACATACAAACCGAATCCGAACCCGACTCGGAGTCCGTCACGCTCCGTTCGCGCGTAGCCGACGTGGACGACAGGAATATTTATATCGAAATTCCGTTGAACGAGAAGAACCGCCGTTTATACCGCACGAGCGTCGGTGAGCAATTGTTGGTATACTATTTTACCCAGGACGGAGTTAAGCATCTGTTCAACAGCTCTGTGCAAGGATTTCGCAAGGAAGCGGTTTCCCTTGTCGCCATTCGCAAGCCCGACCCGGAACAGATCACGAAGGACCAGAGACGCAGCTATTTGAGAGTGGAAACCAATCTGGAGATCGGCGTCAAACTTGGAGACAAGCTGCGCTTCGTAGCCGTAACCGAAGACCTTGGAGGCGGAGGCGCTTCTTTCCTCTGCGAACGCAGGTGGCCGATCGAGCCGAATGTTACGCTCTCTTGTTGGTTATTATTAAGCTATAGGGGCGGATCGATCTCGCATGCGAAATTCGAAGGAGAAGTCGTCAGAGTGCTTCCCGTCGAACCGGACAAAAATCTGGTTATGCTGCGTTTCGCGGATATTACCGAATCCGACCAGCAGAAAATTATTCGCTATTGCTTCGAGCGCCAATTGGAGCTGCGCAGGGATTAACGCCTGCCGCACAGCCGACTGTTCCGTGTCTCGAGGCTAAGCTTGGAGGCAGCGGAATGGCGGCAAAAAGCAACAAAATCGATCCTGCCGATTTCACGGCATGGTCGGATCGCGCGGAAGCATGGATCGTCAAGGCGATCAAAACTCTTCTCGTGCTTTTGATCCTGTCCCAGGTCGCTTTGCAGTTCCCCGAAATACGGCAATGGCTGGCGTCTGCGGATCACTCCGAAGGGGTTCCCTATCGGAATTCACCGCCTTGACGTCTTGTTTTTTTGCATAGAGTGTAGCCCTGTGGTATAATTTTCTCGATCCGTGCAGGCTCAGCCTGCCTTATTTTTTGATATCAAGGTTTTCTTGTTGTCTGCTGTAGGAGGCTAGCTGTTCGCTCATGGACGTATCTCACACTCATCGGATTAATATCGCGATCGACGGACCTGCGGGAGCAGGCAAAAGCACGGTCGCCCGCAAGGTGGCAAGCGCCCTTCAATATGTCTACATAGATACGGGGGCGATGTACCGGGCGGTTACGCTGAAGGTGCTCGACTCCGGGGTGCCGAAGGATGACGACGAAGCTGTCGGCCGATTGGCGGACGGACTGGATATCGTTCTTCTGCCGGGAGGCGACGGCCAGCAGGTGCGCGTGAACGGCGAGGACGTTACGGCTAAGCTGAGATCGCTCGAGATCAACCGCAGCGTTTCGTATGTTGCGCGGTTGTCGCGGGTTCGCTTGCGCATGGCCGAGCTTCAGCGCAATATGGCTGCAGGCAAGGGCGTCGTCATGGACGGTCGGGACATTGGAACGCACGTGTTGCCGGACGCTGAATTGAAGGTATTCCTGACCGCGACTCCGCGAGAGCGGGCGAAGCGGCGTTTCCTGGAGCTGGAACCGGGAACGGAGATTACGCTGGATCAATTGGAACGAGAGATTGAGGAACGCGACCGGCTCGACAGAGAGCGGGAGATAGCGCCTCTCCTCCAGGCTGCGGACGCCCGCTTGCTGGACTCCACGGGCATGACGGTGGACGAAGTGGCGGAAGAAATCGTACAATGGGGACTTGCGGCAGTAAGAACCATTTCAGCGGAGGAGAAGTAGACTATGTTATACCGGATTGCCAGAGCCATTCTCCGAGTCTTGTACGCGCTTCTCTATCGGCTGGAGGCCAGAGGAATCGAGAACATTCCCCGCGAAGGCCCGGTAGTGCTGTGCAGCAACCACAGGAGCTTGCAGGATCCCATCACTTTGGGGGTATGCGTACCCCGCAAAGTTCATTATATGGCCAAGGAAGAGCTGTTTCGCATTCCGCTGTTCGGATCGTTGATTCGAGGAGTAGGAGCGTTTCCTGTTAAGCGCGGAGGCGTGAGCAAGGAAGCGATTCGCACAGCGATTACGCTATTGCAAGGCGGCAATGTGATGGGAATTTTCCCGGAAGGCACTCGCAACGAAGCGGTGGGCATGGGCAAACGCGGGGCCGTTACGATGGCAGTTCGCGGCAAGGCCATTGTCGTTCCGGTTGCACTGGTCGGCGAATACCGTATTTTCCGCAAGATGGTTGCGGTATACGGCGCTCCGATCGATCTGAAGCCTTTCGCGGAGCAAGGCACGACCGAAAGCATGGAGGAAGCGACCGAGCTGATCATGTCCAGAATTAAGGAAATGATGAAGACGGGACAGCCGGCGTCTTGACGGATGCATGTTTCTTGTCGGAAACCCTCATACTAAAGGCATTATTTGGTTCTCATGTTTTCGGGTAAGTAAGATTTAAGCGCCGCGAAGCGCGAGCCTGCTGGCCGGGCTGCGCGGGTTTAAATAAAGTTGGGGTAGATCTGAGGAGGTAATTTTCATGTCTGAAGAAATCAACGTTCAGGAAAACGCGGCAGAGCCGGTGGCGGATAACGTCAGCCAGGACGCGCTGGAAAATGTCGTAACCTTGAAGAAAGGGGACACCGTGAAAGGTACGGTGGTCAAAATCGACGACAATCAAGCGTACGTTAGCCTTGGATATAAATACGACGGCGTTATTCCATTGCGCGAGCTTTCTTCCGTGAACATCGACAACGCGGCTGAAGCAGTGCAGATCGGCCAAGAGGTCGAAGCGAAAATCGTTAGCATCAACGACGCCAAGGAATCGCTCGTGCTGTCCAAGCGTCAAGCGGACGCACCGCGCGCCTGGGATGAGCTGCAAGCGAAGTTCGACAACGGCGAAGCTTTCGAAGTCGTCGTAACCGACGTCGTTAAAGGCGGCCTCGTGGCCGACGTAGGCGTACGCGGATTTGTTCCGGCTTCTATGGTAGAGCGTCATTTTGTAGAGGATTTCAGCTCCTACAAAGGCCGCACGATCAAAGTCAAGGTGAAGGAAATCGACCGCGAGAACAACAAGGTCATTCTGTCCGCCAAAGACGTTCTGGAAGCTGAGTACGAAGAGAAGAAACAACAGATTATGGGCAGCCTGGAGCCGGGCCAAGTGCTGGAAGGCAAAGTTCAACGCCTGACTCCGTTCGGCGCGTTCGTCGACATCGGCGGCATCGACGGTCTCGTCCACGTTTCCGAGATCGCTTGGCAGCACGTTGCCCATCCGGCGGATGTCGTATCCGAAGGACAGGACGTTAAAGTAAAAGTGCTGAAAGTCGATCCTTCGATCGGCAAAATCTCCTTGAGCATCAAGGCCGCTCAACCGGGTCCATGGGAATCGGCTGTAGGCCAATTCAACATCGGCGACACGGTAACGGGCGTCGTTAAGCGTCTCGTCAGCTTTGGCGCATTCGTTGAAATCGCTCCTGGCGTCGAGGGACTCGTTCACATTTCGCAAATCGCGCATCGCCATATCGCGACGCCTTACGAAGTGTTGAAGGAAGGCCAAGAAGTTCAAGCTAAAGTTCTGGACTTCAACCCTGCGGAGAAGCGCGTCTCCCTTTCTATCAAAGAAACGGAAGAAGCCCCGGCTCGTCCGGAGCGCGAAGCTCGTGCGCCGCGCGCGCCTCGCGAAGAGTCGAACCTGCCTCCTGCGGAAAGCATGAGCTTTAACCTCGGAGAGCGCTTCGGCGACAAGCTGAGCAAGTTCAAGTAATCGTTACATCGTTAATCGATGGAGCCGTCCCGTATTCGGGACGGCTCTTCTTTATTTTCTCGGCGGCGATAATTTTACACAAAAGTGCCTTTCATTTTCTTCCCGTTTAATAAATGGCGTCTAGAATGAACTTGCAGTCAACCATTTTGGGAGGGAAATAAAAAATGATTAAGCTGACAAGGAAGCTTACGGCACTTCTGCTTACTTTATCGCTTGCAGCCGCCTCGTTGCTGGCCGGTATTACCGGAGCAGTCGCGGCCGATGCGGCTCCGACGATTACGATCGCTCCGATCGACCGCGCGATTGTTCTAGCCGGCCAGAAATTCGACTTTCGGGTAGAGCTGAACGGAGCTGCGGTTAAAAAAAGCGAGCTGAAGGTAACTGTAAACGGACAGGATGCGGAAGCTTATTTCGGCAAAAAAGGCGTATTCACCAACGCGAACGCTAACAGCTCCGAGCTTACGATCCGTCAAGTCAGCTTCTCCAAGGCGGCGAAAATCGGAATTAAGGCCGAAGCGAAAGCGGCCGGCAAAACGGTAAAAAAGACCGTGTTTTACGAAGTCTATGAAGCGGTAGGCAATCCGAAGAAGGCGAAAAACGTCGTTCTGATGATCGGGGATGGAATGAGCGCCAACATCCGCACCGCCGCTCGCGTCGTCTCGAAAGGAATCGACGAGGGCAAGTTCAACGGATGGCTGGAAATGGAGAAAATGGAGTACATGGGGCTAGTCACGACTTCCGGAATGGATTCGATCGTGACGGACTCCGCCAACTCCGCTTCCGCTTATGCGACCGGCCACAAAACGGCGGTTAACGCCGAAGGCGTATACCCGGACAATACGGAAGACCCGCTTGACGATCCGCGTGTCGAGAACATCGTAGAGCTCGTTAAGCGAACGAAGAAGATGTCTACTGGCGTAGTTACGACGGCGGACGTAACGGATGCGACTCCGGCGGCGATGGCGATTCATACCCGGAAAAGAAGCGCATCGGAAGCGATCGTGAACATGTTTCTGGAAGCGGGCTCGCGGCCTGACGTAATTATGGGCGGCGGTCTCGAATGGTTCCTGCCGGAGAGCGCCGGAGGCAAACGCAAGGACGGAACGAACAAAATCGATGCGTTTAAGTCGCTCGGCTACACTTACGTGACGAATGCGACGGAGCTGAATAAGGCAAATAGCGCCTCCAAGCTGCTTGGCTTGTTCAAAAAAGGCAATCTCGACGTCTACTTCGACCGCGAATATACGAAGCCGGTGAACAAGGCGATCGTCGGCGAATATACGGATCAGCCTACGCTGCTGGAGATGACCTCGCAAGCTCTGAACGTGCTCGGCAAAAACAAAAACGGCTTCTTCCTGATGGTCGAGGGCGCTTCGATCGACAAGATGGCGCACCCGATGGATCTCGAACGCTTGATCTGGGATACGATCGAGTTCGACCAAACCGTCGGCTTAGTGAAGCAATATGCGGCCAAGCATCCGGACACGCTTATTATCGTGACGGCGGACCACGGCCATTCGATGACGCTTAACGGCACGTACAATACAGAGGCGGCAAAAGGCAAGACGGGCGAAGAGCTGAGAGAGTTCGTCGGTACCTACGCGGATTCCAAATTCCCGACTTACGTCGACGCGAACAAGGACGGGTTCCCGGACGACCCGGATTCGACCTGGAAGCTGGCTGTAGGCTGGGGCAACCATCCGGATCACAACGACGACTTCCTGACGAATCCGACGCCAATCAGTCCGACGATTCAAGACCCGAACGTTACGGATAAAGCCTGGTACATCGCCAATCCGGACAAGGACCCGAACGGTATCCACTTTACGGGCAACATTCCGCATGACGAGGCGGTAGAGGTGCACACTTTCGACGACGTGCCGGTCAACGCTTCGGGTCCGGGGGCTCAGCTATTCTCGGGTTACATGGACAACACTCAAGTATTCCGCAACATCGTAACAGCGCTGGGCATTAAGGCGACCTCCAAGTAACGCTATAATATCGCAAGCAGGAGCCTCCGGAATTACCGGGAAGGCTCCTGTTGTTTAATATGGCGGAAGCGGCATGTTTTTTCGGGTCGTACGGCGCATACTACCGAATGGAGGTGGGGAGATGTCGCCATTATTCGGCGCCGCATTTCTGTGGCTGGTCGCCGCGATCTTGTGGTGGAGCGGCTGGAGGGAGGAATCGACGGATGATTTGCCGGGTTGGGCGGTTGGGTTGTTTCTGGCCATATGGCCGTTGGCCTGGCTGGGAAAAGTTCCTCTAACCGGCTCCTTATCGGTAAATGGCGCATCGGTATGGACGTTGTTTTCCATCGCGCTGGTCAGTTGGCGATTGCCGGCGGCAAGAGGTTGGACAGCCGTATGCGGAGGACTGCTGATCGGTTCGGTAGCGGTATTGGCCGGTAAATTGGCGTATATCCCTTCCGGCTTTGCTCCCGCCGGATCGTCTTGGGCGATCGCTGCGCTGATTGGCTGGCTGGCTGCGCTGCTGCTTCGTACCGCATCCGAGCAAGCTCTGGCTGTTACGGTATGTCTGTTCCTGATTGCGGTCGCTCACGCTTTTGCCCGCGCCCAATCAGCCGAACTGCCGGTCGCGGTGCCGGATGAGGGGCTGCTGGCTTGGTGGATCGCGTTGTTCTGCGCCAGATTGTGGACGGCATTTGTCAAAACGGCGGGCGAGTGGGTCAGAAAAGGGGCGGTTAAGACAGGCGGAAGATGAGGAGGACAAAAGATCATGATGCTGGATTGGCTGCATTCTCACAAGGAGCTGACCGCCGTCGCGATGGGGACGGCATTCGGTATGGCCGCCCGCATCGCCATGCTGCGCAGCGATTATCGGCAGTACCCGGCGTATCCGCACGGCAAAATCATTCATCTGGCGCTCGGGCTGATCGCCGGCGCGCTTGGCGCGGTCGCCGTTCCGGCCCTGTTCAATAAGGATTACACGGCAATCACGTTCCTGTCGCTTGCAGCGCAGCAGTTTCGCGAAGTGCGCAATATGGAGCGCAATACCCTGACGGCGATCGACGAGCTGGAGCTTGTGCCGCGAGGAGCTGCCTACATCGAAGGGATATCCGTTGTGTTCGAAGGCCGCAATTATTTGGCGATCTTTACAGCGCTGCTGACGAGTCTGTTCGCTCAATGGATTGCTTGGTGGGCGGGTCTGGGTGCCGGCGTTCTCGCGCTGGTCGTCTCTCATTTTTTCATGAGGGGGAAAAAAATTTCCCATATCGCTCATGTCCAAATGGCTCCGATCAAGCTGGACGGGCCGAATCTGTATATTGGCGATATCTACATGATGAACGTCGGTCTGGACGAGAACAGGGACATTATCCGCGAGCAGGGAATCGGATTTATACTGACGCCTAAGAGCGACGACGCCCGCGTGACAATCGCCAATCTAGGACAGCGTCAGGCGATTCTCCACGACGTCTCCACTCGTCTTGGCGTTTACCGCGACGAAGGAGACCCTGGGCTTCTGCCGATCGCCAAGCTCGGCTTACGAACGGGACAGCTGGGTCTGCTCGTGCTGCCCCGGGAGAAGGATACGGACAAGGCCTATGAAGCGGTGAGAGGCGTTCCGTTGCTGGAAGCGGCGGTGCGCAAGCCGACGAAGGCGAACCGCAAAAGCTTGGAGGCGAAATCCAATGGCTAGAATCGTGGGCATTGTGACGACCAGGCGGGAGGAGGTCGGAGGAGGGGCGCCGATCTTCTACGCGGAGGACAGGGCGCGTTTGCAGCAAGTTTCTCATCTGCTGGAGAAGATTTTGGACTGCGCCGCCCATACGATCGACGAAGACTTGTTCATTATTGTAGAGCGGGAATAGCGAGAAAATGGCAATATCCGTTAGCCAAGCCGCCCGATTTTTGGTATGATGAAATTTGCGATTGTTTCAGATGCCGAACGCGCCCTGCAGGAGGACGTGCGGATTTATTGAGGAGTGGAAACCAATATGGCAAGACCGATTATTGCGATCGTAGGGCGGCCCAACGTAGGCAAATCTACGATTTTTAACCGGATTATCGGCGACAGACTGGCGATTGTCGAGGATAAGCCGGGCGTTACGAGAGACCGGCTATACGGAACGGGCGAATGGAACGGGCGTTCCTTTAATATTATCGATACCGGGGGCATTGAGATCGACGGAGAGGACAGCTTGCTCCGCTCCGTACGCATGCAGGCCGAGTTGGCGATTGAGGAAGCCGACGTCATTATTTTTATGGTCGACGCCAAAGCCGGAGTCACGAACGCGGACGAAGAAGTGTCGCAGATGTTGTTCCGTTCTCGCAAGCCGATCGTGCTTGGCGTGAACAAGGTCGACAATCTCCAGCGCATGGACGATATTTACGAGTTCTATTCGCTTGGTTTCGGGGACCCGCTGCCTCTGTCCGGTTCGCACGGAACGGGAATCGGCGATTTGCTCGACGCGGCGGTAAGCAAGCTGCCGGTCAAGGAAGACCAGGAATACAACGACGACGTCATCAAAGTCGCGTTGATCGGACGGCCCAACGTGGGCAAATCTTCGCTCGTGAACGCGATCCTCGGGGAGGAGCGCGTGATCGTGAGCAATATTGCGGGCACGACGCGCGATGCGATCGATACTCCGTTCGAGAAGGACGGCCAGAAGTACGTGCTGATTGATACGGCCGGCATGCGCAAGCGCGGCAAAGTATACGAATCAACGGAAAAGTACAGCGTCATGCGGGCCATGCAGGCCATCGAGCGGGCGGATGTCGTGCTCGTCGTCATCAACGGGGAAGAAGGCATTATCGAGCAGGACAAACATATTGCCGGTTATGCGCACGAGAACGGCAAGGCCGCTATTTTCGTCGTGAACAAATGGGATATCGTCGAGAAGAACGACAAGACGATGCAGCATTTTACGAACTCGATCCGCGAGCAGTTTCTGTTTATGACCTATGCTCCGGTCGTATTCTTATCCGCCCTTACGAAGCATCGTCTGACGAAGCTGTTCCCCGTCATCAATCATGTGGCGGAGCAGCATGCGCTTCGCGTGCCGACGAACGTGCTGAACGATATTTTGACCGACGCGATTGCGATCAACCCGCCTCCGACGGACAAGGGACGCAGACTGCGCATTAACTACATGACGCAGATTGCCGTCAAGCCGCCGACGATGCTTATATTCGTCAACGACCCCGAATTGATGCATTTTTCTTATGAGCGTTACTTGGAGAACAAGATCAGGGCGGCATTTGCGTTCGAGGGTACGCCGCTCAGGCTGTTCACTCGTAAGAAGTCCGATCAAGAATAGGGGAGACCGTACGTGGTAAACACGATTATCGCGATTATCGTCAGTTATTTGCTTGGCTCGATCTCATTCAGCATTCTCGTCGCCCGCTGGCTCAAGAAGATCGACATCAGGGATCATGGAAGCGGCAATGCGGGAGCGACGAACACGTTGCGCGTGCTGGGCAAGGGCCCTGCTATCCTCGTCTTCTTGCTCGATATCGCCAAAGGCTCCGCAGGCGTGCTTATCGGCTCTTGGCTTAGCGACGGCAGCGCAGCGGTGGAAGTCGCTTGCGGCTTGGCGGCGATCGCGGGCCATAACTGGCCGATCTACTTCCGCTTCAAGGGCGGCAAAGGGATTGCGACTACGGTCGGCGCATTGGTGGTTTGGGCATTTCTTCCGACGCTGATCGCCGGCGTCGTAGCCATCCTCGTTATCGCGGTGACGCGGTACGTTTCGCTAGGCTCGATGATTTTCGCCGTGCTGCTTCCGATTCTCGTATTTTTGTTTGACAAGGATACGGCGTTTCTGTGGGGAGCGCTCGTCGTCGCCGTGCTGGCGATCGTCCGTCACCGCAAAAATATTACGAAGCTGATCAACGGCACGGAAAATAAACTCGGCAGCGGCAAAAAGGGTGAACCTCATGGCGCATAAGAAGGTAGCCGTCCTCGTGGCGGGCAGCTGGGGAACGGCGTTGTCGCGCGTGCTTGCGGACAACGGGCATCGCGTCCTGCTCTGGACGCGAAATGCGGCGCAGGCCGACGAAATCAATCGACTGCGCCGCAACGAGAAGTTTCTGGCCGGCGCGGAAATTCCGGAAGGCATTACGGCGACGACGGATATGGCGGAGGCGGTTAGCGACGCCGAGGCGGTACTGTTCGTGTCTCCGTCGGCGGCGATGCGCGACGTTGCCAGACAAGCGGCGGCATACATAGGCCAAGACGCGTTGGTCATCCATGCGACCAAGGGCTTTGAAACCGATAGTCTGAAACGGATGTCCACCGTTCTGTCGGAGGAGCTCGGACGGTCCGAGCAGCGCATCGTCGTTCTATCGGGTCCGAGTCATGCCGAGGAAGTGATCCGCCGGCATCCGACGACGATCGTCGTAGCGGCCAAAGAAATTGTCTGTGCCGAATCGGCGCAGGATTTATTCATGAACAGCTCGTACTTCCGCGTCTACACGAACCCCGACTACGTAGGGGTCGAGACGGCGGGAGCGATCAAGAACATTATCGCGCTGGGCGCGGGCTTATCCGACGGTCTCGGCTACGGAGATAACGCCAAAGCCGCGCTTATTACGCGAGGCTTGGCGGAGATCGCCAGACTGGGCGAAGCGATGGGCGCCAATACGCTTACGTTTGCGGGCTTAGCGGGGGTGGGCGATTTGATCGTCACCTGCACGAGCCAGCACAGCCGCAACTGGCGAGCGGGTTCCATGCTAGCACAGGGACTGCCGCTGGACGAAGTGCTGCAGCGGATGGGGATGGTGGTCGAGGGAGTCCGAACGACGAAGTCGGCCTACGTGCTTGCTCGTCAGCACGGCGTCGAAATGCCGATTACGGATCAGCTCTACGCCGTCCTGTTCGAAGGGCGTCCGCCGGAGCAGGCCGTGGAATCGCTGATGGGACGCGTGAAGACGCACGAGATCGAAGAAGTCGCTTCGGAAGCCAGTCGCGGCCGCACATTGCGCTGATTGCGCATATGCCTGCCAAGAAATAAGAAACGCCCACACCTTCCCGGCTATCTCCTCATAGGATGCAGTGCAAATACCCGGAGGAGGGGAAGCATGGATAAATTTCCGAAGGACCTGCTTGGCGCGGTCAACAAAAAGTCGGGCAAAAACATTTCCGAAAAATCGGTCAAAAAAATCGCCAACAATGTGACTTCCACTACGATGCAAAGCGAAGCGCAGATGCGGCAATTGATCAAACAGGTGTCCGCGATGGCGAACGTTCCGGTAACCGAAGAGACGATCAAGGAGATCATCGGCACCGTGAAGAAGAGCGGAATGAACTTGAACAGCTTGGAGTCGCTCGTCAAAATGATGATCAAGAAGTAACCTGCCCGCGTGTCGCCGCTTGGTCTAAGCTGGCGGCGCGCGGGTTTCTTTTGGGCGTTTTTTGTCATCTATCGTGTCGAATGGTATAATATTAAGCATTTGAGCTTGTTGGAAGAGGGAGGCGACAAATAATGGTTCTAATGCTTCAAGCATATGCGGCGGCCAAGCTGGACCCGATGAGTAAAATGTGGATGTCCTTCATCGGGATCGGACTGATGGTAGTCGCGGCTCTTATTATTACATACGCTCGCACCAAAACGAAGGGCTGGGTTCGACTCGTTCTTACGCTTGTTGCGGTCGTCGTGCTGATCTACGGCATGATCAGCGGCTTAATCTCTATTATATAGTTCTTTTTTTTGCAGGAACGGGGGAGACTGGCATGATTACTTTAACGGGACGAACCGTAACGAAAACCGTCGAGACGCAGTTGGGCAAAACTCTGCTCAAGATCGCCCAGGAAGCGTCGATAGACTGGCAATTCAATTGCGCGAGAGGAACTTGCGCGAGATGTCGATGCATCGTGCAGGAGGGGGCGGAGCTGCTCGCGGAATCGAGCGACGCCGAATGGGATCGTCTCGGTCCGGACGAGCTGGACGCCGGCTATCGGCTTGGCTGTCAAGCGATCGTAGAGCGGGAAGGCGTTATAGTTGCTGTCAATAAAACGTATTTCTAAGTTGGAAATGGAAGTGGCCGATATGGGGAGCGATGTTCCGACAGACGCCCTGACCGAGCTGGCCTCGGTGCTGAAAGACGAGGAAGTGCGATTCGTAATCGGAGGCAGCACGGGGCTGGCGCTGCGGGGAGCGGAGCTGGGACGGCCGCCTCGGGATCTTGACATTTATGTCGACGAAGAGGATGTCGGCTTGGCGCACAGGCTGCTGCGGGCCTATGCTCTGGACGAGCCGGAAAGCAGCGTGACGGACAGATACCGTTCCACGCTGTCTCATTATCGGATAGCAGGAGCGATGGTTGAACTGGTCGGCGGCTTTCAGGTAACTGCCTGCGATTCGGTGTACTTGACGGAGGTCAGGGAGATGCTGCATCCGGCATGCGATCTGATCGATTTAGGCGGCATCGGGTTGCCGGTCGTTCCGCTCGGACACGAGCTGATTTTTAATTTGCTGCGCGAGCGGCAGGATCGGGCCGAAGCCGCCGGCAAGCTGATTGCCGCGGATCCGGCGAGACATATACCGAAGCTGCGACTGCTGCTGGAACGAAACCGGCTGGCAGAGGGCGTCTCGGGACTTGCGCTGAAGCTGGCGGGAGCGGGAGAGCCTGCGGGCTTGGCGGAGCTGTCGAATCGGGAGGGACGGCCGTGACGGCGCGGCATGTGGTCACATTCGAACCGGACGGACGAAGCGCATCCGTCCGAATCGGTTCGACGCTGCTGGAAGCTTCGCGTAGAGCCGGCGTTTCAATCCGCACCCGCTGCGGAGGCGTCGCAGGATGCTTGATGTGCAAGGTAAACGTGTCCGATGAGCAAGCGGCATGCTTGAGCTCCCCTACGCCAGCCGAAATTCGTAAGCTGGGTTCGCTGCTGTCGGAGGGCGTTCGCCTGTCGTGTCAGGCGAGGACGAAGGGAGACGTCACCGTGATCGTGCCTGAAGATCCGCTTAAAGCGGCGATTCGCAAGAAGCTGGCGGAGCAGCAGGAAGACGATTGGTGGAGTTAATCGATAAGGCAGGGGGAAGTAAGGTGAAGGCTCGTTTTATGCAATTCGTCGGATTGGCGTTTTCCGCGCTGCTGCTTGTCGCTTTGACGGGCTGTCTATATCCGGAGGATCGAACGCCTCGCAATGACGCGACTGCCAGAGAAGCGGTGCTGACCATTCAGGACGCCGTCGATCGTTTTCAGGAGCAGACCGGCGTGCTGCCGATTCAGAATGCGGCCGAGACGGTGCCGCTGTACGAGAAATATAAAGTCGACCTGGGCAAGCTGAAGCGGATGGGCTATATCGGCCATATTCCGTCGGCCGCTTTTGAGAACGGAGGCGCTTATCAGTTTCTGATCGTCGACGAGGAGAAGAAGCCTCTCGTTAGGCTGCTTGACGTAACCGCGTTCCAGGCGGTAGACGGCGTACAGAAGAAGATGGACCAATACCGTTCGTCCCGAGGAAATCGGCTTGCGGCGGGAGACGAGGCTTATCCGGGGTTCCGTACGGTCGACTTTTCCAAGCTGGGCATGAAGGACCCGGAAATCCGCAGCATGTTTTCCAATCAGACGCTGAACTGGCTTGTCGACGATCAAGGAAAAGTATATGCGGACTACGGGATTGACATTGCGACTGCGATCCAAAAGGCGGGTACGCAGCCGAGCGCTAACGAAGATATGCGCCGCGAGCTCGTGGAAGCCTCCTATTTCGTTCCCGTGCGTTCCACGGAGTATCGCTGGGTCGACGGAGAGCCCCGGGCTATCGCACCGTAACTTAGCTGCGCTATTCTTGTAATATTATAAAAAAGACGAAGAGAGATGACATACGTGTCTCTCTTTTTTCATATGCTCAGGAGGGAAACGAAGGAGAGCGCGGCGAGCGGTGGCTTGTCAGCAAACATTTTGTGCGGACGGCGTCATAATCGTGACATTCGCACATACAATGTTACTAGTCCAAGTTCGTGTACGAGTTCCGCCCTGACGGCGGGTCACGAAAGTTTCGCGATTACGATGGGAGGGAATCTCAGTGGAAAAAGTGGACATTTTCAAAGATATCGCCGAACGCACCGGCGGCGACATCTACCTCGGGGTCGTGGGTGCCGTCCGCACGGGCAAATCGACCTTTATCAAACGGTTTATGGAAACCGTTGTACTGCCTAATATTGCTTCGGAGGCCGATCGGGTCAGAGCGATCGACGAACTGCCGCAGAGCGCGGCGGGCCGCACGATCATGACGACCGAGCCTAAGTTTGTGCCGAACAATGCGGTGCAGCTGAAGGTGGCCGAGGGGCTGGAAGTAAACGTGCGTTTGGTCGATTGCGTCGGCTATACGGTCGATGGGGCCAAAGGCTTTGAAGACGACGGCGGGCCGCGTATGATTACGACGCCTTGGTTCGAAGATCCGATCCCCTTCCAGGAAGCGGCTGAGATCGGCACGCGCAAGGTGATCCAGGAGCATTCGACGCTGGGCGTCGTCGTGACGACGGACGGCTCGATTGCGGAGATTCCGCGCAGCGCCTACGTGGACGCCGAAGAACGGGTCGTCAGCGAGCTGAAGGAAGTCGGCAAGCCGTTCGTACTGATCGTCAACTCCGCGCGGCCGAAGAGCGAGGAAGCCCAAGCGCTTCGCAGCGAGCTGGCCGTTAAATACGATATTCCGGTTATGGCGGTCAGCGCCGCCACGATGGGCGAAGAGGACGTCATGGGCGTGCTTCGCGAAGTGCTGTACGAGTTCCCGGTACACGAAGTCAACGTGAACCTGCCGAGCTGGGTTATGGTGCTGAGCGAAGGTCATTGGCTGCGCTCCGCTTACGAGAACTCGGTACGGGAGACGGTCAAGGACATCCGGCGTCTGCGGGATGTGGAGCGCGTTGTCGCGCAATTCATGGAGTACGATTTCGTTGCCCGCGCCGGCCTCAGCGGCATGAATATGGGGCAAGGGGTCGCCGAAATCGATCTGTACGCTCCTGACGAGCTGTACGACAAAATCCTGATGGAGGTTGTCGGCACGGAAATTCGCGGCAAGGATCATCTGCTGCAGCTGATGCAGGAGTTTTCCCACGCGAAGCGGGAGTACGACCGGTTCTCGGAAGCGCTCGAGATGGTCAAGACGACCGGCTACGGCATTGCGGCGCCTTCTCTGGCCGAAATGGCGCTTGACGAGCCGGAGCTGATCCGTCAGGGTTCGCGCTTTGGCGTGCGGCTGAAGGCAACCGCCCCTTCGATTCATATGATCCGCGTCGACGTCGAGTCCGAATTCGCTCCGATTATCGGCACCGAGAAGCAGAGCGAAGAGCTCGTTCGCTATCTGATGCAGGATTTCGAGAACGATCCGATCAAAATTTGGGAATCCGATATTTTCGGACGCTCCTTGCATTCGATTGTCCGCGAAGGCATCCAGGGCAAAATCGCGATGATGCCGGACAACGCACGCTACAAGCTGCAGGAGACGCTTGGCCGTATTATCAACGAAGGCTCCGGCGGGCTGATTGCTATCATCCTTTAAGCGGCGCTTAAATCGAGGCTTTCCCGTAAGTCATCTTTCAGGTGACCGAGGGAGGGCCTCTTTTCTTTGTCGTGGGAGGTGAACGGGACGGCAATGCGAGGGCGGGAGATCTCCGAGTTCCATCCTAGGAAATGTAAGCGTAAAACTATTGTCGATTAAAAGAAGTTGCAAACTTGGATATTGTCAATCTGCGAGAATTCTCCTAGAATGATTTGATGGGCGAAGCTGGACAGGTTGTTGCTGCATACATAACGAATAGAATCACTTTAATATTTTATAAAACCGATTGACATACTTGGATTAAATGATTATAGTAATTCTATCATCCAGCAACATATGAAATGGGAGGCTTACTTAGAGATGAAACAACCGAAATTCAAACGATCATGGCTCGCGCTTGCATTGGCGCTCGTAGTGGTGCTCGCAGCCTGCGGCAAAAAAGAAGAAAACAACGCAGGCGGTTCCTCGCCAGCGGCATCGCCGTCGGCATCCGCTTCCGAATCGGCTTCGGCGGATCCTTCCGCTGACGCGGGCATCGAAGCGCTTAAAGGCAAGAGAATCGCGGTTGTTATGCGCTTCAATACCGGCACTTTCTCGGCTCAATACGTAGACGGCGTCAAGAAGCAAGTGGCGAAATACGGCGGGGAAGCGACGATTCTCGCTTCCGAGAACGACCTGGCGAAGATGGCGGCCAACTTGGATTCCGCCGTTAACCAGAAGTTCGACGGAATCCTCGTCGACCACGGCGATGCGGCGGCGCTGACGAACGGGCTGAACAAGGCGAAAGAAGCCGGCATTCCGATCGTAGCGTTCGACTCCGGCCTGAACAGCTTTGAAGGCATTACGAACCTGGCGCAGAACGACCAGCTGTTGGCCGAGTTCACGTTGGAGAAGCTGGCTGAAGAAGCCGGCGGCAAAGGCAACATCGTTAAAGTATGGGTAGCGGGCTTCCCTCCGATGGAGAGCCGTCAAATCTCTTACAAAGCGTTCACGGAGAAATATCCGGACCTTAAAGAAATCGCGGCATTCGGCGATGCCAGCAACCCGCAGCTCGATACGCAGAACAGAATGGAAGCCGTTCTGAAGCAGTATCCGAACAAAGGCGATATTACAGCGGTGTGGGCGGCTTGGGACGAATTCGCCAAAGGCGCGGCTAACGCGATCAAGCAAGCCGGACGCGATGAAATCAAAGTGTACGGCATCGACCTTAGCGACGAGGACTTGAAAATGATTCAAGATCCGACCAGTCCGTGGGTGGCTTCCGCAGCGGTAGATCCGACTTCGATCGGCACGGTTCAGGTCAGATACCTGTACCAAAAGCTTCACGGCGACAAGACGGATGCAGAAGTGCAGCTGGAGCCGGTATTCGTGCATCGCGACGCGCTTCCTACCGACAAAGTTATTACGACGGCAGAACTGTCGCAATATGTCGAAGGATGGGGCAGCAGCGACCTCGGCAACACGGACTACCTGAAGGCGCTGGAGCAAGCAGTCGGCGCGCAATAATTTCAAGCAAGAGAAGGCTGGGCACGGCGCGGGAGAATACCGCGCCGTTTCCTGCTGTCCGAACGATATATCATTCTTCGAGGAAAGGGCGGGATTCCGATGGCGTTGGCCGATCAAGCCTCCGTGCTGCACATGAACGGCATTTCCAAGTCGTTCGCGGGCGTTCAGGCGCTAAATAATGTGGATTTTAACGTTCGCGGCGGAGAGATCCATGCGTTGCTCGGCGCCAATGGCGCAGGCAAGAGTACATTGATGAAAATTTTGTCGGGAGCCTATGAGTCTGACGAAGGCACAATTGAGGTTGGCGGAGGCTCGTACGTTTTCCGGTCCCCGGCGGAATCCAAGAAGGCGGGAATTCACTGCGTCTATCAAGAAGTGGACACTTCCCTGGTCGCTCATCTCACCGTGTCGGAGAACATCTTTCTTGACCGGCTGGCGTCTTCCGGGCAGTCAGCCTGGCTGCGCTGGGGCAAGCTGCACGAGGAAGCGGGCAAGGTGCTTGAGCGCATCGGGCTGACGCTGTCGCCGCGGACTCTGGTTCGCGATTTGACCTTGTCGGAGAAACAGCTTGTGCTGATCGCAAGACTGTTCGCCGAGAACGCCAAATTCGTCATCCTGGACGAGCCGACTGCGCCGCTCAGTCTCGAAGAGACGGAGAAGCTGTTCGAGATTATGCAGGGCCTCAAGGCTGCGGGCATCGGCGTCATTTTTATCTCGCACCGCCTCCCGGAAGTATTCCGCATCAGCGACCGGATTACCGTCATGAGAGACGGTCAGCGTGTGCTAACCGAGGACAAGGAAAATATTGAAGCTGCGGGCGTCGTCAAGGCGATGCTCGGCAGAAGCTTTGAGGAGGAGTATCCGAAGCTTGAGGCGGCGCTTGGCGAGCCGGTGCTCCAGGTGAGCGGGCTTCGATCGGGAAGGCGCGTTCGGGGCGTGGACCTGGAGGTGAGGCGCGGAGAAATCGTGGCCGTCGTCGGGCTGGTCGGCGCAGGGAAGACGGAGCTGTCCCGCGTTCTGTTCGGGGCGGATCAAGCCGATCAAGGAACGGTAACCGTCGCAGGCAAGGCGGCCGATCTAAGTTCGCCTGCCGAGGCAGTGCGCTCCGGCATAGCGCTTGTGCCCGAGGAGCGGCGCAAGGAAGGCATTCTCGTTCGCGAGTCCGTTCTCCACAATTTGAGCGTTCCGCTGCTTCGCTCGATCAGCAGATTCGGTTTTATGTCCGGGAAGTCCGAGCGGGGTTACGCCGACAAGCAAATTGCCGATTTGGGCATCAAAACGCCGTCCGTATGGCAAATCGTCGCTTATTTGAGCGGGGGCAACCAGCAGAAGGTGGCGATTGGCAAATGGATCGGCACCGGAGCGGACGTTTATTTGTTCGACGAGCCGACCAAAGGCGTCGACGTCGGGGCCAAAAGCGATATTTTTCGGATTATCGGAAAGCTTGCGCAAGAGGGAAAGGGGATTTTGTACTTGACGTGCGAATTTGCCGAAGCGCTCGGCTTGGCGGACCGCATACTCGTCATGTGCGACGGGACGATCGTAAAATCATTTAACCGCGGCGAAGCTACGCAAGAAGATCTCTTGTACTACGCGAGTGCGGGACGGGAGGAATTAGCGTGAAAAATCGCCTGCTGCCGTTTACGTTCAAATACGGCGCGCTTATTTTTATCGGCTTGGTCATTTTGTTTTTCTCGTTATCGAACGAATACTTCTTCACCTACAGCAACATTACCGATATTTTGCGTTCGATTTCCATTGTGACGTTTGTCGCGATCGGAGTAACGATCTCGCTGACCGTGGACGGCTTCGACTTGTCGGTTGGCGCAACGGTATCGCTGTCTACCGTCGTAACGGCGACGATGATGGTCTGGTTCGAAATGCCGCTTGTCGTCGTGCTGGTCGTTCCGCTGCTCGTAGGAGCGCTGGTAGGTCTGCTTAACGCCTTGCTGATCGTCAAGATCCGGATTCCCGACCTGTTGGCGACGCTGGCGGTGATGTACATCGTCAATGGCGTTCACAAGACGTATACGAAGGGGTATTCGATTTACAGCAATATGCCGCTGTCGGACGGCTCGACCGCACCGGGCGTTATGGATCCGTCCTTCCTGTGGATCGGCCAAGGCAAGCT
Source organism: Cohnella phaseoli (assembly GCF_003386235.1). Taxonomy (GTDB): domain Bacteria; phylum Bacillota; class Bacilli; order Paenibacillales; family Paenibacillaceae; genus Cohnella; species Cohnella phaseoli. The sequence continues at coordinate 19,339 of NZ_QRDZ01000033.1, forward strand.
GCTCGGCATTCCGTTCCCGGTAATTCTCATGCTGCTGGCAGTGATCGGGGCGCATGTATTTTTTAAGTACACCCGCTGGGGCCGGCAATTGATCATGACTGGCGGCAACGAGGAAGCGGCTCGGCTGTCCGGCCTCAAGGTCAAGCGCGTTCGTGCGCTCGCCTACGTCGCCTCCGGCGTTTTCGCGGCGATCGGCGGCATTCTGTTCGCTTCACGGATCGGCTCCGGCCAGATCGACGCCGGCGCGCCGATGCTGATGGAAGCGGTCGCCGCCGTGTTCGTAGGCTATTCGGTATTCGCCGCCGGCCGCCCGAACATTATCGGGACGTTCTTCGGCGCAGTATTAATGGGCGTGCTCGTTAACGGCCTGACGATGATGAACGTTCAGTATTATACGAACGACATCATCAAAGGAGCGGTGCTCGTTCTGGCGCTGGCCGTCACCTTCATCCACCTCAATCGTCGAAAAGCGGGCTAAATGGGCTCTAAAACAGCCGAAAATCGCGCCGCGCTTGAAACTTCGCGATTGCGGAGTGTATAATTTCTGAAGAAACGGATAAAAAGATAACATGCCATCCTATCTGTCGGGGAGGTGAATGAATTGAATAAAACCGAATTGATTGCCAAAGTGGCCGAATTGGCCGAACTGTCCAAGAAAGACGCGACGCAAGCGGTAGACGCCGTTTTCGACGTCATTTCCGAAGCGCTGCAAAACGGCGATAAAGTCCAACTTGTCGGATTTGGCAACTTCGAAGTTCGCGAACGTTCCGCCCGTAAGGGCCGCAACCCGCAAACCGGAGTTGAAATCGAGATTCCGGCCGGGAAGATCCCTGCTTTTAAGCCGGGCAAAGCTCTCAAAGAAGGAATCAAGTAAGAGCTTCGCGGCTCTCCGGCCTTCTGATGAGGCCTTATACGCCCATAAGAAACGCCAAGACTATCTTTTGCAAGCTCCTTCGGGAAGCGCAAGAGATAGTCTTTTGTTTCTGTTGCTAGCTCGGATTGCCGTGTGCTATAATTCGAGCTGTATCTGTAACGGGACGTGGCGCAGCCTGGTAGCGCGCACCCTTGGGGTGGGTGAGGTCGAGAGTTCGAATCTCTCCGTTCCGACCATTCGATTCTTTACGCGATGTCGTTGCAAGGGTAGAAGGAGGCGGTATCCGTGAATGAAGAAGCGCTAGAGATTTTAAGAGCCTTAAAGGCCGGTCAGGAACTGCTGATTGCTAAAGTTGACGGCATTGACATAAGGCTTGCCAAGCTTGAAGGATATTGTCGCCTGGATGGGTTGAAACAAAAGAGCTGAACTGGGATTTTGGTTATACAAGTTGCCTCTTTACTTTTCCTAGTACCCACTCTATAATAGAAAATCGTACACGACTTAACGAATGAGTCGAGAATACATATGCTAGAAACAGAACGGGACGTGGCGCAGCCTGGTAGCGCGCACCCTTGGGGTGGGTGAGGTCGAGAGTTCGAATCTCTCCGTTCCGACCATAACATTGCGGCGACTGTCTTCTCCCCGATATCGTCTCGGGAGAGGGGGCAGTTTTTGTTTGACATTGCTCCGTCTTTTCCTTCATCATGAAGCTATAAGGAGGCTGCGAATAATGGAAAGAGAACAAGAATACATCGTCATTAAAGCCAAGGATAGCGGAGTGCAGGTCATCGGATTGACGCGAGGCCAGGACACGAAGTTTCATCATACGGAGAAGCTGGACAAAGGAGAGGTGCTGATCGTTCAGTTCACCGATCATACGTCCGCGATGAAAATAAGAGGAAAGGCAACGATTCTCACGAAACACGGAACTGTGGAGACGGATGCCTGATTTAACCTAAATAAGCTTCGCAGGGGCGCAGGCATAGCCTGCCCTTTTTCTATGTACAATGGGTATGGAGGAACCTCTAGAGGTTGCACTTGTAGCCTCTCGAAAGGAAAGGGGAAATCGCCATGCGTATTGGCCGTTATCTTTCTTGGATCGCGTTCGTCGCGACGGGATTCGCCGTTGTACTGCTTCTTGCTCGACTGCCTGCCGCCGAGCAAAACCTTAATCACCGACTGTCCTCGGTATCTGTCTTCGAACCGGAGTCCGCCGCGAGATTGACCGACGATCGGCTTGTGGACGCGTTGTCGGCGATTCCGCTGAGCAATCGGCCGATTAGACTGGAATGGAATCACGGCATTCTGGCCGTCGATCTGCGAGGAGAAGAGCCACGTCTTCTTAATCGCGATATCGCGCTGCTGCTCGGCTTTGCCTATTCCGACGTTCGCAACGTTAAACAAGTGCTAATCCGAGCGTTCGAATCGCGGGGAGAGCGGAAGGTGCTGCTGCTCGCGGCGGAAACCCGTAAAACCGATTGGACGGAAGAGGAACTGGCTCTGCTGAGACAATCTGCGGACAACCCGGGTTCGGAGCTTGCCGGGCGTTCAACCAACATACGATGGACGATCACGGCGGCAGGCAAGCGTTGGTTCGGAAATTTTGCAAATTCATGAACAAAATCCTTGGCTTATGCGAGCTTTTCTAGGATATGTTATACTAGTTGGGATAAACGTCGGAAATGGTGTGTCGGCAGCTAGTTCGGAGGCGGAAGCAATGAGCAGATCACGTATTGACCAATTGGCAAGTAAGTACATGAGCCACGATATGATTAGCCTGCATACGGAATTACCCGATTTCCCGAATGGCAGGATTTCTTTGCTATACACCTTGCTAAGCCATCAGCCGCAGGCGGCTTCTCACAAGGAATTGCTTTCGGTCGTCACCTCCCTCGTACAGATGGGGCTAGATACGCACGACATGGTCGAAAATGCAACCGGGGCTGCTGCGGTCGGCACGCTAGGGATGCGTACTCAGCAGTTGCGGGTGTTAGCCGGAGACTATTTCAGCAGCCGGTTTTACCATCTGCTGTCTCAGGCTGGGCAAATCGAGACGATTCGTCGTCTGAGCGAAGCGGTCTGCGACATTAATCGGCTGAAGATGAGCTTCTATGGCAAAGCAAAACAAATGAAGATGAATGCAGAAGAATATCTTCAATACGGCGTTGATTTAAAAGCCGGGCTTTTTCTTTCTTTTACGGACGCGATGAACGGACTGCACGCCAAGCTGTGGCCGGAACTCGTCAGCCGGTTCAGCCGCTGCGAGCTGCTGCTGCAGGAGATCGGCAAAGTGGAGCAAACGTCGTCGCTGTCCGATTGCTGGGGCGTTTGGCATATTTTGCAGGAGGGTACGGAAGAGGATCGCCGTCAGCTCGAAGACGGCCAGGCCGATTCGGGAATGATCAAGGCGCTGATGAACAAATACGGCGTCTCTGAGAAGCTGGGCGCGCTGCTGCGGCAGTCCGTGGCCCAACTGCAGACGCTTGTGCAGAGGTTTCAGTCGGACAAGCTGACAAAGGAGCTGCAGCCGCTGCTTGAGCCTTTCTTGACCGCGACGGGTCAGATCAGGGCAACCGCATTGAAGGAGCTGGGATAGACGTAATGATGGACGCGAAATCGAAAGAGCGGCATGTGCATGAAGTGTTCGAGCGCATCGCTCCCAAATACGATCTGATGAATGACATCATCAGTTTCAGAAGGCATAAGGCATGGCGCCGATTTACGATGCGCAAAATGGACATCCAACCGGGACAATCTTCCCTGGATCTATGCTGCGGCACGTGCGACTGGACGATTGCGCTGGCCAAGGAGAGCAAGGGCGGCCGTACGGTAGGACTGGATTTCAGCCGTAATATGCTGGAGATCGGTCAGGCGAAGGTGGACAAGCTCGGCTACAGCAACCAAATCGAGCTTGTCCAAGGGAATGCGATGGAGCTTCCCTTCGAGGACAACAGCTTCGACTTCGTGACGATCGGCTTCGGATTGCGCAACATACCGGATATCGTCAAGACGTTGAAGGAAATGAAGCGCGTCGTGAAACCCGGCGGCAAAATCGTCTGTCTGGACATGTCCAAGCCGACGTGGCAGCCTTTCAAGAGCATTTATTATTTTTACTTCGAGAGAGTAATGCCCTTATTCGGAAAATGGTTCGTCAAAAGCTACGAGCAATACCGGTGGCTGCCGGAGTCGCTTGCGTCTTTTCCCGATCTTCAAGCTCTTGCCGAGCTGTTCCGTGAAACCGGCATGCGCAACGTGAAGGCCTATCCGTTTTTCGGAGGCGTAGCCGCGCTGCATATGGGCACGAAAGGGAATGAAATCGTATGATCGCCAAATTGCGCGTTTTTCTAGAAATGATTAAGTTCGAACATACGCTGTTCGCGCTTCCTTTTGCCTATGTCGGGGCTATTCTCGGCGCGGTAACCGTCGAGAAGCGGCTTCCGGAATGGAGCGAGTGCGGCTGGATTTTGCTAGCGATGGTCGGCGCCAGAACGGCGGCGATGGGACTGAACAGGCTGATCGACAAAGCGATTGACGCCCGCAACCCCAGAACGGCCAATCGGGCGCTGCCTGCCGGTCTATTGAAGTCGGCCGAGGTCATCGTCTATATTGTCGTTTCGTTCGTTCTGTTGTTCTGGGCGGCGGCCAAGCTGAATCCGTTGGCTGTAAAGCTGCTGCCAATCGCCGTGTTCATGACGGTTATTTATTCGTATACGAAGCGTTTTACGTGGGCTTGCCACATCGTGCTGGGTCTGACGCTCGGCTTGGCCCCGCTTGGGGGATGGGTCGGCGTGACGGGCGGCGTCACCTTGGAGGCGATGATCCTGTATGTGACCGTTGCGCTCTGGAGCGCCGGCTTCGATATCATCTATGCCTGTCAGGACGTGGAATTCGACCGCAAGGAAGGCTTGCATTCGATTCCCGCCCGGTTCGGAATCGCCGGCGCTCTCTGGATCGCGCGCGCGTTCCATGTGCTTACGGCCGTCGGGTTTGCGCTGATTTTGGCGTTGACCGATCTCAGCTGGTGGTACTTCGCGGGAATGATCGTCTCGGCCGCGCTGCTTCTTTACGAGCACAGGCTCGTCAAGCCTAACGATCTGAGCAAGCTGAATGCGGCGTTCTTTACGATGAATGGCATTTTGAGCGCTGTTATTTTCGTGTTTACGTTCATCGATCTGGTGGTGATAAGATCGTGGTGAGCGGCATTAACGCTTCTACGAAGCGCTGGGTAGTCGGTATTACCGGGGCCAGCGGAGCGATATATGGAGTTACTTTGTGCCGGCAATTGTTAAATGCCGGTTTTCATCTGCATTTGGTCGTATCCGAAGCCGGGTGGCGCGTTCTGAAGGAAGAGCTAGGTTGGAACGTCACGAATCGGTTAGAATGTATAAATAAAGCGTTCGATTCCGCCCAGGCGGAAGGCAGAATGACGTACCACCCGCTCGGCGACATCGGCGCAAGCATTGCCAGCGGTTCGTTCAGATGCGAAGGGATGGCGATCGTGCCGTGCTCCATGGGATCGCTGTCCGCGATCGCGAACGGTGCGTCCACAAATTTGCTAACCCGGGCGGCCGACGTCATGCTGAAAGAAGGACGTCCGCTGCTGCTCGTGCCTCGCGAGACGCCGCTGAACGCCATTCACCTGGAAAATATGCTCAAGCTGGCGCGTCTAGGCGTGCGAATCATTCCGGCGATGCCTGCGTTCTATAACGGGCCGCAGACGTTAGACGACGTCGTCGATTTTATCGTCGGCAAAACCATGGACGGCATGGGCATTGAACATAATCTCTATCGAAGATGGGGCCACCCGAATGAATAATACGAATTCGCGGCCGATCCGGCTCGGCCGCATCTCTTACACGAATGCTTGGCCGGTGTTTCATCATTTTGATCCGACGCAACTTCCGTTTCAGACGGAAATCCACTCGGATTTGCCCGCGACGCTTAATCGCAAGCTGAGAGCGGGCGATATCGATATGGCGGCGATTTCTTCTTATGCTTACGGAATTTCCGCCGACTCTTACTACTTGCTGCCCAATTTGTCAGTAAGCTCGTTCGGAAGAGTTCAATCGATTTTACTGTTTCTCAAGTCGCCGCTGGAGCAAGTGCTGCATGGCAAAATTGCGCTCACGACAGCTTCAGCCACGTCAGTCAACCTGCTGAAAATTATTATGGAGAAGTTTTACGGAGGCAAACCGACTTACGAGGACGCGGAACCGGTACTGGAGCAGATGCTGGAAAACGCGGACGCGGCGCTTCTCATTGGGGATCACGCAATCCGGGCGTCATGGACCAATCATGGCTACCGAGTGCTGGACCTCGGGGAAGTGTGGAACATTTGGACTGGCCAGTGGATGACGTACGCGCTATGGGCGGTGCATAAGGAAACAGCGCATCGCTACCCCGAAGCGATTCGGGAAATCTATGAAGCTTTGATAGCCGGCAAGAGCAAATCCTATGACGATATGGAGCCGATCGTGGACAAGGCGCTTCGCCAGATCGGGGGAACGGCCGCTTACTGGCAAGGCTACTTCGGCAATTTGTGCCACGATTTCGGAGATGCGCAAAGGTCGGGACTCAAGCTTTATTTTCAATACGCCAAGGAACTCGGACTGATCGAAGGCGAGCCCGATATCGCGGAATTGCCGCTGCCCTATCTTCTAGATAACCTATCCAACCGCAGGTGAACTTATGAAATTAATGCAGCTCTACGCATCGTTAAAACCCGAATTGCAGGCGATCGAGGATCAGATGGCACGAACCGTCACCTCGGATTTGCCGATTCTGAGCGAGACGTCGCTTCATCTACTGAAGGCCGGCGGCAAAAGGATCAGACCTGTGCTCGTGCTGCTTGCGGGCAAGTTCGGAGACTATTCGCTCGAGACGCTCAAGAAGGTCGCGGTGCCGCTTGAGCTGATACATATGGCTACGCTCGTGCACGACGACGTGATCGACGATGCCGATACCCGTCGCGGCCAACTTACCGTGAAGTCGAAATGGGACAACCGGATCGCGATGTATACCGGAGACTATATTTACGCCAAGGCGTTGACGGTTGTAACTGAGTTGGACAAGCCGCGCGTTCATCAGATTTTGTCCGGTACGATCGTACAGGTGTGTATCGGCGAGATGGAGCAGATCCGCGATTTCTTCAACGTCGATCAAAGCATACGCAATTATTTGCGAAGAATCCGGCGGAAAACGGCGCTGCTCATCGCCATAAGCTGCCAGCTGGGCGCGGTCGCGACCGGAGCTCCGGCCAACATCTGCAACGCGCTGTACAGCTTCGGCTATAATCTAGGCATGAATTTTCAGATTATGGACGACTTGCTCGACTTGTGCGGTACCGAGAAGGCGATCGGGAAGCCGCCGGGCAGCGATCTTAGGCAAGGCAATATTACGCTGCCCGTCCTGTACGCGCTTAGGGAAGATTCGATTCGGGACCGTCTGCTGACGGAGATCGAAGCGATCAAGCAGAGTGACGGCCGCGCTGATTCCTCGGCGGCGGTGAAGCTGGTACGTTCAAGCAAGGGCGTGCAGGAAGCGGAACGAATGGCGGACCGCTACATCGCCAAGGCGCTGAAGGCGCTTGATTCGCTGCCAAATATTCCGGCCAAGCGGAATTTGACGGATATTGCAAGATTCGTGGCGAAACGCAGCTACTAGAAGTGATGAAAAGGCTGTTTTTATGGTAATATAGAAAATGACAAGCAGGTTGAATTTGGAAAGGAGGAGGAACATGGAGAGAACATACTTAATGGTGAAGCCGGATGGCGTGCAGCGCGGGCTGATCGGCGAGATCGTCGGACGCTTCGAGCGCAAGGGGTTAAAGCTGATCGGAGCCAAGCTCATGCAGGTATCCGTCGAGCGCGCCGAACGTCATTATGCCGAGCATAAGGGCAAAGATTTCTACGAGAAGCTGCTCCAGTTCATTACATCGGGTCCCGTATTCGCGATGGCGTGGGAAGGAGATCAGGCTGTGGCTCACTGCCGAGCGCTGATCGGTAAAACCAATTCGCTGGAAGCTGCTCCGGGAACGATCCGCAGCGACTTTGCCGTACATACGAATTTCAATTTGATTCATGGCGCCGATTCCTTGGAAAATGCGGAACGCGAAATCGCCATTTTCTTCTCGGATGACGAGCTGGTTTCCTACGATAAAGCCATTCAAGCGTGGATATAAGGGAGAGAGCAGAACGTCATGGGAGACATTCGTTCCATTCCGGGCGCGAGCTTGAGCTCGGGCTTTTCCGAGGACGAGGATTTTTCGCGGTTTATCGTGAATATCAAGAGACTAACCTCCATCGATCTGTCCCAGTATAAGGAAAATCAGATGAGGCGGCGGCTGACGACGCTGCGAATGAAGCACGGATTTCGGTCTTTCGACGAGTATTTCGCGGCTTTGTCGACCGAAGCCCGGCTGCGCAACGAATTTCTCGATCGGATGACGATCAACGTCTCCGAGTTCTGGCGCAATCCGAATCGCTGGCAGGTGCTGCGGGAGAAGTTTCTTACGCAGATGCTGAAGCAGTCCTCTCGGCTGAGTATATGGAGCGCTGCCTGTTCAACCGGGGAGGAGCCTTACACGCTGGCGATGATTATGGATTCGTTGGGCGCTCTCGACAGATCGACCGTGCTCGCCACCGATATCGACGACGGCGTTCTGGCCAAAGCAAGAGAAGGCGTTTATTTGGAACGTTCGTTGCGGGATGTACCGGCCGACTTCAAGTCAAAGTACTTCATTCCGGAGGACGGCGCTTTTCGCATCGACAGCCGCTTGAAGAAAGCGATCAAGCTGCAGAAGCAGAATTTGCTGCTGGATACGTTCGGAAGTCATTTTGATCTGATCGTATGCCGTAACGTTATGATTTACTTTACCGAAGACGCCAAGCATATTTTGTACGGCAAATTCGCGCAAGCGCTTAAGCCGGGCGGCCTGCTGTTCGTCGGCAGCACCGAGCAAATTTTCTCGCCGGGACAGTATGGACTGGAGACGGCCGATACTTTTTTCTACAGACGTGTGAATTGACGTATGTGAATGAATCTTCCAACCGATAATAAGGCTAGTCGAGCCATGCGGAGGGTGTCTATGGACAAACGCAAAGTGATCGCGGCTTATCGGCGAGGATTGATATCTGTACAAGAATGCGCGCAAATATTAGGCCTGGATAACGTGGAGCTACTCGGACATTTGAGAGATCCGGGAACGCCGATAACGAAAGCCGGCAAGAAGCAGTCCGTCCGTACGTGACGGGCTCTTTTCTTGTCAAACGCTTTAACGCTGTACTATAATGATCAGAGATAGGCACGGCTTGCGTGGATATAAAGGGAGGAACCGGAGTTGAGTTTACGTTATTTAACCGCGGGAGAGACGCATGGCCCGCAGCTTACTGCTATTATTGAAGGATTGCCCAGCAACCTGGAGCTGGATTTCGAGGAATTGAATTTTCAATTGCAGCGCCGTCAGAAGGGTCATGGGCGCGGTCGCCGCATGCAGATCGAGACCGATACGGCGCAGATCGTAGGCGGAGTGCGTCACGGCCGGACGACTGGGGCGCCGGTAGCGGTTGTTGTGGAAAATAAAGACTGGAAGCATTGGACTTCCGTCATGAACGTCGAGCCAGTCGAAGGCAGCGACGAGACGAAGCGCCGGGTGTTCCGGCCTCGTCCGGGGCATGCCGATTTGAATGGCGGTTTGAAGTACAACCTGCGCGACTTGCGCAACGTGCTGGAGCGCTCTAGCGCCCGCGAGACGGCGGCGCGAGTCGCGGTTGGCGCCATCGCTCGCCAACTGCTCGGTGCTTTCGGCGTTAAGGTGGCTGGCCATGTCGTCTCGATCGGAGGCGTCGAAGCCGCCGCTCCTAACTTGCCGATCGACGAGTTGATCGCGGTGACGGAGGAATCTCCGGTTCGGGTAGCGGATAAAGAAGCGGAGCAGAAAATGATCGAGCTAATCGACCGCACGAAAGCGGACGGCGATACGATCGGCGGAGTCGTCGAGTGTATCATTACGGGTCTGCCTGTTGGACTGGGCAGCCATGTGCAGTGGGATCGCAAGCTGGACGGGCGCATCGCGCAAGCGGTCGTGTCGATCAATGCGTTCAAGGGCGTCGAGGTCGGCATCGGCTTTGAAGCGGCTCGCATTCCGGGTTCGCAGGTGCACGACGAAATTTTGTATTCCGAGGAGAAGGGCTTCTATCGGGGCTCCAATCGCGCGGGCGGCTTCGAGGGCGGGATGACGACCGGCGAGCCGATCGTCGTACGCGGCGTAATGAAGCCGATTCCCACGCTGTACAAGCCGCTGGCAAGTGTGGACATCGATACGAAGGAAGCGTTCACTGCGCAGGTAGAGCGCTCGGATGCTTGCGCCGTTCCGGCTGCAAGCGTCGTGATGGAGCATGTCGTCGCTTGGGAAGTGGCGAAAGCGTTCCTGGAAAAGTTCGGCGGCGATTCCATCGAGGAAATGAAAGCAAACCTGGACAGCTACTTGAGCCAGGTCGGGGCGTACTAATGGCGAGCGGAACGAGAGAGCTGACCGTAGATCTCGGGGAACGTTCCTATCCGATCTATATTGGAACAGGGCTGATCGCGCAATTGGGGGAGAAATTTGCCGAGCGCGGCTTTCCTGTCAAATCGCCGATCCTGCTCGTAACCGACAGCGCCGTCGAAGGCTTGTATGCTTCTGCGGTTGAAGAGAGCCTGCGCGCGCGGGGCTATACGGTCGCACGAGCGGTCGTCCCGTCCGGGGAAGCGTCCAAGTCGTTGGAGATGCTGGACACTCTCGTTGAGCAGGCGCTTAAGGCGGGATTGGATCGGAAATCGACCGTTATCGCTCTGGGGGGCGGGGTTGTGGGCGATCTGGCCGGCTTCGTGGCCGCATCTTACATGCGCGGCGTGAGGTTCGTGCAGATTCCGACGACGATTTTGGCGCATGACAGCAGCGTCGGGGGGAAGGTCGCCGTTAACCACCGCCTGGCGAAAAACATTATCGGCGCGTTCCATCAACCCGAGTTTGTGCTGTACGATCTCGACACGCTGGCCAGCTTGCCGATGCGCGAAGTGCGCGCCGGTCTGTCCGAGGTGATCAAGCACGGGCTGATCTGGAACGCGGAGTTTGTTGCATGGTGCGACGATAATGCGGAGCGGCTGCTCGGGCTCGACCCGGATGCGCTCGGCTATGCGCTGTATGAGGGCTGCAAGGTGAAATCGATTGTCGTCTCCCGCGACGAGCGCGAGAACGACTTACGCGCGATCTTGAACTTGGGCCATACGATCGGGCATGCGCTCGAGGCTGTGGCCGGATATGGCGAGCTGTTGCACGGGGAAGCGATCGCCATCGGCATGGTTGGCTCGGCCAGGCTGGCGGGACGGTTCGGCTACGCCGCGGACATCGAGGAGACGACGGAGCGGATTTTCCGCAAGTTCGGGCTGCCCGTTCGCATCCCGGAAAGCTGCCCGACCGACGAAATTATGAGCGCGATGCTGCACGACAAGAAATTTTCCGAAGGCAATATGGTGTTCGTCGTGCCTACGGCGATCGGAAGCGTGGAAATCCGTCGCGACGTGCCTTCTGCATGGGTTACGGACATCGTGAACGGATTAAGAGAGGGGAAATAGACGAACATGAGCGTTAGGGGAATCCGCGGAGCCATCACAGTCGAACACAACGAGGAGCAGCTCATTCTGGATGCGACCGTCGAGCTATTGAACGGAATCGTTGAAGTGAATCAATTCGAGCCGGAGGACATCGCCAGCGTGCTCGTCACTGTTACGCAGGACCTGGACGCTACGTTCCCGGCCAGAGCGATCCGCCAGATGGCGGGATGGGAGCTTGTGCCGCTCATGTGCTCGCTTGAGGTGCCGGTCAAGGGCAGCCTGGAGAAATGCATCCGCTTGATGGTGCTCGTGAACACGGACGTGGTGCAGAAGGATATTCGTCATGTCTACTTGAACCGCGCGCAAGCTCTTCGTCCGGATTTGGCGGCGAAGTAAAGGCGGTTTCAGCGCAGCGAGACCGTTTGGGAGCTTTCAGTAAAGCATGCTTGAGTCACGCAGAGTGACTGTAACCATGTTGAGTAAGGTTGCAGCCGCGAATGAGTCGTCAGAGTTGCTATAACCGCGCTGAGTAAGGTTGGAGCTGCGAATGGGTCGTCAGAGTAGCTGCAACCGTGCTGAGTAGGGTTGGAGCTGCGAATGAGTTGGCAAAGTGACTGCAACCGCGCTGAGTAGGGTTACAGCTGCGAATGAACGTTAGAGTAGCTGTAACCGTGCTGAGTAAGGTTGGAGCTGCGAATGAGTCGTCAGAGTGACTGTAACCGCGCTGAGTAAGGTTGCAGCCGCGAATGAGTCGGCAAAGTGACTGTAACCGCGCTGAGTAGGGTTGGAGCTGCAAATGAGTCGTCAGAGTAGCTGTAACCGTGCTGAGTAAGGTTGGAGCTGCGAATGAGTTGGCAAAGTGACTGCAACCGCGCTGAGTAGGGTTACAGCTGCGAATGGGTCGGCTTGAAGGGCTCTGATGCTCCCTTACAAACTTGCTTGAAAAATGCTAGATAGTATGGAATAATGATAATAAATAAACGCGTGAAGCACACGCCGTTTCTCTCTTGTGAGAGGACGGCGTTTTTTTATTTTCCGATAAGGGGGAGATTAGGGATGTCCATTAATACGATGGCAGAGCTTGAGTATCAAAATCTGCTGGAAACGCAAATAAAAAAAGCGAGCGGCATGAGGCTGGAGTTGCTTCAGAAGCAAGATGTAGGGGAGCGCAAATTGATAGTTGAGATCATCTGGCCGGTTAGAAAAACGTTAGAAGGTATAACGTTGGAGAAAGAAATTGTTACTTTAACTGGAGCAAAGGCCTATATCGATGCTTTTGACGAAAATTTCCGATTAGGGTTGGAAAGTGAAGGATTCGTAGCGCATGCGGAGAGGGTGACACGTGCCCGCTTTGATTTTGAAAGAAATAAAATTCGTTCAATGATGGCTCAGGGGATCCATTATACGCCATTCACCTACGATGAAATGGATAAGAGACCAGAGGCTTGTCGGAGAGCGCTCTACGAAATCTACGGGAGGCTCAGTAGTCCAACTAGTCATTTTACTGAAGATCAATTGACTTTGTACGAGCGCGAAGTGATCAGATATGCTTTATGGTTGGGCCGAAGTTTTAGTATCCAGGATGTTCAAACTTGCACGAACAAGGGCGAATATATATGTAGAAAAGTAATTCGATCCTTATTGAAGAAGAGATTAATCAGGCCGCTTTATTTGAATCGAACAAGAAATCATTATTATGTTCTTGAAGAGAAGGCTAGCTCGACAATTTGGTACGCGGCAAGAGACGGGGAACAGGATGACAAAGTGACTCATAACGCGAAAGAAGGAAAATGAAGATAACGATGAGAGGCTGAAAGGACTGTATCGTGCTAGAGCGACAAACGGGGGGGCGCTAAGGCTGCAAGCGATTGAGTGTGTGCTAGAGTTCTGAAGAATACAAAGTGGAGTGAAGGTCTAAGTATGTTCCCCCCGCCCAGTTGCAAAATTAAGCTGAGAAATTAAGCGTTGACGCCATAACTGCCTGATGCTATAGTAAGAAACATATTATGCGGAGCGGAACGGTCGGCCACAGGGACGACAACTTACGCGGAAGCAGCCTAGCAGAGTTGAGATCAGATGAGCGGAGTTGCCGTATTCGACGTGCAGCGCGGATTTGCCGTGCAGGTGTCGGAAGTCGGTCAACATAATCTTATCTATGAACGCATCTCTGCGCAGCAGAGGTGCTTTTTTGATTTTCGGCGAAGAGGGCGCAGCCCGAGCCGACGGGGGAGAGATCAGGATGGATCAGCGTGAGCTTCAGGAAATCAAAGCAATGGCAGGACGCTATAACGTCATTCCGGTCGTACGCAAGCTGCTGGCGGATACGGAGACGCCGATCCGGGTGTTCCAGCATTTGAGCAGAGATAAACGGGCGTTTCTCCTGGAAAGCGTCGAGGGAGGCGTCAAGTGGGCTAGATATTCCTATATCGGCACGGATCCGTTTCTCGTGCTCAAGCTCAAGCATAACGCGCTGACGCTTGAAGAGAGAGGCAAAGTAGAGTCGTATACGACCGCTGAGCCGTTGCAACTGCTAAGGGAGAAGCTGCGATCCTACCGGAGCCCGGCCGTGCCCGAGCTTCCCCCGTTTACAGGCGGCGCGATCGGATTTTTCGGCTACGACCTGCTGCAATATTACGAGCGGAAGCTGCCGCCGCACAAGCATGACGATTTAAACATGGACGACATGCAGTTTATGTTCTGCGATCTGGTCATCGCTTTCGATCATTTCAAGCAGCATGTGCTTGTCATCGGCAACGTGCACATCCCTGAAGGGGCCAGCGATGCGGTCATTGAAGCCTCCTATCTGGAGACGCTGAACGGGATCGACGATACGATCCGCCGGATTCAGCAGCCGATTCCGGTGCAGCCGTCAAGAAGTACGCCTCCGCAGGATCCCGAGCTCGGAGAGGTTTCCTCCAACCTGACGAAGGAGCAGTTTATCGACAACGTCAATCAGGCGAAGGAGTACATTCGAGCGGGAGATATTTTTCAGGTGGTGCTGTCGCAGCGGTTTCACATCGAGACGGAGGTCGATCCGCTTCATGTCTACCGCGTGCTGCGAACGATGAATCCGTCGCCGTACATGTATGTGCTGAAGCTGGACGACGAGGTAATCGTCGGCACGTCGCCGGAGCTGCTCGTTAAAGTCGACAACGGCAAAGTCGAAACCCGCCCAATCGCGGGAACGCGGCCGAGGGGCAATACGCCGGAAGAGGATCTGCAACTGGAGCGAGAGCTGCTCGCCGACGAGAAGGAACGAGCCGAGCACGTCATGCTCGTCGATCTGGGCCGCAACGACATCGGCCGCGTATCGACGTTCGGTACGGTGAAATGCGACAGCTATATGGAGATCGAGCGCTACTCTCACGTCATGCACATCGTGTCCAACGTAACGGGCGAGCTGCGGCCGGACAAAGATTTCTACGACGCATTCCTGTCCTGTCTGCCTGCGGGCACAGTATCGGGCGCGCCGAAGCTGCGGGCGATGGAGATCATCGCGGAGCTGGAGAACGAAGCGAGAGGCGCCTACGCCGGAGCGATCGGCTATCTCGGCTTTTCGGGTAACTTGAATACGTGCATTACGATCCGAACGATCATCTTCAAACATGGCAAAGCGTACGTGCAGGCCGGGGCCGGAATTGTCTGGGATTCCGTTCCGGAAAACGAGTACCTGGAAACGCAGAACAAAGCCAAAGGGATGCTCAAAGCGATCCGGGCAGCCGAAGAGGCGTTCCCGCCTGCCGGCGCGAAGCGCAATGCGAGCGAGTTCTCGACCGTACTGGCGGGAGATCGGCGCACGAATCTGGATTACGATTGATCAAGAGGAGGACTCGGGCAAAATGAGCGAAACGATAGCATTGAGTTTGCCGCAGGCGCTCTCCAAGCTGATGAGCGGGGACGATTTGACGAGAGAAGAAGCGTTCGGCGTGATGACGACAATTATGAAGGGCGAAGCGACCCCGGCGCAAATTGGCGGAACCGTGATCGCACTGCGGATGAAAGGCGAGACGACGGATGAAATTCTCGGCTTCGCCGAGGCGATGCGGGCGGTCTCCAACCGGGTCGCGACCGAGCACAATAATCTGCTCGACACATGCGGGACGGGCGGCTCCGGCGTTCATAAGTTCAATATATCGACGGCCTCGGCGATCATCGCCTCCGCCGCAGGCGTTAGAGTCGCGAAGCACGGAAACCGCGCGATGTCCGGCAAGGCCGGCAGCGCCGATGTGCTGGAAGCTCTCGGCGTCAACATTAATCTGACGGCAGAGCAGGCGGCCGAATGTCTGGAGCAGACGGGAATCTGCTTTATGTTCGCGCAGCTCTACCATCCGGCGCTTAAGCATGCGGCGGCTCCGAGAAAAGAGCTGGGCGTGCGCACGATCTTTAATATGCTTGGACCGCTGGCCAATCCGGCCAGGGCTGACCGCCAAATGATCGGCTTGTATGATCGCTCCCGCACTTCGACAGTCGCTGAGGTGCTGTCCGGTCTCGGACTGAAGCGGGCGATGGTCGTCGGCAGTCATGACGGTCTGGACGAAATCAGCATTTCGGCGCCGACGCAGGTGTCGGAGCTGCGTAATGGCGAGGTCCTTACCTACGACATTACGCCCGAGGAAATCGGTCTGTCGACCGTCTCCCTGAAAGCCGTGCAAGGAGGCAACGCGATGGAGAATGCGCACATCATTCGCCGCGTCCTGGGCGGAGAGAAGAGCGCGTATCGCGACATCGTACTGGCGAACGCGGGAGCTTGCATTTACGTTGCCGGACGCGCCGACTCGCTGAAGGATGGAGTGGCCGTGGCGGCCGAGACGATCGCATCGGGCCATGCCGCCGACAAACTGCAGCAATGGATTGCTACGACGGGAGAGTTGAGCCATGTTTCTTGATCGGATCGTCGCCACCAAACATCAAGAGGTGGAGATGCTTAAACAAACGCTGTCGATATCCGAAGCGGAGAAGCGGATCGCCGAGCTTCCAGCCTGTAAGGGCTTCGAGCGAGCGCTTGTCGGCCGCAACCGTCCGGTCGGGCTGATCGCGGAAGTCAAGAAGGCCAGTCCTTCCAAAGGGCTGATCCGTCCGGATTTCCATCCTGTCAGTCTGGCCCAGGCGTACGAGCGCGCCGGAACCGACTGCATTTCCGTGCTGACGGATGTCGACTACTTCCAGGGAAGCAACGATTACTTGACGGAAATCCGTAGTCAGGTTAAAGTTCCTTTGTTGCGCAAAGATTTTACGATCGACGAACGGCAGATTTACGAAGCGAGATTGATCGGCGCGGATGCGATTTTGCTGATCGCGGCCATTCTGACTCCGAAGCAGCTCGCGGATTTTCATACGCTTGGACGCGACCTCGGCCTGGATGTGCTTGTGGAGGTGCATAATCGTCCGGAACTCGAGACGGTGCTGGAATTTGGGCAAGCGACGCTTATCGGGGTCAACAACCGCGATCTGAAAACGTTCGTTACCGATCTGTCCGTCACGGAACAGTTAATCGGGCTCATGCCGTCCGGGGTCGTTGCGGTCAGCGAGAGCGCGATCGCCACGACGGACGATGTTGCTTACGTTCGCAAGGCGGGGGCGCAGGCGGTGCTGATCGGCGAGCATTTTATGCGTCAGCCGATCGTCGAGGACGCGGTGAACGCGCTGCTCGGACCCGCGCTGAAAGAAGGCGCAACGCAATGACGGACGAGCGCAAGGCGGCAGAACGGTCGACTGCCGTGAAAATATGCGGGATCAAAGAGGAAGCGACCTTGCAGGGCATGGCGGGATTGCAAGTCGACTATATCGGCTTCGTGTTTGCCAAGAGTCGTCGGCAGGTGACGCCGGAGCGGGCCGCCCAGCTCCAAGAGGAAGCGCGGCGCGTTTCGATGGCGAGAGGCAAACCGCCGCTTACCGTCGGCGTGTTCGTCAATCCGACGCTTGAGCAGCTTGCGCAGACGTTAGCCGTTGTGCCGCTGGATGTCGTGCAGCTTCATGGCGAAGAGACGCCGGAGTTTGCGCGCGAGGTGCGGGAGCGTCTATCCGTCGACGTATGGCGGGCGCTGTCGGTGGGGGACGAGGATTCGGCCGAAGGAGCGGCGCGTCTGCAAGCCTATGCCGGCGTTGTGTCGACCGTGCTGCTGGATACGGCGGGCGGAGGAACGGGAAAAACTTTTCGCTGGGACGTGATTCCGGCTTATCAGCAAGCAGCTGCCGACAGCGGACTGAGATTGTTTGTTGCGGGCGGACTTTCCCCGGACAACGCGGACGAGCTCGTCGCAACATATCGGCCCGCAGGCGTCGACATCTCCAGCGGCGTGGAGACCGACGGGGCGAAGGACATCGGTAAAATCGCCGCATTTGCAGAAAGGGTGAACTACGCATGAGTCAAGTGCCGGATCAGCACGGACGCTTCGGTCCGTTCGGCGGAAAATATGTGCCTGAAACGTTAATGAACGCCTTGATCGAGCTGGAGGACGCTTATCAGAAGTATAAGGACGATCCGGAATTTCTGGAAGAGGTCCGCTATTTGCTTAAGCAGTATTCCGGGCGGCCAACTCCGCTGTACTATGCGGAGAGGTTGTCCAACCAACTCGGCGGCGCGAAAATATATCTCAAGCGCGAGGATTTGAATCACACCGGAGCGCACAAGATCAACAATACGATCGGACAAGCGGTGCTGGCGAAGCGGATGGGGAAGAAAAAGGTCATCGCCGAGACGGGCGCAGGCCAGCACGGCGTCGCCACGGCTACGGTAGCCGCTTTGATGGGGCTCGAGTGCAAGGTGTTTATGGGCGAGGAGGATACGAAGCGCCAGCAGCTTAACGTGTTCCGCATGAAGCTGCTCGGCTCCGAGGTCATTCCCGTGCTGTCGGGAACCCGCACTTTAAAGGATGCTTGCAACGAAACGCTGCGTTACTGGGTCAGCCACGTTGAAGATACGTATTACATTCTCGGCTCCGTAACCGGACCGCATCCTTATCCGATGATGGTCCGCGACTTCCAGCGGATTATCGGTCTTGAGTCTCGCGAGCAAATTCTCGAAGCCGAAGGCCGTCTGCCCGATGTTGTCGTGGCGGCGGTCGGCGGAGGCAGCAATGCGATCGGGATGTTCCATCCGTTCATCGGGGACAAAAGCGTTCGTCTTCTGGGCGTGGAAGCGGCCGGTCGAGGCGTCGACACGGAAGAGCACGCGGCGACGATGACCAAGGGTCGTCCGGGCGTTTTCCAAGGTTCGATGAGCTATGTCCTGCAGGACGAAGGCGGGCAAGTGCTGCCGGCTCACTCGATCTCCGCCGGACTCGACTATCCGGGCATCGGGCCGGAGCACGCGTATCTGAAAGATACGGAGCGAGCGGAATATGTGCCGATTACCGACAAGGAGGCGCTTGACGCGCTGTCCACGCTATCCCGTACGGAAGGCATCATCCCGGCGCTGGAATCGGCGCATGCGATCGCGCAAGTGCTTAAAATCGCGCCGACGATGAGCAAGGACGAAATTATCGTCGTCAGCCTGTCGGGACGCGGGGACAAAGATGTGGAATCGATCATGTCGTATTTGGCGAAAGAGGAGGGGCAATCGTTATGAGCGCGACCAATGCGATCGACGCGGTATTCGCGAGGTTGAAGGAAACGGGCGAGACGGCGCTTATTCCGTTCATGACGATGGGCGATCCCGACCTCGAAACTTCTGTCGAGCTGTTGCAAGCGGCCGAAGAAGCGGGAGCGCACATGATCGAGCTGGGCATTCCCTATTCCGACCCGCTCGCGGACGGACCGGTCATTCAACGGGCGTCCGAACGCGCCCTGCGCAACCGGATCAGCCTGCTGGATTGCATGTCCGTCGCTTCCAAAGCAAGGGAGCGCGGCGTGAAGCTGCCGTTCATTTTGTTTACTTATTTTAATCCGGTGCTGCAGCTTGGGCTTGAGCGTTACTTTGAACTGCTCAAGGAGCATGGCTTCAGCGGCATGATCATCCCCGATCTTCCGCTGGAGGAAGACGGCGAAGTTCGCGCTTTGGCGGAAGCAAGCGGGATCCATCTTATTCCGCTCGTTGCGCCGACCTCGGAAGCTCGGGTTGAGCGAATCGCCGCCAGAGCCCAAGGCTTCGTCTATTGCGTCTCCTCGCTTGGCGTGACGGGCGTACGCTCCTCGTTCCACGAGGGTATCGATTCGTTCCTGGCTTCGGTGCGCAAGGCGGCGAGCGTGCCGATCTGCGTCGGCTTCGGCATCTCGAATCGCGAGCAGGCGGAGCGCTTTGCCGGCCAATGCGACGGCGTGATTGTCGGCAGCGCCATCGTGCGCCAGGTAGAAGAGGCGCTGCCGCTGCTGACGTCCGAGCAAGCGGGCGAACGGGAGCGCGGTCTGGCCTCCGTTCGCGATTTTATCGCCGATCTGAAGCCGCGCGTCACGGCCTGATACCATCATTTTTTACGGGAAAAAGCCAAAAGGCACCTGTACAGCACCGCGTTGGTGTGTCACAATAGAAGCACTATAATTTTACGGAGCGACTGATGTCCCGCTAGCGGTGGGACAGGCAGCGCTCCGTTTGCCGTATCTTTAGGAGGGACAGCGATGCAACCGAAACCGAATATTGTCCACTTGCCGGTGTATCAGCCGGGCAAGCCGGTAGAAGACGTAAAGAGAGAGCTGGGCTTGACCGAAGTGATCAAGCTGGCGTCCAACGAAAATCCGTTCGGCTGCTCGCCGAAAGCGAAGGAAGCGATCTCCCGCGAACTCGAAAATATGAGCATCTACCCGGACGGAGCCGCCGTGGAGCTGACGAACGCATTGGCCAAGCATCATGGGGTGAACCCGGATCAGGTCATTTTCGGAGCGGGCTCCGACGAGATCATTCTGATGATTTGCCGCGCGTTCCTGCAGCCGGGGGACGAGACAGTGATGGCGGATCAGACGTTCCCGCAATATAAGCACAATGTGACGATCGAGAATGCGAAGTCGATCGAGGTGCCGCTTAAAGAAGGCACTCACGACCTCTATTCGATGCTGGAACAGGTAAACGAGAAGACGAAAATCGTCTGGATCTGCAACCCGAACAATCCGACCGGAACAATCAATACGGCGGAAGAGGTGGAGTGGTTCCTATCCAAGGTGCCAAGCCATGTGCTTGTCGTGCTTGACGAAGCTTACTGCGAATATCTCGACGATCCTTCCTTCCCGGACGGAATCAAGCTGCTGCAAAAATACCCGAACGTCGTCGTACTCAGAACATTCTCGAAAATTTACGGACTCGCTTCGCTGCGTATCGGTTACGGCATCGGACAGCCCGGCGTCATCCGCAGCATCAATCAGGTGCGCGAGCCGTTTAATACGTCCCGGATGGGTCAGGCGGCTGCGCTGGCAGCGCTGCAGGACGTGGAATTTATCGCCTTCTGCCGCGAAGAGAACAAGAAGGGGCTGGCCTATTTCCGTCAAGCGTTCGAAGATTTGGGCTTAAAAGCGTTCCCGGCGTACGGAAACTTCATTATGGTCGACGTGCAACGTCCGGGTCAGGAAGTGTTCGAGGCGCTGCTCCGCAAAGGCGTTATTATTAGAGCCGGGCATAGGCAATATCCGACGAGCGTGCGGATTACGGTCGGCAATGCGGAGCAAAATGCGAAAGTGGTCGCCGCGCTAACTGCGGTTCTAAAAGAAATCGCGGTAAAGGTGTGACGGTATGAGCGGAGAGTTTAGCGACTTTACGGACTTTAGCGATTTTGATGAAGCGAATCCGATTCGCATCGCCATCTTCGGCGTCGGCTTAATCGGCGGCTCGCTGGCATTATGCTTCAAGGGCAAACCGGGCGTGCACGTCGTCGGACACTCGATCAATGCGGCGTCGACGGAGAAATATGTGGCGCTCGGAGTTGTGGATTCGGCCACGACTTCGCTGGCGGAGGCGGCCCAGGACGCCGATTTTATTTTCCTGTGCGTGCCGGTCGGGCGTTTGGAGGAGTACGTGGACGAGCTGTCCAAGCTGCCGCTTAAGCGCGGCTGTATCATCTCCGACGTTGGCAGTACGAAAGCTTCCGTTGTGCATCATGCCGACAAGCTGGGCTTGCGGGGCGCCGTCTTTATCGGGGGACACCCGATGGCGGGCTCGGAGCGTTCGGGCGTCGAAGCAGCCAGTTATTATTTGCTGGAAAACGCCTATTACGTGCTTACGCCGACGGCGGAAACGCCGCCCGAGTATGTGGGCAAGCTGGAACGGCTGCTTAAGCATACGCGCGCACACATCGTCAAAACCGATGCCGTGCAGCACGACGACATCGTCGGCGCGATCAGCCATCTTCCGCATATCGTCGCCGTTGCGCTGGTCAATCAGATTGCCGGGTATAACGAGTCGAACGAGCTGTACATGCGGCTGGCGGCCGGCGGTTTCCGCGACATTACGCGCATCGCGTCCAGCGATCCGGTTATATGGCGCGACATTTTGCTAAACAATCGCGACGTTATGCTAAAGCTCGTTCGCGATTGGCAGGGCGAAATGGAGCGTTTCGCGGCGCTGCTGGAACGGGAGGACGGCGAGGGGATTGCCGAACAGTTCCGCTCGGCAGGGGTTTTCCGCAGCCAGCTTCCGGAGCGGCGCAAAGGCATGATAACTTCGTTGTTCGAATGCTACGTCGATGTGCCGGACCATCCGGGCATTATCGGCAAGATCGCGACAGAGCTCGGGCAGGCGAAGATCAACTTGAGCAACCTGCAAATTATCGAGAGCCGAGAAGACGTGCCGGGTATTATGCGGCTGTCGTTTAAGCAGGCCGACGATCTGGACCGGGCGACAGCGTTGCTCAAATCGCTCAATTACGACGTTCATATGTAATCGTTTGATAAAGATGAGCATCCCGCTAGTGCGCGGAATCGGCATTTGCCGTTTTCTTCGTGGCGGGGTGCTCTTTTTCGTGCGTGAATAAGAAGCAGTATTGTCGGCATTAAGTGAGTAAATTTGAAATTTCCATATCCGGCTTTTATAATGAACGAAGTATTCGCATTCATTCTCAGGAGGGATCGTCATGTCTGAATGTAAACTGTTTGTCGATTATGATCAACACGAGAATGGAGTCCAGATCGTAGATTTAATAGAGAAGCTGGCCGACAGTCCAGAGAACGCGCAGCTCGAAAGTCTCATTATCGGCGACTGGGGCGGCGCCTACGAGCATGATTCGAGCCCGGTTGTCGAGGCGCTTGTTCGCTTGAAGGACCGTTTTCCGCAGCTGCGCCGTTTGTTTATTGGCGATATGTCTTACGAGGAATGCGAAGTCTCCTGGATTAATCAATCCAATATCGGACCGATTTTGACCGCTTATCCTGAACTGACATCGCTGACGATCAAAGGGAGCACGGGTCTCAGCCTTGATCCCGCTAGTCACGAGAAGCTGGAGGAGCTTGTCATTATTTGCGGCGGACTGGGCAAAGAGGTCATCGCCAGCATTAGCGAAGGAAGCTTCAAGAGCTTGAAAAAGCTGGAACTGTATCTGGGGGTAGAGGATTACGGTTTTGACGGCGGTCTGGAAGACATTCTCCCGCTGATCGAACCCGGTAAATTCCCGAAGCTTACTTATCTCGGCCTCAAGGATAGCGAGATTCAAGATGAAATCGCGATTGCCGTAGCGAACGCTCCGATTGTCGATCAATTACATACGTTAGACCTCTCCATGGGCACATTGTCGGATGAGGGAGCAGAAGCCCTCCTTCAGAGCGAGAAGGTCAAGAAGCTGGAGTTTCTTGATCTAAGCTACCATTATATGTCCGATAAAATGATGAAGCGTTGGCAGGAGTCCGGCATCAAAGCGGATATTAGCGATCATCAGGGCGACGCAGAAGATGAGGATTATCGTTATCCTTCCTTGACGGAATAACGATGAAAGCGATGATTATCATCGGCAATTCCGGCAACAGAAGAACGAACGGACTGCAAGCGGCGAGAGCTCGGCTGGGGTTGCCCCCAGCCTTTGTTTTAGATTACATCGATGTGCTGCAGGGAAAATCGTCTTTACGTTCGCTGGCCGAGCGGTTGAGGCAAATAACGGATGAACCGCCGCTGCTGCGAATCGACGCGCCGGGGGAGCATTTTGAAGTCGAGAGAGAGCTGATTGCGCTTGGCGCTTCCGATGCGGATCGCCCCGGTCTCGGTGACCTCAACGATCGCTGGCTAAAGACGGAGGGCAAAGCGCCGTTTCAACCTGTTTCATCGCGGGCTGCCCGCAGCATGATGGAAATCAAGGGCAAGCTGTATCATCCATCCCAGTGGTTTCGCGGGTATTGCCGTTTGCTGTCGCAGTTGGATCAGGAAGCCGGGCAACTGTGGACCGAGCCGCGTTGGATGAACGCTCCTGAAGACATTGCGGCCATGTTCGATAAGAGGCTGACGCACCGGTTGTTATCGTCCGCCGCATTGCCTGTGCCGAGAAGATTGGCTGCTCCGGAAGCGCTCCCGGATTACGATGCTCTGCGCGAGGCGATGGATAGCGAGAGAGTGCGCCGGCTGTTTATAAAACTCGCAACAGGCTCGGGAGCCTGCGGCGTAATCGCTTATCAAGTCAATCCGGTTACAGGGGCGGAATCGGCGGTCACGACAATCGGCGTGGAAAACTATGCGGCCAAACCTCCGTTATTTTATAACGTCAAAAAGCTGGTGAACTACACCGAGCAGCGTTCCATCCGTCAAATCGTCAACTGGGTATTGGGGCATGGCGCTCATGTGGAGCAATGGATTCCGAAGGCCGCTTATCAGAATCGCACGTTCGATATCCGGCAGCTTGTCGTGTCCGGCAAGTCGTGTCATAGCATCGCCAGAGCAAGCAAAACACCAATAACGAATTTGCATCTAGACAGTCAGCGTTTGAGTTTAGGCGAGGTTGGCTTGTCCGAAGAACTGCAAGCTTCCGTACGCCAATGCGCCGAACAGACGTTAGCGGTATTTCCGCGTTCTGCCGTTGCCGGTATCGACGTGTTACTCAGCAGCGGCTCCTATCGGCCTTTTGTGCTGGATGTGAATCCGTTTGGCGATTTGCTCTATGATTGCTACTACGAAGGATCGAATCCTTACGAATGGGAAATGAAATCATGTTTAATATGAACGAAATTGTAGGCAGTCACGATCTTCTCATGATTACATTGGACACGCTGCGCTATGACGCGGCAGTCCTGGAGGAGAAGAATTGCCCGAATTTGTGCGGCGGCGGGCATTGGGAGCTGCGGCATACGCCGGGCAGCTTTACTTATGCGGCTCATCACGCTTTTTTTGGCGGATTTCTGCCGACTCCGGCGACCAAGAACAAATCGGAACACGTGCGTCTGTTTCATTCGAAGAATACGGGATTAAAGACGCATCCGCATACATGGCAATTTGATTCGACCGATCTCGTATCCGGGCTGCAGGCGGAAGGCTACCGTACGATTTGCATTGGCGGCGTCATTTTTTTCACCAAAAAAGTTCCGCTGGCCAAAGTGCTCCCCGGCTATTTTCAGGAGAGCTACTGGCGAATGACGTTCGGAGTGACGAATCCGCGCTCGACCGAACATCAGGTCAACCATGCGCTCAAGCTGCTGCAAAATGCGGATCAGGGTCAGCGTCTGTTTCTGTTTATGAACGTATCGGCGATTCATGGACCGAATCATTATTTCGTGCCGGGTGCGAAAGTGGACTCGGTTGAGACGCAGCGAGCGGCGCTTCGCTATGCGGACGGTGAGCTCGGTCGGCTGTTTCAGGCTTTCAGAGAACGGGAACGACCCGTATTTTGTATGGTATTCTCCGATCATGGCACCGCTTATGGCGAAGACGGCTATCAAGGCCATAGGTTGGCGCATGAGGTCGTATGGAATGTGCCTTATCGGGAATTTATTTTGTAAGGGGAGAGGGATTACGATGAACCAAGTAGACCATTTACGCAGTTGGAAGGATCATCTGACCTCGGAGCCTTATCGCTCTTATTTGTACTCTTATCCGCACAAAACCGCCTATCGAACATTGGAGACGAAGCTGCCGCTTTCCGAGCTATGGAGCCGGGAGCTAGCGGATACGTTCTTTTTATATATGCATATTCCGTTTTGCGGGGCTCGCTGCGGCTTTTGTAATTTGTTCACTTTACCTGACAAAAGAGCGGACGTACACGCCGAATACGTGGATGCTCTGGAAAGACAAGCCGCACAGTGGGCTCCGTTCATTCGGAGCAAGCCGATCGCCAGGTTTGCCGTCGGTGGAGGAACTCCGACTTTGCTCGTCCCCGAACAGCTTGATCGATTGTTTCATATTGCCCAGCATGTTGTAGGCATGGACCCGTCTCAAGCTTCCATCTCGGTAGAAACCTCTCCCGAAACGGTAACTCCCGACCGCTTGGCCATTATAAAAAATAGGCAAGTCGACCGGGTCAGTATGGGCATTCAAAGCTTCGTCGAGTCCGAAGCGGAAGCAATCTACCGTCCGCAGAAGCCGCAGGAAGTGGAAACGGCTTTGAAGCTGCTCAAGCAGCAGCAATTTCCGATTCTCAATCTGGATTTGATCTATGGACTCCCCGATCAGACGCTCCAATCCTGGATGTATTCGCTAGATCGGGCGCTATCTTACGAGCCGGAGGAAGTGTTCATTTATCCGCTGTATACGCGGGAGCATACGATTGTCAAGCCGGAGCAGATCAGACAGAGCGGCGAGGATCGGAGGTTGGAGCTCTATAAGGCTGCGCGGGAGCGGTTGCTGGAGCGAGGGTATACTCAGTATTCGATGCGCAGGTTCGCCAAAGCGGAAGCCGGCTCGGACAAAACGCTGCT
The DNA here is from genome assembly GCF_003386235.1 of Cohnella phaseoli. GTDB lineage: Bacteria > Bacillota > Bacilli > Paenibacillales > Paenibacillaceae > Cohnella > Cohnella phaseoli. The sequence goes on from NZ_QRDZ01000033.1 coordinate 45,551, forward strand.
TTCTTACGGCTGCCACGACGAAGGTATGATCGGACTCGGTTGCGGAGCGCGCTCTTATACGAATACGGTCCATTACTCTTCGCGCTACAGCGTGGGACGCTCCGCCACGGCGAGCATTATTGCCGATTATGTGGCTCAGAACGATTACAGCTATGCCGATTACGGGGTTGTGCTTAGCAAGGACGACCAACAGCGCCGTTTTATTCTGAAATCGTTGCTTCATACGGAAGGCTTGGCGCTGGACGGCTATGCGGAGCGGTTCACGGCGTCGGCTCTCGCCGATTATCCCGAACTGAACCAACTCCTGGATACCGAGCTTGCCGCGATTGAGAATGGTACGCTGCGGCTCACGTCGGAAGGGCTGATGTATTCCGATGCGATCGGGGATTGGTTCATCTCGCCGGAAATACGGGAGCTTATGGAAAGCTGCGTGGTCTCATGATAGCGACGGTTTATTTTCGCGGGAGCTTAAGCTCCTGCAATTACGACTGCCCGTACTGCCCTTTCAGCAAAAACATCGATAGCCGGGAAACGTTGGCTAAAGATCGGCTGCAGGTTCACACCTTCGTGGATTGGGTAAAGGATCAGGAGAAGAGCGGGCATCAGTTGTCCGTGTTTTTTAATCCTTATGGCGAAGGACTTACGCATCGCTGGTACAGGGAAGCAATGATTCAGCTGTCGCATATGCCGCATGTTCGTAAAGTCGCGATCCAGACCAACCTCTCTGCCAGCCTCGATTGGACAGATGATTTAAACCCGGCGACGGCCGCATTTTGGGCAACCTACCATCCCGGTCAGACGAAGGAAGAGCGATTTGTGCAGCAATGCGGTGAGCTCTATCGGCGGAAAATTCCGTTTAGCGTAGGCTGCGTCGGCGTCAAGAGCGCGTTCCAGGCGATTTCATCCGTTCGTGAGGCATTGCCTGAAGATGTGTACCTGTGGGTGAACGCCTATAAAGATCAAGCCGATTATTATTCGGACGAGGATTTGGCGTTTTTGACACGTATGGACCCTCATTTTGCGCTTAATGTGCAAAATTATGACAGCATGGGCAAGTCGTGTCGTGCCGGGCAACAAGTGTTTTACGTTCAGGGAGACGGCCGCGTGAAGCATTGCTACAAGGATCGTCAGGTAATCGGGAATTTGTACAGGGACGGTCTGGAGGGAATATCGAAGGAACGTCCGTGCCGGATGAAGCGATGCGATTGTTATATCGGCTACATCCATATGGAGGGGCAAGCGTTTGGACCGATTTATGGGGAGCGCTTGCTTGAACGAATCGCTTTCATATAGAGGGGAGCAGCAGTTGGGCTTGTGCGCATTGGACGGAGGCAGGGGGAGAGGCGGCTATGGAGACAGATGAAGAGGCGGATGCCGAGATAGAGAGAAGGTTAACGGAGCTTTGCGGTTGGAAGCTGGCAGCGACAATATGGTTGACGGGACTTCCCAGCTCGGGGAAGACGACAACGGCATTCGCTCTTGCGGCGGCGCTTCGGGAAAGCGGCGTTAAGGTCGAATGTCTGGACGGTGACGAGCTTAGGCGCAAAGTCGGGCGTGAACTGGGGTTTAGCAGAGAGGACCGGCTGGAAAACATTCGCCGCGCCGTCTACATCAGCAAGCTGCTGAACCGCAACGGGGTTACGACGGTGATCTCGATGATTGCGCCCTATGCGGAAATGCGCGACTACGCGCGAGCCGAGTTGGAGTCCTATGTTGAAGTGTATGTGCATTGCCCGCTGGAGGAATGTATACGTCGGGACGTAAAAGGTTTATATGCCAAAGCGATCAAAGGCGAGATTGCTGCATTTACCGGAATTTCGGACATTTACGAGCCGCCGACTCATCCGGAAATCACGATCCATACACATACCAACGGGGTCGAGTCGAATGTACGACAAATTTTAGACTCCCTGGCTCGGATTGGTACAAATAGAAGCTAGTCTGCGATAGCTGGGGTAGATCGGCGTAATAGGAGATATTCTGCGGTAATTGGGTGGGGGAGATAAGTATAAAGGGGCTTGCCTGCGATTAGGGGGCGGATCGGTACAAATAGAAGCTAGCCTGCGACATTAGAGGGCGGACGCCGCTACGAGGAATCGGCGCATAAGGAAGCAGCAGTTTGCACTACCTCGGAAGTGGGAGATAAGTCCGCCGTGCGGTCTTATTGGCTCGATCCGGTGTCGGAAGTGGGAGATAAGACCGCCACACGGTCTTATTGGCTCGTGCCGGTGTCGGAAGTGGGAGATAAGTCCGCCACGCGGTCTTATTGGCTCGGTCCGGTGTCGGAAGTGGGAGATAAGTCCGCCACACGGTCTTATTGGCCCGGTCCGGTGTCAGAAGTGGGAGATAAGACCGCCACGCGGTCTTATTGGCCCGATCTGATGTCGGAAGTGGGAGATAAGTCCGCCACGCGGTCTTATTGGCCCGGAACGGGAGCGGAAGTGGGAGATAAGTCCGCCGTGCGGTCTTATTGGCTCGGTCCGGTGTCAGAAGTGGGAGATAAGTCCGCCACGCGGTCTTATTGGCTCGGTCCGGTGTCGGAAGTGGGAGATAAATCCGCCGCGCGGTCTTATTGGCTCGATCTGATGTCGGAAGTGGGAGATAAGTCCGCCACGCGGTCTTATTGGCTCGGTCCGGTGTCAGAAGTGGGAGATAAGACCGCCACACGGTCTTATTGGCTCGGTCCGGTGTCGGAAGTGGGAGATAAGACCGCCACACGGTCTTATTGGCTCGATCTGATGTCGGAAGTGGGAGATAAGCTCGCCACGCGGTCTTAATAAGCGACTGGGGAAGGCAAGCAGCCAATGAGAATAAGTGCCCGGCCCGCGCATATGCTGAAAAATGGGCAAAAAAAAACCACCCCGGAGGGTGGCTGCACATTGTGCAAGGATTGGATAGGAGTGGAGAGAAACCATACTGTACTTTTATTATATGTATTCGTTTTCATTTTGTCAATAAGCGCTTACATTTTATTTTTGAAACGGTTTCATGACGGTTGGATGTAACTTCTCGCTCATTTGGTACGTCTTATTTTGTGCTGAGCGGCAATTCGATTGCGGATTCTTAATCCGCTGCGCTATTCGGACGCGAAAAACCATGCGATTCCTTAAGACAAACCGCCAATAATTTTGAGAAATTTTTAAGCACATAACCCTATTTCCTGTGTTACAATAGCATATAGTATTTGTAAAATACTGGCTCACCAAATTTTACTGCGCTTTCGAGCGCAACTTTTTCGTTTTTGGCCGGTACAATTAGGATAGAACGCCGGCTGCGAACGTTCACCCTGAATAGGGGGAGGGTCGCGGGAATGATGACCGATTCCCAGTTGATACGGGAAATCAAGGACGGAAACGTCGAACTATACTCGATGCTTATGGGAAGATACCAGAAGAAGATTCTTTCTTTTGTCTACCATATGCTGAAGAGCGCCAAGCTTGAAATCTTGGCGGAGGATCTATGTTCCGAAACGTTCTATAAAGCCTATCGAAGCTTACACTCCTTCAGAGAAGTGGATGCGTCCTTTTCGACGTGGCTATATACGATTGCACGCAACACCGTTCTAAGCGAATTGCGCAAGCAAAAAGCAGCGCACCTCTCGCTGGACGACTCCACATACATACCTGCCGCCCCATTGGAAGAGGCGCCCGAGCAGCGACTGCTGCGCAACGAGAAGGTAACCATGGTAAGAGACGCCATCAACAGCTTGCCCGAGAAGCAGCGCTCCGCGCTTATTCTTAGGGAGTACGATGGAATGGATTACCAAGAGATCGCCAACATTCTCGGGCAGACGGTCAGTTCCGTCAAATCGTTGTTATTCCGGGCCAGGGCCAGTGTAAAGGTGCAATTGGAATCTTACTTTGCAGAACCGGCCATGATGAAGGAGTACGAGGAGATGAAGCTGCGATGAAATGTGAAGAAGCTGCGGAATGGTTCGGGATATATCGCGATTTGCCGGATGATTCGGCAGATAAATTTGCTATAGATTTGCACGTTCAGAGCTGCAAAGCCTGCGAAGAGGAGTTCCGGATGTGGGAGGAGAGCGCTCTTCTCATTCATGAGCTTCCGCTGGATGACGAACAGGACGTCGTGCCAATCTCTTCGGCGCAGATTAATAAGAATGTTATGGACCGCATTTATACGGAACAGAGCTGGTACATGCCGGCGACGCGCCGGACGTACGCCTTCTCGTTTCTGTTCAAGAAACGGGTCGCTGGCGTTCTTGCCGCGCTATTGGCACTGTTTGTATGCGGATTTCTGTACGCTTCGTTCGGCAGCGGCATCATCGTCGACCAAGCGGGGGGCAGAGAATCGGCCAACGCTTTCGCAGTCAGTCACCAATACGGAGACGACATTCGGCTGGATATTCCCGTCGCCAGTCTGAGCGATCCGATCATACTAAACGTATCTCCGGCGGTACCGGAGTATTGGATCGCTTTCTCGATCGTAGGCATGATTATGACGCTGTTAATTTTGAATTGGCTGTCAAGGGTGAGATCATGAATAAAGCAACGCGCATCGGCTGGGTTCGCCACGGCATTACGGAGTGGAACCAGCGGGGAATCATTCAAGGAGTCACCGACATTCCGCTCAGTCCGGAAGGCGTGAGGCAGGCTCGGCTACTGGCCGATCGGCTGCACGGGGAGCAGGGGCGGTGGGACGGCGTTTACTGCAGCGATCTGCAGCGTGCCGCGCATACAGCGGAAATTTTGGCCGATCGGCTAGGAATCCCCGTTATTCGGGACTCACGCTTACGCGAAAGATCGTTCGGGGAAGCCGAAGGCACGACATTGGCGGAACGATTGGATCGATGGGGAGAGGACTGGAGACGGCTTGTGCCCGACCAGGAAAACGACGACTCCGTAAGGGAGAGAGGCTTTGCGTTCATTCGGGAGCTGACGGACAAACATGCGGGGGAAGCGTGGTTGGTCGTTACGCATGGCAGTTTTCTGGCCAGAATGCTGCAAGCGATGTGCCAAGGGTTGGACGATTCCCATCTGCTGAACATGTCGCTGACGGTGCTCGAACAGGGACAGAACGTATGGGAGCCGCTAATTCACAATTGCACGAGGCATTTGGCGGAGACGGAAGAAACATTAATGAACCCATAGCTTCATCTTATAGTATGAATATCTGCACAGGGCCGTCCTTTAAGGGCGGTCCTGTTTTTGCTTTCTACGTTTAAGACGTCGGCCCCGCGACTATACTGAACAGTAAATCCTCCAGGAAAGGGGGGCGTCGAATGAACTTGGCCGATATGCTATGCTACGCAGACATTTCCGAGTTGAAAAAAATTGCCGACACTTATGACTGCGCCAGCACGAGCCATTCGAAGAACGAGCTGATCCAGACGATTTTGGCGACCGTTCAGCGAAGGGACGTCATCGAATCCCGAATTCGGGAAATTTCGGGGAACGATTTGCGCTTTCTGAATTCTCTCGTGTTTGAGAACCGAACCGTCTATAGCTTGGAGGAGTTGAAGGCGAGGGCGCTGGACAAATCGGCACAGCCGACTCAATCGGCGCAAACGATCCAGTCGATTCAATCCAATCCGGTTCAGCCGACAAAGCCGGGCACCTCAGGCGCTCCCAATCCTGCGACACGGAGGAAGCCGCGCTCCCGCAAGGCGAAGGAAGAAGAGCAGAAGCCGCCGCCGGGACCGGAGGAGAACGCACGACTGTCGATCTCAAGATTCAAGAGCTTCGGTTGGTTGTTTAACGGCGTTTCGCAGACAACCCGTTCGCTGTTTCAAGTGCCGGAGGATATCAAGACCAGGCTGTGCGACGTTCTGGAAAAACGCTACAAAGAAAACCTGATTTACACCGACGAACCGCTCGCCTATCGGGACGAACGCAGTCTTCTAGCCGAGGATGCCGTGCATTTTCTTCGTTTTGTAAGGAACAATACCGTGCCGCTAACAACGGAAGGCGTCATGTACAAACGGCAAATCTCCCAAGCATTGGAGCAGCTTGCCGTAGTGGAATCGCTGCCGACGCGGGGAGGGTGGCGGTTCGGATACGGACGACATTTTCGCGATTATCCCGACCGTTTCTCGCTGCTGTACGACTTCGTCTATTACGAAGGACTGATCGCAGAGCAAACCGAAGGCGGCTTAACGCTTACGCAGGCCGGATTCGATGTGGCCGCCGGGCTTGTCAAACCCGACCCTGCGAGCCTGTATCGTTTCTGGATGCGGCTCTATAAGTCGCCGATTCCGAATCTCGCGGCTTTAGTACAGTGGATCGGAAGATTGTCCTCGCAGTGGGTCACGGTCGATTCGCTGAGGGAAACGCTGCAGCCGCTGATTCGTTCCTATTATTACGATACTGCGGCAGACATTTTCGAACAGCGTATTTTGCGAATGCTGATGCATCTAGGCGTGCTGCGTTGGGGGGAAACGGAGCTTGGCCTTCAGGTCGTCAAGGCGACGACCCAGGGGAGAGCGCTCGTCTCCGGGCATCCGCTTGCTTTTGAGGATGAACTGCCGCATGGAGCGGGCGAAAACAAGCTGCGCAACAGGTAGGCAAAGGTATATTGATCGACAGAAGGGCTATCGTCTTGAACGGGGCGGACATCGGTGAATATGCTTTATTGGGAGCCGATGCGCTCGCAGCCGAACAACCGGAGGTGCAACGAATGGACAACATGAAAGTCGCCTACGAGACGATGCTGGGATTGGCGGCAGAAATGGTCCTGGACGAAGCGCTGCGCAATTACCGGACGGAAAAAATCTACACCGCAATCGATGACGCGCTTGCGCAAGGAGACGTAGAATCGTTTCGGCGCTTGACCGACGAATTGAAGGCTATCCAGGAATAGCTTTCATTTGTCCGCAGTGACGAAAAAAATCGGAACAGACGTGACGACTCGACCCGGCGAAGCCGGGTTTTTGCCGTTGGGTTCACGTTTTTCTTCGACTTCGACTTCCTTTGTCCAGCTTTTTGGGGTACGATAAATAGAGAAAGCAAGATAGAAAGGAGAGGGACAAGCGGATGAAATTTAGCGAGATTGATCCGCAGAGCTGGCCTGAGCTCCAGCCTTATTTGGATACGTGCCTGCTGCCTCTGTCCGGCCTAACCGGCCAGGAGTCGCCCTCCGAAGCGACGGAGAAGGTCGCGCGGACCGGGGAGTGGTTGTCTCCGCTGGAAGAAGCGTTCCGCGGACGCACGGTTACGATGCCGGCGTATCACTATGGCGCGGGCGGCCCGGAGCACATCGGGAAAATCAACGAACTGATCGCGTCTTGGAGAAACGATGGCTTTCGGTACGTCGTGCTCGTATGCGGGCAGCCGATTGATCTGTCGGAAGCGGACGCGGATGCATACATATGCCCTTCGGCTGAACAGGAAGAACCTGACGACCGGACGATCGCCCAGTCTGTAGCGGATCTGTGGCGCAGTCGGGCAAAATCGGCGAACTGATTCGCTCCGCAGCATCGTGGAAAAAAACGGCGGCGGGCGAATAGCCTGGCAGCATAGGGCAAACAATAGCAAGGCGCGGGTTTGCGAGGAAATGTGACAATTTGAGAACATTTTGGTTCTGTTCCTCCCGCTTGCGCAAGGAAACACGGGAGCCTATTCTTGACGCTCTATAGCGCGTGGGCTATTATAGTTATGTCCTTGTGAACAAAATGTTAAGTCCGTATCGGACGCGAGATTGGTGTGGCAAAGGGGGTAGAACAAATGGACCACAATAAGCAGCAAGAAACCGCGCACAAACCAGTCAAGCGCAAAGAGATGTCGAGACGTCAATTTCTTTCGTATACGCTTGGCGGAGCGGGCGCATTTATGGCTGGCGGAGCCATATTACCGATGATTCGTTTTGCGGTTGATCCTATCCTGCAGAAGAAGGAATCGGGCGGATTCGTCAAAGTTATCGAGGAAAGCAAAGTGACGAACGAACCGACCGAGGTGAAGTTCAAGATTCATCAAGTGGACGGCTGGTACGAGAGCGATCCTAAGCTTGCGGCTTGGATTACGAAAGGCAGCGACGGCAAGATCTACGCGCTGTCCCCGGTGTGTAAGCACTTGGGTTGCATGGTGAGCTGGGGCGGCTCCGAAGCCCCGAACGAGTATCACTGCCCTTGCCACGGAGCGCTATACACGAAGGACGGCAAGAATTTGAAAGTAGCGCCTAAGCCGCTTGACGAATATGAAGTCAGAACGGAAAACGGCTGGGTATATCTCGGACCGATTACTCCGAATAGTCGCGTATAGAAGGAGGGCGTTTCGTCCCATGTTCAAAAACATGTACAACTGGATCGACGAACGTCTTGATATTACGCCGATGTGGAGAGACATCGCGGACCATGAAGTGCCTGAGCACGTTAACCCGGCGCATCATTTCTCCGCGTTCGTTTATTGTTTCGGCGGATTGACGTTCTTCATCACCGTCATCCAGATCCTCTCGGGGATGTTCTTGACGATGTATTACGTCCCAGACATTATCAACGCCTACTACAGCGTTGACTATCTGCAGCATCAGGTCGCCTTCGGCGCGATCGTGCGCGGGATGCACCACTGGGGAGCAAGTCTTGTTATCGTTATGATGTTCCTACATACTCTGCGCGTATTCTTCACGGGTTCCTACAAGGCGCCTCGCGAGATGAACTGGGTTGTCGGAATGTTGATTTTCTTCGTCATGCTGGGCCTTGGCTTCACGGGTTACCTGCTTCCGTGGGACAACAAAGCTTACTATGCGACGAAGGTAGGTCTGGAGATTGCCGGATCGGTGCCTTTCTTAGGGGAGTACATTAAGGAGCTTATGAACGGTGGAACGATCGTCGGCGCTCAGACGCTGACCCGATTCTTCGCGATCCACGTGTTCTTCCTTCCTGGCGCACTGCTCGCATTGCTTGCCGGACACTTCTTTATGATTCGAAAACAGGGCATTTCCGGGCCGCTGTAAGAGAGGGGAGTGACTAGCGATGGCACATAAACATGATCCAAATGAGAAGGTCGTATTCATCGGCGATTCGCGGATTCGGAAACGGGACTATTCCAACGTGACTCCGCCCGATTATACGTCATACCCGGGCAAATCCGAGGCCTTCATCCCGAACTTCCTGCTGAAAGAATGGATGGTCGGCGTTGTCGTACTCGTTGGTTTCCTGACGCTCGTTATTGCGCATCCGGCTCCGCTCGGCTACCCGGCGGACCCGCTGAACAGCGCGTTTATTCCGATGCCGGACTGGTACTTCCTGTTCCTGTATCAGCTCTTGAAATATCCGTACGCTTCGGGCGACTATATCGTACTCGGTATTCTCGGTCTGTCCGGCATTCCGTTTATCGCCCTTCTGCTCGCTCCGTTCCTGGATACGGGCAAAGAGCGTCGCTTCTACCGCCGTCCGATCGCATCTTCCCTGATGCTCGTGTCGCTGGTTGCCGTTTCTTATCTGACTTGGGTGTCCTGGGACCATTACACGCACGAGCTGGAAGCGAACGGACAAACTCCCGAGCACATCGAACGGGCAATCAAAGCCAAGGAATCGGTCGAGGCCGGCAAAGGCCGCTGGATTCCGGGCAAAGAGAAGATTCCGGCGATGGTCGCTGCGGACGATCCGGCTTTCACCGAAGTCATGACGCAAGCGCAATGTATCGCATGTCACGGCGCAGAGCTAGAAGGCGGCGGCGGACCGGCGCTTCGCGGCATCGGCGACGTGCTTAGCAAAGAGGAACTCGTCGATATTATTTCGAACGGGAAAGGCGATATGATGCCTCCGTTCAAAGGCGATCTGACCGACGAGCAAATCGACCAAGTCGCAACATGGCTTGCGCAACAAAAAGCGGAGTAATTCGAACGCTATCAAAACCTGACCTTCATCGGTCAGGTTTTTTTATAACAACTTCGTAAAGGACGTGCGCCGATGGTATGGATCAGGTGGCTGCTGTCCAGGAATGTATTGCTTCATCCCGCGATTTTATGGCTGACGATGATCATCTACGTTCCCGGCACGGTCTACGGGTATTATTGGTATAAAGGGCAGTTGATCGAAACCTGGAACGAACACCCGCATTGGCAGCTTCCGTTCGTGCCGGACAGTCCGACGGCGTCGCTGTTTTTCGCTTTGGCATTGCTCTGGCTGTGGGTGTCTCCCAAACGGTCGCGTCACGCTTGGATTAACGCGATTCGCGGCATCGTCGAGACGCTGGGCGTCGTTACTTCGGTTAAGTACGGCATATGGGCGACGGCGATTATTTTCGCCGGACAAGCGCAGGGCGATGTTTTGGTCTGGGAGCATTGGATGCTCATAATCGGTCATTCCGCTATGGCTATTATGGCGCTGTTGTATGCTCGCTTTTTTACTTTCGGCGGCATGGCGCTGCTGGCGGCAGCGGCGTGGACCTTTTTGAACGATACGGTTGATTATACCTACGACGTATACCCGTATTTGCCGTCCCAACTGGACGACGATGTGCCTTATGTCGCTATGTTTACCTTCGCGTTGACGGCTTTGAGCGTACTTGCAGCCGCCTTCGCCAAGTTTCCGTTCGAACGACGGAAGGACAAGGCGTTCTAATCGCGGACATCCCTTCATATCCATTGGGATAGGAGGGGATGTCCGTGTTTTCTTTTCGATCGATCTGTCTGGGAGCAGTCGTCGCATTTGGTCTGCTCACGGCCGGAAACGCCGCCGCCTCGCGGGAAAGCGCTCCGCAGTCTCCGGCGGCTTCCGTCCCCGGACAAGCTTACGACAACTTTCTGGCTTCGGCGGAGCGGCTCTACGATTCCGTTAACAAGGGTCAGCTTGAAATGTCTTTGAAGCAGCTAGCCGATATCGAAAGCCAACTTCGAGGCTTGCCGATGAAGGAAATCGCTTCGGCGGAGGGAGTACGCGCGCTGGCTCATGATGTGGCGGAAATGAAGCGGGTCGCCGCAGCTGTCATGCCGGACGAAGCCAAATGGAAGCGCGGAGCGGCTTCTTTAAGACTGGCTGCAGATGCATTGGCGCATCCGGACAAGCCGATCTGGCATCGTTATCGCTCGGTTCTACAGGAAGACATCGGCAAGCTGGCGGCGGAACTGGATAAGACAGCAGGAAAACAACCTGCCGCCGCTGCCGTTCATATCGCCTACGAGCAGCTTGCCCAGCATTATAGCCTCATTCGGACGGCAGCGCTGCTTCGTGCGGAGCCTTCGAAAATAGAGCGCGCCGATGCAGTCCTTCGCTACGCGTCGCGCATCTATGAAGCGGACTCGCCGAAGCCGGAGCTTGTGGCGGGCACGCTGCCGTCGATTCGGGAAGCGTTCCGCGAGTTGTTTCCGCAAGGAGGCGCAGCCTCCGAGACGATCGTTCCGCCGCTTGGCGCGGTTCCTCCTTCTTGGGGGTGGTCGGCAATGATGGGCACGTTTATCGTGACGATTTTGACTTGGGCGGGCTGGAGAAAATACAAGTATGAGGAAGCTTTCGGCGGCAGCCCGTCCGCTCTGCGGCGCGAAGAGCGCCAGGACGCCGCGGAGAAGCTCATCGGACGCTGGCGCAGAAAGAAATAATCTGGCATAGTCGCGATTGTTGTTTGTCAAAAGCATCGGCGGTGTTGATGAGAAAAGCCCTTCATTAGACGCGGAGTCGGTACCGATTCCCGCCGCAGAAGCGGCTTTTTACTTTTGTCCGTCATGTGAGAGACAAGCGAACGAGGATCGCATCGGTTAGCCTCTTAGAGCATGTCGTCGTTTTGCGCCAGCTCCTAGTCGATTTATCGGGAAATTCGTGCAAAATTGCATTTGTTTTCGCCTACATCTTGCGATAACATAGGATAGAAACCATCAGGAAAGGAAACTCGGAGATGGCAGAATCCCGGATTGTCGATTTGACGCTGCAGGAACGCACACTGGCGGATATGCAACGCGAGGTGGACGCTTATATTTCGCAGTTTAAGGAAGGCTACTTCTCGCCCCTTGCCATGCTGGCCCGCATGACGGAGGAAGTCGGCGAGCTTGCCCGGGAAGTGAATCATCGGTTCGGAGAAAAACCGAAGAAACAGGACGAAGCCGATAATTCCATTGAGCTGGAGCTGGGCGACATTTTATTCCTCGTCATTTGTTTCGCGAACGCGCTCGGCATCGATATGACGGAGGCGCATCGCAAGGTGATGGAGAAATTCAATACGCGCGACGCGAACCGCTGGACGAAGAAGAACACGGATAACGGCTGATACTCATATGCTGAACGATCTCCCTTATCAGTATCGGCCTTTTTGAACGACCTCTATTATTTGAAAAGGGACAGGTGATCTTCATGTCGCAGAAAATTACAGTAGCCGTGGCAGGAGCAAGCGGCCGCATGGGACGCGAAGTCGTCAAAATGGTGCTGGAGGATCCCGAACTGGAGCTTGTCGCCGCAATCGCTAGGTCTGCCGGGCCCGTGGACGCCGGGACGCTCGCCGGCAAGCCCGATACCGGCGTTATCGTATCGTCATCGCTTGCGGAGGCACTGAAAGCTAGCCGCCCCGACGTGCTTGTAGACTTCACAGGCCCGAAATCCGCTATGCCGAATGCCGAAACCGCGCTTGCTTACGGGGTTCGTCCGGTTATCGGAACGACGGGGTTTACGCCGGAGCAGATCGCGGAATTGGACAAGCAATGCAAGGACAAAGGGATCGGCGGCCTGATCGCGCCCAATTTCTCGATCGGCGCGATTCTGATGATGAAATTTTCGGCGATGGCCGCCAAATATTTTCCCCATGTGGAAATTATCGAGTATCACGGAGATCAGAAGCTGGATGCGCCTTCCGGAACGTCGATCAAGACGGCCGAGTGGATATCGGAAGCGCGCCAGGAGCTGCGTCAAGGCAATCCGGACGAAGAAGAAGTCATCGAAGGAGCCAGAGGCGGCTATTACAACGGATTTCGCATACATAGCGTGAGACTTCCGGGCGTGTTTGCACAGCAGGAGGTCGTCTTCGGGGCGTTCGGTCAAACGCTGAAAATCCGTCACGATTCGTACGACCGTGCGGGCTATATGCCGGGAGTGAACACGGCGATCAAAAAAATTATGAACGTAACCGGAATGGTATACGGGTTCGAGCATTTCCTGGATTAACCCGAATAGCAACATAGCAGCAACTACAGCCAACAAAGCGATTCCCCTCAGGGAGAGGAGACTGAAATCAATGATCGACATTGCGCTTATCGCGCATGACCGCAAAAAAGACGAAATGGTGAATTTCGCCATCGCCTACGAATCCGTGCTTAAGGATCATCGATTGTACGCAACGGGGACGACGGGAACGCGCATTATGGAAAACACCTCCTTGAAGGTGCATCGGTTTATGTCCGGTCCGCTTGGCGGGGACCAGCAGATCGGAGCGCTTGTCGCCGAGAATAAAATGGATCTGATTTTGTTTTTCCGCGATCCGCTGATGGCGCAGCCCCATGAGCCGGACATTATCGCATTGCTGCGGCTATGCGACGTGCAGGGCATTCCGGTGGCGACCAACGTCGCAACGGGCGAGCTGCTGATCAAGGCGCTTGAGCGCGGGGATTTCGCTTGGCGTGAGCTTGTCCATAAATACAAACCGGGACTGGAAGGCTGACCGAGTATGAATGCCGTACAACCTGGTACATTGGACATGCTCGTCTTCGCCGCGCATCCGGACGACGCGGAGATCGGCATGGGGGGCACGATTGTCAAGCATGCGCAAGCGGGACGGTCCGTCGGCATCGTCGATTTGACTTATGCCGAAATGTCGTCCAACGGGAACGTCGAGACGCGCCAACGCGAGGCGGAGCAGGCCGGTCAAATTCTCGGGCTTGCCGCAAGGGATAATCTGGGGCTGCCGGATCGCGGTCTCTCGGGAAGTTCCGAGCAGCTTGCCGCAATGGTTGCTTGCATTCGCAAATACCGGCCGAGAATTGTGTTTGCGCCGTATTTTATCGATCGCCATCCCGATCACATCGCTTGCAGTCGTTTGGCGGAGGAGGCGGTGTTCAATGCCAAGCTGCGCAAGTACGCGCCCGAGCTGCCGGCTTGGACGGTGGACCAGCTTTATTTTTACTTCATCAACGATGCCCACACCCCGCAGCTGCTAATCGATATCAGCGACGTTCAAGAGACGAAGATGGCCGCTTTGCGCGCCTACCGTTCGCAGTTTACGCCTGAAGGCAACGAAGCGGACTGGGTGGAGACGCCGCTTACGGGCGCTTACTTGGACAATATCGTCGCGCGGGACAGGCTGCTTGGCCAACCGCGCAAGCTGCAATTCGCAGAAGGCTTTATCGCCAAAGGACCGATCGCGCTGGGACGATTCTAGCAGCGAAGAATCGGGGAATACAATAAGGAATGACGACCGGCAGCGCCGGATTCGCCGAATCCGCTGCCGGTTAATTGGCGTTCGAACTGGGAGGCATGAGGAACGACATGAATCGACCGCTCAAAATCGGAATTACTTGCTATCCTTCTCTCGGGGGCTCCGGCGTCGTAGCGACGGAGCTTGGCAAACTGCTGGCCGAGAAAGGACACGAAATTCACTTTATTACGCACAGCATGCCGTTTCGTCTCGGCAAATTCCATCGCAACATTTTCTATCATGAGGTCGAAGTGTCGGATTATTATGTATTCCGGTACCCGCCCTACGATCTGTCGCTGGCGAGCAAGATGAACCAGGTAGCCAGGCTGCAGAAGCTCGACCTGCTTCACGTGCATTATGCGGTTCCGCACGCGATCTGCGCGATTTTGGCCAAACAGATGGCCGGAGACGATTTGAAGGTCGTGACGACGCTTCACGGTACGGACATTACCGTACTGGCCCAGGATGAAACGCTCAAAGACATTATCCGGCTCGGCATCCGTCAGAGCGATGCCGTCACCGCGGTCAGCCGCGATCTGATTCGCGAGACGCGCGAGCTGCTGGACATTCAAGAGCCGATCGATCTGACCTACAATTTCGTGGACAAAAGAATTTATTATCCGCGGGAGTGCCGGGATCTGCGCAGAGAATACGCGGAGCCGGACGAGAAGGTGCTCATGCACATCTCCAATTTCCGGCCGGTGAAACGCACGGCCGACGTCGTCGACATCTTCGCCAAAGTGCAGGCAACGACGAAAGCGAAGCTTGTACTGGTTGGAGAAGGGCCGGATCTGCCGCGCATTCAGACGAAAATTCAAGCGATGGGTCTGTCCCATCGCGTGCACTTTCTGGGTAAGCAGGACGATGTGGCGCAGGTTATCTCTATCGCCGATTTGATGCTGCTTCCGTCGGAGAAGGAAAGCTTCGGCCTTGTCGCTCTCGAAGCGATGGCTTGCGGCGTGCCGACGATCGGCTCGCAGGCCGGAGGGATACCCGAGCTGGTGGAGCACGGCCGCACCGGGTTCCTGTCCCCGATCGGGGACACGGACGATATGGCGGCGAACGCATTAAAGCTGCTTACGGACGAGAAGCTGTACGCGGATTTCCGAGAGGCGTGCCTGCAGCGGGCGCACCATGTATTCTGCAACGAACTGATTACGGCGCAATACGAAGCGATCTATTATCGGGTGCTTGGAATCAAGCAGGATGTTCCTGTGCCTGCCTGCAAAGTATAAGACCGGAAGTGAGGAACGGAATGCGAATGGAAGACCAAGACAGCCAACTGTGGGAAGCCGGGCTAGCCGTAGTGCGGGCGCTGGAAAGCGCAGGACACCAGGCCTATTTGGTCGGCGGCTGCGTCAGGGACAGATGGCTTGAACGGCCTCTGAACGACATCGACATCGCCACTTCGGCTAAGCCGGAGGCAGTGACGGAACTGTTTGAAAGGACGCTGCCGACCGGTCTTAAACACGGTACGGTGACGGTGATGGAAGGCGGATATTCGTTCGAGGTAACGACGTTTCGCCGGGAATCCGGTTATTCGGACGGTCGGAGACCCGATGAGGTGGCGTTCGTCAGCGAGTTGAACGAGGATCTCGCACGGCGCGACTTTACGTTTAACGCAATGGCCTTCTCCTCAGCCGGAGAGCTAATCGACCCTTATGGCGGACAGGATGCGCTGCGGGCCGGCGTCGTCGATTGCGTGGGGGCTGCCGAGGAGCGCTTCGGGGAAGATGCGCTTCGCATGGTGCGGGCGATTCGATTTGCCGCCGAATTTGGCTTTGAGCTGCTGCCGGACGTCTGGGAGGGCATCGTGAAGCAGCGGGACAGGCTGAAGCAGGTCGCCGTCGAGCGCATCGGGACGGAATGGGACAAAATGATGGCCGGAGCGGGACCGGAACAGGCGATGCATTACTTGTTCAAGAGCGGACTGCTCGCTTACGTGAAGGAGCCGCTTCCGGAGGCGTTCGCGCAGGCCGCGGAACGCTATCGGCTAAACGGCGCTCCTCCGCAATGGGAGCCTTGGGGCGCCCTGGCGACCGACGAGGCTACGCTCGGAAATTTGCTGTGCCTGCCTGCGCTGCCGGACCCGGATTTGCGTTGGGCGGCGCTGCTGTCAGGCATGTATATCGGAGCGGAGGACGCGTCGGCGCTGCTTCGCGCGCTGCGGCTCGGCGGACAGAGAGCCGCCCGGGTCGCGGCGGTCGCCGGAATTTTCGAACGCCTGGGCGGCTGTGAAGAGGGCGAGCGGAGAGCGGCATGGATCGGAGCGGTGCTCGATTTCGGCCGTTCGGCTGCAGAGGACGCGCTGGATATTCGAGCTGCTTGTGAAGCTCCATGGGACGAGGAAAGGTCATGGCTGGATCAGATGACGATTTCTTCCGTAGCAGAGCTGGACGTGAAGGGAGACGAGCTATCGGGCTATTTGGGACAGTCGCCCGGACCATGGATCGCTGAGACGCTTTGCCATTTGCTGGCAGAGACGGCCTCGGGCCGGCTGCCCAACGAGAAGTTCGTTCTTCTGTCCGCGGCCAAAGAGATGAGAGCTTTACAGCGGGAGGGACGCAAATGAGCAAAATAAGCTTACTGGGGTTTCTTGAGGAGCGGGCAGGCCAATACGTCTCGGGCGAAGAGATCAGCCGGGAGCTGAACGTGAGCCGGACGGCCGTCTGGAAGCAGGTTCGCAAGCTGGAGGCGGAAGGCTATCGGATCGAGGCGGTTCCGCGTCTTGGCTACCGTCTCACCGCCAAGCCTTCGCGTCTGACGCTTCAAGAGCTGCTGCCGAAGTTGCGGACCACTTCGTTCGGCCGCCGTTTGACGCTGCTCGACGTGACCGATTCGACGCAGAACGAGTTGCGTAAGCTGGCCGAACAGGGAGCGCCGGAAGGCACGCTAGTCATCGCCGAGCAGCAGACGAACGGGCGAGGACGCATGGGAAGAAGCTGGGTGTCTCCCGCCGGCAAAGGGATCTGGATGAGCCTGCTGTTGAGGCCGCCTGTTCCTCTGCCTCTCGCTCCGCAGCTGACGTTGCTGGCAGCCGTCGCCTTGAGCAGGGCGATTGCGCAGCAACTGCCGATGCTTGAGATCGGGATCAAATGGCCGAACGATCTGCTCGTCGGAGGCAAAAAGATCAGCGGCATTTTGCTCGAATCCGCGGCAGAGGACGAGCGTCTGAGCTACGTCGTCGTCGGTCTTGGCATCTCTGCGAATCTGGATGTCGAAGATTATCCCGAAGGGCTGATGGACAAAGCGATCTCGCTAAAGATAGCTTCGGGAGCGACAGTAGATCGCAGCGAACTGATCGCCGCCGTGCTGGAGCAGTTCGAGCAGCTGTACAAGCTGTATCTCGAGCAAGGCTTCGCGCCGATTCGCACGCTGTGGGAGGCGCGTTCGGTCACGCTTGGCAAGCAAACGGAGCTATACACGCCCCAAGGAACCGTCGTCGGTTTGCCTCGCGGACTGGACGATATGGGCGGCCTTCGCGTCGAGCTGCCGGACGGCTCTACGCGCACCGTCTATTCCGCAGAAGTAGGCTCAGGCACTTAGATCATTGGCGAAATGTGGGAAAACAGTCGTAGACGAAAGACGCGGGTTCTGTTATAATCGCTGTGCGAGGTGGTATCGCATGAACGGCGAACCGCACTTGCTAATAATGGAAGTATACAACGGAATGTAAGCAGCGATAGTAACTCTATACCGTCACAGATTCGCGGCGGATTCTGCTCTGAGCCGAAAGGACCGAGACAGAAGGACGTGAAGGACGTTCTATGTTGAATGGGAACCCTTTTTTGCTCATGGGCAAAATGGGTTTTTTTGCTGTTACTCCGTCTGAACTTCCTAGGAGGAACTTCCATGAAACAAGCGTTAACCGTGCCCAAATTAAAGGCGATGAAAAACCAGGGGAAGCCGATCGCGGTAGTGACGGCATACGATTACCCCTCGGCAGTGTTGTCCGAAGAAGCGGAAGTCGATATGATTCTTGTTGGAGATTCGCTTGGCAACGTCGTGCTGGGCTACGAGACGACGGTTCCCGTCAAGCTTGAAGATATGATCTACCATACGCGAGCAGTCGTTAGAGGCGCTCCTGGTACGATGGTCGTGACGGATTTGCCGTTTGCGACTTATCGACTGGGACCGGAGGCGACGCTGCGCAACGCCGCGCGTTTGATGCAGGAAGGCGGCGCTCACGCCGTTAAGATGGAAGGCGGGGCGGAGCTGGCGGACGAAATCCGGCTGCTGACTTCGGCAGGCATACCGGTACTCGGCCATCTCGGACTCACGCCGCAATCGATCCACCAAATCGGCGGTTACAAAGTGCAGGGCAAAAGCGAGGCGGAAGCGGAGAAGCTGCTGAGCGACGCCAGGGCGTTGGAGCAGGCGGGAGCGTTCGGCATCGTGCTGGAGCTTATGACCGAAGAGCTGTCCGCTGAAATCTCGCAGGCGATCGGCATACCGACTATCGGAATCGGAGCCGGACGCGGCTGCGACGGGCAAGTGCTCGTCTTTCACGATCTTCTGCGCTACGGCTCGGGCATCCGGGAGAAGAAAATGGTGAAAAGCTACGCTAACGTCGGAGATACGATCCGCGAGGCGATTGCGCAATACGTTAATGAAGTGAAAACGAGAGCTTTCCCGGAAGAGAAACACTCCTTTACTTCGCAAAAGGCGGCCGATCCCGCCCAGAGCGAAATGGGAAAGCTGTACGGAGGAGAGCGTAAATGAAACCGACAATCGTTCGCACTATTGTCGAGCTTAGGAAGGAGATCGCTTCCTTTCGTCATTCGAGGCCGCTCGGGGAGGCCAGCGTAGGCTTCGTGCCGACGATGGGCTATCTGCACGAGGGTCATGCCAGCTTGCTGCGCCGCTCGTCTCAGGAGAACGGTCTCACCGTGCTTAGCATTTTCGTTAATCCGATTCAGTTCGGACCAAACGAGGATTTGGACAAATATCCGCGCGATGAGGAAAAGGATGTCGCCCTTGCCGCTTCCTGCGGCGTCGATCTCGTATTCCTGCCGTCGGTGCAGGAGATGTATCCGCAAAGCCGGGTTACGACCGTTACGGTCTCCGAAGTGACGGAGCGCTTGTGCGGCGCAAGCCGTCCCGGTCACTTCGACGGGGTGGCGACGGTCGTCGCCAAGCTGCTAAACATCGTTCAGCCGGATCGTGCGTACTTCGGCTTGAAGGACGCCCAGCAGGTCGCCGTCGTGACGCGAATGGCGCAGGATTTGAATATTCCGACGGAAATCGTACCTTGCCCGATCGTAAGGGAAGAAGACGGATTGGCGCTCAGCTCGCGCAACGTGTATTTGAACGCGCAGGAGAGGGAGCAGGCGCTGTCGCTCTCGCTCGCCCTTGCCAAAGTGCCGGAGTGGATTGCGGAAGGCGTCGGCGCAGCGGAGCTATCCGAGCTGCTGAAGCGGGAGATTGCGCGCTCGCCGCTGGCGAACGTCGAATACGCCGACGCGTTGACGTATCCTGACCTGCTGCCACCGGACGCGGACGTTCCTTTGCGAAGCATCGACGGTTTTATGTTGGTCGCTCTTGCCGTTCGATTTGGAAACACCCGCTTAATTGACAATCGGCTGTTAAATCCCATGGAAGCAGGTGTTGAAACATGTTCCGCCAAATGATGAAAGCCAAAATCCATCGCGCGACGGTAACTGAAGCCAATTTGAACTACGTGGGCAGCGTTACGATCGACCAGGATTTGATGGAGCTTGTGGATATATTGCCCGATGAGAAGGTGCAAATCGTCAACAACAACAATGGCGCAAGGTTCGAAACCTACGTTATTCCGGGCCCGCGCGGCTCCGGCGTTATTTGTCTCAATGGAGCTGCAGCCAGACTCGTCCAGCCGGGCGATCAGGTTATTATTATCAATTATGGGCTGTTCTCGGACGAGGAAGCCCGTCGTCATAAGCCGCGGGTCGCCATTATGGACGAAGGAAACCGAGTCGTCAAATTGTTGGCGGAAGAGCCGCATTCGACCGTTTTGTAATGCGTATGAAACACCCCTCCGAAACGCAGAATGAGCAGTACGGTATCACTTTGCGATCAAGGGGGGGGAACGAACATGATCCAGCAATGGTTCGCAACGATGAACGATGTGCTCGACGATCTCATTTTACGTTATCCGCAAGCTTCGTCCGAAGAAAAAATCGCCTGTGGGCAACAATGGGACATGCTCAAAACGCTAAGTGATGATATTATTGAGTTATGGCTGCAATTCGAGGAAAAAATGGGCTGCTTCCGCGAGCTGCAGCAGCAGCCCGAGCCTGCCGTTCAAGAACCGCAGCGAACGCTTGGGTCGTTCGTCAAAGGCCAAGGTTACTTCAAACTGCAAATGTTCAAACACTCTTCGGAGCAGTTGGAGGAGACGATTGCCGTTTATCCGGATTTTCTGTGCGCGAGGCTGTTTCTGGCGATGTCGCTAATGCATTTAAAAAACTGGAGCGAAGCTCAGCGTCATTTCCAGCTAATCGCGGCGATTGCCGAGGAGAAACGGCTTCAGGCGATCGCCTACAATGCGCTCGGATGCATCCAAGCGGTGTACGCCCATCTCGATCAAGCTCAAACGTATTTTCGCAAGTCGCTCGAAGCCGATCCCGGCTTTGCCGATCCGAAGCATAATTTGCAATCGCTCGTCCAAGGCAACACCGAAATTCAATTGCAATTCGGCAGCGCGGAGCTGCAATCGCTCGTGCAGGCGTGACGGAAAGGAAGTCTGTAATGAAATTTGCCGTGCTCGATTTTGAAACGACGGGCATGTCGTCCGATAAAGATGAAATCATCCAGACGGGACTCGCTTTTATTGACGAAGCGGGGACCGTTTGTTCCACCTATGCGAGTTTCGTGCGGCCTTCCAGACCGATTCCCCAAGAAATTACCCGGCTTACTGGCATTGTCGACGCCGATGTAGCGAACGCGCCGGAACTGGAGGATATGCTGAGCGACATCGTGCCAATGCTTCAGGATGTCGTGCTTGTTGGACATAACGTAGGCTTCGACGCTCACTTTTTGCAGGCCGCCCTCGATAAGAGCGGCTATTTGCCGTTTGCCGGGCGGATGATCGATACGGTCGATCTGGCCAGAATTGCGTTTCCGACGCAGCCCTCGTTCTCTTTGGGGGCGCTTACGCAGGCGCTTGGCATCGCCCACGAACGCCCGCATCAGGCCGACAGCGACGCAGTCGCTACCGCCGAGCTGTTCCTGCTGTGTCGCGACAAGCTGAGAACGCTGCCGATGTTTACGTTGCAAAGGCTGGCAGCGATGTTTGATCGCGACCAGAACGACCTCGGGTGGTTGATTGCCGACGCCCTTGCTTGGCGGGAGAATCGGCCGCCGTTACCCGAAAACGGGGTTCATCATTTCCGTCAGTTCGCCATGAACGTCGGCGATTGGAGCGACGATCAGCCTTCCTCTCGCGAAGATGAGCTTATCGGTTCCCTCGAATGGCAAAGCATGGACTTCGATCGCTATTTGGAAGCGGTGCGGAACAACTTGCAGACGATTTTTCCCGGTTACGAATCCCGCGAAGGCCAAGACATTATGTTTCAAGAGGTGCATGGGGCGCTCCAGGATGACGCTCATTTGCTCGTCGAAGCCGGAACCGGTACCGGCAAGTCGCTCGGTTATTTGCTTCCTGCCCTCTATTATGGGCGGAAAGAGGACAAAAAAATCGTCGTCAGTACCCATACGATCCAGTTACAGGAGCAGCTGCGCGAAAGAGATTTGCCGCTCCTGCAGCAGGTGTTGCCAATGCCCTTCAAGGCGGCGGTATTCAAAGGCAGAAGCAACTATTTGTGTCTGAGAAAATTTGAGAGTCGACAGCAAATTCCCGAGCATGCGCTCGGCAAAGAGGAAGCGGTCACCCGAGCGGGCATGACCGTATGGCTTGGCGAGACGACTGGCGGCGAGTCCGAGGAGTTGAACGTCGGGGGGCGCGGCCGCGAAGAGTGGGCGGCCGTCGCAAGCGATGCGGCATCGTGCTTGAATCGGGCTTGTCCGTGGTTTAAACGATGTTTCTACCATCGAGCTAGGAACGAAGCGGGCAAAGCCGATCTAATCATTACGAACCATGCCTTGCTGTTCACCGACATGCGCGCCGAGCATCGCCTGCTCCCGGCCTACGATCGGCTGATCGTAGACGAGGCGCATCACCTGGAGGAGGTAGCCAGCAGCCATCTGGGGCAGAAAACCTCGTATTCCTCCTTGATCATTCCGCTGCAGCGAATGTGGAAGGATGCCCGTACAGGGTTATTGCCGCAACTGATCGGAACCGTTTCCGGGCTGGCTTCGGATTATGCCGGAGCTTGGGCCGAGAAGCTTGAGCTGCTAATTCCCAAAGTGCAGGAAATTCGCGATGCTTGGGAGCGTTGGATGGAGGCGGTGTTCGCGATGCTTGCTTCCAACGCGGCGGCCGATGAAACCGGCAGTTTAACGATGCGAATCAAGCCGGCCGATTTGCCGACCCAATGGGACGGGCTCAGCGTGGACGGCAACAACGTCATTCAGCTGTTGTCGGACCTGATTCGTCCGCTTGAGAAGTTAACGGTCGAAATTCGCGAGGAGTCGGACGAGCTCGGGATGCAGGGCCTGCTCACAGATCTGGGGGGCGTATTAAAAGACCTATCCAACATTCGGGCGGACACGCAGTCGTTCGTAACGCTAGGACGCCCCGAGTTCGTCTATTGGGCGGAAGGGCATACGCAGTATCGCAATCGTTCCGTCGGGATCTACGGGGCTCCTGCGGACGTTAGCGAGCTGCTGAAAGAAGGGATGTTCGATAAAAAAGCGAGCGTCGTCATGACGTCGGCGACGCTGACCATCGACAAATCCTTCAAGTACGTGACCGATCAGCTTGGGTTGAGCGATGCGGAGAAAAACGGGCGACTCAAAACGGCGATGCTGCCGTCTCCGTTCCGTTATCGTGAACAGGCGCTTGTGCTCATTCCGCGCGATTTCCCGGGCATCAAGGGAAGAGACGGAGAGGCGGCCTTCGTGAGCGCGCTGATCGCTTCGCTGCACGAGACCGCCTTGAC
Organism: Cohnella phaseoli; assembly: GCF_003386235.1. GTDB lineage: Bacteria > Bacillota > Bacilli > Paenibacillales > Paenibacillaceae > Cohnella > Cohnella phaseoli. The sequence continues at coordinate 68,880 of NZ_QRDZ01000033.1, forward strand.
GGTAGGCGGGAGAATGCTTGTTCTGTTCACTTCTTACCGGATGCTAAGGCATGTGTACGGCCCGCTTAAAGACAGCCTGGAGCAAGCCGGCATCCAGGTGCTTGGCCAAGGGGTGGACGACGGCAGCAGAACGAGGCTGACGCAGCAGTTCATGAAGCGGCCGGCTTCGGTACTGCTCGGCACCAGCAGCTTCTGGGAAGGCATCGATTTGCCGGGCGATGCGCTCACCTGCCTGGCGATTGTCAGATTGCCGTTTCAGCCGCCGAACCACCCGGTAGCGGAAGCTAAGTCGGAGAAGCTGCAAGCCGAGAATCAGAATCCGTTCATGAAGCTGTCGCTGCCGCAGGCGGTCATCAAGTTCAAGCAGGGATTCGGACGTCTTGTTCGCACGGCGAGCGACAAAGGGATCGTCATTTTGTACGATACGAGAGTGATCGATACGAACTACGGGAAGTACTTTCTGTACTCGCTGCCGGGTCCGAAGATGGAGCATTTGCCGCTGGCCGGCATGACTTCGCGCATTCGGCAATGGCTGCAGCCGCAAGACGGCGAACTTAACACGCTCGCCACGGGGCAAGAGAGAGGGGACATGCGATGAAGCCGATTAAAATATCCGAAGCCGTCGTTAGAAGACTGCCGATCTATTTGCGTTACCTGAACGAGTTGAGCCTCAGCAACATTCAGACCGTATCCTCGCAGGACTTAGGAGAAAAGCTAGACCTCAATCCGGCGCAAATCCGCAAGGACTTGGCCTATTTCGGAGAGTTCGGGCGTAAAGGCGTCGGCTATAACGTCGATTATCTGATCGAGAAGATTCGACAAATATTGAAATTGGACAAAACGATGAACGTGGCTTTGGTCGGTACGGGTAACCTGGGGCGAGCTTTGTGCAACTATAATATGTATATTAAAGACAATATGAAAATCGTGGCCGTATTCGATGCGGACATGAGCAAGGCGGGAACTTCAATCAACCACCTTCAGGTGCAACCGATGCAGGAGCTGGCTGAGACGGTGCGCAAGCTGGATATTGCGGTCGGCATTATTACCGTGCCGGCAGGCGAAGCGCAGAACGTCGCCGACCGGTTCGTCTCGGCAGGCATACGCGGCTTGCTTAACTTCGCCCCTGTCGTCCTGAAGGCCGCTCCCGGCGTACGCATCCATAACGCCGACTTTACCGCCGAGCTGCTCAGTTTGGCCTACTACATGGACGATCAAAACGAGGAACAAGAGGAAGGGGATGCGGAGCAATGACGCGGCTGCTGATCAAGCAAGGGACATTCGTAACGATTGATGAACAATTTTCCGTGTTTCAAGGTTGGCTGGCCGTAGAGAACGGCCAAATCGCAGCTATGGGGGAAGGCGAAGTTCCGCAGCGGGAGAGCGAGTCGGCGACCGAGATATTGGACGGCAGCGGACTGCTGTTTATGCCGGGTCTTATTAACACCCACGGACATGCGGCGATGTCGCTGTTGCGCGGAATGGCCGACGATCTCGTGCTTCAGGATTGGCTGCAAAATCATATGTGGCCGACCGAGGCCAAATTTACCGGAGACGACGTGTACTGGGGCTCGGCGCTGGCCGCAGTAGAGATGATCAAGAGCGGCACGACGACGTTCGTCGATATGTACGACCATATGCAGCGCGTGGCCGAAGTGACGGAGACGTCCGGTTTGAGGGCCAGCCTGACGCGCGGCGTAATCGGCCTTTGTCCGGAAGACGTACAGAAGGCAAAGCTGGAGGACGCGATCCGTTTTGCGAGGGAGTGGCACGGCCAGGCGAACGGACGGATCAACGTTATGATTTCGCCGCACGCTCCATACACCTGCCCTCCAGATTATATTTTGAAATTCGTCGAGGCGGCGCACGAGTTGGATTTGCCGATGCACACGCACATGTCCGAAACGCTGGCCGAGGTGGAGCAGAACGTGCGCGACTATGGCTGCCGTCCGGTCGAGCATCTTGATCGTCTCGGCATGTTCAGCCGGCCGACTCTCGTTGCTCACGCAGTTCACCTGAACGATGAAGAAATCGCTTTGCTGGCCGAGCGCAAGGTTGCCGTATCGCATAACCCGATCAGCAATCTGAAGCTGGCTAGCGGAGTAGCCCGGGTGCCCGATCTGCTCAAGGCGGGCGTGACCGTATCGCTCGGAACGGACGGCGCGGCCAGCAATAACAATCTTGACCTGTTCCAGGAGATGACGACCGCCGCGCTGCTGCATAAAGGCGTGAGCGGCGATCCGACCGTTGTCCCGGCCGTGGAGGCGCTGCGCATGGCGACGTTGTACGGGGCGCGCTCGCTAGGTCTGGAAGGCGCTGTAGGCCAACTCAAGGTCGGTCTCAAGGCGGACATCATCGCCGTCAATATCGCGCAAGCGCACTTCGTGCCTCGTACGGATTACGTATCTCATCTCGTCTACTCGGGCAGAGGCTCGGATGTCGTGCACGTATGGGTTGACGGGAAGCAGCTGCTTCGCGACCGTCAGCTGACGACGCTTGACGAGGAGAAAATTATGGCCGAAGCAGAGCTCTGCTACCGGAGGCTGCGCGCATGAATATGAGCCGAAGCGAAGGCAAGCGGGTGCTGCCTTCCTTTACGCTTGGCAGATGGCTGTTCATTATAAGCGGATTTATTCTGTTCCTTATCGTCTCGTTCGTGCTTTACGTACGTTCCGCTGATTCGGACTATCGCCGCGCGGAAAACGAGGCAATCCGGATCGGCAAAGCTCAGGGCGAGCTCGTCAACGTGTTCGAGGCTGTGCGCCATACGTGGCAAGGGAATGTGTGGATCGTGACGGGAGAGGATGCCGGCGGCGAGCGCTGGACCGTATTCGAGCTGGAGAACGAAATCGTACGGAAAAAAGCGAGCGAAAACCTCACCGAGGAGCAGATGCTCGCCAAATTCGCAGCAGCTCATACGGGCAAGCCGATCCGCATTATGCCCGCTTGGTTCAACGGTCAGCCGGCGTGGGAAATTCGCTATCGGAACGAAGGCGACGAGCGACTTCAGTCTCTCGATTTCTATTCGTTCGAGGATGGATCGCTCATTCGTACTTATGTATTGTCGAACCTTTAAAAAACGCCGATAAGGCGTTTTTTTGTTGGATTCCCAGTCATCGTCTAACGATTCGTCTATCATTTCCTGATATACTATGTGATGTACTTGCGATATAGATTGAACGGAGTTGCGTCAAAGAGACGACCTAATTCAATCAGAGCAGCTCCCTTTCGGCATGCAATGGGCACATTTTTTAATAACTCTCGTTTGACCAAAACTGACCAGTCCCGATCGTCGCCGACGGCGCAGTCAAGTTTAATGATGGAGGGGATCGGCTAATGAATAAGCTGAAAATCGTACCGATAGCGATAACCGCGGCGTTGACCGCAGTTCTATTGTTCGGAGGATGGTTTGCCTATCGCCATTACGGCATTGAGAAGCCGCTTGATAGAGCGGCGGCATCGATTCCCGGCGTGGAGGCCGCAAATATCGAAACGACCGGGACGCTCGTAAAAGTCAGCGTCGAACTGGATTCCGACGCCGACTTGGGCGAAGTGTACCGTACGATTAAGAAGAACGGAGCTCAGCAGATCGGCAGCCGCCAACTGGAGCTGCAGGTGACGGCTCCCGGCAGCGAGCTGCTGGACAAGGCATGGAGCTATTCTTTGTTCGATGTCGCCGAGGCGATGGAGAACCGCAAATATTCGAGCATTCGCGAAGCGATGACGAAGCTGTCGGAGCAGTTTCCAAACGTAGAGGCGACAACGGATATCGACGAGAGCAACGTTTACGTTTCGTTAAAGGACGGAGACAGAGCGAAATTCGTCGTGCTTCCGCGTCAGCCTGCGACATTGGGGGTGTGGCCGAATGCGTAAAATCGGAAATTACGGAAAAGAAATGGCGGTCGGAGCGCTGATCGTCACGCTTGTTTTTCTAGTGTATGTCGGATTGCCGCCAGCCATACTGGTGATGGGACTCGTCATGTTCGGCGGGATTTATTTGTTCAGCCGTTCGCGCGGAATGGCGATGGGAGCGGCCGGAGGCAAGAAAACGATCGTTCGCAAACCGGAATTTCTCACCTTCGACGATATCGGCGGACAAGACCAGCCGAAGCGGGAGCTGCAGGAAGCGTTGGATTTTCTTGTTTACAAGGACAAAATTAAGAAGCTCGGCATTCGTCCGCTTAAAGGCATTTTGCTGACAGGGCCCCCTGGGACGGGGAAAACGCTGCTGGCGAAAGCGGCGGCGCAGTACACGCACTCCGCATTCATAGCGGCGTCCGGGAGCGAGTTCGTGGAGATGTATGTCGGCGTGGGCGCCGGGCGAATTCGCGATCTATTCAAGGAGGCGCGCCAGCAGGCCGTTAAATTGAAGCGCACCAGCGCCATTATTTTTATCGATGAGATCGACGGAATCGGCGGCAAAAGAGACGGAGGCCAGCATCGCGAGTACGATCAGACGTTGAACCAGTTGTTGACGGAGATGGACGGCGTGCAGGGAGACGAAACGGTGCGCGTGCTGCTGATTGCGGCGACGAACCGCAAGGAGCTGCTTGACCCGGCGCTGCTGCGCCCAGGCCGCTTCGACCGCCATATTCAGGTCGATATGCCGGATAAGAACGGCAGAGAGCACATTTTGAAGCTGCACGCTCGCAACAAGCCGCTGGCCGGCGATGCCTCGCTCGTTAAGGTGGCGGAGGAGACGTTCGGATTTTCCGGAGCGCAGCTGGAAAGCGTCATGAATGAAGCGGCGATCTATGCCATGCGCGAGGAAGCGGAGCAAATTGCGATGGCGCATCTGTCGCAGGCCATCGACAAGGTCATGATGGGCGAACGGATGGATCGCGAGACGACGCGCGAGGAGCGGGAGCGGGTGGCGATTCATGAGTTGGGCCATGCGATCGTCGCCGAGACAGTACGTCCGGACAGCGTTGCTCAAGTGTCTCTTACGCCGCGCGGACAAGCGCTAGGCTACGTGCGTCATCATCCCCGCCAGGATAGCTACCTCTATACGAAGACAGTGCTTGAGGAACAAATTATGATCGCGCTTGGCGGCGCCGTCGCGGAAGAGATTTTTTACGGCGGTCGGAGCACGGGCTCTAAGGGAGACTTCGATCAAGCGACTTCGATCGTTAGGACGATGATCGAATCCGGCATGTCCGAACTGGGCATCGTTCACCCGCAGGCGCTGACGCAGGAACAGTGGTCGGCGGAGAACGCCGCTATTCTCGGCGGTTTGACAGACAAGACGAGAGAACTGCTGGATCGCCGCAAAGCATCGTTTAAGCTGCTTCTCAACCATCTGATTAGCGAGGAAACGCTGTCCGGCAAGCAGTTGAGAGATATTTTGAGTGGCGAAGCCGCGTAAGTCGAAGTGAATAATCGAAAATGAATCCCAGTATCCGTAATTCTCGGAGGCTGGGGTTCTTTGCGCCGCTTTCAGAAAAATTTCAGAACGATAATGTATAAATAAGAGTTGAGGATGTATCGGTGAAAGGATGAATAATAAGTCATGCAAGATAAAAAAAACGACCTGATGCTGCGATTGTCCGCCGCTGCAGCCGCGCTTGGCGCGGTAGTTTTTGCGATCACGAGACAGTTGGACCCTTTTCGCGATCACGCTGGAGGACATGGCTCCGGTTTCGGAATAACGCCCGCGATTTTTTGGGGGCAGTTGATTTTGGTGCTTGTTCCGTTCGGATTGCTGGCTTTCGCTCTCTATTGCTTTCGGCAAAATCGGGAGCATCCCTACCTGCCTTGGCTTAATACGCTAACGCTTACCTTCTCGAGCATGGCGATTATTAGCGGCAGCGGCGGCGGAGTCGAATTTCATTTCTCCATCTTTATGGTGCTTGCGATGGCGGCTTATTATGAAGATATACGTTTGATGGTTCTAATGACGACGCTATTCGCCGTTCAACATCTCGCCGGCTTCTTTCTCAGTCCCCAGCTTGTGTTCGGAACGGATTCATACCCGTTCCTGATGCTGGTTATTCATGCGCTGTTTCTAATTTTGACGTCCTGTGCGACGTCTCTGCAGATTGTATCCAAGAGAAAGATAACTACGCAGTTGGAGGCGGAGAAGAGAACCAAGGAGGAGCGCCTGTTTCAGCTGATCAACCAGATCGAGAAGCTGTCCGAACAAATTCGCTCGACCTCCGAGACAGTGTCCGACAAATCCGAGATCAACGTTCGTGCGAATGAAACGATGCGCCATTCCTTTGACGAAGTGACGGGCGGGCTGCGGGATCAGCTGATATCGCTCGAGCAAATGGACAGCAATTTGGAGCGGATTAACGGCTCCGTTCAGAGCGCTTTCTTCGCGTTCGAGGAAATGAAGCTTAACGCCGTTGCGACCGAGCAGGCGGTAACTTCGAATTACGAGTCGGTGCTGGCCATTCGCGAGCAGAACGAGAGCGTAGTTGAGGCGGTTACTTCCATTGTGATGTCGATGGACGATCTGCAGCAGGCGGCGGCTCAGGCTCAGAGCATGGTCAATAAAATTCGCGAAGTATCCGATCAGACGAACCTGATCGCTTTGAACGCATCGATCGAAGCGGCAAGAGCGGGAGAGCAAGGCAAAGGCTTCGCCGTTGTGGCTGGCGAAATTCGCAAACTGGCGGATCAAAGCCGCGGCGCCGCGGACGATATTCAGTCGATGATTGCGGCCATTCGGCAAGAAAGCGAGACGAGCGTGGGCCAAGTCGAACGAGGACAGGAAGCGATCCGGCAAACCGCCGTCAACATGGAGACGTTCGCGGCCGAGTTCCAGCAATTGCGGCAGCGCCTGCGCGAGGTACTCGAGTTTATTTTGAATTTGAACCGAATGATGACCGATATTAGGCAGGAGGCAGGGAACGTAAGCGGCGAAATGACTCGCATCTCCGCCGTTATCGAAGAAGAAATGGCGGCCATGGAGTCGCTGAGGGGCATGAGCGGCGAACAGACGGAATCCGCTCGTCAAGTCGATCGGGAAGTTGCGAAGCTTAACGATCTTAGCCTGTCGCTGCGCGAACAATTCAAAGCTTGATCGTATAACCGAAAATGAACGGCGGGAAGAGCTTCCGAGCAGGAGGAGCTTCCCGCCGTTTTCTTTTCCTCAAGAGAAGGAAATTCATCAAAAAATATGTTAGCATTGAACCTGGTGAGCTTATGAATCGTCTAACGGATTAGAGGTGGCAAGATTGGAGTCTGAACGCAATTTCGATTTCCTAAAATATATGGTTGAAAGCGACGATAACAAGGGGTTGCTGAACGAACTGATGACCGCCTACGGCAAGGAGGTTTGGAATTACGCTTACAGCATAACCCGCAAGTGGGATCTCGCCGACGACATTACGCAGGAAGTGTTTATTAAAGTTTTTCGCAATATGCATGCTTTTCGTCGTGACGCCTCTGTCAAAACCTGGTTGCTGACCATTACCCGCAACACTGCGATCGACTTTCAGAGATCGGCTTTTTTCCGCAAGGTGACGCTGTCGGACTTCGTCGAGGATTACGGGCAGCGGCATTCCGTGGAGCAGGACGTCATGGAGAAATCGGCCGTTAGCGACATGTGGGCCATGGTGCTCGAATTGCCCAAGAAGTACAGGGAGGTTATCATACTATACGCTCATCATCAGATGTCCTTGAAGGAGATCGCGCAAATATTGGACGTGACGGAGGGAACCGTCAAATCGCGAATGTTCCACGCCCGTCAGAAGCTAGCCAAAATGAAGGAGGCGAACCGCAATGGACGATAAAGATTTATTCGAACAGCTAAGCAGCGGTCCGTTTTCCCGAAGCGGGTTCGATGAGAATCTGCGGAGGAAAATCAACGATAATTTGGACAACCCGAGGCGGGGGGCGAAGCGGCCTTCCTTCCTCAGATTAAGCGTCATTAGCGCTTCGTTTCTCTTCATTGCGATCGTAATCGGCGCGTTATGGAGCTGGAGAAGCTTTGACGGCGCGGAGAAGAGTCAGGAGCTCGCCGTTCCGACTGGGCAAGCTTCGGCTTCCTCGGCTGTTGAGGATGAGGACGAAACGAACAAGACGCCTCATTCCGCGGTTGTCATCGGGCTGCGCAAGGACGAGGATAACAGGCGAAGCAGCTATCGGACGGTCGTCGTCGCACCCGAGAACGATCGGCTGATAGAGATCGGCAGCGGGAACGGAATTTGGATGCCTTATGGAACAAAGTTCTATCAGATCGAAGCGACGGACGATTCGCTCGGCAAAGGCGATCAGCGGCTGGTCGCTTACTTGGAGGGCAAGAGGTCCAAGCAAAAAGACACGGACGCCGCGCAGCTGAGAAGAACGGAAAAGCTGCTTTATGCGGGAGATAAGTACGTTTCGATTTTGCAGACGACCAACATCGACGTCAAGGGAGCGAAGGTCGAGCAGAGCGAAGTTGTGGTCAATCAGCTTCCGACGCTGGCCAACCGGGCGGCCAATCCCGATGCGTTGACTGCGGGGAACGTTTCGCTGGGCGAGGCGCTCGAAACCCAGGACCCTGTCGCTCAGGTCGAGAGATGGGCAGTCGTCCGGGAAAACAACGCTTGGGTGGCCAAACAGGCGGTCAAAACATCCGGCGTCTACGACGTGGCGCAAATACGTCAATGGCCGTCGGTCGACGTCTCGCTGACGAACACAAAGGTGGTCAAAGACAAGCCGCTTACGATCGACTGGGCCGAGGTGGAGCGCATTGAACCCGATGCGGTCGACGCATATACTTCCAAGGACGGCGACGTCGCTCTTATCGTCTCGGACGACCAACTGAAGCTTGTGGCGCATCGGCTTCCGGAAGCGGAGAGAAGCTCCGTGACAATCGATCTTGCCCCGAATGAATCGATCGTTATGGTACAATGGGCGATTCAGGAGAATTACGTAAATACGTGGAAGCAATGGTTTACCGAATGGTTCTCTGATTCGTCACACTGAATCGGATATGATAAGATGAGAGTACCCGATAAAATGTTCCGAAATGTGAGATTTTTCAATGCGGAACGGGTGCGATCATCTTATTCTTATATATAAGCGAGTAAATAATCGCTGCAACCGGGTGGAGGGACATAAGCATGTTTAGAGTCATTGGCGTTGTAGGAGCAGGCACGATGGGGCAGAGCATTGCCGAGATGCTCGCGGTGAAAGGACTGGACGTCTACCTGGTGGAGAAGACGCCGGAGAAGCTTCAGCAGGCAAGGGAAATGCTGGAGACCAGCTTGGATCGTCAGCTCGAGAGATGGGCGATTACGGCGGCGGAGAAGAAATTGACGCTAAGCCGAATACATATGGAATCCTCCTTGCACGATCTGGCCAAATGCGATCTGGTCATCGAAACGATCAGCGAAGATCTCGACAGCAAAAAAGAAGTGATGCGGCAGATTGACGATATTTTGACTCCGGATGCGATCGTGGCAAGCAATACGTCGACATTGAGCTTAACCGAGCTTGCCGGCGCAAGCCGATATCCGGGGCGCGTCATCGGCATGCATTTCGTTTATCCGGCATTCCGAATCGACGTTGTGGAGATTATTCGCGGTCTGCAAACCTCCGATGAGACGTTCGCCAAGACCAAGTCGTTTGTCGACGATGTTTTATCCAAAAAGGGCGTCATGGTGTACGAGTCGCCGGGTTACGTAACGACAAGGCTGATTTGCCTGCTTATCAACGAGGCGCTGCACGTGCTGGAGGAGGGCGTGGCCTCTCCCGAAGATATCGACGACGCGATGAGCATGGGCTACAGCTTCGAGCACGGACCATTGGAGATGGCGGACAGGTTCGGACTCGATTCGGTGTTGGCCGCTTTGGAACGGATGTTCCGGGAATACGGCGAGCTGAAATATCGGCCTTCATTTTTGCTTAAGAAAAAAGTGCGCGCAGGTCAGCTCGGCATCAAGACGGGAATCGGATTTTTCAAGTACAACAAGGACGGTGATCGGCTGTCATGAACATTCTTGTCATCAACGCGGGAAGCTCCTCGCTCAAATACCAACTGTACGACATGAAGACGGAAACGGCCATAGCGACGGGGCGGGTGGAGCGGATCGGCATGGACTCCTCGATTCTGACGCACGAGGTCGCGCATCAGCCGGAAGTACGGGAAGTGAGCGAAATTCTCGATCATACGACAGCGGTCAAAAAAGTGTTGGACATGCTCACGCACCGGAAGTTCGGCGTGCTGCGGAACATCTCGGACATTCAGGCGGTCGGCCATCGAGTCGTTCACGGCGGCGAATCGTTCAGCGAGTCGGTGCTGGTCGACGCCAAGGTCAAGCTGGAAATTCGTCGGCTGTTCGACCTGGCTCCGCTGCACAATCCGGCGCATATGATGGGCATCGCCGCGGTTGAAGAAAACTTGCCGCACGTGCCGCAGGCAGTCGTGTTCGATACGGCGTTCCATCAGTCGATGCCGCCTACCTCGTATTTGTACGCCATTCCCACCGTGCTGTACCGCAAGCATAAAATTCGCCGCTACGGCTTCCACGGGACGTCGCACGACTATGTTAGCCAACGCGCGGCGGAGTATTTGGGCAAGCCGCTTGAACAGCTTAAGCTGATTACGTGCCATATCGGCAACGGGGCGAGCTGCACCGCGATTTTGCACGGCAAATCGTTCGATACGAGCATGGGCATGACCCCGCTGGAGGGGCTGATGATGGGAACGCGCAGCGGAGACCTTGATCCGGCCGTCGTGCCGTATACGATCAACAAGGAAGAGCTGACGTTGAACGAGGTCAATTCGATGCTGAACAAGCACAGCGGACTGATTGCCATCTCGGGCGTCAGCAGCGACATGCGCGAGATCGTCGAAGCGATGAACGACGGCAACGACAACGCGAAGCTTGCTTTCGATATGTACACTTATCGGATTCGCAAATACATCGGAGCTTACATTGCGGCAATGGATGGAGCGGATGCGATCATTTTCACGGCCGGCGTTGGGGAAAATTCGGACGTACTGCGCAAGGCGGTGTGCGAGCGGCTGACGTTTTTCGGCGTACAGCTTGACGAGGCGAAAAATGCGATCCGTTCCCCGGAGCCTCGTAAAATTACGACCGACGATTCCGCGGTCAGCGTGCTGGTCGTTCCGACCAACGAAGAGCTGCTGATTGCCAGAGATACGTACCGGCTCGTCCTCACCAAGCTGGTCGGCCAAGGGGTTGAGACCGAAGGATGAATGATCGCAGCTCTTTAGCCAAAGGAATGGCAGAGGCTTACATGGACGGAGCCGTCAGCGTTCCGTACGCCTTGCTTCGCACCTACAGAGCGCTTCAACTGAACGATACGGAGACGATGCTGCTTCTGCATCTGATCGCGTACCGCCAGTTGGAGCTGAACGATTTTCCGACGATAGAGCAGCTTCAGGAAAGATTGGGCTGCTCGCCGTCGCTTGTCGGTCAGACGCTGCAGAAGCTGATGAAGCTCGGCTTCGTCTCGATCGACGAAGTGTTCGATCCGGCAAGCGGCGTCCAATCCGAGCGTTACAACCTGTCCGGACTTTACTACGAGATCGGAGCTTTGCTGTCGGCCGGCGAGCTGCCGCTTCGGGGCGGACAAGAGGAAGAGGCCGCTGCGGCCCGCGACAGACAGTCTGCGCGTCCGACACTGGCTCCGGTGGCGGGCAGCCTGTTTACGCTGTTCGAGCAGGAATTCGGCCGCCCGCTGACGCCGATGGAGTTCGAGACGATGAACAGTTGGCTCGACCAGGACCAGTATCCGGAGGAACTGATCCGCTTTGCGCTGAAGGAATCGGTGTTTGCGGGTAAGCTGAGCTTTCGCTATATCGACCGGATTCTTTTCGAATGGAATCGCAATCGTGTCACGAACGTTGAGGAGGCTCGCGACCACGCGCAGAAGTTCCGCTCGGGCCGCTAAATCGAACGTAAAAGAAAATCCGCTTCTCCGACTGCTTGGGGCAGATGTGGAAGCGGATTTTTCTATGGCTGACTAATTCGCGTAGATGAACTCCCTTAAGCAAGGAAATTCGAGTGCTCGATCTTCCCTTAGGGCCTGCGGGACCCTTACGCAAGGAAGTTCGAGCGCTTGATCTTCTCTAAGTGCCTGTGAGACCCTTATGCACGGAAATTTGAGAGATCGATCTTCTCTAAGTGCCTGTGAGACCCTTATGCACGGAAATTCGGCAAATCGATCCACTCTAAGGGCCTGCGAGACTCTTACGGAAGGAAGTTTGAGTGCTTGACAGGGTCTCTGTCTCTTGCATCCCGACGGGCCGTTTCACGAGTGGCCTTATGCTCGTTACAAAGCCATTTGTGCCTCGTTGATACCAGTTGCAAGGGGTCCCTCTTAGGGCTTCCCTCTATTCAGCAGTTCCCAGCGGTACACGTACTCGAATAGAAACTCGAACGCTTCCAGGTGCTTTTTCGCCTCAAAGGCGTCCTTGCCCCAAGCGCAGATGCCGTGTTTGCGGATAAGCAGGCCGGGTACGCGAGGATCTAACCGTTCGGTAATTTCCGGAACGATGCGGGGCACGTCGGCGTAATTGGTGAGAATCGGCACGTCGATTCGCGCGTCCTCCTCCCAGATATTGAACGCCTTGATCAGCTCTACCCCTTGAATCGGCACGGCGCGTCGTTCCCAGAACCATTCGGAGACGATATTGTTGAACACGCTATGGATATGGAAAATGGCGCCGGCGCCCGTCAGTCGGTAAATTTCGCGGTGCAGCGACGTCTCGGCGGAAGGCTTGAGCGCCGTCGCCTCGCACGGCTTGCCGTCCTGGTCGACGAATAGAAAATCCTCCGGCGTCGAGCGCGTCTTGTCTTTGCCGCTGGCCGTGACGGCGAAATAAAAACGCTCGGACGAGTAGGGGCCGATACGCATCGACAGATTGCCGCCCGTGCCTGCAAACCAACCGCGCGAGGCGAACTCCGCTTTCACCTCGGTAAATTCGCCCAGCACGCGGCGTTTGTCTTCGGTCGTAATGTCCGCGAAGCTCATGAGCGCAAGCCCCCTTGCTCCAGATGATGTATGACGTCGTGGAACGTCTCGAACGGCAGGTGAGGAAGACCCAGCTCCTGGCATTTGTCCGTCAGATGGGAGCGTGAGAAAACGAGATCGACGATCTTCGCTCCGGGGAAATCGGTAACGCTGTCTCCGATCAGAATACGATAGTAGCGATCTGCCGGAAAACCGCGGATGACGGCGGTTTTGCACATCCCGCAGCGGCCGCGGTTGTCGCAATGCTCGTCGCAGTCGTGCGGCCACGTAATTCGGATGCGGTCTCCGCTAAAATCGCTGCCGTTGCAGTAAATATGGTCGGCCGGAATGCCGAACGGCTCCAGCAGCGGATGGACGAAAAAGTCGATGCCGCCGCTCGTCACGTAAAACGGCACTTCGTTCGCCTTGCACCAGGCGAGCAGCTCGGCGAAGCCCGGACGAATGCCTGCGTTTGTCAAAATATAGTCTTTGACCTCATGTTGCATGGAAGAGGGGAGCAGTGCGAACATTTCGCCCACACCCTGTTTGACCGACTTGGCGTCGGCAATAATATCCTGTACGATCGCATCCCAACCCGACGGGTTAAAATGCTTCATGACGGCGATAATGTTGTCGTTAAGCGTGATCGTTCCGTCGAAGTCGCAGAACAATACCGGCTGACGCGGGAATCTGGCTGTCGTGCCGTTCAAGATGTGCGTACCCCCCAGCGTTCGATCGCGATGCGCAATTCCTCGTGATTTTCAGCGTATTTTTCCAGTTGGATTTCCGCTTTGGTTGCATCTACCGCCTGACGGAAGGCGCGTCCGCCGGCAGCCGCTCCTCCGGGATGGCCGTGCACGCCTCCGCCGGCGTTAACGACGACCTCCGGCCCAAAATCCCCCATAATGAGCGGGACGAGTCCTGGGTGAATGCCTGCGGACGGAACCGGGAACGACGGCTTCTGCGGCAACTCGGACGTCAGCAGCGCCTCCATCACAGCGAGATTTTCCGCCTTCGGCATGACGACCGAGCCGTAAGGGGAAGGGAAGAGCGACAGATCCGCCCCGGCGATCCGCATCAGCTTGCCGAGCAGAACGGGCGCGGAGATGCCGTAGTGAGGCGACGGATAGAATGCTCCCGCCATGGCGGGATGGGCGGCGATCGGGACGTTGATGTCCGGATCCTTGGCCAGCTCGGCCAGCGCATCGAAGCCGTAGGCGAGCACGTTGAATAAGAGGCCGTTCGCTCCGGCTGCAATCGCGCGCTTGGCGTTCGCCTTCAGCTCGAAGGTCGATCCGGTTAAGTTCGCGAAATAGATCAGCTTCTGTCCGGTCGTCCGCTCCGCTTCGCGGGCGGCGGATACGCACGCTTCCACGCGGCGTTCCAACGGAGTCAACGGATTCTCGAACAATATTTCGTCGTCCTTGATCAAGTCGACGCCGCCCAGCGCCTGCTGGAGGAATTGCTCGCGAAGATTGGCGAGATCGTGGCCGATGACGGATTTGAAAATGCTCATCACGAGCGGACGGTCGCGAACGCCGAGCAAATCCCGCACGCCCTGAATGCCGAATTTCGGCCCGGGGAATGCGCTCAGGAAATCGGCGGACGGCGCAATATCGATCAGCTTGATGCGACCGTCCATCGACAGCTTGCCGAACGCGGTCACCAGAAACGCGGGAATATCCCGGCTGAAGTTAACGTCCGGGTAGGCGATCGTAATGTCGGCATAACGTTCGCCCGGCTGCGCCCCTTCAGGCTCGTGCGCGTCTATAGATACGACTTGGCCGAGATGTTTCTGCATTTGCTCCTTGGCCGCTTCCGGAAGCTCGGTCCAGCTGCCGACGGTCAGGCCGACGGCGATGCCCTGAGCTTTCTTGGCGAAATCGGCCTTGTCGTCATGCAGACGGTAAGTAGCCAAGCTATAGGATTGGGATAGATTCATTCGAGATCAACCTTCTTTCCGTGCAAATCAAAGTTTAGCGGCCTCTTCCCGGATCGAGTCGCCCATCTCGCGGGCTCTTTCCGCGCAGCGGACGATGGCCTGGATCATCGCATCGCGAAACTCGAACCGCTCCAGCGTTTGGATGGCCGCTTCGGTCGTTCCGTTCGGAGACGTCACCTTGCGGCGCAATTGCTCCGGATCTTCGTCAGTGACGAGCACCATCTCGGCCGCTCCCCTAACCGTCTGAACGGTAAGGGCCTTCGCCGCTTCAGGCGTCAGGCCGAGCCTTACGCCGGCGTCGATCATCGCTTCCATTAAGTAGTAGACGTAGGCCGGACCGCTGCCGGATACGCCGTTAACCGCTTCGATCAGCGGCTCTTCGACGACAGCGGTCATGCCGATCGCGCCGAACATCGTCAGCGCCAATTCGCGACGCTCCGCGGAGACGCCTTCGGAGAAGCTGATGCCCGTTGCGCCGAGTCCAATTGTGCTGGACGTATTCGGCATAGTGCGCACGACGGGCTGCTCCCGGCCAAGCAGCTGATGAATCGTGGAGATGGACAGACCGGCGATCAGCGAGACGACGAGCTGGTCCGGACGAAGCAGCGGCTTAAGCGCGCGGATCGCTCCGGCGGCGTCCTTCGGCTTCATACCGAGCACGACGACGTCGGCGGACGTTAGAGCGGCGCTTTTCATGTCGTCCGTATCGGCAGGGACGACGCCGTAGCGGGAGGACAGCTCCCGAAGACGCTCGGCGTTCTGCCGGTTCATGACGGAGATGCTGCCCGGTTTGGCCAGCTTGGGCTCGACCAGCCCGCGCAAAATCGCTTCCGCCATCGAGCCGGCACCGTAAAAGCAAAGTCGAACTCCCCGCAAAGGGGATGAGGTTGAATTCGTCATCTTATTTACAGCTCCTAAGCTCTGATTTGGCCCGTTCCGACGACGCGGTATTTCGTGGAGGTCAAGGCAGGCAATCCCATCGGGCCGCGCGCGTGCAGCTTCTGCGTGCTGATGCCGATCTCCGCCCCGAAACCGAATTCGAATCCGTCGGTAAAGCGGGTGGAGGCGTTGTGGTAGACGGCGGCGGCGTCGACTTCCTGCAGGAAGCGGTCGGCGTTCTCCGCGTTTTCCGTTACGATGCATTCCGAATGCTGTGTGCCGTACTTGCGAATATGGGCGAGCGCCTCGTCTACATCTTTTACAATTTTCAGATTCAAAATGTAGTCGTTGTATTCAGTGGCGAAGTCTTCTTCTGTTGCGAGTTCGATTGTCGGAACGATCTGGCGCGAAGCTTCGCAGCCCTTCAGGGCGACGCCGGATTGGATGAACTTGTCGGCGAGCGCCGCAAGATGCTTGGCCGCGAACGACTCGTGCAGCAGCAACGTCTCCATGGAGTTGCACACCGACGGGCGCTGCACCTTCGCATTCAGGGCAATTGCCGCCAGCATGGCGTAATCGGCGCTCTCGTCCGCATACGTATGGCAGATGCCCGCGCCGGTCTCGATGACGGGAACCGTCGCGTTCTGCACGACATTGCGGATAAGCGACGCTCCGCCGCGCGGGATAATGACGTCCAGCAGCCCGTTCAGCTTCAGCATTTCGTCGACCGATTTGCGGTCGGAGTCCTCGATCAATTGAAGCGCGTCTTCGGGCAGGTCGGAGCGGGACAATGCTTCTCTCATTACCGCGATAATGGCGCGATTGGAGGAAAGCGCGGCGGAGCCGCCGCGAAGCACGACGGCGTTGCCGGTTTTCAGGCACAGAGACGCGGCGTCGACGGTGACGTTCGGGCGCGATTCGTAGATCATGCCGATGACGCCCAGAGGCACGCGGCGCTGCTCGATATGCAGCCCGTTCGGCCGCTCGAATCGGTGCAGCGTTTCGCCGACCGGATCAGGCAGCTCAACGACCTCGCGAACGCCTTGGGCGATGCCTTGCAGCCGCTCCGGGGTCAGCTTCAGCCGGTCGAGCATCGATTCGGACGTGCCCTGTTCCCGGCCGCGGACGATATCTTCCTCATTGGCGGCAAGCAGCCGCTCCTGCGCTGCGATCAGCGCGTCCGCGATCAGCAGCAGCGCCTCGTTCTTCTGCGCGGTTGTCAGATTGTTTAATGCCGTAGTCGTTTCGCGTGCCGCTCTAGCTTTCGTTATCACTTCACTCATTTGCATGCGCCTCCTTTAAGATCGTAGCTGCGACCCATTCGTCGCGATGGATGACTTCGATGCGGGCGACGTCGACGCGCTTGCGCGCCTCGTCGGTGGATAAGCCTGCGACGGCGGTGATCTGCCAAGGGGCATAGTTGGAAATGCCTCTTCCCAGCACGCGACCATCGCTGCCGACGACCTCGACGACTTCGCCGGGATGAAAATCGCCCTCCGCCGCCGTAATGCCTGCGGGAAGCAAGCTGCTTCCCCGGTTGAGCAGCGCGTCTTCGGCTCCGCCGTCGACGATAATTTTTCCTTGCGGATCGGACAGAAACCCGACCCAATGCTTCTTCGCGGACAGCGAGTGGAGGGCAGGCACGAAATAAGTGCCCTTGCCCCGTCCGGCTGCCGCAGCCTGCAGATCGCCGGACTCCGACACCCGTCCGACGAATAGGGGAACGCCGCCGCGCATGGCGATGCGAGCCGCGTCGAGCTTGGATCGCATGCCGCCGGTGCCGACCGACGAGCCGGCTCCTCCCGCCATTTGGTACAGCTCCTCGGTGAGCGTGTCGACGCTCTCGATCCGAACAGCCTCCGGCATTTTGCGAGGATCGCCGGTGTACAGTCCGTCCATGTCGGTCAGAATGTATAAGCCGTCGGCTTTGACCAGATTGGCGACCAGCGCGGAGAGGGAATCGTTCTCTCCGAATTTGATTTCGTCGACGGCGACGGTGTCGTTCTCGTTAATGATTGGAATCGCTTGTTGCTTCAGCAGCTCCTCGATCGTGCGGGTAGCGTTCTGCGCTCGGCCCCGATTGCTGAAATCCGGCCGGGTGAGCAGAATTTGCGCGGCGGCGATTCCGCTTGCGCCCAGCGCCTCCTGATAGGCCTGCATCAGCAGCGCCTGGCCTACGGCAGCGGCGGCCTGCTTCTCATGCACCAGCTTCGGCCTTGTCGCGTATCCCAGACGGCGGAAGCCCGCCGCGATTGCCCCCGAAGTGACGAGCAGCACCTGATGACCTTCCGCGTGCAGCGACGCCAGCTCGTCGGCAAAAAACTTCACCTGATTGCGGTTCAATCCGCCTTGCTCGGAAGTGAGGGAGCTGCTGCCTATTTTGACTACGATACGTTTGCTCATACGTTCAACCCCTTATCCAGCCATAAAAAAAACTCTCGCCCCGTAAAGGACGAAAGCTTAACTTCCGCGATACCACCTTCGTTGACGGCGCCAGAATACAGAGGCATCCGTCCTCTCATGCTCCCGATAACAGCGGGCGCTGTCCGGCTCGTCGCCGTCCGCTCGGGGATGGGGGAGGCGGGGGGCAAGGCAAGTTCTCTCAGCCAAGGAACTTGCTCTCTGCGCGTGCCCGGGTTCGCTTCGTTTCCCGTCATGGCGTTGCTATAATCGCGCCGGTCGCCCCGGCGCTCGAATAACCTAAGAATACCATGCGCTGCAAGGGTTGTAAAGGAATGAGGGCGGGAGGGGCGGGATTAGAACAGCCCGAGCCGTCCGACTCTAGCCGCCACCTCGCGCAGCCGTTCTTCGCTCGTCAACAGTCCGAGCCGGACGTAGCCTTCGCCGCTATCGCCGAATCCGGAGCCGGGAGCGACGACGACGTCCGCCTGTTCAAGCAGCAGATTGGCGAATGACATCGAGGTATGTCCCTTGGCGATCGGCAGCCAGCAGAAGAAAGAGCCTGCAGGCTTCGGAGCTATCCAGCCGATCTCGTCCAACGCCGCGTAAAGAGCGTTGCGCCGGCTTTCGTAAGTCGCCACCAGCTCTCTGACGGATTGCTGCGGACCGGTCAGCGCCTCAGCGGCGGCTTCTTGTATGCCGCCGAACAGGCTGCAGTACATATGGTCCTGGATCAGGTTGATCTGCTCGATGATGGCCGCATTGCCGACGGCAAAGCCGACTCTCCAACCCGCCATATTGTAAGTTTTGGACAGGGTATAAAATTCGACCCCGACTTCTTTGGCCCCCGGCGTTTCCAGAAAGCTGACCGGACGCTGGTCGTCGAAGCCGATTGCGCCGTAGGCGAAATCGCTGGCTACGACGATGCCGTGCTTGCGCGCGAATGCGACGGTTCGCTCGTAAAATTCGGGCGTTGCCGTTGCCGCCGTCGGGTTGTTCGGATAGTTGAGGAACATCAGCTTGGCCCGGTCGAGAGCGCCGGACGGAACCGCATCGTAGTCGGGCAGAAAGCCGTTCTTTTCCTTTAGAGGCATGAAGCACATTTCTCCGCCGGCCAGCGCGACGCCCGACCAGTAATCCGGATAACCCGGATCGGGAACGAGGCACACGTCGCCCGGATCAAGGTAGATTTGGCTGATTTCGACGAGACCGGATTTGCCCCCGAACAGAACGGCGACCTCTGTCTCCGGATGAAGCTCGACGCCGTAATCGGCTTTGTAACGCTCGGCGACGGCCTGCTTCAGGAACGCAAACCCGCGAAAAGGCGGGTATTTGTGGTACAAAGGATTTTCGGAAGCGGTTTTCAGTCGTTCCACGATATTGCGCGGAGTAGGCAAATCGGGATTGCCCTGTCCGAGATTGATGACATCGCTGCCGGTTGCCGCTCGGGCGTTCGCTTTGGCGACCAGTGCGGCGAAAAACTGTTCGGGCAAAGCTTGCATCCGCTTCGCCGGAGTAATCTTAAAACTCATGCTCAATCGTCACGCTCCGTCATGCTTGAAATAGGATAGGTTGAATGTAGCATAATGGAAACGGCTCGGCAACGGATTCGGGCTGTTTTCGAGAAAATAATTCAAATATTACGGGTGGGAATAGTGTGAAATGATCCGAATTTGTTGCCGGAACGGGGAGGATACAGTACGATGAAGGACATAAGTCTATTGTCGAAGTGGAGTGAATAGCGGTGAGTCAATTGCGGATTGCGCTAGTTCAGATGAATATAGAAGCGGGGAATACGGAAGCGAATTTCGCGAAAATGGAGGCGAAGCTGGAAGAAGCCGCTGCGTTTAAGCCGAAACCGGATTTGATCGTGCTGCCGGAAATGTGGAATACGGGCTATGCTTTAACGGAAATCCGCAAGCTGGCGGACCCGGACGGGGAGCGCGCGAAGCGGGTTGTAGCCGACTTCTGTCGACGTCATGGCATCGTCGTGCTGGCGGGATCGATCGCGCAGCTTCGCGGCGACGGAGTCACGAACACGCTCCACGTATTCGACCGAACGGGAGAAGCGATTGCCGAATACAGCAAAATTCACCTGTTCCAGCTAATGAACGAGCATCTGCACCTGGAATCGGGAGACACGGCGGGAGCGTTCGAACTGGAAGGGATTCCGGCAGCGGCGATGATCTGTTACGACATTCGTTTTCCCGAGCTTGCACGCAAGTTGGCGCTTGGCGGGGCGAAGCTGCTGATCGTTCCGGCGGAATGGCCGCATCCGCGGCTGCATCACTGGAGAACGCTGTTGCAAGCGCGAGCGATCGAGAACCAGATGTTCGTCGTCGCTTGCAATACGGTTGGCGAGAGCGGCGGAGCGAGCTTCTTCGGCCACTCGATGGTCATCGATCCGTGGGGCGAAGTGCTTGTCGAAGCAGGCGAAGAGGAGACGATTGTCGTCGCCGACGTCGACTTGGCGCTTGTCGACGAGGTGCGCGGCCGCATTCCGGTATTTTCCGATCGCAGACCGCATTTGTACAATTGAGCTGGCTGGCTCGGGGGATTGTTAGAGGTTCGGGGAACGTGTGGATGGTGCGAGGGACGGTCTGGCAGACCGTTAAAGGTTCGGGAAACGTGTGGATGGTGCGTATAACGGTCTGGCAGACTGTTAGAGGTTCGGGAAACGTATGAATGGTGCGTATAACGGTCTGGCAGACCGTTATAGGCTCGGGAAACGTGTGAATGGTGCGTATAACGGTCTGGCAGATCGTTAAAGGTTCGGAAAACGTGTGGATGGTGCGCATAACGGCCCCACAGGCCGTTATGAGCCCTCGCCGTCGATACTGCCGCTCCCCCGTCGCCGATTGCACAATTGTACACTATTTCCCCAAGTCATTTTCCCAAGTCGATTTTGTCGATCGTAGAACGGAAAGTGGAGATGAACGCTTCGGCGGCGTTGGACAGGTATCTTCCCTTACGATAGGCGATGACCAGCGTACGCGTTGGATTGCCTTCCAGCCTTAAGTAGACCGGAGCACGGCCCTGCCAGTCGCTGCGCGTTACCATCTTCGGCAGGAAGGCGACCCCCATGCCCGCGGCGACCAGAGCCTGAACGGTGTCGATGTTGGCGCTCTCGAAGACGATGCGAGGGTCGAAGCCGGCTGCGGCGCACATGTCGTGAGCGATCAGACGGAAGCCTTGACCTTTCTTCAGCAAAATAAACGGTTCGTCCTTCAACTGGGAGACGGAGACAGCTTTATCACGATACTGTGCCAGCGGGTGGTCAGGTGGAACGGCTAGGCAGATGACTTCCTCGATGACGGGAAGATAGGCGAGCGAAGGCTCGATCAGCGGCAGCGACAGCAAGCTGACGTCGGTCCCGCCGCTGGCGGTTAACTGCTCCAACTGCCGCGTCGTCTCTTCGATCAGCACAATTTCGATGTTCGGATATGCCTCCCGGAAAGCGGGGAGCACATGCGGCAGCACATGAGCGCCGGTCATCGGCAGACTGCCGACGACGAGACGGCCTTTGCGCATGTCGGCGATATCCTCCATTTCGCGGCGAAGCTGGTCGGCCATATCGACGATTTGCTGCGCTTTTTTGACGAATACGTCGCCTGCATGCGTCAATTCGACGGAGTTGGTGCTCCGTTTGAACAGCAGCACGCCAAGCTCCTTTTCCAGCTTGGACAGCTGCTGGCTGAGCGACGGCTGCGCGATATGAAGCTTCTCCGCGGCGCGCGAGAAGTTTCTTTCCTGTGCGATCTGGATGGCGTATTGCAATTGTCGGAACTCCATATGGCGGCCCTCCTATAGTCTGGAACTATTAACCTTATAGAAATTATATCTTGGAACAATGATAGACGAAATGTTAAGATAAGAGCAAGTTAAAGAGAACTTTTGGGGTGACAACAAATGAGCAAAAAGACGATGTTCGAGAAAATTTGGGAAAACCACGAGATCGTAGCCGAACAAGGGAAGCCTAGCATTCTCTATATCGATCTCCATCTGGTGCACGAGGTTACGTCCCCTCAAGCGTTCGAGGGACTGCGCCTGTCCGGCCGCAAGGTGAGACGTCCGGAATTGACGTTCGCGACAATGGATCACAACGTTCCGACCAAAGACCGCTTCAACATTGCCGATCCGATCTCCAAGCAGCAGGTCGACACGCTGACGGCAAACTGTAAAGAGTTCGGCGTCAAGCTGTACGACCTGAACACGATCGACCAAGGCGTCGTTCACGTTATGGGACCTGAGCTGGGCTTGACCCATCCGGGCAAAACGATCGTCTGCGGCGACAGCCACACATCGACTCACGGCGCATTCGGCGCTCTGGCGTTCGGTATCGGAACGAGCGAAGTCGAACACGTTATGGCGACGCAATGCTTGCAGCAAGCCAAAGCGAAAACGATGTGCATTCGCTTTAACGGCAAGCGCAAGCCGGGCATTACCGCTAAAGACATGATTCTCGGTCTGATCGCCAAATACGGCACGGACTTCGGTACGGGCTACGTTATGGAATATACGGGCGAAGCGATTCGCGAGCTGTCGATGGAAGAGCGGATGACCGTCTGCAACATGTCCATCGAAGCCGGCGCTCGCGCCGGTCTGATCGCTCCGGACGAAACGACTTTCGAATACTTGCGCGGCCGCGAGTACGCTCCGCAAGGCGAAGCATACGATAAAGCGGTTGAACAGTGGAAAGCGCTGTGCACGGATGAAGGCGCAACGTTCGATTTGACTCTCGATTTCGACGTAGAGTCGTTGATTCCGCAAGTGACTTGGGGCACGAGCCCTGGCATGGGTACGGGCATTACCGATTCCGTGCCGGTTCCGGAGGAACTGCCAACCGAGAACGAGCGCAAAGCCGCTAAGAGCGCGATCGAGTACATGGGACTGAAGCCGGGCACGCCGATGACCGATATCGAGATCGACTATGTATTTATCGGTTCTTGCACGAACGGACGGATCGAAGACTTGCGAGCTGCGGCATCCGTAGCGCGCGGTCACAAAGTCAGCTCTCAAGTAACTGCGATCGTCGTTCCGGGCTCGGGACGTGTCAAGCTGCAAGCCGAGAAGGAAGGCTTGGATAAAATCTTTACCGAAGCCGGTTTCGAATGGCGCGAAGCAGGCTGCAGCATGTGCCTCGCGATGAACCCCGACGTGCTTCAACCGGGACAGCGCTGCGCATCGACGTCCAACCGCAACTTCGAAGGCCGTCAAGGCCGCGGCGGGCGCACGCACCTCGTATCGCCGGAGATGGCGGCTGCGGCTGCGATCCAAGGCCGTTTCGTCGACGTGCGCAAGTGGGATTTCAAAGCCGAAGTGACGGCGTAAGGGGAGGAACCACCAACATGGAAGCATTCGTACAACTGAACGGACTTGTCGCCCCGGTTGACCGGGTTAACGTAGATACGGACGCCATTATACCGAAGCAATTTTTGAAAAGAATCGAAAGAAGCGGGTTCGGCCAATTCCTGTTCTTCGAATGGAGATGGGATGAGCAGGGCAACGTCATTCCTGAATTCAGCCTGAACAAGGACCGCTATCAGGGCGCATCCGTCCTGCTGTCCCGCGCCAACTTCGGCTGCGGCTCGTCCCGCGAGCACGCGCCTTGGGCCATTCTGGACTACGGTTTCCGCTGCGTGATCGCGCCGTCTTTCGCCGACATTTTCTACAACAACTGCTTCAAAAACGGCATTCTGCCAATCAAGCTGAGCGAGGAGCAAGTCGACGACCTGTTCAAGCGCACGGAAGCGAAGGAAGGCTACAAGCTGAACGTCGATCTGGAAAATCAGGTCATTACCGACGAAGACGGACTTAACATTCCGTTCGAGCTCGACGCTCACCGCCGCAACTTCCTGCTGCAAGGTCTGGACGACATCGGTCTTACGCTGCAGCACGAAGCTGCCATTACGGCCTACGAGCAAAAACGCGCCGCAAGCGCGGTCGTATAACGCCGAATCTGCGGACGAAGTAAACGGCAGGAGAAAGACCTTTTGTCACCGATTCGGCAAAATTCGGGACAAAGGGTCTTTTTTTCCTCGGTTACGCAACTTTTCTTCGTTTTATACGTCTAATGATTCGTGGACAAACCGCTCGTAAGCTTACATAAATCGACCTTGTTCGCAAATCTATTAGACATCGAGGTGAAGCATGAAGAAGTGGCTCTCCCTGTTGTTTGTCGTCGCCGGCATGCTGGTTCTGAGTTCGGGCATGGCGCACGCCGCCAAAGCGGAGACGCCGACACCCAAATTAATTTTGGACGGCATGGAATTAGAGCCTAAAGTTCCGCCCCTTCTCCTGAAAAGCACGGTAATGGTGCCTGTTCGCATCGCGACCGAAAATTTGGGATACAAGGTGGACTACGACAACCGTAAGAAACAGGTGACGGTATCGAACGGCAAGAAGGAACTCGTCATGACGGTGGACAAGCCTACGGCCTATTTGGACGGAACCCCCGTAGAGATGACAAAACCGCCGCTAATCCAATCCAACACTACTCTTATCCCTTTAAGATTTCTTGGCGAATCTTTGGACGTCCAGGTTTTCTGGGATAATCAAATTAAATCCGTATTCCTATATTCGCCTTCGAAGCCGGATCCCGAAAATGGGAGCGGAAGCAAGCCGACAGATCCTTCCGATGGCGGCCTGATCGGAGTCGTCGACCCGGTCGAAGGCGCGGAAGGTTCGGGGAACGGATCTTCGCCGGGCACGGTCGTCCCTCCCGTCGTAACGGGAACGTTAAACGAAATCTATTACGATCCCGGAACGGAATCGGTCGTGCTGAAATACGACGGACTGATCGTTCCGCGCGACTTCAAGCTGGATGGCCCGAAACGCATTGTGATCGATATCTCGGGCGGAGCTTACTCTCCGGAATTCGTGCCTGCGGTCGATCTTGCCGCGGCTAATGAAGGCAATATTCCGATTGAAGGACACGAGGCGCTGCGATCGATTCGTTATTCGATGTTCGGCACGGATACGAAAGCGCCAAGATTCGTGCTCGATTTGAATCAAGCATGGGATTACGAATTGCACAACGACCCGAGCGCCGGCGTTCTTACCATTGCGCTTAAGCGCCCGCCGGAAGACAAGTCTTTGTACACCGTCGTCCTCGATGCCGGGCATGGCGGAAGCGACCCGGGCGCCATCAGCATTACGAAGCGTTCGGAGAAGGATTTTAATCTCGCTGTCGTGCTGAAAGTGCAAGCGCTGCTCGCGGGAGAAGAGCGGATTAAGCTGATTATGACGCGCGAAGGCGATACGTACCCGACGCTGACGGATCGATATACGCTGGCCAATTCGCTTCAGGCGGACATTTTTGTTTCCGTACACGCGAATAGCAGCACCTCTCCGAAAACGAACGGCACGGAAACCTATTATACTCGCGCAGACAGCAAGGCGTTCGCCGAGCTGATGCACTCCGTTTTCGCTCCGTCGACGGGGCTGAAGGACAACGGCTTCAAGAAGCACTCCGTCAACCTCGCCGTAACGACGAAGACGACGATGCCGGCCATTTTGCTGGAAGTAGGCTACTTGTCGAGCAGCATCGACGAGCCCCAGCTGTGGACTGAAGAGCTACAAAACCGCGTCGCCGAAGCAATCGCGACGGGAATCAAAATGCAATTGAATTTGCAATAAGCCGTCCGGCCCCGAATCAGGGGCCGGCATGCGCATATTTTGGGAGAGGGGACAGGTTGACGATGAAAAAGGGGTTATCGAAAGGCGTTACCGGTTTACTTGCCGCATCGCTGGTGTTATCGGGGGTCTCCTACACAAGTAAGGCCGTATGGGCCGCTTCCATTTTCACGGACGTTAAGCCGGGCTGGTCGGAGAAGCATATTACGAAGCTGGCTATGCAAGGCATTTTGAAGGGCGGCACGGGCAAGCAAGCAGGCATGTTCAGCCCCGCCAATAAAGTGACGCGCCAGGAAGCGGTTATTATCGCGATCCGATTTATGGGCGTCGAGAACGAAGTGAAGGTCGGCGATCCTCTTGTTTTTCCAAGCGATCTGGTCATTAAAGACGACTACAAACCTTACATAAAACTTGCGGTACAAAAAAATATTTTGAATCTCCAGGAAGAAATCGCACTGGTTCAAAAAGACGGCGGCAAGGAGTGGGGCAGCAGCCCCGCTACGCGCGAATGGATGGCCAAGCTGCTCGTGCGCGCCATCGGCAAAGACCAGGCAGCCAAGGATGTCGCGGACAAAGCGACTTCGTTCAGCGACGACGGGCAGATCGACGCCGGCCTGAAAGGCTACGTCAGCGTTGCAACGACGCTCGGACTCGTTAACGGCGTTACGGCGACCAAGTTCGATCCGACGGCATCGGTGACGCGAGAGATGGCATCCACACTGTTCAGCCGCGCGCAATCCCAAGTCGACGTCGCCTACTCCGGGCAAGTATCCGGAGCGCTAACCGCAGTGGAAGGCAGCAAACTGACGCTGCTTCATTCCGACGGCGTCGTGAAGAGCTACACGCTGAGCTCATCCTCTTTTGTCTACGGATTCGGTTCGGAACAGACGACCAATATTTCTGCTTTAAAGCTGTACGGCGAAGTGATTCTGATCGGCAATACCGACGGAACGGTCGGATATGTCGAGCAGACAAGCGAAACGCCGAAGGTGAAAAATATCGAAGGAACGCTGCTGCTCGTATCCGAAGCGCAAAATAAGCTGACCGTCTCGATCGACGGGGAGCCTAAAAGCGTTTCCTACAATGCGCAAGCTTTAACGATCAAAGATATTAACGGCAAATCGCTTACGATCGCCGATCTTCCCGTTAACGTGCCTGTGACGCTAGGCGTGGATGTGGCGACTGAGAGCAAGCTCCTGTCACTAACGGTGAACAAGGCGGTTACGAACAAGTCTGGCACAGGTACGGTTGAAGCTGTCAATGTAAGCGGCTTGACCCTGCAAGTTAAGGATGCAGCAGGCGAATCGGAATCATATCCTATCGATGCGAATGTAGTCGTTAAACATAACAGCACGAATTTGACGCTGGATCAGCTTGTCGCCGGCGATGCCATTTCCTATGAAGTGAAGATGGGCTCGGTGACGAGCATTACGGTGACGAAGAAGGTTCAGCCTCCGATCGTAGGTACTGTAAACCTGCTGGACAAAGGAACGAAAACGATCCAGTATCGGGTGAACGGGAAACTCGAGGTCCAGGAGCTGGCGGATAATGTCACTGTCAAGCTTGAAGGACTGTCCAATGTAACATTGAACGACTTGTTCCCGGGCGATACAGTATCTATGACACTGAACGACAGCGGCAAAGTCGCGATCATCACAATTACGAGTCGTTCCGTCAACTTCCTGAACGGAGCGGTGGTGTTTTCCGCCGACCTGGATAACGACATTCTGATCGTGACCGATTCCACGAACAAGAAGGTTCCGCTTATTCTCACCGAGACGACCCGGTTCGATCTGAATGGAACAGTTCTCACGAAGAAAGATGCGGTAAAATATATCATCAAAGGCAAGAAAATTAACGTAGGCTACACCAACTCGAACGCGGCTTACATTTCGGTCGTTTCCCAGTACTCCGGCACAGTGCTGGAGAACAACCTGTCGGCCAAGACGCTTAAGCTGCAGCTGGACAATAAGAATGAGGTCGTACTGCCTTATCCGAACTATTTCTCGGCTGAAATCTACGGAACGTCCTCGACGAGCTATCTTGATATTCGCGTCGGAGACAAAGTTACGGCGCTGATGGATTACAATACGCAGGATACGGTCATTGCCGTCCAAGTAGAGAAAACAGTACAGTTTGAACTGGAAAAAGTGGATCTGTCGCTGAACAAGGTTCGCGCGAAACGGTCCGACGGCGTGTTCGAAGAATGGAGCCTGAATACGACGCTGCTGTCCCTTGTGGACGAGAACGACAACCCGATCAGTCTGAACGCATTGAATCAATTAAACACCAAGCTGCTTAATGTGACATTCAAAGGCAGAACGCCGGTCAAGATCAAAGCGTATCCGGTCACCTACGGAAAAGTGACGTCCGTGAACGCTGCGGCAAACTCGGTCGAACTGTTGACGAATGCAGGCACGACGGTTACGAGAACTTTCGCAGCGGCTCCATCGGTCGTGAGGAACAATTCCGTCGTCGGTTCGCTGTCTTCGATCAAAGCGGACGATCGTGTCGAAGTGCGGGTGGATGAGAGCGGCAAAGCCGTTATTGAGATCATTCCTGGAATCAGCAAAACGTACAACAATCACAACTCGACCACATTGTATGTTGCTAGACCATCGTTGAGCGAGAGTAATACGTACGATTTGCATCCTCAAGTATACGTTCACCAAGGTACGAGGACGATGCTAATGTCCGAATTCAAGAACGGGAATGCGATAACGATTTATATTGTGCGGGGCAAAGTCGTCGAAATCGTGAAAAATTAAGTAGTTTTCAATCGTCAGGCCAATCGGATAAAATCCGGTTGGCCTGATTTGCTGTGTGGGGATTATGTCCTTGAAGACCGTGGCAACGGTTTCTCCTTATTTGTTATACTACAGGGAACAAATCATACGAGGAGATTTTCATGACCAAAATACTTGTGGTGGATGACGAGAGCAGCATTCGGGAGGCTGTAGCTTACGCGCTGCGCAGAGAAGGGTATGAGGTGGAGACGGCTGCAGACGGTCAGGAGGCGCTGGACAAGGTGGAGACGTTCCGGCCGGCGGTGATTGTGCTCGATGTCATGATGCCTCGTGTTAACGGTTATGACGTATGCCGCAAATTGGATGGGCGGCCGCGGCCTGCGATTATGCTGCTGACCGTCAAAGACGATATCGTCGATAAAGTGCTGGGGTTGGAGCTCGGGGCCGACGATTATATGACCAAGCCCTTTGATATGCGGGAGCTGCTGGCCAGAGTCAAGGCGTTATCGCGTCGTGGAGGTTATGTCGAGCAGACGCAGCAGGAGCAGGAGCAGCAAGAAGTGCTGAGATTGGGGGAACTGTCCGCAGAGCTGTTCAGCCGCGCAGTGTCTATCCAAGGCGAACTGCTGGATTTAACGCCGAAGGAATTTGATTTGCTGGTATTGCTGATGCGCAATCCGGAGCGGGTCTACTCCCGGGAAGTGCTGCTGGAGAAAGTATGGGATATGGATTTTGCTGGCGGCACCCGCACGGTGGATATCCATGTGCAGCGTCTGCGCAAAAAGCTGGGCAGTCACCACGGACTGATTCAAACCGTTTACGGCATCGGCTATAAAAGCACGGGGACGCCTTAGATGGCAAGCCAATTTCGGCTGGGCCTGAAGGGGAAAATGTCGTTGCTGCTCGCCTTGCTGCTCGTTTTTATCGTAACCTGCTTGAGCGTGTTGGTGTTAAGAGGCATCCGGGACAATCAGCGCACGATGCTGGAGCAGTCTTTTTCCCGACAGGCGGAGGCCGCTAATTTGCGCGTACGGGAGGAATATTTGTCCGAAAGCAAAATTCCGCCGGACCGATTTATGGAGCAGACGGGTCAACGACTGGCCGTGGATCTGGGCGCGCAAAGCGGCATGGCCGTGACGCTGTATACGGCGGACGGCGCTTTTGCCGGCACCTCGCTGCCCTTTCAGTCTAAGGCCGATGTGCAGGATGCCCTGCAATATACGGCTCAAGGGCATTCGGCTTACATTACCCAAGGAGATCAGCTGTTGTTCCTCGCTCCGCTATACAATGCCGATCAGCGTCTAGGCACGGTGCAGTTTCATGCTACGCTCGTCGAGCAGAATGCTTTTTACGCCCGAATTTGTCAGTTGTTTATACTTGCCGGAGCGACCGTTCTGGGCGTCGGTTTTCTAATCGGGTACGTGTATGTCCGGCGGCAGGTCAATGTGATCGATCGGCTGAACAAAGCGGCAGTGCAAATCGGTCAAGGAGAGTATCTGTTGACGCTTCCGATTGTCAGAAAGGATGAGCTGGGCGAGCTTGCGCAAGGAATCTACGAGATGAGCGGCAGCATCTCCGCATCGGTCGGCGCTCTGCATGAAGAAAAACAAAAGCTGATTGAAACGGTAGGGCGGCTGAGGGAGTTGGAGCAGCAGCAAAAGCAATTCATCGGCAATATTAGCCATGAGCTAAAGACGCCCTTAACCTCAATTATCGCGTACGCCGATCTGTTGACGATGTACAGCGACGATCCTGCCCTGCTGGACGATGCCGGGAGGCGTATCCATGCAGAGGCGCAAAGATTGTACAGTCTTGTGGAGAAGGCGCTGCAGTTGTCTGCGATGGACGTTTACGAGTTTGAGACGCGAGCGGAGTCGGTTTCGCTGAGACCCTTGCTGGAGGAAGCCGCGGCCCGGCTGCAAGGCAAGGCGGACAGCTGCGGCGTTACGATCCATACTTCGCTTGTGGAAGGCGAGGTGTGGGCCGATCCCGAGAACGTGATGCACATCATGCTCAATCTGCTGGATAACGCGATAAAATATAACCGCCCAGGCGGACAAGTTCGCTTACTAAACTACGTAGCAGCGTCAGCAGAAGGAGCACAGCGGATGAGGATCGAGGTGGCCGATACGGGAATCGGCATTCCGAAGGAAGCCGTATCGCGCATTTTCGATCCGTTCTATACGGTCAGCCGAGACCGGTCAAGAGCCAGCGGCGGAACCGGACTTGGGTTAGCCCTAGTGCGCAATCTGACCGAGAAGCAAGGCGGAACGGTGCAGCTTGTAGAGACAGGCCCCAGCGGGTCGCGCCTTAGAGTGGAGCTTCTGCTGCATGCCGGCGATTCGAATAAGACAATCTATACAGCAGATGACGAAGGGGCTGACTCATAAGCCGAGTTGCTTGAGATAATCGATATATAGAAGAAGAGGGGGATGTACCTCCCGGAGACCTAATCATGGCCCATAACACTTCCAGGTAATAACCAGTAGTTGTCCATATAACAATCGAAGATGTTTTAGTGACTTACAATCCATGATCTTGATTGATTTATGCGGTTTTTCGGTTTTTCATACAAATGTTCGTCGTTAGAGCTTGAATCGAGTTGATCCGCCATAAAAGTCTATCTTTCACAGCAACTTGGTTGGCTTATGGGGCAGCCTCTTTTCGCCATGCTGTAGAAGTCATCTCTGGATTGTTTACAAGTTAGTTACAAGCCGGATATGTTTGCGCAATATTATCAATCTATACTGAAGGCCGTGGGGGAGAATTGTCCCAGGTCAGAATCATTTGCGGAGGAGCGGGAGGTCCCTGATGAACAAAGAGAAATATATCGCCGGTCTGATTGCGGCGACCCTGCTGTCAGTTGGCATTTTGTCCGGATGTAATGCAGAGCGGAAGGGCGACACAGCAGAGGTACGCATCAGCCCGGGGACAACTGACCAACCTGGCTCCGGGACGGGAGGAGGAAAACGCGAACTGACTGTAGTCAAAGAGAGCAAGCCGCCTGCCGAACAGGGAATTGCGGTGCAGCGAATCCACCGGGTGGATGCCGCAAATATCGAGAAATGGCTCTCGGACAATGAACTGGAGATCCAGGTCACCACAATGGAGAAACAAGCTACCGCGACGGAGGAAGCGCAATTTAGCTACCAGCGGTTCCGTGTCGATCTGGAGACCGGCGAGAGGCAAGGCATCGAGGAACCGCCAGGAGCGGCTCAGGGAGAAGTCGTCAAAACATTCTTGTCGCCGGATGGGAAATACGCCTTTATTCAGACCTGGAAGGACAAATATACGGCCGTAAACGAGATCGAAAACAGGACTACCGGGGAGCGGCAGGAGATCGCGGTCGACAACTATATGGAAACGGGCGGCT
Organism: Cohnella phaseoli; assembly: GCF_003386235.1. Taxonomy (GTDB): domain Bacteria; phylum Bacillota; class Bacilli; order Paenibacillales; family Paenibacillaceae; genus Cohnella; species Cohnella phaseoli. Next base: position 100,771 of record NZ_QRDZ01000033.1, read on the forward strand.
GGCTTGATTCTGATTCCTATGTTCTCGCCGCCGGCTCGATGGAGAACCGGGGCGAAATATGGAACATATCCGTGGACGGTACTCGTGAGAAAATCGAGCTGCAGGATCCTGATGTGGAGAGCTTCACCGAATTTGCTGCGGGCAATGGGAAGATTTATTATACCGATTCCAAAAACCGCATGAAAAGCTTCACCCCCACACAATCCCGGCCAACCTCTCTTGTAGAGGATGTCTCCGCCATGAGTCTGTCGCCCGACAGTCAGCGGATTGCCGTTTCCACGACAGGGAGCGGTGGAAGGGAAGACTCGCGCCTGCTCATCTACGATACGAGCGGTCACTTACAAGGCTTGCTAATCGGCAAAGGCGACCTGCTCTCCCATCAATCGTGGTCTCCCGATTCTTCCAAGCTGGCCTTTGCCGTCTATACCGAGGATAAGGGCGGCATGAACGGGATCTATATTTTTGATACGGTTTCCGGCAAAGTATCGCCGCTAGGGCTATCGTATTACCCGGTATATCCGCTGAGCTGGAGTCCCTCTGGCAGTAGGCTGGGCATTACCGTGGACGATAAAGAGAAGCTAATCGTTACGCATATTGTAGATTTCAAAAAATGATTTTTGTTCAGAAAAAAGGAGAGATTCGTTATGAAAAAAACATTGTTGACCGCCATCGTACTGGGAATGACTGTAACCGGAGCCGCCGGGGTGTATGCCGGAAGCAAGCTGGAGAAAATCAACGCCTATCTGAATCATGGCATTACTTTTAACGTAAACGGAGCCGATCAATCTTTGTTAGACAGCAACGGCAAAAAACTGGCGCCGATCACTTATCAGAATACGACGTATTTGCCGGTGAGGGCCATTTCCAACCTGGCCGGGATCAACGTATACTACGATGCCGCCAACCAGCGGATTCGGCTGGAAACCAAAGAGGACGCCGAAGTCCCTGCAAATCAATGGGCAACTATCCAATATAGTCAAGCGCAGATCAAAGCCATCAAAGAGGCCTATGCCCAGTTTGAATCGTTTGAGACGGCTTACGCACCGAAGCAAATGGCCCAAAACGATAGTTATGTTAAAGCGGCAGCTACAGGCGATGGAGTCAATCTGATCTTTAAGCATATGATCGTGAATGTGTCGCCGCGGGATTACTCCGCTGGCTATGAATCCAAGGAGGTTAAGCTGTCCAACGGCGTGAGCGCGAAGTGGTATACGCCTTCCGATACGCCGATGCTGGGCTTCCAATTGGACGACCGGACAGTGACGATCAGCTCCCCTGACGGTTCCCTCAGCAGCAGCCAAATGGAACAGGTCGCTATTAGCGTAGCTGAACTGAAATAAGAAATAGCATAAGCCGACGCAATTAGAATTCTTAAGAGGCAGTTGAAAAATAGAAAGCCCGAAGGGCGCCTTGCTTCCGTATGCGGAGCAGGCGCTTTTCGCCGTCCAAGTTGTGGCATTAGCCGCGGAATGCTTGCCTAACCTCGAATTCGACGACATAATAAAAAGATGCGAAGACAGGGGAGGGCGTTATCCCCAAGGAGAGGAGGGCGCGGCGTGTACAAAATCATGCTGGTAGACGACGAAGCGGAGGTGCGGGAAGGCATCCGCAGGCGCATCGCCTGGCACGAGCACGGCTTTGAATGTGTAAGCGATTGCGAGAATGGCATGGATGCGCTCGAGGCGGCGGAGCAGCTTAGACCCGACGTGGTGCTGACCGATATCAATATGCCGTTTATGGACGGTCTGGAATTGACGCGTCAGCTGTCCGAGCGTCTCCCGTGGACGAAGGTGGTCATCTTGACCGGATACGACGATTTCGATTACGCCCAGCAAGCGGTGAAGCTGCGCGTGAACGACTTTATTTTGAAACCGATTACAGCCGAAGAGCTGATCCGCGTTCTGGAGAGCGTCAAGCGGGAGCTGGACGAAGAGAGGGACCGGCTCGAAAATCTCGTGCGGCTGGAACGCCAGCTGCGGGAAAGCCTGCCCGCCCTTAAGGAGCGTTTTCTGGAAAGGATGGTCGGCACCTCGATCGGCGTAGGCGAGATGAAGCAGCGAATGGCTTACTTCGGTCTGAATCTGCCCGGTCCCGAATATGTGGTTCTGGCAGCAGACGCGGATCATTTCGGCGAGGCGGCCCCTGAAGCCGATCGGGAGCTGCTGCGCTTCGCGCTGCACAACATCGTGCAGGAGATCGCCGCCCGGGAGCCGGCGTCGGCCGAGTTCCGCAGCCGGGAGGAGAAGGTCGTGTGTATTCTGTCCGGAGGCTCGGACATCCGCCTGTTCGATCGGGCGCAGGCGCTGGCGGAGGAAATCCGGCGATCGGTGGAGACGTATTTGCGTTTTACGGTCACGGTCGGCATCGGCCTCCCCGTCTTCGGCCTGGCCGATCTCCGCCAGTCGTATCGCTCCGCCGTCGCGGCTCTGGACTACCGCGTGCTGCTCGGGACGAATCGGGTGATTAGCATTACGGACGTCGAAACCCGCCGTCGTCTGTCCGCAGAGACGACGGGAGATTGGGAGAAACGGCTCGTCGTCGGCATTAAAACAGGCTCCAGGGAGGAGGCGGACCAGGCGGTCGCCGCGATCGTCTCCGGATTGAAGGAGGCCGCTCCTTCCATCGAGCAGGTCTATATCCGCATTCAGAAGCTGATCGTCTCTTTGCTTAACGCGCTGGAGGAGCCGGGCGGAGGAGCAAGTCCGTTCGGGGAAGCCGTCAATCCGATCACGGAGGTCTACCGCTTCAAGACGCTGGAAGAAATCGAGATCTGGCTCAAGGAGCTGTGCAGGGATTCGATCAGGATGCTTGCCGAGAAGCGCAGCGATATGGCCCGCGATCTGATGGTCAAAGCCGAAGCGCATATCCGGGACAACTTCTCCGATCCGAATCTGTCCCTGAAGGCGGTGTGCGAGATCGTCCATATGAGCAACAGTTATTTCAGCGCTTTGTTCAAAGCGAGGACGGGGAAGACGTTCGTCGAATTTCTGACTTGTCAGCGGGTCGAGAAAGCGAAGGAGCTGCTCGCGTCCACCGATCTGAAGAGCTACGAGATCGCCGCGGCGGTCGGCTATGCCGATCCGCATTATTTCAGCGTGCTCTTCAAGAAAGCGACCGGGGACACGCCCACCGAATACCGCCAGAAGGCGGCGGTTGACCGGGAGAGGGCGACATGAACCTGTTTCGCTTCCGCACGATCCAATCCAACATCGCCGCGGCGCTCGCTTTACTGATCGTCATTCTCGCTCTGGTCATGGGCTTCAGCGCCTATCGCTTGTCCACGTCCGCCGTCCAGCGGACCGCCCAGGATTTTACGGCCGAGCTGATCAAGCAGGTCAACAGCAACATCCAGTCTTACGTCAACAATATGGAAAATATTTCGCTGCTAGCGCTGAATCACCGGGGCTTGAGCGGCTACCTGAGCGGAGTGAATGACGACGACGCCGCGGTAACGGACTTTCTGAAGACGATCATGCTGTCGCGGAAGGACATCGCCTCTATCGGCGTATTCGGCTATAACGGCCGCTTCGTCTCCGACGGCGGAAGCGGGAACTTGAATCCTTACGTGGACGTGAAGGAGCAAAGCTGGTACAGCGAGGCGAAGGAGGGACGCGGCAAGGTGTTCATTTCCCCCTCGCACGTGCAGCCCGTATTCAAGGAGGATTACCGGTGGGTCGTCTCGCTTAGCCGGGAGATCCGCAGCCCGGACAATACGAAAGGGCTCGGAATTTTGCTGGTCGATCTCAACTTCAGCGTCATCAACGATATTTTGAACGGAATCGAGTTGGGCAAGCGGGGGTACGTGTACATCATCGACCGGAGCGGTCGCGTCGTCTACCATCCGCAGCAGCAGCTGCTGTACAGCAACCTCAAGACGGAGAAGATCGAGGAGGCGCTGGCTCTCGACAACGGCAGCTTCATTACGAACGAAGGCGGCCAGAGCCGCATCTATACGGTGCAGGATTCCGGCTTCGGCTGGAAAATCGTCGGCGTGTCCTACGTCAGCGAGCTGGTCAACAACAAAGGCGAAATGCAGACGTCGTTCTTCATCCTTGGCGGAATCAGCCTGGTCGTGGCGCTGCTTCTGTACTTTCTGCTGTCGCGCAACCTGACCCGACCGATCCATCAGATGCAGAAGCATATGAGCGAGGTGGAAAAAGGCAACTTCGACATTCAGGTGCCGGTCGATTCGACGCGCGAGATCGGGATGCTGGACCGCGCCTTTAACCTGATGGTCGTGCGCATTCGCGAGCTGATGGCCCAGGTGGTCAAAGAGCAGGAATTCAAGCGGAAGAGCGAGCTGAACGCGCTGCAAGCGCAGATCAATCCGCATTTTCTGTACAACACGCTCGATTCGATCGTCTGGATGGCGGAGAACGACAAGTCGGCGGAAGTCGTTCGAATGACTTCGGCGCTGGCTCGATTGTTCCGCGCTTCGATCAGCAAAGGCTCCGAGTTGGTGCCGGTCCGCAACGAAGTCGAGCATATCAGCAACTACTTGACGATTCAGAAGATGCGTTACCGCGACAAGCTCGATTTCTGTATCGACGTGGACGACGCGATCAAAGGCAACCTGACCTTGAAGGTACTGCTGCAGCCGCTGGTCGAAAACGCGATTTACCACGGCATCAAAAACAAGTACGGAACGGGCACGATCCGGATAACGGGAGAGCGGGAAGGGGAGACGATTGTACTGCGGGTGAACGACAACGGCGTGGGCATGGACGAGGAGACGCGCAAATCGCTGCTGAGCCCCGCGACCGACGCCAAACAAGGCAAGGGCGTAGGACTGATGAATGTGCACGAGCGCATTCGGCTTTATTTCGGCAAGATCTACGGTTTGACGATCGACAGCGAACCCGACGAGGGCACGACGGTGACGGTGAAGTTTCCGGTGCTCGACAAGCCGGCCGGTAGCGCGGAGTCGTCCGGGAAGGAGAGGGGATCGTAATGGCCAGACGAAGCGATACGAAGCGATTGCTGACGTTCGTGCTGGCGGTGCTCGCCGTTACGCTGGCTGGAAGCTACGGCCTGGCCGCGCTGCGCGGAAACGAGGCCGACAAGCCGCTGAACGTCACCGTTGTCATCAAATCGGTGTCCAAGGAGATGGAGTTCTGGCAGGTGCTGTCCGAAGGCGTTCATGCTGCGGCCAAGGAATTCGGCGTCAACGCCCGCGTCGTCGGCCCCCAGAGGGAGACGGATATCGACGTCCAGATCGACATGCTGCGGCAGGTCGTGCGGGAGAAGCCGGACGTCATTCTGCTCGCCGCGGCCGATTATAACCGGCTGGCGCCGCTCGCCGATGAGATCGACAAGGCGGGCATCCCGCTCATCACGATCGACTCCGGGGTGAACAGCGAAGTTCCCCGAGGCTTTATCGCGACCGACAACGTGGAGGCCGGGAAGAAGGCGGCGAGGAAGCTGGCCGAGCTGCTCGAGGGGCCGTCGCAAATCGCCGTCATCAGCTACGTGAAGGAGACGGCCACGCAGATCGAGAGGGAGCGGGGCGTCCGGGAGGTGTTGGAGCCGGACGGCCGCTTCGAGATCGTCGGCACTTACTACAGCAACGGGGACGAGAACATCGCTTACGAGACGACGAAGGAGCTGCTGCGCGAATATCCGGATCTGAAAGGAGTTGTCGGCCTGAACGAGCCTTCCTCCGTAGGCGCGGGCCGGGCGATCAAGGATATGGGGCGCGGCGGCGAAGTTCTGCTGGTCGGTTTTGACAGCTCGGTCGACGAAGTCCGCCTGCTGGAGGAGGGCGTCATCCAGGCGACTGTCGTCCAGCGCCCGTTCAACATGGGCTATCTCGGCGTCAAAACGGCGGTCGATCTGAGCGCCGGCCGGAAGGCGCCGGCCTCCACAGACACCGGCTCGATCGTCATTACGAAGGCGAATATGTACGAAGAGGAGAACCAGCAGCTCGTATTCCCTTTTAAATAAAATCGATTTTGCGCAACCGTTCCCGGCAACGGCGGCTACTTGGCCGCGGTTTGCCGGAGAACGGTTTTTTTGGCATGTCCGGAGATCGTCAGAGATTTTTCAACTAGGCCAAGAGATTATTCCATTTCGTCTGTAAGCGTTTAACTCTACAATTCGGATAGACAGCAAAGCCGCCGCAAGGCAAGTCAGAAGGGGTGAGAGGATGAGCGAGCCATTGCTCCGCATGGAAGGCATCGACAAGTCGTTTCCCGGCGTTCAAGCGCTGCAGCAGGCGCAATTCGAGCTGCTTGCGGGCGAGGTGCACGCGCTGATGGGAGAGAACGGCGCGGGCAAGTCGACGCTGATGAAGGTGCTGACCGGCGTGTACAGGAAAGATGCCGGAACGGTCCGCTATCAGGGGAAGGAAGTGGAGTTTTCCCATACGAAGGCGGCGCAGGACGCCGGCATCAGCATCATTCATCAGGAATTGAATCTGGCGCCGGATCTGACCGTGGCCCAGAACATTTATATCGGCCGAGAGCCGAGAATGAAGGGCTTCCCGTTGTTCATCGACGAGAAGAAGCTCAACGAGCAGGTGCGAGTGTTGCTGAAGAAAATGAACCTGCACCTCGAGCCGGACACTCCCGTTGCCGATCTGACCGTAGCCAAGCAGCAAATGGTGGAGATCGCCAAGGCGCTGTCGTTTAACGCCAAAGCGCTTGTCATGGACGAACCGACGGCGGCGCTCAGCGACAGCGAAATCGCCGACCTGTTCCGGATCATCGGCGAGCTGAAGGCAAGCGGCGTCGGGATCGTCTACATCTCCCACCGGATGGACGAGATTAAGCGGATTACCGACCGCGTGACAGTCATGCGCGACGGCGCTTACATCGATACGGTCCGTACGGACGAGGTGACGATCGACCGGATCATCTCGATGATGGTCGGGCGCGCCGTCTATCAGGAATCCCGCGCCAAGGCTTCGACGTACGGGGAAACGGCTCTTGAGGTGAGCGGGCTGAACCGCGGCCGGGCGCTCAAAAATATCGGGTTTGCCGTGCGCAAAGGAGAGATTCTCGGCTTCGCGGGTCTGGTCGGAGCGGGAAGGACGGAGCTGGCCCGGGCGATCTTCGGGGCGGACCCGATCGATTCGGGAGAGGTGCGCGTCCATGACCGCCAGGTTCGTATCCGAAGCCCGTACGATGCGGTTCGGGCCGGGATCGGCTACTTGTCCGAGGATCGCAAGCGATTCGGGCTCCTCGTCGACATGGACGTGAAGACGAACGTCGCCGTCGCCAGCCTGCGCGGCTTTACGCGGCTCGGAGGCTGGATGAAGGCGGGAGCGGTCGCTGAAGTCGCCGAGTCCGTCGTGGATAAGCTGAAGGTCAAGACGCCGGGTATCGATCAGGAGGTCAAATTTTTGTCCGGCGGCAATCAGCAGAAGGTCGTCATCGGCAAATGGTTGACCCGCGACTGCGACATCCTCATTTTCGACGAACCGACCCGGGGCATCGACGTAGGCGCCAAGAGCGAAATCTACAAGCTGCTGGAGGAGCTGGCCGGCCAAGGGAAGGCAATTATTATGATCTCCTCGGAGCTTCCGGAAATATTGCGGATGAGTCATCGCATCGTCGTCATGTGCGAGGGCCGGATTACCGGAGAGCTTTCCCGCGAGGAAGCGACGCAAGAGAAAATCATGAGCCTGGCCACCGCTCGAATGGCCTGAATCAAGCAATCGAAAGGGGAGAGAGCTTCATATGCAACCCGCAGAAGCGAAAAAGACGCTTAAGCTAGGCTCGGGCATGCTGCAGCAGCTGCTGGCGTTTACGAGTCTGATCGTTCTTATACTGGTGTTTTCGTTTGCATCGGAGAACTTCTTCCAGTTTTCCAACATTGTCGGCATTCTACTCTCTACGGCGGTCATCGGCGTGCTGGCGCTCGGCTCGACCTTCGTCATTATTACCGGAGGCATCGACTTATCCGTCGGTACGGTGATGACGTTGAGCGCGGTCATGACCGGGGTGTTCATCACCTTCTGGGATTTTCCCGTATGGCTGGGCGTCGTCGGGGGCGTGCTAACCGGCGCGCTATGCGGCTTCCTGTCCGGGACGCTCGTGGCGAAGCTGAAAATTATGCCCTTCATCGCGACGCTGGCCGTCATGATGATCGCCAAAGGGCTGGCGCTCGTTATCTCCGGAACGAAGCCGATCTATTTCAACGACGATCCGGTATTCCGCAAAATTGCTCAGGGCTCATTGCTCGGCGATCTCATTCCGGGCTTCACCATTCCGAACGCGGTGTTGATCTTCTTCTTGGCGGCGATTGTTGCCGGCATCATTTTGTCCCGCACGATCGTCGGGCGCTACAACTTCGCGCTGGGCAGCAACGAGGAAGCGACGCGGTTGTCCGGAGTCAACGTGAACTTCTGGAAAATCGTCATCTACACGATTACCGGTCTGTTCACCGGTCTTGCCGGCGTGCTGATCGCCTCCCGTCTCAACTCCGCCCAGCCGGCGCTGGGAGCGGGCTACGAGCTCGAAGCGATTGCGGCGGTCGTCATCGGAGGCACCTCGCTGAGCGGGGGCAAAGGCACGATCGTCGGCACCGTCATCGGCGCATTGATCATGAGCGTATTGACGAACGGTCTGAGAATTTTGTCCGTGCCGCAGGAGTGGCAGACTGTCGTCGTCGGCCTGGTCATATTGCTGGCGGTGTACACGGACATGCTGCGCAGACGAAAAAGATGACCATTGACAGCGGTAGGCACTCCGCGGCTTCGGCCCGGAGTTTCCATACAACCATTTCATGAGGAAAAAGGGGAGAACTCCGGTTATGAAAAAATGGACCATGCTTCTCGTATCGACATTGCTCGTCGCTCTGACGCTGAGCGCTTGCGGCGGCAAGAAGGAATCTGGCGGACAGCCGTCGGCATCGAATGCAGGCGGAAGCGCGCCTGCGGCCAGCGAAGGCAAGCTGTACATCCCGATCGTCTCCAAGGGCTTCCAGCATCAATTCTGGCAGGCGGTTAAGCAAGGCGCCGAGAAAGCGGCGGCCGAGCTCGGCGTCGAAATTACGTTCGAAGGACCGGAGACGGAAGCTCAGGTCGACAAGCAGATCGAAATGCTGCAGGCGGCATTGGATAAGAAGCCCGCAGCTATCGGTTTCGCGGCGCTGGACAGCCAGGCGTCGGTGCCTTATCTGGAGCAGGCGCAGGCTGCGGGCATTCCCGTCGTCGCCTTCGACTCCGGCGTAGAGAGCAGGATTCCGGTTACGACGGCGGCAACGAACAACGTCGCGGCATCCGCGATGGCGGCCAAAAAAATGGCCGAGCTGATCGGCAACGAGGGCGAGATCGCCATGGTTGTCCACGATCAGACTAGCCGCACTGGCGTCGATCGCCGCGACGGCTTCAAGAACGAGATTGAGACGAACCACCCGAACATTAAAATCGTGGACATTCAGTACGGCGGCGGCGACCATCTGAAATCGACCGACCTTGCTAAGGCAATTATTCAGGCGCATCCGAATTTGAAAGGCATTTTCGGCTCCAACGAAGGCTCCGCCATCGGCGTGTTCAACGCCGTGACCGAGCTCGGCCTCGAAGGCAAAATTACCGTAATCGGCTTCGATTCCGGCAAGCAGCAGATCGATGCGATCAAATCCGGCAAGATGGCCGGGGCGATTACTCAGAATCCGGTCGGCATCGGCTACGAAACCGTCAAGGCGGCCGTCGCCGCGGTGAAGGGCGAGAAAGTCGAGCCGATTATCGACACAGGCTTCTTCTGGTACGACCAGTCCAATATCGACAGCGAGGAAATTAAAGCCGCTCTATACGAATAACGGACGGGGCCGAGACAGGAACGGATGATGGGAAAGCAGTCCGGGCGCATCTCGCGTCCGGACTGCTGTCGTACTTTAAGGAAAGGGCGATCGAATCTACGATCGGACAGGAGGAGAGAAAATGAAAGCGTTAGTCTACAAGCAGCCCGGGGACGTCCGCATCGAGGAACGGGAGATTCCCGCGCCGAAGCCGGGGGAAGCGCTCATCCGGGTCGCCGCCGCGGGGCTCTGCGGCACGGACCGGCATATCGCGGACGGCAGCTATCGCGGCGCGCCCGGCATTGTGCTCGGGCATGAGCTGGCGGGCGTCGTCGTCGAAGTCGGCTCGGGAGTCAGGGACCTGACTGTCGGGACGGCGGTAGGCGTCGATCCGAATTTGGCCTGCCGGGCCTGCGAACGATGCCGCGCGGGCAAGCCCCATCTGTGCGCCAACGCCCAGGCGGTAGGCGTCACCCGGGACGGAGGACTAGCTCCCTATGTGTGCGTGCCGGCGGAGCTGCTCGCGCCGCTTCCGGCAGGGCTGTCTCCCGTACACGCGATATTGGGAGAGCCGCTGTCGTGCGTTGTGCACGCTCTTGATCGGGCGGAGATCAAGCCGGGAGGACGAGCCGCGGTATGGGGGCTCGGCACGGCCGGCATCATGATGATTCAGCTGTTGAAGGCGCTCGGCCAGACTAGAATCGTCGGCGTAAGCCATCATGAAGATCACCGCAGGCTTGCGCTGCGTGCCGGAGCGACGGAAGTGATGACTCAGGAGGAAGCGAGAATCGGACTTGAGGTCGATCTGGCGGTGGAGGCGTCCGGCTCGCCGTCGGCGTTCGGACCGGCTTTCGACGCGCTCGCTCCCGGAGGAACGCTGCTCGTCTACGGCGTCATGAATCCGGAGGATACGGTTGCGCTCAAGCCTGAAGCGATGTTCCGCAAGGAGCTGCGGATCGTGGCCAGCTATGTCGGCCCGTCGACGCTCGACCGGGCCTTGTCCCTGCTGAGCGCCGGCACCGTCGACGCGGAGCTGCTGCTGGGCGACCGCCTGTCGCTTGGGGAAGCGCGGGAATGGGTACTGAAGCAGGGACCGAGGAGAAAAGCGAAGGCGCACGTTATTTTCGAACACGAGGAGGCAATGCCATGAAAGCGCTGGTGATGGAGGAGGCACGACGAGCGGTCGTCAAGGAGGTTCCCTATCCGGCGCCCGGCCCGGGGGAGTTGACGATCCGCGTGATGGCCTGCGGCATTTGCGGCACCGATCTGCACATTTATCAGGGAACGTTCCTGCCCGCTTATCCGCTTATTCCCGGGCACGAGTTCGCGGGAGTCGTGCATGAGGTCGGAGAGGGCGTTGTCCGTTTTCGGCCGGGGGATCGGGTGGCCGTCGATCCGTCCTTGTTTTGCGGCAAATGCGATTACTGTTTGAGCGGCCGGGGTAACCATTGCGTCAAGTGGCAGGCGACGGGCGACACGGTAAACGGGGCGATGGCGGAGTTCGTGCGCGTGCCGGAGGAGACCGCGTTCGCGATGCCTGAGGGCATGACGTTTGCCGAAGGGGCGTTTATCGAACCGATCGCCTGTGTCGTGCACGGCATGAATCAGCTTGAACTGAAGGTCGGACAGAGCGTGCTGCTGTTCGGGGCCGGAAGCATGGGCCAGCTGCTGATCCAGGCATTGTCGCACGCAGGCGCGGGGGAGCTGGCCGTCGTCGACGTCGCGCAGGGCAAGCTGGACATGGCGCTGCGCAACGGCGCTACGCATGCTTATTTCAGCAGCGAGATCGAAACTGCGCTCGACGGCCGCAGACGGCATAACGGCTTCGACGCGGTTATCGACGTTACCGGCATTCCGTCTGTCATCGAGTCGCAATTTCAGTATTTGGCGCCGAAGGGGACGCATCTGCAGTTCGGCGTTGCGCCCCGCGACGCCGTGATCGGCATACGTCCGTTCGATATTTATCACAACGACTGGAAGCTGGTCGGATCAATGGCGGTCAACCATACGTTCAAGCCGGCGATGGACTGGATCGCCGCCGGACGGTTCGATACGGCGCCGCTCGTCTCCAAGGTTATTCGCCTGGAGGACGTTCCGGCCTTCTTCGAGGCCGGCAAGGCCGCCGAGTTGATGAAGGTGCAGATCAGCTTCGAGTAACTAAAGCAGCAGCATAAACGGCGGTGCAGGGGAACGGGTCCCGCACCGCCGTTTATGCTGCTGCGCGCTAGTTGGAGTAGAACCCTCCCAGATACCTATTACCCAGGTATCGGCTCAAACGGATCGAATAAGTCCCTTCCAGATACCTATTTCCTCGGCATCGGCTCAGACGGATCGAATAAGTCCCTCCCAGATACCTATCACCTCGGCATCGGCTCGAGCAGATCGAATAAGTCCCTCCCAGATACCTATTACCCCGGCATCGGCTCAGACGTATCGAATAAGTCCCTTCCAGATACCTATCACCTCGGCATCGGCTCGAGCAGATCGAATAAGTCCCTCCCAGATACCTATCTCCTCGGCATCAGCTCAGACGGATCGAATAAGTCCCTTCCAGATACCTATCTCCTCGGCATCGGTTCAGACGGATCGAATAAGTCCCTTCCAGATACCTATCTCCTCGGCATCGGCTCGAGCAGATCGAATAAGTCCCTCCCAGATACCTATTACCCCGGCATCGGCTCAGACGGATCGAATAAGTCCCTCCCAGATACCTATCACCTCGGCATCGGCTCAGACGGATCGAATAAGTCCCTCCCAGATACCTATCACCTCGGCATCGGCTCAGACGGATCGAATAAGTCCCTCCCAGATACCTATCACCTCGGCATCGGCTCAGACGGATCGAATAAGTCCCTCCCAGATACCTATTACCCCGGCATCGGCTCAGACGGATCGAATAAGTCCCTCCCAGAGTTACTACTTACGTCTCCCTGAAATCCTAGGGAGATGTTTTCTGCTTTAAAGGGTTTTCGGTATGTGATGTAGAAGTATTCTCCAATCAGATTTT
>NZ_QRDZ01000034.1 GCF_003386235.1 Cohnella phaseoli
AGGTTATGAATCTCCAGACCGATTCGAGGAAATGTACTACAAAAATAGAAATGAAATTGCGCTTAAAGAGTGTCCACTTTCTTGACAGAGGTCCACCCAGACCGTTAGAGGCAGCTAGCCGCTCGATTTTGCTTGCGCAACGGTCTCCCAGACCGTTAGAGGCAGCTAGCCGCTCGATTTTGCTCTTGCAACGGTCTCCCAGACCGTTAAAGGCAGCTAGCCGCTCAATTTTGCTAGTGTAACGGTCTCCCAGACCGTTAGAGGCAGTGAGCCGCTCAATTTTGCTCGTGTAACGGTCTCCCAGACCGTTAGAGGCAGTGAGCCGCTCGGTTTTGCTCGTTTAACGGTCTCCCAGACCGTTAAAGGCAACCAGCCGCTCGATTTTGCTTGTGCAACGGTCTCCCAGACCGTTAGAAGCAGGTCAGTCGTAGGAAAATAGAGCGTAAGTATCTCCTTCTAGCCATCGGCTGGAGATACTTACGCTTCGACATTTGTCTCAAGGTTGTCGTCTAAGCGTGCCAGATACGAGGCATCGGCATCGGCTCCTTGCCGAGCTCGGCCCAGATGTATTTGAGGAGCAACTCCATTTTCAGCGCCAGGTGCGCGGGATCGTCCCACAGGTTGCGAAGCTCGTCGGGGTCCTCCAACAGATCGAACAATTCGCCGTAGGTTTGATTGTAGTAGACCGTAATTTTGTAGCGTTGGTCTACGTACGTTTTCTGATGGATCGTTGTCGCCTCGTGGCGGAACTCGCAGATTGCATGATCCCGGGCCGATCCGCAGACGCCCTTCCATACGCCGCTCTGATCAACGCCGGTCATGGCGTGCGGAACGGGCAGCCCGCATAGCGACAGCAGCGTAGGGGCGAGGTCGACCAGCGACTGAATGGCATCGGACGTCGCGCCCGCGGGAACCTGCCCCGGATAGCGAACGATAAACGGCAGCCGGATCAAATCCTCGTAGTGGAAGCCGCCTTTGGCTTGCAGGCCATGCTGACCGAAAAAATGCCCATGGTCGGTCGTGAACACGACAATCGTATTTTCTGCCAGCCCGAGCGCGTCCAGTTTGTCCAAGATTTTACCGATATCGCGATCCATCATGCTGATCATGCCGTAATAGGTGGATACGATTTTTTTACGATCATCGTTCGTCAGCTTGAACTTGTCCCCGTACTCGTAGTACAGATGGGAGCGGTAGCCGTGGATGCCGTACCCGCTTTCGAGCAGGTCGGAGAAGTCCGGATTATCCTCCTGCGTCTTGCCGAAATGCGGCGGGTTGGCGTCATGCTCCCCGGGCGTAAGTCCGGGAATCGTCAACGACTCGGGATCGTACATCGTATCCCAAGGCTCGGGAACGAGATATTCGGGATGCGGATCGAAAAAGCTGGCCCACAGGAAAAACGGGGAGTCTTCGTCCCGATACTGCTCCAGGAGGTTGTTCGTGCGCTCCGCGATCCACGTATTATAATGATACTGTTCGGGTATCGGCCATTTGTAGGTGACGGAGCGGTCCATCGTTCCTGTCGGGGGAAGGAAATAATCGCGCCAGTTGGCGCAGCCCTTCTCCTCCATCCATAGCGCGTAATGCTGTCCGACATGGGCTTCGTTCGTATGGTTGCGCGCAAGCTCGACATGGTCGAAGCCGTAGAAGGGCCCCTCGAAGCCGTCCCAGAATTCCAAGTCCTGAAGCACCGGATAGGCTTCAAGCGACGGATATTCCTCGGTTGAGCGCAGCGGCTGGAAGTGGGCTTTGCCGATCAGCGCCGTCCGGTAGCCGGCCTCGCTGAAATCTTCTCCGACGCAGCGGCGGTCCTCCAGCAGCTTAGTGCCCAGCGTCCATGCGCCGTGCTGGCTCGGATATTGCCCCGTTATAATAGATGCGCGGCTGGGCGTGCATGTCGGATTCGGACAATACGCCCGATTGAAAACGGTTCCTTCCCGAACGAGGCGATCCAGATTCGGAGTGCGGATCTCGTCGTTAAAGGCGCCGATCGTATTCCAATGCTGCTGATCGCTCGTGATTAACAAAATGTTTGGCTTTTTACTCATTGCGGCAACGCCTCCTCTCCCCTACATTGTAGGGAATAGCGGGCATTCGGAGAATGGCGGTATGTCCGATTCGTTTATCATTTTGTCAGGGGGAGCCCTCATGAAGGACTACGGCAACGAAATCGCGGAGTTTCTCTACTACGCTCCCGGCACCGCAGACAAGCGCTGCGCCCTGTGGCCCGTTCGCGCGGGAACAACGGCCACCAAGCCCGGCTATAGCGCCGGTCCGAAAAAAATCGAAAGCTACAGCCTGCATTTCGTCAGCAGAGGACAGGTTCATCTGGAGTACGAGGGAGGAAGCGTCGTGCTGAATGCCGGGAACGCGTTCTGCCTTTATCCGATGCGAACCTATACGTACCGCTTTGTCCCAAGCCCGGAAAATCTGGAAATGTCCTGGCTTGTGCTGGACGGCCCGGGCGCAGAGGGAATGCTGGATATGATCGGCTTTAAGCCGGAGACGCCGTTCGTTGAGGGCCGCCCAGGGGCGAGGGCGCAAGGGACGCTGAAGCGAATATTGAGCTTGCTGCGCAATCCGTCCCCAGGGGATCTGTCCGCGGTTCTCCGCTTGCAGAGCCTGTTGTATCGGCTATTCGCGAAGCTGGCGGAAGGACGGTCGGAGCCAGCCGACTCTGAAGAAGCCCAGCAAGGCTGGCTCAAGCGCAGTCTGGAATATATCGAGCTTCATGCGGCCGAAGGAATTTCCGTCACTCAGGCGGCGGAAGCGGCCGGAGTGAGCCGTACGCATTTCTCATCGGCGTTCTCGGAGCATACCGGCATGTCGCCTGCACTGTACATCGCTCAGGTACGGCTGGACAAAGCAAAGCGTATGCTCGCGGACACGGCGGCATCGGTGACGGAGATCGCCTATTCGCTCGGCTACTCGTCCGTGTATGCTTTTACGCGTGCATTTAAGCACCGTTACGCCTTGACGCCTACCGACTACCGCGCGGCTGCACGGGGACTCGTCGTCGAGCCGTCGCCGCGAACCGAGCCTTAAGGGGAAATGCGCAGATGTGGAAACGATTGTTCAACAAGAAAAGCAGCGTACAGCGCAAAATACTGACTTCCTTTGTATTGCTGATCGTTCTTCCTCTTGGACTGTTCAGCTACGTCTCCCTAACGATCTCCAAGAATACGTTAAAGGAGAAGGAGATTACCTCCAACCTGGAGATGCTGAACCAGATTGCCGACAAGCTGAACATTATGGCTTCCGACTTGACCGCAATTTCCAACCTTTATTTTGCCAACAGCGGGCTATACGAGCTGCTGAAGCCGCCTCAAGGCTTGGGGATATACGAGGAAATCGCCAAACGCGATTTTCTGGCCAAGACGATGATCAATTACAAATATGCTTATACTTGGATGGATTACAATACGACGCTGTTCGGAGAGAACGGCTTCGAGCTGCACACCCTTTACGAAGGTCGGAAAATTGGTATCGGCTCGGTTAAGGACGAGTCGTGGTACGAGGATGTGCTGCGGGCGGACGGAAGCATCGTCTGGATCTCCGATCCGTCGGAGAAGCTGATTCCGACCGTCGACGATAACCATTTTGTCTCGGCGGTTCGCCTGCTGAAAGATTTCGAGACCGGGGCGAGGCTCGGGGTTTTCCTGATCAGCGTCGGCGAAGGTTTCCTCTATCAGCAGTACCGCAGCGCCTTCGAGGATTACGAGAACGCGTTGCTGATCGACGACCGGGGCATCGTCATCTCCGCCTTCGACAAGCAATTGATCGGCAGCTCGCTCGGAAGCTTCGGCGAAGGGATGGACGAGCTGGAGGGGGAGAGCGGTCATTTCGTTGCAAAGCTGAACGGCCGCAACCTGCTGATCACTTACGATACGGTGGCTAAGACGGGCTGGCGGATCGTCGCATATACGCCGCTTACGGAGCTGTACGCCGACATCGGCAAGCTGGAGCGTCTGACCGTGCTGTTGTTTTTGGCCGTGCTGGCCGTCTCTTTCCTGGTCTCCTACTATATCGCACGCCGCCTGTCCATACCGATTCAGCGTTTGTTCATCAGTATGAAGAAGGTCGAGATGGGCAACCTGCAGGAGCGCTCGGCGGTGTCCGGCAGCGACGAGATCGGCGAGCTGGCCCGTAAATTCAACAGTATGGTAGGGAGAATCGAGGATTTGCACGACCGCGTACTGGCCGAGCAGGAGATGAAACGGCGTACGGAAATCCGCGCGCTTCAGTCGCAGATCAATACGCATTTTCTGTACAACACGCTTGCCTCGATCCGCTCAATGCTGCCGACCGAACCTCCGGAAAAGGTGGATTCGATCATTGTGGCGCTCGTTCGGCTGCTTAAGCGAACGTTAACGGAGGAAGGCGAGTTTATCCCGATCTCCGAAGAGCTGGAGAACCTGCGCAATTACGTGCGAATCCAAGAGGCGAGGCAGGGCGAGCATCTGCGGGTGGAATTCGCAGCGGACGAGGGAATGATGCACCTCAAGACGTTAAAGCTGCTGCTGCAGCCGATCGTGGAGAATGCGATCTTCCACGGCATCGAGCCGAAGGCTTCGCCGGGAACGGTGCTTGTGCAGGGCGGTCTAAGCGACGGCAAGGTTTGGTTTCGAATCCGCGACGACGGAGTCGGTTATTCCGAGCTTCCTCGGCCCGAAGTCGATACGGACATTACGGCGCTGGCGATTGAGCAGGGCTCGGGTATGGGCTTACGGAACATCCGCGACCGCCTGAGACTGCACTACGGCGCAAGCGCGGATCTGATCGTCATTGCCCGAGCGGAGGGCGGAACGGACGTGCTGCTATCTTTGCCCGCGATACGGGGACCGGAGGAATTAACGGCATGAATATTTTAATCGTGGATGACGAGGCGCAAATTCGGC
Organism: Cohnella phaseoli; assembly: GCF_003386235.1. Lineage (GTDB taxonomy): Bacteria > Bacillota > Bacilli > Paenibacillales > Paenibacillaceae > Cohnella > Cohnella phaseoli. The sequence continues at coordinate 4,899 of NZ_QRDZ01000034.1, forward strand.
GCTGGTTCGAGACGCTGCTGCAGCGGACCGGCCTGGACATCAACGTGGCGGGCGCTTGCGGCAACGGCAAGGAGGCGTTGGAGTTCTGTCGGGAACATCCCGTGGACTTGGTCATTACCGACATTAAAATGCCGGTGATGGACGGTCTGCAGCTGATTCGTCAACTGGTCGAACGCCAGCCGGGAGTCCGCTCGCTCATTCTTAGTTCTTACGACGAATTCAAATACGCTTCCGAAGCGTTGAAGCTGGGAGCGTCCGAATACATTCTGAAGGCTGAGGTGACGGTGGACGGTCTGCGCGAGGTCATCGGCAAGCTTCAAGCGCAGATGGCGGTCGAGCGTCGGCGCGAGGACGAGGTTCATTCGCTGAAGAGCAGGCTGAACGAGAATCGCTATGCGCTGCGGGCGATCTATTTCAAGGAGTTGCTGAAGGGTCAGCCCGCTGCGATGCGCGAGTTTCGCGACAAAATGATCTGGCTGGACGTTCCCTTGTCCGACAAGCATCCGATGCTGATGACCGTTAGTTTGGACGATTATCCGAGCTGCCTGAGCGAGGCAAAAATTCGCACGCCCGAGCTGCTTGAGTCGGCGATACTGAATATTCTGGACGAGACGGTCCGCGGGGAGACGGGGGGTGGCTGCAGCTTCCTGTACGAGGAAAATCTGTTTGTCGTCGCGTGCAACGCGGACGGCTTCGGCGGCAAATCGATCCGCGACAAGTCGCTGCGCTGCGCGCACCGGCTGTCCAACAATCTGCGGGAATTTCTGCGCGTACCGGCGTCGGTCGGCATTAGCGAGCCGTATCCCGATTTGTCCGCGCTGGGTCGGCAGCTTGGCGAGGGCATGGAAGCGCTGCGACGCCAGCGCTTCTACGGCAAACGGAATATCGTCTGGTTTCCCGATACGAAGCTGACCGGCTTCGGCGAGCCTTCCCAGACGGCCTATGCGATCGTCAGCGACATCGCCTATTATGTCGAGACGGGAAGCTATGACGAGGCGCTGCGAGCGCTGCATGCGTGTATGGACAACGACTTGCGCGCAGGAGAGCTGTCGGAGAGCGGGTTCAAAGCCTTCGGGCTGGAGCTGCTCTATACGGTGCTGCAGAAGGTTCGGAAGCTCGATCCGCAATCCGAGACGCTCGCGCGTTACCAGTCGTTCTCTCCGGCGGAGGAGTTGAATCGGCTTCGCACGTTCGAGGAGGTCAAAGCTTGGCTGGCCGGCCAAGTCGCCGAGCTGCTCCGGGAGGCAAAGCGGCTGCGTCCGCCTTACAGCGAGCCGATTCGGCAGGCGTTCCGCTATCTGGCCGCCAGCTATGCCGAGGACATCTCTCTGCAACAGGTGGCGGATCATGTTCATTTGAACAAGACGTATTTAAGCGAGCTGTTCAAGAAGGAGACCGGCATCAGCTTTAACGATTATTTGACCGACGTTCGCATCGGTAAAGCGAAGGAGCTGATCCGCGCTGGGGAAGCGAGGATGGGGGCTCTCGCGGAGCTGGTCGGCTATCCGAATGCGAGCTATTTTACGAAGGTGTTCAAGAAGGCAACCGGGATGACTCCGCTGGAGTATAAAATGAGCGCGAACAAATAGGAGGCGCCGACGGTTTCGCGAGTTTGCGAGCCGACGGGGTCTCTTTCCGTAATTCAGAAAGTATAAAATTCGCTATATTTATCTGAATCATCGCCGACAAAAACTCGATTTTGCGTCTAGAGGACGCCAAAGGCGCTTTTGCTTGTCAGTGACGAAAATAGGACTAAATCACCCGAACATATGGCAAAACGCCAAAAGCGGATGCTTATATACTCATATCAAGGCAGTCGCAGCTGTCAATGATCATTATCACTGAAAAGGGTGGTCGCTGTATGAAACCGTGGAAAAAGCTCGCGCAAGGGATGTTGACGGTCGGACTGGTGTCGATGCTGGCTGCGTGCGGATCGAACGAGAAGCCGGAAGCCGGCTCAAGCTCGTCTTCCTCCGCTTCGGAAGCGCCGAAAGGCGAAGTGACGGAAATTACGTTCGCGAACTGGATTTCGGTCGAGGATGGAACGAAGGAAGCTTATAAACAATTGATTGCCGATTTTGAGTCCAAGCATCCGAACATCAAGGTCAAATCGCTTGGCATTCCGTTCCAGCAGTTCAAGGACCAGGTGCTGGTCAACTCGGCCGGAGGCAACGCCCCCGACGTGTCGATGGCCAATCAGAATTTCACCGCCGCTTTCGTCGGAGCGAAGGTGGCGTCGCCGATCGAGGAGCTGGTGGGCGCGGACCTCGTGAACGACATCGTGGAAGGCAGCCGCTCCGGAGTGACATACGACGGACAGGTGATGGCGATGCCCTGGGCGCCGCATCCGAGCGCTCTGTTCTGGAACAAAACCCTGTTCGCCAAAGCGGGCCTCGACCCCAAGAAGCCGCCGGCGGCTTGGGACGAAATGATCGCAGCCGCCAAAGCCGTCGCTGCTCTCGGCAAGGACGAGAACGGCAATCCGATCTACGGCATCGGGGAGACGGCCGCCACGGACTCCTATACGGGCAACATGCTATTGCGGACATCGTTGTCGTATGGCGGCAAGTTCATCGACGAGCAGGGCAAGATCGTCTGGGACGAAGGGACTGCATTGACGGATACGCTCGGCTATATGAAGGAAATGATTGGCGGCGGCATTTCGCCCAAAGGCTCGGATATGAAGTCGCTGCGCGGCATGTTCGCCAACGGCACAATGGGCCTGCTGATCGACGGGGATTTCGGTCGGACGAACTTCCGCAATATGAGCGGCAAAGGCGAGGCCTTCGACAAGGAATGGGGAGTCGTCATCGTTCCTCCGGGCAAGACGGGCAGAAGCGAGACGGTATTCACCGAGCATCAGCTCATTATTCCGGCAGGCGGCAAGCATAAGGAAGCGGCCGCGGAATTCGTGAAGTATCTCGTATCCAAGGACGCGATGCTGATCTACCATCAACTGAACGGCATCATGTCCTCGCTGACATCGGTAGCCTCGCTGCCGGAGATGAACGAGGACGACTATGCCAGCGTGTTCAACGAGCAGATGAAGACGGCTTCGCCGCTTCCGGCCTCCAATCCGAAGTTCGATAACGCGATGAAGCAGTCGTCCGACATGATCGTGCTTGTGACCGATTCAAACAAAAGTACGGAAGAAGCGATCACGCTCGTCATGCCGAAGATCAAAGCCTTGTACGACCAATAGGCGGAAGTGTCTCATAAGCAGGTCAAGTTGCTTGGAAAGATAATCGATAATATCAGGTGTATATACCTCCCTCCGCTGCTATACGCTCCTGAAATCTGAATAGATAAACCCGTGACAAGGTGATTTCAGGAGCGTATGAGGCAGTCTCCGGGAGGTATATACACCCTCTTTTTTATCGATCATCTAGAGCAACTTTGCTTATGAGACAGCCTCTCCATTCGACGACAACATGAAAAATGAGGTGAAGCCGATGTTCTTCCGACTAAGCCGGACGCAGAGAAATATCGCGTTCGCAACCGTGCTGCTGCTGCCCGTATTCGTCATTATGATGCTGACGATTATCGCTCCGCTGGTGAGCGCCATTGCGTTAAGCTTTTCCGACTATTCCCTGATGGACCCGGATCGTTCCTGGAACCAATTTCGCAACTATACCGAATTGCTCGGCTCGTCCGAGTTCTACCATTCGTTCGGAATTACGCTGACTTACGTCGCGGCCGCGGTCACGATCGATCTGCTGCTCGGTCTGCTTACGGCGGTGCTGCTCAACCGCAACATCCGGATGCGGAGCTTCCTGCGCAGCCTGTTCATGATCCCTTGGGCCATTCCTACGATCGTAACCGCGCTGATCTTCCTGTGGATCTACCAGCCGGATTACGGCGTGTTGAACTATATGATGACTCGCTCCGGATTGATGAGCGAGAACGTAAGCTGGCTTCAGAGCATGGACTGGGCGCTGGCGGCCATCACGGTCGTGGCCGTGTTCCGGCAGACGCCGCTGGTCAGCGTTATGCTGCTCGCCGGACTGCAGAACATCCCGGCCAGCCTGTACGAGGCAGCCAGAATCGACGGGGCCAGCGGCTGGAAAATGTTCCTGCACGTGACGCTTCCGCTGCTAAAGCCCGTCATTACAAGCGTTACGCTGATTATGATCGTCAACAATTTTCAGATGTTCACCTTGTTCTTTACCTTAACGAACGGAGGACCGGCCGGTTCGACGACCTCGCTCGCCATTCTCACCTACGAGACGGCATTCTCCAGATATGAGCTCGGCAAAGGCTCGGCCATCGGCGTGATCTGGCTCATTCTGCTGTTCGTCTTCTCGGTGTTGTTCACCCGTTACATGAATCGAAACTCGGAGCATTAGGAGAAGAGCCTATGGATAGAGTCAAATATTTGCTGTTCCGCAAGGAAGGCCTGACGTATGTCGCGCTGCTCGTCATTATGGTCGGATTTCTGTTCCCCGTCTATTGGATGTTCGTCACGTCGCTGCAAAGCAACAGCGAGCTGATGAAGTTGCCGCCGAAGTGGATTCCGTTTAATATCGATTTAAGCAGCTATGTCGATATATTGAAATCTTCCGTATTTCTGACCTTCTATAAAAATACGTTCCTGGTTGCGGCCGGAGCGACGGTTATGTGTATCATCGTATCGATCTTCGCGGGGTACGCGCTGTCCAGATTCCGCTTTAAGGGGAGCAATCTCATTGCGCTGCTATTGCTGTCGGCGCAGATGTTTCCGACCGTTACGCTCGTTATCGGCCTGTATTCCCAGTATCAGAAAATGAACCTGCTGAACACGCTGTTCGTGCTCGTGCTGGCGGCGGCTTCGACGGCGCTGCCGTTCAGCGTCATGCTGATGCGGACTTTCTTCAACAGCATCTCGCGCGAGTTGGAGGAGGCGGCGGAGATCGACGGAGCCTCCCGGTTCCGCGTGCTGTTCACCGTTATCGTACCGCTCTCCAAGCCGGGCATTATGGCGATCGCCATCTATACTTTTCTGATCGCGTGGGACGACTTCCTGTTCGGCTTGACGCTGGTAAGCGATCTCGACAAGAGAACGTTAAGCCCGGGCCTGTCGCTTACGTTCCTTGGGGAGTATTCGTACAACTGGTCCGGCGCGACGGCCGCGGCCGTGACGGCGACGCTGCCGTTGCTGATCGCGTTTCTGTTTTTGCAGCGCTACATGGTCGAAGGGCTTACCGCCGGCGGAGTCAAAGAGTAGAGAGGATGATAGGGGATGTCCAAGCAACCGAATGTCATTGTGTTTTTCACGGATCAACAGCGGTGGGATACGTCGGGATTGCACGGCAATCCGATGGGGCTGATGCCGAATTTCGACCGGGAGGCGCTGCTTGGCACGCATCTGACGCATTCCTTCACGTGCCAGCCGGTATGCGGGCCCGCGAGATCCTGTCTTCAAACCGGGCTATATGCGACAGAGACGGGATGTTACGCCAACGGCATTCATCTTCCCGAGGATATGCCGACACTGGCTCATTCGTTCGGAGCGGCCGGGTACGATACGGGCTATATCGGCAAATGGCATCTAGCGCCGGAGGAGCCGGTAAGCGAGAAGTATCGCGGGGGTTACGAGTATTGGCTGGCCTCCAACGTGCTGGAGTTTTCCTCCGACGCCTACAATACGGTCATGTACAACAACGACAACGAGCCGGTGAAGCTGCCGGGCTATCGGGTGGACGCGATTACCGATGCCGCGATTCGCTATATCGACGATCATAAGGACAATCCGTTTTATCTGTTTCTCTCTTATTTGGAGCCCCACCATCAGAACCATCTCGACGACTATCCGGCCCCGGACGGGTATCGGGAGCGATATACGGGAGGTTGGCTGCCGCCCGACCTGGCGGCGCTCGGGGGCACCGCACACCAGCATCTACCGGGCTACTATGGCATGGTCAAACGGTTGGACGAGGCGTTCGGCCGCCTGATGGACGCGCTCAAATCATTGGACATGCGCGACAATACGATCGTGCTGTTCACTTCGGATCACGGCTGCCACTTCAAGACGCGCAACGGCGAATACAAGCGTTCCCTGCACGACGCCTCGATCCGGGTTCCGACACTGATTACCGGGCCGGGCTTTACCGGAGGACGTCAAGTTCGCGAACTGGTCAGCCTGGTCGACTTGCCTCCGACGCTGCTTGACGGGGCGGGCATTCCCGTTCCGGAGCCTATGCAGGGCCGGTCGATCAAGCCGCTTGTTGCGGGCGATGCCGCGTCATGGCCGGAGGAGGTGTTCGTTCAGATCAGCGAGACCGAGGTCGGTCGCGCCGTGCGGACGCAGCGCTGGAAATACGGCGTCACGGCGCCGGACAAGGACGGCTTCGCCGACGGCGGGTCGGATCGCTATGCGGAGACGTCGCTGTACGACCTTCAGGCCGATCCGTACGAGCTAACCAATCTGATCGGCCTCGATTCCCACGCCGAGGTGGCCGAGGCGATGCGGGGCCGATTGCTCCGCAGAATGACCGAAGCGGGAGAGAGCGCTCCCGTTATCGTCCCGGCGGAGGCTCGCCCCGGAGGCCAGCGCAGGGCGACTCGCGAGGAGACGCTGCAATAAAGAGCAAGAGGACCGTCCCGGAGCTTAGAGGGACGGTCCTCTTGCTGTTCCCGGAAGGCTCAACCGCCGGTACGGCTTCCTGAACGTCGGAAAGTTCCGCAATGAGGACCGGAGTTCCGGTATCAATACTTGTAACTTTAATGGGGACAATCTATACTTTTTCGGAGATAACCGAGCTTGGCATCCGATATCCGAGGAGTGGCAGCAATGAAGCGGTTAATTCCGAAGCAGAAATACGTGCGGATTTTCCTGGTGCTTTGCATTCTCTTTTCCGTTGTTTCTATTCCTTTTGTTTATTTGATTTCCCGGCAATTTTCCGCGTATGCGATGAAGCAAATCGATAAAGCCAGTCAGACCGAGGTCGTTCACTCGCAAGAGAACGCCAAGTTTCTGTTCAAGAAAATGATCGCATACGGCCTGAATATGTACCAGAATAAAAGCATTAATCTGTGGCTGACGGACATGACCGAGAATTCCGCGCACCAGGTCGATGCGATCGAATCGGCAACGAACTATATGTCCACGGAACCGTTCATCGCCAATGTTTATTTATTTAATATGCGCACCGAAAATGCGATCAATTTAAAATACGGGATATCCTCGTTCAAGCGGTTCTCCGATCAAGAGATGCTGGCGATCATTCAGCAGCCGAGAAAATCCTATCTGAATTTTATTGTGCACGAAACGATGGGCCGGAAGATGCTGGCGCTGATCATTCCGACCGTGCCGTCCGGACAGCGATCGTTCGGGTATTTGGTTATGCTGATGGATAACAAGCTGCTGGAGCAATATTTGCTCAAGGACGACCAGCAGTTGGGAACGAAATCGTTCGTTCTGGACGGCGACGGGCAAACCGTACTCGGAGCGAACGGTTCCGAGGATTTGTACGCCGAGTTGGCCCAAAAATCCCAACAATTCACGGCCGGCAGCTTTAAGCACACCTACAAGGGCGAGCTGCTGTCCGTTCAATACGCCCATATCGAGCCGCAAGGCTGGACGCTGTTCAATACGGCGAAGTATAAGCAAATCCTTGCCGATTTCAATTCATTTCGGAACAGGATGCTTCTGATCGCGGCTTTATTCGCCGTCCTCTTGCTGGGGATTCTGTTCTGGAACTCGAGACGTACTTATCGTCCATATGCCCAACTAGCCGATCAGTTGGAGATGAAATTCGGCTTAAAGCTCAAGAGCGAGACCAATGACGGTCCGCGGGAAGAATACAAGGTCATTCGGTATGGCATCGAGCTGCTGACGAATCAAGTGGACCAACTGGACATCTCTATGCGGGAGCACAAGAGCTTGATCAAGACGGAGTATCTTAGACAATGGATCGTCCAAGGCAAGCTGATCGCGCCGGTCGAGCGCTATCTTCACGAAGAGACGGCGTTGTTCAGAGGAGAGAAGCTGCATCTCAGCGTTCTGCGAATTAATGAATACAGCATATTTCAGGAGCGCTACAATTTCGCCTCCCGCAAGCTGATGAAATACGCAATCGGCAACATTGCCGAGGAAATCCTTAATCGGCACTGGCAGGCGGAATCGGTAGATATGGGCGGCGATCATCTTGCGCTGCTGATATCCGGGTCCGACATTTCGATGAAGGAGCTTGACGAGGTCATGCAGGAGGTCGGGAAACAGATCGACAAGTGGACAAGGGTTCGCGTAACGGTTGCTTTAAGCGGGGCCAATTCGTTCGGCGACGATCTGCGCGGCATCTACGACTATGTTCACGAACTGACGATGCTTAAATTCATATCCGGAGAAGATAAGGTCTATCTCGAGCAGGATTTTGAAGCTTATATGCAGCGCGTTCAGCCGCTGCCGGACGATAACATGTTGGAGGAGCTGATCAAGCGAATCCGGATGGGCAAAGCGGACGAGGTGACCAAAAGCCTGGATCAAATCTTCGGACATCTGCAAACGATGCATTATGCCGAAAGCAAGTTTCAGTTGTCATTGATTTTGTATACGCTGTTCAAAACGTTTAATAAGCTGCCATCGGTCGAATCGGTAGAAGGGATCGAGAATATTCTGGAGAGATTCGATACGTTAAGCGGAATCAGGGGCTGGCTTGGACAGGGCTTAAAGGAAATGATGGACGACTTGAGCAATAAGAAGGGTTCAAGCCGCCGCGATGAGATTGTGACGGAAATTGTAGACTATGTGAAGACGCATCTGCATGAGCCGATGCTGACGATCGAAGAGATATCGGAGCACGTATCGCTGTCGACGCGCTATATTAGGCAGCTGTTCAAGGAAGTATTCGAGACCACCCTGTCGGATTATATTATGGAACAACGGATTAGCCGAGTGAAAGGACTGCTGGAGACGACCGATTGGACTGTAACCGATATCGGCGAGCGATCGGGTTTCCAGACGAAGAGCAACTTCTTTACCGCCTTTAAGAAAGCAACCGGGATGACCCCAAGTCAGTATCGCGAAAGACAGTAGTCCAAATCAACGCACCACCCTCAAAAGCGTGTCCGGCCTAGAGCCAGAGCGCTTTTTTGGTTTGCCGTTCAAGGCCGATTTCCGTTCTGACAACCTCGCTTCCGAAATCAGAACCCGTATTTTCGCCGATTTCAGCACCGAATTCCAGGATGAGGACTGTACGCTGCTTTGCATGACGGCCTATGATTAAGCCTGACGAGGGACACACACAACATACTGAAGCAGGTGTGACACGATGAGCTTTTTTAGAGAGATTAGACAAAATAAGTATTTGTATGCATTGGCGCTGCCGGGCCTGATCTTCCTGATCGTATTCGCGTATTTGCCTCTGACGGGGCACTTAATCGCTTTTAAGAAATACAGGCTGGCGGACGGGTTGTGGGGAAGTCAATTTGTCGGGTTGGACAATTTCAAGTTTTTCTTTATGAGCAGCGATTGGTACAAAGTAACGTTAAACACGATCTTCCTGAACGGATTGTTCCTCGTATTCGGTCTGGGGATTGCGCTTGTGCTGGCTTTGTTTCTGAACGAAATTCGCCATCTCCTCTATAAGAAGCTTGCCCAATCGTTCATCTTCATTCCTTATTTTATTTCCTGGCTCGTCGTCAGCATGATGACGTTCGCCTTCCTGAACACGACGGATGGCGTGGTTAACAGAACCCTGGAGACATACGGCTTAAACCCTGTGAACTGGTACCTGAAGCCTGTAGTATGGCCGGGAATCTTGACGCTAATCTACGTGTGGAAGTTCGCAGGCTACTATTCGATTATTTTTCTGGCCGCGATAACGGGCATTTCCGGGGAATATTACGAGAGCGCCCGAATAGACGGCGCGACGCGGCTTCAGCAAATTTATCACATTACGCTCCCGTTAATCCGCAATGTTGTCGTTGTGCTCGGGTTGCTTGGCGTGGGCCGCATTTTCTACGGAGATTTCGGGATGATCTACGGCATCATCGGCGACAATAGCGCCTTGTACTCAACGACCGATGTCATTGATACGTACACCTATCGGGCGCTGCGCGTATTGAGCGATTTCAGCAAATCCTCCGCCGTCGTGCTGTATCAGTCGGTGATGGGCCTGATTACAATCGTTATTTTTAATCAAATCGCCAAGAAGATCGACAAGGATTCGAGCTTGTTCTAAGGGGGAGCACCATGAATTTGAATCGCGTGAAAGAAGATCGATCGCTGTGGGAAAGAAGCTTTGTGTACGGCATTTACGTATTCGTGGGCGTATTCGCTCTTCTTTGCTTCATTCCCTTCTGGCTGGTCGTAGTGAACTCGTTTGCAACGGAAAGCAGCATTAAACTGCACGGGATGCAGCTCATCCCCAAAGACTTCTCGCTGTATGCATACCAATACACGATGGCCGGCAAACAGATCGCGAGCAGCTATGCGGTCACAGTCTCGGTGACGTTAATAGGAACTTGCTTGGCCATCCTGATCACATCGATGTACGCCTACGTACTGGCCCACCAGAAAGTGAAATACCGCAATTACTTATCCTTCATGACATATTTTACGATGGTATTCGGCGCCGGGCTCGTCGGCTTCTATATTCTGGTCGCGAATACGCTCGGATTGAAGGACTCGCTATGGGCGCTCATTCTTCCTTATCTATTGAACCCGTTTTTCGCCTTTATCATGGTGTCGTTCTTCCGCACCCTGCCCTACGAGATCAACGAGGCGGCGACAATCGACGGGGCCAACGACCTGACCATTTTTTTTAGAATCATTATTCCGATATCCAAGCCCGTTATCGCGACAGTGAGCTTATTTTATGCGCTGCAATATTGGAACGATTTCTATCTGGCGTTATTGTTTATCGACAACCATAATCTCCATCCGCTGCAGATTATGATTCGGCAAATCATCTCGAATGTAAATATCAATTCGTACGTCGGAGGAAGTCAGACGACTTACTCCCAGGCCATACCGACATACGGCGTGCAGTTGGCGACCGTGTGCTTGACGATTGGGCCGATTATTTTCCTGTATCCGTTTATTCAACGTTTTTTTGTGAAAGGCATTACGATTGGCGCGCTAAAAGGGTAGGCTTATACCGAGATCGTTCGGTTGAGCATAGATACAAACTATTATGGGAGGTTGAATACGCAAGATGAAGAAGTCAATTGCGGCAGTACTCATGATGTTGCTGCTTGTCCAGATCGCGCTCGGCTGCAGCTCCAGCTCGAACAACGAAAGCGATGCCGAACAGACGGGAAGCCCGGCTGCCGTCGAAGGCGCGAAGCTTGACCCGGTCACGCTGAAGATCATCATTCCGGGGGATCGCCCTGCGGATATGGATTTGGTTATTGCCGAAGCCGAGAAAAGAATGGCGGACACGATCAACGTGAAGCTGGATATTGTATTCATACCTTGGTCCGATCTTGCTTCGAAAACGCAGGTCATGCTGGCATCCGGCGAGAATGTGGATTTGATCTTCGATGCGCCGTGGCTGCACATGGAACAAATGATTGCCGCGGGCTATTACGAGCCGCTGGAGGAGCTGCTTGAGAAGTACGGACAAGACGCCGTAGCCGTCAGATCGCAGCAAATGTTCGATGCGAACAAATTCCAGGGCAAAATCTACGCGCTTCCGCTCGGCAACTCGCATCTGAACGGAAGAACCTATCTGGTTCGCAAAGACTTGAGAGAAAAATACGGCGTGCCGGAAATTAAAACCTATGAAGAGCTGATCGATTTTGCGTACAAGATCAAACAGAATGAAAAGAATATCATCCCGATTCTGGCTAAAGGTCTTCCCGGACAGAAGGATCAGGCGTGGGGCGCGTACAGATCGTTCATGACCTTCAGTCCCGAGATTTTGCGATCGGACGCTTTGGGACAGAGCATTATTCTGCATTACAAAAACAATGACGGCAAGGTGTACAACTTGTTCGACGAGATGGACCCTATGGTGTGGTCATGGATCGAAGAGGCCCGCAAGCTGTATACGGAAGGGCTGATTCATCCGGACGTGCTGGCGATTAAGGATGCCGATACGATCTTCGAGGCAGGCAATATCGCGATCTACGCCACGAACGACTTCGGCGTGCCTACCAAAATCTCGACGGCAATCTCGCAGAATACGCCTGGCGCCGAAGTGGAAGCCGTAACGTTCATGCCGCTGGAGAAGGGCAAAGTCACGACAAACTTTAAGCAGGCGAACTTCCAGGCGATTCCTAAGGTGAGCAAGAACAAGGAACGCGCCATGATGTTCTTGAACTGGACGGCCAAGAAGGAAAATTACGATCTGCTTGCTTATGGGATCGAGGGAAGGAACTACGAAGCGATTGGCGACGACCAATACAAGTCTCTCCCGGATAGCAAATACGGCTTCTTCCCTTATGCATGGGTATGGAACCCGACGCTGGATCGCTTGAATGCGGGCTTCGACCCCGTGTCGATTGAGCATTACAAGTTCAACGCCAATGCAGACAACTTGATCGCAAGCGTATTGACCGGCTTTTCCTTCGATCCGGAGCCTGTCGCGAACGAGGTTTCTCTGTACAGCGCAATCGAGGACAAGTATTATTCGGCTTTATTTAACGGAGTGATGGACCCGACGGAAACCTGGAACGAGCTGAAATCCGAAGGGGAAGGCTACTTGAAGAAAATCCAGACCGAGCTTCAGAAGCAAATCGACGAGTTTCTGAAGAAATAGAGACGGATCGAGATGGCAGGTTGAGTATTCGGCTTGATCAAGCGAATACTCAACTTCCTATCGGAGGTGTAGAGCAGCCAGCCTCAAGCAATTTGTAAAGCGCTTTCTTATCATTCGTTTTACCCTAATTCTCTTAAACAATGGAGGTAACTCGAGGATGGTTATGAAAAGCAGGAAAATCGTAAGCGCGCTTCTGGCGTTTGTGCTTGCATTCGCCAATATGCCTGCGCTGCAAGCCGCGAAGGGCGAGTCCGAAATATGGGTGAATTTGCTCGCTCAAGATATGGATACGCAATTTGCCGGCGGAACGAGTCCTTTTACCTTGGAAAACAGCGCAAACGGCGGTTCTCAGAAAATCGTGCAGATCGATGGCAAAAATGCCGTTGAATTTCGCGATTCGTCGGTGAACAACGAAAACCAGGGCGGCTATTTTTATTACCAATTGGCTAGCGGGGCGCTTGTCTCCCGGATCAACCAAGTTTATGCGCTGCCGGTCGGGTCCGCGCCGGTTGAGTTTGTATTGGAATATAAGCTCAAACGCACCGCTGCCAGCGATAAACCGATCAACAACGATATTTACGCGCGGGTGCAATTCGGCAATTACGACAATGTGCTGATTCCCCGTTTCCCTGTACCGGACAAGTCGACCATAACAAATACGGCGGCCTACAAGAACGCGGCGCCGAATGAAATGCTGACTGTGAATGATAGCGATATCGCCAGCTACCGGATGACAATCGTGCCGAACGGCGGTCAGAGGTTGATCTCGACCTTCAAGCTGGAATTTTCCGTCCGCGTCAATTCGGGCGGCACGGATGAAGCGATTGCGGTCACCGACCTGGCTGTATATGAAGTCATGCAGGATGCGGCGGAGGTCGATACCGAGCCGCCGACGGCGCCCGCCAACTTGACGGAGTCCGGCAAGACGGATACGAGCGTTAATCTGACCTGGACGGAAGCGACGGACAACGTCGGCGTTACCCGGTACGATATATACCAGAACGGCCAATTGATCGGCTTTGTGGGCGGATTGCTGACCAGCTACACCGCAAGCGGGTTAACTCCGAATACGACCTATCAATATACGGTTAAGGCAAGAGACGCGGTCGCCAACATCTCGGGTGCCAGCAATGAAATCTCGGTGACGACGAATCCTTCCGCTGGCGGATTGCCGGAGCCGTTCGGTAATTTGGACATCGGCAGCGTCAGATTGGCGGGAAGCGCGACTTACGATGAGTCTACAGCAACGTTCACGCTTAAAGCTTCCGGAGCCGACATATGGGGCACTGACGATTCCTTCCATTATATGTACCGACCATGGGTAGGCGACGGACAAATCGTTGCGCGCGTCGCCAATATGGAGAACACGGTTGCATGGACCAAGGCCGGCGTCATGATTCGCGAAAGCATATCGCCTCAATCCCGTCATGCTATGATGGCGGTCTCGCCTTCCAACGGCGTTGTATTCGAGGATCGCTTAACGCCAGGAGGAGCTTCGACTTTAACGACGGGCGCCGCGGCGCCGGCTCCTTATTGGGTGAAGCTGGTTCGTATAGGCAATGTGATCAGCGCGTACGATTCCGCAGACGGAGAGAACTGGACATTGGTTAAGAAAGAAGTCGTCAGTTTGCCTGAAACCGTTTACTTCGGATTGGCTTTGACGAGTCACGACGTTAATCGGCTGAGCGTGACGGAATTCAGCGATGTCAGCATCGAAGACGTACCGCCGCAGGAGAGCAATTATTCCCCTTTTCCGGGAACGATCGAAACCCGCAAGCAATGGCTATGGAACAAAACCAAGGCGATGTCGGAAGTCGGCGGACCCATGAACATTGTTCAGTACGTGGCGCAAATTCTCGATGGCCAGAATGTAGCCGGAAACTTGAAGAAGCTGGACGACATGTACAAAACCCACGATTGGGAGGAGTACAAGACGGTTTCCAAAATGTATGCCTATCTGCTGGTCGGAGATCAGTTCGACAGCACGATGATGCAGCATGTCAAAGATTATTTCGCAGGATATAAATACGCCAAGCTGAACCAGACTGAGAATCTCAGGATGAGCAACTATGTATCGGGCTATCTCGTAGGCCAGTACCTGCCGGACGTTGTGGATCTCGTAGGCGCCTACCCTCGGACCGTTCCTTATAACGAAGGGGGAGGCAACTCGGGGGCAACGCTGAAAGCGATGAACAGAGCCAATATAGAAGAGATGATAGACGCGGGCGTACATGATGGCTGGGCGGAATACGAGAGTCCGGAATACACGTTTATGACCTATCTTTGCCTGAACGCAATCTACCAATATACGGATGAGCCGGATTTTAAGCAAAAGGTAAAAATGGCCATGGACGTGATGTGGTTTGAGTGGGCGAACGACTGGATCGACGGCCAGTTTATTTCCACGTCAAATCGGGCCAAAGGCGACAGCGTATCCGTAAGCGATCCGTCCTGGAGAGGCGTTGACCATACGGCTCTGTCCTGGATGTACTTCGGCGCACACCGCGCGCAGGAAACGATCGGGGAGTCGGATGCGATGGTGCCCTCCGCTTACCGGCCGTATCTCGAGTATCTGGGCATGGTTTATGCGCCAAGCATGACCTATACGCCGCCGGATATGGCGATTCGAATCGGACAGCTGGCGGACAAAGATTACACTTACCGCAAGACGAACCTGCAAAACTCGAGCGGTCGCAATCTGAAAACTTACCGCCAAGCGTATGTTAAGCCGACCTGGGGCTTGGCGACGGAAGTGACGTACAACCGGGTGGACAACTGGATCGAAGATATTCCGGTCGCCTTGCGCTGGCATTCCTCTTCGCCGGCTTCCTTATTCAGAGTTAACGCCGATCAGGGCACCAGCCCGATCGGGAACTACGACCAGCCGGAGAACCACCGAATTATGCAGGATGAAAAAGCGGCTGTGGGCGTGTTCAAATCGTTAAGCGCACCGGGCGCGACGGACAATTTCCTTAACGCCATGTACCCGGATACGGGGTCGATCAAGAAGAAGGAAGAGCAATCCGGATGGGTGTTTAGCGATACGGGTTCGATGTACTTTGCCTTTAAGATGATCAAGCCGTATTCCTGGTATTATCAGACGCCTACCGATCCGTCGAACAAAGTCAAGACGACGGCTCAATTGCATCCGACCGCGCAGCTGTCTTACAGCTACAACATTCTTCGCAGTCAGGCGGACAAGAACGGCTGGGTGCTGGAGACGGCCGATGCCTCGGAATATCCGGACTTGGACAGCTTCAAGAATGCGATTCTTACGAGGACGACGTTGGACAGCTCGCACATCGACGATGCCAACCCGCGGCTCATGTATACGAACTTAAGCGGACATGTCATGGACATTACGTTTGACTTAGCTTCGGGATCTTACAACAATACGCACAAGATCGACGGAACGGCGATCGACTATGCTTCGTTTAAGCTCTTTGACACGCCGTGGCTGCAGCAGGATATCGATTCGGAGATATTTACCGCAAGTCAGGGCGGCGAGGCCTTAACTTATGATTTTGCGAGCTGGACGATCTCCAATAAAGATCCGAATGTCATTGTCGATGCTACCGGCGTTACGCTGAGCCCCTCGACACTTATGTTAGCCGCAGGGAAATCGGCGAGCCTAAAAGCCATTTTCGAGCCGGTGGATGCCACGAATAGAAACGTAACCTGGAATTCGAGCAATACGTCTATTGCGACAGTTAGCGCAAGCGGCAAGGTGACGGGGATCGCGCCGGGAATGGCAGTTATTTCGGTAACGACGGAAGACGGCTCCTTCACTGCGGATTGTACGGTCACTGTAGTCCTGGAACCGTTTCTGGACGACAGCTTTCAAGAGGGACTCGCCAATTGGGAGTCGTACAGCAGCACAGTATGGCAGATCAAGGGCAGCGGCGCAGTAGCTCAGCTAGCGGGTTCGACAACGCTCACGGGGCCTCAGCGCATCATGGTGAAAGCCTCCCTGCTGCCCTACACGACGCAGGATTACAGCATTGCGTTCACTGCAACCGCGGATCGCTTCCGGACGATGTTCCGATATACTTCCGGAACGAACTATTATTTCTTGGAATTCAAGAGAAACGTGAACGTCGATGTTGTAGAAATGTGGAAGTACGCGGATTCCTCCAGCCCGTCTCAGGTGGGGACGACTGTGGATATCCAAGCGATGATCCCGGATTTTAATCTGACGGAGAGTCATCGATACGAGATCGAAGTGTACGGGAACGAGTTCAAGCTATTTATTGACGATACTTTGATCGCGACTTTTAACGATGCATCGCTGCAAGCCGGAGGGGTTGGATACGCTCTGAAAAGCGTCGGCCCGGAAGTTAACCTGCTCGTAGACGAGGTTCGCATTATGCCGATTGTCGCAGCTCCGGTGACGGTTGAGGTGACCGGTGTATCGCTGAATCAAGATACATTAGCGCTTAATGTGGGCGATACGGCGACGCTGCTTGCCACAGTCAATCCGGCCGATGCAACGAACAAAGCGGTTACTTGGAAGACAAGCGACCCGTTGATTGCAACCGTGGACAGCAACGGCAAAGTAACCGCTGTTAGTGCGGGTACTGCCGAGGTTACGGTAACGACAGTCGACGGCGAATTCGGAGAAACCTGCGTTGTCGCCGTAACGGCTAAAAACGATAGCTCGCCAGGCGGAAACGAAGGCCCGGATGACGGTTCGGGGCAAACGCCTGGAACGGGAGGCGGTCAGACGTCAACTCCTCAGGGGCCTGCGACTGGAACGACTACCGTTCCGTCGGCACCTCCGGCTGCATCCGAAGGAATCGTAACCGTTCCGGCGAATTCGCTCAAGAACGGCTCCAATGGCAGAAGCGTCGTTGAACTGCCGGCGAATACGACGGAGGTTAAGCTTCCCTCGAATGCGGCAGCGCTTCTGGGGGAGAACAAGCTTGAAGTGAAGACGGATGAGCTGGTTCTTGAAATTCCCTCAGGGCTGTTCAAGCAGTTGGCAGGGCAAATTTCTGCTGCAGAGCTGCAAGGCAGCGTCATCTCGCTGAAGCTTGAGCCGTTGAAGCCTTCCGATGGGCAACAGCTTCTTGCCAAGGGGCAGCCATTCTCTAACGCAGCCATCCAACAAGGCAGCGCTATATACGAGCTGAGCTTGACCCTTACAACGGCAGGCGGCACAACCAAGAAGCTGACGACATTCGATCAGCCGATCGTGATTCGCTTGAAGGTCGAAGCTTCGATGAATCCGAAGCTGACAGGCATTTATTACATCGCCGACGAGGGTCAGCTTGAATGGATCGGCGGACAATACGCCAATGGCGAGATGACCGCGCTTATTCATCACTTCAGTAAATACGCCGTTCTTGAAGTGAAGAAGGACTTTGCGGATCTGGCGCCCGCGCATTGGGCGTACAAGGTGATTCAGGAACTGGCGGCAAAGCAGCTTATCCAGGGGACGAGCGCGACGAAATTCGAGCCTGATCGGACTGTTACGAGAGCGGAATTCGCGGCGATGCTGGTGAAAGCGCTGAAGCTGACGAAGACAGGCGTTATGCCGTTCGGAGATGTGCCCCCAGATAAGTGGTATGCGCAGGCAGTGTCTATCGCCTATGAAGCGGGAATCGTCAACGGAACGGGCGCAGCGACATTCGATCCCAACGGTAATATTACGCGGGAGCAGATGGTTGTAATGACGATGAAGGCGTATCGAATGATCGACGGCCCAGCGGCGGAAGTCGCGGGCGCGGCATTCACAGATGCGGCGCAAATCTCGCGATGGGCGGTTGAGGACGTGAAGGAGGCGGCAGCGCTGGAGCTGGTTCGAGGCCGGGCGTCAGGTCGGTTCATGCCGAAGGGCAACTCGACGCGCGCGGAAGCCGCACAAATGATTTACGGGCTGATCAGCCTGCAATAGAATTAGGACGGATGCCATCCTCGCTAGGGGAGGCATCCGCTCCACAATCATTCAAACGATGCCGGATGAAGCCATGCTGCAATCGGGCTAACTTTCTTATTGTCTAAAACAGGCTGGAGGAACCGCAAGTATGCCAATTTCAAACCATTTAAGACCTGATGCTTATCAACTGACCGGAGGCGGGGGCAATTTTCAGGCAACGGTTAACGTAGAGTCGCCCGAGGATGGCGTCGTTCTTGTTCATATCCGGGTAACGGCGAGCGAGCCGGAGACGCCGCCCGTTTTCCAATTGATTTGGAAGCATCCGATTGCGGATATTCACGGCGTATGGCATCCGAACGGTTATCGCAATCGCGGGTTGGCCCCGGATTGGACAGGCGGTTATAAAAGCAATTCAACAAATTCGGCGCCTGTCGTCAGTTTGTTCAGCGGCAATGGACGCAGTCGAATGACCTTTGCGTTCTCGGACACGCTTAACCCGATTGTCTGCAAAGCCGGCGTCCATGAGGAATCGGCCGAGTTTCACTGCGCGATCCGTCTGTTCGAAGAGCCGACGCCGCCAATTGATTGCTATGAAGAGACATTGCGAGTCGATTACCGGGATCTGCCCTACTACGACTGCTTGAGCGAGGTTCAGCAATGGTGGAGCGGACTTCCGGGATTACTCCCATCACCTGTACCACAGTCTGCCTATGAACCGATGTATTCAACCTGGTACAGCTTCCATCAAGACGTAGAGCCGGAGTCCATCGAAGAGCAGTGCCGGCTGGCAAAAGATTTGGGCTGCGAAACGGTCATCGTAGACGACGGCTGGCAAACCGCCAACAATGCGCGCGGATATGCCTACTGCGGAGATTGGGAGGTTAACGCGGACAAAATACCCGATATGAAAGCCCATGTCGATCGGGTTCATCGTCTTGGTATGAAATACATGCTGTGGTATTCCGTGCCCTATGTGGGCATGCACAGCAAAGCCTGGGAACGATTCCGCGACAAAATGCTATACACGGTCGAATCGCGCGGCTGGGGAGTCGTCGATCCGCGTTTCCCGGAGATCAGGCGCTATTTGATCGGAATCTACGAGCAGGCGATGCGGGAATGGGGGCTGGACGGCTTTAAGCTGGACTTTGTTGACAGTTTTAACCTGCCAGAGGGCAAGCAGTGCGAAGTCGGAGGCGGACGGGATTTTGTTTCCGTGCCGGAGGCGGTCGATCGGTTGATGTCCGACGTGATGGAGCGGCTTCGCGCCATTAACCCGGAGGTCATGATCGAGTTTCGCCAGAGCTATATCGGGCCCTATATGCGCAAATACGGCAATATGTTCAGGGCGGCGGACTGTCCGAACGACTCCTTGGAAAATAGAGTGCGCACCCTGGACATCCGTCTGTTGAGCGGAAATACCGCGGTTCACGCCGATATGCTGATGTGGCATCCGGAAGACCCTGTGGAAAGCGCAGCGCTGCAGTTGATCAACGTGTTGTTTGCGGTGCCGCAAATTTCCGTCAAGCTGGATCGCCTGCCGGCGGACCATGTCAAGATGATCGCCTACTGGCTGCCCTTCTGGCGCGAGTATCGCTCCGTTCTGTTGAATGGCCGTCTGGAGCCGTATCACCCCGAGCTGCTATACCCGCTCGTTGTCGCAAGCGATGCGAACAAGCGGATTGCCGTTGTTTACCACCGTACGGTTCTTACGATTGACCTTGAAGAGTCGCAGGCGATGATCATCGTTAACGGAACGAGGAGCGGGGGCGTATATATCGAGCTTATGACGGAAATCGAGAGTCGGACGATGGAAATCAAAGATTGCATGGGCAACGTTGTGGAGAGCTCCGAATTGCGGTTGTCCGCAGGCATTCATGCCCTTGAGATTCCTCCCGCAGGGGTCATGATTCTAGCGGCCGGCCGATCCGATAAATAGGATTTTTCACGGGTATTATCGTTCTCCATTCCGGTTTTCCGGCCCTATCTTTTCAGATAAGCTAGCACTGTAAACACTTTCATGACGTCGGAGACGGCTTAAGAGAGAGGATAGGAGGAAAGCAAGATGGAGCGAGTTGCCGCCGGGATATCCAAGAAACAAACGCCGCTGCCGAGGCGGAGGCTCAAGCAGATTTGGAAGTACAAGCTGCTGTATCTATTGCTGCTTCCCGCATTTGCATGGGTGTTCATTTTCGATTACCTCCCGCTTAACGGGATCAGAATCGCGTTTATGGACTACAACATCGTGCAGGGATTTCCGGCGAGCCGTTGGGTCGGATTCCAGCATTTCAATGCGCTCTTCGAGTCCGAAATGTTTCGCAACGCTTTTAAGAATACGTTGATTATCAGCCTGTACAAAATGATCAGCGGGTTCGTGGCCCCGATCGTATTGGCGCTCTCGCTAAACGAAATTCGCAAGCGCTGGTTTAAGAAAACGCTGCAAACGGCCGTTTACTTGCCAAGATTCGTGTCCTGGGTCGTATACGGAGGGATTGTTACCATTCTGCTCTCCCCGGAAACGGGCTTGATTAACAAGGCGGTTGAGTTTTTCGGCGGTACGCCGGCCTACCTGCTCGTTGAACCTAATTACTTCCGAACGATTCTGGTCGTTACGGATGCGCTTAAGGAGATGGGCTGGGCGGCGATTATCTATATCGCAGCGATCGCGGGACTTAACCCGGAGGTGTACGAGGCGGCGACAGTGGATGGGGCAACGAGGTTTAAGAAGATGCTTCACGTTACTTTGCCGGGAATTACCGGGACGATCATTGTCATCTTCATTTTAAGGGTCGGCTACGTGATGAGCGCCGGATTGGATCAGATCATCAATTTGTACAATCCGATGGTGTTCGAGGTGGGGGATATTCTCGATACTTACATCTATCGGGTAGGGATCGAGCAGTTCAACCTTAGCCTTGCCGCCGCGGCCGACGTCATCAAAGGCGTCATCGGATTCGTACTGGTGCTCGTCGCCAATCAGATTGCCAAGAAAGTCAATGATTCCGGTATTTTCTGACAAGGAGGGGGAACCCGTGAAGCTAACAAGAGGGGAATCCGCATTCGTCGCCTCCAACTACGTTGTGCTTACACTGTTGACTTTAATTATTGTGATTCCTTTCTGGTATGTCCTAACTGTGTCGATTACGCCGTACTCCCAATTCAGCGAGAAGAACGGCATGATCCTTTTTCCCTCAAGCTTCAGCTTGGAGTATTACAAGTACTTGTTGAAGGAAGGCTCGATGATCTATCAGTCCTATGGAAATACGATCCGGAACACGGTCGGGGGAGTTGCGCTGGCGCTGTTTCTTACCGTGACTTCGGCTTATGCGCTGGCAGAGAAGAAGCTGCCGGGACGAAGGATCATCATGGTGTACTTTGTGTTAACGATGCTCTTTCGGGGCGGAATGATTCCTACCTACATCACGATCAAGCAATTGGGATTGTTGAATACGAATATCGTGCTCATCCTGGTCATGGCCTACAGCGCGTTCAACATGATTATTATGAAAACCTTCTTCGAAGGCATTCCCGAAAGCTTGCGAGAATCGGCTGCCATTGACGGCGCTTCCGAGTTCACCATTTTATGGCGGATCGTGCTGCCCTTATCCATGCCGGCTATTGCAACCGTCGGACTTCTCTACCTGGTCGTGTACTGGAACGATTTCTTCAATGCTCTGCTCTACGTATCGGATTGGCACAAAGCGCCCGTTCAGCTTGTCCTGCGAACCATCATCGCCAGCTCCAGCCTTCCGCCGGAACTGCTAGAGGCGGCCGGCTCGGCTCCCCCGCCCACAATCGGCATTCAGATGGCCGCAATCGTAATCGTGGCGCTGCCGATGATGGTGATTTATCCGTTCGTCCAGCGTTTTTTCGAACAAGGGATGCTGATCGGGTCCGTAAAAGGTTAACTGTTCGTCCGTATTACCGTACTTCCGGTTTATCCCCACAAGGGTAAATATAAATCAAGCGGATTTTATATGAGGAGGTCAATTGTTCATGTCTCAGCAAAAGAAAAAATGGTCTTATGGCGTCGTTGCTGCCGCACTGACCGGCGTACTGATGGTGACGGGATGCAGCAACAATAACAGCGGCAACGCTTCGCCGTCCGCGACTCCGTCGCCGTCGGCATCGTCGGTGTCTTCCCCGTCTGCCTCGGCGTCGGAAACGCCCCAAGCGGAGGAGCCTTATGAGCTGAAGTGGCTGAAGGCGCAAGATATTTCCAAGCCTTACGATCCTGCGCAAGATGTCGTTAAGCAAGCGATTGAGGAAAAGCTCAACATTAAAATTATTCCCGAGATGGTAGATGTCCAGCAATATAAAACGAAGCTTAATCTGAAGATGGCAGGCGGCGATATTCCGGATGTCGTCAGAATCGATTTCGCCGACGATTTCCAGAAGTATGCGCAGCAGGGCGCGTTCGTCGATCTGACGGATCTGATCAATGAGACGGATACGCCTAACATTATGCGTGAAGTATCGGAGGAAGCGTTCGAGCAGGCGAAGGTAAACGGCAAAATTTACGGTATCCCTTACCAAGGCGGGCCGGGAGCGGGTTACCGTTGGGACCTGGTCATGCGAACGGATTATTTGAAGGAAATCGGCGCCGAGACTCCGAAAACGCTGGATGAGTATTACAACGTTCTAAAGCAGATCAAAGCGAAGTATCCGGACGTCATTCCGCTTGGCGGATATACGGCACAGATCGGCGACGTGAAATACGCCAACAACTCTTTTGACAACATCTTCGGCGCATTCAGCGTCACTCCGGGCTTCTTCACGGAGAAGGACGGCAAGTTCAGCAACTATGACATTGAGCCGCAAATGAGAGAAGCGCTTCTATTCCTGCAGCAAATGTATAAGGAAGGGCTGATCGACAAGGAGTTTGCGACGATCAAGGAGGAGCAGCTGCGAACCAAGCTGTACAGCGGCAAGCTGTTCTCCTGGATGGGCTGGTGGTCTACGCCGGGCGGATACGATACGCAGATCGAGACGAATATGCTGATCAAGAGCGGCGATCTCAAGGCGGACGGCACGCTCCCGGATCAATCCAACGAACCGTACAAATATTTGACGCTGACGGATTCGCTTGTCGGTCCGGACGGGAATGCGGTGGCGCCGGCCGGAGCGCCGTTCTCCCAGATGAACGCGATCAGCGTGAAGACGAAAGATCCCAAGAAAGTGCTGGCGATTATCGAGGAGTCGCTATCCCCTGAAAACCAAATGCTGACCGTTTGGGGTATCGAAGGGGAAGATTACAAGGTCGAGAACGGCACGATGAAGGCGGTAACCGATCTGGTCGATCCGACCACGATGAAGGATCCGGACGGACACTTCCGCGGCATCCAGAGCTATCTGTTCGCTCCAGGGCTGAACGGCTGGCCGCGTTATCTGGAGTCGTTGCCGCTGCGATTTGCAGAATCGCTGGGCACGGCGATCAATAACAAGTATCAGATCAGAGACGCCTCCAACTACTTGGAATCTCCGACGAAAATCGCCAAGCTGGTCGAGTTGAACACGATGCGCGATTCCGTATTTACGCAAATCATTATGGGCGGCGATATTAAGAAGTTCGACGACTTCGTGGAAAAGTGGAAATCGCAAGGCGGTTCGCAAATTTTGAGCGAGCTCGAAGCCTCCTTCAAAGTGAAGTCGGGAAAATAACAGCTTGAACGAAGGGGCTGTTCCATAAGCCAACCAAGTTGCTCAGAAAGATAATCGATGAACAAGGTGACAGGGGGATGTACCTCCCTCCGATGCTATACGCTCCTGAAATTTGAATTGGGAAACCCGTTGCAAGGTGATTTCAGGAGCGTATGAGGCAGTCTCCGGGAGGTACATACCCCTTCTTTATCCATCGATCATTTCAAGCAACTCTGCTTATGGGACAGTCCCATTCAAACTATTATTCAAGGGGGTTAACGGATGAGAAGGCTTATACGGAGCCTGTCTATATTGGTCATCGTTGCTATGATTCTGCCGATGCTCCCGGCTGCGACGAAAGCGGCGGATCCGGCCTCGCTGTACGAAGACGATTTTGCCGGAGGGCTGGGCAATTGGGATTTGTTCGGCAGCGCGGCATGGCAGGTTCAAGGAACCGGAACGGAAGCCCAGTTGCAAGGATCGACGTCATTGACGGGGCCTCAGCGTGCCGTAGTGAAGCAGACGCAGCTGCCTTACACGGCCGCGGATTACAACCTCGAATTTACGGCGCAAGGCGATCGCTTCAGGACGATGTTCCGCTATTCGTCCAGCACAAGCTATTATTTTCTGGAATTCAAAAATGCCAGCTATGTTGAGTTGTGGAAATATCCGAACTCCTCGGCAACAGAAATGGTCGGAGCGCCTGTGAACATCGGCGCTGTCCTGCCCGGCTTTAATCTGACGGATTGGCACCAGTACAGAATTGAAGTGAAGGGAGCTGAATTTAAGCTCTATATCGACAATTCTCTTGTAACCGTTTTCTCCGATGCTTCTCTTCTTTCCGGGGGAATCGGCTTTTCATTAAAAAGTCTGACAGCGAGCACAGCTGTCTATCTCAACGTGGAGCAGGTATCGGTTAAGCCGGTTGCCGCAGCGACAGACCCATACTCAATCTCGCACACGCCGATGATAGAGGTACCCTACAATGCCGACGTGCCTGTAGCTTTTACCGTCGCGAATGCTACAGCCTCTGCGACAGCGTTAATCCACTATGGCTACGGTGACGATTCGCTCGATCTTGTTTTACAGCCTCCTAAGATTGGGGAAGGCGTCTATTCCGGAGTGATCCCGGGTTCGAACCGAACCGATAAAATCCGGTATTTTATTGCCGTTCAGGATGAGGAAGGCAATGCCGCACGCTATCCGGAGTCCGGAGAAGTTGTGGTCGCCGTCGGACAGATTGAGCCGTACCTGAACAATTTCGACGCTGTGCCGGCGAATACGGTTCCTGCAGATTGGACCGTGGGGGGAAATACAAGAGTCGTCGAGCTGTCGGACGGCAATAAGGTGCTTAATCTGAACGGATCGGGCAGCGCCAAGCTGAACCTTCCCGTGTACCAGAACGTGGACAATTTCATCGCCAAATTCAAAGTGAAATATGCCAGAACAAGCGATGCGGTGCAAAATACATGGCGGTTCCGTTACCGGGCAACGGATGACGCGAACAACAATGCGATGGAATGGGCGACGCATAATTCCAAGTATTTTATCATGCGCAAGACGACGCTGGGCGGCAATTACTACGTGGCGAACTACGTCAAGTCGCTGCTGGACGAGTGGCACGAATACGAGCTTCGAGTAAGCGGAATTACGCACAAGCTGTTCATTGACGGCGTCGAAATCGCCAGCGGCGAGGATTCCGATGCGCTCGCGCCTATCAAGGGCTATTTTCAGTGGAACGTAGTCGGCGGGATTAACCTGATGATCGACGACTTCTCGATCGAGCCGATGCAGTCGCCTTTCGTAGTGGACCTTCAGCCGTCGGGCAATTATGCGGGAATTTACACGCAGGACGAAGTGCCCAGTCTAGCGCTCGCTTTGGATTCCGGATCGCAAGCGCACGTTGTGCAGATGGATTATACGGTGAACCGCGCGGATGGGGCCCGGGAGATCGTCGCATCCGGTACGAAAAGCTATCCGTTGGCTGCCTATGCATCCAGCTTTGACGTATTGCCGTTTGACCCGCAGTTGTATGCCATTGGAACCTATGAGGTCTCGACCGATTTCATAGTGGATGGCGCGATTCGGCCGGACTTGTCGAAACGGATGAGACTTGCGGTTATCAAGAACGCGGCGCCGATCGGAGAGCTGGATCTGGACAATGAAAGCAAGTTCGGATTAAACACTCATTATGCGCTGAACTGGAAGGACGATATTATCGATGGAGCCCGCAAGATGGGAGCCCGGCATCATCGCTCCGGCATTTCGTGGGAGGATGTGGACAGAAACGTAAAGGATTTATCGGGAGCGCCCATCTACGATTACAGCCGAGTGGAGCCGCAGCTGGACAAGCTGTTCTCCTACGGATTCAATCAGATCACCGTGCTGTCGATCGACAAGAACGCCAACTATCAGTCCGGCACGATCAATAGGACGGACTCCTTGAAAGCGATGGGAGATTTCGTGACGAATGTCGTTGCCAAATACAAGGACAGGATCAGGCAATGGGAAATGCCGAACGAGCCGGAGATTTTCTCCAAGCCGTACATTCCCGCGGAATTCGTTCAACTGCAGAAGATTGCCTATCTCAACATGAAGAAAGCCGATCCGAATGCGATGCTGCTCGCCGGCGATCATACTTCCAGCGTACTGAGCGTCCTGCCGAAAGAGCTTGAACTGGGTTCATACGATTATGCGGACGCTTATTCTTATCATCCCTATGTATACAACTCCATGCCGGACGGCAACTTGCAAAATCTCGTTAACGCCGTGAAAGGCCTGGTAGACGCTTACGGCGGCTGGAAGGATTACTATTTGACCGAGGGCGGCTGGCCGACTGCGAAGAGCGGTTATCCATCCGTATCGGAAGAGGTTCAACGAGACTATATCGTTCGCGCCTTCCTGAATTATATGATCACGGACCAGGTGAAGGCATACGAGTATTACGATTACAAAAACGACGGAACCGACGACCGTTATTACGATATTTTCTGGGGAATTACCGACAATAATGGGCGGCCGAAGCTCGCTTATGCCGCAGTTAACCAATTGATGACCCAATTGGATAAAGCGCGTTACATCGGAACCTGGGATACCGGTAATCCGGATGTTGCCGTTCATCTATTTCTGAATGACGGACAGCCCGTCCTTACAGCCTGGAAGAAGGTGGACCATAAGGACAACCCGGCGATTAAGCCGCCAACCGCGACCCTAACGCTTCCCTTCGGCGCGGCGGGTGTGCAGGTGACGGATATTAACGGCGTTGACGTTCCCGTATCGGAGGCTGCCGGCCGCGTACAACTGAATGTATCGGGTTCGCCGGTCTATGTGACGGGAGCGCCGGCCGAGTTTGTATTCCAGGCTGCGGCCAAGCTGCTGCAAGACAAGAAACAAGAAGCCGTAACCAAGCTGAACCGGGTACAGACTGTGGAAAACGCTGCGCTTATTGCCGACGATGTGGCCGAAATCGAGCGCATTGCTGCTCAATTCGAGACGGTAGCCGGCAATGGAGATCAGGCTGCGGAATTGGAGCAGGGCATCCGGTCCGTGTATTCGCTTATGTCGCAAATCGCCGGACAGATCGAGAATGGCTCCATCGAAGGCGCTCCCGGTTATGTTGCGCTGGAGGCCCTATATAATTGGGCGGAGAGCGCTTCGGTCGCGTTAGTGTACGCGCTCTCCGGCATAGGCGCGAATAGCTTGGATTACAGTCATGCAGCGGAAGCTGCGGCTGCTGTATTCCATGCCAAGAAAGGCGATTATAACGTCATGCCCGTATCCGAATCGGCGGTGCTTCGTCTGAACCGATATGGCAGACTGGCGGAAACGGCTTTCGCGCGAGGCAGCTATGCGGAAAGCTATGCCTATAATTTGCTGGCGCGGGAATTTGCGGGAACAGTTGAGACGATGGTCGGATCCGAGCCGGCTAAATTTATTGGAGTGCTGGCCAACGTTACGCCGACCCAGGTGAACGGTGAAGCCGGATATACGACGGTGTTTAATCTATCCTTCGTGAACAGTACGAACGCTCCGCAGCCGGTAACGGTTCATATAAAGCTGCCGGATGGATGGGAAGCTGCGCAAACCGAGCTTGATAGCCTGGATCTGACGATTCCTGCGCAAAGCGAGCTTGAACAGGTACTGCAAGTGCTTGTGCCGGAAGGAACTGTTAAAGGGCGCTATGAGCTTGAGTTTACGATCGTGCATAACGGATCGGCGTTCGACACGAAGAAAGTGGAGCTAACCGTTGAGGAAGGACTGGCCGCGAAGCTTCTTCCAGTTAAACAGACGATTGAAAATCTGGATGTTGTATCCGTAGTGTTGACGGGCACATCCTCTGCGGAGAAGGCGGGGGAAGTTACCCTGAAAGGGCCGGACGGCACTTTATTAGAACCGGTCGCCTCCTCTACGTTTAGCGGTCTGAAGAAGGGTGATCGCATACAATTGGATTTCCGTTGGACGTATCGTCAGCCTGCGGCTTTTAATGCCTATTTCGTCGATCTGCAGGTGAACGAGTCGGCGAGCGGCAAAGTCATTTTCCACGACGAGGCCATGCCTCTGGACTTTAATTTGATTCAGTCGTCGGGCGATATCACGGTGGATGGAAACTTGCAGGACTGGAGCGATGCCTATCCTGTACACTTGCGCAGGAATGATCAGAATGCGGCAGGGTTCCACGACCCGAACGGCCTTGAGGCGACGGCGTATGCGAAGTGGACAGATGACGGGATGTATTTCGCTATAGCTGTGCGGGACAATGTACACAAGCAATCCGAGAATGCAGCGAACCTGTGGAAGAACGATTCCATCCAGATCAGTCTGGATCCGTTGAATAGACGGGAATCCCCTTACGGCGCCGCCGATACCGAATGGGGGTTTGCGCTCGGGGATGACGGCAGACATCTGGTGAATATTTTCTATTCGGCCCCGCCCAATCCGAATGGCGACGTAAGCGGACAAGTCCCTTTTGAAGCGATTCGGGACGAAGCGGCGGGCATGACCTATTATGAATTAATGATTCCGGGCGCCTACGTGAAGGATTTGGGTCCGGCGCTCGGTCAGACGATCGGCTTTAATGTCGCCGTCAACGATGCGGACTACCAGAACGGACGGGACAACTTTATCCAGTGGACGCAGGGAACGGCCGACTCGAAAAGTCCTGCGCTCTACGATCGATTCGAATTCATCGATCACCATCCGTCGACTCCAGGCGGCGGAGAGGGCGAAGGGAATGGCGGCAATGGGGGCGGCAATCCATCCACAACGCCTCCGACATCGGGGGGGAATCAGCCTCCGGCGTCTTCCGGGTCTGTAACGACAACTGAACCGGAGACGCCCCTTAAGCCTGATGGTAACGGCACGAATACCACTGAAACGCCTGCTAATCCCGCGAAGGAATTCTCCGATCTGAAGCCAAGTCACTGGGCTTATGCCATCATACGGGAATTGGCGGAAAAGCAGATCGTTCAAGGAACAAGCGCCGGGAAGTTCGAGCCTAACCGGACGATTACGCGGGCGGAATTCGCGGCGATGCTGGTGAAAGCGCTGAAGCTGACGAAGACAGGCGTCATGCCGTTCGGGGATGTGCCCGCGGATAAGTGGTATGCGGAGGCGGTATCCATCGCATACGAAGCGGGAATCGTCAACGGCACGGGCGCAGCTACATTCAATCCCAACGGCAATATTACGCGGGAGCAGATGGTCGTGATGACGATGAAGGCTTATCGAATGATCGGCGGTCGAGCGATGGAGGATACGGGTGCGGCATTTACGGATGCGGCGCAAATCTCGGGCTGGGCGGTTGAAGATGTACAGGAGGCGGCGGCTTTGGGGCTGGTTCGAGGCCGTGCGTCAGGTAGATTCATACCGAAGGGCAATTCAACTCGCGCGGAGGCTGCGCAAGTGATTTACAATTTAATTAACGGATAATGAAGTAGGGAGCCCCTCATCCGGCCGAAGTCGGCTGTGGGGGCTCCTACAATCGCATCTGGCTAAGGAGGCTGGTCAGGATGATCGCACGTCATGCAAAGCTGCTATCGCGGCTCAGTCTTCCTATATTTGCGTTGATCGTTATCATTATCGCTTTTTTCGCTACGGCAGCCAGTTACATTCTTATTCGGGTACAGAATGACCATACGTTAAATATGGCGAATCAATCAATGAAATTCGTCTACAGAAACATCTGGTATCAGTTCGAAACGATGAATAATGTGGCAGGCTTTATTCTGAGCAATCCTTCTATTGAGGGGTTGCTAGATCGCAGATACGAGGAAGCTTACGATGCGGTCGGGGATTATTTCGCTTTGCAGACGAATCTGGAAAATTTGTCCCTGCTATCTCTTCTGAATGATACCGGTTCGCGCAGTACGGCCCAGAAGTCTTATGCCATCTCGATTGCCTTGGAGCCGGGAAGCGGGTTATACGGCATCGCAACCGATCATTTCGATCCGACACCGGGGATCTACAAATATGAAGATTTGCAAGACCAAATCTGGTATCGCAGCTTGAAGAGCGGGACACGGCAGACGGAATGGTGGGGGCAGCGGACGGGACAATCCAATTCTGCGATGATCTATTCCGCGAGAATAAAGACGAGCATTAAAGACGGCCGCAGCGTCGGAGTCGTCATCGTCGGCGCGGATACGGGCAGTATTCGCAGCGTATTCGAGAATGCGCAATTGGAGAAGGGCTATCATCTCCTCCTGGACGAGAACAATCGGGTCATCTACAGCGAGCGGTACGGCTTCCTGGAATCGGTGGGAGAATTGCCGTTTATTCGCGAATTGGAAGGCGCTAAAGGATCGCAGGTGGCGAAGGTGGACGGCGAGCAGCATCGCGTCATGTTCGATACGTTCACGAATGGCTGGAAGCTGCTGACGGTTGTGCCGGAAAGTCATTTTACTCAATACACGTTCGCCATATCGGCGATTGGCGCGGCTACGGCGATTGCCGCTCTGCTCGTCGCAGGCGTTATTCTTCGCAGAATCGTCGTCAGAGTCACCGTTCCGATTACACGGCTTGTCTCGGCGATGCATCGTCCGGAGGTGCTGGAATTTAAGGAGCCGCTGCCGGAACAAAATTCGGGGATCTACGAAGTGGACGAGCTGGGCCAGAAATTTTCGTCTATACTCGTTACGCTGCATGCGCTGATCGAGAAGTCCTTCGTCGAGGAAATGGAACGCCGCCAGCTTCAACTGGAGCTGCTGCACGCTCAGATCAACCCTCATTTTCTATACAATACGCTGGATCTGATCAATTGCCGCGCGATTATGGCCGGGGATCGGGAGTCGAGCCACATTGTGCGTTCGCTGGCCAATGTTTTCCGCCATAGCCTGAACCGGGGAGAGGCCTGGATCTCCTTGAGGGACGAGGTGAACCAGGTAGAGGCTTATCTTCATATTCAGCAGATGATGATGGATAACCTGCAAGTGGATATTCAGGTGCCGGACGAGCTAATGTCGGCCAGTGTCGTTCATTTATCCCTTCAGCCGCTCGTGGAGAACGCGATCAAGCACGGGTTTGCGGGCCAAGTCTCGAATTGCTGCATCGGAATAACGGCCGGCAGGACCAATAAGGGGCTTGTGCTGCGCGTTGAAGATAACGGGCAAGGTTGCGACCCCGTCAGGATGAATCGGCTGCTGCGCGATCACCCGGGAATTGCTTCCGGCGGGAAAGCAGGCGGAGTCCGATCCGGCTACGGCACGCTGAATGTGCATCGGAGAATCCAATTGCATTGCGGAGAGGCTTACGGCTTGCGATACGTGGCTGCAGATACGGGAACCTGCGTCGAGATTGAGATGCCCTTCCGTATAGCAGAGAGAATACCGGGTCAGGAGGAGTTGGCGAATGTATAAGCTGTTTATTGCCGAGGATGTCAAAACCGTACGCGAAACGCTGGTACACGCTATAGACTGGCATAGCTTGGGGATTGTCATGAGCGGTGCGTTCAGCAACGGAGAGGAGGTGCTTGCCCGTCTGGATGCGGAGGAGCCGGACCTGCTCTTAACCGATATCGGAATGCCGAAGATGGACGGTTTGGAGCTGATTCAGGCGGTGCAAGCACGCAAGCCCGATATTCGGTGTATCATCCTATCCGGGCTGAACGACTTCGAGCATGCAAGAACGGCCTTGAAGCTTCAAGTGCTCGACTACGTCTTGAAACCGATCGACCCGGCCGAGATCGAGCAAGTTCTGGCGCGCGCAGTGCGAGCGCTGAAGAAAGAACGGGAGGAACGCCGAGAGCTGGATTTGGCGGAGCGGGTATCCAGGAATAAGCTGCCGAATCTGTCCGAGCTTCTTCATGGCGGGGAATTGTCCGGCAACTTGAAGAAGAAAAAGTTGGTCGAGCAAGCCGTACAGTATGTGAAGGAGCAGTATATGCGCAAGGATTTGGCCTTATCCGATGTTGCTGCTGCCGTCGGACTAAGCGAGAAATATATGAACCTGCTCGTTAAAGAAGTGACGGGTATGACGATCAACCATCTGATCATTCGGCTTCGGATGGAGGAAGCTGCCCGGTTATTAAAAGATCCTGCGAATCGGATTAATGAGATTTGCGGCCGGATCGGCTATACAGATTTGGATCATTTTCGAGAGAGCTTCAAAAAGCATTACGGATTGACGCCCACGGAGTATCGCAACCAACTATTGTAACGGGGATGGGGAGAGAGGAGCTTGGCATGAATAGAGAAACCTTGGAGAAGAAGGCGCGTCAAGTCTATCAATATATGATGCACAGCGAACGGACGCAGTGGGGCAATCATGAATGGATCGACTGGGCGATGAATATCGATCGGTGGGATTGGAATGCCGGGGTCGGCCTTATTGCGGCAGCCGAATACGGGAGAGCGGCGGGAGAGGAGCGTGTCATTGGCGAGGTCGAGGCTTGGGTAACGCGAAATCGAGATCAGTCCGAAGCTGTCAGGGTGATCAATGCAATGGCGCCTTTCGCCGTCTTTCCGCAATTGTACAATAGGCAGAACAATCCATACTATAGAGAGAAAACAAAAGAGATCGCGGAGTGGATGGCGGCGCAGTCCCCTCGTACGAGAAACGGCGCCTTCGAGCATACCGTGACGGAGAGGGCCTCGTTCCGCGAACAGATATGGGCCGATACTATCTTCATGGCGGTTCTGTTTCTTGCCCGCGCCGCGCGGCTGCTGTCGGATCGCGGGATGGCAGACGAGGCGTTGAGACAGGTGCTGCTGCATCTTCGCGCCTTGCAGGATGAGGAGACGGGCTTGCTCTTCCACGGATGGAACTGCGAGGCGGGCGACTGGATGTCGGCTGCGCGCTGGAACAGAGCGAATGCCTGGAACGCTTGCGGGATTCCGATGATTCTGGAGGAGCTGGCGAGCAGCGGCTTCGACTTCGGCGAAAATGAGACGCTGACCGAGATTAAGATAAGGTACCGGCGGCTCATTGACGCTCTTGCGCTACGCCAAAATGCAAACGGATTGTGGCCTACCGTACTGGATCGCCCCGATTTTTATGAGGAAACGTCGGGCTCGGCGGGGATTGCCTGCGGCATTTACAAGGCTGCTCGAATGGGACTTGCCCCGGCCTCCTTGAAAGAGAGCGCAGACCGGACGGTCTTGGCGATGGTTGCGTACATAAGCGACAATGGCGCCGTTCGCGGAGCTTCCGGGGGAACGCCGGTGCTGGAAAGTGTAGCGGCGTACAACAAGGTTCCGATATTTCCTACTGTATACGGTCAAGGATTGACGCTGCTGCTGTTTGCGGAAGCTCTGCGCCGGACGGAAGGGTAACGCGAACGATACGCCAACGGCGAATTGTTCTCGACAGTTGAGCACGGGAAAAGCCGTTGTTTTGTTGGCATCAACAACAAAACAACGGCTTTTTTTGTGTCGGCTTTGCGGCATCCGCTGCCTGTCATCATTCCGGAGGCTTCCCCAAAGCGAAGGTCAAAATAGTGCACGTTCTGGTACAAATCGTCCGCATTCACGTTGCTGTGCCGCCCCTATAATCAAATCTAGAATCGAAGTTGATAAGGGGTGAGCGCATGACGTCTCCACAGATGTCCGACCGAGCGGGGCGCAGCGGCGCTGTTCGTCCGCTATGGACTCAGGCGCGCAGGGAAGCGCTTGTAGGCTGGCTGTTCGTATTGCCTGAATTTCTGGGAATCGTCCTGCTTGGCGCGTTTCCGCTATTGTTTTCGCTATATTTGAGCTTTACCGATTGGGATCTGGTTGGCGGACTAGGCTCAATCCGGTTCGTGGGCCTGGACAATTTCCAGTCGCTGTTTGAGGATACCAAGTTCATGAAGGCGCTGACGAACAATCTGGTCTACACCGCAGCGACCGTTCCCGTAGGAATGGCGATCGCGCTCGTGTTCGCGGTCATTATTCATAGCCGGCTGTTTCTCAAGGAATATTTCAAGGTTGTATTCTTTATTCCTTACATCGCGACGACCGTCGCGGTGGCTGCCGTATGGTCGGCGCTGTTCCATCCTTCGCTCGGCCCGATCAATCGTACGCTTATGAAGCTCGGCATCACCGATCCGCCCAAGTGGCTGGGGGATACCGATTTTGCGCTGTGGGCCATCATTATTATCGCCGTATGGCAATCGATCGGCTACAATATCGTCATCTATCTCGCCGGCTTGACCAACATTTCCGACGAGCTGTACGAGGCGGCGAATATCGACGGAGCTACGTCCTTGCAGCAATTTTGGAAGATTACGATTCCGCTGCTCGCTCCGACGACCTTTTTCCTCAGCATCACGCTGATCGTTTCCTCCTTTAAGGTGTTCGACCTGATCGCATTCCTGACTTCCGGGGGGCCGAACAATTCGACGAACGTGATGGTGTACTACATTTTCGAGGAAGGGTTCCAACGTTTTAGAATGGGATATGCTTCGGCGCTATCCTGGGCCTTGTTCCTCATTATCGCCTTCATCACGATCATCACCTGGAAAGTTCAGAAAAAGCAGGAGTAGGAGGATTGCAATGCAACGGAAGCTATTGACGAATGCGGTGCTGACCGCGCTTATGGGTCTGTTCTCGCTCCTGTTCTTCGCGCCGCTGCTGTGGATGTTCTCGGCGGCCTCGAAGCTGGACAAGGACGTGATGACGTATCCGGTGCGCTGGATTCCGGAGAAGTGGAATTTGATTCAGAACTTCAAGACCGTATGGATGGGCAAGGTGCCGTTTGATCTGTTTTACTGGAATTCCTTAAAGCTGTCCGTACTGATGACGCTGTGCACGCTGCTGTTCTCGTCGATGGCGGGGTTCTCCTTCGCCAAGCTTCGTTTTCCGGGCAAAGCTATGGCGTTCGCAGCGCTCATGTCCTTCTTCTTAATCCCGAATGAAGCGACACTAGTGCCCCGATACATTATGATTAAATGGCTGGGCTTGTACAATACGCACGAATCGTTGATTCTGATGGGCGCTTTCTCCATCCCGCTGACCTTCCTCATGCGTCAATATATGCTGGGGATCAGCCATGAGTTTATGGAGGCGGCCAAAATCGACGGAGCCGGCTATTTCCGCACCTACTGGCAGCTTATGCTGCCGC
This sequence comes from Cohnella phaseoli, assembly GCF_003386235.1. Taxonomy (GTDB): domain Bacteria; phylum Bacillota; class Bacilli; order Paenibacillales; family Paenibacillaceae; genus Cohnella; species Cohnella phaseoli. The sequence continues at coordinate 40,632 of NZ_QRDZ01000034.1, forward strand.
TGTGCAAACCGATTCTGGCGACCGTCGGCATTCTGAAGTTTCTATGGACGTGGAACGATTATCAGGGCCCGCTTATTTTCCTCTACAATCCGAAGCTGTTCACGATTACGCTGGGCATTCAGTCCTTCCGAGACCAATACAGCGATAACTATGCCGCGCTGATGATGGCGTCGCTGTCGGCGATCGTGCCGCTGCTGCTCGTGTTTATCGTGCTTCAGAAGCAGGTGGTAAAGGGGATTACGGTAGGCGGAGTTAAAGGATAGACAAAATCTTGCACACATATAGCAAAAAAATGCACACCTGCAAGAAAATTGATTCTCTATACTGGTTTTGCAACCATCTTGCCATTGGAGGTTACGAAATGAGACAAAGGTTATGGGTCATGTTATCGACATTGCTGGTGTTCAGCATGCTTGCCGCTTGCGGCAACAACAACGGGGCGGCTTCGCAGTCGCCGGCGTCGGAGTCTTCTCCGTCTGAGAAAGCAAGCGCTTCCGCCTCGAACGATTCGCCCGCCCCGGCTGCGGACCCGGTGACGATCAAGTATCACAGCTGGCTGAACAATAAGGGAGAAGAGGATCTTCGTCTGATTATCGCCAACTTTGAGCGCGATCACCCGGAGATCAAGGTGGAATACGTGCCGCTCGTCACGAACGGAGACAGCACCGACTACTTGAAGAAGCTGGACGTGATGATGGCGGCCAGCGAAGAGGTGGATATCGCCTCGTTCCCGAACGTGGACTTCCTGCTTGAACGCGCCGCTCGCGGCGTGCTCGCCCCTCTGGACGAGTTTTATAAGGAAGAGGGCGTCGATCCTGCCGCTGAGTACTACATCAACCCGATGATCAACGGGCAAATCTATGGCGTTCAGGATCTGGCTTCGCTCTGGCTCGTCGCGCTGAACGAGAGCGTTCTGAAGGAAGCCGGAGAGAGCGTACCGCAATGGGGCTGGACATGGGACGATTACCGCGACCTGGCCAAGCGGCTGACGAAGGGCGAAGGAGAGCAGAAGCGTTACGGAGCGTTCTTCCATACTTGGGGAGAGTACGACAATCTGATCGCCTACACGGAGAGACCACATCCGTTCGTCAACGCCGATAAGCAGCCGATTTTCGACGATCCGTCGTACGCGCAATTTTTTAATCTGAGAAGAGCGATGGAGCAGGAGGACAAGTCGGCGGCCCCGTTATCCGACACGCTTGGCGCCAAGCTGCATTACCGGACGGAGTTCGTGAACGGCAAAGCGGCGATGGTCCCGACGGCAACCTTTTTCCTCGGCCAGTTGATGGATCGGGAGAACAATCCGCACGACTTCAAGACGGTGTTCGCGCCGCTTCCGCAATCCTCCAAGGATGCGGAGACGGGCTTGTCCTACATCGGAGGCAACTTTGGAGCTGTAGGGTCCAGCTCAAAGCACAAAAAGGAATCTTACCAGTTCCTGCGCTACCTGTCGACGCAGATGGACGTCATCCGCGATATGCCGGGCTGGAAAAAAGCCGATGCGAAGCTCGTCATCGACAAGCTGATCGGAGACAACAAGGACTTGATCGACGTCGATTCGCTCGTTAACGTCATGTACGACGCCCGCGTTAAGACGATCTACGACGCAAGCTTGTCTACGCCTACGTCCAGTCAAATGAAGAAGGTGCTTGAGGACGGAATGAGCAAGTTCCTGCTGGATAATTTGTCCGTGGAAGAGGCTCAGCAATATATGATGGACGAAGCGAAGAAATTAAAATAGATTAAGCGAGAAGGCGGCCGGACGGTCGCCTTCCTTCGCCGTTTTGCGCTTCCCCGGCGGCCTGCGGCGTTAGGGCGTGTCTGCAAACCCGCTCGGGGGCATCTTTCACCTCCCCTGCTGCGTCACTTTTGCTTGACGTACCCCCGGTACGCCTTCACAAAAGTTCCTTGCATGGAACAAAAATTCGGCAAAATCTGCTATCCTCGGAGTATGCAGACACGCCCTGGCATGAAGTCGAATAACCTCAAGGGAGAGTCCATCGATGGGGATCATGCGGCGTTTCAATTACTACACGAAAATTCAGCTCTCTCTATGGATTTTTATTTTGCTGCCGCTTGCGGCCGTATCCGTGCTCTCTTACGGGACGATAGAGAAGCTGGTCGTCGACAAGGTGAACAATTCCCGTCAGAACGTCGTCGGCATTATGGCGGATAACCTGGGCCGCAATATCGAGGATATTTTGTACGCCATGAATTTGATCGGCTACGGCGGCAGCAGTCTGACGGCCGATCTGCGCAGCTTCAAGGACGTCGCGAAGATCGCTACCTCCGCACAGTATCGCAGCCATCAGAACATCTCGGAATTTATGGATATCGCCTTTTCTAAAACCTCGGGCTTAAATGCGCCGGTATTTCTCGTCAACAATCGCGGTTATGTTATTTATGGCGTGAACAACCCGCTCGAATACCAGTCGTTAAAGCGGTGGTTAGCGAAGCCGGGGGCGGCTGTAGATCGCTCGGACAATCCGAACGCGGTGAGGTGGATCCGATCGGAGCCGCTGAAGATCAGCTATGGTCCGTTTAAGGAGACGTACTATTTTGCGGTGAGGAGCATTGCCGACCCGGTGTCGGGCCAAGCGCTCGGCACTCTGTACGTCGGCATCCCGATGCAGTATCTCGCTTCGTTATTTGCGGCGCAAGACGGCGGCCAGTTCGAGCTGTACGACAAGGAGGGCCAACTTCTCTATTCGACTGCCGGCGAAGAGGCTCAGACCCGTGCTGGGGAGAAACAGGATATTCAATACGAGAAAACGGTGTCCAAAGTCGATTGGCGCCTCGTTCACAAGACGTCCAGCGGAGACATTACGAGGGAGTTTGCGCAGCTGTTCCGCTTTTTTGCGCTGCTGCTGGGAGCGTGCATCGTGCTGTTTCTCGCCATTTCCGTGTTTATTGCCAGGTCGCTGCATCGTCCGCTGCACCGCCTCAAACGTACGGCGGAGCAGTTCGGAGGCGGCAATCGGCTCGTGCGCTTTCCTACCCGGGGCAGCGACGAGGTCGCGGTACTGGGAGCGGCCTTCAACAAAATGCTGGATCAGATCAACCGCCTGATCGCCAATGTGGAGCAGGAGCAGGAAGAGAAACGCATGATCGAGCTGCAGGCGCTGTTTTCGCAAATCCGGCCGCATTTTCTGCTTAATACGCTTAACTCCATTAAATGCAACCTGCTGATGTCGGACGACCAAGACAATGGCCGGCAGATCGACGCTCTAATGCACTTGCTGCGGGCGTATATGCGCGTGCATGAGCCGGGACCGCTGGAGGAGGAATGCCGTCTGCTTCAGGACTATGTGGACATTATGAACATGCGCAACGGCATGCAGGTTCGGCTTGTCGTCGAGCTGCCCGACGAGTTGAAGACCGTAAGCGTGCCTAAGCTGATTCTTCAGCCGCTGGTGGAGAATGCGATTATTCATGGCTTCGAGGAGAGCGGCGATGGGGATCGAATTAGGGTCGATGTGCGTAATCGAGGGACGGGCTTCGAGATTGAGGTGGCGGACAACGGCAGAGGGATGTTAGCCGGCGAGCTGGCAGAGGTTGCGGCCTCCTTGGAGACGGCGGAAGCCGCTGCGGACAGTCAATCCATCGGCCTCGGCAATATTAGAAGACGGCTTAAACTGACTTATGGGCCAAAGGCTGAAATGGAGCTGCGAAGCGGCGAGGATGGCACCTCGGTCGTCTTGACAATCCCGTTCGGAACTATGCGTTAGGAAGGGGCAACCAGATGTTCAGAGTAATGCTGATTGACGACGATGTTCCGATGCTCCGCTATTTGCAGAAAATGCTGGCCTGGGAAGAGATCGGCTGCCAAATCTCCGGAGCCGTTCATTCCAGCGTCAAGGCGCTGAAGCAGTTTGACGAGATCCGGCCGCACCTGGTCATTACCGATATCGGCCTGCCGCAGATGGACGGGATTAAGCTGGCCGAGGAATTTCGCAGAAAACAGCCGGAGGTTCGCATCGTTTTTCTGACCTGCCATGAAGATTTTCATTACGCACAGCAGGCTGTACAGCTTAAAGCCGACGACTATCTGATCAAGGACGAGTTGACCGCGGATAAGCTGGAGGCCAGCGTGAAGAAGTCGATTCGATTGGCGCGGGCGATGGCGGACCACGAGGTGCAGCTGTCTTATCGGGAGGAGGTCGAACGGCACAAGGATGTGCTGAAAAGAACGTTTCTGCGCCAGCTGGAGGCGGACAGGGGCGAAGGCATCGCGATGGATATGGGTCGTAAGCTGGGAATTGAATGGCGGCATTCGGAGTTTATCGTCGGCCTCGGCTATATGGATCTGGCTTCGCTGAGCGGGCAGTATCGGCTGGAAGACGTCGAGCTGCTGAAATACGCGTGGTACAACATCGCTCTCGAAGTGTTGGAGCAGACGGGCAGCGCCTCCGTGTTCATGGACGACCCGACACGCCTCGTGCTGATTGGCAACTATAAACGGGATTTGGCGGTTAACCCGAGCGAGCGGATGGAGAGCGCGCTGGCGGAGCTGCAGGACAAGACGCGGACGTTTCTGAAGCTGGATACCCGCTACGAAATCAGCGGGCTGTTCTCGGGGGTGCAGTCGCTTCCGGTAGTGTTGAAGAAGCTGCGCTCCGAGCTGGGCGCTCACTATTACGACGGGAATCGGGGGAGAGCGATTGCCGGCTTCACTGGCGAAGCTTACAAAGCGGAGGGCGAGTCCGTATCTCTGCGCGAGAAGCGAGACGCGATGCTTGCGGCGTTCGAACGAGGGGATGAACGGGAGGTGGCGGAGCTGATCGCGGAGGCGGCTGAGCATGCGCGGGACAGCCGGATGCCGGCCGCCCAATGGACGGCAAGCTGCTCGGAGGCGATACGGCTGCTTGAGGACGAGAGCGGGGATGCGCTGCCGGATCAGGAGCAGGAAATGTTCCATTCGCTGCTTCGCCATACCTCGCGCTGGGAGGAGACGACCCGGCTGACGCTGGACAGGGCGACAGCGCTCGTCCGTCTTCGCTCCGCGCCTGCGGCGCTGCCGGAGCCGAAGCTTAAGGCGATCGACCAGTATATTCTGAATCATCTAACGGAGCATATTTCGTCGGTGACGATGGCTAATAAGCTCTACTTGAATCCCAGCTATTTCTCCCGTTATTTCAAGAAGCTGACGGGACTTAACTTTATCGATTATGCGCATGGCTTTAAGATGAAGCTGGCAATGCAGATGCTTCGCAGCAAGGAGGAGACGGTGGAGCTGGTGTCGATGAAGCTGGGCTATTCGGATCGCACTTATTTCTCCAAAGTGTTCAAGAAATACAACGGCATGACTCCGGGTGAGTACAAGGCTGGTTTGAAGTAGAAACCGGCTGTACAAAGTCTGGGGTCACTCCGGGAAAGTTAGGGCTATCCTCGGAAACCTTGCGATTACATCTGAGGTATCTGTAGTGGCGGTCCAATGTGGTTGGTCTGGAGCGGAGTTGTGCCAATAAGTACGCGAGGCGGGCTAAAGGGACCCGCCCCGACCGAGCCTTCTGTTGCCGCGATTAACGGCGCTAATTACTTGCCGTCTCGAGCAACCAGCTTTTTCAGTGAAGCCGCCGTAATCTCCAGCTTCTCGCCCGGTGCGAGCACGCGTCCGCGCTGCCCCTGCGATTCCAGACGCCGTACGAAATCATCGGAGTCTTGGCGGATAGCAGGGAACGAGTTGTAGTGTACCGGGATGACAAGCTTCGCGCCGAACCATTCGGCTGCTTGCAGCGCATCGTCCGGGCCCATCGTATAGTGATCGCCGATCGGCAGGAAAGCGATATCGATCGGATGCCTGTCTCCGATCATTTTCATATCCGAAAACAGCGCCGTGTCGCCGGCATGCAGTAGAGTCAAACCTTCAACCTGCACGATAAAGCCGGCCGGCATTCCGCCATAGATGATCTGGCCCTCCTCCAGGAAAATGCCGGAGCTGTGGAACGCCTGAATCATTTTCGCCTTGGCGAATCCTAAATCGACCGTGCCGCCGATATTCATGTCGATCGTTTTCAGCTGCTTACGGGACATGTACATAGCAAGCTCAAAGGTAGCGACGATGGTGGCGTCGTTCGCTTTGGCAATCGGCTCCGCGTCGAGAATATGATCGGTGTGTGCATGGGTGAGCAGAATGTAATCGGTCTTGATGTCTTCCGGTTGTGTTACCGCCAGGGGATTGCCTTTCAGGAACGGGTCGAACAGCAGCGACTTGCCTTCTGTGACGATCTGAATGCAAGAGTGTCCGTGGTAGATGATTTCCAAAGTTCATTCCTCCCGGATTTTTAAGTAACGGCTAGAGCCCGGACGAATAGCGGCTCAGAGCCACAAGATTCAACTTAAGGTCCTCCATATACGTCTTGATGCTTGTCTGCAGCTGATTGAGGATGAGGCGCTGCAGATCTTCGATGCGGTCCTCCGTGCAGAAGGCCGAACAGCACAGCAAACCGTTCGCGTATTGTTTCGTTTCGACAACCGTCGTATTAAGCTTTTCTTTGTAGATCCTTTTTACCGCGCCGTTCTCGGGTCTGATCTCGTAGTAGCGTTGAGTTTCCAGAAGCAGTTTCCATGGATCGATCGTGAATTCGCATTTATCCTTGCGCAGTTCTCCCGTAACCTTGAAGAATCGTAACGTATGGTTGATACGGCTCATAATGCAATCCTTTCAATTCGTCATAATCCGTTCCGGCAGATAGTCCATCCAGAAAGTGCCAACCAATATTCTAGCATAATTCGACATTTGTTCAACCGCATCCGTCGGACATTCCGCCCTCGAACGGCGAACCGCTACCGAATTGTCACAACTTGTCAGACTCCGCGCTTGTATTTTCTCGTTTTACTCGCCACGAACAGTCCCATCAACCCGAATCCGGCCAACGCGCCTCCGAGATGCGCCCAAATGTTGACTTTGGGGACGAGGATCGAATAGGTCACGCCGAATACGATGGAAATAAAGATCGTTTTGCGGGTGGCTTCGTCCAATGCGAATTTACGAAAGATAGCAAGAAACAGATAAGCGCCGAACAGGCCGTAGATCGCGCCTGACGCTCCGAGGGAGGCGTATACGGAGCCAGCGTTGACGATTGCGGTTAGCGCATTGCCGGCGATTCCGGCCAAGAGATAATAGACGATGTATCGGAAATGGCCCAGCAATCGTTCCAGCGGAGGGGCAAAGATCAGGATGGAGAAGCTGTTGAACAGCAGATGGTCCCAACCGGCATGGAGCGCGATGGAGGTGATGTATCTCCAAGGCTCGCCCAGACCATAGAGACCGTAGCTTTCGTAATAAGGATGTTGAACGAAGGCGCCCCACTCCGACAGCATCCTATCGAGAACCCAATGGTCCAGCAGGAAAACGACCAAATTCATGGCCAAAATGAAGGAAGTTACCGGATAAGCCTTCAAGTAGCCTCTAAACGTTTCGTTTCGTTGAAATATCATAGCGATCCCGTTCCTTTTGAGCTTGATATGTATAATATACCATTTGGAGTCCCGTTTCTCCAAAAAAGCGGCATTATGAACAGGCGACGTGCGTTCGATTTATGGGATAGGCGGATTACATTGTTAAGTATAGTTCCTGTGCATAAACCGAGTGTTAACTGTGTGTAAACTGTGGAAATGTCTGTGGATATGTGGGCTATTTTGTTGATAACTATGTGGACAAACGAAAATTCTAGATATTCCCCCAGTGTAACTGTTAATATCGATTAAGACCGCATTTGCGGCAGGTTGGGACGCGGAGGTTATCCACATGAATGTGCTTTCATGGTTATTAACTGCAATTTTGGTATTGAATATGACTCTTGCGACGGTAATCATCTTTCGCGAGAGAAGAGATATCGGCTCGACGTGGGCTTGGCTGCTCGTGCTTTACTTTATCCCGCTGCTGGGGTTTGTGCTTTATTTGTTTTTTGCGCAAAATTATCGAAGAACCCGGCTGTTCGAGTGGAAGGAGATCGACCGAACCGGCCTGAGGGAAGCGGCGATAGAGCAGCTTAGTCGCGTCGGCGCGGGGGAATATGAAATACGCAATTCCGCGGCTAACGATTACCGGGACTTGATCGTGATGCATCTTAAAGCAAGGCAAGCGTTATATACCGAAAATAACGAAGTGGAGCTGCTGCTGGACGGTAGGGAGAAATTCGACCGACTGTTTCAGGATATTGCGGAGGCGAGGGACCATATCCACATTCAATATTACATCATTCAGAAGGATGATTTGGGAGGCCGGCTGATCCGAGCGCTAGCGGAGAAGGCGCGGGCCGGGGTAACCGTTCGGCTGCTGTATGACGAGCTAGGCTCAAGAAGGCTGAACCGTCGCAGTCTGCAGGAGTTTCGCGATGCGGGAGGAATTGCGGTGGCGTTTTTTCCCTCCAAGTTCAGGTTGATTAATTTCCGGCTTAATTATCGGAATCATCGCAAGCTGGTTGTGATCGACGGAAAAATCGGATACGTAGGCGGCTTTAATGTAGGAGACGAATATTTGGGCCTGGATCCGAAATTCGGCTATTGGCGGGATACGCATTTGAGAATGCGGGGCGAAGCTGTGCATGCGATGCAGGCGAGGTTCATTCTGGACTGGAATCAAGCCTCGCACGATAAGGTTCATTACCGCACGGAGCTGTTCCCGGAGTCGGAGGCGAAGGCGGAGAGCGGGGCGGCGGGAGTGCAGATTGTGGCCAGCGGCCCGGAGTCGAAGCTGGAGTACATCAAGAACGGATATGTGAAAATGATCTCTTCCGCCAAGCATTCCATTTTCATTCAGACGCCCTACTTCGTGCCGGATGCAGGCTTTTTGGACGCGCTTCGCATTGCCACATTGTCAGGCGTGCAGGTCAGTATCATGATTCCGGACAAGCCGGACCATCCGTTTATTTACTGGGCCACTATGTCCTATATCGGGGTGATGCTCAAGGCGGGCGTCTCCGTTTACTTGTACCGCAACGGTTTTATTCATGCCAAAACGATCGTCGTTGACGAGGAGATTGCCTCCGTCGGTACGGCTAATATGGACGTTAGAAGCTTTAAGCTGAATTTCGAAGTGAACGCCTTCCTCTACGACAAGGAGGTTTCCGGCAAGCTGGCGGATGCGTTCAGAGAGGACATCAACGTGTCCGAAGCGTTGACGCTGGAACAATACGGCCAGCGTTCCAGAAGGATTCGGATCAAAGAGTCGGTGTCGCGGCTTCTTTCTCCGATTTTATAAAACCTCCAACTCATAGCCTAAAAGCGCCTCGCAAAGAAACACGTCATCGTGTTCGGCTTTGGGAGGCGTTTCCTCATTATCGGTAAATCGCTGCAAGATCGGTGGAATCTGTAGGGTAATCGAAGGGATTGCGAGGTTGTTCGACTGTGCAAGTGGTGGTACATTTTCTTCACGAAGACGCGGAAGGTTCGACGGTCTCCGAAAAGGAGCCTCCGCGCGAGGAGGAGAAGCGACGAATGTATACGGAAATCAAGCGGCTCGGCGGCGTTCCGACGCTGTTCGTGAACGGAGAGCCGGTATATGCCAATGCGTATGTATCTTACCTCGACGATCGCGCCCGTTATGAGGATTTTGCGGCGGCGGGTATCCGAATTTACTCTGTTCCGGTGTATCTTGCGGGAAGAGGAATCAATACGGATTCCAATATCGGCCCGTTTCGCACGGGGCTATGGGACTGCGAGAAGGAATTGAATTTCTCGCCATTGGAGGACGATCTTAGACAGGTGCTGGCAGCGAATCCGGAGGCGCTTATCTTTCCGCGAATCGATCTGGACATGCCCGAATGGTGGGATGAGAAGTGTCCCAATGAACTAAACCGGTTAGCGAACGGCGTCAAGCTAAGGCAATCGTTCGTTTCCGAACGGTGGAGGGAGGACGCAGGCGTCGCCTTGACGAAAATCATCTGTTATCTCGAGCAGAGCGAGTATCGTCGGCACATTATCGGGTACCAGATCGCGGCGGGAGGAACCGAGGAATGGGCGTATCACGGCTGGCCGAACGCGGATTTCAGTTCACGTGCGCTTGAGGCTTTCCGAGCGTGGAGACCCGAGCGGCATGGAGAACGGACTACGCAAACCGATGAAGAGCTTATCGCGGCATTGACCCTTCCGGACGATGACGAACAAAGCGCCCTGCTAAGCCCGGCTGAGGAGGTTTTGCTCATCGATTACCGGCTGTTTCTCGGCGAAGTGGTCGCGGACGCGATCGCTTATTTCGCCCGGCTGGTCAAGCGTCAACTAAACGATCGGCTGATCGTAGGCGTCTTCTACGGTTATTCGCTGGAGATCACCGATCCGCGCGCGGGCCATCACGATCTGCGGAGCTTGCTGCGCGAGCCGTCCATCGATTTCTTCAGCAGCCCGAACAGCTATCTCGGAGTCAGGCGGCCCGGTATCGATTGGCCGTTTATGTCCGTCGCCGAATCTATCGCTTTGCATGGTAAAATGTTATGGATGGAATGCGATACGCGCACGTTCCTCACGCGTCCGCTGCGCGAGGCCCGGCCCTCGATCTGCCCGCCGGGGAAATACGAGGGAGGCGTATGGGAAGGGCCTGCGACGCTCCAAGCCTCTCTCGATCTGCTGCTTAAGAATTTCGGGAAATGCTTAACGGCTGGAGTAGGACAGTGGTGGTTCGACATGTGGGGCGGTTGGTTCGCCGATTCGGCGATCATGGCGATGATGGCGCAGTTTCAGCGCATCGGGGAAAGCTCTTTGAACCTTCCGGATCGAAGGCTTCGCGCGGAAATCGCCGTAATTGTGGACGAGAAAGCCTATGCCTATCTTCGGCCGGGTACGGGCCTCGCCAACGCTTGGACTTACCTGCAGCGCCAGGGTCTTGGGTTGATGGGGGCACCCTATCATATTTACGATATTTCGGACTTGGTCGCGGCTAGTGAACGGAACTATAAAATCTATCTATTTCTGAATACAATGCTCGTTTCCCCCGAATTCGAGCAGGCGGCGGAAAGCATTGCCGGACAAGGAAAATGCATTATTTGGACCTACTCGACCGCATTTGTTGCGAAGGATATTCAAGCTTGCGAGCAAGACAAGATCAACCGTTGGACCGGGTTTCAATTGAAGCGAATCGACTCTTCGAACCATCCGCATGCCGTCGTTGAGAAGCATCCCGAGGCAGATCGCTTTTTCCCAAATGTGCCGCTGGAATTCAACGAATACGGGCTGCGTATGCCGATCGATCCGATCTGGGCCGTCGACGATCCGGAAGCGGTCTCTCTAGGCCGAATTCAGGGAACGGGCGACTGCGGCCTTGCCGCCAAAACGTCCGGCGGAGCAACCCGCTATTTCTCGTCCGCCCCGGATTTGCCTTCGTCGCTGCTGCGTGCGATCGCCTATCGGGAGGGCGTTCACCTCTATACGGACACGGACGACGTCATATATGCAAGCGCTTCCTATCTCTGTATCCACGCCTCAACGCCGGGTTTAAAAACCTTGTACCTAAATGAGCCTCACGAAGTGCATGACGCGATGAACGGAGAGTTAATCAGCCGCGATGCAGCGGAATTTACCATCCACATGAAGCTGCACGAAACCCGGCTATTTGAAATCATCCCGAAATAGAATCGATTGGAGCGATAAACATGGCACCTTATAAGCTGCTTTTGGTCGACGATTTTTTCGTGGAACGGGAGAATGTGAAGGAAATGGTGGGGGAATCCGATCTCGACCTCGTCATCACCGGCGAAGCCGACGACGGGCTGGAGGCGCTTGAGGCCATTGAGGTCCAGCGCCCGGATTTCGTGCTTACGGATATTGAGATGCCGCTTATGGACGGGCTGGAGCTGGCCGAGCGCATCCGGCTGCAGTATCCCGATATTCACGTCATCTTTTTCACCTTTTACGAGAAATTCGAATATGCGAGACGCGCCGTGCAACTCGGGGCCGCTTCTTTTATCCTGAAGCCCATCTTTAAGGAAGAACTGCTCGCGGAGCTTAATTCGATTATCGCTAAGAAACGGAAAGAAAGCGAAGCCGCCGAACGGGAAATGCGGCTTAAGGAGCGGCTGCGCGAAAGCCTGCCGCTGCTGGCGGACAAATTCAAGAGGGAGCTGTTCTCGGGAGCTTGCCGGCATTGGAACGAAGAACGGATTCGGGACAGCTTAAGCTTCTACTCCTTGCCGTTTCCGGAAGGATCTTATTTGATTATGGGGGTTGAAATCGACCGCCCGCATTCGGAAACGGCCGAAGCGCCGGACGCCCGCGAAATGCGAACGCTGCGCCTTGGGGAGCTCGTCGCCTCAAGCATTGCGGATTGCCCAAGCTTATGGTCGGGCTACGGAGACGAGCGCTGGATCGTACTGCTCGCTTTTTCTCGCGAGACGACTCCGGAAATGGGTTTGGAAGAGGGGTTTCGCCGGGCCGAGAAGCTGATCGCCAGTATGGAAGCCGAGAATGTCGCCGTTTCCGTTGTCATTGGCGAACCGTTCGGGCGGCTGGCGCAGACCGACGAAGCGGTAGGTCAAGCGATCCGAGCTCTGTCGCACAAATTTTATCGAGGATACGGGCAAATGATTCGCGCTTGCGATATCGAAGAGAGGTCGGTCGGACCGGAAGCCGGCTGGCCGGTCAATTTGCGGGAGCAAATGCTTCGCGTCTTGAACGAAGGCGATGCGGAGGAGGTCGAGCGTTTTGTCGGCCGGCTCTTCGCGCAAGCGGATCGCCATTCGCCAGCGGAAATCCGCGGCGTTTGTTTTGCGGCGATCGCGTATTGCGGTCAATGGCTCGGGGAGCGCAGGGTCGACCCGTTCGCGGGAAGGGGCGACGCATCGATTTCCTGGGAAAGCCTTGTTCGCGCGGGAACGCTTCAGGAGACAAGGGAATGGCTGACGGATTTTCTGACTTCCGTGCTTCGTTTGATCGGAAGCGACAGCGGTGGGCCGGGCGGGATCGCGGAAGGAGCCAAAGCGTATATCCAACAGCATTATCAAGAAGCGATCACGATCAAAAAAATTTCCGATCACCTCCACTATAGCCCCAATTACTTGAACCAAGTGTTTAAGCAGGAGACGGGAGAGACGCTTCTGGAATATATGACGAAGGTTCGGGTTGAGAAGGCGAAAGCGCTGCTGACGGACACGGACAGGAAGGTGCTCGACATTACGACGGCGGTCGGATACAACCATGAGACGTATTTCCGCAACGTTTTCAAGCATTATACGGGGGTGACTCCCAAGGAATATCGAGAGAAGTCCAAGCGTTAGCATCCAGAACGAACAGGAGTGGCTTACATGAGCGATCGATTGTTAAGGCGGTTTCGAAACTGGGGGTTAAAGCACAAGTTAATCCTCGCTTTCGCTTTGCTCATCGGATTCGTCGTGGTCACATCCGGTCTGATCATCTACACGATTTCCAAGAACCGCTTGGAGCAGACCAATAGGCAGCTTCTGCTGCAAAACTTGAAGCAAACGGGAGCGTTAATCGACTCCAAGCTCGACTCCTACTTCCTCAAATCGGAAATTATCTTTTCCAACACCCATCTGCAAAATTTCCTGAGAACCCAATACGGCGATCTGTACAGCGTGTACGACGCCTATCAGAACCAGCTGTCCAAAGTGCTCGAGCCGGTGCTAATGGATATGACCTACGCTTCTACGAAAGGCAGCGAGCTGATCAACGTCACGATCTATACCCCGAACGAGACGCTGCCGAAGGACAGCGGAATTCTTAAAGATATTAAGGAAATCGAAGGAAAAACGTGGGTACAGGAACTCAGGCAATCCAAGGAAAAGTACCAGTGGCAATGGGTTCACGAAGAGAGCGGCCGCAAATACATTTCCATCCATCGTCTGCTGACCTCCTTCATCGATCTTAAAGAGCTGGGCGTACTATCGATTCATATTCCGGAAGAAGTGTTCGTCAAGCTGCTTCAGCAAAATAACGAGGGTTCCCGCTCGGTGCTGTTTCTGTTGGGCGACTCGGGCGACGAGATTCGCAGCCGATCCGGCGCTATGCTGCCGGAGAAGGATGTCGCGCTGCTTCGCGCTAGCGACAGTCGCGAGCAAGTCGAGAAAAGAACGATCGAAGGGCAGGAGTTCTTGTTCGCGTCGATCGAATCGACGGCAACCGGCTGGCATCTGGCGGCGCTGATGCCTTATTCGGACGTGACCAAGCCGCTGAAGCCGATCGGTTACGCCGTCGCCTTGATTCTTGTCGTCAGTCTGTTGCTGGGGCTCGTGCTGATCGTATTTATCGCCCACCTGACGACAAGGAGGCTGCAGCTGGTCATCCGCAAGATGAACCGCGTGAAATCGAACTGGAACGAACCGCTGCAGCTCATTGCCGGGCGCGATGAGATCGGGCAGTTGGACGCTACGTTTAACGAATTGATTCAGGCTTTGAAAATCACGACGGAAGAACGGGTGCGCTTGCAGGTGCAGAAGTCGTCGCTGCAAGTAGAGCTGCTGCAAGCACAGATCAATCCGCATTTGCTCTACAACACCTTGGCGACGATCCAGTGGAAAGCCAAGAAAGCGGACGCCTTGGAAATCAGCGACGTAAGCGAGGCGCTCGTTCGCTTTTTCAGGCATTTTCTGAATCATGGAGACAGTCGTTCAACATTCGGGCAGGAGCTGCGTTTGATTGGCGAATATACGAAGATTCTCCGGTTTACGTACAATATGGCATTCGAAGAGACAATCGAGTTCGAGGAGGACATCATGGCGATGGGAATTCCTCATCTGCTGCTGCAGCCCATCGTGGAGAATGCGGTTGTTCACGGCCTACGGCCGAAAAAGGCACAGGGAAGTCTCTTGATCCGCGGAACGAAGGAAGGCGGGAGAATCATCGTCGAGATTATAGACGACGGCGTCGGCATGGCTCCGGAGCAGACGGACCGTATCAATCGTTCGGAACAGGCCAGGCCAAGCTATCGGGGCTACGGTTTCCTGAACGTGCGCAAGCGGATTCTCCTCGGCCTCGGCGAAGAGTACGGAATTCAGGTGGAGAGCCGTCCGGGAGCGGGAACGAGGGTAACGCTGCGGCTGCCTGCCGAGTACGAGTCGTCACTTGAATAATGCGCTTTCATAGCGTTGAAATGTGACTGCCGATCGGTGAATCGTGATCTGTTTCCGCCCTCCCTCCGCCTCTATACTTACGGTATGACAACAAGTCGTACTGGAGGAGGAGAAGTTTGGAGCTTTGGAGGATGTTGTGGAAGCAGCGGGTTCTATATTTGTTTCTGCTTCCCGGAGCGGTTGCCGTTCTGTTGTTCTCCTATGCGCCGATGGTCGGATTGATCATCGCGTTTCAGGATTACAAGGTGACGGGAGGTTTTCTGGGCGGAGAGTTCGTGGGGTTGGAGCACTTTCGGAATTTTCTGTCCGATCCCGAGTTTTACAACGCGCTTCGCAACACTCTTGCGATTGGAGGCCTGATGATCTTATTCGGGTTCCCCGCGCCGATTATTCTTGCTTTGATGATCGATGCGGTACGAAGCACGAGGGTTAAGAAGCTGGTGCAGTCGATTACGTATTTGCCGCACTTCATAACATGGGTTTTTATTTCCAGCTTGGTTTATCGCTTGCTGGAGTCGGAAAGCGGCATCGTCAATTTGCTGCTCGTTAAGCTGGGGCTGGAGCCGATCAACTTTATGCAGGACCCAGATTACTTTTGGGGGATTTTGATCGTCACTTCGATCTGGCAGAGCGTCGGATGGAATACAATCATTTACCTGGCGGCGATTACGGGCATCGATCCCGAAATTCACAGCGCGGCCATGGTCGACGGAGCCGGAAGGTTCCAAAGGATGATCTCGATAACGCTACCCTGCATCCTGCCGACGATAGCGATTTTGTTCGTCCTTTCGCTCGGCTCGTTGTTCACCGTGAACTTCGAGGCGGTATTTAACCTCATGAACGGCTTCGTACAGTCGAAGGCGGACGTGATCGATACGTATATTTATCGGACAGGCGTGCAGATGGCTCATTTCTCGTACGCTACGGCAATCGGTTTTGCCCGTTCGCTGATCGCGGCGGCTTTGGTCGTCATCGGATATCTCTTTTCCAACAAAATGAATGAGACCAAACTGCTGTAGAACGAGGTGAAACAGATGGAAACGTATTCTCGCGGAGATAGATGGTTCGCTATCTTCAACTATGCGGCGCTTGCCGTCTTATGCCTGTTGATGCTGTATCCGTTCCTTTACGTGTTCTTGTATTCGATCAGCGACAGCGTGGCCGCTTCGGCCCGAACGCTGACTTTCTACCCGGTCAAGCCGACGTTGTACAATTATCAGGTCGTGTTGACGAACAGCGGCATCCTGAACGCCTTCGGCATCTCCGTGGCCCGGACAGTCATCGGTACGCTGGCTCATATCATCGTTACCACGATGGTCGCCTACGCACTGTCGAAGCGGTATTTGAAAGGAAGGAAGGGCTGGCTCGTCTACTTCATGATTCCGATGTTCTTTAGCGGCGGTTTGCTGCCTTACTATGTGGTTATCGTGAAGTTGGGCTTGTCCAATTCGTTCTGGGTGTATATTTTGCCGGCGCTGTTCAGCACGTTTAATATGCTTCTGGCCAAGGTGTTCTTCGACCAGATTCCGAAGTCGCTGGAGGAGTCGGCCGCCATGGATGGCGCAGGAGAAGCGAGGATCTTCTTCAGGATCGTACTTCCGTCCAGCTTGCCGATTCTGGCCACGCTGGCGATCTTCGCCGGAGTGGCGCAGTGGAACTCGTGGTTCGACGTGCTGCTGTTCGTGACGAAGCAGAACCTGCTGCCCGTTCAGACGCTGTTGTACAAAATCATCCTCGAGTCGCAGGCGACGACGGTCGAGCAAATTATGAGAATGTCGCAAAACAAAACGACGATTTCGTCGGAGGCGATCAAGATGACGACGCTGATGGTCTCCACGCTTCCGATTCTGTTTATATATCCGTTCATGCAGCGTTATTTCATTAAAGGGATGATGCTGGGCGCAGTGAAGGGATAAAGGACTTTACGGGTTTTAACTTCCGCCGGCGGAAGAGGAATAGATAGACATACACAGGAGGTCATCTACAATGTCAAACACGAAGCATCGTTTTACCAGATTTGCTCTAGCATCCGCTTTGTCTCTTTCTCTTCTATCGGCTTGTTCGAACGGAGGAAGCAACGGAGCCGCGTCTTTGGAAGCAAGTCCAAGTCCGATCGCTTCTACCGACTCGTCGCCTTCCGCAGCTGCGGAGACGCCGGTGAAGGAAGAGCTTCTCGAATACACCTTCCTGGACACGGTCCATCCGACGGCGCCGTTCGGATACAACAATCCGAACGACGTGGTCACTCCTTACGTGGAAGATAAGTTCAACATCAAGGTCAAAGATATTATTTTTTCCGCGGGAACGAGTCCGGTCGAACGAATCAACATGCTGATCGCGGCAGGGAATCTGCCTGACGTCGTCCTGGCCGACAATCCGAACCTTTCGGTGCTGTACGCAACGGGAGCATTCGAGGATCTGACGCCGTACAAGGACTTGCTGGTCAATACGGACAAGTTTGTGTCCGATACCGGCTGGAATATGCTGATGCAGGACGGCAAGCTGATCGCGCTGCCGACAAACGCGACGCCGGATCAGTCCAACCCGGATGTGAAAGCTCTTACCGATGCCGACATCCACTATCGCCCTCATTACGCTCAGAACTTGTTCGTACGCGAGGATATTTTGGAGAAGCTGGGCTATAAGTTCAAGAAGGTGAAGGAGCTGCAGGCCGAGCTGGATGCGAACCCTCGGCGATTGACGGAGGCGGATTTGGCCGTAGAGCCGGCGATCGATACGCCCGAGAAGTTCGAAAAGCTGCTCTACGACATTAAAGCGCTCGATCTGAAAGAAAACGGGAAGTCGGTTATTCCGCTAGAGCTGCCCGATTGGGGGGCTTACCATCTGAGCCAGATTTATGCGCCGTCGGGCGGTTATTATGCGAATCCGACGACCCAAGAGGTGACAGGGTGGATCAACAATCCGTTCATGAAGGAGTATTATTCGCATCTGTACAAATGGTTCAGCGACGGAATTCTGGATAAGGACTATCTGATCCAGAAGCCGGAGCAATTACAGGAGAAAACGGCGTCCGGCAGGGTGGCCGTCACGTTCTTCGCTCCTGACTTCAATGCCGTCCGCCAAAACCTGGCGCAGCTGAATCCGGATTACGACATGCGTCCGATCGCTTGGCCGAAGTCGCAATACGAGCTTGAGACAGGCAACCCTTCCTATATCGACGCGGATTATCCGGCAGGCTTCACCAATATTTTAGTTAAAAAAGGCTTTAAGGATATCCCTCGGCTGTTGAAATATTTCGACTGGTTCCAGTCGGAGGAAGCGATGGAGATTACGGCGTGGGGACCCGAGAGCGCAGGCTTGTATGAAAAAGTCGACGGTCGTCGGGTGTTCAAGGACAAGGAGTTGATAGCTTCCCTGGACGGTACGGAGACGGGGGTCGGCGGCAAGACGGCGGAGTATTACGGCATCAACAATACGAGCAAAGCCTTCCTGACCGCTCCGGCCACCTTCTATAACAATAAGACCTATCATACGGAGCCTACGAAATTCGACGCTTGGGGAGATTTGCGCGTCGTAGCGGGCGCCTCGAAGCTAAGTCTAGACGGAACGGTGCTTCCGGCTAGCGGGCTGAAATCGAACGAAACCTCGCAATACTACTGGAATACTTTCCGTACGACGAAGACGGCTCAACTGATAATGTCGAAGAACGAGGATGAATTTAACCAGGCTTGGGATAAGCTTGTGGCCGAGTTTAACGACAAAGGCGGATACGAGGCGGGCATCGAGGAGATGAAGCCGAAGTTCCAGGTGTCGCTGGGCGTCAAGTAACCGAGGAGCGGCAATACAGCGGCGCGATTAGAGAACGGAGCTGTCCCCTGTAATGGGGACAGCCCTGAACGCATTGGAGGAGCATCATGAATCGAACTCAAGACATTCGCAAAATCAAGCTCGGCATCGTCGGCGTCGGAAGCCGGGGAACGGGACTGCTTCAGGAACTGCTGGCCATGGAGGATGTGGAAATCGCGGCCGTCTCCGATCTGTACGAGGACCGGATGCGCGAGGCGGCGGCCTTAATCGAAGAAACGGGGAGATCGGCTCCCGGCCTTTACTTGCGCTATCAAGACCTGTTGAATGAGAGCGACGCGGAAGGCGTCATTATCGCCTCCTCTTGGACCAGTCATGCGGAGATTGCCGTGGCAGCGATGAAGGCGGGCAAATATGCCGGCATGGAAGCTGGGGGAGCATCCTCTCTCGAAGAATGCTGGCAGTTGGTCCGAACCTTCGAGGAGACCGGAACGCCTTGTATGCTGCTGGAAAATTGCTGCTACGGCCGCGAGGAAATGGCGCTTCTAAATATGGCCAAGCAAGGCCTTTTCGGAGAGCTAATTCACTGCCAAGGCGGCTACGAGCACGATCTGAGGGACGAGGTTGCCAGCGGCGAAGAGAAACGGCATTATCGTCTCCGCAATTATTTGCGGCGGAACGGGGAGATCTACCCGACGCACGGAATCGGCCCGATCGCGAAATATTTGGATATCCACCGGGGCAATCGCTTTATGACTCTATCATCGATGTCCTCCAAGGCTCGCGGAATTAATTTGTGGGCGCGGGAGAATCTCGGACCGGATCATCCGGCGGCAAAGGCCGACTTCGCTCAAGGAGACGTTGTGACGACGATGATTCGCTGCGCTCGCGGGGAGACGATTCTGCTCACCCATGACACGACACTACCCCGTCCATATTCCAGAGCGGGCAGAGTGCAGGGCACTCGCGGAATCTGGATGGAGGATAACGGATCGATCCATATCGAAGGGCGCAGCCGACCTCACGAATGGGAAGCCTTTGGGAAGTACATGGAGGAATACGATCATCCACTGTGGCAGTGGTATCGGCAGGAAGGCGTGCGCGGCGGTCACGGGGGAATGGACTATCTCTGCCTGCGCGCCTTTATTGAAAGCGTAGCTAGCCGTGGACCGACGCCGATCGACGTTTACGATACGGCGGCATGGATGGCCGTGACCTGTTTGTCGGAGCAATCGGTGGCGCTTGGAGGGAATGCGGTCAGCTTCCCCGATTTTACGAACGGCGGCTGGATCGGCGGTTCTTCCGGTACATCTTCAGACTACGACGGCAAGTATTCTTTAGAGATTCATTCGAACGCTTAACTTCATAACGGGTGGGGGATGGGCATGCATGCGAATTAAGCTTAGGGGATTTAGACGTCTTGCGGTTATATCGCTCGCGGCAGCGATTGCAGCAGGAATGTTGGGGGACGTTCGGGCATCGGCCGCGGACGTTCCTCCTCAAATCGGGATCTGGTATAGCACGTGGTATGCCAAAGAAGGCGCATACGTATGGGCGGAAAATTTGGGGACGGCATCTACAAACCAACTGCTCGGCGACGCGAATGGAGACGGCAAAGCGGATGCCGTCCTGTATGACAGCTCGAACGGGAAGTGGACGGTGGCGCTCTCGAACGGCAACGGGTTTTCCGCCGCGAGTATGTGGGTAACGGGGCACGGCTATGGCTCGGCGGATCAATTTCTTGCAGATGTCAATGGGGACGGCAAGGCGGATGCAGTCGTCTATTTCGAGCAGGACGGAAGCTGGTGGGTATCGTTGTCTACCGGCTCCGGCTTTGGGAGCTACTCCAAATGGAAGCAAAGCTTCGGAATCGGGGCTAACAAACGCATGCTGTCCGATGTGAACGGAGACGGGAAAGCGGATGCCATCGCGTATTACGGGAATGCGGGAGACTGGTGGGTCGCTCCGTCGACGGGCAACGCTTTCGGCGCAGAAAGCCGCTGGATCTCCGGGCATGGCGTCGGCTCCGGCAATCAAATGCTGGCGGACGTTAATGGAGACGGCAAGGCCGATTCCATCGTCTTTTTCGATCAGGACGGAAGCTGGTGGACGGCGTTATCGAACGGCGCGAATGCCTTTCAGGGCTATACCCGCTGGAAGAACGGATTCGGAAGCGGTTCATCCGCCCAGTTCGTCGGGGACACGGATGGCGACGGGAAAGCGGATGCCGTTGTCTATAAATCCGACAGCAACCCGAATGGCAACTGGTACCGGGCATTATCAAGCGGAGCCTCGTTTGGCAGCGCTCAGGATTGGAAGATACGGCATGGCAACGGATCAGGCAAGCAATGGCTAGCTGACGTGTTCGGCGACGGAACGGAAGCTCCGGTTGCCTTCTTTCCGGCATCGGGACAATGGAAAGCGCTTCCCGCCGATCTCTATTATTTCAAACCGAACCTATGGAATACATGGGAAGGGGGGCTTCTGCCGAACAGCCGACCGATCAAGTACGTTCCCAGAACGAACGGGGTTTTCTCGACTTACGATAGCGGAGACTCTGCGGTGATCGATGAGCACCTGGCTATGCTCGCTGACGCCAAAATAGACTTCGTGATCCTGGATGAGACGAACGGAATCAACGTAGATAACGGCTATATTAAGCAACGGGCTGCTGCGCTGGCAGGCAGAATCGCTATCTGGAACGCGAATCCGTCCCATCGGCCGATCAAATACGCGATTGCAGTAGGAGCGATGCAGAGCACGCATCTTCCGCAAACAATGGAGGACGAGAGCGAGATCGTATGGGACGAGTTCGCCAATCACCCCGTATATGGCGGTTCCGACAACTACTATTATTTAAACGGAAAGCCGTTGATCGTATCCTATGCGGAATATGCCGACCGACTCCAGTGGGAGGGGTGGAGCGGAGACAAAACGGAATCCAATCGCTTTACCGTCCGCTGGATACAGGGCAAGGTACCATGGGAGCCCGGGGCGGTTTTCGGGGGAACTCCGCCGGTCTCTGATTACGGCTTGTACTTCGGATGGAGCTATCCGCTGGGAGCACAGGCCAATGCCGATACAATGGTGGTCATGCCCGGTCATAACAATAACGTGGGCGATTGGATATCACGAACCTACAATGGAGTTCGAGGCGGCTTTTATACCGAATTGGGCTGGAATCGGGTACTCATCCAAGATCCTAAAATAGTCGTCATCAACTCGTTTAATGAATTTGCCGAGGAAACCGCCGTTCAACCAGCCGACACGAGCATGCTAGAAGCTCCGAGCGAGAAATGGCTGAACGGCGCAGGACAGCAGGATCCGGATATGTATTGGAATATGACGAAGCAGGCGATCGAGGATTTGCTGGCCCAGTAGAAAGGAATAAACCGATGCGAAGGGGACGAACAGGATGAGAAGAAAATTTGGAGGCGTATTGCTGTTGCTAAGCATCCTTGTATCTATTGGCGCAGGTGCGGCCAATGCGAAGCCGATTAAGGAAACGGATAAGTTTCCGAAAAAGTTGACGAATGCCGGTTTTCATCCACAGATTGGAATCTGGTATACCGTTTGGTGGGACGACGAGAAGCCTTATTCGGATCATTGGCAGGATTGGACGCGTTATCGTCCGGTGCTGGGCGATTATGCATCCGACGATCCGCACATTATCCGCACGCATATGCAGTGGATCAAGCAAGCGGGCATCGACTATGTCATTCTGGACGATACGAACAGCCACTTTGCCGACGGAGGGAACATCGCGAACAACATCGAGACTATTTTTGACGTGGTCGAGAGCATGCCGGAGGGGACTGCGCCTAAGCTTGCTTTTGCGATTGGAGCAGGGCAATACGCCGGCAATAGCGAAGAAGCTCACATGAAGGAAGTCGATTTGATTTACGAGCAGTACGCGAACCGGCCTTCCTATTATTACTGGAAAGGCAAGCCGCTGCTTGTCGATTACACGACCCCGGACTGGTTCTACAAATGGGATGACGAACGATTTACCGTCCGCTGGGCGACCGGATCGACGGGGGATGCGGCCAGCGTCGCTCCGGATACGGGATTATGGGGTTGGGTGTTCAACGAATACGTTCCAAACAAGGAAGTGTTCGGGGTCATGCCTGGCTGGGGAACGGCGCATCAAGGAAGGCCGACGACTCCGATCGACCGCGAAGACGGCAAGCTGTATACCGATCTATGGACGGAGGCGGTTAAACGAAGTCCGGAAATGATCGTGATCGCGTCCTTTAACGACCATGCGGAAGAAATCGGCATTGAAGCAATTACTCCCCGCAGTACGGACGTGAAGCCATGGGTAGACGCTTACGGGACGCCAACGCCCGATTGGTACGAGCAAATTACGAAAGGCTATGCCAGCTTGAGACAGGGCTTCCTGGAAGATTTCTATTACAAGCCGGAGAACGGCAAGCAAATCTATAAGTACGAGAATGGGAGGATGATCGAGCAATCCGCGGCTCCTCACGGCAAACCCGTAATCGTTGTCCCCGAAGCTTATTTCACAGGGAAGTTTTTGAAGGACGAGGCGAAGAAGCCCGATAAAAACGTCGCAGTAGATGTCTTTCAAACTTGGGTAGACGATTTCAAAGGAATAAAGAAAAGCTGGGGCTACGAGACGCTATTGGAAAATGGGAATACAGTACAGGGCATGTCCAACGGGGCAGAATTTTACGACATTAAAAAATCGGGACTCGATCCGATGTTCACCCAGATCGTCGATCCGAAGCAGCGTATCGTACGCAAAGGATTCAAGGCTCACCCTGCATGGCTGGATTCGAAGGGCTGGAGCTTGGGGAAGGTTGCAGTGAAGCTTCCGAAAGCGAAAAAGCTTTACCTCACGTATTACCCCGGTAAAGTCAACACACTCAGCGATGGGATCGTATCGTCAGTAATCGTGAATGGTCGAACGACGGATACCCAGTGGGTCACAGGAGAAGCGGGATGGAAGAGCAAGGTTGTCATCGATTTGTCCAAGTACGCCGGCCAATCGATTGAATTGGCTTTTAAGGTCGGCTGGGGACAGGAGAAGCTGGGCGACGAGGCCACGACGGCCTACGATGCTTTCTTGATCGGAGACCCGCTGATCGTAACGAAGCTGTAAAATGAGGCAAGCCGGTTCGGGGCTGTTACGACGAACCGGCTTGGTTTTGTTGTACGGGCGGAGGCTTCTCGAGTTCATTGCAGCACATCCTCGAATAGCCGGCTGACCGTGAAGGAGACGCAAGGGAGCTTGCTTGAGACGACCTGCTCGTCATTTTCGTATAGCTGGATTAGTTCATACTTCCCGCGCTCATCCAAGCGAAACTGCTCTAACGTCCGAGACTCGGGATCGACGATCCAATATTCCGGGACGCCGTGTTTCTCGTATACGGCTCTCTTCTTCAGCCTGTCCCGTTTCTGAGAGCTTGGGGAGAGAACCTCCACGGCCAGATCCGGCGGACCTTCTATTCCTCGGGAAGTGACGATGTGCTTTCGGCTGCGATGGATCATGAGCGCGTCGGGCTGCACGACGTTCGTGTTGCTCAAGATAACATCTAGCGGCGCTCCAGCACCCCGTCGATGACCTCGTAACGGTTCCCGTCGTCGAGCAATGCCGCATAAGTCTCGTAAGTTGCCGGCTGCTCCTTCACTTTGTCTGTGGCTTTTTTGCTTTTCTCCATTCCAAACCTTCCTTTTTTGGGAAACTCGGAGTCGGCGCTGCCAGTCGGCTATGTCAACTGATCCGGCGGAACGGGCAGATTGCGAACAAGCTCGTCCATGCTGAAAGAAACGCAGGGAGCGGTTTGGGACTGAATTGTTTCCTCTCCGGAATAGACATCGACCAGCTCATAATAGTCGCCGTGTAATTCATATTGCTCCAAAGTAAAGTTGGACGGGTCGACGATCCAATACTCGCGCACCCCGTACTTGGCGTATACGTTGCGCTTTGTCAGCTTGTCCCGTTTAAGAGAGTGCTTGGACGTAATTTCGACGACGAGGTCGGGAGCGCCGTTAATGCCACGGTTACTGATAATGTGCGTTCGGCTCATGTGTACCATAACGAGATCGGGCTGTCGAACCTCGGTATCCGAGAGAATCACATCGAGCGGCGCAACTGCAACAATAAACTCATTTCGGCAGCTTGCATTCAGCCTGAACAGAATTTCTCCGAGCAACAGCTGATGAATAAATAGAGGAGAAGGACTCATCAGCTCCAGCACCCCGTCCGAAATCTCGTAACGGTTGCCGTCATCCTCCATGTTCGCGTACATCTCGTAGGTCACGGGCGACTCCTTCACCAATTCCTCGTAAGTTTTCTTCTTCATTTTCCCCACCTCCGTCTCCTAATCAAAAAGCACCCCGCAAAGAAACACGTGAACGTGTCCGGCTTTGGGAGGTGCTTCCTCGACTTTATTTCCTTTATTATGCCGAATTCATCAGGGGCTGTCAATTGGTAGCGGTAGCGGTAATGCTTGCCGTGGTGCTTATGCATTTTGCGATTTGCGACAGATCGACCGAGAAGGTAGGATAAAGAGAAAGCAAGAGGAAGGATGGAGCGCCATGAAGCTTTCATTTCGGCAAGTAGAAACAAGAGAGAATATTGAGGCTGCAGCGGAGCTAGCCTCCGAAATTTGGCACGAGTACTTCATTAGCATCATTACGACTGAGCAGATCGAATATATGCTGGACAAGTTTCAATCCGTTCATGCCATGACAGACCAAATCGAGCGCCAAGGCTATGAGTATAACTTCATGCAGGCGGACGGACGCAACGTCGGGTATATAGGGATCAAGCCGGAGGGGACGAAGCTGCTGCTGAGCAAGTTTTACCTTCTCAAGGCGCACAGGGGCCAAGGGTATGCGAGCCAAGCGATGAGCTTCCTGGAGGAGCTATGCAGGCAGCGCAAGCTGGGCGCGATCTGGCTTACCGTGAATCGGCACAACGCCTCCACCATTGCCGTCTACGAGAAAAAAGGCTTTCGAACCGTTCGCGAGCAAGTGGCGGATATTGGCGGAGGCTACGTAATGGATGATTATATTATGGAGAAAGAAATCGGGATCGAATAAATGGGGGACGGAGCCAAAAACACCTCGAAAAGGAACGCGTGATCGTGTTCAGCTTTGCGGAGGTGTTTTTGGGATGTCGGCAAGTTGTATTCATCTCTATTCTTTAGCAGCATCCTTAACCTGCTTCTCGAAGTTTCGGATGATCTGGTACCCGTCATGTTGGCTCATAAGCTCTTCGTAATATGCGGGCCATTGAGCCCCCGATTGATCAGAAAACAGCATCTTGACCTGCAGCTCGTTCTGACGGGAGCGAAAAGCGGCCACGTCGATGCCGACAGGCGGAGTCAGGGCAGTGCCGAGCTTCTGTTTGACCGGCATTCGGGCAAGATAGCTCTTGATCTCCTTATCCCGATTCGTCAGCGCGGGGTCGATGACCTGGAGATTGAGAACGCTGGGCGTCTCCGGTGTGAAGAAGGTCCATATATTCATGTCGCCGAGCGAGCGTTGCAGCCCTTCCTCATTCCGCGAAAGCAGCGTGATCGCGTTCCCGCTACGAGCGTAATGCTCGCCTTCGATGCCATAATGCGTCAGGAGAAAGCCTTCTTCGCCGGCCAACCAGTCAAGTATTTCCACGATCTTTTTCATTTTCTCCGGATGCTTGTCCGCCGTCATCTTGGAGAATACAAAGGGATACTCGGGCGAGACGCCGGCTCTTAAGGGTTGATCGCCCAAAGGATTAAACGGTACCCAGTCGGCCTCCGGATTGGACTGGCGCGTTCGCGATTGAAGACTAGCCGGATTGGCGTCCAGAGCGAAATCGACGCTCTCGCCCAGCACGATACCGGCTATTCCTTGCACGGCTTTGTCGATGTGATCCGTCCCGGAGTTGAAAAACCAATCCGGATCGACAACTCCCTCGTTAATGACCTTAAGAATATCGTCAACGACTTGTCCGATCCGCAAATCCGAAGTCATGTCGACGAGCTTGTTATTTTCCATGTAGGCGGGGTAGATCAGGCCGTTCTTGACGTATTCGGGCCAATCGGTCGACAGGCTCGAATTGTTGCCTGAGGTTGTGAAGCCGTAGGTATCGTCCTTGCCGTTGCCGTCCGGATCGTCGAATGTGAAGGCGCGAAGCACGTTCAAATAGTTGTCGTAGGTTCGAGGAATCTCCAATTCGAGACGTTCGAGCCAGTCCCGGCGAATGTAATAGCTCCGATAGACGTTTTTGTCGTAAGGCACGGGGGCGCGATAGAAGCGGTTATGAATCGTATATTGCCTTAGTTCCTTCTCGTTTGCCCAGTATTTAAAATAATTCGGCATAGTCAGCGGGGAAACGAAAGAGGTCATATCGGCGAGTACTCCGTCTAGCGCCAGCTTGGAGGCACCGTCACTGGAACGATCGATCCACATATCGGGCGGATTGTTGGCGAGCAGCATTTCCTCGATGGCTGCGTTATAGTCGTTGCCGGGAATTCGGGACTCGACCCGAAGGCGAACATTGAATTTGTCTTCTATCGTCTTGAGGATGAAATCGTCATTCGCATCGGGAGATTTCATGCTTAGCGGCGAGGGTACAAAAATATGAATACTCATTCTTCCGTCATCCGAACGAGCGAAAACCGAATCGTCCGATTGCCTGCTCTGCCCCAATAGGATCCAAACTAGGACGGACAGGCCAGCGACCATAAATAACATTAAGACCAACAAGGGACGGCCTCGAGTCATGTAGTCCCCTCCAACGGATGATTGATGGTCGTGCATGAGATGTGCTTTAATAATGTTAATTGATTTCTAGCGTAAAAGAAACGCCCCGCCACGCATTTATTTTGGCTGCACCGGCTGCCGATACGAGGAGAGCCTATGAAGACGAACTGGTTTAATAGACTGCTGCTCTCTTATTTGCCCGTTTTCTTTATCATTAGCTTAAGCTTGCTGCTGATGACTTACTTAACGCTGAGCGAAATGTCCAAGAAGGCCTCCGTTAAAGCGAGCCAAGCGCTCTCTCAGAATATCGTCAAGCTGATCGATAACCGGCTGGAGGCTATCGATTCCTTGCTATTCTACGAGATTCAGAACAACGACAGGCTGAAGCAGTTCTTCTCGGACAATTCCCGGGAGCATCGGAAGTATACCGATATCCAGGCCGTTTCGACGTTAAAAGAATTGCTGCAAAACAACCCGGTTATCGATTCGATCTATTTGTACCGCGCGCCGGATCAAACCGTGCTGACCACCTCTACGCTGACCCTGCTTGATCAGTTTCCGGACAAGCAATACATTGGACTCATTTTTAATAGTCGCGCTGCTTACTCGTGGACGGCCAGAACGTTGCCTTCGACGAATGGCGAGAACGAAGCGACAAGAGTCGTCAGCCTAGCTAAAAATACAAATCTGCAAAATCTCAGCTTCCTGATCGTTAACGTTCGCATCGACGCCCTCGGCGAATGGATTGCAAGCATGGCCGACAAACGGACGACGTTCGTACGGTTGAACGACGCCGATCATCGCCCCATCGTTTCGCTAGACGATGAGGAAGGAAGCGCGTCCTCGGACGTTAACCCCGGCAAGGTGCTGTCTACCGCCGTCTCCGAGAAGACGGGGTGGATTGTCTCAAGCGGCAATCGGAACGGCGGTATGTTGGAATTCGTGTCGTCTTTGTTCTACCTATGGATGGCGATAGCATCCCTCATCGTAATTGCCGGATTTGCCTGGATCATCTATGTCTCCAGGCGTCACTATAAACCGATTCAGACGTTGATCAGTCTGATCTCAGGGAAACGGGCGGCTCCCCTGCCGGCCGCAGCAGCCGAGCAAGCAGACGAATTCAAGCTGATTGAATCGACGATAGAGGACCTGTTCGACGAATCGAATGCGCTGCAGGAGCAGCATAAGGAGATGTCCGTGTACCACAAACGGCATCTATTTCTGAGCCTAATCGAGAATGCCAATGCGACGGCCAACTTCGGCCGCTATATCGAGGAAGAGATGACCCGCTTGGGAATCGAGAAGCCCGTCTCTTCTTCGCTTGTCGCGATTGTCGAGATCGATCATTACGCCGAGTTTACCGCTCAGTACGGCAGAGATCAGCATTTACTAAAATACATTTTGGGCGCATCCGTTAAAGAACTGGTAGAGAACAAGCCGTTCACCGTATGGACGGAATGGATCTCAAGCTCGAAAATGGGGATCCTGTTCCTGTTTCACGGGGATGAAGGAGAACCGGAGGTGCGCGATATTTGCGAGAAGCTGCGAGAATGGGTGGAGGGCAATCTCGATTTCACAATTACGATAGGCGTCGGACAGCTCTCTAGAGAATTGGAGATGACCGGGGAGTCTTTCCGGGAAGCCGTCAACGCCGTGGGATACAAATCGTCGTTAGGTATGAACCGAATTATCGCGCAAGAGCATATGGCGTCCAAGCCTAAGGGCGAATTGTTCATGCAGCTGCAATATTTTCGAATGATCGGTCAATCGTTCCGTCTAGGCGACGAGAAGTGGGAAGAGTATTACGAAGAGATGTTCGTAACGCTCCAAAAGCAGCTCTATACGCGGGACGATCTACACAGCCTCATGCAGGTGTTGATCGGATACTTGCAGAAGGAAATGGCCGAGCTGCCGGAAGAGTTGAACGATCTGTGGATGAGGGATATCCAACCGTCCCTGTCAAGGGCGATCGAAGAGGAAACGCAGGAAGAGGTTTACTCGGCATTCCGGGAAATTCTTCGGCAAGCCTTCGAGAGAATCGGCAAGCTTCGCGAAAGCAAATCCTCGCATCAGCTCGTTCATCAGATCAAGAGCTACATTGAAGAAAATTACGGAAATCCTGAGCTGTCGCTTACCCATCTGAGCGATGCTTTCGGACTTAATCCGAAGTACTTAAGTCGGTTGTTCCGGGAAGCCTTCGGCTCGAAGTTCATTGAATTCGTAACCGAAATCCGTATGGAGAATGCGGCGAGACTGTTGAAGGAGACGCCCCATACAATACAGGATATCGGGCGCGCCGTCGGTTACGATCAGTCGCTTACCTTTATTCGCGTATTCAAGAAACAGTTCGGCGAAACGCCTGGCCAATATCGCAAGAAAAGCTCCGAATGAAGCCCTGCAAGCGCCGCAAGGCTTCTTTTTTTCATTGTTCGACCGTTGTTTTCGGGCAAATTGTCTATTGAAGACTTATCGTCTATCGGCGGAAAACGGCCGTTATGTGCCTTTATGTCTATCCGAAGAACAATGATCTATATACCGGGCGTTAAACGGGATGCTACTTTGTGAAGGCAGCACAAACCAATTTTCTGGGAGGGTTCATCACATGTTTCAAACAGCTAGACGATGGAGCGCGGCATTGATTTGTTTGATTATCGTAAGCATGCTTGCAGCTTGCACGGGCAATAAAGAGAACGGCAGCGGCAGCCCGGAGGCAAGCGCTACGACAAGTGCGTCGGCAAGCACAGAGCCAAGCGCAAGCTCGGAAGCAAGCGAGTCCGATGTATACCCGGAGAACGGACTGCCTAAAGACGAGAAGGTAACGCTGAAGTTTGCTTATTGGGAAAACGGAAGCGGCAGGGAATGGATCGATTACGCCATCGACACGTTTACGAAGAGGTTTCCGAATGTCAGCTTCGACACGACCTATTCGCCGAAGATCGATACGATCATCGGCACAAAAATATCGGCAGGGAATGACGAGGATATGTTCGATATTTTCTCTACGCTTCTCCCCGGCGGCGGCCCTGCCATGGCGACAAGTTTGGCGGAAGCGGGCAAGTTGGAACCGCAGGACGACTTGTGGGATCACAAAGCGTTCGATAATGAAGGCAAGACGTTAAAGGAGGTACAATCCGGCATTTATGAAGGTAGAACGCTTATTTTGGATAAAATGTATGCGCTTCCTTACGGGCAAAGCGTTACCGGTTTGTTTTACAACAAAACGCTATTCGAGCAGAACGGCTGGAACCAGAATCCGAAAACATGGGGCGAATTTACCGAACTCGTAGATAAGATCAAGGCAGCCGGACTTATTCCGATTAGCTACCCCGGAAAATATCCAGTTTACTTAGGATTTACGTTCGGTATTTCGCAAATGTTCGAATTGGCCGAAATCAACGGTAACTTGGAAAAGTTCAATGACGATTACAGAAATTACAAAGCGCCTTTCTACGCTTCTCCGGAAAGCGTGAGCTTATATGATAAGGTGTACGAGCTCGCGAAGAAAAAAGCATTCCCGGACGGGGTCGCGGCATTAACCCATACGCAATCGCAAATGCAACTGCTGCAAGGGCAGGCGGCGATGGCCTCGACGGGGGAATGGGTACAGAACGAAATGAAAGATTCCATCCCTGACGGGTTTAAATGGGGATTTATGCTCGCTCCTATGGGGGACAACCCGGAAAGTACGAAATACTATCAGATTTTCGCGGGCGGCGGTCATTTTATTTGGGCGAACAAACCGGATTTGAACAAAAAGTGGGCGAAAGAATTTCTAGCATGGCTATGGAACTTGGACGTTCAGCAACTTTACGCCGAGAAAGCGGGAGGTTTGCCGATTCGCAGCGATTTCATGAACGACGC
The DNA here is from genome assembly GCF_003386235.1 of Cohnella phaseoli. GTDB lineage: Bacteria > Bacillota > Bacilli > Paenibacillales > Paenibacillaceae > Cohnella > Cohnella phaseoli. The sequence continues at coordinate 71,996 of NZ_QRDZ01000034.1, forward strand.
GGCACTCGTTGACAAGCTGCAGGATGCTCCGAAAGCCGTTCTGGAATACATGGCGAATAACTCCGTTAAAGGCAACAGCGAAGCGCGCAATAAATCTTTGACCGATACGAACGCGGAGAAAGCAAGGAAGCTCATGGAAGAATCCGTGAACGAAATCGCTTCCGGCAAGAAGGAACCGCTGCCGACGCTTCAGCAGGCCGAGGATTTGCTTGTCAAAGCGATTGCCGCTCAGCAATAATAGCGGCGCGGAATCGCCATAAACCGTAAAACGTCACGGAGCTCCGGAAAATCCGGCGCTCCGTGAATCTTAGAAGGAGCGACATCCAGATGAGTGAGCTTTCCAATCCGGTCGCGAATGCCGCCGTTCCTGGCGTTAACTGGAATCGCAAGGCCAAGTTTCAGAAAAGACTGTTCATTCTATTGGCGACGGTTCCGATGTTCGCAGGTTACATCGTATTCACGTTGTATCCGAATCTGTTGTCGGTCTACTATTCATTGCTGAACTGGGACGGAATCAAGGAACCGGTATTCGTCGGCCTGGACAATTTCGGAAACCTGTTGAAGGACGAATTTGTGTGGCGAGCTCTGCGTCACAATCTGATTCTTATGGGGACGGTAACGCCGGCGGTCATTCTCATTTCTTTGATTCTGGCCTATTTAATCGCAAATAAAGGGTACCGCTTCAGTTCTCTTTTCAAAGTTATTTTTTTCTTTCCGAATATTCTTTCTACGGTAGCCATTTCCTTGTTGTGGGCGTTCGTCTATGACGGATCCTTTGGGCTGTTGAATGCCGGATTGCGCCTGTTCGGGGTGGATATCGGTAATTATTATTGGCTGGGAGAGACGGGCACGGCCATATGGGCCATTATTCCGCCATCCGTGTGGGGAGCCGCCGGCTTTTATTTCGTGATCTTCGTGAATGCGATGAGCACGATTCCTAAGTCCCTGTACGAAGCCGCCATTCTTGAAGGAGCTAGCCACCGAATTAGGCTGTTCAACATAACGGTCCCGCTTATCATGCCGATTATCCGTATTGCAGTTCTGTTTTTAATGCTTGGAGTTTTTAAAGGCTTTGAAAATATATTGATTCTAACGAATGGCGGGCCGTCGGGTTCGACGGAAGTGCTCGGGTTATATATGTTCAATATCGCGTTCGGCAGCGGCATTCACAATTACGGGTACGCATCCGCCATTGGCATGCTATTGTTCATTATTCTCGTCGCGGCGAAGTTGACGATAGACCGCTTTACTGCCAATCGGGATTCGGAATTCTAAGGGGAGGGAAAACGGTGCAAGAGAGAAGAACGTTCGTCGATGCGTCATGGTACGTCCTCCTGCTGATTTGGTCCGTTTCGATCCTGTTCCCCCTGCTTTGGGTATTCTATGAATCTCTTAAGACGAATCAGGAGTTTTTCCATGATGTATGGAAGCTTCCGACCGATTTGCAGTGGATGAATTACGGAGACGCCTGGACGGAATACGGGATCGGCAGCTCGATGTTGAATACGGTTTATTATGTTGGCGTAAGCCTGATCGTCGGGACATTTTTGACGGCAATCAACGCCTATGTGCTAACCCGGTTGGAATTCAAGGGGAAAAAGCTGCTATGGGGCGTCATTATGTTATCGCTGTTTTTACCGGGGATTAATGCGCTCGTGCCTCAATACATTTTAATGCGCGATTTGCATCTCACGAATAGCCTGACGGGTATCGTCGTGCTCGACAGCTTTAGCGAAATCGCTTTTTATTTGTTGATGCTGAGCGGGTTTATGCAATCGTTACCCAAGGAGCTTGAGGAAAGCGGGGCCATAGACGGGGCTTCGATTTTTCAGATCTTCTTTAAAATCATTTTGCCGCTGTGCACGGCCGGAATCGTGACGGTGGCGATCTTCAAGTTTCTGGCATTATACAATAATTTCCTGGGCCCGTTCATTTATTTGGGAGATCCGGACAAATATACGATCGGAGTGGCCATGTATCAGGCTAGCCAGATTATGCAGTACAAAGCCGATTGGGTAACGTTGTTCGCCGGGTTGATGATTACGATGATCCCCTTGGTACTTATGTACATCTTTTTGCAGCGCAATATTATGGAAGGGGCCACGCTAGGCGCCGTTAAGGGGTAGGCGAGGGGAAAGGCGGACATCGTTTCGCGGCGTGCGGGAAAGGAAACGAATACAACTCTGGAGGTGCCAGTAGAATGTATTTATTCAAGAAGACTTTCCGTAAAGCAGGTTTAATATTACTATCCTTAAGCTTAATCCTTTCAAGCTCGGTTCTCGGTCAAAGGGCAAGCGCATCGGAGCTTCTCGGGTCGACGGCTGCGGTCGCCCAGGAAAAGCCTCCGAATACCGAATTAACGGATATACAAGGCCACTGGGCACAAAAACAGGTGTCGGAATGGTGGAGAGAAGGTCTCGTCAAAGGTTATTCGGACGGCTCCTTTAGGCCGGACGAGCCGGTTAGCCGCGCCGAAACGATGGCGCTCGTCAATCGTTCATTCGGGTATGTCGAGTCCGCGCCGATCAGCTTCGCCGATCTTAAGACTTCGGATTGGGCATACGAAGATGCCGCCAAAGCGGTGAAGGCTGGATATTTGTCCGGCTACGAAGACGGCACGATCGGAGCCGGGAAACCTGTCAGCAGGCAGGAAATGGCGGTTATTCTAACGCGTCTGCTGAAGCTGGAAGAGACGGATAATAGGGCGGCAGATCGATTTAGGGATGCGATGGAGATAGCTCCGTGGAGCAAGAAAGCGGTGAATGCCGCCGTATCCGCGGGGATGATGCTCGGGAACGGCAACCGATTCATGCCGATGGCCTCCCTAACTCGAGCAGAGCTTGTCGTGATTCTCGACCGAGCGCTAAAGTCACTGACTTCAAGCGAGTACGATAAGGCCGGCATCTACGGTTCCGAGCAAAGCATTCGCGAAATTCCGGGTGACGTGATTGTCAGCGTTCCTGGGGTGACGCTGCAAAATATGAAGATCGGCGGGGACTTGCTGCTGGCCGAAGGGATTGGCGAAGGCGATGTCCGCTTGCGCAACGTCGTCGTGCAAGGCGAAACATCCATCCAGGGCGGCGGCGAGAACAGCGTATATCTAGAGAACAGCATTCTGGGCAAGGTGATTGTAAACAAAAAAACGGGAAAGATTCGCATCGTCATGAAAGGAACGACGACGATCGCCGAATTGGTTATTCTCACCCTCGTTAATCTTGAAGTCGGCAGCAATGGTGAAATTGTATTGCTGCGGCTAGAGGCCAGCGCCAACGTTACCGGACAAGGGAGGATTCAGAAAGCGGTCGTCGGCGAGAAAGGCAGAGGCTCGACCTTTGAACTTAAGCCGGATATTCAAGAAGGAGCGGAATTCGCAAACGCAGGATCTTCCGCGTCGACCGGGGGAAGCGGCAGTAACGGCGGAAACGGCGGGGGAAGTCAAATTCAGCTTGCGGCCTTAAGCGCCGTTAACGGAACGCTTACCGCAACCTTGAACCAAATCCCGTCCGCAATTCCGGTTATCGGCGATTTTGCGATCGTGTCAATCGTGAATAACGGGGCCGCCGTTCCGGTTACACCGACGTTGGTCTCTTGGAACGAAGCGAATAAACAAGCGACGCTTACCGTTCCGGTCATTCCCGCAGCTAGCGTAGAGCAATCCGTAGTATACAGAGTTTCGTATAAGAGTACTTCCACAGTGCAATCCGCTCCTTTTGTGATTCATTCGGGGGTTGCGGTGGCCATAAACGGTCAGGCACAGGGCTACGTCGTTGTACCGGCCGAGGCCGACCCGAAGGTCTCCGGGGCAGCAGACGCCTTGATTCAATACGTGATGAAGTCGACGGGCGCCGCGCTGACGAAGCTGACAGACGAAGAACTGGAGATGAACGGTTCGCCGGCCGGACTGGATACAGCTATCTATGTCGGTCTGTCTCGCGAAGAAGATACAGCTTACCTAGACGGTAAATTGGAAGATTTGGACGACGACGGCTACGTGATCGACGCGAGGAACGATACCTTAACGATTGTAGGACCCACGGACAGCGGAACCCAATATGGAGTTTATGAGTTTTTGGAGCGTTACGTCGGCGTCAGATGGTTGCTCCCCGGACCGAACGGGGAGGACGTGCCTGCCAGCTCCGATTTGTACGTGCCGACAGGTACGATCCAAGAAGAACCGGCTTATAAATCCAGAGGACTCTACGGCGTTCATACGGATAGTTTCTTCTTCTCCCCGGACAACGAGGACAACTATCAATGGGGCGTCGTCAACCGGACGAACAATCGAATTATCGGCTACAACCATTACTTATGGTACTTATTCGTTCCGTTGCCCGGCTATCCGGGGGAAAATTACGCGACTACGCATCCCGAGTTTTACCCGCTGCGTAACGGGGAGCGGTTCATACCGACATCGGATGTGTTATGGCAGCCTTGTTTCACCGAGGAAGGGACCGTAACGGCAGCCGTCTCTTCAATCGTGGCTTATTTCAACGCCAATCCGGAGGCTACGTCTTTCTCGCTGGCCGTGAATGACGGCGGCGGCTTCTGCGAGGCCGAACCCGATCATCCGGCGAATCCGCACAGGCTTAATTCAATCGGCTTGCCGGATATGTCCGATATCTACTACGACTGGGTTAACAAAGTGGTAGAAGGCGTGCTGCAAGTACATCCGGATAAGTGGTTCGGGGTGCTTGCCTACCAGGAAGTCAACGATCCGCCTTCCTTCAAGTTAAACGACCGGGTAATTCCATATTTCACGAAGGATAGAATGACCTGGATAGACGACGGCATTCGCGCCAAAGACCAGGGTACCACGGAACAATGGACGGCAGTATCGGCTAATTTGGCATTTTACGATTACGTATACGGTACGCCTTACATGGTACCGAGAGTATATCCGCACCAGATGGCCGAGTATTTGCGGTTCGGCAAAGAGAACGGCGTTATCGCTTACTTTGCGGAGCTGCTGCCCAATTGGGGCGAAGGCCCCAAGCCTTGGCTATTGACGAAGCTGCTGTGGGATCCGGAGCGCAACGTTGATGCCATGTTGAACGATTGGTACGTTCGCGCGGTAGGAGCGGAAGCGGCTCCCGACCTGAAAGCTTACTTCGATCACTGGGAGTCGTTCTGGACCGACCGAATCAAGGACACAGAATGGTTCGAGGAACGTAAAGGCATCACCTATCTCTCTTATTATTGGGGCACTTACCTGGAAGCCGTTACTGCTCAGGAAATGGAGGATAGTCGGTCGCTGCTCGAATCCGTATTGGCTAAAGCGGTAACTCCTCAGCAGAAAGCGCGAGCCGAAATGCTGTTCAAACAATTCGAGTATTATGAAGCGTCTGCGCTTAGTTATCCGAAAAAAGAGACGGCTCCCGAGACCGAGCAAGCCGCTTTGCAGATGCTTGAACTAGGTGCCAGCAGCCAGGCGAAAGCCGATTATGCAGCGAAAAGACTGGCGCTTGTCGACGCGTACAAGAATGATCCGTTATTGCATCATCAAGTAGATCCTTATTGGGACAAGTTGATCTGGTCGGGATGGAGTCCATCGCTGGTATGGGGAGTCACGGATTACGTCAAACGGCATGAGCCTACCGGCGGAGCAGTCCGGGAGCGCATCGCTAGGATGGCTTCGGGAGAAGACGCCGCGGAAAAGGAATATGCCGAGCTGTTGCTGAACGTACTGGCTGGCACTACGGTTAATGCCAATCCTTCATTCGAGACCGGAACGACCCAAGCCCAAGCGTGGGATACCTGGGTGATGAATTACGGGGAATTCAAACGGCTCGAAGAGCCCGCGCACGCCCTTACGGGGGATGCCAGCATCTATATTCATAATTTCTATTATGGCGATTTAAGCCAGACCGTGCCGGTTAAACCCGGGCTGATTACGGCTAAGCTGAGCTATTTCGTGACGAAGCAGACGCAAACGGTTGGCGATACTTGGCTGCAACTGGATTTTCTCGACGAGCAGGGCGCCGTACTGGATACGATTAAAAGCAACCAACAGGCGTATTCCTCCGGCAGAGGGAAGTGGAATCTGATCTCCGTGATGGGTAAAGTACCGGAAACGGTGAACGGAAAGGCCGTGAAGCAAGTGAAAGTATCGGTGACCGTTAACGGCTTCTTCGAAGGCGGAGAGTTGTACATGGACGACTTCGAGGTGTATCAGTCCGTCGAGAGCGATCCGCCGGCTCCGCTGTTGATCTCGCAAGTTCAAGCGAGCAATGGGGAAATTGAGGTCACTTTCTACGACGATCCGGGGCAAACGCCTTCGAATGAGGAGTTCATGGTGACGAGTTTCATAAACGGCAAATCGGAAGCGGTGACGCCTACTGTCCTATCTTGGATTGCCGGGGAGAAGAAAGCGATCTTAAGCGTCCCGGCGGTGCCCGATCGCGTGTGGGAGCAAAGCGTCGTTTACGGAGTGGCATTCCGAGACTCCGCCGTCGTCCGTTCGGTTCCGTTTGAAGTTTCAGGCAATGTAGGCGATCTTGAACAGTTCGTACAAAATTCTTCCTTTGAAGAAGGGGAGGAAAACGCGGACAATTGGACGTTCTGGGGAGAGGGTTTCTCGCGGTCGAACGCAGTCCGGCGTACCGGCAGCTACAGTCTGGCGGCCGATGGACTTCAGCCGGGACAGAACGAGGCGGGAGGCGGCGGTCCGTTCCAAACGGCGGGGCTGGAACCGGGAACTTACGTGGGCGTATTCCGCTACAATACTTCGGCGAACACGAAAGGAGTCTTATCTTGGAACGTACAGCCGATGAACGGAAGCGGAGCGATCGTGAGGTCTCTCTCTTCCGACAAGCGACCGGCGGCCGCTTCCAGAGGAAATTGGGTTCCATTTGAATTCGAATTCGAGATCGCGCCGGGAGAATCCTCGGCCAGATTTTTTGTCCTCCTTAGCGAATTCAAGAAAGGCGATACGATCTACTTCGACGATGTGGAAATTTATCGAATCCCGAATGCCGAAGCCGAGGTATCGGTAGTGAACGCAACTTACGGACATCTTGACGTCGTGTTGACAAGCGTCCCGGTAGTCGAACCGGTAGCCGCCGATTTCGTTCTATCGAGCGGCGTGAACGCTTCGGATGAAGCACCGGTCGCTCCAACGTCCATGTCTTGGAACTCCGACACGAAAACCGTATCGTTTACGGTGCCTGAACTTCAGGAGAAGCCGTGGGATCAGAGCGTGGTGTACAGTGTCAGCTATAAGGGGCAGGATGCCGTCAACGCGCTTCCTGTAGAGATACCCGGGAATGTAAACGGGCTGACGCAGATCGCGCAGAACGGAGGCTTCGAGGATTGGAACACAGAGAGCGACGCATCGGCTTGGACATTCTGGGGCGAAGGTTTCACCCGTTCAAATGCGGTTGTTCGTTCCGGAGCTTACAGTCTTGTGGCCGACGGGCTGCAGCCGGGGCAGAACGCCGCCGGGGGCGGCGGACCGCTGCAAACCGTATCCGTGCAGGAAGGAAGCTACTTTGGCTTATTTCGCTTCGTCACGAATGTTCCTACGAACGGCAAACTAAGCGTAGTCGTTCATCAGATAGACGGTACCGGGAACGTTACGAGCAACGTTTCTTCCGCTCAACGGTCGGCCAAACGTTCGGCGGGCGCCTGGACGCCGTTCGAATTTTCGTTCGAAGCGGCGCCGGGCACAGTATCCGTACGATATTACATCGTTCTGAACGATTTTAATAAAGGCGATACGATCTACTTCGACGACGTGGAAATATTCAAGACGAATTAATATCCAATAGGTCGGGGCTGGGCGGATACGTTCGCTTGGCCCCGCACTTCAAAATTCGATAAGTATTGGAGAAAACAATCTATGAGAACGATCAAAAGAGCGATTCACATCGACTTTCATACGATGCCCGACATTCCGGATTTCGGAGCCAACTTCGATGCGAAAACGTTCGCCAAGACGCTAAAGGACGCGCGGGTAGAATACGTCAACGTATTTGCCAAGTGCAACATCGGCTTCGCCTATTACCCGACGCACATCGGCGTAATGCATCCGCATTTGAAGTTCGATATGTTCGGGCAGATCGTCGAGGAATGCCGCAAGGTCGGCATTGGCGTGACCGCCTATTTCAACGCAGGGTTGGATCACGAGATGGCCCGAAAGCATCGCGAATGGACGGTCGTCAACAAGGAAGGGCAAGTCATCTACGGAGACCGGACCGCGAATTTTTTCCGTAATATGTGTTTTCGCTCGGGGTATTTGGATCATCTGCTGGGCATGGTTCGGGAGGTAGCGGAACGTTATCCGGTGGAAGGTTTCTTCTTCGATTGCATGGCCGTCACCCCGTGTTACGGGAACGAATGCCTGGAAGGCATAAAGGCAAGCGGCGGAGACCCGTTAAACGACGAGCATGTCTTGGCGTACTCGAAGGAATCGCTTATTGAATTCTCCCGGAAAGCGAAGGAGATCATCGGTCCGGACAAGTTCCTGTATTTGAACGGCCTCGAATCGGCCGACACGGAAGGGCTGCGGACGCATAACGAGATCGAATGCTTGCCGAGCGGATGGAGCTACGACTTCTTCCCGGCCCAAGTCGCATACGCTCGCAATCTCGGTCAGCAAACCTTCTATATGACCGGGCGGTTCAACGTAAACTGGGGGGATTTCGGCGGACTGAAGAGCAAAGCGTCGCTGCTGAACGATTGCTGGGATGCGCTGATGAACGGTGTGCCCACGTCGATCGGCGACCATATGCACCCGCGAGACGGCCTCGACCCGGCGGTGTACAAGGTCGTCGGCGAAATCTACGAGGAACTGGAACGTTACGAGCCTTGGACGGATCATGTGTGCGCGGTTGCGGACATCGGAATTCTGACGCTTGCGGGCGGCAAGCTCGACGAATGTCACAACGGAGCGGTTCGCATGCTGGGCGAACTCAAGATGACCTACGACATCATTAACGAGAATCACGACTTGTCCAAGTACAAGGTCGTTATCTTGCCAGACGATGTTCGGATTTCGCCGGTGTTGGGGACAAAGCTGAAAGCTTATCTCGCGGATGGCGGGAACGCGATCAGCTCGGGACATTCCGGCTTGAATCCGGAAGGCACCGCGTTCGCGCTCGATGAATGGAACTTGAGCTACGACGGAGAAGACCCATGGAACAGCTCCTACTTCCGCATGCTGGAGGATACGGACGGAGAAATACCGAATATGCCTTGCGGCATCTACAAGCAGGGGATTCGAATGGGGCTCAAGGAAGGTGCACGAGAGATCGCGGAATACTGGCAGCCCTACTTCAACCGCGAGTGGGACGGCTTTCACGGCAAGTTCTACACGCCGCCGGACCGATACGCCGGATGGCCAGCGGTCGTGCGATCGGGCAACGTCATGCAGATCTGCTTTCCGATCTTCGGCGCTTATATCGAATACGCCGCAAACGTTCACAAGTATTTGGTGGGCTACAGCCTGAAACAACTGCTCCCGGAGCCGTTGATCAAGTGCGAGAACATTCCAACGACGGCACGCGTGACGGTAACGGAGAAAGAAAACAAGCGAATGGTTCACGTCAAGCTAACTCATCCGGAGCCGAGGGGCAAGTACAATGTGATCGAAGACATGCAGACGTTAGTCGACGGAATCGTATACCTGAAGGGCGAGAGGGCATCAAGTGTCTATTCGGCTCCCGGGAGAGAGCCATTGGCTTATGAAATTACGGATGGCTATATCCGTATTCCTCTACCAACGGTAAATGGATATGCGATGGTTGTCGTTGAGGCCTAAATGAAGAGGGGTGTTTATATGAATAAGAATAAAGTTGTTCGGTTAGCTGTCGTAGGCGGAGGCCGTGGAGGCACCTTTAGTAAAGTGCTGAGCAATTTGGCCGACAAAGCTCAATTGGTTGCTGTATGTGATCATGATGAGGCGGTGCTGGATCGATGGAAGGATGAGTTTCCGGAAGTTCGGTCGTACGATAATTACGAGCGCTTATTGGATGACGGACAGGTAGACGCGGTGTTTTTGGCAACGCCGTTATTCATTCATGCCCGTCAAGCCATTCAAGCCTTGCAGGCTGGGAAGCACGTCATTAGCGAAGTAATTGCAATAACAACTTTGGATGAAGGCTGGGAATTGATCGAAACCGTAGAGAAAACCGGATTAACCTACATGATGGCGGAGAATTACTGTTTCATGCGTCCAAACATGATGATCGAAAATATGGTGCAGCACGGTCTCTTTGGTGATCTCGTTCATGTTGAGGGCGGTTATATTCACGATATTCGGAACCTTACTCATTATCCTGATGGAAAATTGACTTGGCGCGGAAATCTGTTGAAAAGTTACCGAGGCAATACATATCCCACACATTCGCTTGGACCTGTGGCTAAGTGGCTGGATCTTCATCGTAATGGAGAAGATCAATTCGAGAGTCTAACTACATTCGTGTCTGAAGGCTTAGCAGGGCAAATCTATTACAAGGAGCTTTTCGGAAAGGAGCACCCTGGAGCTGGGCCCGATCATTGGAAGCAGGGGGATTCTGCTGTTACACTGATCCGTACGAAAAAGGGGAAGTTAATTACTTTACGTTATGATATACAATCGGCACGCCCGCACAATATGACGCATTACGCTCTCCAAGGTACTAAAGGAGCGTATCTTTCTCCCCGTCATCATAATGAAGATCCTCTGATTTGGTTGGAGGGACGGTCTCCGGGAATTTCGTCGGATGGTTCAGCCGAGTGGGAGACGCTCTGGAATTATGCCGATGAATGGGAACATCCGTTGTGGCAATCCTGGGGCAGCGTTGCCGAGCAAGCCGGTCATGGAGGCGGTGATTTCTCCGGTTTCCCGTCCGCTGCAACCGATTGCACGGATAGCGGGAATACTGAACTCCACATGACAGAATCGTATACATCGACAGTTGGTTGGGTTCCTTCCAGAATCGCCGATACAAACTCATGCAGGACAATTCGTAGATTTTTGGAATGGTAAAAAATAATCGCCAATAAACGAGGCGGTGATTTGTGACCCTTAATGTGGATGGCTCCTATACTCGTTAGGGGTCATCTTCTTTAAGCCGCGGCGAATTGCCGCGGCTGTCCGGCATTCAGTCCGAAGACGCCGGCCCGACAAGCGGCGATGACGACGCGGAATCAGGAAGGGCTACACTTCGGGCTTTAATTGTTCGCGCATACTCCGACGGGGACATGCCGACCGTGCTTTTGAACTGGCGCGAGAAATAATGGACGCTGCTGTAGCCGAGCAGGTTGGAGATTTCCGTCAGGTTATAAACGTCCTCGCGAATGTACGTTTTGGCGCGGTCGATCTTCGTCTTGTTCAGGTAGCCGATGATGCCGACGCCGACGGTTCGCTTGAACAGGATGTTCATCTGCGTCCGGCTTATGCTGAATTGCGCGCACAGATCGTCCAACGTGATCTTGTCGGATAGGTTGCGTTCGAGATAGTCGACGATGAGCCGGCTAAGGCGTTCGCCTTGGTTTTCCTTCGTTGTCGAGAGGAGCGAAGCTCGCGAAGGAGCCGAGCCTTCGTTGCGGACGATCCGGATCAGCAATTCCTCCAGATAGAGCTTGAACAGCTGCTCCGCTCCGAACGGCGCGTCCGGCCGGGGCGATATCGGATATTCGTTCAGGCCGAAGGCGATACTGCTCTCCTTCATCAATCTGGCCAGTACCGCGTGCTCGGCTTGTCCGATGCGGAACAGCTTGTTACGGTCGAAAAAGGCCATCGATTCGTTGCTGCAGCTAAACGTAACGATGAACAGATTTGGAGCTTTGCTGCCGGTGCTTTCCAATCGGTGATATTCGTTCGGGCTGTGCACGAGAATATTGCCTTGATTCAGGCGATAGTAGCCCGACCCGGTGTTCGCGTTGACCTCGCCTTTGTCCACGTAGACAATCTCCCAGAAATCGTGGCTTTCCCCGTTATACCTCTCACGATTGGACAACTCGAAATAATAGCAGGTATAAATCTCCGTAACGACAATTCGCTCGTCCAGCCTGTAAGGCACGAACTCCATCTCGCCGCCCCCCTTTGAATTAAAGTATAAAATAACCGTTCGATTCTGCAAATAGACGTGCAAATAAAACGACGGATTTTCTAAATCAATTCGGTTGTCGAAAAGTTATGATGGGGCTGTCGAAGCGGAATTTCGATTAGGAGGGGATAGGGCGATGATCAAGGTCGGCTTGGTAGGCTTAGGTTCGATGGGGCGCGTACATCTGGACATCTACAGGAAGCTGGAGGAAGAGGGCTTCCCGATCCGTTTGGTTGCTGTATTGGACACCGACGGGCGAAAATTCGAGACGACGGAACGAGAGAGCAATCTCGTCGATGTGGGCGGAGCTAGCGATCTGTCCAACGTCAACGCTTATACGGATGCGGAGCTCTTTTTCCAGGAACAACTGGACATGGTGGATATTACGCTGCCCACGTATTTGCATGAAGAGTACACGGTCCGGTCGTTGAACAAGGGGCTGCCGGTTTTGTGCGAGAAACCGATCGCGTTGGATTCGGGTAGCGGGGCGGTTATGCTCGAAGCGGCGGAGAAAACAGGGAAAAACTTGATGATCGGACACTGCCTTCGTTTCTGGCCGGAATACGAGCAATTAAAGAGCATCGTGGACGGCGGAAAATACGGCAAAGTCAAGACGGCTACCTTCTACAGGGGCGGCGGCGCACCGGAGTGGTCCTACGAGAATTGGATGCTCCAAGTGGAGAAGAGCGGCGGCGCGCTTGTCGACCTGCACATTCACGACGTAGACATGATCAACTGGCTGTTCGGGAAACCCGAGGCGGTGTCGGCGCTGTGCAGCGAGCACTATGACATCGTCTCCGCGCATTTCCGGTATTCGGACGGTAAAATTATCCACGCGCAAGCGGATCTGTCGCTGCCGGGAGAGGTCGGGTTCGAGATGACTTTTAAGGTTCATCTGGAGCAAGCGACCCTCGTCTATCGGGATTTTCGGTTAACCGTCTATCCGGCGGGCGGGCCTTCCTGGGTCTACGAGCACGACGGGAACCTCGGTCATTACCGGGAAATCAAATACTTCGCCGAGCGACTGCTCTCCGGCGGAGCCGTGGAAACGTCGCCCCCGGAGCAATCGCTGTTGGCGCTGCGCATCGTGGAAGCCGAGCGAGTCTCGTCGGGCCAAGGCGGGCAATTCGTGACGATAGGCCAATAAGAGAGGAGAATCAGAATGGATATCGGCGTCATTCATATGCTCGACAACAGTTCGAAGGAAAATATGTTTCAGGCAGTAAGCGACTACGGTTTTCCCGTCTGCCAGCTTAGCTGCTGGAATATGGAGCTTTGTACGCCCGAAGTCGCCCGACGGGTCGTTCGGGAAGCGAGCGAGGCGAACGTTCGCGTCTGCGCGGTGTGGGCCGGCGTACCGGGACCGGCGGTGTGGAACTTCACGGAAGGGCCGGTCACTCTCGGCCTTGTCCCCGAAGCGTACCGCGCGGAGCGGGTCGAGGCGCTGAAGAGGTGGGCGGATTTCGCGGAATGGATCGGAGCGCCCGCAATCATTACCCACTGCGGATTCATTCCCGAGAATTTGACGGACCCGGAATATCCGGCCGTCGTCGCCGCGATCCGCGAGGTCGCGGAGTATTGCGAAAGCAAAGGATTAGGGTTCTGGTTTGAGACCGGGCAGGAGACGCCGATCGTTCTGCTTCGCACGATCCAACGAATCGGCACGTCGAATTTGGGCATTAACCTCGATCCCGCGAACCTGATCCTGTACGGGAAAGGCAACCCGATCGACGCGCTCGATACGATCGGCTCCTATGTGCGCAATATTCACGTCAAAGACGGATTGTATCCGACAGACGGCGAAAGGCTGGGAGAAGAGGTGAAGGCGGGCACGGGCAAAGTCGATTTCCCGGCGTTCGTGCGCAAGCTGGGCGATATCGGATTTAAGGGCGAATATATTATCGAACGGGAAATCTCGGGCGAAGAGCAGCGGCAGGACATTCTAAGCACTACCGCCGATCTGAAGCTGTGGCTGCAAGGAGTTTAATAGTCGAGTCGCAATGTTTCCAATTGTCTGGATATTGAACTTTGACTGCGGATCTATCTATAAAAGTCTACGGAGGGAAGTTAGTCGAAAAATCGTACAAAGCAGCTCGAATCAGGCTCGAAATGAGAATATTTGTTCGAAAAATCGCACAAACCAACTCGAATCGGGCTCAAACGATGGAAGTTTGTATGAAAAACCGTACAAGTCGACCTTTGTGGGAAAACCGTACAAGTCGACCTTTGTATGAAAAACCGTACAAGTCGACCAAAATCAAGGGTTGTATGTTGCTTAAGCGTCGTCGATGATTATACGGATAACTACTGGTAATGCGACTCCGCATAGGAGAAAGCCCCCCTTCAGCTTTGCGCAGTTTAAAATTGTTGACGAATATTTACCAGATGGTATAGTTCAAATAAACAAAGCGTAGCGGGGGTTATGAGCATGCCAATAGCAGAAGAGCTTACTGCAAGTTTTGAAAAATTAAAAGGAACTATGCCAAAGGTAAAATCGATAGCTGATTATCATCCCGACGGTGAATTCAGTGGAATTGAAGCCATTACGTACGAAAGTGTTCCTTATAACGACGGCAGGCGTACAAAAGTCTTTGCTTATTTAAGCGTTCCAGAGGTTAAAACCGGAGAAAAGCTTCCGGCGGTTGTGTTAATACACGGTGGCGGCGGCCATGCTTTTGCCTGTTGGGTTAAAATGTGGAATGACCTCGGCTATGCTGCGATTGCAATGGATACAACCGGATATATGCCCGGCAAGAAGAATGCCGGCAGTCGCGAGGTATCGGAAGAAAACGAATGGGTACACGAACTAACGGGCGTCTTCGCAGAAGAAGGATATGTGCCCTCGCCTTTGAACGACGGAATGAGCACCTCGGATCAGCCTATGGAAAACCAGTGGATGTATCATGCTATATCGAGCGCGATTCTGGCAGGCAATATTTTGCGTAACCATCCCTGCATAGACAGCGATAAGATCGGGGTCACGGGAATATCCTGGGGAGGCGTCATCTGTTCGCTGCTGCTCGGGTACGATCAGAGATTTGCATTTGCGGTGCCCGTGTACAGCAGCGGCTTTCTCGGAGAGGGATTAAGCGATCTGAATCAGATCTTCACAAGACCCGAAGTTAAGATGAACTGGTTGGCGGAGAGAAATTTCGACAACGTGAAGCTTCCCGTGCTGTGGCTTGCGTGGAATGATGACAGCGCTTTTTCCATACAGCCCAATTCCCTTTCCTATTCAGCAACCGCGCTAAACCATGCCAATACGCGTCTAAGTATTAAAAACTTGATGTACCACAGCCATGAGCACGGCTGGAAGCCGGAGGAAATCTATGCGTTTGCAGACGCCCAGATTAACGGCGGCGATCAGTTTCCCCAAATAACGGTTCAGCCTAACGGGAGAAAATTCAGCTTTCCGGTTGAATGCGGCAAAGACGTGCGGATTACGGGAGCTACCGGCTATTACATCTGTGAACCAATGGCGTATTCAAACTTTGACAAATTCGGTTATGGCGAATATTCCTTTATGAAGCAAAGCTGGCAGACCATTGACTGCGACGTACAGGATAATCGCCTGATTTCCGGCGTTTTTCCGGACACCTGCGTTTCATATTATATCGAGATTGCCTTTACGCTCAATAAGCAAGAGCTTGTCATCTCAACGGTATTTGTTGATCAGCAGTAGGCTCAAATGCGAGAGAACTTCGGAAACTATCTGGCCAACATCCAAACGTCCATATTTACGGTTTCCTACCGGCATGTCGGTACGAACTGGTCTTACTCGAATGTAAATTACGAATATAATCTTCTCTACTATATCACGGACGGCAGCTGCACAATTCGCGTCAATGAGGAAGAGCTTCGCCCTTCGGCAGGCCAGCTTGTGCTGCTGCCTGAAGGAACGAAGATTACGACTTCCTCGAACGACGAACGTTTTGCCAAGTATTATTGCCATTTTACGGCTTCGCTTGGAGAAACTCGGCTTTTCGACTTAATCAAGCTGTCGACTATGATCGATGCCAAAGATCGCTTGGCGATTGAGAAGCAGTTCCGCGAGCTTCTTCATTACGCGTCAGGACATAATATGACGTCGGCCTTGCGCTGCAAAACGATTTTGCTCCAGCTTCTGTGCACCTACATTGAGAGCAGTCCGCTTTGCAAATTTACCGATACCGGACATTCTTCGCTAGAAGCGATTAACGTGGTGCTGCAGCATATCGAAAGCCATTTGTCGGAGAAGCTGTCGGTGGAGAGGCTGGCCGGGCTCGTTCATTTTCATCCGCACTATTTTATTCAGGTGTTCAAAACAATGGTCGGTTGCCCGCCAATTCAGTACATCACGAAGTTAAGGTTTGAGCATACGTGCATATTCCTATCTTCGACAGGGATGAGCGTGAACGGGATTGCCGAGCGGGTCGGCATCGAGCCCGATTATTTCGCGAAATTTTTCAAGCATCACTCCGGCATGACGCCTACGGAATATCGGAATCGTTCCAGGGCGCGGCCGCAATGACCTGATTATTTTCAGGATACGCCTTACTTATTTCAATACCTCTCCGAGCCCGTTCAAGACTATAGTAAAAATGTAGTTTTGAACAAGTTGGCGTATACGCCTAAGGAGAGAATGCAGCAATGGGAGCAAATGGACCGGTACGATTGGCCGTCGTGGGCGGAGTTCGCGGCGGCTGTTACAGCAAATCCGTATCAATGATGCCTGATAAAGTCCAACTGGAAGCCGTATGCGATCTGAATGAAGCCGTTTTGAACAATTGGCGGACGAAACATCCCGGAATCAAGACGTATACGAGCTTCGAGGCGCTGCTGGACGATTCGTCGATCGATGCCGTGCTGTTGGCAACGCCAATGATGCTGCATGCCAAGCAGGCCGTGCAAGCGATGAAAGCCGGAAAGCATGTGCTAAGCGAAGTCGCCGCCGCCAATACGATTGAAGATTGCTGGCAGCTCGTCGAGACGGCTGAGCAGACCGGCATGATCTACATGATGGCCGAGAACTTCAATTATTTCCGCTTGAACATGATGGTCAAGAACATGGCGGATCAAGGCGCGTTCGGGGAGCTCACCCACGCCGAGTGCGGTTATATACACGACTTGCGGGCAATTTCCCACAAAGAAAACGGCGACTTGACGTGGAGAGGCGAGATGCTGAGAGACTATAACGGCAACAACTATCCGACCCATTCGCTTGGTCCAGTATCCCAGTGGCTGGGCATTCACCGCGGAGACGAGTTCGACTACATGACGACGATCGTCTCGAAGCCTTCTTCCCAAAGCGGTTATTTTGCTGAAATGTTCGGGACCGATCATCCCGGAGCATCTCCGGATTATTGGAAGCAAGGAGATTCATCCTTAACCCTGATTCGAACGAAGCAGGGAGCCGTCATTTATTTGCGGAACGATTTTTCCTCCGCTCGTCCGTTCAATTACGCGCACTTCGGATTGCAAGGGACGAAAGGAGCTTTCCTGTCGGCTCGGCGCGATGGGGAAGATCCGCTCGTATGGCTGGATAGCCAATCGTCCGACAGGTCGTATCAGGGGACCGTGCAATGGCAATCGATCTGGGATCTCGCCTACGAGTACGAGCATCCGTCCTGGAAGAAGGATCGGGCCAAGGCGGAAGAAGCCGGATTCGGCGGAGACTATTTCGTGATGGAGGAATTCGCCTCGGCCGTTCAGGAAGGACGTCGTCCGGCGGTTGACGTTTACGATTCCGTTGCGATCAGCTGCGTATTCCCGCTGTCGGTCCAGTCTGTGGCGGCGAACGGCAAGCCGGTTGCTTTCCCCGATTTTACCAAGAACCGATCCCGATATAAGTATTTATAGTAAAATGCTCTTACTCTAGCATATCCGGATGTACAGGCAGGCTTTGCACAATCTCGTTCATGCTGAACGAGGCGCACGGAACCGTCTTCGAACTGATCGTGTCGTCTTCGGCGTAAACCTCGATCAGTTCGTAGCGATCTCCGTCCAGAGTGTATTGCTCCAGCGTAAAGTTGGAAAGATCAACGATCCAATATTCAGGGACGCCGTATTTCGCATACACGGTGCGCTTCTTTACCTTGTCCCGCTTGCGCGAATGCACAGATGTAATTTCCACGACAAGATCGGGAGCGCCGTTAACGCCTCTGTTGCTGATGATCGATATTCTGCTGCGATGGATCATGACGATATCCGGCTGCCGAACTTCCGTGTTGGACAGGATGACATCGATCGGCGACGGAACAATGATGAACTCGTTTTCGCAACTGGTTTCTAAACGGAATAGCATCTTGTAACATATCATCTGATGCGTAGTCGTCGGGGAAGGGCTCATCAGTTCCAATACGCCGTCGGAAATTTCGTAGCGGTTGCCGTCGTCGATCATGTTGGCGTACAACTCGTAAGTAACGGGCGACTCCTTGACGACCTCTTCGTACGTTTTCTTTTTCTCTCTCATGACAGTTCTCCTCCTTATCGGAAAAAAGAAGCACCTCAGCAAAGAAACACATCGTGTGTTTATCTTTGCGAGGTGCTTCCCCGACATTTATTTACTCCATTATGCATGAGTCTCCATGATCTGTCAATTTGAGGGGCAGAACCGTGTGCGCAAATAAACCCGATTGCGTCCGGTTATACTTCGTCCCACATGCGCTTCGCATTCTCCAGACCTGTTTGGGCCCCGAATCGGCAATCTTCCAATCCTTCGAACTCGATTGAGAGATATCCGTCGTAACCGGAAGCTTTAATGATGCGCAGCACCTCCCGCATGTCGATATCTCCCTGCCCAACGATCGCGCCCCGAAGGTAATCGCCGCTGGCAGTCTGAAACCATCCGTTGCCGGGATTGAGATGCTTGGAACGCAGGTAGAAATCTTTCAGATGAATCATCGAGGCCAGACCGACATTATTTCTTACGCCTCTGACCGGACTTTCGTCGACGCACATGAAGTTGCCGATGTCCAGCGTCGTCTTGAAGTTCGGCCGTCCGACCGCGGCGATCAGGCTTTCTACCCGTTCGCTTGCCTGCATGTAAAACCCGTGATTTTCTACGCTTGTCGTAATTCCGAAGTCGGCCGCATATTCGGCAATCTGTCTGCACGCCTCGGCAAGCATTGGCAAATCGTTCTGGAAATAAACGATCGACGTTTGTTCCGGCGGTCTCGATGCGACGTCGTGACGGAACAGCTTCACGCCCAGCGCAACCGCGATATCGACTTCCCGTTTGACTCGTTCGATCTCTTGCCGATAGGCAGATTCATCCTCGCATACGAAGTTGGCCGCGACCGTGTAATTCGAGATGTCGATGCCGACTTGCTCGGCTTTGCGGCGTATTGTCGGAACAAGCTCCGGCTGCTGCGTCAAATCGTAGCCGATCGGTACGATTTCAACATGCTCGCCGCCGATTTCCTTCGTCCATTCGATCACGTCCGGCACAGTCATTTCCTGCGCTATAATCGCTCTGCTTAAGCTGTAAGTGCTCATTCCCCATTTCATTTTCTGCACCGCCTGTCATTGTTTACAAGACTACCCTCACTATAGCCATTGCACGCCGGGAGAGAAATTGAATTTAGTCAGCTTTACCCGGAAATAATTCAGAACCCTAAGGAAAACGTGTCGTTTTGTTGTTATATTAGGGTTGTAACTTCCGACATCATGGAGGGGGACTGGATATGTATCGGGTATTGATTGCCGAGGACGAGATGCTCGTGAGAATGGGACTCAAGCATTCGATCGACTGGAGCGAATATCATATGACTGTAATCGCAGATGTTGCGAACGGTCAGGAAGCGCTGGAAATCTATCGACGGGAAATGCCGGAACTGCTCATTACGGACATTAAGATGCCGATCATGGACGGCATGGAGCTGATTGCCAAAGCGCGTGAATTGAATCCGGATGCGCAGATTGTCATTCTGACTTGCGTGGAAGATTTCGAGACGGTACGCAAGGCGTTGACCCACAATGTGCAGGACTATATTTTGAAGCTGGAAATGACCACAGAAGATATGGGAACGGTATTGGCCAATATCAGGGACAGGCTCGATCGGCTGCACAAATCGGCGCATACCCGCAGCGATGTGGATATCCATATTCTGAAAGACAATCTCATGAAGGAATACTTGCTGGGAACGCGATATAGCGAAGCTGAATTTACGGCCAAAGCGGCAAACCTGAACATGCGGCTGCACCCGCATCGGTTAGTCGTGACGCTTATGGAAATCGACAGGTTCGACCTGTTATGTAAGCGGTTTAAAGACCAGAAAGGACAACTCGTCCGCATGTCGCTATTGAACGTACTAAGCGAAGTGTTGACGAATTACGGCTGTGGAGAAGCGTTCGCCGATGCGGACAGCCGCTATTTGCTCGTATTCGGCTTCGATGAATGCAGTGGGGAACAATCAATAACCGATACGGTGAACACGATCGTCGAGCACATTCGAAGTGTCCTAAACATGTATTTCAACATTTCCGTTTCATTCGTCATCAATCGTCCGCAGATCGGCTACCCATCGATGAAAAAGCAGTATAGCGAATGCCTGGCAAAGCTGGAGGATCGATTTTTTCTCGGCGTCGGCTCAAACACTTATGTAGGCGGACAGCAGCCTATGCGTATCCCGGAACAGATCGGCAGCGATCTTCTTCGGCTTGTGCAGGATTGGCAAACGAACGATGCCGCCAAAAAAACGCTCGAGCGCACGATGCGTACGTTTTTGACCCAGGATACCGCTGTGAATGCGGCGGATGTCAAGCGTACCTTTAAGGTCTGGGTGCTCATGGCTGCGCTCGCCGTCCGGCTGTCCCAGGCGAATTTGCCGGAGCTCGTTGCGGATTATAGCGATCGTATGGCCGGGGCGCGGACTTTGCAGGAGCTGGCGGATACTTTTCGTACCTATCTGCAAACGATCGGGGATTTCTTGTCCAATAAAACAACGTTAAGCAAAGAGGTATCCGATGTCATTCGTTATATCGATGACAACTATAAAAGGGAGCTTACGCTGGCGGAGTTGGCGGAGGTTGTTCATGTCAGTCCGAATTACTTAAGCAGCTTGTTCAAGAAGGAAGCAGGCATTAATTACGCCGATTATTTGCTGCAATATCGGATTGACAGAGCGAAAGAGCTGCTGCTGGGAACCTTCAGCAAAACTTACGAGATTGCGGAACAGACCGGATTCGCCAATCAAAGCTATTTCAGCCGGGCGTTCAAGAAGCTGACAGGAATGGGGCCGAAAGAATATCGCAGAGAATGGACGATGCACCGGGATGCGGAAGGGGAGCCGAACGATGAAGGGCATTAGCCGGACCGTCATCCGCAGATTGTGGCAGAGTATTCGCGCCCAGCTTGTGCTTACGTTCATGATCATGAGCATCATCGTCCTTGTATTAAGCTCGATACTGATCTACTACGGCGTGCTGGACATTCTGAAAACGCGCAGCGAGGACTCGACGTTAAGACTATTCCAGCAGACGGAACAACGCATTCAAGGGTTTCGCGCCGAGATGGACAAAGTATCGAAGCTGCTGCTGCTTAATCCGGAAATCGAAAGCTATATGAACAAGGAGAAGGACGGGGCAAATTACGACGCGGAGGATGTCATCCAGATCAACGGCCTCCTCAATCAATTATCGTTGATTCTCAAAAACTACGATTTTATTTCGTCGATTTATTTTTTCTCGTCCGATGGCTCGATTATCGGGTTGCGCGATGACGAACCGATCGCGGTGAGCGACGAGGATCAGAAGCATTGGCAGGAAATCACCGCTACATACGGAAACGCCGGCCGAACGTTGGGCGACATCCTATGGGTGAGACCCGAGGTGTCGCAGCGGCTGCTTCGCGACTTGAGCTACAGGCCGCTTAACGAACCGATGATTTCAGTTGTTCGCGGGTTCAGCACGATCTACAGCAAAAGATGGAATGCGTTCGTGATTAGCGTTAATGAAAGCCGCTTGGAAGATTTGTACGGCAACTTGTCCAAATTCAGCGAGGACGAGACCTTTCTCTATGATGGAAGCGGCAATATTGTGTCCAGCTCCAATAAATCGGCGATCGGCTCGATGGCCTCCCCGCAATTGTTGGAGCGGGGCGATAGCGAGTACGGCAGCTTTACCGAGCAAAATAAACAAATTATCTACTACCGTATGGCGGACACGGATTGGACATTAGTCCGATATGTGCAAATCAGCGATTTGGTCAGGGACATCTGGTCGCTGCGGAGCAAGATGATGTGGATTGTCCTCGGCAATGTCGTTATCGCCTTGATTTTATCCTTTTATTTCATTCGCAAAATCACGATGCCGCTCAAGCGTCTGACGAAGGGGATGGGGGAGGTGGAAAAAGGCCGGTTAGGCGTCACCTTGGAGAATGTCGATAATGAAATCGGGATGCTGACCCGGGGATTTAACCGGATGTCGCAAAGCATATACGAGCTGGTAGAACGGAACAAAGGAGCGGAGCAGGAGAAGCGGCAGATTGAAATCAGTTTGCTGCAATCGCAATTGCAGCCGCATTTCTTATACAACACGTTAAATACGATCAAGTGGATGGCGATTGCGGCTCAAGCGAAGAACGTCGCCGACAGCATTACATTTCTATCGAATCTGCTTAAGCCGATCTATAACAATCCAGCGCTCGTGTGGACTTTACGGGAGGAAATCCAATATTTGAACAGCTATATTAAAGTAATGAATATTCGCTACGGCGAGCATATCGTCATGGAATATCGCTTGCCGGAAAGGCTGCTCAACGCTGACGTACTGCGTTTCACGCTTCAACCGATCGTCGAGAACGCGATTGTACATGGCATGGAAGCCAATCAAGTTATCGGCACTATTGCATTGGAGGGCAGAGAAGAGGAGGACAAGCTTGTTCTCGAGATCGAGGATCGGGGCAGAGGCATCTCGAGCAGCGAGCTTGCCGATCTTCAGGCCTATCTTGCAAGCGGCGATCAGTTAACAGGGGAAGTTCCGCGATTTGGCATCGGCTTATTAAACGTCCAGAAGCGAATACGGCTTCATTTTGGAGAAAACTACGGTCTCTCGATCCATAGCGTTGTCGGGGAGGAAACTCGGGTGACGTTAGCCCTTCCGCATAAAATCGTAATCTAGTACATAATTGCACTCGCTTTCTGTCCAAACAAATAGGCGGACAGGAAGCGAGTGCCTATAATCGTAATTCCGTTTATTTAACATTCGGCTGCAGCTCTCTATAATTCATCTTAACGGATCTTTCTCCAAGACGACTAGAGAGGAGCAGCCTATGCAAGCCCCGATTACAATCTCCCCCATCCCGAAGCCGAAACCGAAAATTACATGGCGGCGATTGTCGTTGTTTCTGATGATATTGCCGCTTCTGGTGCTCGTCATCGCATTCAGCTATGTGCCGTTATTCGGATGGGTCTATGCGTTCTTCAAGTATAAACCCGGCATTCCGCTGTCGGAGACGCCATTTGCCGGTTTGGAATACTTCCGCTTGTTATTTGGCGCGAATAGCGAAATCGGGAAAGTGTTGATCAATACGCTTGTTATGAGTTTTTTGAATATTCTGTCATCTCCATTGCCGATTGTTTTTGCCATTCTGCTATCCGAGCTTCGCGGCCGCAGGTTAAAGAAGTTTGTTCAAACGGTAACGACAGTGCCTTATTTCATTAGCTGGATCATCGTGTTCTCTCTCGTTTTTTCCATCTTTTCGTTCGAGGGTATTTTCAATACGCTGCTGACGCAACTAGGCTGGATTAAAAATCCGGTTAACGTGCTGGGCAATCCGGATACGGCTTGGTACGTACAGACGGCGATCGTCATCTGGAAAAACACGGGCTGGTCCGCGATCATCTATTTTGCGGCGATTGCCGGTCTGGATTCGCAGCTGTTCGACGCCGCCAAAATCGACGGGGCGGGGCGGTTCAGGTGCATATGGCACGTCACGCTGCCCGGATTGATGCCGACGTTTATCGTACTTCTGCTGTTAAATGTAAGCAATATGCTGAGCAACGGCTTCGACCAATTTTTCGTCTTTTATAATCCGCTCGTTGCAGACAAGCTGGAGGTGCTCGATTACTATATCTATCGCGTCGCCTTCCATGGCAACGATTATCCGTTCGCCACCGCAGTGGGCATGTGGAAAACGTTAATCAGCATCGTGCTCTTGTTTGCCGTAAACCAGTTGGCCAAGAAATTTCGCGGCCAATCGATCATCTAGCTTTAAGGAGGTGCCCGCTTGAATACGAAACGTACAAACTTCATGGAAGCTTTATTTCATAGCTGCAATCTCGCTTTTTTCCTAATCGTTGCATTTGCCTGCACCTATCCTTTCTATTATATATTGATCTACACGATCAGCGATCCCGTGAAAGCGGCAGGCGGACTGCTGCTGCTGCCCAAAGGGCTCAATTTCGTCAATTACGAGAAATTGCTGCAAACGCCGGCATTGTATTCGACGGCAGTCATCTCGATTTTTCGTACGGTCATCGGAACGATCGTAACGGTAGCGTGCTGTACTTTTTTCTCCTATATCGTAACCAAGCAGGAATTGTACTTCCGCAAATTCATTTATCGGTTTGTTGTCATTACGCTTTATTTCAACGCCGGTCTCATTCCGTGGTACTTGACGATGAGATTCATGCATCTCGACAACAACTTCCTGCTGTATGTGCTGCCATCGGCGATCAGCGGTTTCTACATTGTTCTGATCAAGACGTATATCGAACAATTGCCGGCGGCTTTGGAAGAGTCGGCGATGATGGACGGCGCGGGGTATTGGACGGTTTTTAACAAAATTATCGTGCCGCTCTCGCTGCCGATTATCGCCACGATCGCCGTCTTTGCCGCTGTAGGGCAGTGGAACGCCTGGCAAGACAATTACTTTCTCGTCTCAAAGCCCAGTCTGCAGACGTTGCAAGTCATGCTATATAATTACTTGAACTCCGCGGCCGCGATGGCGAATATGAATCCGTCGGACCTCCTGGATAAGAGCGCCGCGCACAAACTTACGCCGGAGTCGATCAAGATGACGATGACGATGATTGTCACGTTGCCGATTCTGTTTGTTTACCCGTTCATGCAGCGTTATTTTGTCAAAGGAATTATGTTAGGGGCCGTAAAAGGCTAATGCAACGATTGAACGGTCTTGGCTGCTCACCGCAGACAGGCTTTCAATATAGATGATTACGTCACTATGGGAGGATTAGGAATGATCAGAAAAAAAGCAACATGGCTATTCGTTTCCTTGATCATGGTACTCGTAGTTGCAGGATGCAGCGGCAGTAACGGCAACAAGGGGGGCAGCAATGCATCGCCAAGCGCCTCCGCCGGGAGCAGCGCATCACAAGGGACGCCGGAAGCAAGCCAGAACACAGAACCTGTGAAGCTTACTTTTTATTACGGAAATGTTCCTTTGAAGAACGAGGGGCGTCAGACAGACGAAGTCATGCAAGAGCTGGAGAAGAGATTGGGCGTCGAAATCGAGTTTATTAATCAGAATGCGGACAGATTCAAGCTGATGATGGCGAGCCGGGAATTGCCGGACATTATTTTCTCCTTCGAAGAAGATTACAAGCAATTGATCGAAGGAGATCTCATTCTCCCGCTTGACGATCTGGTTCAGAGCAAGGGACCGGACATTGCGAAAAATACGGAAGCGCTGGACTATTATCGTAAATACGTAAGCGCTGACACCGGAAAGCTGTACCTGCTTCCGATGCAGGTAGGCGCAACGAAGGAAATGGTGGCCAAGGTGCCTTTCACCGATTACGGCGCCGGTTACCTGACAAGGTGGGATTATTACAAAGAACTAGGCTTCCCGCCGATTACAAGCCCTGACGATTTTCTCGATGTATTGAAAGCGATGCAAGAGAAGCATCCGACGACGGCAGACGGTAAAAAAGTATACGGCGTATCTTCTTTCGTGGAAAAAGCGGGTTGGGGCTTATATCCGTTCTACGTTCAAATGGCTCTCTCTCAAGGTTACATGGACGGGCCTGGCAACTATATGATCGATGCCGACAGCAACTTCTATAACTTCCTGGCCCAAGAGGACGGCGCTTTCTGGGATAGCATGAAGTTTTTCTTCAAGGCGAATCAGATGGGGCTGCTGGATCCGGAATCGTTTATTCAGAATTTGGACCAATACCAGAACAAGCAGACGAATCTGCAAGTCTTATCGGGGATTGGAGCTTGGTGGCAGGCAGGCGCGAACGAAGCGCTCGCGACGATACCCGATGCCGGATTTGTCACGATTCCGATGGAAAACCACTCTATTTACAAAACAAACGTATCGGTCATCGGGAAGGCGGGCAGAGCGTTTGCGATTGCCAAAAACTCCAAAAATCCGGAGAAAGCAATGGAAGTATTGAATTATCTATACAGCAATGAAGGGATGAACTTACTGACCCGAGGCATTCAAGGGAAGCAGTGGGATAAGGTAGACAATAAACCGGTATTTCTGGAAAGCTTCATCAAAGCTCGCGAGAATATCGAAGAGGCGGAAAGGATCGGCGTTACAAAGTATGCGTATATTTACGGTTTAAGCGATTATACCGTCAATTCCGACGAGGGAGTGGCATTTGATTTAAACTCGGAATCTCTCATTCAAAGTATTGAGTGGAAAGAATATCAGTTGGACTATGCCAAGCATTACGGCGGCGATTATCCGGGAGATGCCATCGAGAAAATGGCAGAGCAAGGCAAAGTCGACTTGATGGTGTTCGATACGTCGGGCAGTGTGGCTTTGGGTACGCCGCCGGATGATATTAAACGGATCGACGATTCGATTAAAGATTATATGTGGAAAGCGATGCCGAAAGTCATTCTGGCCAAATCCGAAGCGGATTACGAGACGCAGAAGAAGAACGTCATCGACGAGCTTTACAAGATGGGACTCGACAAGTCCAAGGCCTATTGGGATGAGATGTGGCCGCAATCGATCGCTCGCGTTAAGCAATAGGGAAGTATCAAGGGAAGCTCGGAGTAGGGGATAAGAAGGATTAGCGTCTTATCCCTTCTTTCGAATGCGCATTAAACCGGTTACATGATTCAGTGATCCTGAAGAGGAGGCATGGATGATGACAATAAAATCATTCGGTCGGGCATGTACGATAGTTCTCTTGATCGCAAGTTTAATCGGATTGGGCTATGGCAATGCGTTCGGAGCTGCTGCCGGCGAGGGGGACGCTACTCCGGGCAATGATGCTGCATCTCCTTCGTTACAGGCTGCAATTTCGGATATAAGCGGTCATTGGGCGAAAAAACAGCTGCTCGAATGGCAAGGCATTGAGCTGATTAAAGGCTACTCCGACGGGAGCCTGAAGCCGAATCAGCCGATTACAAGAGGCGAGTTGATCGCGCTGACGAACCGGGCTTTAGGTTTCACGGAGGAGGCGCCGATCAGCTTCACGGATTTGCGTTCGTCCGATTGGGCCTATAAGGAGGTTGCCATAGCGGTCAAAGCCGGATACGTCCAAGGCAATGCCGATGGCACGATCGGAGCGAACCGGCAGATCAGCCGGCAAGAAGCCGCGGTCATGCTGAGCCGTTTGCTAAAGCTGGGCGATGACAGCGATACCGCGAATACCTTCAGCGATGCCGAGCGAATCGCGAAATGGGCCAAAGCTGCCGTCGGAGCCGTTGCTGCCGGGCGGATTATGATCGGGGACGGCAAACGAAGCTTCCGGCCGGAAGCGTCCATGACGCGCGCCGAAGCGGTCGTTGTGCTGGATCGCAGCATCGTGTCGCTTGGCGGACAGCGGATGACCTACGACAAAGCCGGCGTCTATGGCCCCGAGGGCAGTGTGCAAACGGTCAAAAAAGACGTTATCGTCAACGTTCCAGGAGTCACGCTGCGCAATATGAAAATCGAAGGGAATTTGCTGCTCGCCGCAGGAATCGGCGAGGGCGATGTGACCTTGAACAATGTTACGGTGATCGGCAAGACGACAGTGAACGGCGGCGGCTCGAATAGCATCCATTTCCTGAATTCGACGCTTGCGACCGTTATCGTCGACAAAAGGAGCGGCAACGTTCGCGTACTGCTGGAAGGGTCGACGACTGTCGCCTCGCTGACGATATTAACGCCGGCCACCCTAAGCTTGGCTGATGACGCCGTAATCGAATCGCTAATTTTGGAGGCCGTTACACAAGCGCTCGGTCAAGGAACAATAAAACTAGCAATTCTTCATGAAGGCGCCAAATCATCGACATTCGCAAGACAGCCATTGAAGAAGGAAGGCACAGGCGCCATTGT
The DNA here is from genome assembly GCF_003386235.1 of Cohnella phaseoli. Classification (GTDB taxonomy): domain Bacteria; phylum Bacillota; class Bacilli; order Paenibacillales; family Paenibacillaceae; genus Cohnella; species Cohnella phaseoli. The sequence continues at coordinate 100,253 of NZ_QRDZ01000034.1, forward strand.
CGGATCGACGACGGGGATGACGGGTTCGTCCGGTACGCCTGGTACGCCCGGGCCGACAACCTCACCGGAGCCGACACAGGAATACGGCACAGTAAGCGGGCATGTGTTCGGTCCCGACCCTATCGGTATCGAAGGCGCCGAAGTCACGCTGGTCGGACCTGTAACGAAGACCGCCGCATCGGAACCAAGCGGAGCTTTCGCCTTTAGCAATGTGCCAATAGGTACCTACAAGATCATCGTATCGAAGGATCATTATTCCGACGGCATTTCGAGTCCATTTAATGTGACAAGCGGCGCGACTTCCGTCATTGATGTAACGATCGAACCCGGAGCGGATTTGAGCGTTGTGGTCACCGGACAGGCGCAGGCGGTAATCGTCGTTGACGATGCAAGCTTAAGCCCATCCGCAAATACGTTAGCCGAGTACGTTCAGAAATCTACGGGCGCGGTTTTGCCGATTCTGACTACGGCACAGCTGACCGCGTCGGGAAATACGTACGACGATGACGTCCGCATTTATATCGGCAAGAGCGTACCCGGGGCGGAAGCCGCCGTCGCCGTCAAAACGCAAAACCTGAACGATGACGGATTTGTCATTATGCCTTACGGGAATGACCTTTCGATTAGCGGGCCGACAGGATCGGGAACGAAGTTCGGCGTTTATGAGTTCCTTGAACGTTATGTCGGCGTGCGTTGGCTAATGCCTGGACCCGATGGAGAAGACGTGCCGCAGCAGGACGATGTGGTTGTTGCGTTTACGTCGGTCATTGATGAACCCGCTGCAATATCCCGCCATTTCTTCGGCACGGAAGCCTGGTACACCTTACAGACGACCGCGGATTGGGCCGAGCGTAATCGCATGCACGACGCAATCAAGTTCCATCATTATTTGAATGTGCTGTTCGACCCGCAAGTGTTTGCAACCCATCCCGAGTACTATCCGGGAGGCGTCGTGCCTTCGCATCCGTACGCATGGCAGCCATGCCTTAACGATGACACTGCCGCTGCGGCCATTTGGCGGATCAAGGACTACTTCCATAACTTCCCGAACGAAAAGTCTTTCTCGCTAGGGATCAATGACAGCGATAACTATTGTGCGGCCGACGTGGCGCTTGCGAATGGCAAGATTAACTCTATTGGCGTCGTAGACATGTCCGATGTGTACTATGCCTGGGTTAACCAAGTCGTGGAAGGCGTGCTGGAAGATTATCCTGATAAAAAATTCGGATTGCTGGCCTATTGGAACGTATACGATCCGCCTTCGACAGTAATGCTCAATTCCCACGTCATTCCTTATATTACGGATGATCGCTTGACCTGGATCGACCCGGATATGGCGGCAATCGGCAACGATATTACCGAGCAATGGCAATTGAAAGCGGACAATTTAGGATTTTATGAATATTTGTTCGGAACGCCGTACAATCTGCCGCGCGTGTATATGAATCAAATGGCAGACAACTACGAGTATGCCAAGGAACACAATGTAGTCGCGCATGTGGCGGAGCTCTATCCGAATTTCGGCGAAGGACCGAAGCCGTGGCTGTCGGCCAAGCTTCAATGGGATCCCGATCAAGATGTCGGCCTTCTGCTTGACGAATGGTATGAGCGAACGGTCGGCGAGGATGCGGCATCCTATTTGGAGCAGTACTTTGATCTCTGGGAGAACTTCTGGACCGTACGCGTATTGAATACCGACTGGTATCTTGATTGGAAGAACAAGGCCGACAGGGCAAACTTCCTTCCTTTGCAGGACCACCGCTATTTATCCGCGGTAACGAAGGCCGACTTGACGGAGAGTCGCAGCCTGCTGGAGCTGACGGTTGCCAACGCAGCGACAAGCAAGCAAAAAATTCGCGCCGAGAAGCTCCTGCGCGCCTTCGAGCTGTTCGAAGCATCGGCACTCAGTTATCCGCGCGGGGATGTCGATGCGCCAACGAACGAACAGGATGCTTTGGCGATGCTGGCAGATGTGAAACAAAGCTTCGATATGGCGATGAAACGTCAGGTGCTTACGGAGCAGTTCAAAGGAGATCCAATTCTTAATCTGACGACATATGCCCAATATAGCGGCAAGTGGGATGGGATACAGACAGAATGGATTGCCGCGCTCCAAAGCTATGCGAACACGATTACGGATCCTGACAGTGAATTCCTTGCGGAGTTCCAGCGCGTGCAAGCGTATTTCGACAGCATTCATGAGTATTCGGCGACCGCGGTCAAGACGACGGCAAGCAAGGCGACGATTCTGTCCTCGCTTGATTTCAGCCAGGGGCCTTGGACGGATGCCGTACCGGTTACCGAGTTTCTAAATATGACATCCACGGAAGCCCCGCCGGCAGAGACGAGGATGTATCTGTTGTGGGATAACGACAATTTGTATGTCGGCTATGAGAACTTTGATCCGAATATGTCCGGTATCATCATGAACGACGATGCGCCCGGCGGATGGTGGCGAGTAGCGGACGACTCGGTTGAAACGTATGTGACAGGCGACGTGACCGGAGGGTATACCGGATACTTCACCAATCCCAAGGCCGTCAAATTCATTTACAACTCAAGTTCGGCCGGCCCGGTGCCAGGCGTAGACACTAATTGGCAAGCAAGCGAGCAGATCGGAACCGATCGTTGGAACGTCATTCAGGTGATTCCGTTCAGCAGCATCGGGGTTAATCCAAGCACGACAAAGACGCTGATGGGATTTTTCTTCCGAAATTACCACGGTCAATCCGTATATCTGGGCTGGAGAGGCGGGGCGCCTTGGACGGCAAAAGATTTCAGACCCGTACATCTCGTCGAGGGGAATAATTCGGTCACGAATCCGTCCATCGAAGAAGGCCTGGTCTCCGAGCCATGGCTGGCATCCGAATGGTATTCGTACTACACGGACCAGAATTCGACGGTATTGCGGACCAGCGCATTCAAGCGCACGGGCGGTTTCAGCCTGGAGACGAGCGTGACGAATGCTAATAGCAGTCCTTTCAAAGTGATGTCGATTACGCCCGGCAAATACAAAGCCGTGTTGAATTACTTCGTGCCGATGAACGCCAACGTTTCAGGCAGCATTCAATTGATAGCGACGATCGGCAATGGAAACGGCAACCTCGACAGTATCGCATCGGTCGAAAGGCCCGTTTCATGGCTGCCGGGCAGATGGGTGCAGTTCGAGTATACGTTCGACGTTGAACCGGATTATAACGGTGAAGTGCCTGACAGCTTGATTCTGAAAATCAACCATTCCGGGTTCGAGTTAGGAGAGAAGCTGTACATTGACGATGTCTCTTTGTATAAGCTGTCGGACTGATCGGTAGATATGATGAGTCGACAACGGGGCTGTCCTCTAAGCCAACCAAGTTGCTCTGAGTGCTGATCGATGAACAAGGTAAAAGGGGGATGTACCTCCCTCCGATGCTATACGCTCCTGAAATGGGAATAGGTAAACCCGTTACAAGGTCATTTCAGGAGCGTATGAGGCAGTCTCCGGGCTAATCATGACCCTCAACAATTCCAAATGATTCCAGAAGTTGTTCGTATAATTATCGAAGACGCTTTAGTGGCATACAATCCCTGATCTTGGTTGATTTATACGGTTTTTCCTACAAAGGTTCGTCGTTTGAGTCTGAGCAGAGGGGCTTTGTACGATTTTTCGAACAAACGTCCGCCGTTTAAGCCTGATTCGAGCTACGTTGTACGATTTTCCGACTAACTTCCCTGAGTAAATTCAAGTGTTGCAATTAAATCCGCCGTAAAAGTTGATTATCCAGTAAATTGGAAACGTTGTGGATCAATCATAGGTCTCCGGGAGGTACACCCCCTTCTTTATACATCGATCCTCTCAAGCAACTCTGCTTGTGAGACATAGATTTAATTAATATTAAAGTTGTTAGGCAACAGGTGTTCAACATGGACTGGAGGCACGATCATGAGATTGATAAAACGGGCTGTTCATCTGGATTTTCATACTTTGCCCGACATTCCTGATTTTGGCGCTAATTTTGACGCGAAGCAATTCGCAAGGACGTTGAAAGACGCCAAGGTAGATTTTATTAATGTGTTTGCGAAGTGCAACATCGGTTTTGCCTACTATCCGACGAAGATCGGTTTGCCGCACCCGCATATGAAATTCGATATGCTTGGACAGATGGTCGAAGAATGCCACAAGTTGGGCATCGGCGTTGTTGCTTATTTTAATGTCGGCCTGGATCACGAGATGGCCCGAAAGCATCGTGAATGGTGTCTGGTCAATAAGGAAGGTCAAATCATTGAAGGAGATCGGACGGCGAACTTTTTCCGGCTCATGTGCTTAAACTCGGGGTATCGCGACTATTTGCTGAGTTTGATCAAGGAAGTCGTTGATCTGTATCCCGTGGACGGCATTTTTCTGGATTGCATCCTGATCAACCCTTGCTATGGGAACGAGTGCAACGAGAGCATGCTGGAGCGGGGCATGGATCCGTTGAAGGACCAGGACGCTGCCGCCTTCATGAAACAGACGGCCATCGATTTTTTCTGGGACGTGAAGAAAGCGATCGGGGATGACATCTTCTTCTTTCCGAACGGACTTGGTCACATCAACTGCTACGGACTGGGCACTCACATCGAAATCGAATGCTTGCCGGGCGCGTGGAGCTACGATTACTTTGCCGCCCAGGCGGCCTATGCGCGCAACCTCGGCAAGCAAGTCGTGTATATGACCGGTCGATTCCATGCCAGCTGGGGAGATTTCGGCGGATTAAAAAGCAAAGCCTCGCTTGAGTACGACTGCTGGGATGCAATCAGCAACGGCATTACGACATCGGTTGGCGACCATATGCATCCCCGCGACGGTTTGGAGCCGGATGTATACCGGATGGTCGGGGAGGTATACGCCGATATCGAGCGCTATGAACCTTGGACGGACTATGCCCGCGCAGTGACGGACATCGCCATCATTATGCCGGAAGGCTGCGATATGGGCGCGAACAATGTGGCGTTTCCGCAAGGTCAGGCGATCTTGAACGCGGCGGCGAGAATGCTCGGAGAGCTGAAATATTCTTTCGACATTATGGACGAGCGAGCGGATATCTCCAAGTATAAAGTGATTATTCTGCCTGACGTCATACCGGTCACGAATTTGCTTCGGGAGAAGCTGGAAGCGCACCTGGCCAAAGGCGGCGGCATCATTAGCACCGGCAGCTCCGGTCTCAATCCGGAGAAAACGACGTTTGCCATGAACGACTGGAACATGAGCTACGACGGTCCCGACCCGTGGAATGCCTCGTACTTCAAAATGCTGGAGGGCGACCGACAGCTTCTCCCGGACCGCTTGTGCGCGATTTATAACCAGGGCATTCAGATGAACGGAAAACCGGGCTCGCATACGGTTGCCGACTACTATCAGCCGTATTTTAACCGCAAATGGGACGGTTTTCACGGCACCTTCTATACACCGCCGGAAAAATACGCGGGATGGCCGGCTGTACTGCGTTCGGGGAATGTGTTCCAGATTTGCTTCCAGCTCTTCGCCGGATACGGCGAATATGCGATGCCGGAGCACAAATATATGCTGAAACACTGTCTTGAGCAGCTGCTGCCGGATCCGATCCTCAAGGTTGAGCATATTCCATCGACAACGCGCGTAACGGTGACGGCCAAGGATCAGATGCAAATGATTCACGTCAAGGTCACTTATCCGGAAATGCGCAACAAATATAACGTCATCGAGGAACATGCCACTCTGCATGGCGGAGTCGTGAGCATTCGAGGCGAGAGCCCAAAGGCTGTGTACGTCGCGCCAACGAAACAACCTCTCCCTTACAAAATGGTCGACGGTTATATTCGCATCCCGCTGCCTGAAGTCGTCGGATACACGATGGTTGTCGTGGAGCATTAAGCGTTAAGAGGAGCGGCGCTGGGGAAAAACGTCTATCGGCGATAAATTGTCTATTGCACGTTAACGCGGTTTTCTCCACCTTTCGTCTATGTTGCGCCATATCGTCTATATACGGGATCGGGAAATGTTTGTAGCTTGAAGGTGAAGCTGCGTTAGAGGAGCAAGCGTCAAAGGAGCAGGGGAGAATGGAGCGCAATTACGATTTTCGCAAACGGCTCGAAGTTGTTCACAAGCCGAACCGCCGCGATCCGGTTGTTTGTGCCGATGAAGGCGAGCCGGAAATTTCGGAAGATTGGCGCATCGTCGTCGATGAGGCGGCCGGGCCGTTGCTCTTGAACACGGCCAAAGACTTGCAGGATTACCTGTTTACAAGTATGAACGTCTCCGTTCGCTTGATCCGGACGCGGAACGTTGCGGAAGCAGAGGCTGGCGGAAATCGCGTCATTGTGCTAGCGACGAAGGAACAACTGCCCGCGCTGGGCGGAGCGCTTGAGAAATCGAGAAGCTATCGGATTGTTGTAGATGCGGACCGTATCGTTGTATGCGGGTTCGACGACAGAGGAGCCGCACAGGGGAGCTATTTTCTCGAAGACAAAATGAATTTACGCGAAGCCCCGGTATTAGAAGTCATGGACGTTACCCGAGAGCCGCTGTTCTCGCCGCGTATGGCGCATTCCGGCTGGGGGTTGGACCGCTATCCGGATGCTCATCTGAACGCGATGGCCCATGCGGGCATCGACGCGATCATGGTGTTCGTGAAGGATGTCGACGAAACTCCGGAAGGCTATCAGGATTTCAACTACCTGGTTGACCGCGCCGAGCTGTATGGGTTGGACGTTTATGTGTACAGCTATTTAACGAGCAGACTTCATCCGGACGACCCGGATGCCCAGGCTTATTACGAGAGTACTTACGGTAAGGTGTTTCGGGCTTGCCCCCGTTTCAAGGGCGTTATTCTGGTAGGAGAATCTTGCGAATTCCCGAGCAAGGACCCGAATACGACGGGCAAGCTGCGTCTCGAGTGGCCGGCCGACCAGCCGCAAACGAAGCCCAGCCCGGGCTGGTGGCCGTGCCGCGACTTCCCTCAGTGGCTTCGTCTGCTGTCGGGCACGATTCGCGCCCATAACCCGGATGCGGATATCGTGTTTTGGACGTACAACTGGGGGTATACGCCGAAGGAAGATCGCCTCGCGCTCATCCGCGCGCTTCCGGAAAATATTACGCTGCAAGTGACGTTCGAAATGTTCGAGCAAATCCGCAACGAGCATGTGACCCACGTATGCGTCGATTACACGCTGTCGAACGTCGGGCCGGGCGAGTATTTCCGCAGCGAAGCGGAAGTCGCCTGCGAACGCGGCATTAAGCTGCACGCCATGAGCAATACCGGCGGGCTCACTTGGGATTTCGGCGTCATTCCTTACGAGCCGTTCCCCGGCCAATGGAATCGCAGACATTCGGCGCTGTTGAAAGCCCGCGAGGACTGGGGACTGAGCGGCCTGATGGAATCGCATCATTACGGCTGGTGGCCTTCGTTCGTGAGCGAGTTGGCCAAATGGGCTTATTGGAGTCCGAGTCCGACTTATGAGGAAGCGTTGGCGATGATCGCCAAGCGGGACTTCGGCGAGGAAGCGGCGCCTCTGGCGCAGGAAGCGTGGAGCGCGTGGAGCGAAGCGATTCGGCATTATGTTCCGACGAACGAAGACCAGTACGGTCCGTTCCGCGTCGGGCCGTCTTATCCGCTTGTGTTTCGCAAGCCCATGTTTGGCAAGGCGGTACAAATGCCGGCAGCAAAGCATGCGATGTTCGGGAATGAAATCGTATTAACGGACTATGAACCGTTGGAAGATCCGCGGCAATCGCTCGGCGTATCCCGCATCGACGTAGAGCTGCGCAGTCTGGGCCGCATGCTGGAGCGGATGGAGGAAGGCAACGGATTGTTGGAGAGGGTGCTGGCGTTGACGCCGGAGAACAAAAGGGCCGATGGCAGGTTTATGCTCGGCATTGGGCAGTTTATCGCAAGGTCCTTGCAGACGACGATTCATGTCAAAGAGTGGTGGAAGCTGAAAAAGCAACTGCTGAGCGAAGGGGATACCGACAAAGCGACGACTTTGCTGGAGCAAATGGAGGAGTTGGCCTTCAGGGAAATCGCCAACGCGGAAGCGACAATTCCGCTCGTGGAAGCCGATTCCCGGCTTGGCTGGGAGCCGAGCATGGAATATATGACGGACGCCGATCATTTGCGGTGGAAGATCGCTCAAGTGAGAAGCGTGTTGGACAGCGAGTTCGCGCAATATCGCAAATCGCTTGCGCTAACAAATGCCGTAAATTGAACGAACGTTGGCGGAGGAAGGGGAGGGGGCGGCATGCAGCGAGAGCCGAGAGCAAACGTTGTCCCTGCGATGGGGCGGCAGGAACGGGGAGCCGTTCAACTGAAGGATCTCGCCAAGCAATTAAACGTGTCGGTATCCACGGTGTCCCGGACGGTGAACGGTACCGGCCGGGTAAGCGCCGAGACCCGAAAGCGGATACTGGCGGCCATCGAGCGGACGGGATACCGTCCGAACGAGATCGCTCGCAGCCTGAAGCGCCGCAGCGCCCGCACGCTTGGCGTCGTGCTGGCGGACATCTCCAACGGCTTCTGCTCCAAGGTGATCAAGGGCGTGGAGAAGGTGGCCAGCGAGAACGAATACAGCGTGTTCGTGTGCAATACGGACGAGGATGTCGGCAGAGAAGAGGACTACGTTCGGCTGCTGCTGCAAAACCAGGTCGGCGGGCTGGTCATCGCTACCGTCGGCGCGGATTCAAGGCTGTTTCAGCCATATCTCGATGCCGGCATTCCGGTCGTCTTCATCGACAACCTGCCAAGCATGGCGGACAGCTATAATCTGGTGGCCATCGACAATGTCAAAGCGAGCCGGGCTATCGCCCAGCATCTGGCGGACCAAGGTCATCGCCAAATCGCGATGCTAACGGGACCGCTGCATCAATCGACGGCTGCCGAGCGAACGCGGGGCTTTCGGGAGGGACTGGCGGATTCCGGCATCGCATTGGAGGACGAATGGATCGGCGTCGGTGAATTCAAGCGCGAGAGCGGCTACCGGATCATGCGGGAGTGGTTGGAGCGGGAAGTATGTCCGACGGCGGTGTTCGCCGCAAGCGACTTTCTGCTCTATGGCGCGATCCAGGCGATCTACGAGAAAGGGCTGACCATTCCCGGCGACATCGCGGTTGCTTGCTTCGACGCGAGCGACGAGACGGGCCTGTTGAGGCCGGGAATCACTTCGGTCGTTCAGCCCGCGTTCGAGATCGGAGCGTTAGCCGCGGATCTCATCATGAGAAGAGAGCGGAACAAGGAAGTAAAACGATTCGAGAAAATTGTGCTGGAGCCGAACGTGGTTTTGCGGGAATCGAGTCTTAGACAACTTTGAAGGGAGAGGACGAAATGGGAAAGGGTCAGGGCAAAGCGCAGGGCAACATGCAGTGGATTTTTCCCGATTGCGAACTGCCGCCGGCGGGGGATTCCCTGCTGAAGGGGCATGAATCAGTCATTGTGCTGAACTTGGGGAACGACGAGGCAAACGTGAGGTTAACGCTGTATTTTACGGATCGCAAACCGGTTCGGGAGATCGAAGTAAAGGTCGAGGGGGAGAGAGTACGCTGTTTGCGGCTCGACAACCCGGATGATATGAACGGATACGTCGTTCCGCGAGAGGAACAGTACGCGCTGAAGGTCGAGAGCGACACGCCGATCGTCGTGCAGTACGGACGGCTCGATACGCGGCAAGACAACATGGCCTTTTATACGACGATGGGATTTAGCGAATAAGAATGGAGCTGGGACAACGATGAAAGATAACGTGCACGTGATATTCGGTTTCGACATGGAGACGGACGTCGGCAGCTTTACGCCGTATTACGACGGCGTAAAGAATGCGACCGGCCCGCTCGTCGAGCTGTTCGACAAGAAAGGCATTAAAGGAACCTTCTATTATACGGGGGATGCGGCGCGTCGAAATCCGGAGAGCGTCGAGTTGGTCAAGCTAAGCGGCAACGAGGTCGGCTGCCACTCGCTGTTTCACGAGACGGTCGGCGACGAGCTGTTCCCGATCCCGGGCGTCGTGCCGTTGCTGCCGGAGGAGGTGCCGCTGCGCATCGAGAAAGCGACGGAATGGGTACAGCAAGTGCTGGGGCATCAGCCGGTTTCGTTCCGCGCGCCTCGTTTATGGGGTTCGACGGCGCTGCTGAACTCGCTGGAGAGGCTGAACTACGTGTCAGACGCGTCCTATCCGATGTATTTTTACCGAGAGCGTTTCGTGCCTTACCACCCAAGCAGAAGCGACTGGACGAAGGAAGGCGACATGAACATCGTCGAGATTCCGAACTTCGCCGACATGGTTATGCAGAGCAAAGATCCGGGGTTGGAGCGGGACCGCGACCAGTGGCCGCTGTTCCGGACGCAGAGCGCGGACGAGCTGATGAAGCGCATCGACGGATTCGTGAAGTTTCTGCGGGATCGCAACCTGCCCGTCGTGCTCTGCTTCTACTTTCATCCGTGGGAGTTCATTCCGATCCAGGAGAGCTACCACTATGGCGAAGCAACGGTGACGCCGGACCGGTTCCTGACGCTTGGCTGCGGCGAGAAGGCAATGAGCGAGTTCTCGATCTTGATCGATAGATTAAAAGATATGGGCTCGACGTTCCATCGCGCGGACGACTTTGCGGGCTTGTGGAGCAAACAGAGATTAGTAAAATAAGCAGCTTTCGCTGAATACGACAATAAGGAGATATGAACCCATGACAAACCACGTAAAAATACCGGACCACGAATACAAAGAAAGAATTCAGAGAGCGGCCAAGCTCGCAGCGGACAAAGGGCTGGACATCCTGATCGTTAACTCCAACGAAGCGGACTATGCGAACGCGCGCTACTTCAGCGGCTTCTGGCCGCTGTTCGAACGTGCGGGCGTAGCGATCACGCCTGCAGGCGATGCGGCGCTCATGGTCGGACCGGAGAGCTCGGTGTATGCGCGCGACTTCGGCAAAATCGACAAGCAGTTCACGCTGATGGAGTATCGCGAATCCGCCAACCCGAG
>NZ_QRDZ01000035.1:0-91095 GCF_003386235.1 Cohnella phaseoli
TGGAAAGCTTTTTTGCTACGCTAAAGAAAGAGAAGCTATACAAGATCCACACTGAGCGCTATCCGATGGCCTCTATTAAATCGATCATCTTCAGGCACATCACCGTTTACTACAACAGACGGCGGATCTACATCTCTAATCCAGGGGGCCGGCCCCCAACTATTTATTGCGAAAGAATGCTGTCACAAGCAGCTTAGTAGGGATTTCTGTAATCTGTCACTACACCTGTAGAAGCACATGTGACGTTGTCTTCGGACAGGGATTCGACTCCCCTGGGCTCCACCATCATCAAAGCCAGCCCGCATGAGGCTGGCTTTTTTGCGTGGAGCGAGGGTTAGTCGATTATCCTGACTCCGAAGGAGGACAGTTGGGGGCGTTCCGCGCGCAGGTTTGCAGAGCAAACCGAGCACGGCATCTGATTCTACCGCTAAGAACGTCATCCTCGGGTCAACTTATTCAGCCATTTCAATGGAGAATGGGATACCACCCGAGATGAATTAGAAAAGCGACCCAAGAAACCATCACATAGTAGTCGGTTTCGTTCGGGGAGCAGACCACTGGAATAAGAAATAAGTGATAGAGGATCAACTTCTGCATTGGGTTGAGAGCCCATCGGGTTCGGTGAGTTCAATGTCCAATGACGAGTTTCCAATAGTAGAGGAATTTGATGACATGCAGGGCTACGTGTGGGAAAATATAAGTGGTAGCAGGATTACTGACTTTGCAGACTGGCATTTTCAGATGGATGCTATACTGCAGTTTCATAATTTCGAATTAAAATATAATGAAATAATATCATTAACAGATAATCACAGCCTAATAGACAATCAGAAGCTAACGGTAACGCGAGATCTGAAAGGTGCAAAGGAAATAAGACGGATTTACTACACTAAAGTCGCCACTTATTATTTGGGGATTACTGCAGTTTTTTTATTTCCGATTATTCTGGTCTGGATATCTATTTAATGCTTGATGCTAGAGCGATACCGTAATTATTGGCCTGCCAGATACAACGTAACCAACGATAAGAGGACATAGTAAAGGATTCGGATATGAAAAATCGAACTTATGATTATGAATAGAGAACGAAAATGAGGTGAGTATGTTGGCTATTAAACATGGAATATGGAAAGTTGCTGGTGATGAAGTACGACAAGTAAGGAATGTTACTTTAGATTTAGAAGTCGAGCTTGAAGAAATCATTCAATCCAATTCTGCTATTTTGGATGATAACTGGCTTATCATCGGAAGACAAGTACTGACCGATTTTAATACATACATTGATTTACTTGCAATTGATAATAGCGGATCCATTATCATCATTGAACTAAAAAAGCACAAAACCAATCGGGAAGTTGTTGCACAGGGACTCGACTATGCCTCGTGGATAAAAACTTTGTCAGCAAGTAAAATATCTGCAATATATGAGGCCTATGTGGCTAAGTACTATGAAGAGCAAAATAGTTTAGAGGAAGAATATTATGAAAAGTTTCGCATTAGGCTGGAAGAGGAAAACATTAATAACTCGCATCAGATCGTTATTGTAGCGACTGAATTGGATTCAAGTACGGAAAGAATTGTGGAGTATTTAAGTGATTCTTTAATACCTATAAATGTAATTTTCTTTACCGTTTTTGAAGAGGATTCTACTATATATATCAGTCGTGCATGGATGATTGACCCACAGGAAACTTTAGAAAATGCATCTGCCGTTGTTAAAGATAAGGAGCCTTGGAACGGAGAGTATTATGTGTCTTTCGGTGATGGAATCAATCGAAGTTGGACAGATGCTTTAAGGTATGGCTTTATATCGGGTGGGGGTGGGGAATGGTATTCACGCACACTAAATCAATTATCTATTGGTGATCGTGTATGGGTAAACATTCCGAGAGTTGGCTATGTAGGTGTAGGAACTGTAACCGACACTGCGCAAAAGGCAGATAAAGCTTTTTTTCAAGAAAATGACGAAGAAAAGAATATATATCAACTCAGTAAAAATGCAAATTACTATGAAGAATATTTAGATGACGATGATCATGCAGAGTTTGTTGTTAAAGTGAAGTGGATCAAAGCCGTACTTGCCAATAAAGCTATATCGGAAATTGGATTTTTCGGGAACCAAAACACAGTATGTAAGCCGAGAGCATCCAAATGGGTTCATACCGTTAACCGTTTAAAAGGCATTTGGCAAATAAAATAATCGAATAGATGGATAACCAAGCCCCTTCCTTTTATTGCTCAAGTCCAAGGAACAGGTACCCAACTTTTGGGGGTCCGCATTGGCATCCGCCTGGGGCTAGCTGAAGAAGACAATCAGACTGACCCGAAGAAAATCCGGTGACAGGGAGTCTCTAGGGTGACATCAAATCTGTCACTACACCCATAGAAGCACATATGGCGTTGTCTTCGGGCAGGGGTTCGACATCCCACGCCTCACCATCACGAAAGCCGACCATATGAGGTCGGCTTTCGTGATGGTGAAGAATATTGTGGAGTCGCCCCAGTCCAAAGGAGAGCATTGGGGTTCGATCGCACGGAAGACTGCGAGGTAGTCTGAGCATGCAATTCAATTCTACCTCTATGGTTGTTATCATTGGAGTTGGTTTCTACAGCAGGCTAAATTAGGAATTGATTACTCGCCACCACGATCATGAACACCATCCCCACGAGGAAGGTGTATGTGCATTGCAGTCTCTTTTAAGACCAATTATTAATGATTTAGAATGTACCCTAAGACGTGAACCATGCCAACTTTTTATTTGTCAACATTAGAAGGAAAGGGAATGTTTTTGGCGAAATGTGTCATTGGATAGTTAAAACTCCATCATTCTCCTTATATAGAGATTACCTTTTATACGTGGTTATTGACTCAAGAAAAACCTAGCTGGCAACTTGCTAAAAATGAATTAAGGATTATTTAAACGAATTTGTCCAACTGAGGATTAAGCCTTTTTTATATAGCTATTCCAAGAACATACTTGGAGGCTAGACTAACAGTTAACACAGAATAGGCGAATTCAGAGATGAATTGGAGGAACTGTGTAATGTTCGGTAAAGAGATTGGGAACTATATTCTAGATAATAAAATTGCGTTAATAGTACAAATTATACTGGGTATAATTTTTCTCATTATTCCTTTCATAATTACAGGAAAGAGAAATGGTGAGGCACACGCTTCGATTCAAAATAACACCTCCATTGTACAAGTAAAAGCCATTGTTCAGCAGCTATTGATTTATGTCGACCAACGGTCTCACACTACGATAGTACATCCACCAGCTCCATCTGTGAAAAGCACTAGTAGTGAAAATGATTCTTGAATTTACTGGGTTTTTGGATCAATTGTAGGTGTTATTTTGTATCAGAGATATCATGTTGATATTATGAATTGGTTAACAGTGTATACTGTCATTGTCTTGATAAGTACAATGGTTTTGGTCGCTTTATTATATCGAAAGAATATGTTAGATCGATTAAATCAGCTGTGGTGTGGAACAATGTTGTATTTAGTTGTGATCAATTTTGTGAATATTGCTTTAATGTCAAAACAAGAGTTAACGGTAAGTGGGGACATTTCTTTTCAAATTAAAATTCTTTATTATCTGGAAGGGTTTGTTTTTATATCCTTTCTAAATGTGATCATAATTCTAGTTCAATTACATTTAATATTTTTGAATATGTTTTTAATAAAGCCAGGGAAAATCTCAGCGTTTATTATTAGAAAAACTAGTTTTCTCGTGAACAAGCCCATATGGTGTGTTACATTTATCATCATTGTGTCATCAATATCGCTATTGTTTTCTTCAGGGTATGCATTTGAGTTAGTAGGAAGAATGAATTAGTAAGAGTTTTACGCATGGGCTATCATGGGTAGGTAGTCAGCTTCAACACACTAAAATCTGTTAACCTGTTCACGTGCTCTCGCTTATATCGCCCATGTGCTGGGAAGAGGGACCAACTTTAGTGGGATACGCTGTCACATCTCCGCCTGGGGTGTTCTGAAGAAGACAATCAGGCCGACCTATTAAGAACGGTGTTGCAGGGGGGCTTGATGGGTGACATCAAATCTGTCACTACACCCGTAGAAGCACATGTTACGTTGTCTTCGAACAAGGGTTCGACTCCCCTTGGCTGGAGGTGTTGACGATGAACGAGCCTGTATTGAAGAAAGCGATGGATACATTGGAGTTTCTGAGTCAGGATGCCGAAGCCCGTCGATTGTATGAAGATAGGCAAAAGTATTTGCATGACGAAGCTTCTATGATTGAAGGAGCATTGGCTGAAGGTGAGAAAAGGAAAGCTAGCCAGATGGCTCTCGAGCTTCTCAGACTTGGCGTCGATACAGCGATTATAGCTAAAGCATCCGGGCTGACTGAAGCTGAAATCAGTGCTCTAAAAAGGCAAGATTGAAATGACCAGATTGAAGAGTCAGTCTTTTGGAGACTGGCTCTTTATCTTGTCAACTGCTATGAAACGGCCAGATGATCAAATATTAGTGTCCATATTGTTCTAATTCTTTGAAAAGTTCATCGCCATTTTCTTTTATGCCATCTCTATATTTAGCAGGTATTTTGCTTCCACAACGTGCAAACCAATCATTAAAAACCTGTTTCCATTCTTGTGTTTTTCTTTTTTCTAACAGTAAATTAGCATCTGTAGTATATTTATGAGCTATCATTAGCAACAAGTCGATATTTGCGAGAAGCGGCTGAGCAATACTATCATTTTTCTTCATCCAATCAATTACGCTTTCAATAATCGAAATAGAAAACTTAATATAATCTACTCCAACATATTGAGCCAATTCATTTCCTTCCGGCGCCGTACTGAATATTTTCATTTTGTAACACTTCCTCATCAGAGTCCAAAAACGTCCCTTTTATTTTAAACATTGATTCAAAATTCAGTCTTATACATGCATAAATGTTTCCATGCTTTTCGTTATAATATCTTATAATCCCTATATCCTCAAGATGTAAACGATGTAACTTCGCCTGCATGGCGTAATCTTCGAATAAGGATTTAAATCCCTTCGCCTCCACGAAGAAAGCCCAGACCGCATGAGGGTCTGGGCTTCCTTATGGCTGAAAAGGGTAGACGAAATTGAGAGTGCAGTATGAATGAATTTGGAGAGAGAGCATTAAGACAATATGGCGGTCGTACTTATACGATTCAACGGCTAGTTATTGACGAACTGCTTGTTCAATTCATCAAAACGGGCATTCTCGGTAGAGATTCGGGCCATTTTCGCCGCGTGGGGATCAATGTATTGTTTGGCGCCGTTGACGGCAAGTACAACATCGTTAAATGCTCCGGTAATCAACTTCACTTTTGCTCCATAGCTCACAAAATCGCCAGCCGCAAATATGCCGGGAATTTGCGATTCCATTTTATCGGTGACGGCTAGAATGTCCTTTCCGATACCTAGCCCCCAATCTCTGAGCTTGCCATATTCATAAGTGGCGCCGTGACTGACAATAAGCACATCTGTGTCCAACTGCTCGCGCTGTCCTGTTTCTACGTGGCAGATCGTGACCTTATCGATTGCTTGGCCGTCTTCACTATGAAGCCTCTCTATTTGATAGTGAGTGCGGACGGCAGCAGAAGCTTTCATTCGTGAAATGCTGCGTTCAAGTCCCTTGAACTTATCCGTCCGGTTGACAACCGTCACGCTAGCTGCAATCGGCTCCAATTCATTGGCCCAATCTACAGCCGAATCGCCTCCGCCGGAAATCATGACCCTTTTCCCCCGGAATTCCTCAAGGT
Source organism: Cohnella phaseoli (assembly GCF_003386235.1). Taxonomy (GTDB): domain Bacteria; phylum Bacillota; class Bacilli; order Paenibacillales; family Paenibacillaceae; genus Cohnella; species Cohnella phaseoli. Next base: position 5,767 of record NZ_QRDZ01000035.1, read on the forward strand.
TTTCTACGGTGTAATACAGGTTTGAGCTTTCATAGCGCTCGGCCCCTTCGATTTCCAGCTTCCTCACTTTTCGCAGGCCGCCGTATCCAATCGCCATAATAACCGTCTTGGTCCAGTGCCGGTCGCCGGCAGTGGAGGTCAGAAGTAAGGTGCCGTCATCGAGGCGCTCCAGCCCTTCAATTTCCTGACTCAATACAATCGCCGGGTCAAATGTGCGGGCCTGACGAACTAACTGATCCGTCAGCTCCCGCCCCGTAAGAGCGGGTATTCCTCCGACATCCCACACCATCTTATCCAGAAAAAATAACATCGTGCCCCCCAGCTCGCTCTGGGCGTCGATTACTTTTGTCTTCATTTCGCGCATTCCGCTGTAAAAAGCGCCATATAACCCCGCAGGGCCGCCGCCAATAAAGGTTACATCATAAAGTTCCAGGTTCTCAGTCATCGGATACTCTCCTCATTATAATAATTATTTTTGAACTTGCGGTTTCTAAGTCAGCGTAGATACTTGCAAGTGCGGCAGCTCTGGAAGCTGATAATCTTCTAAAAACGGTAGTCGACCACTGCATTGCACCGATTTTCAACGTTATTTCAACGTTATGTCCTACAAGCAGTTAACTAACAGTAGTGTATGTATCGATTCAACGATCATAATCATTATCGATTAGTGGCGAGGGGAATAATAACTACCGATCGTTTGCCCTATACTTATGAAACAAATATATTTACTTAGTATGCTAAGTTAATTTCCAATTGTCAACGATTACGAGCTGCAACCCTTGATTTTGGTCAACTTGTACGATTCTCCCTACAAACTTCCATCGTTTGAGCCCGACTCGAGTTGCTTTGTACGATTTTTCGAACGAACATTCTCATTTCAAGCCTGAACCGAGTAGCTTTGTACGATTTCGAACAAACATTCTCATTTCAAGCCTGATTCGAGCTGCGTTGTACGATTTTTCGACTAACTTGCCTGCGTAAACTTATGTGTGCAAATAGATATATCCGCGTAAAAGTGCAATTTCTAGATAATTGGAGACGTTGCGGGTCATGATTAGGTCTACGGGGGGGATATACACCTCCCACTATCAATTATCTTAAGCAATCCTGTTTATGAGACAGACACAGCCGGAGAAGACCAGTAGCATACGGATCCGCTTCGGTTTTTTATTACATTGGCTCGACGGCAAGCAAAGGGTTATACTTGTACTATAATGTTGAACTAAGGGCATATCGACTACATCTGAAAGAGGAACAAACTTCTATGCATCATAAGTTGTTAATTATCGGTGCAGGGGCTGCGGGACTGGTAGCCGCCGTTACTGCGAAGGACCAAGGCATCGACGCCGCGATTCTAGAGAGAAACGACCGAATTGGGAAAAAAATATTAATGACGGGCGATGGCCGCTGTAATATTACCAATGAATCTACTGCGACGGGGGCAGAGGACGAATTGGCCGCCTTATCGGGCAAGTTCCATAGTAATCAGGCTGGATTTCCAGTGTCAGTACTGAAGCAATTGGGCATCCGTCAAACCATCGATTTCTTCTCTGGGCTCGGGCTTCCGCTCACCAAGTTGAAGGAAGGAATGATGTATCCCATGTCGCTGCAGGCTGCATCGGTATTGGATATTTTTCAGCTTGCGCTGGAGGATCGGGATGTTCCTGTGTACTTCAATACGATAGTGGAGGATGTTATCGTCAGGGCGGAGCATCCGCGTTTTACGGTCGTATGCAAAGTGGTGACGGAGGAAGTAGAGGAGCAGGCGGTTTACACGAGCGACTATTTGTTTCTCTGTACGGGCGGCCTTACCGCTCCGAGTTCGGGAACCGATGGTTCAGGTTATACGCTTGCCGAGCGTTTGGGGCATACCTTGATCGACCCGGTGCCCGCGATTGTGCAGTTGAAGGTGCAATATGCGAATATGAAGCAGTTGTCTGGCATTAAACTGCAGGGCAAAGCTCATATTCAAGTCAACGGGGAAGTCGTTCGCAGCGAATCGGGTGAAATTCATTTCTCGGAATCCGGCTTATCCGGACCTCCCGTTCTCCAGCTAGGCCGGAATGCTGCGTATCATCTCGCGAGAAGAGATGCTGTGTCTGTAATCGTTGATTTGATGCCGGGCCGCACGGAAGAGGAGCTCGTCGATTTTCTAGAGATTCACTGGGGGATCTTCGGACATCGGACGGTTGTGGATTCCTTTATCGGTATCTTTCATAAGAAGCTGGTTCCTGTCTTGCTGAAGGAGGCTGGGATCGACCAGCAGCCTTATCTGCTATGCCAGGACCTGTCGTGGAAGACGAAGAAAAAGTTTTATCGAATCTTGAAGCATTGGGAATTTATAGTGACCGATACGAACGGCTTCGCGAATGCGCATGCGACGGCCGGCGGCATTGATACAACAGAGCTAATCGAAGGAACGTTGGAATCTAAGCTGGTGCCTGGGCTTTATTTGGCTGGCGAGGTGATGGACGTTGACGGGGATTTTGGCGGGTATAACCTGCAATGGGCTTGGAGCTCTGGCTACGTGGCTGCGATAGCGCTCGCTAAACAAATTTCGGAAGGGAAAAACAAGTGAAACAAACTTCTCAGCATCATCAACTCATCATTATCGGCGCCGGCGGTTCCGGTTTAACGGCTGCGGTTACTGCACGGGACTTGGGCATTGATGCCGCGATTATTGAAAGCAACGACCGGATTGGAAAAAAGGTATTAACGACGGGCAATGGGCGCTGTAACATTACGAACGAATCGACTGCAACGGGGACAGATGAAGCGGTGGCTCTGGCTCGTAAATATCACAGTAATCAAGGGGCATTTCCGCTGCCTGTGCTGCAGCAATTCGGGGTCCGGCAAGCGATCGATTTCTTTGCTACGCTTGGGCTGCCGTTGATTAGCTTGGAGGATGGCCGGATGTATCCGATGTCGCTGCAGGCTGCAGCGGTTTTGGAGATTTTTAAGCTTGCGTTAGAGGATAGGAACGTTCCCGTCTATTTCCAAACCAAAGTGCTGGATGTTACCTATTCGCCGAACCATCCGCGCTTTACGCTTCAATGCCAGACAGAGAATGAGGAGCAGGTGGTTTATACCAGCGAATACCTCTTTTTATGTACGGGTGGCCTCACTGCTCCGAAAACAGGAACGGACGGCTCCGGTTATGTGCTTGCCGAGCGTCTGGGACATACGCGAATCTACCCTGTGCCTGGGATTGTGCAGTTGAAGCTGGATTATCCGTATTTAAAGGAACTGTCAGGCATCAAGTTCGAGGGAATGGGACGTATCCTCGTCAGAGATGAAGTCATCCGCAGTGAATATGGCGAAATTCTTTTTACGGACTATGGCATCTCTGGCCCTCCGATTCTCCAGCTAAGCCGAAAGGCTGCCTATCAGCTCGCGAAAGAGGAAGAGGTGATCTTAGCGGTTGATCTGATGTCGGGACGTACCGAGGAGGAGCTCGTAGATTTTCTGGAGACTCACTGGGGGATTTTTGGACATCGGACGGTTGCGGACTCTCTTGCGGGTATTCTAAACAAGAAGCTGATTCCTGTTCTCCTGAAGGAGGCGGGTATCGACGAGCAGTTGCACCTGCTTTGCCAGGATCTGACATGGAAGATGAAGAAGGAGTTTTATCGACTCTTGAAGCGTTGGGAATTTAAAGTGACCGATACGAACGGCTTCACGCATGCGCAGACGACAGCAGGCGGCATCGATACGGAGGAGTTAACAACAGGAACACTCGAATCCAAGCTCGTACCTGGGCTCTATTTGGCTGGCGAAGTGATGGATGTGGATGGGGATTGCGGCGGCTATAACCTGCAGTGGGCCTGGAGCTCCGGTCATGTTGCCGCGAGGGCGCTTGCCAAACATCTTTCCGGTGGCTGAGAAGCGAAAATATAACGAAATAACGGCCTTTGTCCTGAATTCATTCAGACAAAGGTCTTTTTTTGCAGCCGTGAGAGAGGGGGGCCAAGATACTTTTTACAAAACACTTCATCACTTCAGGATGTAAGTTTACAGTTCGCCTCCATACTGGTATCGATACCATACTGCTTTTGGAGAGGATTACGACAATATGAACAGCAAGCTGAAGAAATTATTTTGCACCTCGTTCGCCTTTTTAACACTTGCCCAGAGCGCGGCGATGACGTCTGCAGCAGATTATACGCCCGCAGCTAATTCTACCGGGAGATGGATGTCGGGCGAGTACCATACTCATACCGTACAATCGGCTGATGCTTCCGAGTCTTTTATGAAATTGGAAAATGTACTCGATGCCGCCTTCCGAGAGGATATTGACAACAAGCCAGCCGAAACGGTCACTTCGCTGGTTTACGGCGATCCTTTCGACTATATCGTTCTCGCAGATCATCTGCGCGACTCGCCGCGAGACCCGGATGGCAACAACAAGGCCACTGCGCGTTGGGAGGCGATTAAAGATCAACAGGATAAAATTAAAGCGCTCCAGGCCGCCGGCAAGTATCAAGGCAAATTCATTTACTCCGGCTTTGAATGGGATATGATGGGATTGGATCACGGGTCTGTCGGCATTATCGATTCCATGAGCGATGAAGTGCCCATCGATGCGATTCATCAATTCGTGTGGTTGTACAGCTACGATACGGCTCCAGGCATGTTTCATGCCAATGAGGCCGAGCTTTGGGGACCAAGGCCGGACAAGAATACGTTGAAGCCTGATAAAAATAAAACCCTTGAAGCCATTAACTGGCTGAAAACGAATTATCCGGAGAGCTATGTGCTGCTTAACCATCCGTCCAGACATAACGGCGACAGCTCGGGTGTGGTCACAATCGAAGACATTCGCAAGATGAACGATGCTGCTCCCGACATTGTATTTGGCATGGAAGGGTTGCCGGGCAACCAGATGGCAGCCAGTAAGAACAGAGCGGAATTAGCCGACATCTACGGCGGAGCTGACGTCATGGTCGGCAAGATCGGCGGAATGTGGGATGCTTTGCTTGGCGAAGGCCGCCGCTTCTGGAACTTCACCAATTCCGACTTTCATTTTAAAGTGAGCAGCAATCGAAGTTATTCAAGCGGGTACTGGCCGAGCGAGTATTCGAGAAACATGACTTGGGTCGAGGGTAATACCTTTAAAGACGTCGTAGAGGGGATGCGTTCAGGGAAGTCCTATGCTGTGTATGGCGATCTCATCCATGCGCTTGATTTTAAGGCAAGCGGGAATGGCAATCAGGCTGAGATGGGCGAGAACCTGCAGGTAACCGAAGGGGATCTGACAACGATCAGCATTCGCTTCAAGAGCCCGGAGCGCAACAACTATGCGCCGATTAGCCCTCATCCTACCTCTGTCACAAATGAGGTCAAAGTCGATCATGTCGATCTAATCTCCGGAGAAGTGACCGGCAAGCTTGAAGAAAGTCAATATGCCAGCAACACGACCAATGCCACGACGCAGGTCGTTAAAAGGTTTACGGAAGCCGATTGGGGACAACCGGATGCGGAGGGTTATTACACGGTTTCCTACAAGGTTCCTGCGGACAAAAGCCGTTACTACCGTCTGCGCGGAACGAACCTCGGCACGGATGTTGCAGGCTTTACGGCTAACGGCGAGCCCTTGCAGGATGAATCATTTGATTACAGCGGCAGTGTAACTCCGGAACAGAACGAAGAGCGTTTTAACAATATTAATGATCGCAACTATACAGGTTTGTGGTTTTATTCCAATCCGATCTTTGTTGGTGTGGCTGCATATAGCGACGAGCAGGCCATTGCCGATACGATTGCGAATGTAACGTCAACGCTGGGCGATACGAGTGCGATTGTTGCGAACGTCCCGCTCCCTGCCGAAGGGGTGCATGGCGTCCGAATCGAATGGAAGAGCAGCAACGAGAATGTTATTCGCATCGACAACAACATGGCAATCGTTACACGCCCATCTTCAGGCTCGAGCAATGCCAATGTCACGCTGACTGCAACGGTATCTCGCGGCGACCATAGCCAGGACAAACCGTATACTGTCATCGTAAAAGCTTACCCTTCCGGCGGCACGCCAGGCAACGGTTCATCAGGCGGCGGTGGCGGCAACGCCAGTAAACCGAATGTATCCGTCACTGGCGCTGGAGGAACGGCAGTTGTCGATTCCAATGGCCATGTTACGATAACGCCAGATCAAGGTTATAAGGTTAAAGAGGTTACGATTAATGGTGTATCCAAGGGCGCGCTCACGCAATTGACGGGGGTGAAATCTACCGATCAAGTTGTTGTAACCTTCGAGAAGATTTCGGAACAGCCTGAGAAACCAACCGAGCCGACAAAACCGACAGAGCCGTCTACACCTACATTTAATGATATTTCGAAACATTGGGCGGCTTCATCCATCAACTACGTTGTGGAGCATGCTTTGTTCACCGGAACGGCTGCAAATACATTCAGCCCGGACGCAACGATGACTCGCGGCATGCTGGTCACGATCATGCACCGCTTGGCTGGCAAACCTGAAGCAGGGACCCATCGCTTCCAAGATGTGAAAGCGAATGACTATTACAAAGAGGCAGTCGCTTGGGCCAGCCAGAATAACATCGTGAATGGGATTGATCCAACCCGCTTTGCTCCAAATCAATCGATTACTCGGGAACAGCTTGCGCAGATCCTTTACAAATATGCCAAAGCAAACAAGCTGAATGTCAGCGCGAATCAGTCGCTAGCGGCTTTCACAGATGAGAAAAAAATCTCTAAGTGGGCAGTAGATGCGATGAAATGGACCGTTAGCAACGAATTGCTTTCCGGCAAAGGGAACGGCAGCCTTGATCCCAAAGGTGCGGCATCTCGTGCTGAAGTTGCCACCATCATTCATCGATTTATGGTTAGTTTTAACTTGTAATTCAAAGTAAATTCGAAACGGACGTCCCCCATTAGAATGATCGGTTGGCCAAACCTTGTGTTGGGTCAACCTGACCTATAGGGGGACGTCCGTGGTTATTCCGATATCATTGAGCCATCGGAGTTTTCATATTATCCAGCAGCATTCTTCGTAATCGATTTCTCTTCTGAACTTCTTTCTTACATTGATGCCAGAAGGCTTCAACCTCGTCTACTTTTCGCACATTATTAATATTGAGCCATAAAACCGGCAGATCGTCGCCTTCCCATACAAGTTTTGCTTTATGGAACAGGTCCCCTCTAAAAGTTTTGATCCTAAGACTTTTCCTTCTCCTGTTATAGCTAGCTATTTTATTCATCACATTAATGTTGTAGTAGGTTTCCGTTTCCTTCTCTTCCGAGTAATTGAAATGATCGCCGCAACATTCACAATGGATTTCGATACCGTGCCAGTCCTTGTCAGAGATACTATGTCGGAATTGATAGCGCATCCTGCAATTTGGACATTCTGTCGCTCCGGTTAGTACGTGTTCGAAAGTTGCGATAGTGAAAGAAACTGCCGGGTTCTTTATCGTCATATCCTCTTCAGTCTCTCGTAAGTAAGCAAAGATAATCTTATAGAGTTTGAAGAAGGAGCCGTTCTCAAACGTCCTCTTGGCAAGATTCGCGAATTGTAACACTGCATTATTCACTTCTTCGTTACAGAGCCCATTCATTTTATAGCCTCCTCAATTAAGTTTTGGCTTACACTACCTCTGTTGTCAGCTCGTATAGCAGTTGAACAAAATGCAGTAGATGAAAAAAAGAATGAATACCCTCGTTTCTTATTACTCTAAGTACTTGGTTAATGAAACTTGATTTGGGAATATTGTTCTTCAAAAAACTTCGAGCCATTCAATGGGATCGCGTGATTATGTATGGTGTATACACTAGGTACCTATTTTGATACGCTGGAGGTGACGTATACAGAATGCCGGTAGATCAGAACAGCATAAAAATGACTAGAGGAGTATGGAATATGGTAGGAAGAAACGACCCTTGCCCTTGTGGAAGCGGGAAAAAGTATAAGCAATGCTGTTTGTCGAAGCAGTCTGAAGATCAGGCGGAGCAGGCGAAGGCGCGGGCCTTTTTTGATCAGAAATTCAAATTGACAACAGACTTGTATTCCTTTCTGGCTCAGAAGAATGGTGGAGAGTGGGCTTTTGATTCTCAGAAAATTAAATCCTTCGATTCTGATTTAGGCTCTATTCGAGAAGGGGCCGGAAACGTGTGGGCATTTTTCTTTCGCGAGTATGATAACGGAAAACATGGAATTGACTGGTTTGTGGAAGAAAGAGGCAAGAGGTATTCCATGCAAGAACAGGAAATGCTTGAAAGATGGAGAACAATGAAGATTTCGTGTTTTCAGTTGGTCGATATGTATGAGAAAGGCACGATTATTGAGGACATATGGTCTGGTGAGAGGTATCGAATGCCCTACTGCGAAACGATGGGTAAGCTTCCTCCGTGGTCTGTTGCTGTCGGCATGATTGAGCCGTATTTCGAGGGCTGGTGTATTCATGGGTCTTTCATCTGGAGCCATCCGATTGTTAAATCGGAGGTAATGGCCCGGGTACAGCAACTACAAGAAGAAACTGTGCAGGCTTCCGGAAGGAAGCTGCCGTTGACCGATATCATAGCTGCCAACTACCCTGAAATAATTAGTATGTGCCATAGAATTAATCATAGCAATGACGGTTCTGTTAAGAATCCAAAAGATATGCGGGAGTACATCTATGTAACGCGCGAGTATACTTGTGAGGATCCCGAAATGTTGGCGGATATGTTGTTGGATAAAGAGGATGGTTATATTTTGTCGCCCGGGACCGATCCCGCAGCAGATAAAATCGTGATTTGTCGGGCAGAGAAGCTGGACCATATACTAAATTCCATACCGGTAGATCGTAGAGAACGGATTAGGTTGAATGAGATTCAGCTATCGACTGATCTGGGAAATATTACGATGCATAAGCAAAATGTAACTGTTTCCGGGTGGGAGAACAGCGAACTGTTGGCAACATTGGATCTGTTGGAATCGAAGTGGGCTTTAACTGTCGGTCTGACTCGAATCGATGAACGAAGAGAAGCTCATCAATACCCCCAAGAGGTGATTATTAATAGATTTAATATAGTCACAGACAAGAAGCTCTCCCAGCAGGAGGTTTTTGCATATAGCTGTCTCCCCCAACTCTTGCAAACGATTCAGAAGGAGCAGAAGAAATACCCTATGAAGAGTATCGAAATGCTCGTAAGGAAAAAGGAATATGAGCAATATCGCGTCAATCCGAATATGTCGGCTTTGAATCTTTTGCGCATAGCGCTGGGGTTGCCTGAGAGTCCGTTTGCATGAGTTTATGGATTTTTTCTATATTAGGCTTTATTAATCAATTGATGATCGATGGGTGTTGTGCGTGCATCTATCTCCTTCCAATGCCAGGAGATAGATGCTTCCTTTTTTCCTCGACATTTAGCTTCGATAGGAGTTGTTCGCGCTCTTGAACTAATCTCCCGTCATCTTGCGGATTCTTCGCAAAAATCAGAAATGGTTTTGTTATTGGTGATTTGAATGAGAAGGTCGAAAAAATGCTTCCGCTGTTCTGCCGAAAGGTTCTCCAGCACGCTGTCTGCGATTTTATCCTGGTAAGCAAGCGCCTGCTCAATAGTGGACTGAGCAAGCTCTGTAAGCTCGATTAGCGTAGCTCGCCGGTCAGTGGGGTCGGGAAGACGAATGAGAAGTTTGTCTTGTTCAAGTGCGTCGACAAAATCGGTAACGGTGCGCGCTTTAATCCCTAATTTAACAGCTAGCTCATTCATGCGAATTTTGCCGGCTTCGGCAACGGTGGAAAGGAGACGTAACCTAGGACCCGTGAGGTGGTAAGGTGTGTTAAGGGCTGCCAGCTGAGCCTGAAACTCCGTTCTAATGTAGGTGGATGATCTCATTAATACGTGGATGACGTCGATCGCCTTGGGTTGATCCGAGTTCATGTGCGGAATACCTCCTTGACATTCTAAACTTATTTTTATATTCTCAATTTCATGAGTATAATTAATATGTGTGAACTCTTAGTGAGTTACCTCTCTTTATTGTGCTCCGGCTTGTGAATGAACAACAAGGTTTTGAAAAGACAATAAGGAGGGTTTTACATGGATATTGTAGCCATAGTCCTGCAATGTTTATTGGCTTTCGCTTTTTTCTTCTCGGGAGTTTCTAAAATTGCAGGAGCCAAAATGCAAGTTGATACTTTTATGCACTTAGGATTGCCCCAATGGTTCAGAGTTGCAACGGGTTTTATCGCTTTGGCAGGCGTTGTCGGTTTGATTATTGGTTTTTGGAACGAGGGAATACTTGCGACCGCTGCATTATGGCTTGCTTGCATTATGCTTGGAGCGGTATTGTTCCATATTCGTTCTAAAGATCCAATAGCTAAAATATTTCCGGCGGCCATGCTTATGATTTTAACGCTAGCTCTTGCAGGTCTTCATTTTTCTGCGCTGACCGATATTATGTAAAGCCTATTCTATAGACTAATCGGTTCAAAGTAAATTATATAACTTGACACGCATCCATATAATGAGTATCCTCAGTACATAAAAATACAGAGGATGCTCATTATATTTTACTGAGATAGAGAAGAGGTTCGAACTATGACGAACAACGCAGCTTCACAACATGCGGATAAGTTGCTATCCATCCTTGTCGTTACGTTAATATTCTCGGTTATGAACGGTACAATGTTCAATGTTGCTCTGCCTGAGATTGGTAAAGAGTTTAACCTCGTTCCTTCGCAAGTGAGTTGGATTATGACCAGCTATATGGTCGTATACGCGATAGGATCCATTATTATGGGGAAATTGGCGGATAAATATCGATTGAAGGATTTGCTGACATATGGGTTGTTTATTTTCGCAATCGGTTCATTAATCGGTCTGCTTGCTAATGAGTTTTGGCTTATTATTTTGGGCCGTGTTATCCAAGCTGCCGGCGCTTCCGTGCTTCCTGCTACGGCTATGATTATTCCGGTCCGTTATTTTGCTCCAGAGAAGAGGGGACGCGCGCTCGGAACTTCGGCGGTCGGGCTGGCACTCGGTAATGCATTGGGGCCTGTCGCTGCAGGGTTAATCACCAGCTTTGGAAGCTGGAGACTGATGTTCGTCCTTTCCTTGCTTCCGTTAGTAATGCTTCCTTTCTTTCGAAAATATTTAGACAACGTGAAAGGAAAGGCCGGAAGTATTGATGCCCTTGGCGGCGGGTTGCTCGCTGTGGCGGTCGCAGTCTTCTTGCTAGCAATCACACAGATGCAAGTGTGGCTGTTCCTCGGAGGACTTGTCACGCTGGCCTTCTTCGTTCTCCGGATTCGGAAGGCCGAGGAACCCTTTATTAAACCGTCTTTGTTCCGTAACAAAACCTATTCGATGGGGTTAACGCTTGCTTTTGCGACCACTGCAATGAGCTTTAGTATGGTATTCCTGACACCGCAGTTTTTAGCGGCAGTGAATGGTTTGTCCCCTGCGAATATTGGTTTCGTGTTAGTTCCGGCTGCCATTGCTTCGGCCATCATGGGACGCAAGGGCGGGCGGCTGGCGGACGACCGCGGCAATTTTGCCCTTGTTTTTGTCGCTTCAATATTATTATTTCTTGCTTTTTCCCTGCTATCTACCTTTATTGGGGGATCGGCATATCTCATCGCCATTATTTTGATACTGGGGAATGTAGGTCAGACTTTCATGCAGATTGCGATGTCCAATACGATTTCGCGGACGCTGTCCAAAGAGGAGACAGGCGTGGGCATGGGATTACTCTCCATGATCAATTTTATCTCTGGCGCGATGGCCATGAGTGTGGTCGGGAAAATATTGGATAAGGGCGCTGTGTCCGTACAGTTTAATCCTGTGATTACGAATGAAGCCGGCCATGTATACAGCAATATTTTTGTCGTCATGTCTCTGTTAATCATTGCTGTAGTTATTTTGTATCGTTATCAGTTTGGGGCGGGGGCTTCGAGCATTGCTAACCCCGATTACAAATAAAACAACTCTTGACGATTATGGTACGATTTTACGACTGTAAAGGAACCCTCCCAACTTCCTGCTAGGAAGAGGGAGGGTTAAGAGGGGGCGTTGCCGCCCCCTTCTACTTATTTTCTGTGCTGCATATCGCCGCGACTGAACTTAATTAAGGTTGAACGCTCCATAAAGCCGGCACGTTCGAAGGTTCCCAACCGGCAAGGGAAGTGTGCGGTTGGACGCATTTATATATTTTTCCGTTGTAGGTGACTAGATCGTCTTTGACATACGCCTTATTAGCAACCCATGCCGCAGCTGCAGGGGCATCGGTTGTAACTGTCGCGGCATTGCTGGCAGTCGAAACGTTGCCTGCGTCGTCCTTGGCTTTGACTGTAAAAGTATAGGACGTGCTAGGCGTTAGGTTACTGATGACGGCAGTAAGCGTCGTGCCGTTCACGGAGGCGGCAAGCGTAGAGCCGTTATAGACGTCGTAGCCCGTTACGCCGAAGTTATCGGTGGAAGCTCCCCAAGCCAGCGTTACGCTCGTTTGGTTTTTGGCTGTGGAAGTCAAGTTTGTCGGAGCTGTTGGAGGCTCGGTATCCACTGAAGGTGTTTCATCGGTCGTGACGGTCACGGCATTGCTGGCAGCTGAAACGTTGCCCGCATCGTCCTTGGCTTTGACCGTAAAGGTATAGGGCGTGTTAGGAGTCAAGCTACCAATAACTGCGGTGAGCGTCGTGCCGTTCACGGAAGCGGCCAGCGTAGAACCGTTATAGACGTCGTAGCCGGTTACGCCAACATTATCTGTAGAAGCTCCCCAAACCAGAGTAACGCTCGTGTGAGTTTTGGCTGTAGAAATCAGATTTGCAGGAGCCGCAGGAGGTACCGTATCTGGCGTTGTCGGCGTCTTAGTCACAATGTTGCTGGCAGCGGACACGTTACCTGCGGCATCTTTGGCCTTCACATAGAAGGATACGGAATTGGCTGCTGTGAGGCCTGACGCTGTATAAGTGGTTGTTGCGGAGCTGCCGACCCAATTCGCATCCTGATAGATATCGTAGCCGGTTACGCCGATATTATCGGTAGACGCTGTCCATGTTAGGGTAACGGCCGTTGCCGTTTGTGCAGAAATGGCGAGATTCGTAGGCGCACTCGGCGGCTGCGTATCCGCAGGCGGAGCGGATTGAAGCTGCCATAACGTTGGAGCGGCCGAAGGCTCCCAGCCTTGGATGGAAGAGTGGGCATACGTACACTTGTAGAGATTGCCGTTGTAAGTGACGTAAGCTCCGACTGCATACGTTGTGTTGGTTTGCCAGGCAGGGAAAACCGGGTCGGTCGGCGTTGTGACATAGAGGGAGTTGCTAGATGCAGAAGGGTTGCCGGACAAATCTCTGGCAATCACATAGAAGCTGTAGGTCGTTCCCGCAGAAAGTCCGGTGATCGTTTCCGTTGTGTTTTCCGTCGTTTGTACAAGTGTGCCATTCCGGTAAATATCGTAGCCGGCGATATCGTCGTTGTCGGTCGAAGCTCCCCAGCTTAGTTTTACCGTCGTTTTTGTTTTGGCTGAGGAGACGAGGTTGGTTGGAGCAGTTGGCGGTTGATGGTCGACGATCGGCGGCGAAGTGGTGACGGAAAGGGCGCTGCTGGCTGCGGAAGAGTTGCCCGCGGCATCTCTGGCTTTGACTGTGAAAATATACGTTGTGCTGCCCGTTAATCCTTTGATGAGCGCAGATGTTGTTGCTCCGTCAACAGACAGAACCGGCGAACCATTCCGATAAATATCGTAAGCCATAACCCCGACGTTATCCGTAGCAGCGCTCCAGCTTAGCGTGACTTTCTTATCGCCATGCCCTGCATCGACCAGGTTCGTTGGCGCTGTCGGAGGAACCGTATCCGCAGGCGGAGTAGCTTGACTCAAATCTCCAGCGACTTTATCCAACAGCTTAGGTCCTGTGCAGCTGTATTTGGGACTTGTGCGGCAATCGGAGCTGAACTCCCAGAACATGGCTCCGCCGAGATAGTTGTTCTTGATGTATTCGGTTTTGTAACCGATGGATTCCGTATCGTCGTAGGAGATAAAGATTTTGGTCGTCGGATTGTAGAGGTAAGGAACTTTGGCAATGTTGTTAAAATAGCGCGTATACCCGTTCTTATTCACATAGTTTGCGGCGAGATCCCCGTAATCGAACACCCCTGTATTCCCGGAATTGGTATCGTCCCAAGTCCCGTTAGGCGCCCATTTGAATACGGAGCCGTTATCTGCCGCGCAGGTCTGGTATTGGCCGTCGTTATTCGGCCCTGGAGGGCAGTTTTTCCAGCTACGAGCCATGAACTCCAAGCCGACAACGATTTTATTGAGAGGCACGCCGGCATTTTCGTAGGCCTGGATCGCACCGTCCACGAAGAAGTTGTTGCTGTAGTAAGGGTCGCTAGGATCGCCGTAAAGCCCGGTGTTATGACTCGTCGTAGCTTCAAAAGAACCGCCGTGGAAGTCATAAGTCATAATATTGATCCAATCGACGATATGAGCAACTTTGTTGAGCTCGGTGTTATCGACGAATCTTTGGCTCGCTCCGGAAGCGATGGTAAGAAGGTAATGCTTGCCGTCCTCCGCTCCTGCTGCATCCAATTGGTCGCGGATTTCTTGCAGCAGCAAGGTGAAGTTTTGCTTATCCTCCGGGCGGTAGCTATTGCCTTGAATGGCTTCGACATTCGGGTATTCCCAGTCGAGGTCTACCCCATCGAACCCGTAGGCTCGCAGCGCATCGACGGCGGACTTGGCGAAGTTTTTCCGAGTTTGATCGGATGCCGCCGTATCGGAGAAGCGATTGGACCATGTCCAGCCTCCGACCGAGAGAATCGTTTTTAGATGAGGGTTTTGCGCCTTCAAATTCCGTAGAGCTCCGAAGTTGCCGCAAGCCGCATCGGCCCAGCAGCCGGTCGTTGGACCGCCAGGGGTCGGGCGCAAGGCGTCGGCATCCGGATCGCCAAGGACGATACTGCCATTGGGAACGGTGCCGGATTGAAGCGGAATTCCCGTTACTGTACAAGACCAGGTTTGTTTGTTCGGATTGTCTATCGCTGTTGAACCATTCCCATGTCGACCCTCCCAACAAATATCGGCAAAAGCATAGTTGATGTGCGTGACTTTGGAGGCGTCGATATTCGTAACGTTATAGCTGCGGCCATAGATTCCCCAGGAGGGGAAATACCCAACGATTTTGTAATTGCCATTGGGGTTAGCTGCACTTACATTTTGTACGCCGACGCTGGATACGAAGGGTATGAGTATAAGCAATAAACAGACCCAGGCCAAACCGGTTTTCTTTAAGCCAAATCCTCCGTTAATCATGAATTCTCCTCCTTTTTTTGAAAACGACTAGTCACTATTCCGTACTCGCGTGATGCTGAGTGGGCACGTGAATAGTGAAAGGGGTACTGCTGATCACAGGTCAAGCCTCACCTCCTTTTAATTGGAAAGCACGAATTCGACCTCACCTCCTTTCAGTAGTAAGTGGGACTTCAATAGGCTGAGTTATGGGAGAACGATGGTGGCGGTACAGGCACGGCTACGATACATATGTGAAAAGTTGGATTCTTTAGTCTGCGAGGATGTTAAAGCGTTTTCATTTTGTAGATGAATGAAGGATTAGGCGGAAGATTCGTGGGCATCAGTTGATATCTCTTAATTTACCATTTAATTCTTTATTTTTACAATAGGAAAAGATGTCGAACGGCATCGAATCGCCCAGTTCATATATAAATTTTCACATAATTATTGCGGAATGAGCCCCGCGATCCGATATTGAGGATAAGGTAAAACAATAAAGGCAGGTGTGTGGAAATGAGCGAAAAATTTTGGTTAGTGGTGCAATATACGCTGAACAGCGCAAAAGGAAGCCAACGCGACAACTGGTTAAGAGATAAAGTCATGGAATACTTGGAGCTGACTCTAGCGGATGCCGACTTAGGCTCTGTGGACGGTTTTGATATGGGGAAATGCATCTCCGATCCGAAAAAATTTGCACTTAATATATTTTGTGTCGTAACGGACGAAGAACGGAGTATAGCCATGGTTAAGAGGGTTTTAAGAGAGAGCAGGCTGGATTACACTCGTATCAAAATTGCGACAATGCCCTATGGAAAAGAAGAGGAAACCTATACTCTGAAATATGCCTCTAAAAAGGGGGTTACCGATTTTTCGTTGTAGCGGTGCCTGTTAAATATGAGGCTTGTTGCTTTAAACGCTGCAGCTGCTTGAAATCCGAGAGTAACTTATGTTGTGTGGGTATTTCTGGGGACAACTTGTGGACAAGCTGTGGATGAGCAACATCAAGAACTAAAAAACATACACGACACCCCTGCAGGAATCCGATTAGCCAAGGCCCCATCAGATTGGAACTGCCAGAATGTCGTGATCGCGATAGCCGTATTTGACCGTGGTTTGCAGGCGCCGTCGGCCGTCTTAGTGTGCAGATGCCTGCTCTCGAACTTTAGGAGCGGCGCAGGAATTTCTTTCGATTAATTTCGGCGGGAGCGTGATCCGCGTATTGGAGCGGGCGGGATCTTGCATCGATTCGAGCAAAAGCCGCACAGCGGCGACGCTGATCGCTTTTTCGTCCTGGATGACGCATGTCGGAGGAATCGCCGAGAAGGATGCCATCTCATACTGGTCGAAGAAAATGATAGAGAAGTCCTCTGGTATTCGCAGTCCGAGAGAGGCTACGGCTTTAATCGTTGTAAGGCCAATGGCAAGATTTAACGCAAATACCGCGGTCATATCCGGTCTGGACGCGATGAAGGAACGAATCGCTTGCAGCGAATCTTCATCCACGACACCTTCATTTAGCACGAGATTTAGCTTGTCGGCATCAAGATTAGTCAGGCGCAGCTGATGATCGACCGGGAAATGATGCTCCGATAAGCCTTTCTCATATCCGGCAAGGCGGTCCTCGATGCTGCTTGTACCGGCAATTTTGCTGGAGATAAATCCGATCCGCGAATGACCAAGCTCGACCAGCTTGTTGACGGCCATTCGGCCTCCCTCCACGTTATCAATGCTTACGGAATTCGTCTCGATGCCGCGGAAATAGCGGTCCAAGACGACGAATGGAAATTGATTAAGCTTCAGACGAAGAATCTCTTCATTGTAAGATTCCCCGTCTACCGGGAAAATGATAATGCCTTTAACGCCTAGTTGAAGCACCTCGCTCAGCACTTTTTTCTCCATCTCTTGCGAGTTATGCGTGCCGCAATACAGCATCTTGAAGCCATGTTTGACGAGCTCTTGTTCCGTTTCCTGCATAAGCTTTGTGACGAACGAACCGGTCAAATTGGGCAACAGAAAAGCGACGAGCTGCGGTTTGGGCGTGTCGCTTGATGGATAGTATATGATCGACTCGCCGGCGGAATCGGTGGACACGAACGAGCCCTTGCCTTGAATGCGAAAAATAAGGCCTTCCTCGACAAGCGCGGTCAGCGCCGATTTGATCGTGACGCGGCTGACGCTGAACTGCTCGGCAAGCTCGATCTCTGAAGGAAGCTTATCCCCCGGCTTCCATATTTGTTGATCGATCTGGTCTTTAACGTATTGGCGGATTTGCGTATACAGCGGTACGCGGCGGCTGGACTTAGTCAAAATAATCGCCTCTATTCCAGTATGACTATCGCTCTTTCATTCCAATGTTCGATTGATTCTCTAATTATACAATAAAACCGGACAAATGAACAACTTAGTCAATTGTAAACCGCCGGGCGCATACGCCAAAAGACCGGGCAATGTAACCCTGCCCGGTCGTATTAACATCTAAGGATCTTAAGTTTCGGGGCCTTCATCAATTATCTGAATCAGCTTTGAGGCAAAAGCTCTGCTTTACTAAATCATTTATCCGATTTGCTGGCTAGGAAAGCATCAACCTGTTTTTGCAGTTCGGTGATAATGTTGTCCAGACCCGCCGCTTGTTGTTTGGCGATATAGCCGTCGATGTCGGTCTTCAAGCCGGCTAGAATCGGTTTGCCGAACTCGTCCTGAACCGTGTCGCGCTGCGCCAGCTCGTTCTTGATCGGTTCGGGATCGAAGAACAGACCGCCGAGCGGATTATTGATATTATTGGGTTGGTTTGCGAAATCGGATTCCGCTTGCCAGAAGCCGGCCGGATTGACCTCTGTCGGGCGAATGAATTGCGGCTTCCAGAATGCCCATTGGGAAGCCCAGCCCAGATAAGCTTTATTACCCGGATTGTCTTTGTCTACGCCGTCCGGCAGCGTGGCCGCTTCATCCTTGACTTGATAATTGACGCCTTCGACGCCGTACATGACCATGTCGTAAAGCTCCCTGTCCGTCTCGAGCAGGTTGAGGAACATCAACACCCGTTCTGGATTAGGCGAGTTTTTATTGATTCCGACGACGTTGGCCAGCGGCGATCGGTTGTAGAACGGTTTGTCCGGATAGAGCATGGATGCTTCCGTAACAATGGCTTTGTCGGGATAATTGTTCGTTTGCGACGAGTGTTCGTGCGTACTGTATTGCGAAAAGACTTGGCCATTGCCGAACAAGGTATTAACGTCCGTCTTATCTACCATGGCATCCTTCGACATAATGCCGTCGTCCACCCATTTCTTCGCCCAGGCAGCCGCTTCTTTAAACGCTTCCGTCTGCTCGAACGGAATGATTTTGAAGGCAGGATCGTTAATGTCGAAGACGAGTCCATGGAAATTCAAGTCCGCTAATCCATACTTGAGCATCATGAATTGACCGATATTATACGGATAACCGCCCGTGAAGCCGATGTTGAAGACGCGCTTGTCCGAGTTGGTTTCTTTTGCTTTTAACAGGAAGGCGTCCAGTTCTTCCATCGTCTTGATGCCATTGTGCGGAAGTCCGAAGCCTTGCGCGTCGGCAAGGTCCTTGCGCCATTGGATGAACGGTCTATGATTTTGCTTCATCGTCCAAGGCAGGCTCAAAACCTGTCCGTTGACGGTTGCCGCTTCGAGCGCCCCGGAAGTTTCATATTTGGCGTTCAGCTCCGGAGCGTATTTCGGCAGCAGCTCGTTCAGGGGGAGATAGGCGTTTTTGCCGATCATTTGTGAGTATCCAAGCCATTCCGCATCGAAGTTCAAGTCCCATTTGTCTCCGGAAGCCGCCATGACCAGCAGCTTATTGGAATAATCGCCCCACGGGATGAACTTCACCTCGAACTTGGCGTGCAGGATGTCCTTGTATTTCTCGCTGATGGCTGCCCACACGGCGTCAGCGCCGGCCGGCTTGTCACCGCCGAAGTAGAACTTCAGCGTAACGTCCTTCAGTGGCTCGGCGGCGGCCGATTCGGAAGATTGACCGCTGGAAGAGGATGATGACTGAGAAGAAGCGGCCCCCTCATTGTTCGTTTTGTTGCAGGCGGAGAGCGCTGAGGCGATCATCATCGCGCAAGCCAACATCATAAATCCTCTCTTTTTTCTAAGCACAAATTCCAGCCCCTTCTAGTGAATTTAATATACTTAACGGCATTTGCCGGTTAAGTCAGCCTTTGATGGCGCCAACCATGATCCCTTTGACGAAGTAACGCTGTAGCAGCGGGTACAGAAAGATAATGGGACCGATCGTCAGAATACAGGTGGCCATTTTCAAACCTTCGGTCGGCGTCATGTCGGTCAGATTCCGAATTTCGGATGTGCCAATCTGGGACTGCAGGAACTGGATATTCGAGACGATGACGCGCAGCAGGAATTGAATCGGGCGCAGTTTCTCGTCGTCGACCAGCATCAGGGCCAGCCACCAATCATTCCAGTACCCAAGGGCGATGAACAATCCGATTGTTGCCAGCGCCGGCTTGGAGAGCGGCAGGATAATCTGGGCAAAGGTTCGCATTTCCCCAGCGCCATCGATCTTGGCCGATTCATGCAGTTCTTCCGGGATAGAGCCGATAAAATTGCGCAGCAGGAAGATGTACCAGGCGTTGGCGAGATAAGGCACGATCAAGGCGATCAACTGATCCTTCAGGTGAAAATAGTTAATGCAGACGATGTACCAAGGCACCATGCCGCCGCTGAACAAAATGGTGATCAAGCAATAGACGGAGATCGCATTGCGGTATTTGACCGATTTGCGCGAGATCGAATATGCGATCATAGCGTTGATGAGCAGGCTGGCCACCGTGCCGATAATCGTGACCAGGAACGTTATTTTGTAAGCTTGCAGGATGATGTCGATTTTCATGAACAGGACTTGATAGGCGACAAAGGTGACGTTTCTTGGAATCAAGGAATAACCATGCTCCATGATGTCCTTCTGCGTACTGAGCGAACCGCTTATGACCATCAGAAATGGGATGATGCAAGCGGCCGATATCAGGAACACGATCACATATATCGTGATAGGCGCGTCCCTTCTAAACTTTCTGCGAGTGCTCATGCCGATAAAACTCCCTTCTGGCGCTAGAATAGCGCGGAATCTCTATCCATCTTGCGAACAATCATGTTGAAGCCGACAACGAGAATGAACGAAAGCACGGACTGTATAAAGCCAGTGGCCGAAGACATGCCGATATCGCCGGATACGCGCAGGCCTCTGTAGACGAAAGTGTCGATGACGTCGGTTGTCGGATAGAGCAGGGAGGCGTCCCCGATGATCGCGTAGAACATGCCGAAATCCGCGTTCATGATTCGTCCGAGCGCAAGCAGCGTGAGCATAATCAGCGTCGGCCGGAGCAGCGGCAGCGTAATCTTCACGATCTGCTGCCAGCGGGAAGCCCCGTCGATCTCAGCGGCCTCGTAATAGGTGGCGTCAATGCCGGATAAGGTGGCCAGATAGACGACGCTCCCGTAACCGATTGTTTTCCAGCAGGCGATCAGTGTTAGAATGATAGGCCACAGATGCGGCGAGGAGTACCAATCGATGGGCTGCATGCCAAGGCCGGTGAGCAAGCCGTTCAATAAACCATGCTCGCTGTTGAACAGTACGTAGGTAAATACGCCGACGACGATCCAGGAGATGAAGTAAGGCAGGAATGTCGCGGATTGCGCCAGCTTTTTGAACCTCCGTCGCGCGATTTCGTTCAGCATGAGCGCGAAGCCAACCTGCGTAACAATGCCGCCCAAAATGAACAGTCCGTTCAGGAGCAGGGTATTGCGCAAAGCGCGAAAAGCTTGAGAGGACTGGAACAGAAACTTGAAGTTGTGATAGAACGGATCCATCCACGGACTGCCGAATATGCCTTGATCGAATGTGTAGTTTTTGAACGCGATCAGCAAGCCGAACAATGGCATGTAGTTAAAGCCGAAGAGCAGCAGCATGGCCGGAAGCGCGAATAAGTAGAGCGATCTATTCTTGTATAGTTCCTTGAAGAAGGGCGTGATCATCATGTTCACCTCGCTGATATACATCGGTAGCGCTTTCAAAAAGAGACTGACACCAAAGGAGATTAAGAAACCGTCCATTTAATTTAGTTACAAATAATCATATAATACAACTTTCGCTTTAAATAATACCAGTTGTACTATTGTGTTGTAAATATGTTTTTTTGTAATGCTTTTTTACTGGGCGGTGCGCAAGATTCCCGGATGAGCAATTGGGGTGTCAACGTGACTCTGCGCGGTTCGCCATAGGGATTGCGAATAGCCGACAATAGCAATTCCACGGCTGCTTTGCTGATTTCCGTGGCGTCCTGAACGATGCAGGTAGGGGGCACCTTGGCGAAATCGGCCATCTCGAATTGATCGAAGAAAACGACCGACAGATCTTCCGGGATGCGCAGTCCAATGGACTCCACAGCCTGCACGATCGTGAGTCCGGCAGATAGATTGAGCGCAAAAATGGCTGTCATCTCAGGATTGGATCGAATAAAGGTGCAAATCGCTTTTAAGGCATCCGGATCGGCCTGTCCGTCTTTAAGGACGGAGTCGAGGCGGATAGATTCGAAATCCGTAATCCGCAAGCGGTGGTCTACGGCAATGTGATGCTGAGATAACGCCTTTTCGTAACCGGCGACCCGGTCCTCGACGCTTGTGGTGTCCGTAATCCGCGTAGAAACAAGGCCGATCTGACGATGGCCCAAGGAAATCAGCATTTCCGTCGCCAATCGCCCTCCTTCGATATTGTCCGCGCAGACGGAATTAGTCTCGATTCCCCGGAAATACCGGTCGACGACGACAAAAGGAAAATGACCGAGCTTGAGACGAAGAATCTGTTCATTATAGGATTCTCCGTCCACGGGGAAAATCACGATGCCGCTGACTCCGAGCGCAAGCACTTCGTTAAGAACTCGCTTCTCTTCCTCTTGGGAGGATGCGGTGCTGCAATAAAGAAGCTTGTAGCCCTTGCCGGAGAGCTCTTTTTCCATGCCATCGAGCAGCTTCGTCGTAAACGAGCTTACGATGGCAGGCAATATAAACGCGATCAGCCTATTTCCGAGATTTTCTTCCTTTTTCGGCTCGTAAACGACCGGTTCTCCCGAAGCGTCCGCCGAGACGAAGGTCCCCTTGCCCTGAACCCGATAAATGGCGTTGTTATCGATCAATTCGGATATCGCCGTTTTGATGGTGACGCGGCTGGCGCCGAACTGCTTCGCCAGCTCCGCTTCGGAAGGAAGCCTGTCGCCGGCCTTCCATATTCCCTGATTGATCTGATCGGTCACGTACTGCCGGATCTGATGATACAACGGCTTGCGCCCGTTTAATTTGCTCATGCACTTCAACCCTCTCTGTCGGATGTATTTAACGCCGGACGAAAGCTGCCGTGATGATTTCAGCAGGACGAATCTGCATTACGCAGGGAAGGGCGTGCCTGACCTCGAGAGGGACAGCTTCCTCCAGAATTGTCGTTTTGTAGGCTGCTTCGGCCCCGTCGGCGCTTAGGATACGCAAGGCTGTCGGGGTGCGGGACGTATTGAACCAGCGCGCGACAAGATCCCCCGTCTCGGCGCTGATCTTGAACGAGGAGAGGGCTAATGCTTCTCCTTCCCAATCTAACCAGGCGTACTCGCCCGGATAACGGCCCTTGCCGACTTCTTTCTGCATCACTGTCCAGGGCGTCTGAAAGCCATAGGCGATCGTGGCGGCATTATGGCGGGAGGATTCCCCTGCATACGGAATTAATGCGAATTCGGCGGTGTGTTCGCCCAGGCATTGCGCTTCGGGCGTCGGGAAATGACCCCAGTCGCCCAATTCCCCCACTGCCCGAAGCAGCGTCAGGGCGATTGTGCCTTGTCCGTCCCGAAGCACTTCATATTCGTTCAGACCGCGATTGGCGACGGCAAGCCCGCTTGCGTCGTCGTCGATGGCTACGAAGGCATGCTGGTGCTGTGTGTATGACGGATTTTTCCATCCCGCGGAAGGCTGGGTATTCCTGCTGGCGATTTCGAAGATCGAGTCCGCATGGTGCTGCGTGCCGGCAATCGCTGTCGGAAACAGCACTCGAAGTCTGTGATCGGTTGCTTGATTGTCGAAACGGACGCGAAACTTGAGCTCGCGTGCATCGGCATCCAGTGTCACGAGAGTCCGCAGCTTCAAGGAAACCGTATTGTTCGCCCGCCCGCATTTCCGCAGCGGAAATGCGACGAGGTACTGTCTCTCCTTGTCGAGCAGGCTATCGGCGTTAGCCGGAATTTCCCATTCGTGAACAATTTCGTACGAAGCCGTGCAAGGAAGATCCTCTACGAGCTTAATTTCGGCTTTCAGGCCATCGCTGTACAACGGCTGCACGCCGGGCGGCTGCATGAACATATATTCGTTGCCGATGTCGCCGGTATCCTCGAATGTCAGCAGATTGCGATAAACCCGGCCCGTGGATAGATGCGTCAGCTCGATCGTCCCGTTGGGAGCGATGTCGACGGCGAGGTGCCCGTTGGCCATCCTGCACGGCCCGGTAACCAAGGACTTCGGTTCCGTACCGACCTGCAGATCTTGCTCTTCTATCGGCGCCAGGGCGTACGACTTGCAGCCAAGCGCAGGAACCGGGCCGACGGACAGCTTCACGCGTATGCGGCGAGACATATACGGCTGTCGAAAACCGTGATCCGGAAGCATATAGCCGAACTGTACGCCCAAGTCCGCAATCTCTGCATCGATTCTATTGCCGTCGAGATCGAAGACTCCGAAGCCGGTGATGTCGAGCTTCTCCAACTCGGCAGCCATGTTCTGCGGCAAAGGCTGATAAAGAGAAACGTTAGTCGCCGCTTCCTCGGGAGTCGGTACGAGCAAAGGCCGCTTGTCGACTTCGAGGTCCACGCTCAGGACGCCGCTGCGTTCCCGACCTGCGGTATTGAAAACAATGAAGGGGAAGGAGCCGGCTCTAGTCCCGAAAGCCGAAGTATCGATCTTAACGGCCAACTCCTTCAGGCTGTCCTCCGCGATGGCTTGCGCCATCGCTTCGGCTTTGGCGAATCGGGTCATCATCTCGCGATGAACCTCGTCCACGCTGCAGCCGCAGATGCTGTCGTGCGGGTGATTCTGCATCAGCGTCTTCCAGGCGTAGGCAAGCTCGGCATGCGGGTAAGCGTACCCGGACAGATGCGAGATCGCGGCCAGCGGCTCAACGACCTTTTCCAGATAGGATTGAATCCGCTCGTTCGCCTGCTTCAAATAAACGCGCGCCGATGCGGTGTTGACGAGCGTTCCCCAGCCATCCGTTCCCTGGCTGCGGAGTTCGCCGGCGATAACGGTAAGATCGTCCGGGGTCGCGTGCACAAGCATCTCGCAGTAATCGACGAAGTTGGAATGAACGAACTCGTAATTCGGATACAGCTCGCGAGCGGTTTGCAGCGCGGCGGTCAAGTCTTCCTGGACCGGCTGATGGTCGCATCCGTTCATCAGTAGGAGCTGCGAGGTAGAGGCGTATTTCTCCGCATTGGCCAACCGTTTATCCCAGTAAGCTCTGGCTTGTCCGGCATCGACGGGAATTTCCATTCCGTTGTTGTACCAGTTTGCGAACAGTACGCCAAGCACGCGTGTTCCGTCGGGGGATTCCCAGACCATCTCGGAATAGGGGGACTCATAGGACGAGGCGTCGGCCCGTGCATGCTTACCTTTAGGTCTGACCCCTCTGCCGAATACCGCAACGCGGATGCCGGCCTGGGCGAGCAATTGCGGCGCTTGCCCCATGTTGCCGAAGGAATCGGGGAAATAGCCGACTTTGGCAACCCGTCCTAATGCCGAGGCTTCCCTGTGCCCGATCTGCAGGTTGCGGACGTTCGCTTCCGCGCTCGTAAGAAACTCATCCTGAAGCACATACCAGGGGCCGATGATTAATCTGCCTTCGCGAATGAAGCGGGTGATGCGCTCCCGTTGTTCAGGGCGGACCTGAAGATAATCGTCCACTATGATCGTCTGGCCGTCCAGGTGAAAGCTGCGAAAATGTTCGTCGCGATCGAGCAAATCCAGAACGGAGTCCAGAAGACGCACGAGACGGAAATGATGTTTTTCGTAGGGCATGTACCACTCTCGATCCCAATGCGTGTGGGAGATGACGTGAACCTGTGGCTTAGTCAAAAGTTTCCTCTCCTAACAATACAAATAATCATGTTATTGTAATGGTTTATAAATATGATATATTAATAATAAATCGATCAATTCAGTTTTACAATGATTATTTGCGATGTGTAACGTATTCGAATCAGGTATGTACTAAAGGCGAAGGAGCTTGTTGCGATGAAATATGAGGAAAGCTTGAACGGAATATGGGCGTTCTATCCCGATTATGAACCGGATGAAAGGCGCGAGAGAGCCCTCTTAGACATTAGGGAAGAGCAGTGGCAGCCCATTCCGGTACCGGCGGTATGGGAAGGCAACTTCCAAAGTCCGAAGGAAGGAACTTCGCAGGCGGCGGAGAAGCTTCTTCGGGTGCGGATCAATGGCGGCGCGTGGCAGACCGTCGATCTGGAGTCCTATTGCGACGGCAAAGCGCAGTGGGTGGCAATTCCGATAAAAGCGGGCATTCTGCGCGAAGGCGACAATGAATTTGAATTCGATTCAACGTCCAAAAACTATGGTATCGACTCCGATGAAAGCTTGGAAATGTTCGGAACGGCAAAGACGGAAGGGAGCTGCAGCTTTTTCTCGCAAGACTTGATCACCTGGCATCCGCTGCCTGACAGGGCGTGGAACATCCGAATCGAAGCGGGATCGGCGGCTCGGGAAGCTGTTGCGGAGACGGCTCGGTTCCGGACGGATTGTCAGATGTCCATTGGATTGAATGCAATGAACGGTACGCCGAACTATTTAAAAAAGATAATCGCCCTTGAAGGACACTCCGCCGGCGACGAAGCGCGCCTGCTTGTGCATGTGAGAGCCGGCCCGAAGCTGTCGGGTTCGACCGACGATTACGGGGATACGCGCAAGTTCGACGGAGTCGGTTGGTACCGCCGCAAGTTCCGCACGCCGCACCACGCCCCTGGAGATATCGTCTGGCTAACCTTTATGGGAGCGGATTACTATGCTGAAGTATGGGTCAACGGAACATACATAGGAGATCATGAGGGCGGCTATACGCCGTTTCGGTTCGATCTGAGCACGGATCTCCCAGATTTGCTCAACGACGGGGCGGACAATGAGCTAATCATCCGCGTGACCGATCAATCAGACCCGAGATGTGCTTCCGGCACAGGGAAGTTTCCGATTAAGGAGACGCTGGCCGGATTTCTGCAGGATTCCGTAGGCGTCAATTACGGAGGGTTATGGCATGACGTGGGGTTGTCGGTCGGCCCGAGCGTATTTATAGAGGATGTTTTTATAGAACCGGACGTCGACGGGGGCCGCGCAATCGCGCATGCTACGCTGCGAAACAAGAGCGCCGCTCCGGTTGACGTGCGGCTGGGTATCCGCGTTCCGGGCGGGGAGCCGGAAGGGGTGTCGTCCGCTGTTGCCGGGCTTCGCCTCAAGGCGGGCGGCCGCGAGGTTTGCGTCATTCCGGTGGAGCTGATTCGGCCGAGACTGTGGTCGATCGACGATCCTTATTTATATACGGCGGAGCTTTCCCTGTCTACCGCTGGGGCCGCAGCGGCGGATCGCCGCAATGTCTTCTTCGGGATGAGGAAAATCGAGGCGGAGGGCGGCAAGTTTCTGCTCAATGGCGTTCCTCTGCAGTTGACCGGCATGATTCATTGGGGAATGTATCTCGATAGGCTGTCCGTACGTCCGGATCGCGAACAAGTTCGCAAGGAAATCGCGGATTTGAAAGAAGCCGGGTTCAACTCGGTCAAGTTTACTTTGTTCGATCCGCCTTGTTATGTACTCGACGAGTTCGACAGATTAGGCATGTATGCCTATATCGAATACCCGATCTGGAATCCAATTGAGACCCCCGCCTTCTTCGATCGGGCTCGCAAGCAGATTCGTGAAATGCTGGTAAAAGATCGCAACCATCCGAGCGTCATACTGACGGACTTTAACTGCGAAATGCACTTTTTCTCGGAAGAGATGGACAAGCTTATGCGTGAATTGGTCGATGCGGGCAAGGAGCTGGCGCCAAATCGTCTGTATCTGGACAACAGCGGCAACGGCGTTACGCGGTACGGCGATTTCTATGCGCTGCATCCTTATTTTCCGCTGAAGGGATTTCGCGAGACGATCGGGGAGCATGTGGCGAGACGGGAGAAGGAAGCGGACAAGCCGCTCGTTCTCGGGGAGTTCGCAGATACGGACACCATTCGCGACACCTCTGCGGTTCGCCGGGCGAACGGCGGCGAACTGCCCTGGTGGTGGTCGTTCTTTCGCGTGGCGGACCCGGAAGCGATTCTGCGTAAGCAGGGATATGCGCCCGAGCAAATCGAGCGTTTTAAGCGGACGTCGAGACAGCATGCGCTGATGGCCAAGAAGTATTACATGGAGGGCGCGAAGTTTTACGATCGGATCGGCGCGCTGTATTTGACCCATCTCAATGACATTCCCACTACGCAACCGGGCTTCTATGACGACAACTTTGAACCGAAGTTCGACCCTCTTGAGCTTCGTAAGTTTGCCGCCGCGAGCGTGCTATTGTTGGAGAGGACGACGCAGAACTTCTTCTGCGGCACGGAGGTTCGGGTAACGCCATTCTTGTCCCATTACGGGAGCCGGCCTTTGGCCGGAGGTCGACTGGAATGGCAGTTGGTGCGCGGGGAAGATTCGGTGGCCGCGGGAACTAGCGCATGCGGCATCATTGCGAACGGAGGCTTGACGCCGTTGTCGCCGATCGTCTTCGAAATGCCGCAGTTCCCCGCTCCCTGCAAGCTGAGGTTAATTGTCCTGTTGCGCGAAGATGCGACCGAATTTACCGTTACTAATGATTGGGATTTGTGGGCTTATCCGAATAAGGCGCTTCTCGAGGAGGAAGCCGGTGGTTTCTCGCTCGGCGTTCACGATCCGGGCGACTCCCTATCCCTCTTGGTTCAATATCCATGGGCAAAACCGCTTCAGAATGAAGCCGGCGACACTGGAACTCCTTCAGTGCTCATCTCGACGGAATGGAATCAAGAGCTGGAGGCTTATGCTCGAGCGGGTGCCCGTGTGCTCTATGTAGGCCATCAGGAGGCGCTGTATCCGATCAAGCCCGGCGGCTTTAACGCCTATTCCTATGCAGTGGTGCCTGAGCCGCATGACGCGATGGGAGACTTTCCCCATGACGGCTACAGCGATCTACAATTTTTGGAGCTGGCCTCCACGTATTACATGGACACGAAAATTCCGTCCTGGGAATCAGTCGAGGACAAGCCGCCTGAAGCTCCGCCGATTCTGGCGCGTATCGATTTGCGTTCTTACGCGGCGGGCGCGTATATTGCAGAACGGAAGATGGGCGACGGACTTGTCATGCAGACCACGCTGACGCATGGCGGCGGCAATGCGTCAGGGCGATATTTGCTCGATCAGTTGCTACGTGACTTGATAAGCCCGGGGGCCGCGAATAATACCGTGCCGCCCAATGCGTAAGTTAATTGCTTGTCCGATAGGACACGGCAATTGGAGACTGGCTGCCAGGACAGCGGATTGCTAGCGTTGGCTCCTCCGTTCGTTTTCTGGATTGCAAGCGAGTCCTCCCGTCCGAAACGGACGGCGGGGACTCTTTTGTTAACATTTTCAAAAAAACAAAAATGGATCTTTACATAAATGTATTAAAGATATATATTAACTTTGAAAGTTGTATTAAAAGATTAAATGACATATAACAATGAGGGGGTGAGCGGTAATGCAGAAGCTGCGGGGCAACGACAGATTCGCTAACGGCAAAGGAATGGATGCCCCGTTAAATGCAAAGTTTTTGGTAAGCGGTTTCAAAAGGCAGAACCTTGACGGAAGCATCCGTTAATGGAGCAAACGGTTTGCCAAACATCAAATTTGGAGGGAACAGCGTGAGATCAAACAAGACTATGCGCAAGGCGCTTATCCTGATAATAATCCTTCTTATGGCATCGAATACTAACGTGATGACCGGTCATTCCTTCGCGGCCGGAGCTAACGTTCCGGACCCCTCGTTCGAGATTGGAACCGGGTGGGCTATGTATGGGATGAGCAGGTCAACCGACAGGGCTCATACGGGCTCATATGCGGTAAAAACGACGACGGTCGGGGCAGTGTCAATTAGCGGCGAGTTTCCGATAGAATCCGATACCAGCTACAAGTTATCAGGTTGGATTTATAAAGAGACCGACTCGGGCACAGCCTATCTGGATTTAAACGATATTGCGGGAGAAGTCGAGCCTTCTGTTAATGCGGGAGGCAAGTGGACGAAGGTAAGCGCCGATTGGTTCAGCGGAACGAGAACCTCGCTTCAGATTCGACTGGTTACAGCCGCCGGGATAGACGCGCCAGTTTATTTTGATGATGTGGAATTGGCGGTTAATGCTCCGGATTCCACGTTCGAAACGGAAGCGGGGTGGTCATTCGGGTCGTTAAGCAGATCAAGGGATAAAGCGAAAACCGGAAACTATTCGCTGAAATCCACGATTAATGGCGCGTCTGCCCGTACGAATGTATTTGAGGTTGCCGCCAATACGACCTATAAGCTATCCGGCTGGATTTACAAAACGAATAATGCCGGGAACGTCTACCTGGATCTTAATGATATACCGGGAGAAATTCAACCGGGCGTATATGATGGGAGCGGGGGCGGCGTATGGACTTACGTATCCGGCATCTGGAATAGCGGAGCCAATACGGAGGTCCGGCTTCGAACAATAACGGATAACGGATTGAATGCGGCTGCGTATTTCGATGATGTAAAGCTGGAAGTCGTTCAACCGGACGGAACCTTCGAGAGCGATGCAGGCTGGACTTACGGTTCAATGAGCAGGTCGACGGATCAGGCGAAGACGGGGACGACATCGTTAAAATCGTCTGCGAACGGCATTGCCGCGACGTCCAATCCGATTTCCGTGCTGCCCGATACGAAGTACAAGCTCTCCGGATGGATCTATAAGAACAACAATGCCGGGAATGCTTATCTTGATCTTAATGATATAACGGGTGAGCCTCAACCGGGCGTATTCAATGGGGCTGGCGAGGGCGCATGGACCTACGTATCCGGACTATGGGATAGCGGCAACGCAACCCAGGCCAGAGTGAGAACCATTACGGATGGAGGGCTTAGCGCATCGGCATACTTTGACGATGTGAAGCTGGAGCCCGTTGCGCCCGACGGTTCGTTCGAGAGTACCGATGGCTGGCTGTCATACGGCGCCATGACTCGCTCCACCGATAGAAGTCAGTCAGGGACCTATTCGCTTAAATCCACGAGCAACGGGGCCGTGGCGTACAGCAATACCCTGCCGGTTGAACCCAATACGAGATACACGTTGTCCGCCTGGATTTACAAGACGGACAACAACGGCGACGCTTATCTGGATTTGAATGATGTGGATAAGGAGGTGTCGCCGGGAGTGATCGGAGGTCTGGGTGCGGGGACATGGACGAAAGTAAGCCGTGACTGGTTCAGCGGCGATCAGCCCAGCGTGCGGGTTCGTGCGGTTACGGACAATGGCATAACGGGAGCGGTTTATTTTGACAATGTTTCCTTTACCCCCGCCGGCACGACCTTGGAGGCCAATCCGCAAATTATAAGCACGATCTATCCAACCGAAGATGTGGTCGTGGCGGACTTCAATGTGACGGATTTCGGGGCGGACGCAACGGGAGCAGCCGATTCTACGATGGCGATCCAGAATGCAATGGACAATGCGCAGCATAAAGGCGGAGGCACTGTCTGGATGCCTGCCGGAACGTATAAAGTGAGCAATACGCTCCATGTTCCTTCGGGCGTGTTCTTGCGTGGGGATTGGCGCGATCCGGACTCTGGCTCGGGCGACTATGGGACAGTGATCGAAGCCCACGTGAATGCCGGTTTCCAAACTCTCTTTACGATGGTAGGAGACGTTGGCGGCCTCTATGGGCTGACAATATATTATCCTAATCAGAATGCCGCCAATCCGATCGATACGGGGTGGGTCGTAACTTCGGACGTCGGACATAATCGCTTCATTAAAAATTTGACTTTGTTAAATGCCTATAGCGGATTCCGCTTCGGAATGAGCGGAACGGGCGGGTTCACTGCGTGTCCTGAAATCTCCTATGTGAAAGGGACCGTATTGTCGCGGGGACTCGAGCTCTTTAACGGTTATGGCGCAGGCGGCGCGCATCATATTACTTTTAATAATTCGTACTGGGTGGATGCTGGAACTGCTTACCATGCGCCGCTGAAGAGCACGCTGGATGCGTGGACCCGGGCGAATGGCACGGCATTTACGTTCGGACGCATCGAAATCTATAATTTTCATCATCTCTCTGCCGAGGGATACAACATCGGCATGCGCTTTGGCGGAGGAAATACGGCTGGGGGAGTCGGTACGTGGGGCAGCAATCTAGCTTTCGTTAGCCTGACCAATACCAATACCGCCTTGCAGGTAGACGATGCTTCCGTCGGCAGGTTCAATGCGTTTATTCGCAGCACGCTGGAAGGAAGCCTGTATTCCATTAAGAACAACGTAACCAATCACACGATCAAAGTGACCGACACGACGCTCACCGGGGCAACCGCCGGGTCCGTTTCGATCGCGTCGCCTGGAACTTCGCCTACGGCTTACACGACAAGGGACCTGCCCAAAATCACCCGAGCCGTGCTGTATGACGTCACCAAGGCGCCTTACAATGCGCCGCGCGTGTCCTCGCTGGTAAGCCCGACGGGTTTTCCGTTCGACGATGCCACATCGGCCATCCAATCGGCATTGACGGATGCGGGCAATGCGGGAGGGGGGATTGTGTACCTGCCCGCAGGGTGGTATAGGATAAACGGCAACCTCTCGATTCCTACCAACGTGGAACTGCGTGGAACGGGATCCGGGAAAACGGGGGCGTATATCAGCTACGGAACCTGGTTGACCGTATATGGCGGGGAAAATACAAGTACGCCTCAGTCGGATACGGCCGCGGTGACCCTCAATGGAGACGGATCGGGCATTAACGCGATCAATGTGATATGGCCCAACAATCCATTTGAAGCAGAAGGCACCTTGAAAACCTATCCTTTCGCATTCAGAATCAATGCGAAGGACGCTTATGTCATCTATACGAACTTCAAAAATCCGTATCATGGGATAGATGTTGCGAACGGAAGCGACCGGCACTTGATCCGATCGGTCTATGGCAGCTACAGCAATACCTTCATCAGAGTCGGAACATCCACGGAGGGCTGGATTGAAGAATTGTACGACATGAACCCTTCGCCGTGGACGGGGATCAGCGAATTTAAGATGAAGATTCCTTGGATGGCGCCCGGAACGCTCTTGATCAATTATCAGAAAATGCAAAAGTTTATCGAGCTTAACGGTCCGTCGAATGAGCATATCATGAGCATTCTGGCTTATGCTCCGGGCACGCTCGTGCACGTGACATCAGGTAACGCCGACATATGGAATGTCGGCGCGGATCAGAGCGGCGAATGGTGCGTCAATGCTGTCGGAGGGACGGTCAAGATCATGAATTCGGTGAACACGGTCCATGGAACGAATGTCAACACGGGAAGCGGGATCGTGGAAAGCTATAATGAGCATTATGTGATTTTGTGATTTTGTCTTGATGGAAAAAGGAATGGCGGTGCGGGGGAGAGGCCCTTGCATCGCCATTCCTGGTTTTGGGTTGATCTAGGGGTGCAATATCCGCTGAACAGCTTCGGACTTTTCGGAGGGTGTCGCTTTTTTTAATGGGCATTTGGACCGGCGGCTAAAGTATAGGTGAAAAAGTATACTTTCGTATAATTCTCAGGGTGAAATTCGCCATGGTAGATTGGAGGGAACGTGAGATTCCAAAATAGTGTGGAAAGAGGCTCAAACCTATGAAGAAATTGCTGGCGAGAAGAGGGCTTTCCCTGCTGCTCCTCTTGTCCTTATTGATCCAGGGAGCGCTCCCGTTTGGTGTGGTGCAGGCTGGAACTGGGACTGGAACTGGAACTGGGACTGGAGCTGGAGCTGAGGCTAGCGATGTCGGCGTAAGCCTCCAGAAGCCGGAGGAGCGGATTCCGGAGTGGGCGAAGGAATCGATTGCCGAGATGACGGAGCTGGGTGTAATCCAGGGGTATGAGGATGGGACGTTTCGCGCGGAGCGCAGTGTCACGCGGGCGGAGATAACCGTTATGCTGCTTCGGTTCGTGAAGGCGGCTTCTTTGGAGCTGCCAACTGTGCAGGCTCCGAATTTCCGGGACGTCGGGAACGAGTGGTTCGCCAAGGAGGTTCGCCAAGCGGCCAATCTCGGGATTGTACAAGGCAATGAAGCGGGCCTATTCAGACCCGGCGCCGCAGTGAGCCGCCAAGAGTCGGCGGTGATGCTGAATCGAATTGTGGGCAAGATCGCTACGGGAGCAGTGTCCTTTAAGGACAAAGATTTGATCCCGAAGTGGGCGCAGTCTGCGGTTGCGGCTCTGGTCGAAGCCGGTGTGCTGCAGGGCTACGGGGATAACACGTTTCAGGGGCAGAACGGCATAACTCGAGCGGAAGTGGCCGTCATTCTTCAGCGTGCCAAGAAGCTTGCAGGCGCGGGAGGAAATCAGGCGAAAGCAGGGCCTCTGTCCATTAAGGCTCGTCAGGCGGACGGGGCGGAGCTGGCGGATGCCGAAGTATTCGTGCATGAGAAAGGGAAGCGCGTGTACAAGGCGTGGGGGCGCACGAATGCGCAGGGAGTTTGGACAACGGCGGCGGCGATTCCTTACGGGAATTACGATGTGCACGTTGTGAAAGAAGGATTCGCAGGCTATCAGCCCGTCGTGCACGGCGAGGGACAGGGCGACTTGGAAGTAACGGCTCAGCAATCTGCGTGGATTGAAGGAACGGTGCTGGGAACAGACGGCAAGCCGTTGATCGGGGCTTTTCTTTCGTTTACGACCAACCCGACGTTCTACGCCGTTACGGCTGCCGATGGTACGTTTCGTGCGAATGTGCTGCCGGAGAAAACGTATCGGCTGACACTTGTGGAGGATGCGAGTCTATCGCAAATCTTGGCAAAAGGGGGAGGATCGGCGTCCATCTACGGGGCGAGCGGTTCGGC
The DNA here is from genome assembly GCF_003386235.1 of Cohnella phaseoli. Taxonomy (GTDB): domain Bacteria; phylum Bacillota; class Bacilli; order Paenibacillales; family Paenibacillaceae; genus Cohnella; species Cohnella phaseoli. The sequence continues at coordinate 40,162 of NZ_QRDZ01000035.1, forward strand.
ATTCCCGGGATTGTCTCTGCTCGATTCGGAGCAGACGCAGACGCCGGGCTGCGAGTGTCATAAGTATGAAGCGAGTCAAACCTTCACCTCATTAGGCGCAGGACAAACGTTGAAGCTGGGGAAGGTCTCCATTGATGGGGCTCGACCTGTTACAACATCGGGCGGTGGAGGCGGCGGTAGCTCGGGGAACCCTGTACGTGTCGATACGACGCCGCCGGCCGCACCTGCGGGCTTGAGCGCAGCTTCAGGAAACGCCAGTGTCAGCCTAAGCTGGCTGGCGAATAGCGAGAATGATCTGGCGGGATATAAGGTTTACCGGTCAACGGATCATGGGGCGACATGGGATGCCGGAACGAATGTCGCCGGCCGCAGCGTAACGAGCTACATCGTGAGCGGATTAACGAACGGAGTAACGTACCGTTTCGCCTTGACCGCATACGATACTTCCGGCAACGAGTCGGAGAAGTCGGCCGGAGCGGAAGCGACGCCGCAAGCTCCACCGGTTGAAACGGCGCCTCCGGCTGCGCCGCGCGGATTAACGGGTGTGGCCGGCAATACGGTCGTTACGTTAAGCTGGTTGGCGAACAGCGAGACGGATCTGGCGGGATACGAGGTTCTCTATTCCGCAGACGCTGGAGCTACGTGGATGAATGGCCCCCAAGTCGGCAAAGTAACGGAGGCTACAGTAACAGGTCTGGTTAACGGGACTGCGTACCGCTTCACGGTGAGGGCCTTCAATACGGCGGGCGGATTCTCGGAGCGGGCGGAAGCGATCACGGTCACGCCGAAGGGTTCGAGCGGGACGCCGGACCCGGTTAAAGTGGCGACTCCGATATCAACAACAGCGCTGCCGACCTTCTCTTCGACGGTCAAGTTTCTATACGAGGGAAGCGAACCGCTGCAGACGGGAGTCGCTGCCGGAGCTATTGAAGACAGTCTGGTGTCCGTTGTTCGCGGCAAGGTGCTGGATGCAGAGAATCAGCCGCTGGCAGGCGTACAGGTTAGCGTCCTGAACCAGCCCGAGCTGGGCTCAACCAAGAGCCGCGAAGACGGAATGTTTGATCTGGTCGTTAACGGCGGCGGTATTCTGACGCTTCAAATGACCAAGGAAGGGTATATGCCCGTCCAGCGGAAAGTATCGGCAGTAGCCGAAAAATATGAGACGCTGCCGGATGTGGTGCTGAAGGCTTACGATACGAAGGTGACGGTTGTTGACTTGGATGGGGCGACAGGTGTCCAGGCGGCGCAAGGCTCTCCGGTAACGGATGCGGACGGCACCCGGCAATCCACGGTCATTTTCCCGGAGGGGTCATCGGCAACGATGGAGCTGCCGGACGGGTCTGTCGTGCCGCTCACGGAGATTCACCTGCGCGCTACCGAATACACCGTGGGCGAGAACGGGCCGGAGGCCATGCCGGGCGAGCTGCCGGACTATGTCGGCTATACGCACGCCGTGGAACTGTCTGCCGACGAAGCGGTGCAAGCGGGAGCGACCGAGATTCGCTTCAATCAGCCATTATTCTACTATGTAGAGAACTACCTGGAGTTCCCGGTCGGAGAAGTCGTGCCGATGGGCTACTACGATCGTGAGGCCGGGCGCTGGGTCGCGTCCGAGAACGGACGAGTGGTCCGCATTCTCCAGATCGACGGAGGAATCGCCACTGTCGATATGGACGGGGACGGGATGGCCGACAGCGCCGAGAAGCTGGCCGCAGCCGGATTTACGGATAAGGAAAGACAGCAGCTTGCAGAGCTGTATGCCGCAGGCCAAAGCTTATGGCGCGTGCCGATTGAGCATTTCACGCCATGGGATTGCAACTGGCCTTACGGCCCGCCGATGGATGCCGAGCCGCCGCTTGACGAAGATCCGCGAAACGAGGAGGATGACGATCCTTGCGAACAAGCAGGCTCGATCATCGGTTGTCAGAATCAGAGCTTAGGCCAAGCGATCCCGATCGAAGGAACGGGCATGAACCTGAATTACGTGAGCACGAGAACGCCGGGCTATAAGGAGAAATCAAAGCTCACGATACCGGTCAGCGGGGATACGATTCCTGATTCGCTGAAATCCATGAGTGTTACGGTCGAAATCGGAGGCAAATCGTACAGTAAATCGTTCGCCCCGGCCACGAACGTGACGCATACTTTTCAATGGGATGGGTTGGACGCTTACGAGAGGAAGCTGATCGGCACGCACCCTTACAAGGTTACCGTATCCTTTTACTACGATTTTCAATATTATGAGGCTGACGAACAGACGCGAAGCTTCGGGCGGGTCAGCGGATCTAACGTGGTCATCGGTTTTAGCAGAGCATCAATGAGGCAGCCTGTCTCCCGCGTCTGGTACGGGAATTTGGAGAGCCCGAACAACCCGTACGAGCAAGCGGGAGTCGCGGGCTGGAGCCTGGATGCGCATAATATACTGAGCATGCAGGCGAATGTTCTGTACGAAGGGGATCGCAATAAAAAAACGGCGTCCTACAAAAAACTAAAAAAGATCGAATTAAGCGGTCTCGGAGGTTATCGGATTGCCAATACAGGAATCGTTCCCGGTCCTGGCAATACGTTCTACTTCATGGCTTACGGAGATGTGGGAAGCGGCAATCGGGATCAAGTTGTCATCCGCATGAACAATGACGGCACCTTCCTAAAAAGTGAAGGATTCCCGCAAGAAACCTACGGAGACATTAGCGCCGACCCTCAAGGGAATGTATACCGGTACTCTCCCACGGACAGAAAGATTTATCTAAAGAAATTTGATGAAACCCGCTGGACTGTTTTTGCCGGGACGGGGAATGCAGATCACGATATTGTCGATGGGGCGATGGCGGTCGAATCGGATTTGTATGTCGTCTATAGTATAGCTGCGGCAAGCGGAGGCTCCTTGTACGTTGTCGGCTACAATAGGGATGCGAGGAAAAATCTGTTTTATCGGATTAACGCCGAAGGCCGTATTCAGATGATGGGCAACACGACGCAAGGGGTGTCTGGAGCGGACAGCGGCAAAGCCAATCCGGCCACGATCGGCGAAGTGACTAGCGTTGCGATGGGCGCAGACGGTTTCTTGTACATTCACGATCGCATCTACGATAACTTCAATCACATGCAATATACATCGAGGGTAAGAAAAATGAGCGCGGACGGCACGATCACCAAGATCGTGGGGAAAACGCCGGACACTTACAGCAATCAGGTCATTGCCCACGGCGTGGCTGCGAATAAGGCGTTATTTTACATGAGGAAAATGTTCGTTGATGTGGAAGGGAATTTGTGGTTTATCGCTTCAAAGAACACCTACGAGCGGGAAAAGTTATATAAAGTCAACAAGGAAGGCATTGTGGAGGAGGTCGATCTCGATCATCTCAACGCAGCAGCCCAAACCACGTTATCGTTGGCTGCGATAGACTATAATGGGAACTTCATTTATAGCGACGGTTCCAGCGGCAGCTATCGGATGAGCGAGTCTCATCTCCAAATCGCCGAATTTCCGGAGGAGGACGGCTTGTCGGTGAATGCCTTCGATCTGCAAACAGGCCGGATTCTGCAGAATGTCAGTGCGTTCTCAGGTGTTGTGCTGCGAGATTTTGCGTATGATCCGGACGGTCGGCTACTGTCGATAGCGGATCGCAGCGGGAATCTGACACAGATTGAACGCGATGCGCAAGGGAACCCGACAGCGATTGTCGCGCCAGGCGGACAGCGGACGATTGTTGAAGTGGATGCCGGCGGCGAGCTAGTCGCGATTACGAACCCCGCTGGGGAGACGTACCGCATGAAGTATGAGGAGGGCGGACTGCTCACAGAGTTCACGGACCCGGAGCAAGGCGTCAGTCAGTATGCATTCGACAATACCGGGATGCTGGTGAGGGCGGTCAATCCGGAGGGCGGCGTCAAAACGCTGCAAAGATCGGTTTTCGACAACGGCTACAGCGTTACCTTTACGGACCCGAGCAATCGGATAACGACATATGAGACCGTGGCTGCCAACGGCAAAAAGATTTATACGCTGACGGACCCGAACGGATATCAGACCGTAACCGAGAGGATCGGCGAGCAGAGCGAGACGGCGACGTTACCCGACGGCACGGCAATGACCAAGACGTTCGGAACGGACCCTCGTATGGGCAAAAATACGCCGTTCGTTGCGGAATTAACCTACACATCGCCTGACGGTACAGTAACGAAATTCAAGGAAGAACGATCCGCTGTGACGGATAACAACGGCAAGCTGGTATCTTACAAGGTCCAACATACGGTGAACGGCGATGTGTCTACCATCGAATACGACCGAGCCAGCCATAAGTTTACGGAGACGACGGCCGAAGGTACCAAGACGGAAACCTATCTGGACGAGAAAGACAGAATCGGCAAGGTAGCTTGGCCGGGAACCAACCTCTTCCCGATTGAAACGATTTACGATTCCGTTGGCCGGCTGGAGCGGGTTCAGCAAGGGGAGCGGTTTATCCAGTATACGTACAACGCGCAAAATCGGGTCGAACAGGAGACGGATGCTTTCGGCAGCGTGAAGAAATACGAATACGACGCCGCGGGACGCATGACCTCTATTGTGACTCCGGGCAACAAAGTATATGGTCAAGACTATGACAGCCTTGGCAACTTAACGGGGTTAACGATGCCTGACGGCGCGGTATACGAGCAGCAGTTCAATCCGCTGGGGCAATTCGAAGGCTTCGCTCCGAGCGGCGCCGGGCTCTGGTATGCTGCGGATCATGACAATGGCGGCAGCCTGATGAGAACTACGCTGAGCAGCGGACGGGTCATCGACCACGTGCTGGAACCGGGGGACGGCAAGCGGCCTGTCGGCATTAACGATGCCGATATTCAGCGCATGTTTACGTATGTGGGGCAATCCGATTATGCGCAAACGATCGAAAGCGTCATGCAGCAGGATAGCTCCAGAAGACAGAAGATTGAGTACGGATACTCGGGAGAGAGCATCAACACAATGGCGCTGACCGGGAAAGCGAACGCTTCGTTCAGCTACACGTATGACGATTTCTTTAACATGACGAATATTGCGATGACGGTTGCCGGCGCTGTATACCATACCCCGATCCGGTATGACAACGAAGACAATCTGACCCAGTACGGAGCATTTCAATTTAATCGCGGCGGTCCTTTGAAGGCGGTCGATTCCATTCATGACGACAAGCTGGACATTCAAGTGGACTATGACCAATATGGCAAAATCAGCAGCGCCACCTATACGCTGAAAGGAAGCCAAGTCTACAAAGCGGCCTATACGTACGATAAGAGAGGCTACGTCACGGATATTGCTGCAGATTCGGCGGAGGGACGGGAAACGACGCATTTCGAGTATGACCTCGATGGGCAACTGACAGGCGTGACGCGAGTAGAGCCGAGCGGCAATGTCGTGACGGAGGCGTACGGCTACGATGCGAACAAGAACCGGATTACCAGCCAGACGGGCGGAGCCGCCGGGCCTGTAGTCAGCAGCTATGCAGAGCACGATGTGCTGACGCGTGTGGGCGACCTTGCCTACAGCTTTGACGCAGACGGTTTTCTGACGCAGCGGGGCGCGGATACGTTCGCTTACGGCGCTCGCGGCGAACTGCTGGAAGCGACCGTGGCGAACGGTACCTACAAGTACACGTATGACGGCCTTGGACGCAGGGTAGCCAAGGAAGACAGCGCAGGGCGGACGTATCAATACCTGTACGGCAGCCCGGATTCTCTGCATCTGCTGACGGCGTCGGTCGATCCGAGCGGCGAGCCGACGATCTACTCCTACAACGAGATGGGAGTGCTGATTGCGCTGGAGCGCGGTGGGCAGCGTTATTACGTTGTCGCGGATGGCGTAGGAACGCCTCAACGGGTGCTGGACGATAACGGAGCTGTTGTGAAGGAGCTGCGCTACGACAGCTTCGGCAACCTGCAATCCGATTCCAATCCGGCGTTTGAACTGCTGCTTGGTTATGCCGGCGGCTTGGAGGATCGGGATACGGGATTGATTCGCTTCGGCTTCCGCGATTACGATCCTGCTGCGGGCCGTTGGACGGCGAGGGATCCGATCCTGGTCGAGAGCGGTCAAGCGAACCTGTATGCTTATGTGAATAACAACCCGGTTATGTTCCGCGATCCTTGCGGTCAAATGTGCGTAGGAGCCTCGGTATATGCGATCGTTGGGATTGGCGGAAAAGTGTGTATTACCGACGAGGGCGTCTCTGCATGCGGGGACGGGGGATTTGGCGTCGGCCTCGGTCTTGAAGTTACGCCATTTGAGGATCTTGCCAAAAACGAGCTCACCTTGGAGGCGATGGGTAAGCTGACGGCCGGACTTGGGAATTTGCAGGCCGGCTACAAGCTGGGCTACGATTTCGACACCCGCTGCCGAACCGACGGACCTATGCTGCGGGCGGAAGCCGGTCCTTTCCGCATCGACTTGCTCAAACCGAAGAAATCGGCAGTTAAGGGCAAGGAAAGCGACTTTAAGAAGACGATTAAAGAATTGTTCAAGAAAAGCGGCTTGAAAGCCGAAGCGTCCATTAAAGCGAAGTATTGCAGCAATTTACGCTGGTAGTCGGAGAAAGCGCCTTAGCCCTTGTGAGGGGGCAAGGGCGCTTTTCAATTGGGGCAGGGCGGGGATATCCCGACTACGCTGGCTAATTTTATCCGAAATGCCGACTCTCTCCGCCAGCAAAACTCTGAGAGAACTTTGGAAATGTCTTAAAAAGACTATCTGAGCGCCATGTTAAGGCGCTTGACCATTTACGTGATTTCCGTAATTGGTCTGCTCACATTCCACAGTCGCTGTTAAATGCCGAATTTGAAATTGGGCAGGAGCAAGATCCCGATGCAAAGGCAAAACTTTTAACGCCAAGAATGACAATTTATGTACCAATTGCTAATTATCATGAAACCGAGGTGATAGTCAAACTCTACATCGATTGCTCAAGAAGTTTGAAGCTATTTGAAGAGTTGCACAAACGTATATGTGAGGATTACAGCGCGTTGATCGGACAAGATGTTGAATTGAACTGGGCTATCATTGAAACGAGAACATTTGACGATTATCGCTTAACCGATATTACAAATGCAGCAAAAAAATATAAGCTAGATGGTAATGGTGCCGCTCCATCATGATCGGCTTTTTAAGTATAATTCTAAAAGAACCGTGGATTAGTGTTTAGGTCACTTATCTCTTACCAATCGTTACGCTAATAGGTACTATAGCTCAATGATGACACGACGGTAGCCGGCTAGAACGATCGGCTACCGTCGTTGTGCTAACTAGCAGAATAGCATAAAGATGGAGGGGACAACGTTCTTGTCATTTGTGGGATCAAGTTCTTGATTTTCGACATCATTGGATGCCAGAGGACAAGAACATACATCGATTAAAAGCGGCGTATATCGCGGCTTTTTTGTTTTAGCAATGTAAGTCCTTGTCCAAAGCGAAGGACAAGGACTTACATTGTTTCTCGACTATGGACAAGAACATAAATTGTTTGTTGCGAACAATCATTGACTGGCCTCGCGGTTTCAATTTAATAATGATTGGGAAGCGAAGCCGATGGCTGGCCAGAAACAGTTCGCGAAATCAGAGTAGAGCGACGTCGAATGGGATTACCCGAAGTGATTGGCCGAGGCGGGTATTCGATATTCAAATGGCTGGTGGTAAAAGCTAAATTTTAGAGACGTAAAGGAAGGGGCATGGTTTGCTTTGCGCTGGCACGGCTCGCCAGAGACTTGGTCCTCCTGGTGGAGTAAGGGGGGGCATTGGTTTTTTTCTTTCGATGCTGAAGCCGAAGTTGCCATACCATCGAATTTCCAAAAAAATTATCCAAGTAGAAAATCTTAAATAGTGCAGCCATGTTGTCGTCACCATGGCGGTCGCAAATGTTCATTGCTTCACGCACTCCGCATAAAGGCCTTGTGGAATATTCGGTACGGCGTATCTCTCGTCTTTGACAAGCCGAGCGATGACTATGCCATCCTTAATGTCGTTCTTGGTCGGTGAGTTGTCGTACAAATTTTTACATACCTTCACGTGCAGCGGGTTCACGACGCCGCGTAAATTCAAATGGGGGTGCTGCGCATTTGAATCTTACAACATTTCCTGATGGATCTATCCATTATACTTCTGTAATTACACCTAACATAAAGAGTAGTGGGATTCAGTCGATGTCTGTTATTCGTAAGCGCTCCAAGGACCTTGGGATCGCTGAATGCATGTAATTTTTCTGTGGACTGACTGCTGATAATAGCGTAGTCGACAAGCTTCGAACTAGTGGGGATTGTTCAGTGGATTAGCGGGAAGAAAAGACCAAGAGTTCTAAATAATAAATGCTACTCAATCAAAAATGGAGGGTGGTTGAACCCTCCATTCAATCTGTTACTTTTTCTTTTTGCCTAAGGAATCCATTAAAAAAAATACAATGAATATAAGAAGAGAATGCACAAAAGGCTTAATGAAGTTCGTATCATAAATAAAGTAAATGGAGAAAAATAATACAATGAAAAAAGTTAGATACTTTAATAAATGAAACATTCCGTCATCTCATTTCAGAACCATGGTTCAACTATACTAGAATTCCTCGTGAAAGACTCCAGCGTTCCCCCGGTTCCATTAGAAGATTTAGTCAATCTAATTTCTTTTTTGATTTCGTAATCTCCGATGAAATTACCATTGTGATCAAAGAAACCAGCACTTAATTCTCTGTAATAATATTTAATGAAAGTATAGATGTCTTCCTCGTCAGTGTTAACGAAGTAATACCCTCCCCATCCTACACCAGCTGATGTAGCGACAACTTGAGCGACAGCTGGTGAAGCATACGCACCAATAAAAGTTAATACAGCTGTGACAAATGCAGTTTTTGTAGCCTTTTTAAATTTCTTTGAAGTAACAACATCATAATTTATCATATGAGTCCAAGCTGTTGGATAAGAAGTTAGAGCATTCCGATTTATTTGCTGATCAGAGATAAGCAGTTCATTTACTAGTGCTATATCATTAGTTGTAACTTTAGTAAGTATAATATTACCATTTTCAATGTGAAAATCAATGTTATTTTTCTCTAGGAACTGAATGACCCGTTCATTAACTAATGGTTTTGGTTCTTGAACAGTATCAGATGCACTGGCCAAAGGCGTGACTGCAACAATTAAAATACAAAATGACAACATTAATGATATTAGTTTCTTCATAAAATTAACACTCTCCTTTTTTGGTGAGAACCTTTATAATCCGAAAGACTACAACCTAAAACAACCGGTTATACTATCACTCTCATCATCTCTGCCCCTTTCTTCAGATCTTAGTTTGACGAGGTACTTTATGGTCGCCACCTAAATTGTTACATTTAAAACTTAAATAGGGTATAGTCTTTTCCTACTTAATTCACCAGAAATAATGACTGAATTTGTATTATTTAGATGGATTTTGTCGTTATTTGATAGGGATATTAATCATCCACTTATTTGTAATCACATTAATTTCCAAAAGCCAGGTTTCCAGTCTGGGGAGGCCTACGGAAGACGCGAAGTCACTTCGTAACCGCGGCTGAGAAGCTGCGCTGAATCCGCAGGAATCAGCAGAGGCCATAAGTACGGGAGTACGGGACGCCAGAAGCCGGAAGGGCTGAACCGAAAGGAGAGAGGAAACCGATGCGTTCGCAGGAAGAGCAAAGACAGCAGAAAATCTCGCAAGAGAGCTTGCGGCAAAGAGAAGCGGTGAAGCCGTCAGGGTATGCCGGAGCGCCGAGTTCTTCGTCGGCACAAGTCGCCCCTTCCTCTCGCGAAGCAAATAACGACTTGTTAGGACGAATGCTCGGAGGAGATAACCTCAGGCTCGCCTACAAGCGAGTGGTACAGAACGGAGGAACGCCCGGTGTGGACAGTGTAACGGTAGCGAAACTACAAGCTTACCTGAAAACACACTGGGAGACGGTGAAGACCGAACTTCTTGCGGGAACCTACAGACCCATGCCCGTCAGACGGGTGGAAATCCCCAAATCCGGAGGCGGCATGAGGCTGCTCGGCATCCCGACCGTGATGGACCGCCTTCTTCAACAAGCCCTTTTACAAGTGATGAACCCGAACTTCGACGCGGATTTCTGAAGGCATGTTACGGTTTTCGCCCTGGGAAGCGAGCACATGACGCAGTAAAGCAAGCTCAGCACTACATCCAAGAAGGCTTTCACTGGGTTGTAGACATGGACTTAGCGAAGTTCTTTGACCAAGTAAACCACGACATGCTTATGGCAAGAGTAGCAAGAAAAGTGACGGACAAGCGTGTCCTAAAGCTTATTCGTGCCTCTCTTAACGCCGGAGTCATGGCGAATGGCGTGTTCGAGACAACGGGAGAAGGCACGCCGCAGGGCGGTCTATGCAAAGCTTTGCATAAGGTGGCGTCATCAGTCCTGTACTTGCGAATCTGTTTATGCATTACGCTTTTGACTTATGGATGAAACGAACAAAACCAAATGCACCGTTTGAAAGATATGCAGATGATGCCATTATTCACTGCAGAACGCAAGCGGAAGCAGAAGAGCTTCTGGGAAGCCTCAAGAAACGACTAGAGGAATGCAAGCTTGATTTGCATCCAACGAAAACCAAGATTGTATACTGCAAGGATAAGGACAGGATGAAGGAGCATCCAGTCACTGAGTTTGAGTTCTTGGGGTACACCTTTCAGAGTCTGTTCATAAAAGACAGACTGGGGAGGTTGCAGTTCAATTTCCTACCATCGGTGAGTGAGAAGTCAGCCAAAGCATTCAGAAACAAGATAAAAGCGATGCGAATTCATAGCTATACCGGTAGAAAAATTGAAATGATCGCTGAAATGCTATCTTCGATGGTCAGAGGCTGGCTTAACTACTTCATAAAATTCAATCCATCGGCAGTAAGGTACACCATAGACTGTCTGAATCGCAGACTGGTCAAATGGGCAATGTGCAAATACAAGAGGTTTAGGGGACATCGCAGTCGAGCTGAAAAATGGCTGAAAGAACTTGCAAAAAGAGAGCCCAATATGTTTCCACATTGGGCTCTCGGAATGACACCGTAACTGGCTGAATGATAATAGCCGTATGAATCGAGAGGTTCACTTACGGTTCTGTGAGAGCCTGAAGGTGAAACTCCTTCGGGCTACTCGATTGAGGCCGGTCGGGGGCATCTCAACTACACCGGCCGATTTCACCCCAATTGCCGAATTCGCTCCGCCAGCAAAACTCTGACCGTACACGTACGAGGTCAGAGTTTTTTTGTTATACTGGCGTAAGCCGATAAATGGTGAAAGGAGGGGGTTAGTATGGAGTGGGAGGCTCATATCGAGCGGTGGGGTCGAGCTGCCGTAAGATTGCTGGATATTCGGCAGTTACGCGTGGAAAGCGGAACTGACCCTGAACGCTATGAGGCACATACTAGCTTTTTCTTAGTTACGACCCAAGGAGAAGCAAACGTGAGCCTGTCGGGAACGGTGTATCGGGCTCGTTCGCCTCACATTCTGCATGGAGGGAAGGGCTCGGAGCTAAATTTTATGCCGTTAGGGAACGATTTTGCTTGTTACTTGATGCTATATCAAGCCGAGTGCGAATCGCAGGAGGATCTGCAGAGCTTTCGTATGTCGTATACGTTCACTCCTTATGCAATGCTACCCCTACTGGAAAAGTGTCAAGCCATGAGTCGCCTGTGGCAGCAGGCATCTCCGCTGGACAAGCTGCAGGCGCAGTCGGCGTTTCTTCCGTTTGTGTACGAGGTGATGAGGCAAATACGCACATCGGCAGCGGAAAACAGTAAACCAAACTTGGTATCGCAAGCCATTCACTATATTCAAGACCATTACAAGGAGCCGATTACAGCCGAGGAATTGGCCGGATTTTACGGCTGCAGTACGAGTTATTTGTCCCGCTTGTTCAAAAATCAGATCAGGGTCGGTCCGATTGACTATCTGATTCATGTACGCATACACAAATCGAAGCAGCTTCTCTTGAAGTCGGAGGCTCGTATCCAGGAAATCGCGAGCAGCGTCGGCTACGCGGATGTCTATTATTTCAGTCGGTTGTTCAAAAAGCATACGGGGCGCTCTCCGCTGCAATTTCGCGAGGACAATCGGAAGGCTGTTCAGAATAATCCATTACAGCTATTAAAATCGTCCATTGTATCCCGAATGTCTGTTTCTCATAATGATAATGAGAATTATTATCAATCATTTAGAGAAGGGGACACATCCATGTTTAGATTTTCAAGACCATCGTTCGGAGCCATGATGCTATTGTGCACAAGCTTGATTCTGAGTGCATGTCAGACAGGCAGTAATACAGGAGACAATACAGGCAGTAATGCAGGGACGCCGCCGGCTACCCAATCAGCATCAACAGGCGCCGCTACTGACGAGACTGCTGCCAAGACGCGGACCTACAAGCATTTGAATGGCGAGACAGAAATTCCTGTAAAGCCTCAACGCGTAGTCAGCCTTTTTCATCTGGGTGAACTCATGGCGTTGGGAGTGAAGCCGGTAGGCGCAACTACTTTCATTCTGAGCAATCCGATGCTAAGCGATGTTTCCGGGATTGAAGATGTTGGAGTTCCGCCCGATGCGGAGAAAATTCTATCGCTGGCGCCGGATCTGATTGTGACAACGGCCCCATTCGCGGAGGTCGTAGAAGGCGGTTACGAAGCGCTGAGCCAGATCGCGCCAACCATCGTGGTGGAGCAGTACAACGACCCGATCAAGGACGTCGAAATGTTTGGCGATATTCTCGGCAAGCAGGAGGAAGCGAAGCAATGGAATGAAGCATTTGCGACAAAAATAGCCGAATACAAGGAGAAGATTAGTCCGATTGTCGGCGCAGATGAAACCTTCTCCATTTTAAATGTGCGTAAGGATGCGGTCTTTATTTACGGGGATACCAATATGGGCGGCAACATTATCTACAAGTATTTGGGTCTGAAGCCAACCGATAAAGTAAAAACAGACGTCATCAACGGAGAAACGTGGGAAATCTCCTCCGAGGTCATTCCCGACTTTATAGGCGATCGGTTATTCCTGGCTGTGAATGAAGGCGCAGAGGAACATGTGAAGGAAGTGGAGAAGCTCATTCAAAACTCCCCAGCAGGAAAAACAGGAAAGATCTATAGGCTGGATTTCAATCAGTTTCTTCCCAGCGATCCGATCTCGGTAGAGCAGCAATTGGATATTATCTCGAATTTGTTGGCGGAAAAGTAAAGCCGGCGATAAATGGAATAGATACGCTATAGGAGCTGTCCCCTAAGTAGAGTCGTACATCCTTACGTACGACTCTTTTACTTATGGGTCAGCTTCTTTATGTTAGCCTCGATTATCGGCCGCCGTACCGCTTGCGGAATTCGCTCGGCGACATCGACTCGAGCTTGCGGAACGTATTGGAGAAATAGGTCTGATGGCGGAATCCGATTTCCCATGCGATCTCCTCGATCGACAGCGTCGTACTGATCATGAGCAGTTTGGCTTGCTCGATTCTGTACCTGGTCAAATACTCCAGAGGGGAGCAGCCGAAGGCTTTCTTCATGCAGCGCGCGATATAGACGGGATGGAAATTGAATTCGCGCTGCAGCAGCTCGTTCGTCAGGTGCGAGCGATAATGTGTGCGCAGATGGACGGCGACGCGTTCGGCGAGCAGGGCGGCAGGCGATTGGCTGAGCTTGTCCTGCTCCTGGGCCAATACTTTAAGCAAGCTCTGCAAATGGATCTGTTGCTGCCATCGCGCCCACGATAGCGGCTGCCGCTCCAACTCGATCAGCTCGCGAAGGCGGCGATAGACGTCCACGGGATCCTGAAGCGTAAAATATTGCGGGATAGAAAAGCCGAACTCGCGCGGAATGAGCCCGTGCTCGACGTGGAATTGATTTTTGCCATCCGAAAGCTCCTCTTCAGCTTCATCCCGCATCTGATCCTCTCGCATCCGATCATCCCACAGCTCTTTCGTATGGAAATGAAGCCAATAAAAGCTCGTGTCCGTGTCGACGGAACGAGGCGAATAGTGATGTCGGTCGGGCCTCAGCAGAAGCGCCTGTCCCTCGTTAATGGTCCACGTCCGGTCATCCTCTCCCATAAACAGCGTGCCCTGATGAACGACGAGCAGGTCGAACAATCCGATTGGGCCGCGGGCGGGATGAATGTCTCCGGGCTTAAACCGGGACTCGCCGGAATTGATGTAATGAGGCAGGGGAGGGGCCGTAAAGTAGAGAACGGACAGGTTGCTCACCTCGAAGGTAGAGAGTTTGGATACCTATATTTTATAGTTAGCGATTCGTTGATACAACAATGACTTAAATTTGAAAATAGGTTTAAATCGTTTATCTTTCGGTTTGAATGATGGCTGGGCATGCGCGCGATAAAAAATATAATGGATCGTAGATAGCGAAAACGGTAACGAGAGGAAGTGTGGTTTAAATGAATAACGAGGAGAAGTACATTTTGACGCCGACGTCCAAACGCGTATTCGGGACTGCCGTTCATTCGAAGACTGGCGACGTGACGGATGCGGAGCACATTTTGAGGGAGGACGCTCTGGCAGCAAAGCTCGTATACGCTGCCGGGGGAGAGAAACCGTCGATTCTGCTCGATCTTGGCCCTTCCGCTCCGGGAGGATATCCGATCATTAAGATAGCCGGACAGACGGGGCGTCCGACGCTGCGAATCGCATATGCCGACTGGTATGAATGGATCGTCGATCCGGTACACGGGGAGAACGGAGATTTTAGCAGAGGGTCGTGCACGTATCTCGGCGTGGAATTGCCTGTTCCGCCTGCTAACCCTTACAGGTACGAGCTGTACACGATTGAAGAAGCCGGCTTGTATATCGCGCCAATGATTCAAGGCCAGCAGCGCTGGGTGCTCATTCAGCTCGATACCGAGGGCAGCGTGGATCTCGAATATTTCAGCCTCGAAGTCACGTCCGACTTGTCGCCGTATAAAGGCAGCTTCCATTCGAGCGACGAGGAGTTAAATCGGTTGTGGTATGCAAGCACTTACACGGCACAAGTCTCGTCGTTTCCGAACACCGACGCCTGGACGGTCGTGGAGGGCTGGCTCGTCCCGCGCAAACTGGCGAAGGGCAACGATGTCGGCCTGACGGTTCAAGGGGAACAGTGGAAGGATTACCGGTTCGGGTTTCAGTTCGTCATTCGCCGCAATCCCGGACCCGTGTCCGCAGTGGGCTGGATCGTTCGGGCTTTCGATGAAAATAACGGCTATGTCGGTCAGATCGATTTGGACGGAAGGCTGCATTTGTTCAAGCGTTCTGACGGGGTATATGTGCGCTTGAAGCCGGCGGTATCTCTCTCCATTCCGATCGTCGATGGTCGGGTCTATCATCTGGAGGTGAGGCTGGACGGAGCGCGGATGGAGACGCTGCTTAACGGGACGCTGATCGATACGACCATAGACGATACCTATGCCGAAGGAAAAGTCGGATTTTGCCAACCCATGGACAAGTGGGCGCTCATACGCGAGGTTCGCGTAGAGGACGCAGCGGGTCAGCTTCTATTCGCAGACGATTTCAACGGGGATCTAAGCGGTTGGTCCTTCGCTCGTACTCCCGCATTTATCGCGGATGGCGCCAAGCGGGACCGTCTGCCGTGGCTCGGCGATCTGGATTGGGCGGGTCGCAACGTCTATTACGCATTCGACAATTATACGTACATGAAAGAAACGATTAGGATGTTCGCATGGCATCAAACGCCGGAAGGCTACATCTGGGCCGCTTGTTATCCGGAAAATCAGGTGAAGCCGGGAATCGGCGAATACGGCTATTACCAATCCGACGAGTTTTCCGCCTGGTTCGCGCCCGTGCTGGCCGATTATGTCCTGTTCACCGGCGATCTGGAGCTGGCCCGAGAGTTGTACTCTGTGATGGTTAAAAGCTTGGATTACCTGTGGAACTACGTGGAAGGCGACGGCTTGTTCTATCAACGGTATGAGACGTCCAAGGGCATCTGGGGCCATCTTCTGGAATATACGGGCAAGGGCGCTTACGTGAACTTTCTCGTGTATGATTCGTTCAAGGAAGGCGCGTATCTGGCCGGATTGCTGGGTCTCGATGCGGATGCGTCGGCATTCGAAGAGAAGGCCGCGGTCTTGCGCCAGGGCATTCGGGAGCACCTGTGGGATGAAGAGCAGGGGCATTACGTTAAGCTGAAGGGCAGCCGCGAATTCGAGTTTTACGCCAACGCGCTGGCGCTGGCCATCGGCTTTCCGGATGGCGAACAAGCGGCGTCCGTCAGAGAGAAGCTTAAGGAAACGGACATGGGCAAGTATCAAAGCTTGGCGATTCGCGGAAAATTCCACTACGGCTATGACGAGGATGCGCTCGGAACGCTTCGCAAGCCAGGAGGCGGCGTAGATTGGCTTGGCGCATTAGCCGATTGGCGCGGACCTCATGCGACCTGGGAGTGCATGACCTATCCGCCGGCAATCATGCCGCCAGGTAAGAACTGGGGAGACAGCTCCCACCCGGATACGGCGGTCGCTCATTTGCTGTCCGGTTACATCTTGGGTGTTCAACCTACGGAGCCCGGGTTTCGCTCTTTTGCAGCCATCCCACATCCGTGTGATCTGCAACGGGCAGAGGGCACGGTTCCTACGCCTTACGGCGAAATCCGTTTTGAATGGGAATTGGCGGAGACAGGGTTCTGCGCATCGCTCAAAGCGCCGGAAGGAACGAGCGCAGTCGTCGGCATTCCGAAGCCGGAGAACCAGGAGTTCGTCATCTATTGGAATGGAGAGGTGGTATTTCATTCTGATGCGTCCGCGGTGGAATCAACCGACGGCCTTACGCTGGACGAGGACGAGCGCTACGTTTATCTTCGCGGGCTTAAGGAAGGTTCTCATCGTATTGAACGGTGGGGGCGGTAACGGAGAACGGGGGATTTGGGAAGGCTGCTGACACGGTTCGAAGGCGACACTTCACGCCCGAACCGTTTGGCCCCGCGGAGATCCTTATCCGGCTAAGTCCCCTCGCAGTGGTATCGATCGCTTAGTTCGGATATAATAGATTTACAATTTAGCGAGTTGCAAATCTGATGCAGGGACCTCTACCAAAGGGACCTGCATTCATTCTATATTCGGACAGGGAGCGGGCGTTTAAGAAATGGATTAGCCACCATTTTTTTCGTGTGCAAGTGCGAAGCGATAGAGTATGCCAAATGAATCTATTGCTAAGATAGTATTTGATGAGTCAGCTTCGTTAGCAAGTTCAATCAAAAAGTTCCGATTCTCCTGAGCATCCAGAAAATTGCGAAACGGGAATCCAATATGGAAATAGCCTGATTGGATGGGGGAGAGGAAAGTTTTTAATGTGTCATAAATTGATATACTAGTTGAAAATTGCTTCGCATTGTCATAATTAAGATACGTTGAGCCATACCATAGATGATGGTAAGATCGCTTGTACGTTGGAGTTCTTGTTCGGGGGAGCATTTAACGCTGATCTAAAGCTCCTTTTTTTCGGTGATTACTGCGACAGCGTCTATACTCGATTTGCGGGTTGAGATTGGAAGTTAAAGATTTCCCTTGAATTTCTGTATAAGAAGAGGGCTGACGGTAGTATATAGTTGATTAATGCAATAACTTTAACATGGATACCCTGATCAGGACAAACATATTTTATTGATGATATAAGACTACAAAGAAAAGATCGAACCGATAAAATCGAATCGATCTTTTCTTTGTAGCCTTAGGGATTATATGGTATTTTGTATATATATTACGCAGTTACTTTCATCGAACTTATTCAGAAAGAGGAAGACCCATGGCGAATGCAACTTGGAAGCTGGTTGACGAAAAGTCTATAGTCGTTCAAAAAAGTAATGGGGATCTTTACTTCCCCACTTCAAAGGAGATTTTTCTTTCCGAATTTAAATCAATATTTCCTTTGAAGGATCTTACCTTGGAGCGCCCTTCCACTTGTCTCCCATACTTGAAGTTTTCCAAAATTCCGGTTCAATTAAAGCTACTCGTTAGTAGTCAGATGCTGGATTCTACAACTATACTCAAGCTAGATCTAATAGTGGTCGGGCAATTAAAAGAGTATTATGCAATCGTCACATCGACTGATACAGACTACATAATTGCAGATAATGTATGGTTACCATTTGAGCAAGGGGTACTAGAGGATATGATAGAGAAATTAAATAAAGCGGGGATTTTCTCTTTCGGGCGTATCACTCTGAAACAGTACCTTTTTCTTAAAACCGAGGCGCCTAATTTAATTGATGATTCGAGATTGAGTTTTCGAGCGGGCTTACAACAAAGTGAAGCTGAACCGGACGAAATACCGCTATTTAGCGGAACGTTATATCCTTATCAGATGCAGGGATATAAGTGGCTAAAAATGATCTCACAGGAAGATGCCGGCTGCATCTTGGCTGATGAGATGGGGTTAGGAAAGACGGCCCAGATTATAGCTTTACTTTCATATGAGAAAGCGAAAACTACCACACCTTCTTTGGTAGTCGCCCCTGTTTCATTAATGGAGAACTGGCGAAGAGAAGTGAACAGATTCTCTCCCGAGTTAAAATTAATAATACATCAAGGTAATAATCGTACGGGGTTTTACAAAGAATTAATCAATTATGATCTTGTGATCACAACTTATGATACGGTTCTTCGTGACTTATCTTTGCTTCAAATGATAACTTGGAACCTGGTAGTACTCGATGAAGCTCAAGCGATAAAGAACCCTTCTGCAAAGAGATCTGAAGCCATAAAACAGATTCCGAGAAGAACATCAATAGCAGTTACAGGAACGCCAATCGAAAATAAACTTACTGACCTTTGGTCAATAACCGATTTTGCTATTCCAGGATTTCTGGGTACGCTAAGAAATTTTGAGTCAAGGTTCTCAAATGACCTTGATGGTGCGTTAAGTCTGGAAAGGCATGTTTCACCAATTATGTTGAGGAGAAGAGTTCGTGAAGTTGCGGATGACTTGCCTCCACGTATCGATATACCTCAAGTTATGCAGATGGGAGAAGTCGATGCAAGACATTACGAACTGTTGCGGCATGAAATTGTTAATGAATATGGGAAAAACGCAACTCTTATTTCATTAATAAAGCTACGAATGTTTTGTACGCACCCAATGTTACAGATTGATTACCGCTATGATACTTCACATTTTATGAAATATCAGAGGTTGATAGAAATCGTAGAAGAAATCATGGCCAATAATGAGAAGGTACTTATTTTTACTTCATTCACTCAGATGATAGAAATAATGATGGTTGACTTGTCGGAAAGGTTTGGAGTATTTTGCGAATTTATTGATGGGAGAGTCCCTGTCGCGGACAGACAACCGAAAATTGATGCTTTTTCTAACACGTCAGGATCATCAATCTTGGTTTTGAATCCAAGAGCAGCAGGAGCGGGCTTAAATATTACATCAGCCAATCATGTGATTCACTACAACTTGGAGTGG
Organism: Cohnella phaseoli; assembly: GCF_003386235.1. Taxonomy (GTDB): domain Bacteria; phylum Bacillota; class Bacilli; order Paenibacillales; family Paenibacillaceae; genus Cohnella; species Cohnella phaseoli. The sequence continues at coordinate 59,607 of NZ_QRDZ01000035.1, forward strand.
AACCCTGCAATTGAAGATCAAGCCTCTGCAAGGTCGTTTAGAAGAGGACAAACTCGGCCAGTTAACATCTATAGACTTTATTATGCGAATACTGTGGAAGATGTGATTAATGCGCGCCTAGTAAGAAAGAGAGAGCTTTCCAACGCTGTAATAGTGGGGAATGATGGAGTTTCTAGTGATTATACGGATATTCTCAATGCACTATCTATGACCCCGGTTTTGGAGGGATGACAAAATGGAAATATTAACAAGACCTCGTGCCATTTCAAAGTTGTTAAGTGCAAATGATACAGGGGCAAATTTTTCACATCAAGCTGGAATTCTGGTTCCAAAAGTTAAGGAAGTTTTATCTTTTTTTCCTGATCTGGGAACAGAAGCGAAAAACCCTAGAGTAGTATTATCTTTTGAGGATATCTCTGGAGAAAAATGGAGTTTTAATTTTATTTATTATAACGGTAAATTATTTGGCGGGACAAGAAACGAATATAGGCTAACTGGAATGACTAGATTTATCAAAAGCAATAATCTTAGGGCCGGTGATAAAATAACATTTCTCCGGCTTCCGGATGACAAACTGTTAGTGAAGTATCAACGTATGAATGGTAATAACGCTAGTAACTTGGATATTCTCAAGCTCAGAAATAATTGGAGGGTGGTAATCGTATGACTACAATAATTAACACAGTGGAAGTTCAACCGGATGCAAGAAGGATGATCGAAGGGCTTCGTGACACTGGATATAAATTTAATACAGCAATGGCAGATATAATTGATAACTCGATAGCTGCTGGCGCAACATTGGTAGATATCAGAATTATAATGGATTACATTGGTGATATAACAATCTATATTGCTGATAATGGCTCCGGGATGGACGAAGAGGGGCTTATAAACGCAATGCGTTACGGTTCAAATGAGAGACCGGATCCTGGAAGCCTTGGAAAGTTTGGTCTTGGACTTAAGACTGCTTCTACTGCCTTTTGCAGGTCTCTTTCAGTGACGAGCAGATCAGCTGGGAACGGAACCGTGCTTAAGGCACGATGGGACCTGGATCATGTGAGTATTCAGAAGTGGAATTTACTTTTTTTGAATCCAGACCAAGAAGAAATGAAGTTGCTTGCAGATGTGACGGAAGGAGGCGCCGGAACAATTGTAACTTGGGAGAAAGTTGACCGGGTTTTAAAAACATACTCTGAGCAAGGTGGCACCTATGCACGACGGGCACTTGAGCGAATTCAAGAAAGTCTCGCAGACCATATATCAATGGTCTATCAGCGTTTCCTTGATCCAAGTTATACGGACGCAAATAATGTAATAATTCGTTTGAATGAAAAGGCAATCGAAGCGTGGGATCCATTTTGCTCTCAGGAACCCTATACCGAAGTTGTTGCAGAACGGAGACAGGAAGTAGAATTGCCTGATGCGCAAACAACCACGTCTTTTTTTATTAAAGCTTATGTCATTCCAAGAAAAGAACAATTCAGTAGTGAGGAAGAAGCCAAGAAAGCTAAGCTTACAAATGATCGCCAAGGATTCTATGTATATCGTGAAAATAGACTTATCCATTACGGGGATTGGCTGGGAATGTTTCGTAATGAGCCACATGGAACCTTGCTACGTGTAGAGTTTTCTTTTGATCACACTCTGGATGATGCCTTTAATGTAGATATCAAGAAATCAAATATTCTCTTAAATGATGACTTGTACAACTGGTTGAAAGATCAATTCCTTCCTGCGCCTAGAAGAGCCGCAGATGACCGGTATCGTAAAGGTGTGAATAAAGGTGTGGGCAAGGCCGCCAAAGGAGCACATGATGGTTCAAACGCGGGTATTGGTTCAAAGGAAAAAGCTGTTCAAATGGCTAATATTGAAGTGACAGATGAGGAAAATAATGAAGTTGAAGTGACGAATAAAAAGGGAAGGTTTAAAATCAAGTTACCTTTAATCGAATCTGCCAAGGAAGGTGAGGTTCACGTTACTGCAGTTGATTCTGTAGACGATGGCCTTCTATGGGAACCTTGTTTAATTGATAAACACCATGCTGTTAGAATCAACACATCTCATCCCTATTATCACAAAGTATATGTTCCAAATTTATTATCAGGAGTGACGATTCAAGGTATGGACTCTTTATTATGGGCGATGTGTGAAGCAGAGTTAGGGACGATAAATGATGACACAAAATATTATATCAAAGAATTGAGGTATGAAGTCTCCAAGCTGCTTCGCAAGTTAGTGGAAGATCTGCCAGAACCGGATATCAATAATGGTGATTGATATCAACAAGTTTCATATTAATGAGATGTTAAGTGAATTATGCGGCATTCACTTCTTGGTTTTGGTGGAGATGAGAAAGGGATCTAAATTCAAGTGAATACTTTGTAAACCGATTACATTTTTTTTGGAATAGGTTCATACAATGCTTCCTCAAATCAAAGGAAATATTCGCCTTCTTTAGAAATCGGGTATGAAGTATTTTAATGCTTGAAGTACATGTATGGACCTATTGATTTTAGAATATAATTGATGAATAGGAATGATGATTTTGTTACTAGAAGAGACAGAGAAATATTATGTCGAGTTACCGAAATTCTGTCCTCTTGAAGGCGCTCACTGTGTTAATGAGAATCTCACGGTGTATCGTTTTGTAGCGCATGATATTCCAAGCGAAAATGATTTCCGGCCTGTTGGTTTAAACCCTCAAAAGAGTTATTTCAAGAAAAAACCAGAAACATATTGCAAATCGCTCGCTTTATCTGTACTTACAGATTTAAAGGAAGCAGAAACAGCCCTAAGTGGAATGAGTGAAAGGTTTGCAGCTTCGAGATTTGTAGCTGAAGGTGTAATCACCCCAACATGTGGAAGAATAAAGAGTACTCCTGGTCCGATAGGTGAATCTCATATAAGTTGGTGGCCTTATTTGGGCGTGGTTCCTAGTCTGTCATTTAAAGTTACTGGGGGAGTTTCCCGTGGATTTTGATTCTGTAATAACGCCTTTGGGCGAGCTGTTCATAACCGACGTTCTCCTATTTATTGATGAACCCAAAATATTTATTTGCAAAGATGAAAAAAACTCTCTTTTTTTGGCTTATTTTATTGATTCGAACAATAACCTTGACGAATGGTTTTTCGTAAAAATTAGCGAAAATCGAGTGGATGAGATTGTTACCGGAAATATCTCAATTAAAGCCGTCCTCCAAAATCCTGAGTCGGGATGGTTATGGAAAGCGTTTCTTCATTATGAAGATGATGGTCTTTCCCGGATAATACAAATTGATCAACATCAGATTAGCAAAGCAGATCTCCCGGCGAAAGAAGTAAAAATAATATTGAAAAATAATACTAATCATGTATATTCATCAAACGAAATTGCTGTAAGCCACCGCTCAAAACATTTGAGAGAACTTCCCAATGAATATTTAGTAGGAAAAAAGATAGCTGAGCTACCACCAAGAAAAAATACGACTTTACAAGAATCTTTGGAAACCAAAAGAGATGTACTGGACGTGTCCTTAAGAATTAATAATGAGTTCTCTTCTGAGTTGGATCTGGAGGTCTTTGGTTCAACACTAACCACAATCCAGCAACTAATGTACGCTCTTGATAATAGATGGTCAGGTAAGAGTAAGGCTCCGCAGCAGGTCAGGAAAAATAATGCACTAAACGTCACAACATTATTTGCAGCTTCTTTCGGGATAAGAATTAAGTCCCAAAATACAAGGGACTTGGCTCAAGAACCGGAGATGACGAATAGTTTAGGAGATTTTCTGGATTTGCTAGGCTGCAGTAAAAATGCCGAACAACTTGAAAATAGATTAAAGACTCTCAAGCCGAAAGCAGTAACTTTATTTAAAAACCTTTTAGAGACTTTCAATGAACACCAGATTGAGCCCAAAATTGAGTTTGCTAGTCCAAACAACACATACAAAGAAACAAAATTGAATAGCATACAAATCCATAATGCTGTAGGTGTAATAAAGCAAAGTGGTGAGCAGTCGTCCAAAGTAATTGAGATGGAAGGTGAATTAACAGGTCTATCTTTTGAAAGTGGGAAATTTGAACTTAGAAATGAATCGGCTGAATTGATTTCAGGAAGAATTGTGAGTTTTCTTGAAAAGAAAAACTATAGGCTGTTCGAAAAAGTATCTGTGTCTCTGTTGCAAAAAGAAATACTAAACTCCTTCTCCGGAAAAAAACAAATTATGTATGATTTGCTCAATATTAAATTTATCGAAATTGAAGATTAACAGGAAATGGTAAATGCAATCATACCTTGGTGCGGTCTGGGATTTGCAGGTCTCATCATAGTAATATTTCAGCCCACAGACTCCCAAAAATAAACAATAGGGGGACCCTTATTGATATTCGTCTTAGTAATGATATAGTGAGTCTAATCATAAAAGAAAGTAGTGCGAAATTTTTGTCCAGGAAGCGTAGAGGGCAACCAGGCTAAAGGGAATAAATCAATTGCGAAAGTGTGTTCGCCTATGGTATTCTAATGTCAAAAACATTCCCCCGGGGAATATTTTTGACAGGGAGGGCACTTAAATGAAAACTTTTAAGAATACTGAATTTGCCTATATAAGAGAGACAATGGGATACTCCGTTAAGGAAGTTGCTGAAATTCTCGGGAAGAGTGAACGCACTATCTACCGTTGGGAAAATGGTGAATCTTTGCCGAAGAAAAGTCTCATAAGAGAACTAAAGACTATTTATAGTATACATACAGGCCAACCATCCAAGAGTGGACATAATTTCAAATTCATTGATTTATTTGCAGGGATTGGGGGGTTGCGAAAGGCATTTGAATCCATTGGTGGCAAGTGTGTATTCACCAGTGAATGGGATCTGGCATGTAGAAAAACTTACCAAGCCAACTATGAATGCGATCATCCGGTGAATGGTGATATTCGTGAAGTTGATCTGGACAATATGCCTCAATACGATGTATTAGTGGCGGGTTTCCCGTGTCAGCCATTTTCCATCGCGGGGGTGTCCAAGAAGAACTCGTTGGGACGTCCGCATGGGTTTTATGATGCTACTCAAGGTACACTTTTCTTTGACGTTGCGCAAATGATAGAACGTCACAGACCAAAAGCGTTTCTTCTTGAGAATGTAAAGAATCTGGTTAGCCATGATAAGGGGAATACCTTTAAGGTAATCATGAAAACATTAAAAGAAGAGCTTGGCTATCATGTTGATTATAGAATTATTGATGCAAAACCTTATGTTCCTCAACACAGGGAACGTATATTCATTGTTGGATTTCGGGATGATGTCAGCTTCGCTTTCAAGGACTTGAAAATTCCTGATACTAGACCGAAACTAGGTTCAATTCTGCATTTTGAGAACGGGACTGAATTACCTGAACCGCCGTTTACAGAGGGACCAGAAGGTAGAGTGGCTGCCAAATATACGTTGAGTGATCGACTGTGGGAATACCTTAAGAATTATGCAGAAAAGCATAAGGCAAAAGGTAATGGCTTTGGATATGGTTTGTTTGGCCCTGATGATGTTGCTCGTACATTGTCAGCAAGATATTACAAAGACGGCTCGGAAATATTGATTCGCCAAGAAGGCAGAAATCCACGACGGCTAACTCCTCGTGAATGTGCAAGACTGATGGGGTTTGACAAACTTGGCCAACGATCTTTTGTAATTCCCGTTTCAGACACCCAAGCGTACAAGCAGTTCGGAAATTCAGTTGCGGTGCCAGTTGTTGAGGCAGTTGCATCGCATATGCTCCCTTACATCTTCAAGATGATGCGGACTGCTAAAGACATGAATCAGCTTGAGATACTATTTGAGAAGGTTGAAGTATATGGCTGACATTGTGTCACCCGAGACGAGAAGTCGAATGATGTCTGGAATAAAGGGAAAGGACACCAAGCCGGAGGTAATTCTGAGACGAGGACTTCACAAGCTTGGTTTTCGATACAGACTACATGATCCAGATTTACCAGGAAAGCCGGATATGGTCTTTCCTCGATACAAGGCGGTCATTTTTGCCCATGGCTGTTTTTGGCATGGACACTCTTGTCACCTATTTAAATGGCCTTCATCGAACGAGGAGTTCTGGAATAAAAAGATTAATCGGAATATGGAGTTGGACCGGGAGAGCTTGGATCGCCTTCAGGAGATGGGCTGGAGAGTCGGGATTGTATGGGAGTGTTCATTAAAAGGGAAACATCGTATCGGGAGCGAAGAGGTAGTAGAACTTTGTGCCCAGTGGTTGCATACGACGGATATGGCTTATTTGGAAATCGGCGGACAATGCTGATAAAACATGATTTGTGGTGGTGGTGTTATATATGCAGAGAGGATTTCTTTCACAGTATTTTGAAGGTATCGCAATCAAGAGGCTCAGTGCGGTAGAAGTTAATACTGATATATCTCATCAGCATGAATTCAACGGTAGCAGACCATTGCGTACAATTTTCGGAGATAATCGTATTTCTTCGCTTGAGGCTCATTTTTTGTGGCTCGCCGGGGAGAATGAAGGATTTTCATGCGAGGGCCATTTGACATGGTATGATGCTCGGGAGGCTCATCCTACCCGATCCGAATATAGATTATACTTCAAGAGCAATGAGGTCATGGATCAGGCAAGAGAATCAGACATGGTGATTGTAGCTAAGCGCCCAGATGGTGAAATCTATATGATTCTGGTGCCTTTCGGCAGTACATTGGAAAGCCAACTGCTTTGGCTATTTGGTGTAGAACAAGTAGGGTTCAATTTCGACTTTCAGGCTATTGAGGATGACCATGATCAGGAAGTAGACTTTGCAGTACGCTATATACTTGAAGAGATGGGTATTGTCATTGAGGAACCTGACAGTGGCTGCTTGGATAGTTTACTTGAACCATACTTTGATGACGGTTTTCCAAGTACATCCGTCTTTTCGGACTTGGCCAGAAGGAGCCTCAGGGATGTATCACCTTATGAAGAACCGGATCAAACCTTGCTTAAATGGATCGAGCAGGAAGAGAAGTTGTTCAAACGACTTGAGCGTCATATTGTGGCCAAAAGGTTAGAAGCAGGCTTTCTAGATGATGAGAATATTGATGTCGAAGGTTTCATTCAATTTTCGCTTAGCGTCCATAACCGAAGAAAATCTAGAGTAGGGTATGCTTTGGAAAATCATTTGGAGGAAATCTTTAAGGCACATCACCTTACCTATTCCCGGACGGCAGTAACAGAAAATAAGTCCAAGCCGGATTTTTTATTCCCTCATATTTACAATTATCGTGACATGTTGTTTCCAGCATCAAGACTGACTATGTTGGGAGTCAAGTCCACTTGTAAAGACAGATGGCGGCAGGTATTGGCTGAAGCACAGCGAATTCATAATAAACATCTGTTTACTCTTGAACCGGGGATCAGTGAAAATCAAACTGATGAAATGCAGGCGAGTAACTTGCAACTTATCTTACCTAAACGGCTTCATGAAACCTACAAGCCCTGCCAGCAAGATTGGCTGATGGATTTGAGTTCGTTTATCCAACTGGCAAAGGAGCGACAATAAGAACCTGAAAAGGCGTCCGGTTGGGTGCCTTACTAGTTTGCCCTATAATGATGATACGGTAAACTGTACCTTAAATCAGTATCACTGTTGCTCTGAGTATAGGCACCTCGAAGTTAAAACAAACTTCTTAACTGAGTAAGCTTTTCTTCAGCTTAAGATTTGATCTCGATTCCGAGCATCGCAGCCTTCTGCACCGCTTGACAATTTATATTGTTTACACCTTCATTTTGAACGGAAAGAGAGGAAGCAAGTCTCCGTAAAGTCATGAGAGGATCTTCCTTCCAAGAGTCACTAAAAAAGTACATTAAAACAAAACCAGCTAATACATTGTCAACAGTTGGGTTAGTCGAACGGGAAAAAATTGCTATATTGTTTGTGGTAATGCGGATATATAAAGTGTAGGGCTGCCCTTTTTTTAGCATAGCGTAGACGTGATGAAGCAACTTGTTGGCGCAAGCGATTACAGCTACTTTATGGGGCTTGCCCTCACTTTTTTCTTGTCATAATACTCCCTTATATAGACGTTAAGATCACCACGTAAACCACAGGTTACAGCCAAGTAAGAAGCACGTCTCAAGCTTTAGGATCCCCGTTTAGTAATGCGGTTTTCGCTCGCTATAAATTTACCTAAACTAAATACACTAGGATCTAAACCGGCGAATGCCACGACTTGCTTCGGATGACTGCACTGCGATGCGTTTCCAATTTTAGCAACAATTTCCGCTGACAGTTTTGTACCAATACCTGGAAACGATTCAATAAGCTTCACTTCCGGAATCGTTTCAGTTAGCTCCAAGATGAGTTCTTCAAGCGCTGCTACCTAATCTTGAAGCTCTCTCGTTGCCAGCATGCTACGCAATACGGTCTCTAATCCATAAGTGACCTTCCCCACAGGATTAAGCGACACCGCTGTCTTTAGCAGTTCAGTCTTCTTTTGTACCCACGCTTTCGATCTGGAGGCTTTCGTGGACTCTCGAATTGCTTTTGCCCAAAGCTCGTCACTTTGCTCCGATATCCCTTCTGATGAAAGGTACAACTCCAAAAAACGCAATGACGTTTTAGAAAAAAGATCCCTGAATACCCCCGAATAGTTTGGAAATACCTGATCCACCAACCACCGTATATTGAGCTTAGCTTGCACGTACAGGCTCGTAAGAAATTTGTGTTGCCTGGTTAAGAACTGCAGATCGAGAAACCGTTCTTGACGAATCGATTGAGCCTTCCAGTTCTCTTCCTAGTAGAATAGATCCCCTAAGTGCCAAGCATCTGAAGCGTCCGTTTTTACTTTGCGTAGGCCTGTTCTTCTGGCCCTTTGCGCTTGCAAAGGATTAACCAAAATCACTTCGAGGTCTTGTCCTTAAAGATACGCAACGAGTACGCGATGGTAATGTCCCGTTGGTTCCAAAATAACACTCGGTCGTATTCCGGTTTTCGTTTCTAGTAGGGAGGCTAACACATGTAATCGTTCAACCCCCTTAGGGGTGTGCATAATTCGTTCATCACGGCCATGCGGGGCATTGCGTCTTAAGAAGGCTTGAACGACCGACATTCCTTTTGCTACATCGATTCCGATAACAGGTTTCATATCTGCTCCTCTCATGGTCTATTCTAGCCGGCAGTCCCACGACGGTTCCAACTCCACAGCTTCGTTTGTGATGCGGGGTCAATGAATTTTTCAGTGCGGTGGAGCCGCTGAGTTAATGTGTGAGAGCCACGCTGTTAATGAAATAGAGCCACCGTGTTAATGGGCAGAGCCACCTCTGAAACGGTCGTTTATTGAATGCCGTCAGTTTCTCAAAATGGCCACGTTCAGCTCCGTCAACGTAAAGAACGTTTGCTGACGCAAAGCAGCCAGAATCCAGGTGGAGACGTTCCCGACGGTTCCTTCGACGCTGGCTTTGTCCTTGGGTTTGCAGACACGGGCAGGGATGACGGCCGTACCGTAGTGCTCCGCCATTTCATGATACGTCTTGTTAATAACGGGAGAATACCATGAGGATTTTTCAACACCGGTTTTGAGGTTGTCCGGCACGAGGATTTTCGTCACGCCGCCGAAGTGTGCAAACGCATGGACGTGGGCAGTCGTCCAGCTTTCCTGACTTTGGGACAGGAAGCCTTCCACATAGGCATACTGGCTGCTGGAGAGCGCGGCGACAAAGATGTACACAGGCAGCATCTCGCCCGTTTCGGCATCCACGATCGTCGCGGTTTGCCGGGCCCAATCCACCTCCATTTGCTCACCAGGCTTTCGCTGGATATGCATTGTCGCTTTGGTTGTGGCAGCGTACTTCCGGTAGTAATTGCAAAACTGGGTGTACTTCAAGGGGATTTCGCGACTAAGCCGACATGACTCACAATACTCATGCCACAGCAAGCAGAGCGTAACGCCGCTCTTCGCCAATTCCCGATGAAGATATTCGCAATCCGGGATCTTGCGTGAAGAGACTTGTGCTTTCTCGGGGAACAAAAGATACTGCAGATCGTCGTCTGCCACATCTTCCGGCAGCGGCCACGCCAACTCCTTTTCCATCGCACGGTTCAACACCTCGGAGACGGTGTTTCGCGAGCACTGACAGCTTGATGCAATGCTCCGCTGGCTGAGCCCCATGCTGCTCAGCCGTAGAATATCTCGATACTTGGTCATTCGGGGACCTCCCGTTGGATATTTGCGCTCCGATTTCGGCCACGCATCCATCCATTTTAACGGAGGAAACCGAGGGTGGCTCTCGCGATTAACATAGTGGCTCTATTTGGTTAACACGGTGGCTCTCACTCATTAACTCAATGGCTCTCTGGCACCGAAATACTCAACGAAGGATTGGGCAGCCTTTTTGCAAAACAAAGGCTTTTTGCAGTTGGATCGAGGAACGATTGTGAATGTAAAGAAAGTAGCGGCTTATAACTCGGAGTTAAGAGTGGTAACGGTAACCGCTTTAGAAGGTAACGTCTTGTTACCCGTCGCGGAGAAGGTCCAAAGGCAAATCAAAAAGTTACTAAAATAAAGGTCACGAATGATTCTTCGCGACCTTTGTCTTACTGGAGGCTGCCGACACGGATCGGCAGCCTCGTTGTGCTATTTTGGTAGTTACAAGGTTTGTAGCGGCTGATGGCATTTCCAGCTATGTGATTTCGTTGTCGATTGAAGAGAATGCAGGCAACTAATCGGTCGCGATCACGCCCTCGTTCCAATATTCGGCAGTTCGGATGTCGCGAATGACGATAGCGACAGATAAGTTAGGCACGGCTTCCCTTGCTACTTCAGCGTCAAAGGACGCCGAAGGTGTATTTGCCCGAAATTGCACAAATACCTAAAGTCTTTAGCCATCAGTACATTGCGAATACAATTGAAGTTTCTATTGTTCTAGACTTAAAATGGGTGAATACATCCGAAGATTTTAACGAGATATGTCGAAATGAGTCGTATATCCTAACAAAAGCGAGGTTAACCTTCGTGAAATGGTTCAGAAAATATTGGAGCGGGATCCGATTGCCCCGAAAGCTTGTGCTCGTGTACATGCCGCTGATCGTTATCCCGACGTTGCTAGGGTCCCTGTTGCTGATGAACAGCTATACCGCTTCCAGCAAGCAAGCTTCCCGAGATTACGCCGGCGACCTCGTCGGCTTGATGGTCGAGCAGATGGATTACCGGCTGTCCTCCATCGAAGATCTCGGCAAGCAGATGATCACCGACGCAGAGCTGCTGGAGTTGGTCGGCCGAACGGACGTGTCGACTTACGAACAGCTCGACAAAACGATGGCGATCAAAAATTGGATGAACCATTATTGGCTTAACAACAACATGAACGAATTTATCGTCGCGATGGTGCTGGATACGGGCGACGACACGTATCTCTACAACGAGAACGAGGTGAGCCAGTACCGCATTCGCGACCCAGAATATAAGCGGGCCGTCCGCAACAACCGGGGCGGCGCCGTCTGGTTCGAGCCCGCCCGGTTCTCGAACGGCTTCCAGCAGTTCGAAGCTTTCCGGGTCGGCCGCTGGGTGCGGGACGGCAAGCTGAACGAGGTCGGCTTTCTGACGATCGTTGTCGACGTCGAGGCGGTACGGTCGATCTTCAACCAGACGAAGCTCGACCAGAACGCGTTGCTTCGGCTGCAGACGGCGGACGGACGCATTCTCGTAGACAATGGCAACGGCGAGGAGGACGCGGGAAGCTACCAGGACCTGCACCTCGACTATTCCGATATCCGGGAGGATTGGGCGTTATCGGCCTCCTTGAAGATGGACGACCTGTACGCCCAGATCAACCGGATGATCCGGTTGACGATCCTCATCATCTTGGTCGTGTTCGTGTTCGGGCTCGTCGTCACCCGCTACCTGGCGATCGACGTCGTCAATCCGATTCGCAAACTCATGAACAATATGATGTCCGGCATTCAGTCCGCCAGTCCGCGCAAGCTCGCGAAGTTCAAGGGCGCGATAGAAATCCGGGAGATGAACGATATTTTCGTCTCCGTCATGTACGAGATCGAGCAGTTGATCCAGCAGACGGTCAGTCAGGAGCAGAAGAAACGCGCCGCGGAGATCGAGGCGCTGCGCAAGCAACTGTCGCCGCATTTTTTGTATAACACGCTTAATTCGATCCGCTGGCTCGCCATCTTGCAGAAGCAAAACAACATCAAGGCGATCGTGGATTCGTTGTCCAGCTTGCTGAACTACACGCTGCGCGACGCCAACGAGCTGGCGACGCTCCGGGAAGATGCATCGAAACTCGATGACTACATCTCGATCCAGAAAATTCGCTATCGTCAATTCGGCTACGCGACGGACCTCGAGGAGCGGGCGCTGGACGCCTCGGTTCCGAAGTTCATCATCCAGCCGTTAGTCGAGAACGCGCTCTTGCACGGATTGGAGCCGCTCGACCGGATGGGCCAGATCACGGTGCGCGCTTCGATCCGCGGAAGCGTTCTTAAGCTGACGGTGGAAGACAACGGCATCGGCATCGCCCCGGACAAGCTGGCCGAGATCCGGCGGCAGTTGAGCGGCGCTGCGCCGAAGGGAACGACGGAGCACATTGGCATACTGAACGTACACGAGCGGATCGTCGCCCATTACGGCTATCCTTACGGCATGACGATCGACAGCGATCCCGGCCGGGGAACGACGATCGAAGCGACTCTTAAATACGAGGAGAGAACGGATAATGAAAACCATCATCATCGTGGATGACGAATCGTTGGTCCGCGTCGGCTTGCAGTCGATCATTCCATGGGAGGACTACGGCTACTCCGTGTCCGGCGTATACCATAACGGCCGGGAAGCGCTCGACGCCTGCATGCGCGCGATGCCCGACGCGATCCTGACCGATATTCGCATGCCCGTCATGGACGGCTTGGAGTTTATCAAGAACGTTAGGCAAATCTCGCCGCGCGTTCCGATCGTCATCTTAAGCAGCTACGACGATTTCGAATATACGCGCACGGCCATCAAGCTGGGCGTGCAGGATTACATCCAGAAGCACCGGCTCGAGCCCGAGGAGTTGATCCGCATGCTCGACGGGCTGAAGATCGAAGAGAACGGACGCGGCGGAGAAGAAGAGCGGGCGATCAGCCAGCAGCTGAAAAAGGAGAAGGAGGAGCTGATCGCTGCGGCGACTCGGACAGCGGGCCCCGAGGGGCCGGTCTCGCCGGGAGCGTTTCGCGAGCTCGAGAAGCAAGTTGCGGAGCTGGGGCCTTACGCGTGCTGGATGACGATCCGCCCGATCGGCCCGGCTTGGCGGGACGAGAGTCTCCCGCCGTCCTATTCTTTCCTCGTGCAAGAGGAGCTGGAGCGTTACCGTTACACCGAGTATCTCGGGGCGAGAGGTTCCGTCGTTCATGCTTTATTTTACGCGGGAGAGTTTCCGAAGGGGCAGATGACGCTGCGGGAGCACGTCTTGCCGTTCTGCGAGAATCTGCTGGACACGCTGCGGCAGAAGTGCAACGCGGACTTCGCGATCGGAATCGGCCGGCCGGGCCCTTTAGAGGAATACGAAGCGACGTACCGCGGGGCGGGGGATGCGCTGGCTTCTTTGTTTTACGGCGACGGCGACATCGCCCTCGACGCCGGCGCGTTCGTGTGGATGGAATATACGGAAGAGCAATGGCTCGACCTCTATAAAACGCTGAAAAAGTACGTGCAGCAAGAGAAGTTCGCTGAGCTGCTCGCCTGGCTGGACGATTTGCCTTCCTCAGAGTCGGGGCTCTTACGGCCGCGGGATTGGCTGCGAATTGGCGGCATGCTGGCGACGCAGACGACCGACTTCCTGATCGAGCATTACGCCTTGGACGTCGACAAGATCAAGCAGCATTTCGGCGATCTATGGCCGCTGGAGCGCCATATCGGCTGGCCACAGCGCAAAAGCGGCTGGATCGCGGCGATCCGGCTCGTCTTCGAACGGACGAATGCGTTGATTGCTTCCGTGCGGACGAACAAGGCATGGCTCGTCAAGATCAAAGCCTACGTGAACGAGCGTTACGCCGAGCCCATCCGCCTGGAGGCCGCGGCCGCACACGTCTATTGGAGCGAAAACTATTTCAGCCAGCGCTTCAGCCAGGAAACCGGCATGACTTTCTTGGAATACGTCGCCGGCGTCCGGATCGCGGCAGCCAAAGAGCTGCTGAAGAGCGGCGACCGTTCGACCGAGGACATCGCCGCCACGGTCGGTTACGTGAACGCCAACTATTTTGTGAAAGTGTTCAAGAAAACAACGGGACTGACGGTGTCGGAATTCAAAGCCCAACATAAATCGTAGATTCGGGCATGAGATCGGAGAATCGGGAATCGGCCGGGGACAGAAGCGGAATATCCGGCATCAAAGCGAGGGGACTGTGCATGGAACGGAACGCGGCTCGAACTTACAATCGAAGACATCGGGAAACAAAAGAAATGTGGTGGTCTATGTACGGTCCAATGAACAAGCGATTACATGCGGCGGCGTTCCTGCTGCTGGCCTTCGTCTTATCGGCCGGCTGTTCGAAAGGGGATTCCTTGCGGGCCGGAGATCCGGACGCGACGTCTAAAGCCGCGGGTCCCCAGGTCACGCTGCAAGTATGGGGGGACCTGGGCAACCAGGTCGCGCTCGAAGCTTCGTTCAGACGCATCAACGAGAACTTCATGAGGCTTCATCCGAACATTCGCCTTAATTACAAGTACGTCCAGACGCCCGAAAGCCTCGATTTCGGCGTCCTGTCCAACGAGCTCCCGGACGTCTTCTACGTCCAAGGGAACAAAACGACCAAGATGAGAGAACTCGCCCTGAACGGATATTTGCTGCCGCTCGACGATTACGGGCTGGACTTGCGAAGATTCCCGGAAGGGGCCGTGCAATACGGAACGGTCGATGGCACGCTGTATTCCTCGTTGCCGGCTTTCATGGACACGCAGCTCGTTTACTACAACAAGGACGTTTTCCGGAAGTACGATCTTGCTCCTCCCCGCACGTGGGACGATTTCGTCTCGCTGCTCGACGTCCTGGTGTCCCGGGGCGTAACCCCGATCTCCATGCCCGGCACGGAGTACAAGGAACGTTCGTGGCTGAGCTACGCTTTCCTGGCGCTGTTCGCCCCCGAGCAATCGGAGGCGCTCATGAACGACAAGTCCGGCGTCCGCTTGACGGATCCCGAGATCGTTCAAGGCTTGCAAGCGTTTCGCGATTTCGCGGAAAAAGGCTATTTCGGCCGCGACTACGTGACCCAGGACAGAGTCGGCTGGCAGCTCTCGTTTACGAACGGCGACGCCGCGATGATCGTGGACGGAAGCTGGAACAATTTGTTGTATGAGAACAGCGGAGTGAACGTGGGGAAGTTTTACGTGCCGAATCCGGAGGGCAAACGCATCGCTCCGATCAGCTACAACAACTGGACGACGTATGCGGTCTCCCGCAACTCGAAGTATCCCGACCAAGCCGTCGAGTACTTGAAATACCTGAATTCCAGAGAAGCGCAGCAGTTGCTCGGCGACGATACGGGGATGATTCCGATCCTGGACGATATTGAGCCGCAGCCTTCGATTCAGGACTTGATGAGCTACGACGACGGCGTCGACAATTTCACGACGATCATGGCCCATCTGTCCAAGAGGGACATGGACGCGCCCGCGCTCTACCGGCAGACGGTATTGGCGGAGCTGCTCACCTCCAAGCTGGACGGCCGGGAAGCGGCCGAGCTGCTGGAGCAAGCGATCGATTACGTCGATCCGAAACTTAATGAAACCGCGACCAATCAGGGAGGTTCCACCCCATGACCAAGAAAAGAGTATTCGGCCTCGCCCTCGCGACGGCGTTGTCGCTTGTCGTCAGCGCCTGCGGAGGAGCGAACAACAACGAACCGGCGGCAAGCGGAGCCGCGAGCAAGCCGGCGGCAAGCCCGTCCGCGTCCGGCGGAGAGAAAGCCCCGGCACCGGTCAAAATCAAGTTTTTCGGCATGAACATGGCGTACACCTCGATGGAGGAGATGGGCGCCGAGCTGCAGAAGAAGATGCCTCAATACGACATCGAGCTGCTGACGGTCGACACCGGAACGATCGATACGTCGATCCGGACCGGCATCGCGGGAGGAAGCCCCGCCGACATCTATTTCTACTGGCCACAGAACATGGCCAACATCGTCAAGGATAAGCTCGCGCTCGACTTGACGCCCTATCTCGAAGCGAACGGCGGCGAGTGGAAGAACACGTTCACGCCGGAGCTGCTCGACCTGGGCAAGATCGACGGCAAATACTACAACGTTCCTTTTGGAAGCGCTTATCCGGTCATTCTCGTTAACAACGAGATTTTCGAGAAAGCCGGCGTAGAGCCGAAGCAAGAGATGACTTGGGCGGAATTTATGGCGGCTTGCGAGCAGATCAAGACGAAGACAGGCGTCTCCCCGTTCGCCGTCAGCTCCGAGCCCGACCGTCAAAGCTGGTTGATTCGCCAAGGCGTCATGAGCCTCGCGAACGGAGACGGCAAGCTTGAGGCGCTGTCCAAAGGCGAAGTCGCGACCGACAGCGGCTACTACGAAACGGCCCTTAACAACATTAAAGATCTGTATAAAAAAGGTTACTGGTATCCGGGCGAAGGCGCTCTGAATATCACTCGCGACGAGATCAACGCCGCGTTCCTGCAAGGGAAAGTCGGCATGCTGGCCGAAGTGGCCGGAACGGCTCTGTCGATCTCGGAAAAAGCCGAGTTCGGCGTGACGGTCGTGAAGTGGCCGGCGATGGGTCCGGAAACGGTGCTGCTGGGCGGAGCCAACGGTTATTTCATCCCGGCCAACGCGGCCAATCCGGACGCGGCCGTGGAAGTGCTGAAGACGCTGCTCGGCTCGGATATCCAATCGATCCACTTGTCGCACGGCTATCCGCCTGCGAATCGGACGATCAAGGTCGAGAATCCGGTGCTGCAGCAGATCATGACGTTCACGGAAGATCTGTATCCGTTCGAGTTCCATACGAAAGAAGCGAAGATGAAGAGCTACTACGAAGGCGAAATGGTTCCCAACTACCTGATGGGAGCGAAAATCAAAGACGTGCTCGGCCAATTGGACAAACTGCGTGAGAACGCCTTTAAGTAAGGAGAATGCGGAATGGCTCAACATCCGACGAGACGGAACATTTTATTCGGCATCCTGTTGTTAGCGCCGGCGGCTGCAGCCATTATCGCGACTACGTTGCTGCCCGTGCTGTCCAACCTGGTCATCGCTTTTCAGGACTGGAACGGCTTCGGGGCGGCGACGTGGATCGGCTTCGACAATTTTAGCAACGCCTTTTCGGATAGTTATTTTATCGAGAGTATGAAGGCCTCGTTTTTCATCGGGATCTTATCCACGCTGGGCGCCGTACCGTTAGGCGTCCTTCTCGCGGCTTGCGTTTTCAAGGTCGGCAAATACGAGGGCTCGGCCTACCGGGTCGTCCTGTTCGTCCCGGTCATGATCCCGCTGGCCATCATCGGCTTGTTGTTCACGTTCCTGCTGAACCCGGAGATGGGGCTGATCAACAAGGTGCTCGAGCTTCTCGGCATGGGAAATCTGCAGCGCGCCTGGCTGGCCAATCCCGACACGGTGCTCTGGGTCATCGCTATGATCGGCGCATGGAGAATGGCGGGACTTACGATGATGCTCAGCTTCGCCTCGATGATCTCGATTCCGGGGGAATTGTTCGAATCGAGCCGATTGGACGGCGCGGGGTACCCACGCCAGTTTTTCTCCATCGTGCTGCCGCTCATTCGTCCGTCGCTGCAAGTTTCTACCGTATTTTCGTTTATCGTGCTCGTGTCCACCTACGATCTGGTCTACATCATGACGCGGGGCGGACCGGGAACGGTCTCGCAGACCGTGCCGATCTATATGATGAAAACGGCGTTCACGTACAGTAATTTCGGCTATTCGGCTACGCTGGGGCTGTTGTTCTCCGTGGCGGGCATTCTGGCGATCGTCTTGCTGCAGCGCCTGTTTAAGGGGGAGAACTATGAAGTTTAGCGAAAACTCCGAACGGCTCGAACGCTGGATCACGCGCGTCGTTCTTCTCTTCTTCGTGGCGATCACGATCTATCCGATCGTGTTCGTCACGATCAACTCTTTGAAGAGCACGGACGAATTCTACGCGAACGTCTGGGCGCTTCCCAAGGCGATCCACTGGAGCAACTATTCCGAAGCTTGGTTCGACGCGAAGATCGGTCAATATTTCACGAACAGCACGATCGTTGTCGTCATCGCGGTGCTGATCATCTCGGTGTTCGGGGTCATGGCGGGCTACGCGCTCGGTCGGTTGAACCTTCCGTATGCCGAAGCGATCCTGCTCTTTTTTCTGGCGATGAAAATGGTGCCCCACGAATCGCTCGTCATGCCGCTCTATCTGATGATGAGCCGGATGGGCATTATCGGAGAGCATATCTCCCTCATTCTGCCGTACGCGGGGTGGGGGCTGCCGATCGCCGTCTATATTTTGAAAAACTATTTTCAATCGATTCCGAATTCGCTCCTTGAAGCCGCTCGGATCGACGGAGCCTCGGAGTGGCTGTCGTTCCGCAAGATCATGGTGCCGCTGGCGATGCCGGCGATCGCGACCGTTATCATTTTCAACTTCGTCTCTCTATGGGGCGAGCTGCTATGGGCGACCGTAGCGCTGTCGACGGCGACGATGAAGACGCTGCCGCTCGGCATCATCGTGTTCCAATCCGAATTCGCGACCGACTGGGGACCGTTGTCCGCGGCGATCTGCATGGTCATGCTGCCGCTCGTCCTCGTGTTCCTGTTCATGCAGAAATATTTCGTGCAAGGCATTACGGCCGGCGCCAACAAAGGCTAATCCGGGGAGAAAAGAAGGGAGAGAGGGGCTATGACCGACCGCGTATACGAGCTGTTCCTGCAGCCTCCCAACGAATACCGCGGCAAGCCTTTTTGGAGCTGGAACGGCAAGCTCGAGAAGGAAGAATTGCTTCGGCAGATCGGCGTGTTCCACCGGATGGGATTGGGCGGTTTCTTCATCCATTCCCGGACGGGTCTCGTTACCGAGTATCTGGGAGAGGAATGGTTCGAATTCGTCGAGGCTTGCACGCTGGAAGCCGAGAAACTCGGCATGGAAGTGTGGATTTACGACGAAGACCGCTGGCCCAGCGGCACGGCCGGGGGGATGGTTACCGAGGAGCCGCGGTTCCGGTTGAAATTCATTCAACTGCGGGTCGTTCCCGCGGAGGAATTCGACTGGACTTTGTCGGTGCCGGATCCGGAAGCGTTAGTGGCGGCCTTTGCTTGCCGGTTGAAGGGCGTCGCTTATTACGACAGCGTTCCGTTGGCGCGCGGGGAGCTCCCGGGGGCGGGAACTTCGGTCTTGTTGTTCGAGATCGTCGAGATGAACAAGGACAGCTTCTATAACGGATACACGTACGTGGATACGATGAACCGCGAAGCAACGGACCGTTATCTCGAGATTACGCACGACCGCTACAAGGAACGCGTGGGCCAGCATTTCGGGCGAGCGATCCAGGGCGTGTTCACGGACGAACCGCACCGCGGGGCGCTCATGGATGGCTTTGGCATCACGAACGAGCACCGGCTGTGGAGCGTGCCTTGGACGTATACGCTGTTCGACGATTTCGAGCGGGCTTTCGGCTACGACTTGCGCGGCAGGCTGCCGGAGCTGTTCCTGAAGCCGGAGGGAAAGCTGGTCTCCCAAGTGAAATGGCATTACGTCGAGCTGACGCAACGCCTTTTCCTGGAGCACTACCTGAAGCCGATGCAAGCTTGGACGAGGGAGAACGGCTTGCGGCTGACCGGCCACATGCTGCACGAAGACACGTTGACGGCGCAGACGGCGTACCTCGGTTCGGCGATGCGTTTCTACGAATACCAGGACGACCCGGGCGTCGACGTGCTTCGCGAAGGCAATCGTCAGTATTGGCTCGTCAAGCAGCTATCGTCGGCAGCTAGGCAACTAGGCCAGAAATGGCTTTTGTCGGAGCTGTACGGCTGTACGGGCTGGCAGATGACTTTCGAATCGCACAAGGCGGTCGGGGATTGGCAGACGTTGTTCGGCATTAACATCCGCAATCATCATCTGTCCTGGTACACGATGGAGGGAGAGTCGAAGCGGGATTATCCGGCAAGCATCTCTTTCCAATCGGCTTGGTGGGACGACTACGATTTTGTGGAGACATACTTCTCCCGGTTCGGCTTGGCGTTGTCCCAGGGCGAGCGCAAGTGCGACGTGCTCGTGATGAACCCGGTGGAGAGCGTCTGGTGCCAGGTATATCCGGGCTGGTCGATCGATATGAAGACGCAGTCCGCTGACGTGCAAAAGCTGGAAGACCAGTATCGCGATACGTTCCACTGGCTCGCGGGGGCGCAGGTCGACTTCGATTATGCCGACGAGGAGATGCTCGGGCGATTGTACTCGGTCGAAGCCGCGGGCGTTGGCGCGCCAGTGTTCCGGGTCGGACAAGCGGCGTATCGCGTCGTACTCGTCACGGGCATGGTCACGATTCGCGAAAGCACGGTGGCCGCGCTGGAGAAGTTCGCCGAAGCCGGGGGCCGGGTCGTATTCGCGGGCGAGGTTCCCGCGTACGTCGATGCGCTCCCTTCGGATCGATGTGCGCGGTTGGCGGCTAGGTCGGTGTCGGTTCCGTTCGACGGCGTCGATGTGGTAGAAGCCGTTCGCGGCGGACAGAGCGCGCCGGTACGGGTCGTCGACGCCGCGACGGGATCTCCGGCGACGGATATCTTCTGCCGGTTGAACGAGGACGAGAACGGGCGCTATTATTTCGCGCTGCTGAACGTCAATCCAGGCGTCGCTTACGACGTTCGGATCGAGCTCGGCGTCGTTGGCTCAATCGAGGAGTGGGATTGCAAGACCGGCGGGAAGCAGTCGGTATCTTGCGAAAGCGGCGACGGGAAGCTGATCTGGACCGTTCGGTTCCATCCGTCGGAAGAGCATCTATATGTTATCGATGGGAAGGAGCCGGTAGCGGAGTCGGCCAGTGCGGCCGTCGTCGGGTCGACAACGACAACGACTACGCCTACGTCGCTGTCGAGGCCTATTCGTCTGGACGGGGCTTATCCTTACCGCTTGAGCGAGAGCAATGTCTGTGTGCTGGACATGGCGAGCTACAGGATCGCGGGCGGGGAATGGAGCGAGAAGGCGGAAATTCTGCAAGCAGACCGGAGCATTCGCGCCGAGCTCGGGCTGCCGCTCAGAGGCGGACGGATGATCCAGCCGTGGTACGCCGCGCTGTATCATCGTGAGCTGAACGAGACGGCGACTCCGCTCGAGCTGCGATTCGAGTTTTCGGCGGATGTCGTCCCGGAAGACGACTTATGGATCGCGATCGAGCGGCCGGACCTGTTCGAGATTTCGGTTAACGGAGTTTTGGTCGATCGGACGGTTACGGACGGCTGGTGGGTCGATCCTTGTTTCGCCAAGATCAGGCTCCCGGGAGCGCTGCTGCGGTTGGGCGAGAACCGGCTGGAGCTGAAGACCGCTTTCCGAAACGAGATCAATCTGGAAACCGTCTATTTGCTGGGAGAGTTCGGCGTACGGTTGGACGGCGTACGGAGATGCCTAGTCGCCTTGCCGGAGACTGTCCCTTTCGGGGATCTGACCGTTCATGGATTTCCGTTCTACGGCGGCAAGCTCGGTTATCTCGTCGATGCCGACGCGTTCGGGGCATGGCCGGAAGACGCGGGGAGAGCGATACTCAAGTTGCCTGCGTTCGACGCTGCCTGCGTGAAAGTCGGCGCGGATGGCGGGGAGACGAAGATGGTCGCCTGGCAGCCATACGAAGCCGACGTTACGGAGGAGCTGCGCAAGCGCGGTCCGCTATGCGTGGAAGTCGTGCTGACGCGGAGGAACACGTTCGGCCCGCTGCATCTCGTTCCGACGAGAATTCCGGAGTACCGGCCGTTCCATTTCCTGACGCAAGGGGAATCGTATACGGAGGCGTACGGCTTGATTCCTTCTGGTATTCAAGGAGTCCCGGTAATCGAGCTTCGGCGTTAGAATGAATCATGTGCGGGCATTAAATATTAAATTAATATCATTGGAAGCAGGGTTGTCCGGCCGTCATCGCGGCTGGGCGGCCCTTTTCCTCTAAAGAGAAAGGGGAGTTCATGAAGATGAAGGTGTTGTTGGCTCCGGATTCCTTCAAGGGAAGCTTAAGCGCCGTGCAAGCCGCGGAGATCATGGTTCGGGCCGTACGGGACGAGTTGCCGGGCGCGGAGGCGGTCGCCCTGCCGATGGCCGACGGGGGAGAAGGCACGGTCGACGCGCTCGTGACGGCGGGCGGCGGGGAGAAGCGGTTCGTGGAAGCGACGGGACCGCTTGGAGATCAGGTTCGTTCGTACTATGGGACGATCGGCGGAACGGCTGTGCTGGAAGCGGCGAACCTGTTCGGGCTGCCGATGGTGCTGGAGGCGGACCGCGATCCGTTGCGGACGACGTCGGCCGGTCTGGGCGACGCCATGCGGGCGGCGCTGGACGCCGGCTACGCGGAATTCGTCGTTGGGCTGGGCGGAAGCGCTACGAATGACGGCGGCATCGGAATGCTTCGGGTGCTGGGCGCGACGTTCCTCGATCGCTCCGGGAAGCCGCTGCTCGGGTTCGGCGCGGACTTGGCGGAGATCGCGACCGTCGATTTCTCCGGGCTCGATCCGAGGCTCTTGTCCGCCCGGATTACGGTTGCGTGCGACGTCCGCAATCCGCTGCTCGGCGAGAGCGGTGCCTCGGCCGTCTACGGCCCGCAGAAGGGGGCGTCTCCGGAACTGTGCAGACGGCTGGATGCCGCGATGGCCGCTTACGCGGACAAGGTAGAGGCCGGACGGGCTCCTCTGCGGGACGTTCCCGGGGCCGGCGCGGCGGGCGGCCTCGGTTTTGCTTTCCTGGCGCTCGGGGCGAAGCTCGCTCCAGGCGCCGAAGTGCTCGAAGCCCATCTCGGGCTGCGGGAGAAAATCCGCGACGCTGATTGGGTCGTCACCGGAGAGGGGAGAAGCGACGGGCAGACGATGTACGGCAAGCTTCCTCTCCACGTCGCCCGGCTGGCCCGCGAGGAGGGCACGAAAGCCGTACTGCTGTCGGGCAGTCTCGGAGCGGAAAGCGAGAAGCTCGCGCCGAATTTCGCGGGCTGCTTCTCTATCGTCGAAGGGCCATCGACGCTGGAAGAGTGCATGCGAAACGCCGAGCGGGGATTGTACCGCTCGACGCGCAGCCTGATTCGTCTGATCTCCGCGGCAAGCGAATTGGCGGTTCGCGGTCCCGAGCGGGACTGAAGGTTTGAATTGGTTTGGAGGAAACGTTGGCAGAGCAGCGCGACCAACAAACCGGTCAACAGCGAGGTGGGAACCATACCTCCTGAATTTAGAAGGGCAATTTGGAAATCCATTAAAGGATAGTCAGGTGGTTGTTTTAACAAATGACAATAAATTAAATTTCAATGCTGTCATGAAATCATTACTTTCCAGTAGCATGGATTATAAGCAAAGTGTTCCACCGTTTAGATTAGTATGGATTAATGGACAAGTATAATTTAAACGCCTTCTTTGGGAAGGCCATCGAAAAGTTCATTCACACCAAAAGGGACTGTCCTCATAAGCAGAGTTGCTCAAGACGATCGATAGACAAAGAAGGGGGATGCACCTCCGGAGAACTATGCTTGACCCACAACACTTCCAGATAATTCCCGGAAGTTATTCATATAATTATCGAAGACGCTTTAGTGACATAGAATCCCTGACCTTGGTTGATTTATACGATTTTTCCTACAAACGTTCGTCGTTTGAGTCTGATCCGAGTTGCTTTGTGCGGTTCTTCCTACAAAAGTCCGCCATTTAAGCCTGGTTCGAGCTGCGTTGTACGAATTTTCGACTAACTTCCCTGCGTAAGCTCATTTGTGCAAATAGACCCGTCGTAAAAGTTTAATATCCAATAAATTGTAAACGTTGTGAGTCATGATTAGCCCGGAGACTGCCTCATACGCTCCTGAAATCACCTTATCATAGGTTTCCCCATTCAGATGGTTTCAGGAGTGTATAGCATCGGAGAGAGGTACATCCCCCTTGCACCTTGTTCATCGATTATCCAGCAGAGCAACTGGGTTGGCTTATGAGACAGCCCTTTTCTCTAGTTACTTCCGCTTCCAAACCGTGCCGTCAGAGTAAGCGACTTTGGTGATTGTGATGTTGCGGAGGGAGCTTGTGTTATCCTGCCACAGCAGATCCCAAGTGAATGTCGCGTAGTCGCCGGAAGAGAGCTCGAAGGTTCGCGTAATACCTTTGAACAGGCTGGAGCCCGAAGTCGGGTCGATTACCGGATCTCCGTAATTATCGTAGCACTTAAAGGTGACGTCGAAAGAAACGATCTTCTTCTCGGTTAAATTGGCCACCCGAATGTTGGCTTCCGGAGTATCGAGAACGCTGTAAGTAATGAAGGAATCGACGACTTTAAGCGGAACATACTTGTTCTTAATTAATTCCTGCTTTAGCTCTTGCTTGAATCGTGCTGTTTGCTCCTCGATGACTTTCTTGAACAGCGCGGTAAGCGTGTTCTCGAAATCCCCGGAGAAGATGTATTTATGGGCTTTGTTATAGCTCTTGCTCTCCGTAACGTTCTCCGTGTCATCGGCCCCCATGGAGATACTCTTGACGGCGCGTCCGAGATAATAGGTATCATCTTCACCTGGAACGGCATCCCCTGGGATGAGCTTGTAGAGATTAAAGGCGCCCTTCTTGCCCGGCTCCAAAGTCACGGAATGGCTGTAGGTAAAGTTGTGCGTATCGTTGGAAGAGAACTCCTCGTAGTTCACGGTGAGGGTTTGCTTGCTGCGGTTTTTGACATAGGTGTTCGTGATTTCCAAAGGAAGACCTGTGTAGTAAGGTCCTTTATTCTCGGCAACCGTCTTAATAAGAGTCGTATTTCCCTTCGTGGTGAGACTTGCGCCAAGGCTGTCGGTCAGAAAACGCAAGGGCAGCATGACGCGGCCGTTCTTCTCCACTGCCGGCGTTCCCAATATCAAATACATGCCGTTAATGGTAGCGGTGTACTCCCCGATTACGATGGCGATCGTCGTTTCACCGCTATCGCTAGTGCCTATAATGCGTTTGCTGGATTTGTCCCATTGAAACTTAAGGCCCAACGCTTCAATCGTCTCTCTGGCGGAAACAAGCGTTGTTCCATTTTCCGAAATAGGCTCCTGCGCATACTGCACCTTTGTCCCATTAACATAAATGGCTTTGCTGGCAGATGCTGCTGAAGAAACCGGAACGGCCGTCACAAACAGAAGAATGGTTAAAAGCATAAGAAAAGGTATCTTTCGGTTAGTCATACGAATCCCCTATCTCTATGGTGAAATATGTAAGTCCCCATTGATTATAGCACCCGAACCTTCAGCTCGCGATACTCCTGAGGGGTCATATGCGTATGCTTCTTGAACATTTTGATGAAATAGTTATGCTCCAATCCGACTTCTCTCGCGACCTCATGAATCTTCATGGCGGTTTCCGTTAGCAGGGAGGTGGCTTTGTCGACTCGTCTCTCGGCAATGTATTCCGCGAGTCCGTGCCCGGTCGTTTGCTTGTACAATCTGGACAAGTAGGAGGGACTGAGATTTGTCACTTCGGAAAGCTTGGTCAAGGACAGATCCTCGTGCAAATGCTCCTTGATGTACAAGTGCAAGCGAGTGACAACAGAATTGGATTTCTCCTCTTGCTCGTCATGCCGTTTGGCGAACAGCAGAGCGACGACGTTCTCGAAATAATGCGCGGCCGCTTCCCAGTTCGGATGGTCGTCGGTTCTCATTAGCCCGTCGAAGTCTTGCTGTTCTAACAGATCCTGGGTCGCTTCCAGCCGATTCAGATAGGATAAGATCATCGTGGCTATGCTGTAATACATCTCCGTATAGTGTAAAGGATCGTGAGCCGCGGATTGCAGCATCCCGCTGCAGAGGGAGGCGAACTCCCCAGCGTCCCCGCCCTCCAAGTAAGATTCGAGTAGTGGAATATTTCTTCTCTGCCCCGCGAGGCTTGCGTTGTCTCCGGATGAATGGACACCTTTCGAGGCCGTCCCGGGCGATCTCTCCACTGGGGGGAGATCCGTCAGCAGACTTTCTCTGCCCAATCCGAGTCCGCGTCCGAGCAAACGAATCAACCGATTGAAGGCGGAAGGGAGCTCGCTCCACGAACAGAAGCTGCCGGAGATTGCGAACGATATCGGAAGATGAAGCACGCCGCGGCTGGCGGACTGGACGGAATCCAGCGTTTCGTGGACGCGTTGGACGAATGCGGACATGTTAGCGCCGTCCCCTTCTTGGGGCTGGATCAGCCATATGAATTTGGCACGGTCATACGACAGAACCGCGATCCGGCAATTTGAGAAATACTCCTGAGCGATATTGTGAATGGCAAACGTCAGCAGCTCCCGGTCCGCGAAGGAGTAGTCGCCCGGCCATTCATCTACGCGACCGACGACGATCAATACGGGATCGGCCGTACTTAAGGAGATGCCGAGCTCCGCGAATCGGTGTCGAATGCCTTCGCTTTGCAGACGTTCGCCGTTCAGCAGGCTCAACAAATACTCTTTTTGCAGCAGGGGTTTGGCCAGATGCAGCTCTTTCCGAGCTTCCTCCATCAGCTGATCCTTCTCCCATTCCTCCTGCAAGGCGGCAATGGCATGGTGGAACGCTTCGAGGATTCTTTCGTCGCCCTCCGTTTTTAATACGTAATCCAGCCCTCCATGCCGCATGGCGGTCTGCACGTAGGAGAAGTCGTTATACCCGGTCAGAAAAATCGTTTTACAGAAGGGCCATTGTTTCTTAATGATTTGTTGCAGCTCCAGCCCACTCATGCCGGGCATTCGAATGTCGGCGATCACGATATCGATCTTATGCGCCGATAGGAGGGCTAGCGCTTCCGAAGCCGAGTAGGCTTTCAGAACGTCGAGCTCCACGGATTCGAGCTCCAGGAACAGGTCGTACAATCCGTCTACTATAAACGGTTCATTGTCGATAAGCAGTAATCTGTACATATAATAACAACTTCCTTTCTCCGGTTACATGGACGTCGTTCGAGGCAATCGGATCGTGACTGAGAACCCTCCGGATTCCCCCTGAGCAATGACAAGGCCGTATTCGGCGCCGAACTGCAGCTGCAAGCGTCTGTGCACGTTGAGGATACCCGTCGTCTCCAGCCCGGCATCTTGTACGTCCAGCTTCCTCCGAAGATTCGCGATCAATTCCTCATCCGCCAATTCCCCGTTATCCTCCACCCGAATGAGCAAGTCCGCCTGATCCTCGGCGAATTGTACCGTCAGCTTCGCACCTGTTTCTTTCTCTTCCAACCCGTACTTGTACGCATTTTCGAGAAGCGGTTGGATAATGAGGCGAGGCACCGTCAGGTCGACATACGACGCCGGCAGCTCTCCGAACGCGACCTCGATCTGGCTGGCGAATCGCATCTTCTGAATTTCTACATAGTTTTTGGCGTGCTGCACTTCTTCGGCCAAGGTGACGGTATCGCTGGAGTTGCGCGTAATAAATTGAAAGTAATCGGACAAGTACTTGGAGAAGCGGATTTGATTTTCGTCCCGACTCTTCTTGGCCAGCCGATACAGGATAAATAAGCTGTTGTACAGGAAATGGGGATTGATCTGCGACTGCAGCTGTTTGAGCTCTGCGTGCTGCACGCGGAATTTCTGCTCGTACACTTCCTGGATCATCTGCTGAAGCCGTTGAACCATGGCGTTGAATTGCGTGTACAAGTACTGGAACTCATCGCGGCCCCGATAGTCGAAGGCGACGCTCAGGTTGCCATGCTCCACTTTGCGAAAAGCGCGCACTAGGG
The DNA here is from genome assembly GCF_003386235.1 of Cohnella phaseoli. Lineage (GTDB taxonomy): Bacteria > Bacillota > Bacilli > Paenibacillales > Paenibacillaceae > Cohnella > Cohnella phaseoli. Next base: position 87,434 of record NZ_QRDZ01000035.1, read on the forward strand.
TTCTTAACGGCCGGTGAATGAGACGGTACACCGAATACGACACGATCATAATAACGATAAGCGTCAGGATAGAGATCATCCAAAACCAGACGGTATATCGGTCCAGCGGGCCGAGTACGGTGCTCTCCCGCTCATACATGATCAGCGTTGTGCCTAACGTTTTCGATTTCTCGAAGGCGATTAAATACTTCTGTCCGTCGACGGTTGCCGAATGAAGCTCCGCATTGTCGGCATTGTCCGCTTGAATGACGGAGTTGATGGCTTGCAGGAAGCCTTCGGGCTCATCGCCGCCGATCCTCCAGCCATCCTCGAAATGGACCAGCATCGTATTGCCAGCCGTGTGGTTCGTAAATTGCAGCAGAGCGTTTTTCAGCAGTGGGATCGAGATTTCGATATCGACGACAAAATCGGGCGGCTGCCGATTCGACTTGATCGGGTACGGCAAACTGATGAACAGGCGGTCCTGCCAGTAAATAAAAGGGGACTCGAAGTGATTGGTAAGGACGTTAAGCGCATCGAATTCATCTTGTTGAATGGTACCGAAGTTGTCGTCCGAGATCGTCCTGTCGATGGAGGGAATATGAACGCTGGCTTCTTGGATATAGGTGCTTGAGTTCTTAATGACGGACAGTTCCTTCTGCAGGTTGCGGATGGCTCCCCGCTGCTCGTAGTAGTTCATAATCTCCGTACGATTGCTTAATAGATCGAGGTCGTCATAGCGAGCGAATTCCCGCATGATGGCAATCGTGCGTCCGAATTCGTTCTCCAGCGTGCTATTGTAGAAGTGAACCTTCGATAGCATGGAGTTCGTAATTTCCGATTTTACGCTGGCAGAGCCGTACTTGTTCATGACAAGGCTGAGCGTGAACAGCGGCGTCAACACGATCAGGAAGGTGATGATGAGCTTCGGGTATATTTTAATCGTATCGAAAAGCGCTTTCATGATGTTCCCCACCTAGCTTCGTCAGAATATGTAACAGTTGATTCGCTAATCGCGGGCTGGATTCCTGTCGCGCTGCGCTCCATATCAACAGAAAACGATAAACGTAAAAAGAGTTCTATATAGGATCAAAATCTAGCTCATTATAATCGACATTGTAAGCGATTCCAATACAATGGAGGTTATGGTGGATGATGGAGCTGAAATTTGCCAGACGATTTGCGCTTCCTATTTTACTATTGGTTGCTTTACTGGGGGAGAACTTCGTCGGATTGTTGCCTAAGGCGGAGGCGTCGGCCACGGTAGATATTACGCCGGTGGAGACGGATGAGGTTCTGCATAACCCCGGCATGGGGCTGACTGTAACCGAGATCGCTTATCCGGGCTTGATGGATATGGGGGTCTCTTCAGGCTTCGAAGAAGTGGACATTGTCGCGATCGCTACGACATGGGGGTATATCGAAAGGGAGGAAGGAGTATACGATTGGTCATACGTTGATCAGCTCTATCATTATTGGGTGTCCAAAGGCAAGAGAATCGCTTTCAAATTGTCCGTCGAGCCTTTCTATTACGCGGACGGTCACCAGGAGCTGCTGCCGGAGTGGCTGTTCACGGAATACAATCTGCCTTATCAATACCAGACGTTCGGCGGAGGAAGCGACGCGAAGTGGGTGGATCAGAACGACCCGATCTATAAGGAGAAGCTGACTGCCTTTATGACCGAATTCGCTAATCGCTACAAGTACGACCCGAATGTGGAATACGTCGATCTAAGAACGTACGGTTTGTGGGGAGAGGGACAGACCGGTTATGTATATCCGACGACAGAGAGCAGAAGATCGGCTTTTATCGGCTTGATCGACATCTGGAACAATGCTTGGGAAGGCAGGAAATGGCTGCTGCAAAATAATATTCTGGAGGGCACGGCATGGCCGGACGATCATGCTCCGTCTTATAAGGATTACGAGGACTTTCTGTACATGTCGGCTTACGACTACAGCGCTTCGAAGCCGCGAATTTCTTTCCGCAGGGACGGTATCCCGGATTTTTACCGCGATTACGAGAAGCAGCTGCTGGACGATGTTTTCTTTAATACCGATTTGCCGTTAGGCGCGGAATATTGTTTCGCTTATGAGCATTACAAAAGCAGCAATAAAGTCGAATGGGCCAACAATGAGATAATCGATAAAATGCATTTCAACTTCTTGAATTTGCCGGGGTGGGAGCCTGCGCACGATGCGGACGATTATTACAATGAACGACCGGATGAAGTCCGCAGAATGTTAAAAAACATCGGATACCGCTTTGTCCTGACGAATGCGCAGTATCCGGCGGAGGTGGCGGCCGGCGAAAGCTTTACGTTCGATCATACTTGGGTGAACCGGGCGACCGGCAAATCGCCGGAGCAATATCCGCTGAAAATCTACTTGGTAGACGGCAACGGCCGAACGGTCTGGTACGGAACGGACTCTGAGTTCGATCAACGCCGCTTCTTCAAGGGCAATTCCTATTCCGCTCAGTCTACGTTCAGTCTTCCTGCCCATCTGAAAGGCGGCACCTATGACGTCAAAATCGCAATGGTAGATCGACTGTCGGGGAATCCCGCGATCGAGTTGGCCATTGAGGGGAAAGACGCCGAGAAAAGATATACAATCGGCCAAGTGACGGTCATCCCGTCGCTGCCAACGCTTGAGGCAGCCAAAGCCTACGACGTCGGCGGGACGCCGGGAACGGCAAGCGGGGATCAGCTGGTACTGAAGTTCGATTACGCGACCAACGGCAACGTAAATCCGGTTGCCGGAAAGCTCGTATTGTCGAACGGCCATACGCTCGGCACGTATCCTTCTTTTGCTTGGAGCGGCGACAATCGGACGTTAACCATCACCTTAGGCAATAACCCGACGGTCGAGGCCGGCGATACGATCTCTCTGACGGCAGGCAACGGCATTAAGGACTCGATAGGACGAGTCGAAGTGGTAACGGATGAGCCGATGACGATATCGGGCAGCTTTAATCCAATGTATCAGCTATCGGAGCAGTATTCCTCGGTGCAAGGGCAGAACGGCTGGCGCTACATGTATCACGACGGCAACGGGTATGTGGATATGGCATGGGACGGGGCCAAGTGGAAAGGGCCGGATGCTATCTCCTACTTGTTCATCGAACGCTCCGCGCACATGCTTGCGGAAACGTATGATGCTGTGCCGACCTGGGAAGCGCCGTTCGATGGAACCGTCCGCATCCGCGGCACGGCGAAGATGGATGACGACGGAGGGAATGCGTGCTACGGATGCGGGGACGGGATACGCACGAAGATTATGAGGAACGGGTCGCAAGTTTGGCCGTCCTCAGGATGGCAGGCGATTCAAGCCACGGATTTGGTGGGTATCGAGCATGACTTCATGATCGAAGTCCAGCAAGGGGACCGCCTTTACTTCGTGATGAACCGGAACGCGAACCACTATTTCGACGGCGCCAGCTGGGATCCTTCGATCGAATACGTGATTCCGGAGGTGCCGACGCTTGAGGAAGCCAAAGCTTACGACGTCGGCGGAACTCCGGGAACGGCAAGCGGCGATCAACTGGTACTGAAATTTGATTACGCGACCAACGGCAACGTGAATCCGGTTGCCGGAAAGCTCGTATTGTCGAACGGCCATACGCTCGGCACGTATCCTTCTTTTGCTTGGAGCGGCGACAATCGGACGTTAACCATCACGTT
>NZ_QRDZ01000035.1:91191-101759 GCF_003386235.1 Cohnella phaseoli
TCCGGTTGCCGGAAAGCTCGTATTGTCGAACGGCCATACGCTCGGCACGTATCCTTCTTTTGCTTGGAGCGGCGACAATCGGACGTTAACCATCACGTTAGGCGATAACCCGACGGTTGTGGCGGGCGACACAATCGCTCTGACAGCGGGCAGCGGCATCAAGGATAGGGCAGATCAAGCCGAAGTGGTAACGGATGAGCCGATGACGATATCGGGGAGCTTTAATCCGACATATCGATTATCGGAGCAGTACTCCTCGGTGCAAGGGCAGAACGGGTGGCGGTATATGTACCACGACGGCAGTGGATATGTCGATATGACATGGGACGGGGCGAAGTGGAAGGGGCCGAATACGGTGTCCTTCTTGTTCATCGAACCGTCTACGCACATGATCGCGGAAACGTATGATGCGGTTCCCGCATGGGAAGCACCGTTAAGCGGAACCGTTCGGATCCGCGGAACCGCGAAGATGGATGACGACGGCGGGGAGGCGTGTTACGGCTGCGGCGACGGGATACGCACGAAGATCATGAAGAATGGATCTCAGGTATGGCCGTCCTCAGGGTGGCAGTCGATTCAAGCTACGGATCTGGTCGGCGTCTCGCATGATGCCACGATTGAAGTCCAGCAAGGGGATCGCGTTTACTTCGTCATGAACCGCAATGGCAATCCCTACTTCGACGGCGCCAGCTGGAATCCAGCGATAGAGTACATCGCGTAAACCGCCAGCCTGTCGACTTGCTTCCACATCAACAGAAAACGATAAACGTCAAAAGAGTTCTATATAGGATCAAGGCCGAGCTCATTATAATTAAAACTGCAAGCGATTCCAACACAGCGATCGAAAGGGGAAACACAGAATGAAAGGCCACAAGTCGCATCGATTGTTCCTGATAGCTCTCACCTTACTGCTCGGGCTGACAGCCTGCAGCCAGAACAAAGAAAATGCAGCATCGTCCGAGACGCCGTCCTCTCCCGCGTCGCCGTCCGCTTCGTCATCCGGCGCGGAGGAAACGCCCGATCCATTCGGGAAGTACGATCCTCCGATTACGATCTCGACCGTCAAGGTGTTTAACTCGGCCGATAAATTCGAACCGGGAGAAACGCCGGAGAAAAACATTTGGTCCGACGCGATCCTGGCGGACCTGGGCATCGCCCTCAAGCTGAATTGGTCCGTCATCGGCGACGAGCCGGGCGGAGCGGGGGAGCAGAAGCTGAACATCACGATCGCTTCCAACGATATTCCGGACATTATCCCGGTCAACGCCAAGCAATTGAAGCAGCTGGTGGATAACGATATGGCGGAGGACCTGACCGGTGCCATCGAGAAATACGCATCCCCTCAATACAAGAAATTCCTGGAGTCCAACGGCGGATTGGCTTTGAAAACGGCGACCTTCGACGGGAAAGTACGGGCGCTTCCGGTCACGACCGCCGGACTCGACGACGCGCCTATGATCTGGATCCGGAAGGATTGGCTGGATAAGCTGCAGCTGTCGGAACCGAAGACGATGGACGACATTCTGGCCATCTCCGATGCGTTCACGAACCGCGATCCGGACGGCAACAACCAGAAGGATACGTTCGGCCTCGGGATCGGCAAGGATCTGTATAACGGCGGGCTGCATGATCTGACCGGTTTCCTCGAAGGCTACCATGCCTACAAGAATCTGTGGATCGAGGGTGCCGACGGCAAGCTCGTCTACGGCGGCATTCAGCCAGAGATGAAAACCGCTCTCGCCAAGCTGCAAGAGATGTTCAAGACCGGGCAGATCGATCCCGAGTTCGGAGTGAAGGATGCCGGCAAGGTTAACGAGTCGGTCGTCTCCGGCAAGATCGGAATGTTTTATGGCGCGCATTGGAACGCCTTCTGGCCGCTGCCGGATTCCTACAAGCAGGATCCGAACGCCGTCTGGAAACCGTATCCGATCGTGTCCTCCGACGACAAGCCGGCATCTCCGTCCATCGGACTCGGTGCAGGTAGCTATTTCGTCTTCAAGAAGGGCGCCGCCCATCCTGAGGCGATCGTTAAGCTGGCGAATTATTATGCGGATAAAGAATACGGGTGGGATACGGGCGGCATCGACTTGTCGTTCCATCAACCGGTGCCTAATCCGGATGGCTACATCCGTTGGAGGTTCGCTCCCGTGTACGCAACGGATCCGGAGCAGAACATCAACATTTACCGCGGGCTTAAGGCCGTCGTCGAGAACAACGATCAGAACGCGCTGAAGAACCTGCAGGTGAAAGACAACTACGACAATTACACGAAATTCACGAAGGACGGCGATCAGAGTCAATACGCCACCGCGCTCTGGACCGCTCCGCAAAACTCGGGATTAAGCGTTCTCGACTATTATCTGAGCAACGGACTGGGGCAGGCGGATCGATTCTACGGCTCCAAGACGGACGCGATGGTCGACAAACAGTCGACGTTGGAGAAGCTGCAGCTGGAATCGTTCACGAAGATCGTCATGGGGGCCGCTTCGATCGATGCGTTCGACCAGTTCGTCTCCGATTGGAAGAAGCTCGGCGGAGATGCGATTACGCAGGAAGTCAACGATTGGTATGCCGCTAACCAATAAACGTATGGAGCGGGAGGTGCGGAAATCCTCCGCATCTTCCGCCAAATCGAACTATGGAATTTGGAGGGAGTCAGATGCTCTCGCATAGATGGAAAAGGCTCCTGCCGCTGCACTTGATGCTTTTGCCTGCCCTGGCGCTGCTGTTGATCTACGGTTATGGACCGATTACGGGCATCGTCATCGCTTTCCAAAAGTTTATGCCTTCCAAAGGGATGTTCGGCTCGCCGTTCATCGGATTGGATAATTTCAAGTACGTGTGGAGTTTGCCGGATACGAAGCAAGTGCTCGCGAACACGGTCATTATCGCGCTTTGCAAAATCGTGCTGAATCTGATCGTCCCCATCGTTCTGGCGCTGTTGCTGAATGAAATTCGCCTGAAGCTGTTCAAGAGAACGGTGCAGACGATCATCTATTTGCCTTACTTCTTATCTTGGGTGCTGCTGGGCGGCATCTTGATCGACATTCTGTCGCCGTCTCAAGGAATCGTTAACGATCTGTTACGCGCTTTCGGATTCAAGCCTGTGTTTTTCCTCGGAGATCCGAGCTGGTTCCGCTTTACGGTCGTCTTTACGGACTTGTGGAAGGAAGCCGGCTTTAACACGATCGTGTTTCTGGCCGCGGTCACGAACGCCAATCCGTCTCTGTACGAAGCCGCTGTAATCGACGGGGCGAACCGGTGGAAGCAAACGTTGAGCATTACGCTGCCTTCCATGCTGCCGGTTATTATTTTGCTCGCTACGCTTAGTCTCGGCAACGTGCTGAATGCGGGATTCGATCAAATTTTTAACTTATACAGTCCGCAGGTGTATAGCTCGGGAGATATTTTGGATACGTTCGTCTATCGGATCGGACTAATCGATACGCAGTATGGCGTGGCGACCGCGGTCGGCTTGTTCAAATCCGTCATCTCGTGCTTGTTCATCTCCGTCTCGTATGCGCTGGCTTATCGGTTGGCGGGCTATCGAATCTTTTAGAGAGAAGTGTAACGGATATGGTTGGAAAAATGTCTACCTCCAGAATCGCATTTAACATGGCGAACTATAGTTTTCTGACGATCATGTGTTTGCTGGCGCTTTTTCCTTTTCTGAACGTGCTGGCGTTGTCCCTTAGCAACAAGACGGCGGCGGCCGCAGGCCTGGTTAAGCTATGGCCGGTCGATTTCACCCTTTCTTCTTATCAATTCGTTTTTTTGCGGCACGAGTTCTTTACCGCTCTCGGCATTACGCTCGAACGCGTTCTGCTAGGGACCGCGCTAAGCATGCTCATCTCGGTCCTGGCCGCCTATCCGCTGTCCAAGGAAGAGCGGGCTTTCCCGGGTCGCACGCTGTATGCCTGGGCTTTCGTCTTTACAATCCTCTTTAACGGGGGATTGATTCCTTGGTATATGACCATTAAAATGACGGGCATTCTCGATTCCATATGGGCGTTGGTGCTTCCGGGAGCGGTACAGGTGTTCAACTGCTTGCTGCTGCTGAACTTCTTTCGCGGCTTGCCGAAGGCGTTGGAGGAGGCGGCATTCGTAGACGGCGCGAGTCACTGGACGACGTTGGGACGGATCTTCGTTCCTCTCTCGGCTCCGGTGCTGGCTACCGTTACGCTGTTTACCGTTGTGGGGCACTGGAACTCCTGGTTCGACGGGATCGTGCTGATGAATTCGCCTTCGCATTATCCGTTGCAAAGCTATTTGCAAACCGTGGTCGTCAAAATGAACACGTCAACGTTCGCCAATATCGACCCCGTGCAGGCGAAGCTGCTGGGCGAAATCTCGGACCGAACAGTGAAGGCCGCGCAAATCTTCATGGCGACCTTGCCCGTGCTGTGCGTCTATCCGTTCCTGCAAAAATATTTTATGTCCGGGATCGTGCTGGGCAGCGTGAAAGAGTAACCGAGACTGGAGGCAAAAGCTTGCCTATGAATGCGATCGATATTACAGGCAATTGGGAATCCGATGTGTTGCCGGCCGACCGGCTCCAGACGAGAGAACCGGAGGTGAAGCAGGGACAGACGACTGTCTTTCGCCAAAGGCTGCAGGTTCCTGCGGGAATCCATGCCCTGGAGCTGGTCTATTGGCCGGATCAGGACAGCCGCTTGGGCAAAGCGATCGAGGAGAAGTTCGACGGCTTCGACGGCCTAAGTATCAACGGCAGCTCCGTACGAGTGGCTTTTCTGAAGATGGAAGGGACCAGGGAAGGCTATCGAGCTCTTGTCCAACTGGAAGAGGAGGCTCAAGGCTCGGAGAGGGAATTGCAGCTCGCGCTCACCTTGTGCGCTTCGAGACCGCTGCACACGAGACTGATCGGGGACGTCGGACGGAACGAAGGCGGAGGCGTTTATCAGGCGCTTCCGCCGATCTCCGATGGGCAGCTGGCGATCGTCAGAGGCATCCCGTTCCATCTGTCCGAGCTTAACGAATTCGAGATTGACGATCTGGTGAAGGACTCCCCGGGCGATCGGGGGAGCTTGCATCCTTGGAACGACGGAATGACGCTCCCGTGTTATGGCGCGAAGGTCCGAACCGCTCATTTTCTCGGCATGATTCACAGCATCGACGTTGCGAACGGGTCTTGGTTTTCGCCGAAGGGAGATCACGGCTATTCCCACTTTGTTGGAGACAAGGCCGGGGAAATCGCAATTCGCTGGACGGACGGGGAAGAGACTGTCGTTCCGCTCGTATTCGGATTCAACATGTGGTACTCCCGCGCGTGGGACATGTTCTGGCATTGGTGGATGTACGGCCAGTATATCGGCCATCTGGACGAGCAAATGTTCAGCGGCCGGGACGACGGAAGGGAGATCGTCGAGGAAGCCGTCGTTCTTGTCGACGGCATTCGGGCGATGGGCTCGTTAAGCTCCAACGCCCGGTTCGTCTTCTCCGTCGATTTGGGCGAACGCAAAGTGGAGTCCATCTCCTTAAAAGGCGACCCGCTGCTATACGGACATCCCGTCGTATCGGCCGTTACGTTGGAGACCGCGGAGCAGTGCTCCGAGCTGCCGACGCTGCCGGATCTCGGTTTCGTTAAGAGTGCTAGGAAGACGGTCAGCCTGGAGCAAATTGAAACGGGCGACTGGCAAGATCGAGTCGAGCGGCTGCAGAAGCTGCTGTACACGTACGTCGACGAGTTACCCGTTCTGGACGAACCGTTAGTGCCGGACGGCTATTTCGGGCCGCGCTACCGCTTCGAAGGGAATCCCGATTCGGTATATGCGGCTACTTTTTTGTATCGCAACGGTCCGGAGTGCGCCGCTTATATCGCGGACAACGGAACGGATTGCTCCTCCTCCACGGCCAGACAGGCCATCCCTCATTATATCTACGGGATGGGCATCTGGTTCGGGTTCGACCCGGTGTTCGGCAGCTTGGGCAACTGGTTTAAGCTTTATCGGGAGCGGTCGCCCGGCGAGCTGTCGGGGATTAGCGAAGCGTGGGCCCGCGGAGTCGGCGAGCTGCTGCGGGAGGCGATGGCGTTCGGCTACGACAAGTTCGTCCGCTCCTATGTCGATTGGCTGGACAACGCCTTGTTCGCGGAAGCGAATCCGCCTCACTGGAACAGAATCGTCGGCCGATCGTGTTATACGACGTACGAGGTTGAGGTGGGAGGAACAGTCGAGAAGGGAGTCCGGGAGAACGACGGTCACGGCATCTGCATGTGGGGCCGTTACATGGTTTGGCACGGGATGGGCCGCCCGGCCGACTGGAACGAGCAGCACTTTGCCGCTACGGAAGCGGCGGTAGAGTGGATCGAGTGGCAGCTTGCGAACGATCGCATCCGGCCGGGAGTTCGCAAAGACGTGCTGTTCACCGAAAGCGAATGCGCCCACGGGTCCTATGACATTTACTCGTCATACAATTGCTTGCATGGAATCAAGCTTTCGATCCGAATGGCGGAACAGCTCGGAAGAACGGAGCTTGCGGAACGCTGGAAGCAGCTCTACGAGCGACTTCGCCAAGGCATTCTGGATCATTTGGTCGATCCCTCGGAGGACGGGCCCATCTGGCATACCGAGGAGGATTGCTATTGGCAGGATCATGCGCATAAGCTCGTGCCGATCCAGCTGGCCACGGAAGGCGACTCCTATACGCCGTTGGAGGACTGGGCAAGCGGCGACTCGATGGATCGAACCTTTTTGGAGATTAGCGAAAATTCCTACCGACATCTGATGAGATCGGAAAATTACAATTGCTTGCGAATGTTCGGGTACGGTCAAGGGATGATGACGCAATCGGCGCTGCTGCTCGACCGGATGGCGGATGCGGAGAAGTTTCTGCACCTGATGCTAACTCATACCTACCTGCCTCATCTGGAAGGCTGGGCCGCCCCGGAAGGAATTATCGTGCATCGCTCAGGTCGGTACTATTTGCCGGTCAACGGATACATGGGCCAGGATTCGCATGTCGCGGACAGTACCAAGGCGGTTCGCCTGCTTCTGGGCATCGACGATAACGACCCCGGTCATCTGCGCCTCGTCCCCCGCTACCCGGCGGATTGGACGAAGATGTCAATATCGGAATATCCGGTAGTGACCGGCCAAATAAGACAATCGATCTCGTATGTATACGATCGAGGAGAGCGGGGAAGCGCAAGCGAGCATACCTTCTCCTTCGAACTCCAGCATCCTGTCGATCGTCTCAGCATCCGTCTGGGACCCTATTCGCCCGATACCCGAATCGAGCGCGCGTACTGGAATGGCAGCGAAATTCCTTTCGCCTGCATCGATTCCGGAGATAGCCGCTGGGTATGGGCCAGCCATTTAAGCGGAAAATCCGGCATTATTCGAATCGTAGGCGTTCAACCCATCGAGGAGGGATAATTTCGAAATGTTCAAAAAAGCGTCCATCTGCGCACTGTCCATTTTGCTTGTGCTGTCCGTTTACTCTGCCTATCAACCTGCAAACCGTCAATCGATCGCAAGCGCCAACTCCGGCAATGCGGATCAACGCTACTTCATGTACGGAGCCGGAGATACGCAGGACATGAACCTGTATGAGGATTTGGTCGATCAGGCGATCGCGTACGGGATGAATTCGTTTCGGGTATGGTTCTCTTGGTCGTCCTTTCAGAATGAGGACGGTACGTTCGACTGGAGCTTAATGGATGCGCAGCTCGACTATATCGATAATAAAAACATGCCGTTTGCATTATCGCTTTATTTTGCGATGGGGCCGGACGGCGGATTACCGGAAGCGGAAAGAGTGAAGGATGCTTCGGGAGCGCTCACGCCTTATCTCTCTATTAACTCCGCTACGGCCATGGATAAAGTGGTCGAGGCGTACGAGGCGGTGATTTCTCGGTATACAGCGCGGTACCCGACTAACAAGCCGATCTTCGTCTCCGCTTTGTTCGGCATGTATGGCGAGAACGAAATCTCGGGCGGCGGAAACGGGCTAATGGGCGATTACTCGGAGGCCTCTAAGCAAGCTTTTCGTTCCTGGCTGCTTGATCGGTATGAGGATATCTCTAGCTTGAATACGCACTGGGGCACGCAATACGCATCCTTCGCTCAAGTGGAGCCGCCTACCGACTTCAACGGGAATAAGGGGCTGACCTGGTACCAGTTTCGACACCACGTCTTAAAAAGCGCGGTCGATCGACTGGCCGATGCCAACCACGCTATCGGGGGAACGAAATTCCCGTTGGTCATGGGCTCGATGTTCGACGATTCGGCTAGCAAGAGAGGCACGCTGGACTTCGTTGATCTGGCCGAGAAAGCGGATATCGTTTTCGTGGATGACGGCCCCGAATACAACCATGCCTTCTCGATGGATTTGTTAAGAACCAATCTGCCGGGCAAGGAACTGGCCCATGAATTCGACGGACCGGACCTGGCAGACAATGCGACATATTACCATCAAGCCTCCACGGCGTTCGAGCATGGCGCCAAATACGTCACGAACGGCAATTGGAACAAGAGCCTACAGAAGTTTATCGATAGAGGCCAGCTTTTCGAAGACATCGTCGACGACTATTTAGGGGACCCGGTCACCGAAATCAACAACCCTTCGCAATCGATGTTCGTCAGCGACTACGATATGCTGCTGAATCGCAGCAGCGCCGCGTATCAGCGATACTACGACGCGCTCTATGTGAACAATCTCGAACCTATGAATGTCCATTTGCTTCGGGACATCAACAGGTTGGATTGGCACAAAACGAACAATGACGAACCCAATCTGATCCTTCAAGGAAATTGGGCGGAGCAGCGGGAGGATGGCCCGTTCCAAGGCGATGATCTGGCGACGGATCAAGTCGGAGCTTCCGTCGAATTTTCTTTTAACGGCGACCGCATCGAATGGATCGGCTCTAAAGGGACCGATCACGGGAAAGCGGACGTCTATATCGACGGCCTTCTGGAAGCGAGCGGAGTGGATTTGTATGCGGGGCAAAAGCAATATCAACAGGTGCTGTATGCGAAAGACAACCTGACGGACGGGGAGCATACGATCAAAATTGTGGCGACGGGTCAGAAAAACGCCTTGTCCAGCGATGCTTTCGTTAACCTGGACGCTCTGTCTTATCATTTTACCGAGTTTCCGGCTCCACCGAAGATCTATCGTTTGTCCTCGCAGTATTCCGCTACTCAAGGGGAGAACGGGTGGTATTATAAATACCATGACGGAAACGGGTACGTGAATATGACGTGGAACGCAGGGAGATGGCAGGGGCCAAACCCCTATCTGTTTATCGAGTCCACGACCCATATGATGCCGGACGGATACGATGTTGTGCCCGTATGGAAAGCCCCGAAGAGCGGAACGATTCGAATCAAGGGGAACGTGAAGAAGGACGATATGGCCGGAGCGATCTGCCCCGGGTGCGCGGACGGCATTCAAGTCAAGATTATGAAGAACGGCACGCAAATCTGGCCGACTACCGGATGGCAACAGCTGGCCGACGACGATCTGATAGGTGTATGGCATGACCTTACGATCAATGTGGCTCAGAACGACCTTATTTATTTCGTGATGAATCAGAAAACGAATAATTACTGGGACGGTTCGAGCTGGGATCCTAGCATTAGCTACGTGGCGCCGGTCTATCAATTGTCCGCACAATATTCCAATATCCAAGGCCAGGATGGTTGGCGGTATCAATACGACGGCGGCAGCGGTCCTGTGGACATGACATGGGTCAATAACAGATGGCAAGGGCCGGGATCCGTCGACTACTCGTTCGTCGAACCCACCGCGCATTTGATGGCCGAAACGTACGATTTGCTTACGAATTGGGAGGCGCCATTTGACGGTACGGTAAGAATTTACGGAACGGCGAAAATGGACGACGACGGCGGATCGAGCTGTTATGGGTGCGGCGACGGCATTCGGGTCAAAATTATGAAAAACGGTACGCAAGTCTGGCCATCCTCCGGATGGCAGTCTATCCAGGCGGTCGATTTGATCGGCGTCGCTCATGACATCGATGTCCAGGTCCAGCAAGGCGATCGTATTTACTTTGTCGTGAACCAGAACGCGAATATTTATTACGACGGGGCCAGTTGGAATCCTAGCATCCGCTACAGGATTTCGTAAGCGCGAGAGAGCTGGGAGGACGTAGGCCGAGGTGGGCTTGCATCAGAAAATAGCGGAAGCCAATGAAAAAGGCAGCGGTGTATTCCGGATGCTGTGGAGTGGCGGCCAAAAAAGTGCCTCCGAGCTACCGATGCTGCGGAGTAGAGGCCAAAAAAGTACCTCGGCGCTACCCAAGCTGTGGAGTAGAGGCCAAAAAAGTCACTAGTCATGCATCAAACCTGACATAATAGTCGAAGGGTGAGGCCTAATCCAATATTGTGATTTGGTTTCATATTTTTCCATTTGATTTTCTTCCCAGTAAGCCAAAAAATCAGAGCAGGAACAGGAGACGCGGTTTTCCACAAAATTGGATATTCATTTATCTTTGCCTAACGTAGTATGACGCGCTGATTCTCCTCGACAAGCTTGACCTTATCCGTCTTCTGTCGCCCTCTGGATTTCCTCGACGGAACACGATT
>NZ_QRDZ01000036.1 GCF_003386235.1 Cohnella phaseoli
TCGGCGGCTTTCCTGGGGCCTATCTCATCGCTCAATCTGACTGCTTCCTCTTTAAATGCCTTGTCGTATCTGTTCATTGTCACTCGTCCCCTCGTCTGCTTTCATTTTATTTCATACGAGGGTGTTTTTCGACTGCATTTTTATCGTAGCACTCCATCTACTCTCCCTGCCACACAAATCCGAATCTGAATACTCTTCTCCTCCTGAATGATGTGGAGCCCTCTCACGCTCCTTGTCTTCGCTGTTAACCCTGAAAGCAAAAAAGACCTGCATCGATACAAAATCGTGTAGACACAGGTCTATAAAAAGGAAATGGTTTATAGCATGATTGCGAAATACCAAAATGCAAACTGGACCCCCCGGGGCAGAAATTTACAGAGCAACCTTCTTACAATCAACCAAGTACCCCGGGAAATTTTTTCGTTTTATAAAATCTCTACAGGGATTTCATTAGGTATATCTAGAGAAGTGAATACAAAATAACCGTTTTCATCAAAACGAATAAAACGGACAAAATGATCTGCAACAAAATATTTTAAGCCGTCAGATTCTCAAGAAATCCTTTATCCTAGACAGTTTTCTAGCTTCCTAAGAACAGCATCATATAACTTCTGACTTTCAATGTATAGTATCAGAAATTTGATGGGTAACATGAAAGGTTATGATATTGAGCTTGGGAATCAGCACAACTAGTGGGAGAACGCAAGCCAAACGTAACCCCCGAAGAGGGTGTGGCCCTTGGACTCAATTAAAATCAACATTATAATATATATGTTGACAATTAACAGCATCCTGAGTCGAAAGAAGGAGTTTTTTTCTAACTGTTGAAATTATTTATAAGAAATTGTTTACTGCATATGTATGACTAAAGCCCTGGATGGTTGAGGTGTTAATTATGGCTGCGATTGATGTCCGTATAGATAAATGGAAAAAGCGACTCCTTGATTTGGGCAAGAAAAACAGACTCATTAATTATCGGGAAACCAAACGTTCCAACATAAAGATTGTAAGTCCTGAGCTTGCTGAATTGTTCAGGCTGCTAGTCGTGAATGAGACAGCCTTAGAATTCCCTTTCCCTTATGAAGAACTCGAAGATGAGGACGATGAAGCTACTGAGCCATTTACTTCACTTGGTGATATCCAAACTAACCAATCAATCAAAGAGCAACAGAAGACTTTAAGAAACCTTAGAAATAAAGCTAAGACAGCACTTGAAGAGCAGGGTGTCAATATCCTATATCTTACATTTGGTTTTCTCAAATGGAAGGAGAGCCTGGACTCTGACCAAACAATCACATCCCCTATCGTGCTTGTTCCAGTTACACTTACATTAGAGTCCATTACATCCCCTTTTGTCCTGCGTCTACATGAAGACGAGGTCGTTATCAACCCAACACTAAAATATAAGATGGAGCACGAATTTGGGGTAACTCTACTTGAATTTGATGCACATGAAGACAACATAACAGATTATCTCACAACCCTCAGCAAAACAGTTATTAAAAACAAATGGGAAGTTGCCCTTGAAACGGGACTAAGCCTACTCTCATTTCTGAAAATAAACATGTATGAAGACCTAGATAAAAATCAAGACAAAATTAAATCCCATCCCGTTCTTCTTGGGTTATCTGGAGACAGAACTCAAATAAAAACATTGCCAGCTGAATTCAATCACTATAATCATGACAAGAAGACACGGGCTATAGATACGTTTCAAGTTGTAGATGCTGATTCCAGCCAGCAAGATGCCATTCTTTATTCAAAGAAGGGTGTCAGTTTTGTGCTGCAAGGCCCCCCAGGCACCGGGAAAAGCCAGACCATAACAAACATAATCGCAGAGAGTCTTGCTGAAGGTAAGCGAGTCCTCTTTGTGTCTGAGAAAATGGCAGCACTTGAGGTAGTACATAAACGCCTGTCTCAAGCCGGCCTCTCAGATTTTTGTTTGACCCTACACAGCCATAAAGCCAATAAGAAAGAGGTTCTGAATGATCTCGGACGTACATTAGTTTTAAACAGATTTAAAGTTCATGAAGAGGCAATCTCACAGCTTGAATTACTTGAGAGACAAAGAGAAAAACTGAACCATTATGTCACGGAGCTCCATACGATCATACAGCCTCTTAATCAATCTCTATATATGGTTAATGGGAAATTGGCAAACTTGTATGAGACCCCCGACGTGATATTCACCATTAACAACGTTGCTGAAACAACACCGGAACAATTGAATCGATATAAATACCTCCTGAATGAGTTATCCAAGATCATTGGAAAAATGACCGCTGATTATGTTCTTAACCCATGGAGAAATTGCAACGTTCCTAATGTCTCTCACGAGTTAAGGCATGATATTGAAACAAATCTAAGGAAACTGTCCCCTGCCTTCGAAACACTTTTGAAGAATTTCAACAAAGCTAACATAACACTTGGTTTGAATAGGGGACCGAGCTTATCCGAAATAGGTGATCTCATTGAGATCCTCAATGTATCTGAGAAATCACCAGGTATTCCGATTCATTGGGTAACAACGGACAATATATCCTTGCTTATTCAGCAAGCAGAGAAATATCTTGGGATGAAACAGGAGTATGAGGAATATCGGGATCATCTGCAGAAGGTGTACCATAGCGATTACTTCACAATGCAAGCGGAAGCTAGAAAGTTACAACTCCAAACAAAAATCTCAGACATTAAGCAGCTATTAGACTCTGAAAGTTTTCCTACTGAAAATGATGTGATGAAGTTTGCAAGATCAATCATAAACGAATTATCCACGGTTTCCAAAAGATTAGAAGCCGTATCTGCCGCGGCAGAAGGTATTGTTGAAACACTCAAAATTCCATACAAATCATCTATTGTCGGCTTAGAAAGCCTTCACGTGCTAATGAGTCATATACTTCTTAATCCAAGGCCAACCGAAGCGTGGTTTGAGCCTGGCAAATACACTGCTATTAAGAAGATATCCTTAGAGGCTAAGATTACCTACGACCAAATCAATGAAATTACAGCTTCAATTAGCAACCTCTTTGATAAAGAAATCTTTGAGTTGGATTTCTCATCTATGCTTAAACGGTTCAAAGTGGAATATACCTCTTGGTTTAAACACCTTAAGAAGAGTTACAGATCAGACAAGAAACATCTCCTTGGCTTAATGAAGGGCAGTAATCAAAAGATCGATGATCAAACAATTATTACCATTTTAAATCAGTTAAAGGATCTCTCCGAAAAGCATGCATGGCTAAAAGTGAATGATCCCCTCTTAACTGAACTACTTGGAGTCCATTACGCGGGGAAATTAACAGACTGGGGACTGTTGGAACAATCACTTGAACATTTCTCAAGCATCATCAATTCGTTCTCGGGTGAACCAATTCCATCAAATGTTAAGGACTTCCTTATAAGCAGCAATTCTATCTATCAAAGCCTTAAAACTTACCATGAGAACCTAGGAATTATTAAGGACAATGATCTACCGCTTATACTTCAAAGAGTACTCTCAACAACTTCGGATTATACGGCAATGGATTCACAGGTACTCCTTGAAATGATTACTGAAGTAACTAATTCACTACAGGATCTAGATGGGCTATTTACAGAAGTGACTAGACTTAGCAGTAGAGAGCTTTCATTTGATGAAGTAATGGACGACCTCTCCAAGCTCGAAATCATTCAGATTACTGATCTTACGATCAATACGGAGAGTGAACGTCTTAAAGAGACTTATCAAAACTTCTTCAATGGTAGTATCCAGACGGACTGGAATTCAATCTTAGGTTCATTATCTTGGACAGGTGATTTTAAAAAGATACATGAAAAATATGCTTTGCCCATGGATTATATTGCTAGCATTTGTTCCGACACAACTTTTATCTCTGAGGTCTCTACATACAATAAGAGCCTAAAAGATAGCTTGTCCCAGATACAAAAGGAATGGCGTTGGTATGCAGACCTCTTCGACAATAAAGAAGAATTACACCGGACAGACTTAACAGAGATATCCTTAAAGATTGACAATTGCTTAAATAACATTTCCTCATTGGAAGAATGGATTGATTTCCGTAGTTGTCGGGATGAGTGTAATAAAGAAGGCCTAGTGGAGTATGTCCAGAAGATAGAAGAGCTTAAGATCGACAAAAATCAGATTGTAGGTACTTTCTTAAAGCGATTTTACCGACTTTGGGTAGACTCTGTGATCGTTAAGTTTCCTACGGTTAACTCATTCCGTAGTCGGAGTCACGATGAGATCATTCGTGAATTTAATCGCCTTGATCTGACTCAGCTTACTCTAGCCCGAACAAGGATTAAAGAACGGTTAGTCTCGAGGTTACCGGATCTGAACACAGCAACAATGGCCGTAGATGAGGTCGGGATATTAAAACGTGAATTAGGGAAGCAGCGTAAAATACTTCCTCTTCGCAAGCTATTCCGAGCGATTCCTAATCTGTTGCTAACATTAAAGCCTTGTCTTATGATGTCTCCTCTTTCTGTAAGCCTATTTCTTGACGCAGATAATTACAATTTTGATGTTGTAATTTTTGACGAAGCCTCACAGGTTTGTACAGAAGATGCAATCGGAGCAATTATGAGGGGGAGCCAGGTTATAATAGCCGGTGACAATAAACAGTTACCTCCAACAAGTTTCTTCGCCGCGAGTACATCAGATGGTGACTTTGATGCGGACGATTCTGATGATGAAGGTTTAGACGATACAGACGCCTTTGAGTCCATCCTTGATGAATCTTTAACTGTTCTTGCAGAGCGTACACTAAGATGGCATTACCGAAGCCGACATGAACATCTAATCGCATTCTCGAACGCAAAGATCTACAATCATGATCTAATCACATTTCCGTCTCACATTGATAAGATTCCTAATCACGGCGTCGAATACATTTATGTTGAAAACGGGGTTTATGATCGAGCAGGTAAAAGGTATAACTCCAGAGAGGCTGCACGTGTTGCAGAATTGGTTTATGAGCATTTCCGCAATTATCCTGACAGATCCTTAGGAGTTGTCACTTTCAGTGAAGCCCAACAGCAAGCCGTTGACGCTGCAATTCGTCAATTACGTTTACAAAACCAAGAGTACGAGAAATTCTTTAATGAGGATAAAGAAGAAGCATTCTTTATCAAGAACCTGGAGAATGTGCAAGGTGATGAACGTGATACGATTATCTTCAGCATTGGATACGCTAAAGATCCAAACGGCATAATGTACATGAACTTCGGGCCTTTAAGCAGATCGGGCGGATTTCGCCGGTTAAACGTTGCCATAACCCGAGCCAAGTATAACGTGAAATTAGTAGGATCAATTCGGCCAACCGACATAAAGCTGGAGAGTACAAACGCCGAGGGTGTCAAAATGCTACGTTCCTACATTGAGTTTGCTATCAATGGTCCTGACGCAATTCTTAACGAATTGACGTTCACCGATACAGTAAATGTAGATTCCCCATTTGAAGAATCTGTTTACGACTTTTTAGTAAAGAATGGATTCTCTATAGCTACCCAAGTGGGTTGCTCCGGATATCGAATTGATCTTGCCGTTAAACACCCTACGTTAAGCGGTAGGTTCGTTCTAGGGATAGAATGTGATGGAGCTACTTATCATTCAGCTCGAACAGCTAGAGAACGTGATAGGCTGCGTCAAACTGTCTTAGAAGATATAGGCTGGAGGATCTATCGCATATGGTCTACCGACTGGATTAAAGATCCTTTAGCAGAGGGCCGGAAGCTACTCGAAGCTGTCCATAAAGCTTTAAATGAATATTCAGAAGAAAGCAGCATAAATTCTGGAGCAATGTCTAGATTTCAAGACGAACTCTTACAAGAATCGATAAACATTGAGGTCATTGAGAGTCCCGTATCGAATGATGATCATTCTTACGGCAACCCATATTCGTTCGATTATTACGAAGAGGCCAATGTGCATGAAGTTAAACGCCCTTCCGATGACACGACGTACTTGAAGAACGTAATCGAACATGTTGTCCAGAAGGAATACCCTATCCATTTTGAATTACTGTGCAAAAGAGTAGCTAGGTTGTTTGGTAATCAGAAGGTGACTGTCAAAGTCCGGGATTCAGTCAACTATGTGATCGATAGGTACCTTGCGGATAAATTAGAAAAAAGGGATGATTTCCTCTGGATCAAGAGGGCCGATAAGATTAAAGCACGGGTCCCTCTTTCTAATGACATTGGGATTAGAGCAATAAATCATATTTCGAAAGAAGAAATCACTGAAGCAATGTTCCAGATAGTTAGCAAGAGTATTGGAATAACTACCACCGACCTTTACTTGGTTACTGCACGTGCGTTTGGATTCAGTAGAACTGGCGGCAACATCAATCATGCAATGCAACAAGCATGTGAGTATTTGATTGAATCAGGAGTTGTAAAGAATCAGAATGGGAAGATCGTTCTTTAAGTCTAGTTCCACAGAATGAAGGAGGGCTTATTTTGGATCAATTAATCGAAGTACTTCAAGAAATTAGGGACGGTATATATACTATGAACTCCAACATTGAAGATTTAAAATCTTCTGTTGAAGAACTAAAGGGACAAGGGCTTTATAATTCAATCTCAGATGTATGTGACAAGTTGGAGTCCTTAACAAGCGATATCAAAGGAAACGGATTGTATGATAGTCTCAGTGATGTCTGTGATAAGTTAGACCAAATCTCAACAGTACTGGATTCAATAGATACTAACACTATGTAAACACGAAGGCCCGCCAAAAGCGGGCTTTTATTTATTTCTTCCCTGTATTCATTGCGGTCAGTTTCTACTGTCATTGCACTGCAACAGGGAAACTCACTGTATACATAACCAGAATGCCCCCACAAGCCAGGTTCAGCAAAATTTTCTGGCCCCAATGTACCCTACAACAAACCCATAAAACACAGAAAAACCACCTCACGAGGTGGTCTCACTGATGGTATTGGTGGAGGAGAGGGGAGTCGAACCCCTGTCCGAAGACAACGCCACATGTGCTTCTACAGGTGTAGTGACAGATTTGATGTCATCCTAGAGACTCCCCGTCTCCATTGAAGGTAACGCCGAGCTGATATATACTAAAATCAAAGCAATGAACGGAGGTTCATCATGAAGTGGAACGAAGTGCAAAATCTTTACCCTAACGAATGGGTAGTCATTGAAGCTATTCAAGCACACTCAGATGACGGGCTCCGTCTCGTAGACGAAATGGCAATTGTACAAAAGTTCGACGACTCTTTTGAAGCAATGAAGCAATGTAATGAATTGCAGAGAACTCGTCCAGCCAATGAATTTTACTTCTTTCATACTTCTAGACCAAGGGTAGAAATTCGTGAACGGAGATGGATTGGAATTAGAGGTAGAGGATGAACATTGAACTTATTGACGGGTTACCTTTCATATCTGTTTCATTTCATTCCGATTGAAGTTGGAGAAATGAATTATGGGTTTGAAATCAACGGCATCTTAGGTTTTGATTTTATGCAATTAGCGGGTATCATTATTGATACTGAGATACTAAAGATTCATAAAAAGTAAATAGTGTGTATACGCTTAACTCCGACCATACCTCCAGCGAATATCACTTTCAGCAATCCAGTGCCCTCCCTGCTCCACCCTCGATGTTACTCGATCAATGTGCATTTGAACATCTTGTAAACCAATGTAATACAATACGACTCGATATCCTTGTTCATTTGCCATTTTCATATGTCGCAATGCAAAGCTTCCAGATAAAGTCGTTTCTATAGCAAAATTGTCCCTTTGGCTTATCAACTGTCGAATCAGCTTTACCGCTTCTCTTCCAATTTTTTCATCTCCAGTTGGAATGTATTACTTCCCTGTACGGACTCGCCCTTTTCCACTTAGTGCGATCGAACCCCAATCAGGCTCCCCAATCGAATCCGACCATTTCATGTCGGAGTTCTCGTGTCGCAATTTTTGGGAGGCTCGGGGGTATCTGACTTCATTGATTGAACTTGCTGCCGCGGCTAATTCGACGAGGACAACCTCAGCGGTAGAATCAGATGCCGTGCTCGGTTTGCTCCGCAAACCTGTGCGCGGAACGCCCCCAAGTGTCCTCCTTCGGATTCAGGGTAATCGACTAACCCTCACTCCACGCAAAAAAGCCAGCCTCATGCGGCTGGCTTTGATGATGGTGGAGCGTCCTTACCTAAAAACGAACCCACGAACTCCCCGTTATTGACTTCAATTTCTTCGATCAAACTACGCAGTCTGTAGCGTCCTACACTGATCGGCTACTTGATTCTCGATGACCATCCTTTTGAACAGCTTTCTTGGAACAGAGCTTCTTGTAGTAATTATGAACCTTACCCGTTTTATTGAATAAACAAACCGGAGGAGCATCTTGTGCTATTCATAGTGATCCCCTACGTGTGACAACAAAATCGCGCGTAACTCCTCTATTTCGGTAATCACTGCTAGAGGGCGGGGCTCTTGAGGTACTTGATAATTCTTCTTATTTAACCATATAGCTTTCAACCCTTCTTGTATTGGAGCCGCAACATCATTTGTCCAAGAGTCGCCCACGACAAGTACCTGTTCTGGTGGTAAAGAAGTCATACTTAGAACATAATGATAAATTTCTGGGCTTGGTTTTTCATAACCGATAACTTCGGATATGAACACATACTCTTTTGGAATGATACCATCTAATCCGATTGCCTCCAATTTATCATCCTGCCACCCTTTGCTTCCATTCGTTATTACTCTAACGAGTTGAAGTTACCGATGGATACTGTAGCTCAACTTTTCTGCCCGTCCCTCATCGCCGTATAAGGAAAATCTTCCGTCTCTTTATTCTTCATTTTGCTCTCCCCACCCGTGGTACGATTTGAGCTAAATTGCCCGATATTTTATAAAAAAATTCATGTAACCATTTCATTTAATGAATAGTACTTCACCATTTCCATTACTACATCTCCTGGAAGTTTCAACTTAAATATATGTATGATTAAATTATTCAATTACCCCAACAATCCTACTATACCATAAAATGGGTATTTTAAACTTCGGCTGATAAGGTAACATGAAATATGACTACTCGGTCTGTGAAACGTCCTCCTTAATGGATCTACGGCTACAATTTCAAGACATAGAAAAACCTGCCCTCATGAGGACTGGGACGATTCCCCTCCTAGCTCCCCAATCGAATCCGACCATTTCATGTCGGAGTTCTCGTGTCGCAATTTATGGGAGGCTCGGGGGTATCTGACTTCATTGATTGAACTTGCTGCCGAGGCAAATTCGACGAGGACAACCTCAGCGGTAGAATCAGATGCCGTGCTCGGTTTGCTCCGCAAACCTGCGCGCGGAACGCCCCCAACTGTCCTCCTTCGGATTCAGGGTAATCGACTAACCCTCGCTCCACGCAAAAAAGCCAGCCTCATGCGGCTGGCTTTGATGATGGTGGAGGCGAGGGGAGTCGAACCCCTGTCCGAAGACAACGCCACATGTGCTTCTACGGGTGTAGTGACAGATTTGATGTCACCCTAGAGACTCCCTGTCACCGGATTCTCTTCGGGTCAGCCTGATTGTCTTCTTCAGCCAGCCCCAGGCGGAGACTAGACAGCGTATCCCACTAAAGTTGAGCCCTTAGCCCGCCACATGGGCGATGGAGAGTAAGAGCCTGGTGACCGTTATTAGGCGGCCAGAGCCAGAGTTGGTTGTTTAGCTTTGCCGTTTAAATTGGCTTCCGCGTTAGTGAAGCAGACGCAGCCCTACTACCCGCTACCCACGCTCGTCCTGTCCCCGTCGAATCCATAAACGCCCCCGAATTTGGGTTGCCGGACGATAGTAACGCCGGAACTCCACAAGGTCACCCGCGACGGATGATTAGAATCAAGCTGTGTTGCAAAATCTATTATAACACGAGCGGCTTGCCTTTACCGAAAATGTTGATGCCAGCAATACCACTTTATATCCGTAAAACCAATCCCCCGATAATAACCCGGGATTGCCAATATTCACAACCCGATTTAAACCTTCTGCTTCTCCCGAAGAATCCGCTGAATGTCGCGCTGGGCATCCCGCTTGGCATCGGACTCGCGCTTGTCGTACAGCTTTTTCCCTTTGCCGAAACCGATTAGGCATTTGGCATAACCATTGCGCACGTACACTTTAAGCGGAACCAGCGTGTAGCCATCTCTTTTCGTCAGTCCAAGCAGCTTATGAATCTGCTCTTTATGAAGCAGAAGCTTGCGCGCTCTTGTCGGATCGGACGGATTGTGCCGATTGCCTTGTTCAAACGGGCTGATATGCATGTTGTGCAGGAAAATCTCCCCATTGCGGATCGTCGCGAACGAATCGTTCAGGTTCGCTCGGCCAGTTCGCAAGGATTTGATTTCAGTTCCTGTCAGCACCATGCCGGCTTCGTAGGTATCCTCGATGAAGTAATCATGGGAGGCCTTCTTATTTTGCGCCAATGGCTTGTCATACTGGCTTTTCTTGCCCACTTTCCTTCACCTGCTCTCTTAGAATTGCCGGATTTCCATTATACCATGCAGCATACCGCACCTTCAACCGACCGCTTCAGTTAGATCATGTACCTAACTACCTAACTGCATTCATAATCACATAAGTATATACGTATGTTCGAATTTCAGAAGCATAACACATAAGAAAGGGACGGCGCAAGAAGCGCCTCCCTCCCACAACACCTTAACCTTGCCGGGATTCCGTAATACACTTGTCCACGAGCGCCATCCGGATATACAAGCCGTTGACGGCTTGACGGAAGTACGCGGCACGAGGATCGTCGTCGACTTCCTCGGCGATTTCGCCTGCGCGAGGCAGGGGGTGCAGCACGATCGCATGCTTGCTCATCCGCGACATTAGCTCTGCATCCACGATAAATTGACCGGAGGCTTTCTCGTACTCCTCGACGGAAGGGAAACGCTCCTTCTGAATACGAGTCTGATACAGCACGTCGATCGATCCGGCCACCGAGTTCAGATCGTTCGTTTCTTCGTACCGCACGCCCTTCTCTTCCATATATCTCTTGACGTTGTCCGGAATCCGCACATTGTCCGGAGAAATATAGTACACCATGACGTCCTCATAGTTGGCCAGCATGTAGCTAAGCGAGTGGACCGTTCGTCCGTATGCAAGGTCGCCGACCATCGCGATTTTGAGGCCGTCGATCTTGCCGAATTCCTTGCGAATCGTATAGGTGTCA
Organism: Cohnella phaseoli; assembly: GCF_003386235.1. Taxonomy (GTDB): domain Bacteria; phylum Bacillota; class Bacilli; order Paenibacillales; family Paenibacillaceae; genus Cohnella; species Cohnella phaseoli. The sequence continues at coordinate 11,192 of NZ_QRDZ01000036.1, forward strand.
AGCAACGCCTGCGTCGGGTGCTCTCCCGCTCCGTCTCCGGCATTGATGACCGGAATCGAGGCAACCTTCGCAGCACGCTTAGCGGCGCCGATCTCCGTATGACGCATAACGATGACATCGCTGTAGCCGCTGAGAATGCGGATCGTGTCTTCCAGCGTCTCTCCCTTGATTGCGGAGGAGAACTGAGAAGCATTTTCCGTCCCGATTACTCCTCCGCCCATCCGATGCATCGCCGCTTCGAACGACAGCCGGGTTCTCGTACTCGCTTCGAAGAACAACGTCGTCATAATCCGTCCTTCGTGACGTCGATCCCCGCCGCGCGCAACGACCTTTTCCATGTCCAATGCCGCGTCAAACAGCTGCTCCAACTCGTTCCTCTCGAATTGCTTTGCACCAAGCACATGATATAACTGTTTCATCTAATGTCATCCTCCCGAGCCTGTCCAGTGCACACCAAATATTATCCTATAGGATACGGACTCGGTTGTAAATCGGGAATCAGGAGCAATTTGTCGAAGGGAGCTTCCAAAATCCGACTCTTCCCGCAAAGGGGCGCACCGCTCTAGACTTCCCCAGACATCCATTCTTGCAACGAAGGCATTAGCTCTCTCGCATCCTTCATTCCCTGCTCGTACAAGGCCAGCAGCTTCGCCGGATCCCGCTCCATCCGTCCGACCTCGAGAGGAACAGTAGGCCGAATCACAAACGCTTTCCTCTCTTGCGCGCGTCTGTCGATATAGCTCAGCGTCTCGTTATAGATTTCGTGTCTCCGAAGCAACGTCTTCACGAATTCGGGGTATTTGCCATAAGCGGTTCGTACTAGCCACGGAAAACGATTCGGAGACTTCCGGTAGCTCTCATTCCTCGTCAAAATAAGAATATTGCGATCGCAGCCATCCCGTTCCGCTTGGCGCAAAGGAATCGGATCCGAGATGCCTCCATCCATCATCGGACGTCCGTCATATTCGACGCTCGGAGCGATAAACGGCAATGAACTCGACGCGCGCAGCGCCCTCAACACCTCAAAGCCGGGGGCGTTCTTATAGCCGTACACGGTTTCTCCGGTCTCGCAATCCGTCATTCCGACCGCAAGCTCCTCCGAGCTCGCAGAGAATGCTGCGAAATCAAACGGAACAAGAGAATTCGGAATTTCATCGAATATAAAATCCATGCCGAACAGCTGCCGATTTCTCAGCCAGTTTCTCCAGGATAAATATCGCGGGTCCGCCACCCAGTCGATATTGACCACTTTATTCCGCCCTCGTTGCCTGGATAAATAGCTTGCCGCAGTGCAAGCGCCGGCAGACACTCCAATCGTATAGGGCAAATAAAACCCCTGCTCCGCAAAATATTCCAGCACTCCGGCCGTGTATGCCGTGCGCATTCCTCCACCCTCGAGCACCAATCCGATCTTTTCCAAAATGACAGCACCTCCCTGCGTCCCCTCACCATTTCTTTCCACACTAGCATCTATGCTGTGCACATGCAAACAGACGACTCAGCGCCGATCGACCGCTGGAACCCTCCGTTCCAATCCGCTACAATTAGGAGATACGAAAGGCGGTTGAGTACAGATGACGGAACGAATTAAACGACTGCAACAATATATGGAACGGCAACAGCTGGATGCAATGCTGATCACCTCTCCGAAACACGTGTATTACTTAACCGGCTTTGCGACCAATCCTCACGAGCGGCTGCTCGCTCTCCTTCTCCCTAAAGGAGAACAGGCTCGGCTTCTTGTACCTGCTCTTGATTACGAAGCGGCCCAAACGGCCTCATCCGTCGCAAGCATCCACACTCATCAGGATACGGACAACGCATACGAAATTCTCGGACAGATGCTTCCTCCCGCTCTAACGACACTTGGGGTAGAAAAGGACGATCTCAACGTCAATCGATTCGAAGCCATCCAGGCCGTTGCTTCCGCAGCACGATTCGTCGACATCGGTCTGCCATTGCGGGAGATGCGAGCGGCGAAAACGTCGGCAGAAGTTGCGAGCATGAAGCAGGCGGTGCGTCTTGTAGAGGAAGTGTTGCGAGCCGGCGTCGCTTTGGTTAAGCCCGGCGTGACGGAGATCGAGCTTGTCGCCGAGCTGGAGTACCAGATGAAGAAGCTTGGAGCGGAAGGCCCCTCCTTCGATACGATGGTGCTAACCGGGCCGAAAACGGCACTCCCTCACGGCTCGCCCGATCGACGGACGGTTTCCGAGGGTGAAATGATTATGTTCGATCTTGGCGTATATGCCGAAGGCTATGCCTCTGACATTACTCGTACGTTTGCGGTAGGGGAAGTATCTGAGGAACTGAAGCGAATATACGATGCTGTGCTTCAAGGCAACCTGCGTGCAATTGAGGCGATACGCCCTGGCGTATCGCTCGGTAGTCTCGACCGTATCGCTCGGGAAACGATCGCCTCGGCTGGCTACGGCCCTTATTTCAATCACCGACTCGGCCACGGTCTCGGCATGGACGTTCATGAGTATCCTTCGGTTCACGGAATGAACGAAGACCTTACGATTGAAGGTATGACGTTTACCGTCGAACCGGGCGTCTACGTTCCAGGGGTAGGCGGCGTGCGCATTGAGGACGATGTTCTCGTCACCGCTAGCGGCGTCGAGGTTCTGACTTCGTTCCCCAAGGCGTTCACGACAATCGGGGGCTGACAAGAAAAAACCTTTCGGATAGAGCAAGCGGTTAGGGGCATTACAGCCCCATCCCGTCGTTCAACCGAAAGGTTTTTTTCTATTCCTTCTTTTTCTTCCGCTTCCGAGGCTTCTCGCTTCCGCCCGGCTGCTGCGGAACCGCAGCGACGGGTTTGACCAGCGGCTTGGATGGTTTGGATGGCTTGCCCGTTCCGCGGGCGCCTCCGTCTCCGCGGCCCTTGCGTTTGCCGTAGGATTTACCGCCGTCAGCCTCATCGTCGATCGTCTTGTAGTTGCCCGAACGAGGCAGCCCCCACATGTCGAGCCCAGGACCGCGTCTCTTGCCTCCTGCGGCTTTGCCGGTCTCACGATCCGCTCTGACCGCATTTTGGGCGTCACGACCGCCGCGGCTTCCGCTTGAGTCGCCGTTCTCGCGAACTCCGCTATCGCTTGCGTCATTCCGAATAACAGGCTTCGCAGCCTCATCCGACACAGTTGCTTTCACCGACTCGGCTCCACCGCCGCGCGGCTTCTTCTTCCGCTTCCCGCCGCCGGAGACGACGCTGTTGTAGAAGCCGCCGTCCAGCTCATCCGGCACCGACTGGCCGCGACCTGTACCCGCGCCGGAGCCACTGCCCTTGCCGCCATAGCGTTCCTCACGCCCGCCTTCTCCCGGGTTATGTCCATCGCCCTTGGCGCCGCGTCCGCCAGCGACTTGGCCGCGTCCTTCGCCGTTGCTACCGCGTTCGCCACCGCCTTGGCTGCGTCCGTCGCCTTTGCCGCCGCTTCCGCCGTCATGGCGTCCGCCCTTGCCTCTGCGCCCGCCGCGCTCGTCCGAGCCGCCGCCGATGCCGACCCAACGGCCAGCTGCGTTCAGCTTTTTGCGCTTGCGATCGGCATTGCGACCGGAACCGGCAGCTCCTCTTGCATCCACGTAGCTGATGCGTTCCGAGCTCCGCGGCCTCATGTTAAGCAGCTCGAAATCGATCGTATGCTCGTTCATGTTGACCCGAGATACGCGAATTTCCACCTCGTCGCCGATCCGGTAGATCTTGGACGTCCGCTCCCCGATCAACGCCATATGAAGCTCGTGGAAATGGTAATAATCATCCGTCATATCGCTAAGACGAATAAGTCCTTCGACCGTATTTTCCAATTCGACGAACATGCCGAAGCTCGTCACGCCGCTGATAATTCCGGAGAACTCCTCGCCGATCTTGTCCAGCATATACTCGGCCTTCTTCAGCTTCTCCGTGTCCCGCTCGGCATCCACAGCCGTGCGCTCTCGCTCGGACGACTGCGTCGCAATGTCCGGCATACGCGCGTTCAACGCTTCGAAGCGCGACTCCGGGAGCGCCCCTCCGTTTTCCAAAACCTCGCGCATGACGCGGTGAACGATGAGGTCGGGATAACGACGAATCGGCGAGGTGAAGTGCGTATAGTAGTCCGCAGCCAGCCCGAAATGCCCCAGGCTCTCCGCATCGTACTTCGCCTGCTTCATCGATCTCAGCAGCATTGTGCTGAGCACCGTCTCTTCCTTGGCGCCGCGAATTTCCTCCAGCAGCGTCTGCAGCGCTCTCGGGTGCACGGTGTTGCCTTTGCCCCGAACCGCATAGCCGAAATTGCTCGCAAACTGCATAAAAGTCAACAACTTCTCGTTGGTCGGCTCCTCGTGAATCCGGTACACGAACGGCACCTTTAACCAGTGAAAATGCTCCGCCACCGTCTCGTTCGCAGCCAGCATGAACTCCTCGATAATCTGCTCTGCGATCGACCGCTCCCGCTTGACGATATTGACCGGCTTGCCCTGTTCGTCCACGATCACCTTCGATTCCTGAAAATCGAAATCGATCGCGCCCCGACGCATTCGCATCGAACGCAGTCCCAAAGCCATCTCCTTCATCAGCTTAAACGTATCCACAAGCTCCGAGTAACGCTCGGCCACTTCCGGGTCTTCTTCGTTCACAATTTTCCGCACGTTCGTATAGGTCATTCTCTCGGTCGTTCGAATAACGCTCGTAAATAGATCGTAGCGAACCCGCTTCATCGTGTCCGGTTCGAATTCCATCTCGCACGACATCGTCAGCCGATCCACCTTCGGATTCAGCGAGCAAATTCCGTTCGACAAGCGATGCGGCAGCATCGGAATGACGCGATCGACGAGATAGACGCTGCAGCCGCGATTGTAGGCTTCCTCGTCCAGCTTCGACTTCTCGCGCACATAGTAGCTGACGTCAGCGATATGCACGCCAAGCAGCAGATTGCCGTTCGGCAGCCGCTCCACGTTCACCGCGTCATCCAGATCCTTCGCGTCCTCGCCATCAATTGTCACAATAACCTTATTCCGCAAATCCCGACGGCCCTGCTGCACGATCTCCTCTTCGGAGATTGCATCCGGCGCCGCTTCCGCCTCGGCCAGCACGTCGTCCGGAAAGCCCTCCGGCAAGCCATGCTTACGGATAATACTCAGAATATCGACGCCCGGATCGTCCTTGTGACCGAGAATCTCGATAATCTCGCCTTCAGCGGCCGTACGACCTTCCGGATATGTAATGATGTTCGCGACGACCTTCTGTCCGGTTACCGCTCCCTTAAAATTTTCCGCCCGGATAAAAATATCCTTCGTAATCCGTTTGTCGTCCGGCTCCACGAAACCAAAGCTCTCGTGATTGTGGAACAAGCCGACGACCTGCGTCACCGCCCGCTTGACGATGCGGACGATCTCTCCCTCGAATCGACCGTTCTCGTTCTTCGCGGACACCCGCGCCAGCACGATATCCCCGTTCATCGTCCCCTTCATGTCGTTGGCATGAATGTACAAGTCGGGATGCTCCCTATCCTCCGGAATCAGGAACGCAAAGCCTTTGGGATTACTCTGTATGCGTCCGCGCAGCAAATTCATCCGTTCCGGAACTCCGTAACGGTTGGAGCGCGTCAGCAGCACCTTGCCCTCCTGCTCCAGCTCGGTCAACAAGCGCAAAAATTGTTTGAATTCCACCGCGTCCTCAATGCCGAAATGTTTCTCAAGCTCTTTGTACGTCAATGGTTTATAAGCGGTTTCCCGCATGAAATCGAGCAACTCCTGCTCCGTGCACAGCGGCATCCGAATCACCTCTTCCAACTATAGTATGTACATGATATGGGTTTGGCAATCGGACGACGCCCTGTCCAGTATGCCGTTCTATGCAAAAAAGGCGGGAAGCTCTCGCCCCCCGCCTGATTGTTATCCCGTCCTAGTTCTTCACGAAATAAGCAACCACCAAAGAAAGGATGAAGAAACCAACTGCCAAGCCGATCGTCAGACGCTGCAGGAACAAATCGATCCCGCGAGCCTTCTGTTTTCCGAACAAGTGCTCAGCGCCCCCGGAGATCGCCCCAGACAGACCTGCGCTCTTCCCGCGTTGCAGCAGAACGACCGCAATCAGTCCGATCGAGAAAATGACCAGGATAATTTTCAGTACGATGTCCATCGACTACACCCCCTAAATCCCGTTACAAAAACAGTATTTTTATTTTATCACAATCACCGCCCGGTTGACAACCTTCCAAAAAATGCCCGCCGCGGATAGCAAAATACCTATACATCGAACATAGCGGCAGCTTTTACTGCAACTCGCCCCGCATCCCCGCAGCGGCAGCCGTCCTGTATTCCGTCGGGGACATTCCGATCTTCTGCTTGAATTTGCGAAAGAAATAATTCGAATCGGAGAATCCGCATAAAGACGCGATTTCCGATGCCTTAAGCGAAGTCCCGGCAAGCTGTTGCATCGCGTCCTCAAGCCGCAGCCGATTCAAATAATCGCTGAAAAACTCCCCCGTCTCCGCTTTGAAAAGGCGCCCCAGATAGATCGGGCTTACATGCAGCTCGTTGGCGACCATTTGCAGTGTCAACTCCTCGCGGAAGTGCTCGCGCAAATATCGCTCCGTCTCCACCGTCAGCCGGTTTTTCTCTTGGGAGGATAGCTCTCGGACGATTTCATCGACCGCCTCCAGCAGACGCAGCACGTCCTGGCGAATCGCCGGAACCGTAGCGGACGCGAACGGCCGGGCGAACAGTTCTTCCGGCAAGCGTTGACGAGCATCCTCGGCCCGAAGCAGCCGCAGCGCCTCCTTCACGGTTGCGATCCATTCCGAAGCGATGTATTTTGCCGCGGCCAGCGGGTCGTCCTGTTCCAGCGAGGCCGCGAAATCCCGTTCCAACGCTGACTCCCATTCCTCCCGGCGACCGGCGGCCAGAGCGGGAACGATCTGCCCGTGATCGCTGGCCTCATGACCGGCTTCCGCGGAAGCCGCAGCAAGCGAACGGCGGTCTGCGCATTGAGCGGGACCGGTCTGCTCCATGCCGTCCAGCAGGCGCAGCGCGTCGCCGTACGAGACGTGTGCGAGGTGCAAACGCTCCGCGGGTTTGCCTATCGCGCAGTACCACGGCGTCTTCAACAGACCCGAGCATTTCTCCGACGCGCTTCGCAGCCAGGCCAGATTCGCGTCCGCGAACGCCTCGGCGTCCTTCCCTTCGCCAAATAGCAGACAGACGATCTGCTGTCCGGCGTTGAGGAACGCCACGCCCTTTCCCGCCTCCGCGAGCAGCTCGTCCATCGCGTTATAGATCGCGAAAGAACGGAAATTGCGCTCCGCCTCGGTTAGTTCTCCCTCTCTCGCATCCTTCCACCCGATCACCGCAGCCTGAATGAGACGCGTATGCGCGACTCGAATTTTCAGAAAATCGAGCTTCTCCCGTAATTGCTCGTCTTCGATTCTGTTCTCTACCCAGCGGTTTAATACATTGTTGCGAAGCAGTTGGAACGTTTCCCGGCGGATTTGCTCGTCCATCCATCGGCTTTCGATCTGCTCCACGCAGGATTTGGCGATCTCCTCCAGCTCGCCCGGATCGACCGGCTTGAGCAAATAATCCTCCACTTGGTATTTCATCGCCTGTCGAACGTAGGAGAAATCGTCATAGCCGCTCAGCACGATAAGATGCGTGTTCCAATTTTTCTCGCGGATTTTCTCCATCAGCTCGAGCCCGTTGCCGCCGGGCATACGAATATCGGTGAGCACGAGATGCGGCGCCTTGCTCAGAAACATGGCGTAGCCTTCGTTTCCGCCTTCGGCCTCTCCCACGATCTCAATGCCGAGATTTTCCCAATCGATCAGATGCTTTAATCCGTTGCGGATATATTCGTCGTCGTCGACGATCAGCAGCTTAGGCATGCTTATGCGCCCCTCTCGGTGTGGAATCGGCCGGAAGCTTCATCGTCAAGGAAAACCCCTTCTCAGGAGGCAAGGAATTGACGAACAGGCCGTAAGCGTCCCCATAATAGGACCGGATTCTTTCGTGAATGTTTTTCAGGCCGAGATGCTCCGTCGGAATGACGTGCTTGGCGTTCAGCCAATCGTTCAGCTTGGCCTGTTCGGCGAGCGTCGCTCCCTTGCCGTTGTTCCAGATTTCGATCAGGCGCGCTCCCGTTTCCCGCTCGCGCCCGATTTTCAGAAGAATAAACGGATCGTCCGCCTTCTCCAGTTCCCCGTGCAAAATCGCGTTTTCAACGATCGGCTGCAAGCTGAACTTCGGCATCATGCAATCTCGCAAATCCTCGTCGCTCTTCGCCTCCAGCTCGACTTGCTTCGTTTTCCCCATCAGCAGCAGATCGAGATAATACTGGGTATACCGAAGCTCCTCCTCGACCGGAATCTCCTCGCTCTCGGTTTTAAGCAGCCAGCGGTACAGCCGCCCGAGATAGAACAGCTTGTTCGCCATTTCCGGCTGCTTGCCGACGACCGCCTGCATCCGTAGCGATTCCAGCGTATTGTACAGAAAATGGGGATTGATCTGCATTTTCAGAGCCAAGTATTCCGCATTGCTCTTCTGAACGTCCGCTACGTACACCCGGTTGATATAATCCTGAAGCTCCCGGGTCATTCGGTTGAAGCGGTCGATCAGATCGCCGATCTCGTCATTGCCCGTCTTCTCCATCGGCTCGGCGAACGGATTGGCCTGCACGCGCTTGAAATGCTGGGTCATGCCGCGGAGTCGCTTGGTGACAAAGCCAAGAATGTAATGGATAAGCAGCATACATAGAATCCAAATCGCGAACAGCCCTCCAACGATTAACAGCGTAATCTCGGACAGCCTGCCCTGAATGCTGGCTTTGCTAACCATGCCGGCAACGCTTATCCCATATGCAGGAATGTCCGCTGAGGCCCGTAGCATCACTTCTTCGCTCAGCTCCTCTCCCTCGCGGCTGTCCAGAAGTGTCCTTCCCGCTTGGCGAATGACGACCCGTCCATCCCGCTCCTCCGTCGGCATGAACTTGCCGAACAACGTGCGCGAATCGATGACCGTCATAAAATATCCCGTAGCGTTGTCGGCGCGAATATCAGAAAAGTCGAACAGCGGATTGATCAGATAGAGCAGCGGACGATCTATATTGCCGTACAAGCCGTCTACGCGCCCGATGAACGGGTATTCGTAGGTTTGAGGCAATGCGGCGAACAAACCCGTCAAATCGAACTCGCGATCCAGAGCGGCTGACGGATAACGGCTCTTGTGAAAAAGCGCTCCATCCGCCCCTCGGTACATGAGCACCGACATCACGTTCGCGTTTCTCTCCAGCATGTAGGATTGCAGTCCGGTGAAATACTTCCGCTCCGCGATCGCCTCCTCTTCCGTCCGGGCAACGCCCTCCGGTAAAAAGCGGGAATAATAGCCGGGTGTTCCGCTAAGCGGGTAGATGGCGATCGTCTCCCGCTTGAACTGAGTGATCAGATCGGCCAATTCTTCCCGCAACAGCTCCGTACGGACCTTCAGCAAATCATTTTCCCGTTCCTCAAGCAATCCGTAGAACCGGTAATACGTTAGCAGCCCGATCAGCACGAACACGAGCAACAGCGCCGCGCCGATGCCGAGCGTCAGCTTGCGGAAGACAAACCGTCCAATCAAATTACGGTATAATCTGGCTAACATCGGCACCCTCCTGTCCGCGCGGTGCGAATTCGTTTAATTCGTCCAGCAAATCGCAAGTTATTCCTGTAGAGAGCGTTTTCCGCCTCGAAATATACTAGAACTGTAGCAAATCTCAACAAGATTCGAAAGGGGATCATCAGATGAAAACAAGAAAATGGCCGCGTCTGGCAGCCGCTTCGACGCTTGTTCTGTCCTTGGCGTTCACCGCTGCTTGCGGCAAAAGCAACGATCCGGTCGCATCCGGCAGTCCGTCGGCTTCTCCTGGTCAGTCGTCGTCCCAAACACCTGAAGAGCAGGTGGAAATTTCCTTTTTGTCCCTCATCACGACCAACCTGACGGAAGAATTCTGGGACAAATGGATCGCAGATTTCGAGACGAAAAATCCCGGCATCAAAGTCAAGCGGATTCAGGCTCCTTCGCTTGAGGGCTTGAACGACAACTATGCGAAGACGCTGCTCACTGCCGGAGATTTCCCGGACGTGCTAAGCAACATCTCCTATCAGGATTTCGCCAAGGCCGGAGCGTTGATGGACATTCCGATCGACGACGACATTAAGAAAATCAACGATTACGAATCGCTGCTGCTCGAAGGCAAGCTCTACACGCTCCAAGCCTATCTGCAACCGCACACGCAAATTTTCTACAACAAGGACCTGTTCGCCCAAGCCGGCATCGAGAAGCTTCCTCGCACATGGGACGAGCTTGAAGCGGTCGCCGACAAGCTGAAACAAGCGGGCATCACCCCATTCTTGACCGCGGGCGACTGGATGACGACTCTGACGTTCTCCATTCTGACCGGTCCGGAGATTTTCGGCAAAAATCCGAACTGGTACGCGGACAAGAACGCCGGCAAAGTCAGCTATCAGGACGAAAACTGGATGGCCGTCGCCGGACGCTACAAAGATTTCGCCGCCAAAGGCTATTTCAACAAAGGCGCGCTTAGCATCGGATATGAGCAGGTCGAGCAGGAGTTCCTCAAGGGCAACGGCGCAATGTATCCGATGGGTTCCTGGTTCACGGCAGCCTATGCGGCAGCCAATCCGGGCTTCGAGGCCGGAGTGTTCGCTCCGCCTACGCTGGATGGGGAGAAAACGTACATGTCCGGCTCCCGCGGAACGAGCTTCGCCGTATCGAATACGACGGCTCATCCGGAAGCCGCGCTGAAGTTCGCCAAGTATTTGGTGCTCGATCCCGATTTTCACAAAGCTTTCGCCGCTAGCGACGGCATGTTCTCCGGTCTCGCCGAGCCGGACAACTACGAGTTCTCTCCGCTGCAGCAAGAGATTGCCGATCTGCTTGCGGAAGCAGGCACGATGTCCGGCTACGAGACGCAGCGCGCCGGGGACTTCCCGGTGAACGGGCTCGGCAACCAGTTGGCCAAGGTTGGACAGAACCTGCTACTGAACGGTAGCGAGCTCGCCAAGGAAATGAAGAGCCTCGACGATTATTGGGAGAAGAACAAGTAAGAGGCCCGGACGCCCGATCCGCGGCTGGCTTGACCGCAGTCCCGAATCGAACGCCAAGGGTACACGCGCTCGTCGCCTGTACCCTTGCTTTTTCTCGCCGGATCTCGCAAGCAAGGGAGTGAATCGACTATGAGAAAAGACGTATGGACGCGGGGACTTTTGTTTGCCCCAGGCTTCCTCGTCTACCTGATCTTCATGATGATCCCGATCGGCATGTGCGTCTACTATAGTCTGCACGATTGGGACGGACTAAGTCCGGTCTATCGGCTCATCGGCTTGGATAATTTTATCGCCGCCTTCTCGGATGCGGACTTTCTGCGAGCCCTGCGCGTGACTGGCGTTATTACGATTGCGGGCACGCTGGCGATCAACGTGCTTGGCCTTCTGTTCGCCGTGCTGCTCAACAAGCCCGGCCGCATGACCAATCTGTACCGTTCGGTGTTCTTTTTCCCGCTGCTGCTAAGCGCAGTCGTTGTTGGCTTCCTCTGGAAGGCGATTCTGAATTATAACGGCATTCTCAACGGCGTACTGGAGCAGCTCGGCTTAGAGAAGCTGGAAATCTTCGGCATCCCGAGCAACGCCATCCTGACGATTACAATTCTAATTGTCTGGCAGAATCTCGGGGGAGTTATCGTTCTCTATCTCGCCGGCTTGCAAGGCATACCGAACGACCTGTACGAAGCGTCCAAGATCGACGGAGCCGGACGGCTGCAGACGTTCCGCAGCGTCACCTTCCCGATGCTAGCGCCCAGCATGACGATGTGCATGATCTTCATCTTCACGACGCTGGCGCGGGAATACGACCGCATCGCGGTGCTGACGAACGGCGGGCCCGGCGGCGCGACGGAGACGGCCGCCTTTACAATCGTCAAGCTCGGCATCAACACGAACCGGTTCAGCTACGCCGCTTCGCTGGCCGTCATTCTGATGGCGCTTGTGGCCTTTATCTCCATCGTCATGACCCTTTATTTGCGCAAGAGAGAGGAGCGGATCTTATGAGCGAACGCGCAGCCAACCGACTGCGGCATGTCTTCTTGATTTTGCTCTGCCTCGTGCTGCTCGTCCCTTTCTATATCGCGGTCGTCAACGCATTCAAGCCAAAGGACGCAATCGTATCCGACCCGATGGGCATCCCGTTCGCGAAGCTAACGCTGCGCAACTTTGCCGAAGCGGCGTTCACGCCGACTTTCAATATTTTCAAAGCATACGGAACGACCGCGCTCATTACGATTGCTTCCATCGTCTGTCTCGTCGCGCTCGGCTCGATGATGTCCTATGTGCTGGCTAGAACGAAGCATCGTTTTTTTACCTTCGCCTACTTGCTGCTGCTTGGCGGAATGATGATTCCTCCCCAGGTCATCCTCATTCCGATCATTAAGCTGCTGCGGGCGCTTGGCCTAATGTTTTCCGAGTCCGGGCTGATCCTGTACAACACCGGATGGTACATTCCGTTTACTGCATTTATTTATACCGGCTTTATTCGCACGATTTCGAAAGAACTGGACGAATCGGCCATGATGGAAGGCGCGAACGGGTTTCAGATTTTCTGGCGCATCATCTTCCCGATTCTGAAGCCGCCGACCGCGTCCGTCGTCATCTTCCTGTTCCTGTTCGTCTGGAACGACTTCCTGAACCCGCTCGTACTGCTCGGCTCGACCAAGGGCTACACCGTCACGACCGGAATTTATATGGCCGTCGGTCAGTACAGCACTAACTGGGACAAGATTTTCGCCCTTGTCGTGCTCGCCTCGCTGCCGGTTCTGATCGTCTTCCTGTTTTTGCAGCGCTACTTCGTCTCCGGCCTCGCCGACGGGGCCGTCAAAGGATAACCGAAAGGATGATTCGCAATGGGAAAAACGCTTATGAGCGCCCTCGTCTACGAGGGTCCGCGAGAGATGAACGTCCGGGGAATGTCGATCCCCGAGCCGGCAGACGGCGAGGTGCTGATTCGCGTAGCTAAAGCCGGAATCTGCGGCTCGGAGCTGAGCGGATACCTCGGGCACAATTCGCTGCGCAAGCCTCCTCTCGTCATGGGCCATGAGTTTTCCGGCACGATCGCCGCGCTTGGACAAGGCGTTCAAGGCTTCAGCCCAGGGGATCGGGTGACGGTTAATCCGCTCCTGTCCTGCCATGTCTGTCGAAGCTGCCGGGAAGGGCGCCCTCAACTGTGCGAGAGCCGGAAGATCGTTGGCGTTCACCGCCCCGGCGCGTTCGCCGAATATACGACGGCTCCGGCCGCCAGCGTCTACCGGCTGCCGGAATCCGTCTCCATGGAAGCCGGCACGTTAGCGGAACCGCTCGCCTGCGCCATACACGCGGCCAGACTGGCGGAGCTGGACCCTGCCGACCGGCTGCTGATTTACGGCGGCGGACCGATCGGCCTGCTGCTTCTGCAAGCCGCGCGGCGCTTCGGTCTTAGCGATATTGTACTGACCGAGCTGAATCCGCATCGCCGACGGATTGCGGAGGAGCTCGGCGCGATCGCCGTAACCGGCGAGGAGGAACTGCGCGCGGTGATGCCCGAAGGCGGCTTCGACGTTGTAGCCGATGCCGTCGGCGCGGCAGCTACGCGAATGCAAAGCGCTCTGAACGCTCGACTTGGCGGCAGGGTGGTGTTCTCCGGGCTGCACGAAGCGGACAGTCCGCTGCCGGTCAACGTGATCATTCGCAACGAACTCAAGCTTAGGGGAGCCTTCTGCTACGATGACGGCGACTTCGAAACCGCGCTCCAATGGCTGGCGGACGGCAGCGTCGGCTTGGACGACTGGTTCAAGATCAGCCCGCTGTCGGAAGGCAAAGCCTCCTTCGAGCTGCTGCTCTCCGATCCGGGCCCAGTCGCCAAAATTGTTCTGTCCATTTAGAGGAGGTTAACTACAATGAAGAAACTGCACGGAGTCATTCCCATTCTGCCGGCTCCCTTTACGGACGACGGTGCGAACGTCGATTACTCCGATCTTCGCTCGATCGTCGACACGGTCATCGCCGAAGGCGTTCACGGCGTTGCCTTGCTTGGGGTCGCCAGCGAATTCTACAAGATTGACGACGCCGAGAGACAGCTGATGATCGAGACGACCGTCGAGCACGTCGCGGGCCGCGTTCCCGTCGTCGTCAACATTACGCGCAATGCCACAGCGCTGGCTGTCAAGGACGCCCGCCATGCGGAAGAGGCCGGAGCGGACGCAGTGATGATCGTTCCGCCGTCCTTCATACCGCCGGGCAACGAAGCCATTATCGAGCACATCCATGCCGTAGCGGACAGCGTCAAGCTCCCGGTCGTGATCCAGTATGCCCCGAATGTCACAGGCGTTTCCATTCCGGTCTCCACTTTCCTGGATATCGAGCGGCAGCGCGGCGGCGAACTGTATATTAAAGCCGAATCGGTGCCCCCGGGGCCTCTGCTCAATTCGATCGTCGAGCAGACCGAAGGACGGATGGGCGTATTTATCGGCAACGGCTGCGTCCAGATGTACGACTCGCTGGAGCGAGGAGCGGTTGGAATGATGCCGGGAGCGGCAATGGTCGTCCCCTACCTGGCCGTCTACGAAGCCTTCATGCGCGGAGATAAAACGACCGCTTTCCGCCTGTTTAACGACCTGCTTCCGGTTCTGAACCATACGACTCAGGCGGCGGAGCTGTTCGTCCAATTTGAGAAAACGATTTTAAAAGCCCGTGGCATCGTCAAGAACGACGTCTGTCGACGGCCGAACGCCGTTCCGGATGAAGCGATGAAAACGATGCTCCGCCGTTACAGCGATTATGTGCGGGAACGCTTCGGCGCTCCGCTCATGCCTTAACCTGGAAAGGAAGTGACGAGGATGAGAAGCGTTAACGCCCAATCTCCAGTACGCATCGCCTTCATCGGCTGCGGCGGAGTCGCGGATTTTCACGCCCAAGCGATCCTGCGCTGCTCCGCCGCCCGTCTGGTCGCTGTCAGCGATCGCAACGTCGGCTTGGCGGCGGATAAAGCCGCTGCATGGGGCGCGGAAGCGCGGACGACGGAACGGCTTTTGCTGTCGGACGACATTGAGGCGATCTACGTGCTAACCCCGATGGAAAGCCACATCGAGCTGGCAGAAGCCGTCCTAAAGCACGGCAAGCATGTATTGGTCGAGAAACCGGTCAGCCACGATCTCGAAGGTATCCGCCGCCTGATCGACTTGTCCGGGCAACAGGGCAAGTGGTGCGTTCCCGGCCACAGTTATTTATATTTGCCGGAGCTGGCGCGCATGAAACGGTTGATTGGCGAAGGCGCCGTCGGCCGTCCGCTGTCGATGTTCATGAGCGAGATTTACCGGATGCCGGACGAGCGGGCCCGCCTCTATCACGGCCCCTCCATCGAAGTGCTGTGCCATCAGATCTATCTAATGATCGCGTTGCTCGGCGTACCCCGACGTATTCAGGCGTTCGCGGGGACGATCCGGCGAGAGCTCTTCCCGGACGGCGACGAACAGGTGACGGTAAATGCAGAGTTCGAGAGCGGAGCGCTTGCTCATCTGTACGTCTCCTGGGCTGGAGAAGACGAGACGAGCGATCCGTGGACCTTCAAGCTTAAGATGCTCGGCGAATCCGGCGGCATGCACTTCTCCCGCCGCGACCAGGTGAACGGATCTGCGGAGATACAGCGGGAATACCCGCTCTACCTGGAGATGTTCGAGCAGCAGACCGAGCATTTCATCTGTCGCTGCCTGCTAGGCGAAGAGCCGCCCCTGTCGACAATGGCCGACGCGCTGCGAACGATGGAGATCGCGGCTGCGGTGCGACGCTCCTTCATAAACGGAACGGTGGAAGCTTTGAAATTTTAACGAGAGACGGTGATTTTCATGAGCGAACTGGTCATTACGAACATCGAGACGATACGCCTGTCGTATCGCTATAGCGAGGAAGAACGCTGGCAATGTCCAGGCTGGACGACGCTGCAGCGCAACGCGACCCTTGTGCGAATCTGGACGAATAAAGGCCTTCACGGCATCGGCGAAGTCAGCGAGGACTCCTGTATTCCACAATCGGTATCCTCGATTATCGACGAACACTTCCGAGCCATGCTGATCGGGGAAAATCCCTTCGACATCGAGAAGCTATGGCGCAAAATGTTTGTCCGCTCCCTGCACTGGGGCCGTAAAGGCGGCGCGATCAAAATTATTAGCGGATTGGAGATTGCCCTGTGGGACATCGTCGGCAAGGCGCTGAATCGCCCGGTGTACGACCTGCTCGGCGGGGTCTGCCGCGATCGCGTCCGCGTCTATGCGAGCGCGGGCATGAGCAATGAAGAGAACGAGTTGATCGAAGAGATGCTGCGGCATAAGGAAGAGGGCTATACGGCGCTGAAAATGCGAATCGGCGGCAACCCTCGCGGCGATGTGGAGAAGGTGCGTAAAGTCCGCGACGCCATCGGCAGAGACATCGACCTGATGGCCGACGCCGGCATGAGCTACGTGGACGCGACCTGGGACTTCAACACGGCGCTACGTGTGGCGCGGGGATTGGAGCCAGCCGACTTGTTCTGGCTGGAGGAGCCGCTCATCAACGACGATATCGACGGCTATGCCCGCCTTGCGTCCGAGATCGACATTCCGATCGCCGCTGGCGAGAACGAATATACGAAATATGGCTTCAAGGAGCTGATTGCTCGGCGCGCCGTCGACATTGTTCAGCCGGACGCCACCCGCAGCGGCGGCATTATGGAGTGCAAGAAAATTGCCGCGATCGCGGACGCGTTCCAGATGCGCATGGCGCCGCATATTTTCACGTCCGGCGTATCGCTGATGGCGAACCTTCACCTCATCGTTTCCTCGCCCAACGCGATCATCATGGAGTACGACCGTACGATTAACCCGCTGCGCGACGAGCTGCTGGTCGAGCCGCTGAAATACGAGAACGGCTTCGTCACGTTCCCGAAAGGTATTCCGGGCCTGGGCGTCAACCTGACGGACGAGCTGATCGAGAAATTCAAGTTCATTCCGGGCGAAATTTTGAGCAAGGGCCCCTTCACCTGCGATCATGCGTTTTGATGCGCATCAGCATTTCTGGAACATCGAGCGGCTCCATTATCCTATTCTGAGCCCTGAAGCGTTCGGGGAGCTGTACCGCACGATCGAGCCGCCGGAGCTGGAGCCCAAGCTTCGGAAAGCCGGCATCTCCGGCACCGTCGTCGTGCAAGCGAAGGACGGATTGGACGAAACCAAGTATTTGCTTGGGTTGACGGATCTTTATCCATGGATCTCGGGCGTCGTCGGATGGGTCGATCTTGCTTCCCCGGAGCAAGCCGCTTCTCAGCTTGCAGTGTTCGGCCGCCATCCGAAGTTCAAGGGAGTCCGGCATTTGGTCATGGTCGAACCGGACGACAATTGGCTCGTTCGGCCCGATGTTCTGAAAGGACTGAGCGTGCTCGCCGCTTCGGGCTTCTCGTTCGATGCCGGCGTGGAATTCCCTAAACATCTGCGCCATGTGGGGATGATCGCACAGTCCGTGCCCGACCTGAGAATCGTCATCGATCATCTGGGCCGGCCGCCCGTCGACACGCCGGACATGGCGGCCTGGGAAGCGGAGCTGGCCCGCGCCGCCGCATTTCCCAACGTCTATTGCAAGCTGTCCGGTCTGAGTGTCGCTCAGCCCATAGCTCCTGCTGTCGTAGCCGCTCTGCGCCTGTTCGGCGCCCGGCGACTTATGCTCGGAAGCGATTGGCCAATCTCGAATGCTGGCCTCCCGTACGAAGAGGCGCTGGATACTCTGGTTCGTACGGCCGGAGAACTCTCGCAGCCGGAGTTGGATGCACTGCTTGGAGGAACGGCTAAAGAATTTTATCGTTTGTAAGTGGCAGCCGGTCATTCCGGAGGAAAGGAGCCTTTATGTCGCATCACTCGACGCAACCGCGTCGTTTCGGCAGCGTTGTCCGCGTTCGCGCGGAGCGCTGGGACGAATATCGCAAGCTGCATGAAGCCGTATGGCCGGAGCTTCTGGTGCTGTTCCAAATTTACGGCGTTAGGAATTTTACGATCTATCATTACGAACATCTGTTGTTCAGCTACAAGGAGTACGTAGGCAAGCATTACGAGGGGGACATGGCTCGGCTTGCAGAAGAGCCGCTCATGCGCCGGTGGCTGGAGCTGACCGATCCGTGCCAGCTTCCGCTCTCCTCTTCGTCCGGCTCTTTGTGGGCCGACATGCAGGAAATTTTTCATATGGATGGTCGCGCGAAAGGAGATTAACGACATGAAATGGTTAACGATGAAAAAAAACGGGGCGCATCGATTGGGCGTGCAGTTGGAGGAAGGCGTGCTCGACGTAGAAGCCTCGCTGGCCTCCCATCCCGCGGATGGCGTTCCAATCGAGCCGACGGCTCTGCTTCAATCCGGCACTCAAGGACTTCAGGCTCTCGCCGACTATGTCTCGGAGCTTCGCCGTCTAGGTCTTCCCAAGCTCCTTGCGGCCGATGAAATCGATTGGGCGGCCTGCGTGCCGAAGCCCGGCAAAATCATTTGCGTCGGACTGAATTACCGCAAGCATGCCGACGAATCGAAGCTGCCCTATCCGCCCGTGCCGCTGTTATTCAGCAAGTACGGCAATACGATCGCGGGACAGGGAGCGGACATCTGCATTCCGGAAGGAACGGCGGAGGTCGATTACGAGGTCGAGCTCGGCATCGTCATCGGTCTCAAGGCCGCCTCGGTCGACGAGCAAAAGGCGCTCGATTATGTACACGGCTATTGCGCCGTGAACGACGTCTCCGCCCGGGACTGGCAGATGCGCACATCGCAATGGATGCTCGGCAAGACGGCGGACGGCTTCTGCCCGATCGGTCCGTATACAGTGACGGCCGACGAGGTCGGAGATCCGCAAAATCTCGGCCTGCGCACCTGGGTGAACGGGGAGCTGCGGCAGAACTCCAACACGAAGGACATGATCTTCTCGTGCGCGGAGATTGTCAGCTACGTCTCGCGCCATATGACACTGGAGCCGGGGGACCTGATCCTGACCGGTACCCCAGAGGGCGTCGTCTTCGGCCTTCCGCCGGAACGGCGCGTCTATCTGAAGTCGGGAGACGTCGTCAGCGTAGAGATCGACAAGCTGGGCAAGCTGACGAATCGATTCGTCTAATACGGCTCATGCAATGATTGAACCAAAGTTATGGATAAGAGAACGATGAAAAAGGGGGCATGTATCTCCTGTAGGAGCGGAGCGTTTGCCTTTGCCGATGTGAAATCCCCCTGTTGCGGGTTTACCTATTCAGATTTCACATCGGCAACAGCAACCGGAAGGAGACACATGCCCACAAAAGTCTAATCGTGAGCATAATCGTCCTTATCGTCAGAAAAAATCCATCAAGAACGGAGTCCGCTCCGGAATACGTCTCTCCAACAGCCTCAGGCTATCCGATGGCCCGCTGACCCGGCCGACCGATGCAAGCCAAGACGGCTTCCGCCCGCCGAGCAGCATCGCCGTCAGCGCACGAATGTCGCAACGGATCGCTTCCCCGTTTCCGCCCGATTCCTGTGCCGTGCTGCCCTCAAGCCGTTCCAGCTTGCCTTCGCCCTCCGAGCTCCACGATAGCCGGAACGCGCCTTCGTTCCATGGCGCATGCCGATCCTCCATGCATAGCAATACGCTCTCTCCGTCCTTCCCGCCGTTCCAAAAATATTGCTCTGCGAACGCCTGCGCATCCACGATCCGGGACATGAAGTACGGAACGACCTCTTGTCCGATTCTCGGATCGTCCAGCAAATAAGGAAGATCGTCGTCTATCGGCGCATTAAGGATCGTTTCGCTGATCATGGAGTCGTGATTGGCGATGAACGTCCATATGGCCGCTCTTGCCGTCTCGTTAAGCGCCGTCAGCTCATGCACCGTCATTTTGCCGTTCAGGCAGTCGTAGAGCAGATAGCCTTCGGGAGAACCGTCCTCATTATAGTAAACGGCAGCCGTCCCTTCCTGTCGCCGCACTCGATCCTCCCACCACTCTGCCGAACGCGCCAACGTCCCGTTATAGCGAGAAGCGTAAGCCGTATAGACCGTATCCAGAACGGAAACGTCCGGTACCGTCATTCGTTTCACCTCGCCCGGCGTTTCCTTGCGAGTAGGCAGCAGACGGGTCGCGATTGTATACTTCTTGCGATCGATCGTCTGCTCGTAGCCGTACTTCTTATAGAAGGGGAAGGAAAACGGGTGAAGCATGCTCACGCTTTGACCGTTCTTCCTCATCGTCTCCAGCGCATGCGAGAGCAGCCGACCGACGCAGCCCTGCCTTCTGGCTTCCGGCCATGTTGCGACGCTGCCTATGCCGCCGAGAGCCAGCTTTTTTCCCTGAACCCATGCTTCAAGAGGCATAAGCCCCAAAACCGACAGCAGCTTATCTTGTTCATCGAAAAAGCCCCACTGCTGCTCGGGACGAAAGTTCTTCTTCCGCTGCTCCAGTTGCTCTGCCGTTAATCTCTGTTGAAAGGCGAATTGAAACAACGCCATTCTTTCATCGTAATCCGCCATCGTCAATTGTCTGAGTTCCATCGTCGTTCACCGGCCTTTCATCCTCATTTCCTCTCTATCCTAACAAAAAGCGATCCCGCAGTCTCTCTAGTTCCGCGACACCGCATCTCATGACGACAAAGAGACCCGGCTTCCGCCGAGTCCCTCCGCTCTAAATCGATATCGTCCTAATTAGATCCAGCCGCGAGCTTTGAACCACTCGAAGTTGTTTTTCGCGCTGACGATCGAAGACACCTCGTATTGCTCTTGCTCGATGATAACGTATTCCACGCCGGCCGATTCGCAAGCCGCGAGCGCCGAATCCCAATCTACAGAGCCTTTGCCGATCTCCGAATCCGTGCCGTCCTCTTTGAAATCCTTGGCGTGCACGACCGGGAGACGTCCGGCGTATTTGTTCACATAAGCTGCAGGATCTTCGCCAGCCACCTTCACCCAGCCCAGATCGAACTCGGCGAACAGCAGCTCGGCCGGAACTCTTTCCAGAATGTGATCGATGACGAGCTTGTCGCCTACAGGTTTGAATTCAAAAGCATGGTTATGGTAGCCGAACGACATTCCCGAATCTTTGACGATCCGGCCAGCTTGCTCCAGGGTATCGGCCATTTTGTACACGTCGTCCAGCGTCGGGTTGTCGCCGAGCGGATACCACGGCACAATAAACCGTTGAATGCCCAGCTCTTGCGCATATTCCACTTGCTTCTTCAGATTGTCCCAGATCGCAGCGTCGTTCACCGACAGCCCTACGTGAGCGGAAGGAGCGTGCAGTCCGGCATCGGCCAGCGCTTGCTTCACTTCCTTAGCGGAATGTCCGTAGTAGCCGGCCAGCTCCACGTTTTTATAGCCGATTTCCCCGATCTCCTTGATCGTGCCCAAGAAATCCTTCTCGCTGCGGTCGCGCACGGAATACAATTGAATGCCTACCTGCGGTTTGCTCATTTGATCTCCCACCATCCCATGGTTTCGTTTTGTACGCACGGTGTTCCGCACGGCTTCAAGCTTTGCTCCTCTCTATTATAGGCTTGGAAATGCATTCTCACGAGCGGGGTTTTTGTCTTCTTTATATGCATTTTGGAGATCGATTTTATGGAATGGAACAACTTTCCTCCCATTTGCTACGTATTATGGATATCGAACCTTCGGGAAGGATGGACAAACGTCATGGAGCAAGAGTCGACAGACGCAACGAGCCTCTCCAGATCGCGCGCACCCAAGAAACGCATAAGTAAAAAGAAAATGCTGCTTTACGGGGGCCTTGGCGTCTTTCTCATCATCGCTTCAATCGCAGCCTATTACATCTATACGATCGTTTCATTCGCCGGAGAGATCTATCAACCCCCGGCCGACAACCAGCCGAGCGCCGTCATGCCGGCGGACGGAAGCGCTCCCACTCCGGTGCCGGTTATCGAGCCGCCCGAGCGTTTCGCGGACGAGCGGATCAATATTCTCCTGCTGGGAGGCGACTCGCGGGGCGTCAAGAGCAACGCCAAGCCCCGCTCCGATACGATGATTGTCGTATCCATCGATCCGGTCTCCAAGAGCACGCATCTTTTCTCGCTTCTACGGGACACTTACGTGGACATTCCGCGCCATGGCTCCAATCGGCTGAACGCCGCAATTACTTTAGGCGGACCGCTGCTGGCGATGGAAACGGTGCAGAACCTGATCGAGCTGCCGATCCATTACTACGTTTACACCGATTTCGAGGGCTTCATTTCGCTGATCGACGCGTTGGGCGGAATCGATTTCGAAATCGAAAAAAACATGCGGCATATCGACAAACGGGACGATCCGAGATACAGCATCAACTTGGAAAAGGGCGTACAGCACCTTGACGGGCTCACCGCGCTGCAATATGTTCGATTCCGCAGCGATGCCATGTCCGACTTTTCCCGCTCCGAGCGCCAGAGGAATTTCCTCTCGGCGATCGCCGACAAGCTGAAATCGACGACGACCTTGCTCAAGCTGCCTCAACTACTCAGCGGGATCGCCCCCTATATCGAGACGAGTATTCCGCCAAGCGATATGTTCGAGCTGGCCCGACTCGGTCTTAAGCTGGACACCGGTAACCTGAACGGTATTCAGGTTCCGCAGATGAACGCGTTCAAGAACGCCATGATCGGCGGGATGGATGTGCTCGTTCCGGATGTAGAGAAGGTTAGAAGCTACGTCCAGGAGCAGCTCTCCGGCCAGCTCGTTCAAGCTCCATAAAGTCGACAAAACTCTGTCCTTAAAACTTATTAACATCATAGGATTAATATGTTACGATGGGTCCATCTGACAATGGAAGGGATTGGACGGCATGGCAATCACGACATTCAAAGCATCGGCTCATTTACAAGAAGGAGTCGTCGTTAAAGTTAGCTCCAGAAATTTCGAAATGACGATTGACGAGCCAAAAAGCTTGGGCGGAACGGATACTGGAATGAATCCGGTAGAAGCGGTTCTAGGCGCGCTCGGCGCATGCCAATCGATCGTGGCGAGAGTGTACGCCAAGAAGTTCGACGTTCGTCTCGACGATTTCCGCGTGGAAGTGGAGGGCGATCTCGATTTGGACGGTTTCTTCAAAAAATCCGACGTTCGTCCCGGCTATTCGGACATTCGTTATACGTTCTACATTAAAACCGACGCCCCTCAGGAGCGTGTCGAGCAGTTTGTGAAATTCCTGGAAGAAACGTGCCCGGTCGGCGATACGATCGCTAACGCCGTTAACCTTAAACTGAGCAATATCGTGATCGAAGCTCCGGAAACGGTAGAGTAATCCGCAGCTCTCTTACGCTTCTCGTTCAAACGGTCCTCAGCCAAGCCTCCCGTGCAAGCGGAAGGCGGCCGAGGACCGTTTTATAATGTATGATGCTTATTCCTACCCTTTGCTCGCTCCCGCCGTCAAACCGTCGACCAAATTGCGCTGCAGCACAAGGAACAGGGTCATGACCGGAAGCGCAACGAGCACCGCCCCCGATGCGAACAGCGTAAACTCCGTCGAATTGCGCTGGTTCACCATTTTGTACAGCCCGACGGCCAGCGTCCTTTGATCCTCCGAGCGCAGCACCAGATCGGCGAAGATGAAGTCGACGAAGCAGCCGTTAAAAATCATAAGGCTAGCATAGGTCAGCATCGGCTTGGCTAGCGGTATCATAATTCGGAAGAATACAGTCAGATGGCTCGCTCCATCGATCCGTGCGGCTTCCTCGAGACCGGAGGGAATCGTATCGAAGAAGCCTTTGGCCACGAACACGTTCGTGACGATCGCCCCGGAGCTATAGACGAGTACAAGCGCCAGATGCGAGTTGAGCAACCCCATCGTATTCAGCACGACATACACGGCGATCATCGCCATGAAACCGGGAAACATCTGCAGCACGAGCAGCGTATTCAACGAAAAACGACGTCCGGCAAAACGGAACCGGGACACCGCATAAGAGGTCAATAGCAGCAGGAACGTGCCCAGCACCGTCGACAGCGTCGCAATTTTAAGCGTATTCATAAACCATAGCGGATATTTGGTCGCACGAAAAAGCTCGCGGTAATGATCCAATGTAAACTGACGCGGAAACAGCGTCTCGCTGTACAGACTGTTCCCTTCCTTCAACGAGGACAGCACGATCCACAGCGCGGGATACAGGCTGACGATCGTCAGAATAATGAGGATGGCATAGCTGAGACCGAGCTTCAAGCGAGCGTTGGAGCCGTTCATGCGATCATCCCCTCCTCTTTGTAGGATCGGGTGCGGCGGTAGCTCCAGATGGACAGGGAAGCGATCATCAGGAAAATGATAATGCCGATCACCGACGCGAAGCTGTACTGTGCCTGATCCAACGCCAGCTTATATAGCCAGGTGACGAGCAGATCGGTGTGGCCGGCGTATTGGTAATGCGTATTCACCGGACCTCCGTCCGTCATCAGATAGATCACGTTAAAATTGTTGATGTTCCCGGCAAACTGCATGATCAGCACCGGAGCAGTGGCAAACAGCATCATAGGCAGCGTAATGCGGCGAAACTTCTGATAAGAGCCCGCTCCGTCGACCTCGGCAGCTTCATAAAGGTCTCGCGGTATAGTCGTCAAAATTCCAAAAGCGAGAATCATCGTAATTGGAATGCCGATCCACATATTAACAACCATCAGCGTCGCTTTGGCCCACATCGGATTGGTCAGCCACGGCACGCCTTCCAGTCCGATCATGCGCAGCATATCGTTGATCGGACCGAACTTGTTGTTGAACATGTTGCGCATCACCAACAGGGAGATCAGGCTCGGGATCGCGAACGGAACGATCATCACAGTGCGCCAGAATGCCTTGAACCGAATGCGCGGCTGATGGATCAACACCGCCACCAAGATTCCCCCGACATAAGTGGTCGCAGTCGCGACGGCCGCCCAAATGACGGTCCACAACAGCACGCCGAAGAACGTATCGCTCCATACCTTTAAGCTCACCAGCTTGACGAAGTTCGCGAAGCCGACCCAATCGATGAGGTTCGCCGGCGGCAGGTTCGGGTCCGCATAGTTCGTAAAGGCGAGCAGAATCGAGAAGATCAAAGGAAGCACGGTCAAAAATAAAATGAATAAAGCGGGCAGTAACAGAACGAGGTAAGCGAAATTCCGTTGGCTCATCGCCCGGAGCGTCTGCCGGAACGTTCGGATCTTCTGCCCCGCTTCCCGCAGAACGCCCGTCTTATAGGCGTCGCGAATGCCGGCCGCATATAGCGCGACGGCCAGCAGCGCTGCGAGCAGCGCCATCAGGCCTTTGATTAGAAGGAAAATCGAATGATCCCCCTCGACCATCTGCGTCAGCTTGCCGACCTTGACCAAGCCGCTCGGCTGGTCTCCCAGCGTCCACAGCCCCCGCAAATATTCCGGCAGGTCAAGCGCCGCGGCTCCGCCCAGAAGGCCGATTCCGGCGGCCAGAAACAGAAACCCTTTCATCCGCTGTCCGTGATAGAGCTGGCCCAGGCCCATGAAGAGCGCCGACAGCAAGGCGCCCGCGATTGGTTTGCGCATGCGCGATTCCTCTCTTTCTTCGCCTCGGACGGCCTTCACCCGACAGCCGGAGGCCGTCGGGTGAAAGCCGCTCTTGGGCGAACCTTCTCTCTATTGGGAAGCGATGGCCGTCTTCACCGTCTCGACCATGGCGTCCAGCGTCGTCTTGACGTCGGCTTTCGGATCGTCCCACAGCGTCGTGAACGCCGCCTTAAGCGGATCCCATAGCGCATTGATCGCGGAGATGCCGGGCATCGGAGTCGAATTCTCGAATTGCTGGAAGAATCCGCTGACATAAGGATCGTTCTTGATTTTCGGATCTTCTCCGGCCTCTTTGTTCGCCGGGATCGCTCCTGTCATTTCGTAGTTTTTCAGTTGATTCTTTTTGTTCGCCGCGAAGTTCGCGAACAGGCGAGCCGCGATCGGATACGGCGAATACGAATTGACATAGTAGGATTTGACGCCGGAGAACGAAGTGGACGGCTTCCCGCCGGGTACGGCCGGAAGCGGCGCAACGCCGAAATTGACCTTGTCCTTGAAGGCGCCGACCGACCAAGGGCCGTCGATGTTCAGAGCCAGCTTGCCGTCCGTGAACAGCTGCGTCTTGACGTCGTAGGTGATGTCCGCCGCGTTCATCGGCAGAATCGGTTTTAGCGACCGCAAGAACTCGAAGCCTTGCACCGCCCCCGGGCTGTTCAGCCCGATGTCGGTCGGATCGGTATTGTCCTGCCCGAAGAAGTACCCGCCGAAGCTGCCGACGAACGGATAGGAATAATAGCCGACGAATTCCCACATGACGGCGTACTTGTTCTCCTTGGAATTCGTAAACGTCTCCGCGAACTTAATGACCTCGTCCCACGTTTGGGGCGGTTCCGGGAATAGATCCTTATTGTAGAACAGCGCGTACGTTTCTACCGACTTCGGATAGCCGTACAGCACCCCCTCGTAGGAAGAAGCTTTGACGGCCGCTTCCGCCATCGAAGATCGGGTTTCCTCTTCGAACACGTCGTTCGGAAGCAGCAACCCCGCCTTGACCGCCTGGGCGATCTGATCGTGCGGAAGCGTCAGGACGTCGCCCGCCAGCTTCGAAGGGCCGTCCGTCGCCAATCTTCCGCCTTGATCTCCTCCGGCCACCTCCTCCAGCGTAACGGGAACTCCGTATTCCTTCTCAAAAGCAGCCACCACCTCTTTCATATAAGGCATTTGCTCCTTGGATTCCCACACCTTCAGCTTTGCTCCCGCTTCCGGCTTCAGAGCCTCATCTTCCTCCCCGGACGGAGCCGGACTGGACGGGCCTTCGGCCGCGGCCGAAGGACTCTCGTTCGCAGACGGCGAGGCGCTCCCGTTAGCTCCGTTACCGTCCCCTCCTCCGCAAGCGGTCAATGCCCCGAGCAGCAATACACTTACCAAGCCGATACTCCATTTCTTAATCTTCATGTTCTCAGCCTCCCGTTTTAAGTGCTTCCCCTTTTCATGCATCCGATGATCCGACTGCCGACTGTGCCGATCGCTTCCGCTCCCTTACGTTGACCGCAAAAAAAGGGCACACCCTCGCCAAGTGAATAACTCAACGAGGATGTACCCTTATGGGGTAGCAGTGCCTTCAGAATGTGGAAAAGCCTAATTCCGAATGTTCGTGAAAACGATTGCACAAACTCATCATATACGATGAACAAAAAAGTTAGCAAATTCCATTTTCAGCTCATATTCATGATTTTCGGCTTAAAATTCGCATTAAATCTCATTTTTTCTGTTAAACCCTCCGAAATCGTCCGTATTTCATTCTATTTACAGATTTGGCGATTTGGGATAACATGAAAATTAAGGATAGAGCGTGGCCTCACAGCAAGGGCAAACGGTTGCACACTGTGTAAGCCACCGAATCGGCCGTATTCCGCTATCCGAATCCGCAAACATCGCACAAGCAACTTAAAGGCGCTGTTACCGTCAGGTACAACCTCGTCCGTGCACGACGAGGCTGTGCCTTTTTTGCATTCTACTTTCTATCCAAAAGGAGTTATGCGCTATGCTGCGAGAAGCCATCTATCATCGCCCCAAACAAAACTGGGCTTACGCCTACGACAACAAAACCATTCATTTGAGGGTTCGGACGAAAAGAGGCGAAGCGGACGAGGCCTTCGTGATCGCCGGCGACAAATACGCCTGGGAACAAACGCGCTATGTCGTCCCGATGAAGCCTCTCGCGTCCGACGAGCTGTTCGATTATTGGGAAGCAGAGGCCGTTCCCCCTCTTCGTCGATTGAAGTACGGCTTTCGCTTTCGTTCAGGGAACGAGGAGCTTTATATGTCCGAGAAAGGCTTTTCCTCTGTCGAGCCTGAGAACTACCTGACGCTGTTCGAGTTTCCTTTTCTCAACCCGGCCGACGTATTCGAGCCTCCCGCTTGGGTGAAGGACGCGGTGTTCTATCAGATTTTCCCGGAACGATTCGCCAATGGCGATTCATCGCTCAATCCCGCAGGGACGCTGCCTTGGGGCGGCGCTCCGACTCCGACGAACTTCTTCGGAGGAGACCTGCAGGGCGTTATCGATCATCTCGACCATTTGGTCGATCTGGGCGTCAACGCCATCTATTTCAACCCGCTGTTCGAAGCGACGACCAACCACAAATACGACACGAAGGACTATATGAAAGTAGATCCTCGGTTCGGCTCGAACGAGAAGCTGAAGGAGCTCGTAGACGCCTGTCACGCCAAGGGTATTCGAGTGTTGCTGGACGCCGTATTCAACCATTCCGGCAAGGAATTTCCGCCATTCGTCGATGTGGCGGACAAAGGGCCCGATTCCCCTTTCGCCGATTGGTTCCATGTACGAGAGTTCCCTTTGCGAGTGGAGAACGGGATTCCGACCTACGATACGTTCGGCTTTGAACCGATCATGCCTAAGCTGAATACGGAAAACGCAGAGGTCAAACGCTACTTGCTCGACGTCGCTCGTTATTGGATCGAGGAAGTCGGCATCGACGGCTGGCGGTTGGACGTGGCCAACGAAGTGGATCATGCTTTCTGGCGGGAGCTCCGGTCGGTTGTCAAAGGCTTGAATCCCGAAGCTTACATTCTCGGGGAAATCTGGCACGATTCGATCGCATGGCTGCAAGGGGATCAGTTCGACGCGGTGATGAACTATCCGGTGACGGAGGCCGTTCTGGACTTTTTCGCCCGCGGCGTAATTGAGGCGGTTCCCTTCGCCAACACGATCGGCAACCAATTGGCCGCTTATCCGCGTCAGGTCGTGGAAGCGTCGTTTAACCTGCTCGGAAGCCACGACACGCCGCGCCTGCTCACCGTATGCGGAGAGGATGAACGGCGCATGAAGCTGGCCACGCTGTTCCAGCTGACGTTCCCCGGGACTCCAAGCATCTACTATGGCGACGAGGTGGGGATGAACGGCGGCGGCGACCCTCACTGTCGAGGATGCATGGTATGGGAGAAAGATAAGCAAAACAAAGAATTATTCGAGTTTTTTGCGGCGGCAATCCGACTTCGCCACAATCACGAAGCGCTGCGGAGCGCAAGCTTCAAGTTTCTGGTTGCCAATGGAGGACTGCTCGTGTACGAACGGCTGTCCTCCGACAACTCGGAACGCCTCGTCGTCGCGATGAACGTCTCGGAGCAGCCGGTAGAAGTCGTCCTCCCAAGAGCTACAGCCGGTCAAAGCTGGACACCAATATTCGGCGAAGCCCTCGTCGAGGAGACTGGCGGCCCCATGAAGGCCGAACTAGCGGCCTTCGGCTATTCCATCTGGCGGTGCTAGACAACGGGGGTTGTCCTCTAGACGCTAGGTAAAAGGGGAATGTACCTCCTTCCAATGCTATACGCTCCTGAAATCTGAATTGGGAACCCGTGATACGGTGATTTCAGGAGCGTATGAGGCATTCTCCAGGCTAATCATGATCCACAACACTTCCAGATAATTCCTCGGAATTATCCTTATAATCATTGAAGACGCTTTAGTGACGTACAAACCCTTGATTTCGGATGCTTTGTACGGTTTTCCCTACAAACGTTCGTCGTTTGAGCCTAGGCCGGGATGGCTTTGTACGATTTTCCCTACAAAAGTCCGCCGTTTAAGCCTGGTTCGAGCTGCTTTGTGCGGTTTTCCCTACAATAGTCCGCCGTTTAAGCCTGGTTCGAGCTGCGTTCGGTTGTACGACTTTCCGACAACTTCCCCTTTGTAAGCTCATGTGTGCAAACGGATCCGCCGTAAAAGTTCAATGTCCAATCAATTTGAATCGTTGTGGTTTATAGTACATCCCCTTAACAGGCGGCAATACGAATGTAATCCACTTTCAACGTACCCGCAGTTGAAGAAGGAGCCCTAACTCTAATTTAGCTTAGTCGGGCTCCTTGTCCATTTATTTTTTTGCGAAAACGACGTCGGAATACAAATAAGTGCCGCCCGGTAAGGACGATTGTTCCGGAGATACGGGCAGAACGAAGATGTCCTCGTCCGCGGGATTCCCTTCAATTCGGAACTCCAAATCCAACGTATGCTCCCCAGCCGCTAGATTCACGTAAACGCAGCGGTTGTGCGCCGCACGATGGAAGGCTGGCATATTTTCTGCCGGCTCGGCGTTATCCAGGACGACTTCGCCGTTCAAACGCGCAACGACCGGTGCCGTTGTGCCGACGATCAGCTTGACATCGCGTGCCGTCGGAACGACAAGCTTGGTCGAGGCGCGATACGTCCCTGGAGTCTCGTCGCCCGACGCTTCCGCAAGCCGCAGCTGGTGACCCGGGAAGACGACATCCTTCCCATCCGGCATGCCGGGTCCGGCAATCCGCCAATGAGTGGCGGCAGCCAAAGCCAAAGGAATATGCTCCGTACTCCATACGACGCGATCGTGGTTTCTGTGAACGTTTAGTTGGAGCGCATATGACGGTCTCACAATCGCGCCCGCTTCAACCTCCGCATCCCACTCGAACGTCTCTCCAACCGCCAAGGCGAATGGGCGCTCCAAAACCGCCGACCAATCCTCCGGAGTTTCAAGCTCCAACGTTCCGCTCCAAGGCTCGCGCGAACGATTGGACACGGCTATGCGGATACTTTTGCGTTGTCCCGCGCCGATCGAAGGTCCTTCCGCTCCGTAGTCGACCGTAACGGATAGTCCCTGCGGCTCCGAAGAACCCTGCGGCAGCAGATAGCGCACCGCGGTGGGAGCGATCTCGTAATCCTCTAACCGAATCGTCCGGTCTTCCCAGACGGCGAGCACTTCCCGAGACATGCGAATCGTCCGCCGCGTCAGTTCGTCCAAATTGGTCGGCGCGGGGAAGCCCTTCACCGGCGGGCTGACGACGACGCGGTCCCCGACCGGCTCGACCCATTCCGCAGGCAGACTGGCGCGCCCCCCGATGATGCCGAGAATCGCTCCGAGCGTCGCCGCCGTGCAGTCCGTATCGTAGCCGCAGTTCGTCGCCTTCAGCAGCGCATCCCCGAAGTTCTCCCCGTATAACCAACCGAGAATCGTAAATGCGATATTTTGCGGCGCGTCCGTAAAATTATCCCGCCCGTGATGCTTCAGAATCAACTCCCGCGCTTCCTTCCAATCGACGCCTTCCCCATGCCAACGAATCAGATCGCGGACGGCCAGGGATGTGCGGCAATCCTCCGGAATCATCGACAGACCGATGGCGATCAGACGGTCGCGGTCGCTCTCGGAGAAAGCAGCGGCTTCGATGGCCGCGAAAAACATTTCCCCAAAGACGCCCTCTCCCCCCGCATGGTCAACGATCGCATCCTGGTATGCGTAATAGGCGGCCACGTCAGGGCGGTTCGGCGCGACCATCGCCCATATCTCGGAGCGGATCGGCGAGCCCATGCAGTCGTTAAACGGATTGTTGAACGAGCCGCTAAGCGGTGCCGGGAGCCCCCGCCGCAAGTTGCCCAATGCATAGCCGTACTCGTCAAAAGGAAAGAAGATATGCTCCACCCATTCCTGACCCAATTCCTTCGCGGTCAGCCGGGCGCCGTATTGCTCCAGCGCGTGCAGCCATACGAGCTGCATGTCCAGGTCGTCGTTTTCCAGCGGTTCGTCCGGAAGCACCGGATAGAAAGTCAGATCGAGCAGCTCCTTTTTCCCTTCCATGGGGACGCCCAGCGTGCCTCCGATATTTTTGCCTAACCAACCTCCGTACACCTTTTCGTAAAACTCTTCTTCAGATAGCCGGGTCATAGGTACATCTCCTCTGCGCGATGATATAATCAATTCAAACCGACTATACCGGAGAGCATTCCGCGATAAAATGGACGACGTTACGATTTGCGGCCGTCCGAATCGGAGAGGTGTCCAGTGAACTTCTTGTCATTATCCAGCCGCTCGCGCTTGGACGTAAAATGGGCCAACAGCCATACGGGCGATCCGTTGTTCTTCAACACGCCCCATGCCAATCCAAATTTTCAATTGTTTCTCGTGAATGACGGCCCCGTCTATCTACAGGTCGAGGAAGAAAAACTGACTCTGCATTCCGGGGAAATCTTGCTGCTCAAGCCCTGGCAGCGGCATTTCGGATGGAAGGAGGGCGGGGAACATTTCAACTTCTTCTGGGTGCAGTTCAGCGCCGACCCGCAGATCGAGGAAGTGGACGACGAAACCGACTACGCGCAGGATTTGTCGTTTATCGGTTCGTCCGGCGATCTTCGCAGCGCGGCCTCGACCGAGATCCGAATGCTGCTGCCCCGCCGTCATCGTCCCTCGTGCCGATTCGAGTTGGCTT
Source organism: Cohnella phaseoli (assembly GCF_003386235.1). Lineage (GTDB taxonomy): Bacteria > Bacillota > Bacilli > Paenibacillales > Paenibacillaceae > Cohnella > Cohnella phaseoli. Next base: position 43,456 of record NZ_QRDZ01000036.1, read on the forward strand.
TGAAGTTCGAGCGGATGATCGCCGAGATGAGAAAACCAGCCGGTTATTTTCGCGTACGGCTGTCGGTACTCATCTGGACTGTGCTGGAACTGATCGCCAACGACTTTATGGAGAGCCAGCATCCGGACCCGGCGACACCGGAATCTTTTATTCTGTATCGCCGGATCGTCAACACGCTGGATGAAAATTTTCAGCGCGAGCTTTCCAAGGAGATGCTCGAAGCAGCGGTCGACCGTACGTACAACCATATCTGCTCCGTCTTCAAAAAATATTCCGGAACGACCATCACCGCCTACACCCACTCCCTGCGCATCCAACGCGCCAAATATTTGCTGCAGACAACGGGCGACACCGTCGCCGCGATCGGGCGCGAGGTCGGCTACGACGACCCTTATTATTTCGGTCGGCTGTTCAAGAAAATAACCGGGGTCACTCCTCTGGAGTTCCGGTATCGCTCTGGGCAATAGACAACGGACCTCGTCATTGCGCGGGGTCCGTTTGTTATCCTCGTATGTGTATATATTTACCCCAAACAATCTATTTATGAACTTGAAAGTAATTGTCTTCCATTTTATGTTGGTATTACATATGGAGTATCATATTTAACTTACAGGGGTTAGAAAAAGGGAGGATTTCTTTTGTCAGAACCTCGTACTCGCGCTCGCGTCACCATACTTTTATTCACCTTCGCCGCACTAAGCCTTGTCTTCCTCTCAGCCTGTCAGAAGAGGGAGAAAGACGACCTGGACGATTTCGATCCGAATGAACCTGTTAAGCTGAAGGTCATGTATATTCTCGAAGAGACCTTTGGTCAAACCTACGGAAATCTGTTGCAACGGAAGTATCCCAATCTTGAACTTGAGATTGTAGCTCCGGGACTGGGGACCTTTACAATCGATGATTATTTACAACAGATCAATAAGGAACAACCGGATGTTCTCTTCCTTAGCCTTCCACTCTACGAAAAGCTTGCCGACGCAGGGCGTCTTATGGAATTGGATTCGGTCATCCAGCAGGATCGGTTCGATTTAAGCGGCATTTATCCGGCTGTGATCGAGCAACTGCGAGTCAGTGGAAACGGCAAGTTATACGGACTGACTCCAGAGTTGTTTTCTCACGCGATTTATTACAATGCTGATCTATTTCGGAAATATGGGGTGGAGCTGCCCACAGATCGAATGTCCTGGGATGAAGTTTTCAAGCTCGCCCAACGGTTTCCGTCCGATGGGAACGAAGAGGAACACATATACGGTTTTAAAAAAGATGTTACTGGCGGGTTATCCGAGCTGGTTATGGTCGTTGGAGATACGATCGGATTGACATCGGTTAGCTCGGACGGCCTTCGCCTCACGCTCCAATCCGACGGCTGGCGGAAAGTCTTCGAATCCGTCATGAAGACCTATCAATCGGGAAACCTGCACATTCCTACAGGCCCAATAACATTTGCCCCTGAAACTGATCCCTTTATCAAAGGTCAACTTGCCATGAGATTAGATTCCTTTTCGTATTATTCACAAATGTTAGAAGGTAGAAGAAAATTAAAGAGCAGCCATCCGTTTGAACTCGGAGTCGTCACCGCCCCTGTCAATCCGGCGACTCCGGATATGACCAATCAATTTATGATCGGTTTGATTTTTGCAGTCAATAACCAGACTGCCCACAAGAGAGCCGCATGGGAAGTCGTCAAGTACATCAATAGCGAAGAAGTCGCCAAAATTCATTCTCGGACAGCCTATCTTTCAGCCCCGGCACGCAAGGAATATGCCAAGGCATTCGAGGAGCTTAATATCGAACCTTTTTACGCTTTGAAGACGACTGCGACGCGGCATAGTGATAGCCGTTTCCCGCATACGTTTGCCAGGGTATCATTAGGCCCGCTCGTCACAAACGAGCTCCAACTCGTCGCCGACGGAGCAAAATCGTTGGACGAAGCAATCGAGACGATCCAAACGGAGGGACAGCAGTTGCTCGATGCCTATCTGGTTAAGTTAAGCTCGCAGGGAAACGAATAAATGTCATCGCGGAAAGGAGGATTTCCCTTGCCAAAACAACAAACTCCAGTTCGCTTAACGAGCATTTTATTAGTCTTCGCCGTACTAAGCCTTGTCTTCCTCTCAGCCTGTCAGAAGAAGGAGAAAGACGACCTGGAAGATTTCGATCCTAATGAACCGGTTAAACTCAAGATCATGTTTAGTACTGAAGGCGGCTTTGATCAACAATATGGAAACCTGCTACAACGAAAGTTCCCAAATATCGAATACGAAGTTCTCCCTTTTAAACAAGGCCGGATGACCAATGAAGACTTTCGGGAACAAATCAATACCGAGCAGCCGGATATCCTTTTTACCCGTGACATACTTTTCGAAGAACTCTCTGCCGAAGGACGTCTTATGGAGCTAGACCCTGTTATTCAGCAGGATCAATTCGATATTAGCAGTATTTCTCCGGCTGTGATCGAGCAACTAAGAGTAAGTGGAAACGGCAAATTATATGGTCTTTCTCCTGACTTTGTATCTTCAGCAGTCTACTATAATGCAGATTTGTTTAGAAAATACGGAGTTGAAATGCCTACAGACCGAATGTCATGGGATGAAGTTCTCCAGCTGGCTCAACGATTCCCGACCGATGGCAACGAGGAGGAAAGAATATACGGTTTCAAAGCAAGCTCTACAACTACGTTATACGACATGATTATCGGTGTTGGAAAGACGATGGGATTGACGCCCGTTAGCTCTGACGGCCTCCACCTGGCTCTTCAATCCGAGGGCTGGCGGAAGGTATTCGAATCTGTGATGCAAGCTTACCAATCAGGCAGTGTACTCTTAGCGAAAGGTTCAACGCTTGAAGAGATTATTCGTAACGACACTGAAATTTTTGGCAATAAGAACGACAAGTTTATCAATGGCCAAGTTGCCATGAGAATAGACACCTTTTCGTATTACTCAAAAATTCTAGAAGGCAGAAGAAAATTAAATACCAGCGATTCTTTTCAATTGGGAATCGTCACCGTTCCCGTCAATCCAGCTACTCCCGACACGACCGACGCTGCTTTATTTATGGCATCTATTTTTTCGATAAACAATCATTCTGCTCATAAGAGAGCCGCGTGGGAAGTCGTCAAGTATATCAATGGCGAAGAAATTGCCAAAATAAACTCACGGACAATCAACACGAGTACCCCTTCACGTAAAGAATATGCAAAGATGTTCGATGATTTTAACATCGAACCCTTTTACGCTTTGAAGACCACCCCGAAGCGGTGGAGCGATAATCATTCTCCTGCAGAATTAACCGATTCATTACGCCCACTCGTCACAAGAGAACTCCAACTCGTCGCCGACGGAGCAAAATCGTTGGACGAAGCAATCGAGACGATCCAAACGGAGGGGCAGCAGTTGCTCGATGCCTATCTGGTTAAGTCAAGCTCGCAGGGAGACGAATAACATGCCAAAACCTATCATTCTTCGCCGGGCTGCCGCCCTTGCGCTCTTCGCACTTAGCATAGCTCTCATAGCCGGCTGCCAAGGCGAGCGTTCAGGGCCTTCGGAAACCTTCGATCCCGATCAGCCGGTTAAACTGAAGGTTATGTCCCGGAATTCGGATTACTTCTATCAACGTTACGGAAATATGCTTATCGGCCAGTTCCCTAATGTGGAGTTCGAAGTGATCGAACAACCGTCTGGTTCAATCGAAGAACAGAAAGTGGCCATCTCAAAGTCGCAGCCCGACGTCCTACTGCTCAGCTCCCCACTGTACGAAGCGCTTGCAGAAGATGGCGCTTTGATGGATCTGGAGCCCGCCATCGAACGCGATAAATTTGATCTAAACGGGATTTCCCCCTCGGTGACCGAGCTGCTAAGAGAAGGAGGAAGCGGGAAGCTATATGGTCTTGCTCCCGAGTTTTCGACTTCTGTGCTCTATTACAACAAAGATTTGTTTAATCAGTACGGGGTGGAATTGCCCAGGGATCGCATGTCGTGGGATGACGTATTGAAGCTCGCTCAGCGTTTCCCGTCCGAGGGAACCGAAGAAGAACGTATTTACGGTTTTGAACCCGAATCAGCTCAAGGTTTGTTCGATTTAATACTGGACGCAGGCACTGCGATCGGATTAACTCCAATCAGCGTCGACGGCTCCAACATCGTCATCGCTTCCGACAGTTGGAAGAAGATTTTCGCGTCTGTTATGCAGGCTTATCAGTCGAATGTTCTGCACTTTCCTTCGGGAGACATCGTAGAACAATTTAGAAACGATCTCTTCACGAAGGGCCGGGTCGCCATCAAGGAAAATGAATTTTTCTACTATTCGACGATCGTTGACAAACAGAGAACAGAGCCAAACAGCAAGCCTCTTAACTTCGATGTCGCAACTGTTCCCGTGGATCCCGCGAACCCAGATGTGACGAACGCTCTTTCTCTGAACTCCATTTTTGCGGTTAGCAATCACTCCGCACAGAAGCCGGCCGCTTGGGAGGTCGTGAAGTACATCAATAGCGAAGATCTTGCCAAAGTCGAATCCAAAACGATGAACGGCCAAATTCCGGTACGCAAAGACTATGTTCCGAATAAAGAAATCTTCAATATCGAACCTTTCTTTGCCCTGAAGCCCGCCGCAAAACGTTCGAGCGACAGCGCCGCCACTCCTGAATTTAAGCAAGCGTTCAAAGAATTGGCATCCAATGAACTTCATCTCGTTGCAGATAATGCGAAATCGTTGGACGAAGCAATCGAGACGATCCAAACGAAGGGACAGCAGTTGTTGGATTCTTTTCGGCTTAAAGCAGATCCCTGAGTACCTTCACCAAATAAAAAAAAGGACGAACCGCGCCTAAGCGCAAGGGTTCGTCCTTCTTGTCGTTCGTTCTGTCTGACTAAGATGTCGCTATTTAACTTATTTCAGGTTGCTGAGGTTATAGAACGCCGCTTTGCCGCCGTACTTAGCCGTGGAGCCAAGACGATCTTCGATGCGGAGCAATTGGTTGTACTTCGCAACGCGGTCCGTACGGGACGGAGCGCCGGTTTTGATCTGGCCAGCGTTCGTCGCAACTGCGATGTCGGCAATCGTGCTGTCTTCGGATTCGCCGGAACGGTGGGAGATTACAGCTGTGTAGCCTGCGCGCTTCGCCATCTCGATCGCGTCGAACGTCTCGGTCAAGGAACCGATTTGGTTGACTTTAACGAGGATGGAGTTGCCTACGCCTTTCTCAATGCCGTCAGCCAGACGCTCGGTGTTCGTAACAAACAGGTCGTCGCCAACCAGTTGAACTTTGCCTCCGAGTTTCTCCGTCAGCAATTTCCAACCTTCCCAGTCGTCTTCGGAACAGCCGTCTTCGATGGAAATGATCGGATACTTCTCTACCCAGCTAGCAAGCAGGTCAACGAACTCAGCCGGCGTGAAGGACTTGCCTTCGCCTTCGAGGTGGTATTTGCCGTCTTTGAAGAACTCCGTGGAAGCGACGTCCATGCCCAGGAAGATTTCTTCGCCGGCTTTGTAGCCCGCTTTCTCGATTGCTTCGAGGATCGTGGACAACGCTTCTTCGTTGGAACCAAGGTTCGGAGCAAAGCCGCCTTCGTCGCCAACTGCCGTGTTCAGACCTTTTGCCTTCAGAACGCCCTTCAGAGCGTGGAAGATTTCCGTGCCTGCGCGCAGAGCTTCGGAGAACGTCGGCAAGCCGATCGGCAGCACCATGAACTCTTGTACGTCGATGTTGTTATCTGCGTGCTCACCGCCGTTAACGATGTTCATCATCGGTACAGGCAGCGTTTTGGCGTTAAATCCGCCCAGATAAGTATACAGAGGAACGTCAAGCGCATCGGCAGCAGCGCGAGCGACAGCCATCGATACCGCGAGGATCGCGTTTGCGCCCAGGTTCGCTTTGTTAGGCGTGCCGTCGAGTTCGATCATTTTGCTGTCGATTTCGACTTGATCGAGCGCATCGTAGCCGATGATTTCCGGAGCGATAACGGTATTGACGTTCTCTACAGCTTTCAGAACGCCTTTGCCCAAGTAACGGCCTTTGTCTCCGTCGCGAAGCTCGACCGCTTCGTATGCGCCGGTAGAAGCACCGGACGGAACGATGGCATGGCCTTTAGCTCCGGATTCCAATTGAACTTCGACTTCGACAGTCGGATTGCCGCGAGAATCGAGCACTTCGCGCGCATATACGTCAGTAATGATCGTCATAGGTAGAACACTCCTTCGGTGGGTTTATTTTTAATGCGGTTAGACAATTAAGGATTGGCCCGTCATTTGCTCCGGCTGCGGCAACTGAAGCAGCGCAAGCAGCGTCGGGGCTACATCAGCCAGAATGCCGCCTTCGCGAAGCGTGAGGCCGGCTTGGGTCACGATGCACGGAACGATGTTGGTCGTGTGCGCCGTAAACGGCCGATCATTGTCGTCCAGCACCATGTCCGCATTGCCGTGGTCGGCGATAACCACGCAGACGCCGCCTTTGGACGTTACCGCGGAAACTACCCGTCCGAGACATTCGTCAGTCGCTTCCACCGCCTTGATCGTCGGCTCCAGCATACCGGAGTGACCGACCATGTCGGGGTTCGCGAAGTTCAGAATGATCGCATCATGTTTGTCGTCGGCAATTTCCTTTTCCAGCGCTTCCGTTACCTCGTAAATGCTCATCTCCGGCTGCAGGTCGTAGGTGGCGACCTTCGGCGAATTGATGAGAATCCGAGTTTCGCCCTCCAGAACGTGGTCCCGTCCGCCGCTGAAGAAGAACGTGACGTGCGGATACTTCTCCGTTTCGGCGATTCTGAGCTGCTTTTTCCCGTGTTGAACGAGTACCTCGCCAAATGTATTATCCAACTCTTTAGGCTTATACGCAACCAAGCCGCCTACGGTTTCCGCGAACAGCGTCATGCACACGAAATACAGGTTCTTCGGGAAGCCCGGGCCGCGGTCAAAACCGCGGAAATCCTCGTTCGTGAACACATTGGACAGCTGAATCGCACGGTCGGGACGGAAGTTGAAGAAAATGACCGAGTCCTCGGACTCCACCAAGCCGTTCGGCTTGCCGTCCGCTCCGACGATCACCGTCGGCACGAAAAACTCGTCGTATACGCCTTGCTCGTAAGAAGCTTTGACCGCTGCGATCGGATCAACCGCCGTCGGACCGTCGCCGTAAACCATCGCGCGATAGGACTTCTCTACCCGCTCCCACCGCTTATCGCGGTCCATTGCGTAGTAGCGGCCTTGCAGCGTGGCAATGCGACCGATTCCGAACTCTTCGATCTTGCCTTGCAATTGGGTCAAATAGCCGACTGCACTGTCGGGAGCTACGTCGCGGCCGTCGAGGAAGCCGTGGATATACACTTCCTCAAGCTCCTCCCGCTTCGCCAGCTCAAGCAGCGCGAACAGGTGGTCGATATGGCTGTGAACGCCGCCGTCGGACAGCAGGCCGTACAGATGCAGCTTCTTGCCGTTCTGCTTGGCATGGCGCACCGCGCCGACCAACGTCGAATTGTCGAAGAATTCCTGATCGCGGATCGACTTGGAGATACGGGTCAAATCCTGATACACGATGCGGCCCGCGCCGATATTCAGATGGCCGACCTCGGAGTTGCCCATCTGGCCCTCCGGCAAGCCGACCGCTTCTCCGCTCGCCGTCAGCGTCGTGTGCGGGAAAGTGCTCCAGTACTTATCGAAATTCGGTTTGTTCGCTTGAGCCACGGCGTTGCCGTGCTTCTCTTCGCGAATGCCGAAGCCGTCCAAAATAATTAACGCAACCGGTTTGGGAGCTGCCATCTTACTTCGCCCCTTCAACCAACGCCACGTAGGAAGCCGGCTCCAAGCTTGCGCCGCCGACCAACGCGCCGTCGATATCGGATTGGCCGAGGTACTCGGCTACCGTATTCGGCTTAACGCTGCCGCCGTATTGAATGCGCACCTTATCCGCCGCTTCCGCGCCGAACTGCTTGGCTACGACGCTGCGGATGTAAGAGATCGTCTCGTTCGCTTCCGCGGACGTGGACGATTTGCCCGTGCCGATCGCCCAGATCGGCTCATATGCGATCACGGTCGCCGCAACCTGCTCAGCCGTCAGGCCGGACAGCGCGCCTTCCGTCTGTACGCGAACGACTTCGTTCGTCGTGCCGGCTTCGCGCTCTTCCAGCTTCTCGCCCACGCATACGATCGGAACCAGTCCGTGACGGAATGCCGCATGTGCTTTCTTGTTCACGATCTCGTCCGTCTCGCCGAAATATTGACGGCGCTCGGAGTGGCCGATAATGACGTAATCGATGCCGAGATCTTTCAGCATAACGCCGCTGATCTCTCCCGTGTACGCGCCGTTGTCTTCGAAGTGCAGGTTTTGCGCGCCGACTTTGATCGTCGTGCCCTTAACCGCCTCGACCAACGTTGGAAGCGCCGTGAACGGAGCGCAGATAACGCTCTCCACGCCGGATACTTCCGCTTTGCCTTTGACTTCGGCTACGAAGGACGCTGCCTCGCCTGCCGTCTTGAACATTTTCCAGTTGCCCGCGATAATCGGTGTTCTGCTCATCCTTGTCACCTCTATTTGTCGTTAAGAGCTACGACGCCCGGAAGCGCCTTGCCTTCCATGAACTCCAGAGAAGCGCCGCCGCCTGTGGAGATGTGGTTCATTTTGTCAGCCAGATGGAACTTCTCAGTCGCAGCAGCGGAATCGCCGCCGCCGATGACGGTGTAAGCGTCCGAGTCCGCGCAAGCTTGCGCAACTTCACGAGTACCGTTTGCGAAATCATCCACTTCGAATACGCCCATCGGTCCGTTCCAGAGAACCAGCTTGGAGTTTTTGATGACTTCCGCGTAGATTTTACGCGTTTTCGGACCGATATCGACGCCTTCCTTGTTAGCCGGGATACCATCGATGCCGACAATATCCATGTTAACAGCCGATTTAAAATCTTCCGATACAACGATATCAACCGGGAGATAGAAGTTTTTGCCGAGCTTCTTCGCTTTCTCGATGAATTCGAGCGTCAGGTCCAGCTTGGAATCATCGCACAGCGACAAGCCGATCTCATTGCCTTGCGCCTTCAGGAACGTATAGGAGAGACCTCCGCCGATGAGGATGTTGTCCGCGATCTCGATCATTTTGTTGATGACGTCGATCTTGTCTTTTACCTTGGAGCCGCCTACGATGGCCGTGAACGGACGCTCCGGGTTGTTCAGAGCTTTGCCCAGTACGTCGAGCTCTTTCTCCATCAGCAAGCCGGAAACTGCAGGAATGTGATGCGCGATGCCTTCCGTGGACGCGTGAGCGCGGTGAGCCGCTCCGAAAGCGTCGTTCACGAACAGGTCCGCCAGCGCGGCCAGCGACTTGGCCAGCTCGGCGTCGTTCTTCTCCTCGCCCGCTTCGAAACGAACGTTCTCCAGCAACAGCACGTCTCCGTCCTTCAGCTCGTCAACCTTCGCTTGCACGGAAGCTCCGACGACTTCGTCAGCCTTCGCTACCGGCTTGCCCAGCAACTCGGACAGACGAGCGGCAACCGGCGTCAAGCGCAGTCCGTCGACGACTTGACCGTTCGGACGGCCCAGGTGACTCGCCAGAATGACTTTCGCGCCCTTCTCGATCAAATGCTTGATCGTAGGCAGAGTTTCGCGAATACGCGTATCGTCCGTGATTGCGCCGTTTTCCAGCGGCACGTTGAAATCAACGCGCACGAACACTTTCTTCCCTGCAACCTCTACGTCTCTTACACTTTTCTTGTTCACGGGTCGAACCTCCTCAGATGGCTGTCTATCTCCTTGCGCAAAGCTAGGCTCCTAGAGGGAGCCCGCCTTGTTTTTGTATCTCATTTCCCCGAAGGGAAGCTTTGCTTTTGACCCAAGGTTCCCAAGCGGCGAAGTCATCGCGTAGGGAACCCAAGCTTTCAACCCTCTCTCCTCAAGAAGCGCAGCCATGCGCAGAGGAGAGCCGCCCTTCTTCCGACCCGCGGCCGCTCTTCCCGCTCGGTAGTTAAGCGTAGTCCCGGGTTTGCAGAGCAAATCCGGGACGAAGCGATCCAAGCAAGCTGTTCCCCTTCCCCCGTCCTCTGCCACTCAACCGACAGCGCCGGGTGTCCAGAGGGCGGAGCCCTTTGGGGTCCCCCTTCGGGAAGGGGGATTTAGGGGGTTGGACTCCAGAAGGGGGAGTTAGGGGGTAGCGTATTCTTACAAACCTTTGCTTGCGATATAAGCAGCCAAGTCAACAACGCGGTTGGAATAGCCCCACTCGTTGTCGTACCAGGAGATAACTTTAACCATGTTGCCTTCAACGACCATCGTGTTCAGCGCATCGATCGTGGAAGAAGCAGGATCGCCGTTGTAGTCGCTGGATACGAGCGGCTCTTCGGAGTAGTTCATGATGCCTTTCAGCGGGCCTTCGGAAGCAGCTTTCAGAGCCGCGTTCACTTCTTCAACCGTAACGTTGACTTTCAGCTCGGCAACCAGGTCCGTAACGGATACGTTAGGCGTAGGAACGCGCATGGACATACCGTTCAGCTTGCCTTTCAGCTCAGGCAATACGAGAGCAACGGCTTTCGCAGCGCCAGTCGAAGAAGGAATGATGTTCTCTGCGGCAGCGCGAGCGCGGCGCAGGTCTTTGTGAGGCAGATCCAGTACTTGCTGGTCGTTCGTGTAGGAGTGGATCGTGTTCATCATGCCCTTAACGATGCCGAACTTGTCGTTCAGAACTTTCGCGAACGGAGCCAAGCAGTTCGTCGTACAAGAAGCGTTGGAGATGATCGTGTGCGAAGCTGCGTCGTACTTGTCTTGGTTAACGCCCATTACGATCGTGATGTCTTCGTTCGTTGCAGGAGCGGAGATGATAACTTTCTTCGCGCCGCCTTTCAGGTGAAGCTCGGCTTTGTCTTTCGCAGTGAAGATACCCGTGGATTCAACTACGATTTCAACGCCTACGGAAGCCCAAGGCAGGTTGCCCGGATCACGCTCTGCGAAAACTTTAACCGATTTGCCGTTCACGATCAGCGCGCCTTCGCCGACTTCAACCGTTCCGTTCAGTTTGCCGTGCGTCGTGTCGTATTTCAGAAGGTGAGCAAGTGTATTTACATCTGTCAGATCGTTGATTGCAACGATTTCTACCTCAGGGTTGTTCAACGCTGCGCGAAATACGTTGCGTCCGATACGTCCGAATCCGTTAATACCCACTTTTACTGCTGCCATGTTGGTTCCTCCTTAGAATTGAAAAAGGTGTTGATGCTATATATCAAGGCGCACAGGCGCCGAGACCTCTATAAAGTAAGGATTACCCGATTTGCCGGCTTTAACGCTCTACATACCGCAAAGCTTCGCGGGCCGCCGCCTCGTCCGTGACAAGCACGTCATCGTGCCCGAAACGCATGACGGATGCGATCGCTTCGCCCTTGCTTCCGCCTCCAGCAATACCGATAACCATTTCTGCAGCTTCGATGTCCTCCAGCCTGAGTCCGGCCGTCGCCATCCGATGAACGACCTTGCCATTGCGGTCGAAATAATATCCGAAAGCTTCCGCCAAAGCTCCGTCCTTCACCAGTTCGTCTTTCGTCTCGTCCATCAGCTTTCGCCGACTGGCCATCGTGACCGCGTCGCCGATTCCGTGAACGACGATTCGCGCGCCTCGGATCATGTCGACGACTTCCCTGACGTTCGGCTCCTGCATAATCGACTGGTAAGCTTCTTCGCTCAAGTGATCCGGAACGTGCAGCATTCTATACCGCGCGCCCGCTCGCTTAGCCAGCTCCGATGCGATCGTGTTGGCCTGGTAGTCGACGCTCTCGCCCAATCCGCCCCTGGCAGGTACGAACCAGTTATCCTTCAATTGGGACGTAGTAGAAAATTGTTTGGCCAGATGCGCCATTGTAGATCCGCCCATGACGGCAACTACATCTCCGGAGGAGAGACTTTCCCGCAGAACGCGGCTGCCCGCTCTTCCGAGTTCCGCTTTGACGAGATCGGATTCGTCCGAATCTCCCGGAACGACAATAACCCGCTTCAAGCCGAAAGCTTCGCGAATTCTGTCCTCCAGATCGGATAGGCCGAACAATTCCTTGACGATTGGCTCCATCTCTTCCACCAACTGTCTGCCGCCGGCGGTCAACGTCATTCCAGTCGTCGCCGTGTTCAGCAGCCCTTGGGACTTAAGCAGCTCCAGCTCCGAACGCAGTACGCGCTCCGTCATCTCCAGGCTCGCCGCCAGCGTGCGCCGTCCAATCGAACCCTCCAGATAGATCCGGTGCAAAATATCGTACCTCGTCTCCATCACCTGAAGGAGATCCGGAAGCAGCTTTTTCTGTATGTCGATCATTTTTCGCATTCCCTCCGCCTATCCCCCTAAGACCGAATGGTCACCGTCGGCAATGATGCGAATTGTATGGTTGGACGAAAAATGTCCCGCCATATCATTTTGAGTCCCACCTCTATATTAGCGAATTTTCCCGTTTGTTGCAAGGGCTGCGTCGCACGAAATTCTGTTCGCCATTATACAGGTACACGCGAACAATCCGGAAGCAGCGTTTCGCGCGCGCGCCACAAATACCCGCTCAAGAGGCTGTCCCATAAGTAAGGTCGTACAAGATAATCGACTAAGAAAAAAGTGCATGTATCTCCTGGGGACTGCCTCATACGCTCCTGAAACCACCTCTTAACGGGGTTACCCATTCAGGTTTCAGCATCGTATAGCATCGGAAGGAGATATATGCACGACAACATTCTCTATCGATTATCTTTTTGTACGACTTTTTTTACTTATGGGACAGCCTAATAAAGCCAAACATATACAAAGCGTGTCGCTTCCTAATCCGCCTCGCGCAGCCATTCCAACGAGACCGGACCGAGCAGACCGCCCTCTTTCGGAACCGCGTATACGCTTTGCACAGCTTTGGCCGCTTCCGGCAGCCGTTCGAGAACCGGCTCCCGGCTCATGCGGTTAGAGACGACGTTCGTGACCCGGACCTGAAACTCGTTCGAGCCGGCCCGAAGCGCCGAAGTCATATCGAACCGGTAGGGCGGCGCGATCGAGCGGCCGATCTCTATTCCGTTGACGACAACCTCGGCGATTTCTTCCACCTGGCCGAGATCAAGCAGCAGCCGTTCCCCCTCGTTCGACGCCTCCAATTCCACATCCCATCGATAAATGACCGTTCCGGAAAATGAAGGATCGAGCTCAAGCCACGGGACGAGCCCCGCACGGTTCGCTCCGCTCCATTCGAACGAGATCGTTTCCTCGCTTACCCGCTGCCTCCTCAAAACATCCACGCCGCTTCGATAGGCAGCCGGAACGGTTCGCCCAATGGCGTTCGCCCCCTCCGGCAGAAGAACGGAATCCGTCGTCAGAACAAGAGAGCGATAGGGCGGAAGGCTAAGCCACAAATCTTCCCCTCGAGCGGCAGGTCTCCAACGTTCCCCGGTCAACGGCTCCCAGGCCAGGGTCGGCCTGCCTCCGCCGACGTCCGTCATGCGGAACCACCCCTCGGCCGTTTCGGTCAGACTTTCGTTGCTAACGAACCAGATCGGTCCCGCATCGCCGACGCGATGCAGTACGCGCACTCCTTCCCCGCCCGAACCGTCCAGCAGCAATTGCGATTCGATTCCGGCCTTCGACAATGCCACAGGCAGTTCCGCCGCACAGTCGACAAAGCCGACCGAGGACATCCTCAGAAGTTCCACAAGCACAGCCTCGCACTTTTTCTCCTGCCCCCGTTCGGCCGATACGATCCGTTTCGGATACCGATCGGCGACCAGCACGGGAATTCCCGCTTCCGCGATGGCCACTAGCTTATGAAGCAGCGACGCGGACAGGCACGAAATGCCGGGAATGACAAGCCCCCGATATTTCTCCTTGCCCATCGCGAGGAAGCCGTCCTCCGTCTGGACACCGTGGACAAGCGCCTCCTCCGGAATCAAATCGTAATCGTACTGATGCTCGCAGAGTACCTGCTGAATGTCCTCAATCGGCGTCGACGCGCCGGCATAGGCAAGCGATCCCGGATAAAACAACAGCAGGGAAGCGACGTGACGACCGCCTCGAAAGATCGACTGCAGCCGATTCGCATAATTCGAGTAATCGGAAAAATAACGCCATTGCGGATTGCAACCGCCATCGTAGTAATACGGAGGACAGTCCAAATCCGGCCACTTCGGGTTGAAGGCGTGCAGAATGAAATGGTTGATCCCTTTGGCAACCTGCCAATCGGTCAGCCACTTCATCATCCGCAGACCGAGATGCCAGCCGTACGCACCGAACGATTCGGACAGCGCCAAGTCCCCTTCCAGGCCGTAAATATGCGCTGCGGAGCTCCCCAGCTTCGGCAATCCCCAATAGTCCCGGTTGCGGAAGCCCGGAATCACCTGATTGCCGACGACATCGATTCCGCCTTCATGCGCATACTTAGCCACCTTAAAGAAATCTCCCGGCCCTTCGCCCGTCCGATTATGGAACATGTATCGCTCGCCGTGAGCGGGGCAAGCCTCGTGCTCATACCAATGCCCGATGTACTTCAGTCCGTTCCGCTCGCACCATTCGTACAAAGGCCGGCAATAGGTTTCCGCATACTGGCTATTCAGAAACTCGTAATAGTCGTAAACGAACGAAGCGGCTCCGTCGCTCTCCTTCGCCAGCCACAGCGCCGGAAGCCAGCGCATCGGGTCGTATCCCTTCGCTTCCGCGAACCGCCGGCGAAGCTCGTGTCCCCAAGGAATTTGCTGCTCGTCGTTGTAGTAGAGCGGTTCGTCAAAGAAAAATCCCTTTAACGGCCCTCCGAAGAAATGACCAAGCTCCGTTTTCGACGATTCGTAGACCCGTTCGCGAAAAGCCTCCACCGCCCCCGGGTGAAGCGGATCGATATAATTGTCGGACCGGTCCTCGACGATGAAGCAGACGATCCAGTCTCCCGGCGGCACCGACCAGTCGATCGCGTGCATAATGCCGTGCATATGCGGCGAATCGGGACGGCTTAGCTCCAGCGCCTCGCCCCGCTCATAATCGATGACCCCCTCTTCAAGAGGATACGCGTAAGCCGACAGAATCGTACTGCGAGGCGCAGACGTCCAAGGAGGCATCAGGCTGACTCTGGCGATCGGCCCGCGATATCGGATGTATTGCAAGCGAATCGAGGAGCGGAGAAAATCCGGGTCCATATGCTGGATCGTATTGCCCGCCACCCCGCTCGGGTACCATTTTTCGTCGAACAGATACACGTCTACGCCGCTTTCTTGACACCAGGACAGAATGAGCTTGAGATCCTTCCACCATTTCGGTCCAAGAAAATCCCAGTGAGGACGAGATTCCAGCGTTAGCTCGCCTATCCCCGCCCCGATGGCCGAATCGAACGTCTGGCGAAGCTCGGCTTCGCTCTCGGTGCCATGGAGCCAGAACAGCGCGCCCAGATGTCGGGGAGGGCGATCGAATGGAAAAGCGGGCTTGGTCAAAGCTTTGTTATACACTGGAAGGTCCTCCTCATGGTTGCGGCAGAGCGAACAGTCGGCCCTCTCCCGGCTGCAGCGCAATCGTCAGTCCGCCTGTTGCGGGCACGTACCCAGGCACGGCGACCTCAAGACCGGTTGCCTTGGAAATTTCGGTCAACGTCGCCGGCTTAGGATTAAAGACAAAATCGACTGTGGCTGCATTCGTATAATCGCGGTTTGTCAGCATGACATACTTTCGACCTGACGTATGGGTAAAGTAGCCGATAACAAGCGACCGAGACGAATCGGTCGGCTGAACGAAAAAGCTTGCGGGAAGAGCTTGGGTTCCCTGAGGCAGCGTTGTACCCGTATGATACACGCTTACGGAGGTCAAATCTTTCAGCGTCTCGCCCAGATGCTGCATTTCCGAGTTCAAGGTTTGGATCTGCGCATACCGAGCCGTCAAATTCCCCTGCATATCCACCGGCGCATCCAGGAAATGCTCTCCCCCCGCCGGATCAGGCTGCCAGTAGGTGAACCACATCAGCTTCTTGAACCCGTAGGTCATATAGGTATAAGCGTTCCATCTCATCTCTCCCAGCGTCGGAGCGCGGAAAACGGTCTGGCCCTGGTTGTTCTGGAGGCCCAGACTGAGCAGGAAACCTCCGTAACTCGCGTCGTGCGCCAAAGCACGGCTGCGAATCGCCTCGGCATCCGAAAAATAAGACGGTTCGTCATAGCCGTTGCGGAACGTATAATTGTCGGCAATGATTTCGTCCGCGCCGCTCATCTCCAGCCAGTCGTCCAAATAGTTTTCGTAGGGCGTGCCGTTGAAGTCCCGGTTGGCGTATAGCTTATAATTCAAGTCGTACGGCTTGGCACCGCCATTCTCGTAAGCCGCGCCATCGGCATACACATTCGTTTCGGAACGCAGAACCGACGTGCCGTTCGTCTCTCCTGCTTCGTAGACTCTGAAGAAGAAGTCGTACGCCTTGCCTACCCCGTTCTCATATGCCTCACCATCCGCGTATAGATTGGTGTCGGAGCGGATCACCCAGCCGACCGAGTTGTCCCCGCCCCCGTCATGGGTCAGCTCCATATAATAGGTCGAGTCAGGTGTCACCGCCGCATTCAGCGCAAAATACGGAAATGAACCCCAAGGCGCTCCGGCACCGTTGCCGGTAAGAGAAGCCTGCCCGAGCAGCGTTGTCTTCGCCGGACCGTTCCACAGCTTCAGCGCCAGCGTCTCGGACGAGTCCCACTGATTCGGGTCGATGAACAAGTCGATGCCGTGAACCTTCGTAACCCCGGCCGGCACCTTAAACGTCTGACCCAAGCGATGGGTCGGCGTTACATTGGAGCCGTTCTGCTGCGCCCCCTCGTTGGACACGACCAGACGCGCCGTCGATTCATAAATCCGGAAGAAGAAGTCGTACGCCTTGCCCACCCCGTTCTCATACGCTGCGCCATCCGCATACAGATTGGCATCGGAACGGACCACCCAGCCGACCGAGTTGTCTCCGCCTCCGTCATGGGTCAGCTCCATATAATAGGTCGAGCCCGGCGTCACCGCCGCATTCAGCGCAAAATACGGAAATGAGCCCCAAGACGCTCCGGCACCGCCGCCGGTAAGAGAAGCCTGCCCGAGCAGCGTTGTCTTCGCCGGACCGTTCCATAGCTTCAGCGTCAGCGTCTCGGACGAGCTCCACTGATTCGGATCGACGAACAAATCGATGCCGTGAATCCGCGTAACTCCGGCCGGCACCTTAAAAGTCTGTCCCAGGCGGTTGGTCGGCGTCACATAGGATCCGTTCTGCTGTGCCCCTTCGTTGGATACGGACAAGCGTCGGCCGGATTCGCCGTCGTCCCTGTTCGACGCGAGCTCCATATACAGCGCCGCTCCCGGCGTCACGGCAGCGTTAAGCGTAAAATACGGATGATAAGTCCACGGGCTGGCCGAACCGCTTCCCGCCAGAGACGCCTGGCCGAGCAGCGTCGTTTTCGCCGGGCTGTCCCACAGCTTCAGCGTTAAGGTTTCCGACGGCGACCAGACCGAAGAGGGGTCGAGAGTCAGCTCGATTCCGTGCAGCAGAGTCATTCCGGTCGGCACGACAAAGGTTTGCCCCAAGACATTGCCGGACGAAACCGCAGACCGACTTCCTCGTGCCCCCGAATTCGAAAGAAACAGCTTGCCCGGCTTTCCTTCGACGTAAGCGCCCCCGGCATAGGAGGGAAGAAGGTTAACATAGACGTCTAGGTTGGGTGCAAACGCTTTCGCTTTTTTGTAGGCATTCGCATAACCTTCCATCTCCCAGGCCGCAGGCTCATCCTTCAATGTGATCGCCTTGACTCGCGGATCGTTCTTATAGGGAAGCAGCGCATTCTCCAAAGCGGTCGCATCCTCCGCGGTGTAGACGCTCTTGCCGCTAATGCCCGAATCGCTGACATAAAGCTTAATCCCGTTGGCGTAGCTTGCCGCGATGCCCGATTCGTTGGCCGCCTTGTCCAACGTAACGCCCTGCGGTACCCGCACCCCAACGATGCTGTCCATATGCGCGCCCGAAATATTGGCATAATGCGTAGAGGTGTTATAATCGCCGCCGACATAGATCGGGGGCTGCCAGAAACCGCCCACTTCGAACTTTCCGCCCCCCGCGGCGCCAGCCGCTTGCGGAACCGTCCCCGCTGCCAGCGTGCCTGCCAAGACGAGCCTCAAGGCTCTCTGTCCCCATTTAGCCATCCCTTCTCCTCCTTGTTGAGTTTCAAATTTTCGATAGATTCGTCCTCATCCTATCACCCGCCAAGCGCCCGGAACAGGACGTCAGCCGGGGTCTTGCTGGACGTTTGCTTGGTATTTTTTGCGGAATTCGATCGGAGACAGCCCCACCCAGGCTTTGAACACTCGATTGAAGTTGCGAACGCTCTGATAGCCCGTTTTTTCCGCCACCTCGTAGGCCGGAATGCTTCTTTCCGCGAGCAGCTGCTTCGCTCGCTCCATCCGGATTTCGGTGACATGCTCAGTGTAGGTTTTGCCTACTTCCTTGTGGAACAACCACGAAAAATAATCCGGATTCAGATGAACGGCATTCGCTACGCCGGTAGCCGACAGCTCCTGATCGAACCGCTCTTCGATCATCCGCAGCGCCTTGCGAATGGCCGGAGTGGCGACCTCGCTTCGGGCGTCGTGCCCGGCCTCAAGCAGCTGCAGCGTCAGCCATTCCGTCTGACCCTCCCGTGTCTGCTTCGCTTTACGCCGACAGGAAGGAAATTCGGAAACGTCGCGCAGCAGACAGAGGGAGGCCCGAAATTGGGCTTGGGAAGTCAGACGCCAACGCGCAAGCAAGCGCTCCGCCTGCCGCACGCTTCCAGCCCAGAAATCGGCTTCGTCCTCGTTATCGTGCCGCATCAGCACGATGACTTCATCGTTGTCTACGCGGTATACGCTGGCGTCGATTTCCCGGAACAGCTCCCCAGCAAACAAGTACAGCGGCAATTGATAGGACCGCGTTTCGACCTCGAGGGTCAGCATGGCGATCATTTGCGCTTTCGGATACAGCCCAAGCGCCGAAGCGCAGTCGTACATTTCGGCGACCGTATCGAATTCGCCGTTCAACAGTCTGCGAAACCGGTATTGGTCGGCAAGCTGCTCCGTCTCGTCCAGCTTTTTCCTCGCCCGGTTCTCTTCCTCCCACAACCGTACAACCTTTCGAACCATCTCCTCCAACTCTTCCTTTTTGACCGGCTTCACCAAATAATCGAGGCAGTTCAATTGAAGGGCGCGACGAGTGTAGTCGAAGTCGTTATATCCGCTAATAATGATGCCGCGAATGTCAGGCGAGAGCAGCCGAACCTCTGTAAGAAACTGCAAGCCGTTCATCTCCGGCATATGAATGTCCGTCACGATCAGATGAAACTCGCTGTTTTCCATCAGCCGCAGCGCTTCCGTCGCGCTCTCGGCCTGGGCGACCTCCACCCATTCGGGCGCGCAATGCTCAATAATGAACGCGATTCCCTTGCGCACGACGGGCTCATCATCTACGACCAGAATCCGGTGCATCATGTTCCTCCTTCAGCTTGATCGGCAGGACGGCCTTTGCCATCAGTCCGCCTTCCGGCGCGCGATCGATCTCCAGCCCGTACTCGTCGCCGCATACGAGTCGAATTCGCTCGTGGATGTTGCGAAGCCCGATATGCGCGGCATGAGGCTCATCCACCTTCTCCTCGTTTAACCGGTTCCGCGCGTCCAGCAGCTTGGCCTCCGTGAGCTCCTGCCCGCTGTCCGTCACCCGAATGCATAACCGGCGGCCTTCCGGAAAAATGAGGATCGAGATCCGTCCGGCGTTCTCCTTCAATCCGTGCGATATCGCATTCTCCACCAGCGGCTGCAAAATCAGCGGCACGATCAGGGCGTCGGCATACTCCTCGGGATAATCGACGGCGACCTCGATGCGTCTGGCGAAGCGAACCCGCTGCAGCTCCCAATATACTTGGAAATTTCCGACTTCCTCGCGAAGCGTAACGAAATCCGCATTCAGCCGCAGCGTTTTTTTGAAGAAGTCGCCCAACAATCCGATCATGCGCGCCGTTTCCTCGTCCTCGTTCATAATCGCCATCATGTAGATCGACTCCAACGTATTGTAGAGAAAATGCGGGTTGATCTGCGTCCGTAACGCATTCAACTGCGCTTGTTTTCTCTTGAGCTGGAGAACGTGCGTCGCCTCGATGGTTTCCTGCAGTCTTCGCGTCACCTTCACAAAATGCGCCGTAATCTGCCCGATCTCATCCCTGACTTCTCGCTGCGGCATTTGAACGGAGAAGTCCCCCGCGCCGACTCGGGTCATCATTTTGCGCAGCGATAGCAAAGGATCTGTGAGGCGGACGACAATCCAACCGTAGAACGCGGAAGCCAGCAGCAAACCGCAAGCCGCGATGAGAACGATATACGTTTTGATCGTCTCCAGCTTCTCGTTCAATACGTGAACCGGCACTTGATACAGCACAACCCAGTCCGAATAGGGTACGGTATAGGAGGCCATCCAATAGTCCTTTAACAAGCGATACTTATGATGCGGAAGGCGCAAATACTCGGCGGCATGCTCGTCCGAATCGCCTCCGCCGGATAAAACCGCTTCGCCGGATTTCGTGTATATTCCGAGACGGCCGTCGGCAAAGAGCGCGACATCGTCGCGAATCTTCTGCAATTCCGTATAGTTGAAATCGAAGGTCAAAACCCCCAGCGGCTGCCGCGTGGAAAAATCGTTAATAACCCGAGTCAGTGAGAAGACCCGGGCCGGCTGATAACCGATTTGCTCTTGGACGTGCGTTGGGGTAAGCACGATTTGCCCTTTTCTTTTCACCGCTTCCCGATACCACGTCGTTTTCGACGGATCGAAATCCGGCTGATGGGCGGAATTGCGCGCGGCGAAATACGCCGATCCGGACATCGGATAGAGAAAGATGCCCTCCGTATCGTTGCGAGGAACCAAAATGCGCTTGAAAAAGTCGGACAAATAAGCGTCGCTGTCGGGCGAAAGTCTCCCGTTTCGGGCTTCGACCATAATGCCCAACGCATTCGGGTCGAAGTACGGCCTCTCCGTAAGCTCGGCCAGCTGACGCAAATAATGATCGATATTGTTGCCCGTCTGACGCAGCACCTCTGCGGTCGAGGTGGAGATATTGTCGAACAGACTCGCGCGAAAAATTTGATAGGAGATAAAACTGATCGCACTCAGCGGAAGCAGAACGAGAATCACGAACGAGAATAGCAGCTTCTGTCGCAAGGAAATGTTAGTAAGAACGGAATGAAGCAAACGCGCCACCCCTGCCGCAATGTTGATCTTGATAGTCTAGCCTTTGAGCGCTCCGCTGGCAATGCCTTTCACAATATAAGACTGCAAGGCCAAATAGACGGCCAGATTAGGCAGCATGACCAGTACGATCAGCGGGAATATGGAGGCCCAATCCTTGGTATAAAAGTGTACATAGTTAAAAACCATCAAAATTACGGTTTGCTTGGAGCTATCCTGCAAGTACAGCAGCGGTCCCAGAAAATCGTTCCAGATGCCGAGAGTAAGCAGAATGACGGCCGTGGCCGTAATCGGCTTAAGCAGCGGCATAATGATGCGGCCGAACAGCCGATACACCGAGCAGCCATCCAATCCGGCGGCCTCCACGATTTCCCTGGATATCGTCCCAAGGAAGCCGACATAGAGGAAAACGAGAAACGGCAATTGCGACGCAGCCGTAATCAAGCAGTACCCCACATACGTATTGGTCAGATGCAGGGAGCTTGCCAGCTTGTAGAGCGGGAGCATTCCGAGCTGACCCGGAATCATAATGGAAGCGATCATGATCATGAAAATAGTTCGCCCGAACCTTTGGTTGCCGGCATAAATCGAGAAGGAGATCATGGCGCTAAGCACAATCGCCAAGGCGATCGTCAGCACAGTCACCAGTACGGAATTTCCGAATGAAAGAAAGATTTTCGCTTCCTGGATTACTCGTTCGTAATGCTCGAAGGTAACGGAACGAACCAGAGAAAACGGCTCCAGGCTCAATTCTTGATGGCTCTTAAGCGAACTGTTCACGACAAGGAACACGGGATACGACATGATCGCCGCAAATACCCAGATCGCAAGCTCCGTCAGGCGCGTTCGAAAGCTTCGCTTCATTGCATCCGCCCCTCCCTTCTGCGGAGGAATCCGAGCATCGCGATCGCGATCGCCGCAACGACGAAGAAATTGATGACCGCGCCAGCGGAAGCATATCCGACCTGGCCGGCCTTCAGGCCCTGCATGTACAAGAAGTACGTGATCGTGGTCGTCGACTCGATCGGTCCGCCCTCCGTCATGGCATATACATAATCGAACACCTTCATCGAATCGATCGCCGTCAGCACGGTCGTGATCGTCACGGAAGGGGCCAGCAGCGGAAACGTCACATGAACGAAACGCTGCCATTTGGTCGCTCCGTCCAGCTCCGCGGCCTCCGACAGCTCGATGGGAATCGTCTGCAGATTGGCCAGAAAGATCACCATCGACTTCCCGGCGAACTGCCAAATATTAACCGCCGTAATGGAATATAGAGCCGTCGCGGGATCTCCGAGCCATAGATGCGTCAAGCCGTCCAGACCGAGAAAGCGCAGGAACGTATTCAGAGAACCGTCAGGATCGAATATGCGTATCCAAATATAAGAAACGACCAGCATGCTCAGCACGGCCGGAGCGAAGAAGACCGTTCGCAGAACGTTGCGAAACCGAATTCCACTATCCAGCGCCAAGGCCAGCACCAGTCCAAGGGCATTTAAGCCCAGGGTTACGATCAGCGCGTAGCGCAAAGTGTGAAACAGCGCAGGGAAAAATTTGTCGTCAGAGAGCAAGTAGCTGTAGTTGGAAAAACCGATATATTTCGGAGCGGATAATCCGTTCCAATTGGTCAGCGAATAGTAGAAGCTGCTTAAGTTCGGGTACATAAAGAACAGCAGAAACAATAAAAATCCGGGCAGTAGGAATACCGCGTAGAACGGCAGTCTTTTTTCTTTCTTTAGCAGCATTCGGGCACATCCCATCTTAAAAGCGCGACAGCGACGATTGGCCGCTGTCGCGCTCCGTGATTCTTTAGCGGTTTTGCTCCACATACTTCTTCATTTCCGCATCCAGCGCTTGAGTAACGCCTTCGACGGTCAATTGTCCGTACAGCAGCTTCTGTGTGTTGGTTTGGAATTCCGGCTGCAAATTCGGATTGATCCATCCCTGATCCAGGAACCTCCAATAGTTTCCTTGCGCGATCGCGTCGGCGATCGGCTTCAAGCCTTCCTCCACATCTTGCTTCGCCTGCATATTGGTTGGGAACGAGTTCTGGCTCTGCGCCCAGGACGCCTGATTGGCAGGGTCCGCCCAGAATTTCAAATACGTCTTGGCCGCTTCGATCTGCGCGGAATCCTTGTTGATCGCCCACGTCGTGCCGACAGCCGCGGCAGCCCAGATCGCGCCTTCCCGGTTCGGAAGCGGGAACATTCCGAACTGCAAATCCGGATTGGCTTGCTTCAGCGAAGGATACGCCCAGCTCCCGTTAATCATCATCGCAGCTTTGCCGTTGGCGAAATTGTTTTGCGCCGCATCGCCGGACAATCCTTGCGCATCCTTCGGCGCATAATTTTTGTAGAGATCCTCGTAGGCCTGGAACATCTCTTCCCACACTCCGGCAAATGTGCCTTCGCCCGCGTTCATCTTATCGTCGAAGTCCGGATGATTCGCATAAATCCATGAAGGCGCGAACGTATACGTATCGAAAATCTGCCAGTCTTTATTCAAAGCAATGGCATTCATACCCGATGCTTTGATCTTCTCGCAAATTTCCAAAAACTCGTCGTACGTTGTCGGAACGGCTAATCCCAGCTTTTCGAACACCTCTTTGTTGTAGTACACGCCAAGCGCCGCCAGATCGTTCGGCAAGGCGTACAGCTTTCCTTCGAAGCTCGTGACCGATTTCGCGCTGTCCGCGATGTCGCCGGCCCAAGGCTCGCCGGACAGATCCAGCAAATAATCCGCCTCCGCGTACGGTCCCAGGCTGGAATAGCCGGGATGAACCATCACGACGTCGGCCAGCTCTCCGGAAGCCGCGCGCGCCTTCAGCAGCTCTTTGTACGCGGTCCCGCCTTTCGCTTCCAGCTCGATTTGAATTCCTGGGTTTTCCTGCTCGAATTTCTCGTTCAGCTGTTCCATATTGCCGATTTCCTGGCCCGACTTGAAGCTGAGCACCTTGAGCGTAACTTGCTTTTCCCCGGCAGGCTCCGAAGTCTGGCTCGTAGATTGCGAAGCAGCCGGAGAGCCGCTCGAAGTCGGTTTTGCTCCGTCCGTATTGCCGGAGGAACCGCACCCCGACGCCGTAACCGCGGCGGCAAGGATGACCGTCATGAGATAAGCCGATTTCTTGTACAACAGGTGTACCCCCTCGCAGATGTCCTATGTGGTCTTTCTGTTGCTTATTTTATCACCCGCCTTGCAGCGGCTAACAGGACGCCAGCTTGGCAAAGATGGACATCGGCTTAGAGTTTTGCGGACAGTCGACATGAGGAAGCGGACATCACAAGCGAAGTTGCTTAAGATGACCCATACACAAAGTAAGGGGTATGTATCTCCTGTAGACGCCTCATACGCTCCCGAAATTACTCTGCAACGGGTTTACCCATTCAGATTTCGGGAGCGTATCGCATCGGAAGGAGGTACATACCCCTTTAACCTTTAGTATCGATCATCTGTCAGAGCAACTTAAAGGGGCTTATGGACAGCCCCCCTCTTAGCCTCTTACGCAAACGTCAGCGTCAAGCTTTCGCCGACTTCGATCCAGCCGTTCACCCTTCGATCTCCCTCTGCCTCATCTGCTCCGTCAATCGCATACTTGGAGATATTGCCGTTCTCCACCCGGATGCGAATCGGCCGGTCGGTCGTCAGCGCATACGACCAGCCACCCGCTTCCTCCCGCTTCCATTCGATGCGAATCGAAGCCCCCTCGTCGGTCAACGACGGGATGACGCCGGAGGCGGACGATACGGAGCCCGGCTGGAACAACAGCCGGTGACGGTTCGAATCGCGCTCATCTGGGGCCGGGATCAAGCCGAGCAGATAGCGGGACAGCTGCCAAGTCGGGGCCGCCGACCACGGATGGCAGTGGCTCCAGCGCGTGTCGAACACCTCCAGCAGCGTCGTTGCGCCCTGCTCCAGCATCCACCCCCAGCAGTTTCGGTACTGCTCCAGAACGAATTCGGCCTCCCCGGCCTCCCATAACGCCTGCAACGAAAAATAGGCAAAGCTGGGGGTGATCAGCCGATCGCTCGCCGCATCCGGGTGGGATAGCCTCGGCGCCTGCGGGTCGTTCGGGAAGCAGCTTGATATATGCCGCTTGACGAATTCGACCGCAAGAGGCTTCGTCCGCTCGTCGAACATCTCGTTCAGCAAGCCGAGAACCGTCGCATGAAACCCCGCCTTGCGTTCTTCGGGCGCACTCGCTCCTTCCGCCGGGACCGACTTGGCGAGCAGCCCTTCCGCCGTCGAGTAACTCTCCCCGGCGATCCGCCGCATCTCCTCGGCCTGCGCCAGCCGCAGCTCCGCCTCGTCGGCCTTGCCGAGCGCCCGCTCCCATGCCGCCATTTCCTTCAGCGCCATTATTAGCAGTAGATTCAAGCTGACGTTGATCTCTCCCGCGGAAACCGAATGCCCCCAATCGAGAAAATCCCAGGTGCCCGGTGGCGGACATGTGCCTCTAGCCCCCTTGTGCGAGATAAAGAAGGCAAGCGTGCGCTCAGCCGTGTCGTAGCCTTCCCGCAGCAATTCCAAGCTCCCGGTCAACCGACTGTAACGAACGCAACCGATAATCCAGTACAGGGCATACGAAGTCAAATACGCCTCCTGACCCGGACATAGCCCGGCCGCCAGTCCATCCTCGCTTCTCCTGCGATAAGAGGCTTGCAGAAGCCCTCTCCGCACCAGCTCCAGGTTGCCGTAGACGACGCTTAGCGTCTCCATTCCCGTAACCGCCGCATCCCCCAGCCACTGTCCTCGCTCCCTCGTCGGAGTATCGATCAGAGCGTCTTCGCAGCAAGCCTGCAAGGTCGCCGCGCCCATACTCCAGATTTCGTTCAACAACGGATCCGCGCACTGAAAGCTTCCTGCCGGTCGGTCATAAAGCGTCCGCATCGTTCCTTCCGCACGAAACACCCGAGCTTCGGACGAGGAAGCGGCGATATGGACCTCCAAATACCGGAAGCCCCGCGGAACGAACGTCTGCAGCACCTGCCGCCCGCCTTTGGCGATCCAGCGGTCCATATTGCAGGAGGTGCTGGCGGAGAGCGTGATGACGGGATGCACCTTGCCATCGGTTAGCGACTCGCTGTACCCCGCCTCCACGATTGTCCCGGCGGGAGCCTCAATCTCGATCCGCGGCCGGTACAGGCCGATCCGGCCGAGATCGTAGCGCACCCAGAAGCCGTCGGCCGGAACGCCCGGCCGAAGATCGCGGCTAAGAAAGCGCAGCGGGGGATCGTCGTCGATATAGCCGAACCGGTCGGCGTATTCGCCCCGGGCGATCTCTTCCGCTTCCGCGGGCAGACTCAGGCAATCTCCGATCGTCTTCGGCCCGTATGCCGCATCTCCGAGCGGCCTAGCAACGACAACCGGCTCCGTCCAGCCTTCGCCTTCGAAAGCCAGCTGCAGATTCGGCAGCCTCCGGGTGTCGCAGTTCTCCATCCAGCCTAGCTGCCCGTTCACCCTGCGTTCGGTCGGCCCGAAGGCAGCCAGCTCTATGCACTTCCACTCAAGCGGCAGCGCTCCGTTCGGACCGGTCGCCTCGCATTGCAGGAAAGGAGGGAGTCCGCCCATCAGAATGCGCGTGTGCACGCCGTAATCATGGACAATCGCGGAGAGGACATGCTCCCCGCCGTCCAAAGCCGACAGCTCAAGCTCATCGTATTCCGGCCGATCGGGAGAGAAACGCGCCGGACCTTCCCCGATCTCCTCGCCGTCCCAATACAGTCGATACAGACTAATGCCAAAAACGCGCAGCCGCAGCGGACCTGCACCGGCAGCTTGGCCGGAAATTCGCGCCTGAAACAGCACGTAGACGTTCTGCGACCGACTGGGCGCAGGATGCCATAAACAAGGAACGCCGATCATGCGAATCCCTTCCTCTCTTCGAATGCTGCGCGGCTTTCCCAAGCCGTCAATGTTACAGGGCCGATCAGACCAGCAGGGGCCGGAACGTCCCTGCGGAAATCGTCTTCCCTGAAATAGGGGCCGAGCGTGTTGGTCACGGTTACCCTGAGCCGATTCTCGCCGGACTTAAGCGCCTCAGGCGGGAGCACCCACCGGTAAGGAGGACACAGCCTTGGAGACAGCTCTTGGCCGTTTACCGCAAGCGCGGCGATTTCTCCGACCTCTCCCAGATCCAGCGCGTAACTTTCCTTCAAGCTGTCCAGCTCGAACGACGCCTCGTAGTCGACGCTCCCGCAGAACGCCTCCATCCCCTCCATACGGCCCCAATCGCCAAGCCCGGACAAGCGAGCCGAGTCAGGCGCCGGAGCTTCCAGGAGAGAGCTGCGAACGGCCGTCGCGCGCCATTCCTCGACACGTCGCTCCCCGATTCGCATCTTCAGGTGGAGATTTCCATCCTCCGTCCGCTGCGCACGATGCCACTCGTCTGTAGAGAGTCCCAGCTCCGCCGCGCTCCCCCCATGTCCGTCTCCGTCCGGATCGACGACAATAAAGCAGGATTCGTACGGCTCCAGACGAATCGGAGCGCGAATCCGATCTCCCGCACGGTCGTACAGCGGCAGCTTCTCGATTTTTCCGTCCATCGGCGTCCAGCGCTCAGCCACTCCGTCAGCGGGAAATGCGACGATGTCCTCGAACGTCTCTTCGACGCTTTCGTTGTTGAGGAAGAAAATCTGCAGGCCGCTCTTCTCGTAATGACAGAAGCGAAGCTCGGGGAACGGCTTCGTCGTTCCGACGCCTGGCGCCAGCCAATGGGACAGGCGCTCCGCCAATTCGTCCAGCCCGACGGGCTCTCCGCCTTCCACAGCGGCACGGTTCACCGACACCACCTTGCCTCCGGACCGGATAAATGCCTTGAGCCGTTCTCGAACCGATGCCGGAAGCCGGACGATCCCCGGAAGCACGACGACGGAGAAGCGTTCGTCGCGGATACGCAGCGTTCCTCCCCCAATCTCGCAGCGATCCTCGTCTACCAGCAGATCCATCGACAAAATATCAAAATCGTACTGGCTCTGCATCAACGCCTTGCACACCCCATCCAGCTCGTTCTCGTCTCCTCCCCAGTGCGCCTCGGCCGGATACAGGACGGCGATCGGCGCGACATGCCGCGCTTCCCTGAGCATGAGGCAGGAACGGTTCGCGTAGTCCCCCCATTGCCTGAAATACGGCCACTGCGGATTGCGTCCGCCCGCATAGAAGTGAGGAGGACAATCCGGATCCGGAAAAATCGGGGAAAACGCGTGCGGCACATACCAATTCGTCCCCCTGGCCGTCATCCAGTCGGTCAGCCATTTCATCTCCCGCAGGCCGAGGTCCCAGCCGTAAGCGCCGAAGTTCTCGCACATGACCAAGCTTGTGCCTACCTCCAGATGCGCCGCCGATTGGGCCAGCTTGGCCAAGGTGTAGTGGAAGAAGTCGGGATAAGGACGGTCACGATACGTTTTGAATTGCGGAAAATGCTCCTCGTAGGAGGAGCTCTTCTGCTCCGAATCGACCTGGCGCAGCACGAAATCGTAACCGCCCATATCGAAGTGCTTCGTCGTACGAAAAAAATGCCCGACGCCGAAGCCGTGATTCATATGCGCCCGATTATCCTCGACGACGTGCCCGATGAACTGCACTCCGTTCGCGTGGCACCAACGCTGGATGCGGGCGAAAAAGTTTTCCGAGAACAGCTTCGTAAGATGATCCATAAAATCGGTCCGGAAGCTTGCGGCATTCTCCTCGTCCTCGTCCAGCCACAGCGCTTCGACGCAGCCATACAGGTCGTATCCGCACCTCTGCTCGAAAGTATGCCGCACCGAACTCGGCCACGGGAAGCAGGGCGTCTCCTCCCCGAATAGCACGTCGTAGGAACCGAAATTTTCAAAGCTGGTCTCGTCCCCGAAGAAGCCCTTCAAGGTCGTGCCCCAATATTCCGGAAAACGGCGCTTGGTCGCTTCGTAGGTAAGCTCGATAAAGCAGTCCGTCACTTCGGGCGACAGGTAATCGACCATCTTGT
This sequence comes from Cohnella phaseoli, assembly GCF_003386235.1. Taxonomy (GTDB): domain Bacteria; phylum Bacillota; class Bacilli; order Paenibacillales; family Paenibacillaceae; genus Cohnella; species Cohnella phaseoli. The sequence continues at coordinate 72,598 of NZ_QRDZ01000036.1, forward strand.
CGAACATGCGCCCGCTCCACGAGGGCTTAACCCCGATGACATGGACCGTCCACGAAGCCGCCTCTCCCGCTTCCCGACGCTCGCGCGCCCATGCCTGCCATTCCGTCCATTGCGCGAATGCCGCCCGTTCTCCCCTCTCCTCAGGAACGCAGACGATTTTGAACAACTCCCCGTCCAGAGGCATGGCCTCGGGCTCTTCCCCTTCGGCGCTCCACAGGAAGCTCGTCTTCGTCAGCACCTGCATCCGATAATCGGGCATTCTCTCCAACACTTTGCCTCCGGCAATGCCTGACGGATAATATTCCTCGTCGAACATCCATACGTCCATGCCAAGCCTTCTCGCTTCGTCCAGACAGATGCCGACGTCCCTCCACCAGCCTTCGCCCAAATAATCTGCGTGAGGGCGAGACTCGATGACGAAGCCGCCGCAGCCGCCCTCCTCCATCGCGCAAATCTCCCGGCGCAGCGCTTCCTCCGTCTCCTCTGGCGCTCCGTGCAGCCACAGCAACGGAAACAGGCTGCGCGGCGGTTCGTCGGAAACAAATCGCTCGCGCAGCAAGTCGGATGATTTCATGAAAATGCCCTCCTCTGTCGATCATAAGCCGATTGTAGCAGTCGGCCGATTCGACCCGGGAGGGCGCAGCTATCGGATGAGGTGGACAATACGATCATTTTCCGGCGAGAAAGTGCTCGCGGTATTGCTTGGGGCTCATTCCTTCGCGCTGCCGGAACAAACGGCTGAAATACTTGCTGTCCTCGTAGCCGCAGACGAAAGCGATCTCCTTCACCGACAGCTCCGTCCCCAGCAGCAGCCGCGCCCCTTTCTCCATCCTGAGCTTGGTCGCATACTCCAGCGGCGGGAGCCCGGTCTGCTCCTTAAACAAGCGATGAAAATGAGGAGCGCTAAAGAACACTTCCTCTCGCCAACGATTGTGGATCTCGCCCGCGTCCGTGTTGTCCCTTACGGCATCGTGGATTTTCAGGATATAATCGGTAATCTCCGCTCTGCCCTTCGATTCCGTCTTCGTCTTCCTGTCGCCCAGCGACTCGTATGTCAGTTCGCCTTCCTGAAGCCCCGTCGCCAGAACCAGCAGCAGCCGCAGCATAGCAGACTGCAGCTCAAGCTTGCGGAAAGGCCGCTCCTCGCGGAACGCCTCGACGACGCTCTCGATCAACCTGCGGATTTCCTCTCCTACCCCGTCGATCCTCACCAGATTCGGCAGCCAGACGGAGCTCAAGCTTGATGCTTCCCCGGGAGCTTCGTCCGGGCGGATCGGTCCGGCCTCTTCCCCGACGATCTGCAGAAGCTCCTCTTCCGAACGAGGCTCCCAATCGAAATGAATCGCCCAATGCGCGTAACCGGACGATGCGTCGAGGTCGTCCCGAAAAGAGTGCAGCACCCCCGGAGGGATCATAAGCAGGCTCCCTTCCTTGTAAACATACGGCCCGCTTTCCGTGTACAGGACTCCTCGTCCCTTGTCGACCAGAATAAACTCATGGTCGCGAATATAGCGAGAGGGTACCTTTAACGGGAAATCCGTATAATGAGCGAAGCGCACGTAAGGCCTGATCTCCCTGAATTGCGCCAATTGAACGAAGGGCGGCATCGTCTTTCATTCCCCTACTATAAGCTGTGTGGTTGGTCCTTTATAACTTTTCGCAGAAAATGGCCGGATTCCTTCAAGACTAGCAGACGTTCCTTTTGTCCGCTCCCGCTCCGAACTCCAAAATTTAAATGCCAAATCCCTTGCATTTTCAGCCTCCATCCCCTATAATAACTCTTGCTGTACTTAACGAGCGCCCGTGGTCCAACGGATATGACGCAGCCCTCCGAAGGCTGAGATTGAGGTTCGATTCCTCACGGGCGCGCCACCTATACAATTAACATACCGGCCGACTCGGCCGGTTTTTTTGTATTCTCTCGATCGATGAAACGCTCCACGCAAATCAACTTTGACTTTCTTTGACTTTTGCACTCGAATTCGCTATGATAAAAAAACCAATACATGAGGAGGGACGCCAAACATGAGTTTTGTACCTATGGTTGTCGAGCAAACCAATCGAGGAGAGCGGGCTTATGATATCTATTCCCGCTTATTGAAAGATCGAATCGTATTTCTGGGCACACAGGTGAACGACGTAGTCGCCAACTCCATCATCGCTCAGCTGCTGTTCCTGGCGGCCGAAGATCCGGAAAAGGACATCCACCTCTACATCAACAGCCCGGGCGGTTCGATTACGGCCGGAATGGCCATATACGACACGATGCAGTTCATCAAGCCGGACGTCTCCACGATCTGCGTAGGCATGGCCGCATCGATGGGCGCATTCCTGCTCGCCGCCGGCGCGAAGGGCAAGCGTTTCGCCCTGCCGAACAGCGAAGTGATGATCCACCAGCCGCTTGGAGGAGCCGAAGGCCAAGCCAGCGACATCGAAATCCGCGCGCGCAGAATACTGAAGCTGCGGGATAAGCTGAACGGCATTCTCGCCGAACGCACAGGTCAGCCTTTGGAGAGAATCGAGAAGGATACCGACCGCGACAATTTCATGGAAGCCGAAGTCGCTCGCGAATACGGACTGATCGATAAAGTCATCGACAAAGTCAATTAATCCGCTTCACCGCCAAGGAGCTGTTCCGCCTCGTCAAGAGGACGGGAACAGCTCCTTTTTTACCGAAAAATAAATAGCATAATTCCATATTTATGTCAATAAAAATTCAAAAGATTGAATGCCCTCTCTGCTAACCCGCCAAACCATGGTATCCTGTAAGATGTAGGATTCCATTTAGACCCAGTTCTAGCTATCTCTTAGGAACTTTGGAAGAGAGGAATTATGTATGCTCGAAAGACCGTATCCTTATTTAGTATCGTCCGAGACTCCGTCTGCGGCAGGCTGCGCGAACTCCGTTCCCGTAGACATGGTAGCAGCTCGTCGATTGAGCGATAAAGCATCCTTGCTTCGCCCGCTTAAAGATGAGCATCTGTTGGAAGTTTACAGAGAAGCCAAGAAGATGAATCTGTCTCACGAGTTCATCGAGTTGTTGGAAGAAGCGCTCTCTATTCGACAGTTGAGCCACTATAAGGAAGCCTAAATCTGCATCTTGTTATCGCACATCTTATTCCTGCCCGCCCGCCGGTCTTGGCGAGCGGTTTTATTTTTTTCAAGGTGGGACAATCGACAAAAGGCCGCCTCGCGCGCCGAAGGTCCCCTGAACGGGAATCCGATCGATGCGCGAGACGGCCTCTACCCAGCCATCCGCCTTACTGCATTTCGTATTGAACGGTCACCTGCGTGCTGATCTCGATCTGCCCCGATTGCACCGAGGAGGATGCACCGGCTGCCGAAGCCATTTCATTCATCATGACCTTCGCTTGGTCGCGGGCGTAAACAACCGGAACGTTGGCAACGTCGCCTTGCACGATGTTGACGACGCCCTTCAGCTGACGGTTGGCCGACGTCGCTAACACTCCTGCTTTAGCGGCCGCATTTTCCATCGCCTTCTTAAGCGCATCAAGCTCGTACTGCTCCTTCTTCTCCGTAGAGAATTGCACGCCGTCCAGACGATTCGCGCCGGATTCGGTCAGAGCGTCGAACAGCTTGCCGATGTCCGGAAGCTTACGGTAAGTCACTTGAAGCGAATGAACGGCAATATAGCCCTTCAGCACGCGTCCGTCCTTCTCCGTATAATCGTATTCCGGCTGTACGTCGAACCCGGTCGTCGTGACGTCCTTCTTGGCGATGCCGAACGTCTCGTACAGCGTCTTCTCCACTCCCGCGAACTGCTTGGCATTCGCTTGCTGAGCTTCCGTCGCTTTCTTCCCGCGCGTCTCGACCGCCAAGCGCAAATAGGCAACGTCCGGCTCCACCATTACCGAACCGTTGGCTCCGACTGTAATCGTGTAAGGCGCCGCTTGCGCAGTTTCAGCAGACACTGTATTCCCCTCCCCCTTAACAAATCCGAACCATCCAATCACCGCTGCGGCCAGTACGACCGACAACACCTGCAAAGCTCCTTTTTTCATGACCATGCCCCTTTCATCGGTTTGTCTTTATAAACGCGACGAGAGAGACAAATGTTTCACGCCTAGGACAAAAAATCCATAAACGCAAAAAGCCCCTCCAGGGGGCCTCATGCAGAACTTATTATTGATTTTCCAGTTCTTCTTTGCTCACAAGCTGCACTAAAGCGGTTACAGCCTGTTCTGCGTCCGAACCTTCCGCACTTATCGCAACTTCCGTCCCCGAGCTGATCGCCAGGCTCATAATGCCCATGATGCTCTTCGCGTTAACCTTCTTCTCGTCCTTCTCTACGAAGACGTCGGAAGAAAATTTATTGGCCTCTTGCACGAATAGTGCCGCCGGTCTGGCGTGAAGACCTGTCTTAAGCCGAACGACTACCGGCTGTCTCGTCATGGACCGGATACCCCCTATCTTTAATTCGTCCCACTAGTCGGGACCTCCCGTACTCCAGCTCTACATCATTATAACATTGATATGAACAAATGCGCCATACGGTTATGCCCCGCCGTTTCGGATTTTTTCCGCCAGTTCGTCGAGCTTGCGGAGCCGATGGTTGACGCCTGACTTACTGACTTGCCCTTTCAGCAGATCTCCGACTTCCTTCAAGTTAATATCGGGATGCTGAAGTCTGACTTCGGCTACCTCCCGCAGCTTGTCGGGAAGATTGTGCAATCCCATCTCTTTGGCGAGCAGCTTGATATTATCGATCTGCCGAACGGCGGCTCCGATCGTTTTGTTCAAGTTGGCCGTCTCGCAGTTGACGATGCGGTTCACGGAATTGCGCATGTCCCGCATAATGCGGACATCCTCGAATTTGAACAGCGCCTGATGCGCGCCGATGATGTTCAGAAATTCGATGATCTTCTCGCCTTCCTTGATGTAGAGGATAAACCCTTTCTTCCGCTCGATAAACCGGGCGTTCAGATGGAACCTGTTCGCCAGATCGACGAGCGCCTTGCAGTGCTCCTCGTACATCGACGAGATTTCCAGGTGATAAGACGAGCCTTCGGGATTGTTCACTGAGCCGCCCGCCAGGAACGCGCCCCGCAAATAAGCTTTCTTGCAGCAGCTTTTGCGCACAAGCTCCTTGTCGATGCTTGGATGGAACAGAAACCCTTCCGAGACGATGCTCAAATCGTTCAATATCGCTTCGGAGCCGGCCGGAATGCGCACGACATAGACGTTGTTTTTTTTCAGTCGCATTTTTTTACGAACGAGCAGTTCGGTCACGACTGTAAAATGACGCTTTAACAACGTATAGATCCGGCGCGATATGGCGGCGTTCTCCGTAGCGATGTCCAGCATGACCCTGCGGTTCGACAGCGAGATCGTACCGTTCATTCGAATCAGCGCCGACAGTTCCGCCCTTTCGCAGCAGCTGTCGCCCTCAAGCATCGTGAGCTCCTTTTTGGTCTGCGCTGCAAAAGACATGCCTTTGTCACCCCTTTCTGAGCATCCAGCCCTCGACCAGCTGGTAAATATGCTCGCTTAGTTTCTTCGCGTCATGACGCAAGTAAGTGCGGAACAGGACAAGCTTGTCTGCAATTACCTTGTAGCCTCTCCGGGTAACTTCCTCCAGATCGAGGTGAACCGCCTTGGACCCCTGTTCGGCGTACAAGCTTTCCACCTGCGGGGGAATTTCCCCATCGTTCACAATAACATAATCGAATAGATGATGGCCGATATGGGCGTGAACGGCGGCCAGGTGATCGCTGACGGAGTAATTGTCCGTCTCTCCCGGCTGCGTCATGACATTGCAGACGAACAGCTTAACCGCATCCGATTCCACGATCGCTTCCGCCAGCTCCGGTACGAGCAGATTCGGGATAATGCTCGTATATAGGCTTCCCGGACCGATCAGTATCGCATCCGCTTCCCGGAGCGCTTCTACCGCTTCCGGAAGCGCCTTAACGTCGGGCGGCTCCAAGTACACTCTGCGGATAGCGAGTCCGGACTTCGGAATCGACGATTCTCCCACTACGATCGAGCCGTCTTCCATCTCCGCCTTCAGCACGATCGACTGGTTAGCCGCCGGCAGAACGCGTCCCCTGACGGCGAGAATCCGGCTTAGCTCGGTAATGCCTGTAACGAAATCTCCGGTAATGTCCGTCATCGCCGCCAGAATGAGATTGCCGAGACTATGTCCGGCCAAGCCCGTACCGTTCTGAAATCTGTATTTCAACACTTCGGCCATCAGCGGCTCCCGATCGGCAAGCGCGGTCAGTACGCTGCGAATATCGCCGGGCGGCGGAATCTGCAGCTCCTCTCGCAAAATGCCGGAGCTGCCGCCGTCGTCGGCGACCGTGACGATGGCCGTGATGTCCAGCGGCTTTTGCTTTAAGCCGCGCAGCATGACGGACAGACCGGTGCCTCCGCCGATCACGACGATTCGCGGCTTGCGCGCAAGGGATTGTATTTTGCTCATTCCCTCACCTCAATGCCGATCGCGCTCGGAATCGCGGTGGCTCACCCGCACCGATTCCGTTTCGCTGGCTCCCAGTCTACGTCCCAAATATTCGGCCAGCGCCACTGATCTGTGCTTGCCTCCCGTACAACCGATACCGATTACGATCTGACTTTTACCTTCCTTGTGGTACATCGGGATCAGAAACTGCAGCATATCGAGCAGCTTCGTCAGGAAGGTCTGCGTCTCCGGCCACTTCATCACGTAATCGTACACGTCCGGGTCGGCGCCCGTTTTTGGACGAAGCGTGTCGATATAATGCGGATTCGGCAAAAACCGGACGTCGAAAATGAGATCGGCATCGATCGGAACGCCGTATTTGAATCCGAACGACGTGACATTGATCGAGATGTTGTTCTGATCCATATTCGTAAACCGGGCGACGATTTTCTCCTTTAACGCCGCCGGCTTCAGGTTGCTCGTATCGATAACCTGATTGGCCCAGCCCTTCAAATCTTCAAGCAGCTTGCGCTCCGAATGGATCCCGTCCAGCGGCAGTCCGTCCGGAGCAAGCGGATGACGCCTGCGGCTCTCCTTGTAACGCTGCACAAGCACCGCATCCGTCGCGTCGAGGAATAGAATCTCGTAGTGGATCGTACTGTTCTCACGAATGTGGTTCAACGATTCCGACAGCGCCGTGAAAAATTCGCGTCCGCGCAAATCGATAACCAGGGCCACCTTGGCGATTCTCCCCTGCGACTGGTCGATTAAATCCGCAAACTTGGGAATAAGCACCGGCGGCAAATTGTCGACGCAGAAAAAGCCTAGATCCTCCAAGCTTTGCACGGCGATCGTTTTGCCGGCTCCCGACATCCCGGTTATAATGACGAGCCTTGGCTGCGTCGTTATCGTATCCATGCCCTTCCACTCCCCCTGAGGCTCATCTTGCCATCGTCCCTTCGCAGAACGACGAATAACATGAGGCGCCCGGGACCGCCTCACAAGCTGCGGAGCCGAGCGCCTTGCTGCGATTATGCCCGCAGGAACAACCCCGCCGCTCCTACCACTCCGGCGTTGTTGCCGAGCTCCGCCGCTACGATCTCCACGCCTTCCGTAGCGTTCGCCGGCGTCAGCTTGCGAAAGACTTCGCGGATTTGCGAGAACAAATACTCTCCTGCTTTGCTTACCCCGCCTCCAAGAATAAAGCGCTGCGGATTGACGACGAGCGCCACGACCGCCATTGATTTGCCCAAGTAGAACGCCGCCCGGCTGACGATCCGTACAGCCACCTCATCGCCTTCCTTCGCGGCGTCGATGACGTGCTTGGCCGTTAATTCGCCCTCCACAAGGGCGAGTGACGTCTTGTCTCCCCTGGCAACGGCGTCCTTCGCCATCCGAATAATGCCCGTGGCCGAAGATACGGTCTCCAGGCAGCCCATCCTGCCGCAGCCGCACTGGATCGCTTCGAGATCGGGCACGATCGTGATATGGCCTAGCTCTCCCGCCATTCCCGAAGCCCCTTCAATCAACCGATCATTCAGAACGACGCCTCCGCCGACACCGGTTCCAAGCGTATAGCAAACGCAATTCTGCACGCCTCTCCCCGCTCCGCCCCAGGCTTCGCCCAGCGCCGCTACGTTGGCGTCGTTGTTGATCTTGACCGGCTTGCCCAGCTTCTCTTCCATAATGAACTTCGCCGGCACATCCTTGAACGGAAGATTCGGCGAGAAGTTGATGATTCCTTCCGGAATGTTAAGGAACCCGGCAATGCCGATGCCTACGCCGACGACCTTCTCCCATTCCTCCGTTCCCGGAGGCACGAGCTCCCGGACATAGGCTGCAATATTGGACAGAACGGCATCCGCTCCATCGGAGGCTTGCGTGGGGCCTTCATAAGTACGGAGCAGGTCTCCCTCCTCGTTGCACAAGCCTACCTTAATGGACGTTCCGCCCAAATCTACGCCTACGAACAATGAATCTGACATATTGTCGACACCTCATAAGAAATAATAAGAATACTCGCCGTCAATGGAACGACGGCCTCGTCAAGTCCAGCTTCTCCCGAATTCCGCAGGCTTCGTCGATCCGATTCGCATACCGGCTAATACTCGCCTGAGACACGCCGTATCGGCTGACCAGGTCCGCATAAGTCACCGTTCTGCGATGCATCTTGGCCGTCCAATACTCGAGCGCCGCCGCCCATCCCGTCGACTTGTGCAGCTTCGGCACATCCGGATATACGCGCGACAGAAAATCGACCCACAACGTCATCATATCGTGCTGCTGTACAACGTCATAACGCCCGGACATTCCTTCGAGCGCCTGCTCGAGCACCGTCTGCCATGCGCTGTCCCATACCGGAAGCTGCGCGGATTTGCGACGCGCCTCCAGCGTCAGCGCCCGTCCGCTGAAGATGACGGAAAGCGAATCCTGCACTCCGATGGAGCGGAGCACCAGCACAGCCACCCGCTTCAGTTCGTCCTCCTCGTCCGGATCGACCAGGAAAGCTTTTAGCGCCTCGACCACCTCGTCGTCCGCAACAAGTCCAAGCGCCTGAATAACCTGCACCTTCGTGCGGCGATCGCCGTGCCTAAGCGCCCAGAAGAAAGAGGAGCGGATGAGAGGATCGCTCTTAAGCGCCTCCGTCACCTGGCCGGGGCTGTTTTCCCACTGTTTGAACTGCTCTTCGAAAGGAAGATGGTAGTGATAATGCGCAGGAGGACTCTCCTCACCCGCACTTACCCGCTCCAATCGCTTCAGATGGAATGCCGGCACCTGGGAGCCTGGATCGAGCTTCTCGGCCTGCTGCCAATGCTTCTTGGCCTCCTCATACCTATGCAGATTTACCGCCGCAATCGCGGCAAAATGATGCAAACTCGGCTCTCCCGCCAACTCTCCCGTGCGCAGCAAACGACGGAAATGCTGGTACGCCTCGCGGTGCTCCCCTACGATGCCCAGCGTTGTCGCCATTTTGAACACATGCTCGGGATGAAACGGAATCGTCTTGTTCAGCTTGGAGATCAGCGCTTGAAGCTGCCCCTGCTGATTGGAATGCTGATAGAAGATCGCCAGATTGCACAGCGCGTGCAGATTGCCCGGTTCGGCGTCCAGCACCTCCGTAATCGTCGCAATCGATTTGTCGAACAGTCCCATGTAATAGTATGCCAATCCCAGGTTATTCCTTGCGGCCAGAAAGTCCGGCTGCCGTTCGATAATTTCTTCCAGCATTTTGACCGCCTCGGCGAACCGGCCTGCCTCCAGCAGCTCCCGTGCCTTGTCGTGCGCGTAAATATTTTCTTTAGCCTTGATGGTCGACAGCTTCGCCGGGCGGTTCAGCTCATAGTGAAGCAGGTCGAGCAGTTCGTCCGACTCCTCCAGAAATTGGCCCTCCGTATCGTTCTCCAGATACCGGACGAGCGCCTCCTCGGCCGCTTCGAAAAGCTCCATATTGGCATAGTTATTGGCCAAATAGTAATAGCATTCCGTCATCGCCGGATCGATCTGATCCAGCACCGAGCGCAGAATCACATTCGATTCCTCGTACCGTCCCATCTCGGACAGAATGCCGGCCATATTGCAGTGGTTGACCGGATTCTCCGGCTCATACTCCACCGCACGGCGAAAATATTTCAGTGCCTTGTCGTAATGGTACCGATCCAGCGACTGTACGGCGCGCTCGAAGAAAAATGTCGCATCCAATCTCATCGGGATAACTTTGGGACGCCGGGGTTTCGCAGCGCGCTTCCGCTGGTTCATCGCAAGGCACCTCCCTCGTAGTCTGAAACTCGTTATCCAAGATTATAACACAGCCTGCGCCGTCCATAAAATAAAACCCGCTGGCGATGATGAGGTTCTGGTTGCCGCATGCGTCTCGACGCGAATAACAAACAGCTTGCCGCTTGTAACGGCAAGCTAAAGATGGTGTTGCGGATACAATCTATGGTGCGATTTGGCAACGTTACGAACTAATTGTCGTTGTCCGCTTTCTCGCCGCCGCTATAAGCCACATTTATCGAAACATCCGATTTGCGATCGTCGCTCCATCCGGTAGTCGTAAAAGATTGAACGATTTCGGACAACATCTCGATCCGTTTTCGCAAAGTCGTGCAAAGCGCCTCTTTTCTGGTTTCGTCAAAGTTGAACCTGTGAAAGGGAATCCCTTGCATTTCCAAAGTTGCTTCAAAAGATTGATAAAAAAAGAAGGTGTAAGCACCTCCCGAAGATTGCTTCATAGGAGGTACTTACACCTATCTTGTTTGTCGAATATCTTTCACAGCAACTGGGTTGGCTTATGGGACCGCCCCTTCCGCCTAACCTATGCTTTCTATACGCCCTTAGTCTTGAACAGCGTGCTGATCGAGCCGCCCTCCATGATAATGCGCGTCGCTTCCGCAAGCATAGGCGCAACCGAGATGACCTTGAAGCGAGAAGAACGCTCTTCCGGCAACAGGATCGTGTCGGTGACGACCACTTCCTTGATGCTCGGGTGGTCGAGACGCTGCAAGGCGGGATCGGAGAACAACGGGTGAGTGGCGCATACGAACGGGTCTTCCGCTCCGCGCTCCTTCAACCCTTCCACGACGTTCACGATCGTCGTGCCCGTATCGATCATATCTTCGATAATAATTGGCGTAAAGCCTTCGACGTCTCCGATCACGTGCGTAATGACGGATTCGTTGTGCGCGGGACGCTTCTTGATCATGATAGCGAAGGAGCAATCCAACTGGTTCGCCAGCTTCTCCGCCGTCGAAGCTCGTCCGGCGTCCGGAGATACGACGACCGGATTGCGGATGTTCTTCGACTTCAGATAATCGCTGATTAAATCCAGTGCGGTCAAATGGTCGACCGGAATGTCGAAAAACCCCTGGATCGCAGGAGCATGCAGATCGATCGTCACGATACGGTGAGCGCCGACCGTCGTCAGCACGTCGGCCACCATCTTCGCGGAGATCGGCTCTCGTGGAGCGGCTTTCCTTTCCTGCCGGGCATAGCCGTAATAAGGCAGCACGACGTTAATCGTTCGCGCCGAAGCCCGCTTGGCTGCATCGATCATAACCAGCAATTCTACGAAGTAATCGTTGATCGGATGAGATAGAGACTGGACCAAGAAAACGTCGCAATTGCGAATCGTCTCCTCGTAGTGAACGTACACTTCGCCGCTCTTGAATCGGGAAAGCTTGATTTTCCCCAGCGGCACTCCCAGATTGTCGGCGATCTTGCCTGCCAATAGCGGATTGGATGATCCCGAAAAGATACGAAGCTTACTACTGCTGTACATGTGCCCCTCCATATTTTGGCGATTCGACGCTCCAGGTGTCGAAATCCGTCAGTCATCATTTCCATTATACATGAGTTCGGGCCTTTTTTAAAAAGATTTCAATTTCCGTTTTCTTTCTGTAAACACGGCCAGCTCCGTATACCCCGCTTTTCGCAGCAGCTCCTTCGCCTCCGCCCCTTTTTGTCCGATTTTGTCGGGGTGGTGAGCGTCGGAACCGTACGTGACAGGGATATCGTAAGCTCTGGCCCGTTCAAGGATCGACACGGACGGATACATCTCTTTGCAAGGGGCATAAATTCCGGCTGCATTCAGCTCAAAGGCCAAATCGTGCTTCTTGATCGCTTGCAGCGCGGCGTCTTCCAGTGCGCTTACATCTTCCTCCGGACGATAGCCGAACCGCTTGATCGCATCCATATGGCCGATATAGTCGTAGAATCCGGTTGCCGCAGCCTTCGCGATCGCATCGAAGTATTGCTCGTACACCTCGACGACACGGCGCCCTTCCCAGCGGTCGACCTGGCGGAAGTCCGTCACATCCCACGTTCCGAGAAAATGCACCGAACCGATCACGTAATCCCACGGATAACCGTTTACGATCCGCTCGATCTTTTCCTCCTGGCCTTCGACGTAATCGCCTTCCAGCCCGACGCGCACCTCGATGCGGCCCTTATACTTCTCCTTCAGGGCAAGAGCCTCCTCGACATAGCGGGGAAGCTCCTCCATCGGCATTGCGGAATCCGGGTTATCCTTGTCGGTGACATGCAGCAAAGGCATGTGATCGGACAAGCCGATCTGCTCCATGCCTTGCTTCATCGCGCTGAGGATGTAGTCTTCGAGCTTGCCGACCGCATGGCCGCAGCGCTCGTGATGCGTATGATAATCGATGAGCATGCCTTGCGTCTGTGTCATGGCCGCTTCACCTAATCCTTCTTGACCGGCTTGCGATGGCGGAACTCCAGCTCTTTCAGCACATCGTCGAACGGAATGCCTTGCTCGCGAAGCAGTACCATCAGGTGGAAAATGAGATCGGCGGACTCGCAGCGCAGCTCGTCTCCGTCGCGGTTTTTCGCGGCGATGATCACTTCGGCGGTTTCCTCTCCGACTTTCTTGAGAATTTTGTCGACGCCTTTCTCGAACAAGTAGGTCGTATACGCGCCTTCCGGACGCTCCGCATCGCGCTGGGCGATCGTCGCCTCCAGCCTGCTGAGCGGACCGAAGCGGTCCTCCTGCTGCGCTGCGGCTTCAGATGCATGAGCCGTTCCTTCGCGATAGAAGCAGCTGTAAGCTCCCGTGTGGCACGCCGGTCCGTTCTGGCGCACCTTCACGAGCAGCGTATCGCCGTCGCAGTCATAATGCAGAGACTCGATCTGCTGCGTATGGCCGCTCGTCGCTCCCTTGTTCCACAGTTCGCCGCGCGACCGGCTCCAAAACCACGTTTGACCGGACTCCAGCGACTTTTGCAGCGACTCCTCGTTCATGTAGGCGAGCATAAGCACCTCTTTGCTCAGCGCGTCCTGCACAACCGTCGGCACAAGCCCGTCGGCGTTCCATTTAATCTCTTTTTGCCATTGCTGTTGCTGTTGCGTCATCTGACGTTCACTCCTTTTTCCCGCAGCGCTGTCTTAACCTCTTGCACCGTAACTTCCTTGTAGTGGAAAATGCTCGCCGCCAGCGCCGCATCCGCTTGCCCTTCCGCGAACACATCGGCAAAATGCTCGGCGTTGCCCGCTCCGCCGGAGGCGATGACCGGAATGCCTATGCTCGACGAGACCGCTTTGGTCAACGCGACATCGAAGCCGTCCTTCGTGCCGTCCGCGTCCATGCTCGTCAGCAGAATCTCGCCCGCTCCCCGGCGCTCCGCTTCCTTCGCCCATTCGAGCGCGCGAATGCCCGTCGCATTGCGTCCGCCGTGGGTGAACACTTCCCACTCGCCCCACTCCGCGTTGAACTTCGCGTCTATGGCAACCACGATGCACTGCGCGCCGAACGTCCGCGAGCCGTCCGTAATCAGATCCGGATTGCGAATCGCCGCCGTGTTGATGCCGATTTTGTCCGCGCCGGCGCGAAGCAGCCGCTTCATGTCCTCCACCGCCGAGATGCCGCCTCCGACCGTGAACGGAATCGTGATCTCCCCGGCCGTTCTCCGCACGACGTCGACCATTGTCGCCCGGCCTTCCACCGATGCGGAAATGTCCAGAAACACCAGTTCGTCCGCGCCTTCCCGATCATAGATCGCCGCCAGCTCCACCGGGTCTCCGGCATCTCGCAAATTCACGAAATTGACGCCCTTAACGACTCTTCCGTCCTTCACGTCCAAGCAAGGTATAATTCTTTTAGCCAACATGTAGCGTTCCCCCTTATCCCTCGTTATCCGTTATGACGACCGCGACGGATCGCAATAGGCCACGACTTCGCTATAGGGAAGAGTCCCTCCGAAAATATCGAGAGCGCTGCCGATCGTAATGTCCAGCCTGCCCCGCGTCAATTCGCGGAATCGCGCCAAATCCGCGAGCGATCGCGCACCGCCTGCATAAGTGGCCGGAATCGTCGCCCATTCGGCGAGCTTGGCTGCCAGCTTCTCCTGTACGCCCTCCCGCTTCCCTTCCACATCAACGGCGTGGATCAGAAACTCGTCGCAGTAGCTTTCGAGCTCGTGGACGGTCGCTTCGTTCACTTCCAGATCGCTAAACGTCGTCCACTGGTTGGTCACCACGTACCATTTGCCGTCCCGTTCCTTGCAGCTGAGGTCGAGTACGAGCCGTTCCCGGCCGACTTCCGCAACGATACGCCGCAGATTGTCCATCTGAAGGCGACCGTCGCGGAAAACGTAAGAAGTGACGATGACGTGCGAAGCCCCTTCGCGTAAGTAATCTGCTGCGTTCTCCGCCGTGATGCCTCCGCCGATCTGCAAGCCGCCGGGATAGGCCCTTAGCGCAGACAGCGCAGCCTCCCGGTTGCCGCCGCCGAGCATGATAATATGCCCGCCGGTTAACCCGTCTTGTTTATACAGCGAAGCATAGTATTCCGCCCCCCGTTCGGAGACGAAGTTCTCCACGACCTTCGAGGCGTTCGCTTGCAGCGTTTCCCCGACGATCTGCTTCACCTTGCCTTGGTGAATATCGATACAAGGTCTAAACTTCATTTCCCGACAACCCTCTCCGTGAACTTGCGGAGCAGCGCCATGCCGAGCTCGCCGCTCTTCTCCGGATGGAACTGCATGCCGTACACCGAACCCCGGCCTACGATCGCCGTTACCGGCTGGTAGTAATCCGTCACGGCCAGCAGATCGGACTCCCGCTCCGGCAGCGCGTGATACGAGTGGACGAAATACACGTGCCCCGGCTCCACGCCCTCGAACAACGGGCTCTCCTGCTTAAACGTCAGCTCGTTCCAGCCCATATGCGGAACCTTGTAATCCCCTTGAAACCGAACGACGCGGCCCGGCAGCAGATCCAGCCCCCGATGCGTCCCGTGCTCCTCGCTCTCAGTGAACAGCAGCTGCATTCCGAGGCAGATACCGAGAAACGGCTTGCCCGAAGCCGCGTATTCCTTCACCGTATCGACCAGCCCGGTCTCGCGCAAATTCGCCATTGCATCGCCGAACGCGCCGACGCCCGGCAGAATCGCCCCGTCCGCCGCCAGTATTTCGCGCGGATCGGAAGTGACCCGCGCCTCGCAGCCCAGCCGCTCGACGGCTTTGCTGACGCTGTGCAGATTGCCCATACCATAGTCGATAATCGCAATCACTTACAGCACCCCTTTGGTTGAAGGCACGCCCTTCACGCGCGGATCGATCGAAGTCGCTTCGTCCAGCGCGCGTCCGAGCGCCTTGAACACGGCCTCGACCATATGATGCGTATTGCGTCCATAGTGGACGATGACATGCAGCGTAATGCGCGCTTCCAACGCAAGCTTCCACAGGAACTCATGCACAAGCTCGACCGTGAAGCTGCCTACGTTAGCCGCCGGGAATTCCCCGCGCAGCTCGAAATGCGGCCGGTTGCTAATGTCGACGACGACTTGCGCAAGCGCCTCGTCCATCGGCACGAACACGCTGGCGTAGCGCTTGATGCCTTTCTTGTCTCCCAGAGCCTCGCGCAGCACCTGACCTAAGCAGATGCCGATGTCCTCAACCGTATGATGATCGTCGATGTCCACGTCGCCGCGCGCTTCGACCTTCAAATCGAACTGGCCGTGCTTCGCAAACAAGTCGAGCATATGATTCAAGAACGGAACGTCCGTCTCAAGCGACACCTCGCCGCTTCCGTCTACTCCAAGGGACAATTGGATGTCCGTCTCATTCGTCTTGCGGGATACGGCCGACGAACGGCCTCCTTGCACATTTTCTACGCTCACTTCGTCTCCCTGCCTTCCAATCGGATTTCCACCGCGCGCGCGTGACCTTCCAGCCCTTCATGCCGGGCCAGCGTCGCGATTCCTGCGGCGTCTCTTAACAATGCCTGCTTGCTGTATCGGATCAAGCTCGATTTCTTCAGAAAATCGTCCACGTTCAGCGGCGACGAGAACCGCGCCGTGCCGTTCGTCGGCAGAATGTGGTTCGGGCCCGCAAAATAATCGCCTACCGGCTCCGAGCTATACGGGCCGATGAAGATCGCCCCCGCCGTCTCGATGCGTCCGAGCAGCTCCATCGGCTCGTCCGTCATCACTTCCAGATGCTCCGGCGCCAGCTTGTTGACCACGTCCAGCCCTTCGTCCAGGCTGTCCACGATCAGGATCGCCCCGTGCCGCTCCAGCGAGCTGCGGGCGATGTCCACCCGCGGCAGAGCCGCAACCTGGCGCTCCAGCTCCGCCTGCACCGCCGATGCCAAAGCCTGCGACGGCGTCACGAGCACCGCCGAAGCCATCTCATCGTGCTCCGCCTGCGACAGCATATCCGCGGCCACATACCGCGGATCGGCGCTGTCGTCCGCCAGCACGACGATCTCGCTCGGGCCCGCGATGCTGTCGATGTCGACCGCGCCGTACACGGCGCGTTTCGCCAGCGCCACGAAAATGTTGCCGGGCCCGCAAATCTTATCGACGGCGGGGATGCTCGCCGTCCCATAGGCGAGCGCGGCGACCGCCTGCGCTCCCCCGACCCGGTACATCTCCGTTACGCCAGCCTCTGCGGCCGCCACCAGAATGTACGGGTCGATCCCTTCCCGTCCGCCGGTCGCCGGCGGCGTCACCATCGCAATCTCCGGCACGCCGGCCACCTTGGCCGGAAGCACGTTCATGAGCACCGACGACGGATACGCCGCCTTGCCTCCGGGAACGTACAGCCCGACGCGGCGCAGCGGGCGGATCGCCATGCCCAGCATCGTGCCGTCCGGCGCCACGTCCATCCACGAGCCGCGCTTCTGCTTCTCGTGGAACGCCGTAATGTTCGCCGCCGCCTGCCGCAGCGCCGTGAGAAACTCCGGCTCTACCCTAGCGTAAGCGCCCTGAATCTCTTCCTCCGTCACCCGCAGCTGTTCGGGCGTCAAAGACACCTTATCGAACTCCGCCGTGTACCGCAGCAGCGCCTCGTCGCCTTCCAGACGCACCGCCTCCACGACCTCCCGCACGGTCGCGTTCTGCTCCGGAGAGCCGTATTCGCTCTGCCGATCTAACCGGAATCCGTCCGCTTTTCCAATATACATGCCTTCGCCTCCTCGCATCACCGTCTCAAACCCGCCTCACACCGGAGCGCCGATAATCGCGCCCAGCCGGTCGCAAAGCTCCTGAATCGCCGCATTTTTCAGCCTGTAGCTGACGCGATTGGCGATCAGCCGGCTCGTCACCTGGAATAGCGTCTCCATCTCCACGAGTCCGTTTTCCTTAAGCGTCTGCCCCGTTTCCACCATATCCACGATCCGATCGGCCAAGCCGATCAGCGGAGCAAGCTCGATCGAGCCGTTCAGCTTGATCACTTCCACCTGCTGCCCCTGCTCGCGAAAATATTGCGAAGCTACGTTCGCATATTTCGAAGCCACACGAGGATTGATGACCGGCTTCCAGTCGGGCAGTCCGATGACCGACATCCGACACTTCGCAATTCCGAGATCAAGCAGCTCGTAGACGTCCTTATTTTCCTCCATCAGAACGTCCTTGCCCACGATGCCAATGTCGGCCACTCCGTACTCCACGTACGTCGGAACATCGACCGGCTTCGCCATGATGAACTCCATGTTCGCCTCCGGTACCGGAATAATCAGCTTGCGGGAGTCGTCGAAATCCTCCGGAATCGGCAGCCCCGCCTGCCGGAACAGCTTGCTGGCCTGCTTATAGATGCGCCCCTTGGGCATCGCGACTTTCAAAGTGCCGCTGTCCGTCATGCCAACCCTTCCTTTCCGTAGTCAAAAGGAACCAGCTTGTCGTACGACTTGCCCCGATAAACCAATTCGCCCTTGCTCAAGTGTCGTTCCAGATCCGCAGCGCGCAACTCCCCCAGCTCCGCAGTCGATACGAGCGCCGTTACCACGATCGCTCCCTGCTCGCGAAGCTGGCTTGCCTTCACGAGCGCTTCTTGTCGCCGCGTGCTTGCATACGCGACCAGCGTCCGCTCGCGCTGCTCGGCGGCGTCTTCCACGACTTCGAGAATGCGCGTCGTCTTCAATGCAAAGCCCGTCGCATGAGCGGGACGCCCGAACTGCGCGAGCAAGTTGTCGTACCGGCCTCCGCTGCACACCGGAAATCCCAGATGGGAAGCATAGCCTTCAAAGGTCATCCCCGTATAATAGGAGAAATCCCCGATCATCGTCAGATCGATCAGCACATGCTCTTGAATGCCGTAGGCTTCCAGCACGTCCCATACTTCGCACAGATGACGGATCGCCGATTGCGCTCTCTCGTTCGCGCTCAGCTCCAGCGCTTGATCGCATACCTCCTGACCGCCGCGAAGCCGCAAAATATCCTCCAGCTCCTTCTTCCACGCAGCGTCCAGCGTTAGCTTGCGGATTGCATCCCGGTAGCCGACGTGATCTCGCTGCAGCAAGCAGGCTTTTAGCGTCTCCTGCTCGCTAACCAGCCCAGGCAGCGTCTCCTCGAACAAACCGTTCAAGAAACCGACATGCCCCATCGCGATCTTGAACGACGGCACTCCCGCCGCCTTTAAGGAAGCGACGGCCAGCGCAATCATCTCCGCATCCGCCTCAGGAGAAGCGTCTCCGACCAGTTCGACGCCGGTCTGATAAAACTCAGAATCCCTTCCGCCCTCTTCCTCGAATGCCCGGAACACATTGCCATGATAGCTGAGCCGGATCGGGAACGAATCGTCCTTAAGCAGCGAGCCGACGACGCGCGCGATCGGCGCCGTCATGTCGGAACGCAGTACGATCGTCGTCCCGCGGCGGTCCAGCAGCTTAAACAGCTTCTGATCCGATGTCGAGCTGGCCATTCCGACCGTGTCGTAATATTCCAGCGCAGGGGTGATGATCTGTTCGTAACCCCACAGCTGCATGCACTCCAGCACGCTTCGCTCGATCTTCCTCAGCTTGGAGACCGCGTGCGGCAAATAATCCTTTACCCCGGTCGGCTTCTCGAACACTTTCGGTTTCGTCATTTTCGCGCACCTTCTTCGTTTTATCCTCTATTGCTTTTAACGACTTCAAACAGGTTGTTTGAGCTGCTTGCATCGATCGCTTCATCACATTAAAGCACTACCATGTTACCATACTGCCAAAATAAAGAGATTAGTGGTATATTACCATGTCGCTCTTTTCGAGTCAATCCTCGCCTGCGCCTGTAAGGACTGCCGCAGGAAATCAAAAAAACCGCCCGTTGCCGTCATCGGCAGCAAGGCGGTGATTCGAGCGCCTAACCTACAACTCCCTGAGAGGATTGCCCCCTACTCTCATTCCAGGCGCAACATCCTTATGAACAACCGCACCGGCCGCAACGACCGCACCGTCTCCGATCGTCACTCCCGGCAGAACCGTTACGTTTGCCCCGATCATCACGTTAGAGCCGATCCGGATATCTCCCAGACGGTATTCTTCAATCAAGTATTCGTGCGTCAACAGCGTCGAATTATAGCCGATAATCGTGTTATCTCCAACCGTAATTCGTTCGGGGAAGAAGACGTCCACCATTACCATGAGCGCAAACGCCGTATGCCGCCCGACTTTCATTCCGAGGATGCGCCTGTAAATCCAGTTTTTAACCGGCAAGCTCGGGCAGTATCGCGCGATCTGGATGAAGACAAAATTGCGAACCGCCTTGAACCGGGACACCGTGCGGTACACCTGCCACAGCGCATTCGCCCCTTCCACCGGATACCGCTCCACGTTCCTCAACTCAAGCACCCTCATTTCCGATTCCGCATAGGGTCAGCAGTTCTTCCATCTCCTTGATGATATACGATGCCCCGGAACTGCGCAGCAGCTCCTCGCCTTTGAGCGACCATGCCACGCCGACGGGAACGGCCCCCGCCCGGAGCGCCGACACGATGTCGACGGAGCTATCTCCCACCATCAGCGTCTCCGAGGCTTCCGTGCCAAGCGCGGCTACCGCCTTCGCCACCGGCTCGGGATGCGGCTTGGCGTTGTCCACATCGTCCAACGTCACGATCGTATCCATATAGGAGTAGATCTCCAGCAGCTTAAGTGCGCGAAGCGTCGTCTCCCTCATCTTCGTCGTCACGACGCCAAGCCGAATGCCCTGCCGATGAAGCTGTTCGATCGTTTCCTTCACGCCGGGGAAGAGCGATACCATCTCGTCATGCTTAAGCAGGTTGTATTCCCGGTAAGCGCCGACTAGCGTCGCTATATCTTCTCTCCCGGTAAAATGCTTCATCTGCACGGACAGCGGCTCTCCCATCGACGGGATGATATGCTCCCTCCCGAAGCTTGCGGGAACATGACCGATCAGCGCATGCATGAAAGACTGAATGATCAGTTCGTTCGTATCGATTATCGTACCGTCAAGATCAAACAGGACGGTCGTGATTTTCGCTTGGGGCTTCCGTGCCGCCGGCGTCGTTTCCTCCGTCTGCGTCGTTGGAGTCGTTCTTGTTTGCGTCATTCTTGCTGTTCTCCGTTTCTTCGCGCGTCTGCAACGCGGTTTTCCCGGTTTTGAAATTCACTAGCGGGTCGTTGTACCTCTCCGCTGCGTATCCCATCGTTCTCCTCGCCACGATCAAAATGATACCGCCAAGGACGAGCAGAAGCGCAAGTAACTGAGAAATCCGGATATTGCCCTCAGCCGGATTCAAATAGCCTTGCTCGAATACGGCCGTCATCGGAGACCATAGCGCGTCGAGCACCGACTTAAGCCACTCCGGCCCCTTAAAGGCCAAGCTGTCGGTACGAAGCGCCTCAATAAAGAAGCGGCCGATGGAATACCAGATGAAGTAGGTGAACAGCAGCTCGCCTTTTCTCAGGAAATTGCGGCGTCTGATCACGAACAACACAACCAGCCCTACCAGGCTCCACAGCGATTCGTACAGGAAAGTCGGGTGATGGAACACTCCCTCAACGTTCATCTGATTCACGATAAAGCCCGGAATATGCAGCGTATCGCGCAGGAACGACTCCTCTACCTCTCCGCCGTAAGCCTCCTGATTAACGAAGTTGCCCCAGCGTCCGATCATTTGCCCGATCAGCAGCGAGGGCGCGCAAATGTCGGCGATTCTTAAGAAGCTGTAGCCTTTGGCCCTTATGTAGAAAAAACCGCTGAGCAGCGCGCCGATCAACGCTCCGTAGATGGCGATTCCGCCGTTCCAGATCTGGATGATCTCGCCCGGATTCGCCTGGTAGTAGTCCCATTTGAACGCAACATAATACAGCCGCGCGACGATAATGGAAGATGGAACCCCGATTAACAGCAAGTCCAGGAAAAAGTCGGCGTTCAGGCCGAAGCGTTTTCCTTCCTGCACCGCAAGCAGAAGGCCCGCCAAAGCCGCCGACCCCAAAATGATGCCGTACCAATGTACATCCAGA
The DNA here is from genome assembly GCF_003386235.1 of Cohnella phaseoli. Taxonomy (GTDB): domain Bacteria; phylum Bacillota; class Bacilli; order Paenibacillales; family Paenibacillaceae; genus Cohnella; species Cohnella phaseoli. Next base: position 94,220 of record NZ_QRDZ01000036.1, read on the forward strand.
GAGCCGATCGAGAACGCGATCGGATTGAGCAGCATCGTAAACATCGTCTTCCTCCACTCGATTATTCGTAGTCGTCCTCGGATATCGCTTCGGTTAGCTTGTTCGTGAACTGCTGCGCCGCATTATATCCCATCCGCTTAAGGCGATAATTCATTGCCGCCACTTCCAGAATGACCGCCAGATTTCGTCCCGGCCTTACCGGAACGGTAAGCAGCGGCACTTCCGTCTCGATAATCTTGGTCGTCTCCTCGTCCAGTCCGAGACGATCGTACTGCTTGTCCTGCTGCCAGTTTTCCAGACGAACGACTAGGCTGATGCTCGTCTGATTTTTCACCGCTCCCGCACCGAACAACGTCATTACGTTTAAGATACCCAAGCCGCGAATTTCCAGCAAATGCCGAATCAGCTCAGGGGACGTGCCGAACAGATGATTGTCCGCCGTCTGTCGAATTTCGACCGCATCGTCCGCAATCAGCCGATGTCCGCGTTTGACCAGCTCCAGCGCCGTCTCGCTCTTGCCGATGCCGCTGCCTCCGGTAATGAGCATGCCTACGCCGTAGACGTCTACGAGTACGCCGTGAATCGTCGCCGAAGGCGCCAATTTTTTCTCCAGGAAAGTCGTAATCCGACTTAACAGGATCGTCGTCGCGACCGAGCTTCGCAGCACCGGAAAATGACGTTCATTCGCAATCTCAACGAGTTCGCCCGGGATGTCCTGTCCGCGCGTAATGATAATGCAAGGCGTTTCCTCATGGCACAGCCGCTCCATCCGGTCGCGCCGTTCTTCCGAAGTCAATGTTTCCAGGAACGCGAGCTCCGTACGGCCTAACATCTGCGCCCGCTCCGCCGGATAGTAATTGAAATAGCCGGCCATTTCCAAGCCAGGACGATTAAGATCATCCGTTACAATAGTGCGCCGCAATCCGTCTTCGCCGGCCACAATTTCGAGGTGAAATTGCTGCACGAGCTCGGATACTCTCACTTTCTTGGCCATCGTACAGCTCCTTTCCTGTTTTCCCCTATTTATCGTATCGAAAATAATCGGACAAATCAATTTATACTTTCTTCAACCTCTATAAAGCCGACCAAGTGGCAAAAAACCGTCCGGCCATTGGCCGAACGGTTTCCGCTCTTACCGATCTATTAGCTCTCGAAAATGTTCAGTTCCGAGTCTTTGTCGAAAATATGGATTTTGTTCATGTCGATCGCGAGCTTGATGTTTTGGTTCTCGCGAAGACCGGCACGTCCGTCTACACGAGCAATGACGTTCTCTTTGCCCAGACCGTTCAGGTACAGGTACTGCTCGTGACCCAGGTTCTCGGCAACCTCGATCGTCGCGTTAACGACAGTGTTCGGGGAAGCTTCGATGAATACGGGTTCTTCGTGAAGGTCCTCAGGACGTATGCCGAGGATGATCTCGCGGCCGATGTAACCTTTGGCGCGCAGCAGCTTCGCTTTGCCTTCCGTAACTTCAACGTTGAAGCCCGTAGCGCGGAAACGTACGGAGCCGCCTTCTTCAACCAGTTGGCCCGTGATGAAGTTCATCGCAGGAGCGCCGATAAAGCCGGCAACGAACAGGTTGATCGGGTGGTTGTACAGAACATCCGGAGTAGCGGCTTGCTGAATGAAGCCGTCTTTCATAACGACGATACGATCGCCCATCGTCATGGCTTCCGTTTGGTCATGCGTTACGTAGATACAAGTCGTCTCAAGACGCTTCATCAATTTGGAGATGTTCGCGCGCATTTGCGTACGCAATTTAGCATCCAAGTTGGAAAGCGGTTCGTCCATCAGGAACACTTGAGGCTCACGAACGATTGCGCGTCCCAAGGCGACACGTTGACGCTGACCGCCGGAGAGAGCCTTCGGCTTACGGTCGAGCAAGTGCTCGATTTCCAGCGTGCGAGCAGCTTCGCGTACGCGACGATCGATCTCGTCTTTGCGGAATTTACGCAGTTTCAGACCGAACGCCATGTTCTGATACACGTTCATATGAGGATACAGAGCGTAAGATTGGAATACCATCGCGATATCGCGGTCTTTCGGAGCGACGTCGTTCACGACGCGGTCGCCGATATACAGCTTGCCTTCGGAGATTTCTTCAAGTCCTGCGATCATACGCAGCGTAGTCGATTTTCCGCAGCCGGAAGGACCTACGAGAACGAGAAACTCTTTGTCCTGGATGTCCAGGTTAAAGTCGGTTACCGATGCTTTATCGGATCCCGGATATTTTTTATACACGCTTTCTAAACGAACGCCTGCCATGTACATTTCCCCCTAAACTTCGTTTGAAGGTACATGACTATCTTACCTTAAGGCCGGGCCAGATGACTATGCACAAAGCGTACAAAAAATTCATTTCCTTTTCGTGACTTTGTACAATAGCAGCAAGATCCGGACAAGAACGGCGTCGTTGAAGGAGCGCACGTCCAATCCCGCCTCGTTTTTGATCTTATCCAGCCGGTATAGCAGCGTGTTGCGGTGAATAAACAGCTTTTTGGCGGTTTCGCTTACATTGCAGTCCATCGAGAAGAACGCGTCCAGCGTAGCGACCGTCTCCGAATCGGTGAACAGATCGGGTCTGCCCATCATCTCTTCGACAAACCGGGAACGAACCGTCTCGGGAATGCCGCTGAGCAGCCTTTCGAGATGAACGAGCCACGGCAGATGGATCTGCATCCCTACATGGAACTTACGGCCCAGGAAAGTCGTTTCCCTCAGCGTAGCGACGATGCGTACGACGTTCTCCGACGGCACGATCGGCTCCCCCACCGCGATGTGGCACTCTCCGCCCCATTCGGTCGTGATCAGCTCGTGTAGCCCTTGAGCCAACGAAGCAAGCAGCTCCTTCGTCTCTTCATGGCCGATTTCCTCGTCCCCGTCCGCATCCGCCTCGGACAAGACGCTGTCGCTGGTGAGCACGAGCCATTCGTGCTCCCGAAGAGGAATCAGCAGCGTGTCTTCCGGAATATACGTCCGAATCGTCTTCTCCAATTCGCTGTACGACGGTTCCTTGTCTTCCACTTGCTCGCAGGACAGAAGAAACGGCACCATTCCATCGAATAGCCGATTGCGCAGCTCCATGCGCTCGGGAACCTCGGCTCTCCACTCGCCCGCCGCCACCGACTGCTGGACCCATTCCCCGAATCGTCTGGCTTGACGTTCCAAATCGGAGGCCGCCGAAACAGGGCGCATGTTTCCTTGACGAATCGCCCAGCTCAGAAGCCGTTTCTCGAGCGGAGTCAGCACGGTGCTAATCTCGACGCAATGAAGCTCGGAGCCGTTAACGCGCGCGATCATCAAACAGCCCGAGTCCGTCTGAATGGCGTCTCCGGCTTCGGGGTGCTTCTCGCCGCCCTCCTTCTGCCATTCGGCTCCGGTCAGCACTTTGGCGACGACCGTCGCGTCGAGCAGCTTGCTCAGCTCCTGCAACTTGGTTTTGTTCATCGTTGAAGCCCCTTGTCAGCAAAGATAGCGATATGCGTCATTGTACCATATTTGACGTTGGCCGGGCGATTCAACGAAGAATGAGCAGCACGACGATCGACAATAGCGAGAACACTGCCGCGATCAGATAAAGGAAGCTTACGGTCTGAACCTGAGTCAGTCCCCACTTCATCAGACTGTGATGGGTGTGCAGATTGTCTGCTCGATGCAGGCCTTTGCCTTCGAGCAATCTGCGCGAAAATACGATCATCGTATCCAGGATGGGCACGCCAAGAGCGAGCATCGGAACCGATAGGGACAGCAGCGTCGCTCCCTTGAGCGTACCGTCCACGGCCGTTACCGCAAGCGTGTACCCCAGGAAGGTCGCACCCGCGTCTCCCATGAAAATACGGGCGGGGTGAAAATTGTACGCGAGGAAAGCCAGGCAAGCGCCGGAGAGCGCAATGGCTATGAGCGCGGTGTCTTTATGTGCGAATAGGAGCGAGGCGGCGAACAACGTCATCGAGGAGATCGCGGTTACGCCGGAAGCCAATCCGTCGACCCCATCGATGAAGTTGAGCATATTAATAAGTGCGAATACCCACAGCAGAGTAAAGAAGGCCGCCCAGCCCGGGGAAAACAGAATCATCGCGGAACGAGACGGCGCCGAAATGCCGGCAATCGAAATTCCGAATGCGGACGGAATGAGCGACACGCCGATATAAGCAATCAGTCTCGGCCACACCGGAAACTCCTTGCCGTAGGCCTTAAAGGCGTCGTCGATCAAACCCACGGCTACGAGCAGCCCTCCCCCGAGCGCCAGCGCGCCCAGCTTCGGACCGCTTCCGAGGAATGCCCATACAGCCGCAATGACTCCAGCATAGATAGCCAGACCGCCGCTAAGAGGAATGGGCTTCGAATGCACCTTCCGCTTGGTCGGACGATCCACGAAACCGATTTTAAGAGCGAGTTCCCTTATGGCTGGGACCGTCAAGAGCACGAGCAGAAAAGAAAGGCCACACGCGTAAAGGTAGATCATCGGGAATTCCTCCTGATCGGTTGCTCGACGATTTCCCTTACTTTTCCCCAAAGACATTCAAAACACCCGGGCTATTTCTACTCCCCTGTTTTTTTCGCTTTATCCGACGACAGAGGGATAACCACACTCCGGGTATGCTCGAATTGGTAGGGGCCTTCTCCCGTCCCCGCTGCCGCAAACAAATGCGTCGGTTGTCCGTTCTGAATCAACAAGTACGGTCTCTCCAGGTTGCACATCTCCGTTCGCGTGCCATCCTCCCAGATCACCGTTCTGGAGTAAGCCTTCGGATCGGGATGGATCCGCCACTCAATACAATCCTCGCTCGTCGCATACACTCCGGCTCCCCACTCGCCTGTCAGTCCATACGATCCGTTCTTGCTATCGTCCTTGATCAGCAGATGGAACATCCCGTCCGAATACCATAGGAAAGGGTCCTCCACATGAAGATCCGGATCGGAGAAGCCCAGGATCGGATCGTCCGTCAGTCGGCGAAAAGGGCCTTCCGGGCTATCCGCGGCCGCAATACCGAGCTGCAACGTGGCTCCTGCGTACTCTCTCGACTTGTAAATCATATAGGTCCTTCCGTCGGGCAAAATCGTCACAGCGGGGTTTGTCGTCACTGTGCAGTCCCAATGCCCCACACGCGGCTCCAGCAGCGGCGTATCCCGTCGTGTCCACGGACCGAATATTGACGAGGCTACGGCCAGTCCGATCCGTTTGTTGTTCCACACCTCGATTTGCCGTTCCCCCGGCACCTCGTCTCCAGGTCCCGGAATCGGGCCTCCGTATGTAGTCCCCATATAGTAAAGATAGTAGGTGCCATTCCAGTATTGAATATATGGATTATGCTGGCTCATTCCGTCGAAAAACGAACGATCCCTTCGACTCAGCACGGTCTCCTCATACTTGTAGGGTCCTTCCGGAACCTCGCTGGAGGCCCTTACGACTTCGCAATTGAATAGCCAGTTGCTCCCGAAGCCCAACTCCTTGCTCCACCGGGATGCGAACAGATGATAACGCCCATCCTCGCCTCGCACACAAGAGCCGCACCATATATAATGGTCCTTTTCACAGTAACCGCCCCCTGCAGGAGCCGGCATCAGCCGTTCGAAAATCGGATTTGTCACGCCTTGATCTCTCCTTATATCTCCATTTGTTTTGCCTACGATCGACGGCAATCAAATCCCCCGCTCGATTCGCTGATGAGGGAGTACACGCTGTAGTTTTAAAGCTGAAAAACCGCTTTAAATTCGCGGCCGTACTATTTTTGAGCTTTTTAGGGCGGGTTTTCCGCTCTATTCCCGGAATTCTTCCATTTTGGAAAAATTAAGAAGGATTTTCCACTCTAAATCAACGTACTTTGCTCTTTTGGCCAAATTAGGACGGGTATTCCACCTTAAATTCTCCGATATCGGCCCCACTCGGCGGCCAATTATCGTGGACTTCTTTTTAAGCGGGTTTCCGCCTAAATTGTTACGCCTCCTGCTGTGCATAAATCAAAAAAGCAGACGTATCAACGTCTGCTGTCAGTTCAAAAACTGGTGAGCCATGAAGGACTCGAACCTTCGACACCCTGATTAAAAGTCAGGTGCTCTACCAACTGAGCTAATGGCTCGGGTAATGGTGGAGGGTGATGGATTCGAACCACCGAACCCGAAGGAAGAGATTTACAGTCTCCCGCGTTTGGCCACTTCGCTAACCCTCCATATTTGAAACCCGATGAAACGAATGGTGGCTCGAGACGGAATCGAACCGCCGACACGAGGATTTTCAGTCCTCTGCTCTACCAGCTGAGCTATCGAGCCTTGCTTGTCCCTGTTAAAGGCAACCGATGCATAATCGGAAAATAAATGGCGGAGCCGACGGGATTCGAACCCGCGGTCTCCTGCGTGACAGGCAGGCATGTTAGGCCTCTACACCACGGCTCCGCATTGTTATGGTGGAGGCTGAGGGGATCGAACCCCCGACCCTCTGCTTGTAAGGCAGATGCTCTCCCAGCTGAGCTAAGCCTCCATGGGAATAAGGTATGGTAGCGGCGAAGGGACTTGAACCCCTGACCCTCCGGGTATGAACCGAATGCTCTAGCCAGCTGAGCTACGCCGCCACATCGAGTACACGATTCGGCACGATACCTGAACCGATACACGTTTGTTTCAATTCGCAAGGCTTGCGCCCTGAAAACCGGATACGAACCAAACTCGCGCTTAGAAGAAGGTGAAGTGTCTTGCTTTGTAGGCCAAAACCCTGTTCGTAGCGATTTGCATCGCACGAGGTTAGGATAAGCCCTCGACCGATTAGTACTCGTCAGCTCCACACATTGCTGCGCTTCCACCCCGAGCCTATCAACCTGGTGTTCTTCCAGGGGTC
>NZ_QRDZ01000037.1 GCF_003386235.1 Cohnella phaseoli
CGAGGAGAATCAGCGCGTCATACTACGTTAGGCAAAGATAAATGAATATCCAATTTTGTGGAAAATCGCGTCTCCTGTTCCTGCTCTGATTTTTTGCCTTACTGGGAAGAAAATCAAATGGAAAAATATGAAATCAAATCACAATATTGGATTAAGCCTCACCCTTCGACTATTATGTCAGGTTTGATGCATGACTAGTGACATTTTTGGCCTCCGCTCGCCGGCCCCGTGCCGGCCAAGGCACATTTTTGGTCTCCGCTCACCGGCGCCGTGCCGGCCAAGGCACATTTTTGGTCTCCACTCACCGGCCCCGTGCCCGCCGAGGCACATTTTTGGCCCCCCCACACCCCAGGAGAACATGCGCTTTTTCTTGAGCGATCATCTTATACGACCCTACTTATGAGATGGCCTCTTGTTTTTTTGCGCTCAAATCCATTTGCAATAGTTGCATAGCTTCCTCATAATTTGGTAAAGGTAGATTAGTAGAAAGATTCCCTATTCCTTATGGCAGGAGCTTGTGTCGATGCTGGATTTTTACTTGTTTCCGATTTCCTATGCGTTCTATACGTTTCCGATCGCGGCGGCGCTGTTCACGCTGCCTTTTCTGATCGTGCAATACCGGCGACACGGGTACATCCATAAATACAGAGCGTTGATTCTGTATTTGTTTTTGCTGTATCTGATGAACGCCTTTTACCTGATTATTCTGCCCCTTCCCGAATCGATCCACAACTCCCCGCCGAAGGCGGAATCGTACGCGCAGTGGATTCCGTTCCATTTTGTCACGGATATTGTCAGGGAAACCGCGGTGAGGCTGGCCAGTCCCAGCACCTATATTCATCTGCTGAAGGAGAGAGCCTTCCTACAGGTCGTATTCAACGTGCTGCTGACGGTTCCGTTCGGGATGTTCATGAGGCATTATTTTCGCACGCGCTGGGCGGTCTGTCTGCTGTGTACGTTAGGGCTGTCGCTGTTTTTCGAAATTACTCAGGTTACCGGAATTTACGGGATCTACGATTATCCGTATCGGTTGTTCGACGTGGACGACTTAATGATGAACGCGCTGGGGGGAATGATCGGCTTCGTGTTTGCCGAGTGGCTCGGCAGGTGGCTGCCTCGGATCGACAAGCTGGACGAGCATACGAACCTGTCCCAGAAACGGGTCTCCTACACACAGAGGGGGATCGCCTTCCTGTTCGATTGGGCCATTCTGCTTCCGCCCTTTGCCGTGCTGTCCGTTGTGCACGTGCCCTATTCCTACGTTCTAATTGTCGTCGCGTACTTTATTGTGCTTCCTTATATGACCAACGGGTTGACGGCGGGCAAGTGGCTGGTGAGGATTCGGCTGAAGGGTCAAGGGGAACGGATCTCCTTGCGGGAGCTGACAGCGAGGTACGGACTCCTCTACTTATTGGCGGGAGGGGCCAACGTCGCGTTTATTCGGTCGGGCGTACATGCGATATCGCCGATCCTCATGATGCTGTTCGCGCTAGTTCTGTTCATTTTCAACCTGGCGATTGCCATTCACTTCTTGCGCTGCCTCTTCAATCGGAACCGCCGATTGATATATGAGGAGAAGAGCGGCACATACCATATCATAACGGCCAAAAGCGAGCAGGCCCGGACAACCCCCTAATGAGGCGTCCGAGCCGCGGAAGGTTTTATTCCTTCACCGAGCCCATCACGATTCCATGGATAAAAAAGCGCTGGAGGAACGGGTAGACGATCAAAATCGGCAGCGATGCCAAGATGATCTGCGCCGAGATCGCGGACCGGTTCGTCAGCGAAGCCATGACCGAATTCTGGTCGGCGTTCACCAGATTGCGGGAAGCAAGCACGACGTGCAAATAAGTTTGCAGCGGATAGTTCGACGTCTGATTCATGTAGATCAGCCCGTCGAACCAGGAGTTCCAGTGGCCGACCACGCTGAACAGAGTAACGGTCGCGATGACAGGCAGCGACAGCGGCACGTAGATCCGCGTCATGATCGCCCATTGCGACGCTCCGTCGACGAGACAGGCTTCCTCAAGCTCTTTGGGCAGCTGCCGCATGAAGTTGATCATCAGAATGACGTTGAACACGGGAACGGCCCCGGGAAGAACAAGCGCCCAGATCGTATCGATAAGATGCAGCTCGTTGATTACCATGTACGCCGGAATGAGTCCGCCGCTGAACAGCATCGTGAAGACAAGCGCCCAGATGTAGATGCTGCGGCTTCGGAAGTAGCTGCTTTCCTTGGATAGCGGGTAAGCCATCATAACGGTCAGCAGAAAATTGATCAAGCCGCCCAGCAGCACCCGCGTCGTCGACACGCCGAATGCGTCCCAAAATTTATCCAACCGCAAAATGCTGACATACGAGTTGAAGTTGAATTCGATCGGGAGCAGTCCGACGATGTATTGATTGGCCGGCCCCTCCCCGCTCAAGGAGACCATGGCGATGTGCCAGATCGGAACGAGACAGAGCAGAGACACGGCGGCCAGCAAGACGTAATTCAAGAGGTCGAAAGCCTGGAAGCGGTGCAGGCGTATTCTCATATAGCGTCGCTCCGTCCTTTAGAAAATGCGGTAATTCGCATAGCGATAAGCCAGCCGATACGAGGTGACGATCAGCGCGAACCCGATTATCGATTTCATCAGTCCGATAGCCGTGGCCAGCCCGTATTGCGCCTGAATGAGGCCCATGCGATAAATATAAGTGTCGATAATGTCCGCAGTGCCGATGACCATCGGATTGTACAGGTTGAAAATCTGGTCGAAACCGGCATTGAGCACGTTGCCGAGGCTTAAGGTAGACATCAGTACGACGACGGGCAGGATGCCGGGCAGCGTAATGTAGACAACCCGCTGCCAGCGGCTCGCTCCATCGATTGAGGCCGCCTCGTACAGCGCGGGATTAATTCCCGTCAAAGCCGCCAAATAAACAATTGTCGAGAAGCCGAATTCCTTCCAGACGTCGGTAACGATCAGCATGACTCTGAACCATGTTTCATCTCCGAAGAAGAAGATCGGGTCGAGGCCAAGCGAGGCCGCGATCTGATTAAATACACCTCCGTTAATGGAGAGGACGTCGATCAGAATGCCGCCGAGAATGACCCAGGATAGAAAATGGGGCAAATAGACGAGGCTTTGCACCGTGCGTTTGAACCACACGATGCGGGCCTCGTTAAGCAGCAGCGCGAATGAGATCGGGACGACCAGTCCGGCTACGATTTTCATCAGAGAAATTTCAACCGTATTGCGTACGGTTTGCATCGTATCCGGAAGCTCGAACAGGAAGCGTACATGCTCCAGTCCGACCCATTCCGATTTGAAGAAGCCTTGCATCGGATTAAATTCCTGGAAAGCGATAACGATGCCGATCATCGGCAGATAGGCGAACAAGAGCAGAATCAGCATGCCCGGCGCCAGCAGCAGATGGAAGAATGTCCGGTCTTTCCTCGTAATTTTCATGTTTCCGTACCTCCGCCAGAGAGGCGCGGAGCTTGCCTGTCAGACGAAGCTCCGCGCTTTGACCCTGTTACTTGGATGCCGCCCAGGCGTTGACTTCCTCCGTGATGTTCTCACCGCCAAGCTGGTTCCACTGCTTGACGAACTTATCGAATTCGTCGACACCCGCATTGCCCATAATAATCTTCGTGAACGTCTCCGACTCGATCTTGTTCAGGTTGGCTAGCCGCTTGACCATCGTGTCCGTCGGCGCTCCGAGGAACGCTTGATGGACGTAATTTTCTCCGTATTGCTCCAGCACCGATTCGGATTCGGACAAGTACTTCATGAACGCCCAGCCGTTCGGCTCGTTGTTCTTATAAGCTTCCCACTTCCATTGTCCGTCCGGATGAGTAACGAGCGAGCCATCGTCCTTTTCCATGGCCGCTTTGAACTGTTTGCCGATGACCATGTTTTTGCCAGGATCGTCGAAGAAGTAAGGCTTGGCGTATTGGTGAATTTCCTTGCCTTTGTATTTCTCGCTGCCTTGAATTTCTTTGTAGAACAGATCGTTATACTTGCCGCCTTCAATCCACATTTCCGCCCATAAATTCATCGATTTAACGAGTGCTTCCGGGTGTTCCATATCCTTGCGGGCGACCATCCAGTTGTAGACGTTTGTCGCTCGCTTCGGCACGACGGTGCCGTCCGCTCCGACAGGAATCGGGTAAGCCTTCCAATCGGAATCCGGCGTATGAGTCATCGTCGTAGATAGCGGATACAGCGGCTGCCAGAAAGCTCCGAAGTAGATGCCGCCCTTGCCCGCGCCGATATCGTCGGCCGTCTTGCCCCAATCCTTGGCTCCGAATTCGGGATCGATCGCTTTCGTCTTATACAGCTCCTGCAGCTTGGCTAGAGCGTCCTTCATCTCCGGCTGAACGCTGCCATAGGCCAGCTTGCCGGAGCTATCCTTGATCCAGAGACCCTTGTATGCCTTGAAGGCGGCCGATATGCCGTCGAAGCCCATGCCCAGCGCATTATCCAGCGCAATGCCGTACGTGTCCGGTTTGCCGTTGCCATCGGGATCCTGCTGAGCGAAGGCGGTAGCGACATTCACCAGCTCGTCGATCGTCTTCGGCGCCTGAAGCTTCAGCTTATCCAGCCAGTCTTGACGAATGTACATGATCGCTACGTTCTCGTAATAGTCGACCGGGACGGGCATTCCGAAGATTTTGCCGTTCAGGCTCGCAGCCTCGAAGCCTTCACCTCCGCCGTATTCCATCGCTTTGCGCAGCAGAGGGGAAGCGTACTTCTCGTAAACCTCGGTCAGGTCGGCCAATTGATCCTGCTTGATCATGCGGTGCAGCTGGTTCAGATCGACCTTGGAGATGTCGGGAAGATTGTTGGTGTTGATGGACAGGTTCATCTTCTCGACGGTCTGGGAAGCGTCGGACACCCACTTGTTCACGAACTGAATGCCGAGGATATCTTTGTAGGTGCGAGTCATGATGTTGTCGTTGATGCTCTCGCCGTCCGCGAACAGCACGTTCGTGCCCGTCGAGCTGACGACCGACACCTCGATCGGAGGATCGTATTTGCCGAACGGATCCTCATTCGTTTGTTGCGATTGCTCCGCGCTTGGGGAAGCGCTTCCGGTTTGCGCCGCCGCGGACGGCTCTGTGGACGCACCGTTCTCCTTCTGCGAGCATGCGGTCGAGAATACGAGCAGGAATGCCAGAGATGCCGTTGCCATGCCGCGAATCTTTTGTCCTTTCATACCGTTACCTCCATTGTGTTTTGTGGAATGGTTGTGACCCCGTCTAACGGAAAGATGACCGTAAACACGTCGATGTGTTTATGGTCATCATTATAGAAGGCGGGGAGTCTATTCTTTTAAGGAGTTGAAGTATACTTTCCAAAGGTCGTTCTCAGCGTGCTCTGAGCAACGCCCGGTCCATCGCCGCAAGAATTGCGTCGGCGTCTCCCTTGCCCGCAAGCCAGTCCTGAAGTCCGGTACACAGCGCTTCCGCGACGCCCACCGGCCAAGCCTGGTTGCTGAACGGAACGGACCGTCCGTTGCGCATGAGCGACGTATATTCGGCGAACTCGGCTATGCCTAATTCTTCTCCCGCAAACATCGGAAACACGCGGTATTGCCGCTTGAACTCCTCGTACAGGGGAGTAGAAGGATCAAACTGGTAAGCCAGCGCGTCCAGCGTCTCCGGCAGATTGCGGGTATTTTTGCTGATGACCGTTCCTCCGGCGGGCCCTACGGATAGGAACAAAGGCTCTCCCGGAGCGTTGCCCGGTAAGGGCATGAAGTCTCGTTCGAATGAGGAGCGGTCCGATACGGTTAAGCTGTCGTAATCCCAATTGCCTCCAAAGACGATGGCCGCGCGCCCGTCGTTAAACCAAGCAGCCGCTTGCGCCGCCCCGGTCTCCAAGGAATCGGGAGCGATATAGCCTTGGTCGTACAGCAGCTTGTACATGTGCAGTACGTCGCGCCATTTCGATCCGGCGAATGTTGCTGTACCTTCCAGAAGACGTTTGTCGAAGTCGGGATCCTCGGGATAGACCACCGACGCCGCCAGCGGGTACAGTCCGAATTGCAGGAACCACCAGTCTTTACCCGGCATGACGATCGGCGTTACTCCTTCGCGTTTCAGTGTTTCGCACAGCTCAAGAAATCCGTTCCAGTCCTGCGGCCATTCTCGGTAGCCATGCTGTTCTAGCATGTCCTTGTTGTACCAGGCTCCCATCATGCTGAAGCCTTTGGGGAGACCGTATACCCGGCCGTTCACGGTAAACCCTTCGAGAGCTTCGGGAGAGAAGGAATCTAGAATATCCATGCCGGTAAGGTCCTGCAAGTACCCGGCTCTGACAAGCTCCTCCAGCTGCCGCATCGGCCACCATTCGAAGAAATCGGGACCTTCGCCGGCGGAAAGCTGCATGAGCATGGATTTGGTATAGGCGTCTTCGGGCAGCATTTCCGTCTTGATGCGAATGTCCGGATAGCGTTCTTCAACCAAATTTGGAAACGCTTGCATGACATAGCGGTTATGATCCCTGCCGTCGGAAGCTACACCCATATGCATATATTTCAAAGTTACGGCGTCCGGCGTCGGTTGTACCGCGGCGAGGGGCCTTGCACAGCCCGAAACGACGATCAGCGCCAGAAGCAAAGGGGGACCCATCCGTCTTATTCGCTTCATCGTGTCACCTCGGCCCAGTTGAAGTATGCTACTATTATAAATAAAAACGCGATCTCGGAGAAGATGCGAATGAAGTTTGCTTGGGGACTCAAAAATCGTTTGCTCGTCGCGCTCTTGCTGTTGTCTCTGATTCCGATCGCGATCGTCGTTGTCGTGACGAACCGGAATTACGGCGCCCTCGTAGAGAATCAGGTGCGGGAAGTGTCCATGAACCTGCTGGACCGTTCCTCTTTGAGGATGACGAACCGTTTGGAGGAGATCGGCCGCGTATCCGCTTATTTGGCATACCAGCAAATGTCCGATACCGATACGATTTTGTCGTTTCTCGGCCAACATGCGGAGAACGGGAGCGTCGACACCTACGACCGGCTGAGTCATACTCGCGAGTTCAAAAAGGCGACGGAAAGCTTGCTGTTGAATCACGACTATATTGAAGGATTGTACGTTTTCGCGGAAGACGGCACGGTGTTCGCCAATACGAAGGGCTCCGAGCTAAAGCCCGACTATGTTCCCCTTTCCTCGGCGTGGTATCGGGACACGATTCGCACTCAGGGCAAGATGATCGTCGGAGAGGTTCAACAGCAGGATTTCCTGCTGTCCGGCAATCCGTCTATCGCCTTCTCGCGGGCGCTGTACGAGCCGTCGACGAACCGGAGAATCGGCGTGCTGCTTATCAATTGCAGTCTGAGCCTGTTCGACGAATTGAGCGAGGGGATGCTGGCGGAGCAGCGGATCTACTTGCTCAACGGCATCGGCAATCGGTTGTACGGCGAAGGCGAGCTGGACGAGGAATGGGCGGCGTCGGCCGTCGGCATCGGCAGCCGGGTAGATTCCAGGACCAATATGCTTGTTCTTCATAATACATTTTCGGAATACGACTGGCACATGGTCATCGCGGTTTCGCTCGATGCGGTCACCGGAGAGATTCGCGACACCTCGCGCTTTGCCTTGTGGCTGGGGATCATCTGGGCGGTTCTAGCCGTCGGTTTGTCGCTATGGATCGCGAACGCCTTCTCCAAGCCGGTGAACCGGATGGCACAGATGATGAAGCGTTATCCGACAGGTCATCTGCCCCCGAGGCAGGAGCGGTACGAACGAAGAACGGACGAAGTCGGCATTTTGTATAATCGTTATTTTACGATGCTGCAGGAGATCGATACATTAATCCGGGAAAAATATCACAATCAATTTATCGCCATGTCCTCCAAAATGAAGGCGCTTGAGGCCCAGATCAACTCGCACTTCCTGTTCAACACGCTGGCCACGATGAACAGTATCGCCGTGCTGGAGGAAGTGCACAGCCTCTCTGTCATGTCCAAGGCGCTCGGCGACATGTTCCGCTACAGCATCAAAATCAACCGCGATCTGGTTGCGCTGAGCGAGGAGCTTGGCCACGTTCACAACTATATGACGATCCAATCGTTCCGCTACGGCGATAAAATACGTCTGGAGACGGACATCCCTAAGGAACTTGAAGAGTGTAAAGTACTGAAGCTGATTCTTCAGCCGATCGTAGAGAATGCGGTGTACCACGGGATCGAGAAGAAGAAAGGTTACGGCACGGTAAGTATCCGGGCCTGGGAGCAGGAGGACGGCATTCGCGTGGAGGTGCGGGACGACGGGGTCGGCATTCCGGCGGACAGGCTGGAGGAGGTGCGGGCCATGCTTGGCCGTACGGCCGAGTTCGAGGAGCTGAATCCTGGGACGAACGACGTTCGATCCATCGGGCTGTACAATGTTCATGCGCGAATCGCGCTGTACTACGGGCCCGACTACGGGATAGAGGTAGACAGCGAGGAGCACCGGGGAACGGCCGTGCTGATCCGGCTGCCCGGGCCGGAGTCTGACGTCGGCGGGCTCCCCGCAGAGCGAAGTGGCTCATCCGATCACTTTCCGAAAGGGGCATCATAGCTATGTACAGATATGTGGTCATCGACGATGAGATGCTTATTCGCAAAGCGATCATTAAAAAAATTTCCTCCCTCGAGCTGCCGCTGGCCTGGGTCGGAGAAGCCGAGGACGGGGAGGAGGGGCTGATGCTGGTCGAGCGGGAGAAACCCGACATCGTCCTGACCGATATGCGCATGCCGGTGATGGACGGCGTTCAGTTTCTTCAAGCCGTTACCGAGAGACGCTCGGAAGCGCAGCTTATCGTCATTAGCGGCTATTCGGATTTCGAATATACCAGAGAGGCAATCGTCTCCAGCGCGGCGGGTTACATTCTGAAGCCTTTTGACGACAGCGAGCTGCGTCAGGCGTTGACGAAGGCGATCGAACGGATCGAGCAGACCCGTCTGAGCCGAAGAAACGCGACGGGCATCGAATTGGAGCTTGATCTTGTACGCTTCGCAACCTGGCTGTGCCGGAATTCCGACGACGAGACGTCTTTGCGTATAGAAGCCTATTCGTCCGAGCCCATGCGGCGTCTGCTATCGGCAGGCTCTTTCGCAGCTGCCGTCGCGCTTGGCTCTGTCACGGCTGCCGTTCGGCTGCCGGAAGGCTGTGTTCGGTTTCTCCACCCGGACATGCCTGGCACGACTGTTCTCGTCTGCTCGGACATTTCTGTCGGAAGGCAAGCGGCCTCCTCCAAGCTGTATGCCTGCTTAGCGGGTGAAGAGGGCGTCGTTGCCGCCATTAGCAGCGAGTGCTCGTCCGTCCAAGCTCTGCCCAGAGCCTATCGCGAGGCGGTGTCACTGCTGGAAAGCTTGCCTTTTGGAAGAACGGCAGGCATCCAACGAGCGGAGGCGGGTCGGGGAGATGGCGGGAAGGAAGCGGATGGGGGAGCGGAGTGGCGCTGGTCCCGTGTCGAAGATTTCCTCTATGAACTGGAGGAGGGCAACGAAGCACAGGCGCTTCGTCTTGCAGGGGAGCTGTTCGCCGAATTCCGCAGCATGGAGGTTTTTACGATGCGGCGGGTCAGGAAGATCTGCCGGACGCTATACCATCGCATCGTCGAGCACTTGGGCGAGGTTCATCGGATCACTCCGGATTCCGGTCTGGAGACGCTGTCTCAGCTGAGCTACGAGCCGGATGCCCAGGCATTGGAGAAGCACTTCCTGCAGCTCGTGCGCGACACGGTCGCCCAAGTGCCGAGCCGAACGGCCAAAGGGGCGGAGCTGGCGCAGCAGATCAAGCACTATATCGACCGCCATTCCGCCCAACAGCTGACGCTGGAGGAGGTGGCGGACCGCTTTTTTCTTCATCCGGTCTACTTGAGCGTCATGTTCAAGGAGAAGACGGGAGAGACGTTTCAGGACTACTTGCGCCGAATTCGCATGGAGCGGGCTAAGCATCTGTTGCTTACAACCAAATATCGGGTCGACCGCATTTCGGTCATGATCGGATACGAGAATACGAAGTATTTTTATAAAGTGTTTAAGAAGGAGACGGGCTTCACTCCGGCGGATTTTCGCCAGCGTCAGGTTGAGGGGTGAAGGAGGATGGTAGATAACGAAGACAACAAGAAAAAGACGTGTCCGGTATGAGTAAGGAGAGACCGCATTCCAGCGAGCGCACGATCCAGGATCTCAAAGAGGAACTCGCCATTCTAAAAAAGGCTATCGAGTGGAGAAGATGTGTGAATTATTGGATGTAACACGGTGGGTAAGCTGATGCACGAGAGCGAGCTGCGCTCGCGCCCGGCCAAAGCCCCCCCACCGTAAGCCTCAATAGCGAACGAGAAGCTCGTCCAGAAGCTCGGTCAGCTTCTCGGGGTCCATTTTGCGCGAGAGGTAGGCGTGGCGTCCGTCCGTATCCGGGAGCCAGCAGTTGGCGCCGCTCTCGGCGTCCACCTCAATCGTGCCGCGGACGATGTCCCAGTAGTCGGAGGCTCCTTCCGCAGCGTACAGCACAGCCGTCAGATCCCAGCTCTCGCGAATGCCGCCTTCGCCGCCGTACCAGGCATTGTAGCTTCTTCTCACCGGATGGTCGGCAGGGGCATCGATGTGAAGCCGGCGTCCGGTGCGGATTTCCGCTCCGATCTCGTAGCCGGTGAACGTGATCTCGGTCGGCCAGTGCTTTGTCACGTAGGCGGCTGCTTGAGGGTGCATCTCAAAATTCCACTCTTTGCCCTCGGGGAACAACCCTCCCATAATGACCAGATGCTTGGCCTTGCGCGCGACCAGCTCTCTTCCATTCAAGTCCGAATGCCGGTCGGGCTCGGATTGCAGCAAATGCATAAAGTTGACCAGCGGTCCGATCGCCACGAACACGATCGAGCCGTCTTCCGCCGCAGCGAGAAGCTCGCGCGTCAGCTCCGTCGCATCGGGGGCCATCTCCCCATGCTCGTAGCGGTTCGGATACTGCTGCGCGACGAGCTTGTTGTACTTGCCGAACACGTCGTCATCGTCGAGAAAGCCGGGCAAGCGCCGCAAAGTGCCGACCGGAATGTCTCCGCGCCCGTAATAAACATTAAGCGCATCGAGACAGCCTGCGCCCCAACGGCTGGCCGTGCAATGCGTCATGCCGACGATGCGGGCTCGACCCGACTTTTCCAACGCATGCAGTACGGCAACGGCTCCGGCATCGTCGCAATCGGGACCGATGTCGGTGTCCAGCAGAATCGGCACGGGCGTGTCCGAAGGCTGGTAAATCAGCTTTTCACTCCTGCTCATAGCGTAATCCCCCTTTGATGAGTTTCCAGAAATCTTTCCAATTCCTCGCGCGTAGGCATGGCCGACTGGGCCCCCACCTGCCGCACCGACAGCGCCCCTACGGCGTTGCCGATGCGCACCGCATCCTCGACATCCAGCCCCGAAGCCAACGCGTAGGCGAACCCGGCGTTAAAGGAATCCCCGGCTCCCGTCGTATCGACCGCCTGCACAGGGAAAGCCTCGATATGCGTCATCTCCGCTTCGCGGATCCAATAAGCGCCTTCTTCTCCGGCTTTGGCGACGATCGTCCCGACTCCTTTGCGCAGCAGGGAACCGGCGGCTTCCTTCAACTGGTAAACGTAGCGCTCCTGTCTGCCGGCATAGTAGCGGATTTCCGTTTCGTTAGGCGTCATATAATCGATATAGCGAAAAATAGCGTCCGGCAATAACGAAGCGGGAGCCGGATCGAGCACGATCGTTTTTCCGGCCTGCTTCAAGCGTTTGACTGCATAAGCGACCGTACCGATAGGAATCTCCAACTGGAACAGAAAAATATCCGAATGGACGAGCTCCTCCCACATGGCATCGATATCGGAGGGCTGCAGGAGACCGTTGGCTCCCGCCGAGACGACGATCTGATTTTCTCCCTGCCGGTCGACCCAGATCATGGCCGTTCCCGTCGCGGCTCCTTTTTCAACGCTGATTCCGCTGACGTCGACCCCGTTCATGCGCAGATGACGGATGTAATCGTGCCCATGAATGTCGTCCCCGACTTTGCCCGCCATTTTCACCCTGGCGCCCAGCCGGCCCAGAGCGATCGCTTGATTGCCTCCTTTGCCGCCGAAGAAAACGGAATAACCGTCTGCGGTCAGCGTTTCGCCAGGCTGCGGGAACCGTTCGACGGCCGCGACTATGTCCAAGTTCAAGCTTCCGATCACGCATATGGATTTCATGAGTACTGTCACGCTCTTTCTCTGTAAAATGGGCCTCTTGGCGTTCATAGCCTCATTATAGAAGAGAGCGGGTCTACTATTTTAAGGATTTCCGGTACACTTTTTGTGTCGCGCATGAAAAAAAGGAGCCTCTCGGCTCCTTGCGATTCTTCCTCATTTTCTAAGCAGCAGATAAGCGAAGTACGGCACTCCGATCAGCGACACGATGATGCCTGCGGGCAAGCCGGCAGGATCGACAAGATTGCGTCCGATCGTATCCGCTAACAACAGCAGCCACCCGCCCAGCAGGACGGCCACGGGGATAAAAAACTGGTTGCGCGGACCGACCAGCGCCTTGGCAATGTGCGGAGCCATCAAACCAATGAACGCGATGCCGCCGGTGACCGACACGGCCGCTGCGGCGGAAGCGACGGCTGCCAGCAGAAGCACGATGCGCTCTCGCTCCAGCCGCAGCCCCACGCCGATGGCCGACGAGTCGCTTAGTCCGAGCAGGTTCAGCCGAACCGACTTGAACAAAGTGAACGGGATGAGCAGCACGAGCCACGGAAGCAGCGCCCATACGAACGGCCAGTCCGTGCCCCAGATGTTGCCGGCAAGCCACTTGGCGATGAAGTCGACCTTCTGCCGGTCCGTGGAGGAGATCAGCACGATCATCATCCCGGACAGGGCCAAGGAGAAGCCGACGCCGACAAGCACGAGCCGGATCGGATCAAGACCTCGCGAGCGACTGTAGGAGAATGCGTAAATAAGAATCGCGGTAATGACCGCGGATAAGAAGGCTACCAGCGGCAGCATATAGACGAACGAACCGACGTCGATCGGGGAGTACAGGAAGAAGAGGGCGACGCCGATGCCTGCTCCCGAGTTGATCCCGATCACTCCCGGATCGGCCAGCTCGTTGCGGGTAACGCTCTGCAGAATAGAACCGGACAGCGCCAGCGCCATTCCGGCTAGCAGGGTGATCGCGACGCGCGGCATTCGAAGAGAAAATACGACGAAATGCTCCTTAAACGTTCCTTGTCCGAACAGAGTGGGGAGCAATCGGTCGAAGGATACGGATGAACGTCCGATCCCCATGCCGATAGCGGCTGTAACGGCGATGAGCGCCGCTCCGATCAGCAGAATGCGAATCAGCCTGCGGACGGGATGCGTAGAAGCGGTCATGAGAGAGCTTTGCCTCCTTTGCGTACGACGAACAAGAAGAAGGGCAAGCCCAACATCGCAACGACGGCGACCACGGGTGTCTCGTACGGGGAATTAAGCGTGCGGCCGATCGTATCGGCAAGCAGCATGAACGAAGCTCCCGCGAATACAGAAAAGGGAAGAATGTAGCGGTAGTCCGTGCCTACGAATCTGCGAACGATATGCGGGATCATAAGCCCGACGAACGCCATATTGCCGACGAGCGCGACAGAGGCGCCGGTTAGCAGGACGATCAGGACGAACATGATCGCTTTGATCTGCACGAGCTTCTGCCCGAGGCCGGTGGCGACTTCGTCGCTTAGGCTGAGCAGCGTCACTTGGTTGGACATAAACAAGGTCACGATGAGAGCGACGAGAATAACCGGAGCAATTGCCTGAAGCTGCCCCCACGTCGTGCCGACTAAACC
The DNA here is from genome assembly GCF_003386235.1 of Cohnella phaseoli. Lineage (GTDB taxonomy): Bacteria > Bacillota > Bacilli > Paenibacillales > Paenibacillaceae > Cohnella > Cohnella phaseoli. The sequence goes on from NZ_QRDZ01000037.1 coordinate 13,796, forward strand.
TCCCGCCGTCCACATGGAAACGTCCTTGGATATTTTGAATAGAAGTCCAAGACCGTCCGCAATAGCGTACAAGAAGGCAGAGACCGCCGCTCCGGCCAGCACGAGGCGAATCGGGGACAGGCTGCCCCGCCGCATAGAGCCGAGCGTGATAACGAGAGCGGCCCCGAAGGCGGCTCCGATAAAACAGGCTGTCATAATTCCGAAGTAGTTCAAGCCGGGGATGAACGCAATGCCGACCGCCAGCGCGAGATAGGCGCCTGACGACAGTCCGAGCAGACCGGGATCGGCCAACGGATTGCGAGTAACTCCCTGCATAACGGCGCCGGACACGGCGAAGGCCGAGCCGACGAGAATCGCGCCGACCTCTCGGGGAATGCGGATTTCACGCAGCATGAGCGCTTTATCTCCCATATCGCGGCCGGCGATCGCATGCCACAAATCGGGATAGGTCGTATCCGCAGCGCCGAATAGCAATGAAACCGCGAAGCACAGGACAAAAAAGACGATGCTGCCCCCAAGCTTGTAGGCGAATGCGGACGTATGCGTTTTGGTCATCGGTCTCTCATCCTTTGTTTATCCCAAGAAACTCTTGATAAAGAAATCTAGCTGGAAGTCCAGCGTCAGCGGATCGTTGAAGTAAAACTCCTCGGCGTTGACCTCGAATACTCGGTTGTTCTTAACCGCCGGAATGTTCTTGTATGTCTCCGTTTCCGTGAACGACAAGTCCGAACCTGGGAACTTGCTGAAAATGATATAGTCGCCCGCGAATTCGGGCACGACCTCGGACGAGAGCGCATAATAGCCTTCTTTCAGCGCTGTGTCTTTGACCTTCTGCGGCATGGCGAGCTTCATCTCCTGGAAGAGAATTTCGGTTCCCCGTCCCCAGTTGTCGCCGTATACGTAAATTTGCTTATCGAATGCTTCGATGACCGATACTGTCGCCTCCGCTCCGATCTTCGCCTTAATGTCCTCGCCGGCTTTGGCCGCGCGGACTTTGAAGTCGTCCACCCATGCTTTGGCTTCGGCTTCTTTGTTCAGCAGCTTTCCAATTTCGAGCTGCTGCGTCAAATAGTCGACCTTGCCGTAGGTGTAAGTGACGGTAGGGGCGATTTCCTTCAGCTTGTCGACGTTCTTGATGTCCGAGAGACCGATGATCAGATCGGGCTCCAGCTCGATGATCTTCTCCAGATCCTCGTCGGTAACGGCTTCGACGTTGTTAAGCGTGGCGTCGAAGCGGGGGTTTTTCTTGGACCATTCGTCTACGCCGACAAGCGTCACGCCAAGCGACATAACGTTGCCCGCGAACGAGGACAGCACGATGACGCGCTGCGGGTTAGCGGGAACATCGATGGGGCCGTTTTCGGATTGGTAAGTAATCGTTCCCGCTTCGACAGGAGCCGAGTCGGAAGGAGAAGCGGATGCGGACTCCGACGGGGCGACGGAGGACGGCTGAGCGGAAGGGCTGGATGAACTTCCCGACTCGGCTGCTTTGCCTCCGCATGCGCTAATAACAAGCATCAAGGCTACTGCCAACGGAACGAACATTTTTTTCATCGAATGGATCTCTCCCTTTTCTATGACAAACTTCTTCGGAACATAAGGGGTATGAGCTACAACCTATTCCTGGTATAGCTCAGTCTTAAATTGAGAATGATTCTCATAATCACAAAAGACATTGTAAGACGCAGGTTATCCGATGTCAATAGGGGGGATATGGAAAATAGGCATACGGGGCTGCAGACGACGGTCATACAAAAGGCGCAGTTGGTCTGTTTTTGCAGCTTTCGAAGCATACTTCCCGTCGTCCAAGCATTCATGTTTGCCCTGCCCTGTATCATCGTTTGCATCGATGTTTCCTCCTATGACGGATCGGGCCATAAATTTTGAAACTTCTCATTAACCCTTTCGGTCGATAAGCTTGTTGTGACGCGGGTACGCAGGATCGAGTAGTGTCGGTCAGCTTGTCGGCTTGCGCCTGCGCCGCTGGAAACATTCGGATTGGACCGAAAAAAGCAGGATAGCTACAATAGAGCATGTAACGTGAGGGCAAAGCTGTGCGGACAATTTTGCAATCGTTTCCAACCCAAGCGAAAAATAGAGAAATGGAAGGGGGGCTTCGGGTGTTCGGGAAGCTTCGTTTCTTCCGCAGCATGAGCTATCAAACCAAGCTGCTGACCGTCACTTTGTTTCTCAGTCTGTTTCCGGTCTTGCTTCTGGGCTATGCATCCTCTTATTTGTCAGTCCGGAGCGTTCAGGAGGAAGTGGACAACAACCACCGGATCATTCTCGAGCAAATCGAGTATCAGTTGAACGCTTTTCTCTCCGATCTGAAGGTGTCCACCTTGCAAATATCCGAGGATTTGATTGTGCGCGATTCTTTTCTGGCCGGCATCTCCCATAGCGCCTTCCGTCCGACGATGAGCATGATCGATACGCTGAAAAAATATCGGAGCGTGACCCGAATTCCGTTCGGCGTCACGCTTCTGTATCCGAACCATCGCCAGGCCTATTCTACGCAAACCGGATTGTCGGGAATCGATGCCCGGTACTACAGCTCGATTATGAAAGTGATCGACCCCGGCTACATGGGAATTACGATCATTTCGCCCTATACGTACGAGAATCAAAAAGACCTGCTGATCCTCAAGCCGGTATCGATCGAGAACGCGATTGACGGCGTCGTGGTCCTGCATGTGGATATTACCAAGTTTTATGAATATCTTCGCCGGATCGACATCGGCAGCACGGTCGTACTGGTCGTGGACGGACAAGGACGTATCGTACTCAGCCCGCACGCGGAAGAGATTGGAGCGCGGCTATCGAGCACTTCAAGTCTATATGCGTACTGGACCAGTCCGGAAGCGACCTCCGGAATTTCCGAGCTTCGGGGAGAAAAGTACAGCGTAACGTCGTTTAAGTCCGACCAGAACGCATGGACGTACGTGGCCATGACGCCGAGCCGGGAGTTGAACGCCAAAGCCTGGAAAATGGAGCGTTTGACCTGGACGATGGTGGCGGTAATCGTCGCCGTATGGGGATGCATCGCGTTCGTGGGCTACCTCCGGATGTATTCGCCGATACGACGAATCTCCATGAAGCTGACGCCTGTGGCGGGGACCAAGAAAGACAGCGTCCGCATTATCGATTCGTACGTCAGCGACATGCTGGAGACGAACCAGCGGCTCAGCGGCCAACTGCTGGAGCAGCTGCCGCTGATGCAGGAAAGCGTAATTCTCCAATTGCTTCACGACAATCTGTCCGAGTCCGAATTGCTGGAACGAATGAAGCAATTGGATATGGCTTTTCAAGGAGAATGGTTTTTCACAGGCATTGTCGAGATCGATTCGCTGCACGAATTCATGCAAATGTACAAGCAGAAAGACCGAACCTCAATGCTGAACGAGCTGCAGGCGATGCTTCGCGGAGTATTCGAAGCGAACTATACATGCATTACAGTCAATCCTCAGCCGGGCCGGATCGCTTTTATCGTATTGACGGGAAGGACGGATGCGGCTACGGAGGAGGAGATTGGAGCCATCGGCTCGGAAATCCGCCGAAAGACGCGCGAGCAGTTCAAGTTTACCGTCACGGCTGCGATCGCGCCGCCTGTCCGTTATTTGCACGAAATCGGCAGGAGCTACCAATTGGCGCAGGAATACTTGGGCTTTCGGCATCTGCTCGGCAGCGACGTGACGATTACCCGCAAGGATGTCGTGCAGTCGGACCGGATACAGCCGGCCGACCGGATTACGGCGAAATGGTACAAGCGGATTCTGACCAGCATGTCGGAGGGAGACATCGCGCTGGCCGAGAAGCAGTTCAACCAGATGTTCGCCGCGCTGCCCGGGCATCTGCCCGACTTCAGGATGATCAAGGGAATTCTGACTTACTTCCTGGAGGAGATCGATCAGCTGGTGTGCGATGTGCAAGGGCTGACGCTTCAGGATCTGCTCGGCTGGAACCCGTACACGGAGCTGTATCAGCAGAATTCCCTGGGCAGCGCGCATAAGTGGTTCGCCAATCGCTTCTTTCCATCGATCAAACAGCATATTGACCGGATGACGAAGGACAAAAGCCGCCGGATTGCCGACGAAACCTTGAAGTATATCCATGAGCATTACGATCAGGATTTTTCTCTGCAGCAGCTTGCGGGAGAGTTCGGAGTGTCTTCCTCGCAGCTCAGTCGTTTCTTCAAGCAGGCGATGAACGTCAATTTCGTCGACTACGTCGTCCATTACCGGATTTCGAAAGCGAAGGAATGGCTGGTGTATACGGAGATGTCGATCAAGGAAATTTCCGACAAGCTCAGATATACGACCAGCCAGAACTTCACCCGCGTGTTCAAGCAGATTACGGGCGTCCCTCCGGGCAAATACAGAAACGATTACAGACTGCATGGCGGACAGCCAGTCAAGCAAGAAGAAGAGGAAGAGGATAAGGACCTGCAATGAAGTGCAGCCTTATCCTTTTTTGTACCGATGTTTCGTGTTTTGCGCGCCGTGGTCGGCAAATTTAGAGACTTTCGCGTTGCAATTGGGGGGCGCTATAGTCGGCCTATACGAGATAGAAGGGAGGGTAACGGGTTGAAAAGAGCGGGACGGGCGCTGGCCGCCCCAGGTTCGATGAAATCGCTTGGCCGGGAAATCGCGAGGAACAAGTATATCTATTTGATATTGCTTCCCGGCCTGCTGTACTACGCGGTGTTCAACTATGCGCCGATGTACGGCATCCAGCTCGCGTTCAAGGATTTTCGGGCAAGCGCGGGCATTTGGGGAAGCCCTTTCGTGGGGCTGAAGCATTACGAGTATATTTTTCAGGATCAGGATTTTTGGCGGGCGTTCAAAAATACGATCATCATCAGCTTCAGCCGGATTTTGTTTCAATTCCCGGTGCCGATCGTACTGGCGCTGCTGCTGAACGAGTTAAGGGAAGGAAAATACAAAAAAACGCTGCAAACCATTTTTACGTTCCCGAACTTTCTTTCCTGGGTTATCGTTTCAGGCATGGTGCTGAACGTTTTCGGATCTGAAGGCGCTGTCAATCATTTTCTGTCCTTGTTCGGCGTGTCTGAGCAGATGTTTATGGCCAACCAGGATTTGTTTCGTCCGCTGATTTACATTTCGGATATCTGGAAAAGCGCGGGCTGGACGGCGATCATCTACCTGGCTACGATCGCCTCGATCAGTCCGGAGCTGTACGAGGCCTCTTATATGGACGGGGCCAACCGTTTCCAGCGGATGTTGTATATCACCTGGCCGGGCATCCGCTCCGCCGTTGTATTGATGCTGCTGCTGTCCGTCGGCAATACGATGAACGCGGGCTTCGATCAGATTTTCAATATGTACAATCCCGCCGTTTTGCCGGTAAGCGACATTCTGGACACGTATATTTACAGAATTACCTTCCAGACGTCCGGGGACTTCGGATTCAGCACCGCTGTCGGATTGTTCAAATCGCTTATTAACTTCGTGCTGCTGATTGTGTTCGATCGTCTGGCCAAGGGGGTCGGCGAACGAGGCATTTTCTGACGAAAAGGAGGTACGAAAGTGAACGATACGCCATTGTCCGGCGGGCAGGTCAGAAAAATCAACTGGTTCTACATCCTGAACATCGTGGTATTAAGCCTGTGGGCGTTGACCATTCTATATCCGTTCTACAATGCGATTCTTATTTCGCTGGTGTCGCAGAAGGAATATATGATGACGCCGTTTATGCTGTTTCCCAAAAATATAACGTTCGACGCGTATACCTATATTTTCAACAGCTCGCGCATCTATCACGGGTATCGGAATACGCTGCTCATTTTGCTGATCGGCGTTCCCTTCAATATGCTGACAACCGCCTTCACTGCTTATGCGCTGTCGCGGGACCGCTTTCCGGGAAAGAAAGCCATTACGGCGCTTGTCGTGTTCACGATGTACTTCAGCGGAGGACTGATCCCGCTGTACTTGTTGGTCAGGGATCTCGGCCTGATGAACAGCCCGGCTTCCGTAATCCTTGTATACGGAGCCAATACGTTCTATCTGCTGCTTATGCGCAGCTACTTCCTGGAAATCCCCGCAGCGCTGGAGGAATCGGCCAAAATCGACGGGGCCAACGATCTGGTCATTCTGCTGCGGATTATGTTGCCGCTGGCTTTGCCGATCGTCGCGACGGTTACCCTGTTCTTCTCGGTCGACCGCTGGAACGAATGGTTCAACGCGATGCTGTTCCTTCGAGAAGGAGAGAAATGGCCGCTGCAGCTGGTGCTTAGAAGCATCGTCATGTCCACGATCGACGATATCGGAAGCCGCAACGTTTCCATTCGCAAGACGGTGTTCGAGGACGGCGTGAAGATGGCGGCCGTGTTTATTACGATGGCACCCATCATGTTCACGTATCCTTTCTTACAGAAGTACTTCATAAAGGGAATTTTGATCGGGTCGGTCAAATCGTGAGTCCGAGAGACAAAAAACACTAGGAGGCAACATCGATGAAGAGTAACAGGAAATGGGCTATGATGTGCTGCGCGGTGATCGCATTTGCCGCGATCTTGTCAGCGTGTTCGTCCGACAAACCGAACGCGTCGTCATCCCCTTCGGCGACGGGAACGCCGACGTCTTCCGGCAGTTCGGGCAACGGGAACGCCGCGGGCAAATTCGAGAAAAGGATTACGTTCTCCGCGACGTCCGTCGATCTGAGCGACGACGGAAACTATATGAACGACGAAATTTACAAGGCTTTCGACGCCAAGTTCAATTTCGAGTACAAGCTCATTCCGCTAAGCTGGGATAATTGGGTCGAACGCGACCGGATCTGGATCAACTCCGGGGATATGCCCGACATGATGTTCTGGAACTTCGATTTTAAGGACTATGTCAATTTCTCCAAACAAGGACTGATCAAACCTCTGCCGGCCGATTACGAGCAGAAATATCCGAATCTGGCTAGTGCCATGGCCAAGACGGGTCTTTCGGATTACCTGAAGACGCTTGACCCGGAAGGCAGGGTCTATATGGTTCCGAACGTCATCTACAATACGCCGGTGACGGAGACGACCGACCTCGTGCTGGATGCCAAGGTGCTGTATTATCGCAAGGATTGGGCGCAGCAAGCGGGCATTCAGCTCGGCGACACCGTCACGGCGGAGCAAATCGCCGAGCTAGGCAATGCATTCGTCCAGCAAGATTCGGGCGGCAACGGAGCGGGACGCACGATCGGGCTCTCGTCTCAACCGTACCAGCTTTACAGCGCTTTCGTTCAGACGCACAACTCCTTTTACAACCAGTTTCACAAAGTCGACAGCGGTCAATATGTATGGGGAAGCGCGGAAGATTCCACGTTCGAAGGAATCAAGAGCTTCGCCCAATATTTCAAACAGGGATTCATCGATAAGGATTACTACACGTTCAAGAGCAAAGAGCATTACGACAAATTCGATACCGGCATCAGCGGCATGTTCATCGATGGAGCTTCTGCGGCGAATGTCAACGAAAGATACCAAGCGTTCGCGAAGGCCAATCCCGGCGCGAATCCGGAGGAAGCGATCGGACTCGCGACCATTGTCGGGCCCGACGGCAAATTCCACGGTCAGCAAAATATTCTGAACTACTGGGCGGGAGAAGTGTTTAATCCGAAAATTGACGACGAGACGTTCGACCGGATCTTGTCGATTCTCGACTACATCGCGACGGATGAAGGACAGCGCCTGATCTTTGCCGGCGTAGAAGGCAAGGACTACAAGATGGAAGGAGATAAGCTGGTCATTACCCGGGAGAAGGACGAGCAGGGCAACTTCAAGTATATGGGCGACTTGTACCCTTCCTATTACTTCTTCTACACGAAGATCGTGCTGCCCGACGACTGGTCGGCCCGCGACCCTTCCTTGGCGGACGGCGTAAGGGACACGGCGGTCAAGATGTTCCGGGTAAAAGAGAAGATTACGGACTTGATTCCACCGGATTACGACGTCATGTTCTTGTCCGCTCCGAACAAGGACAAATTTAATATTTCGATCGACGACGCGATCACGCAGATCATTCTGGAGAAAAAAGATATCGATACGCAATGGGCGGATTGGAAAAAATCCGTACAACCCAAAGTCGATGCCGTGCTTAAGGAAATCAACGGCGCGCTTGCGAAATAAACCGAGAAAGGTTGAGGATGACTCTATGCTTCCGTCTTACCCCATACTGCGAGGCCAACTACAGGGCGTTATCTCGAACAAGCAGCAGCAAGGCCACCAAGTCGAAGGACTGCTGGGCCGTCTGGAGGCATTGCCGGACAGCTACGACGCATTGGCGGAATTCGCCGCGCAGCTCGTCAAGCTCCCTCTTCGCGAGGATTGGCCCTACTCGGAGCCGAGCGATCTGGACGAGATCCGGGCCGAATCGGATCCGTCGCGCCCCATGGAAATCGGTTCATTGACGGAGACCGAGCGAGCGGCTCGCGCGGAGACGGCATTTCTATCGTCTTTGTGCGGCTGCATGCTGGGCAAGCCGATCGAAGAATATCCGTTCGCCACGCTGGACGATGTCCGCCAAGCGCTGGAGGAGATCGGCGAATGGCCGCTGAACGATTATATTTCCGAACGCATGCTGGACGTCTATGGCCGCCGCAACATCTCGTGGACGGAGACCGTCCGCGAGCGAATTGCCTTCGTCGCGCCGGACGACGACATTACGTATACGATCATGGGCATGCTATTGCTGGAAAAACACGGAACCGGTTTCTCCAAGGATGACATCCGTAAGCTGTGGCTCGACTATTTGCCGATCCAGCAAACCTGGGGACCGGAGCGGGGCATGCTGCTGAAGGCGGGGCTTGAATCCTTGCAGCCTCAGCCGGAGCTGAACATTGAAGATTGGCCCGATTTCCTGAACCCCGGCGAAGAGTTATGCGGTGCGCTTATTAGGGCCGACGCCTACGGCTATGCCTGCTTGGGCAAGCCGGAGCTGGCCGCCGAATTGGCCTGGCGGGACGCCAGCTGGACGCACCGGCGCACGGGCATCTACGGGACGATGTTCGTCGCGGCGGCGATCGCGGCAGCGCCGGTCGTATCCGATCGTCTCGGTATTTTCGAGACGGCCCTCAAGTTCGTGCCGCAGCGGAGCCGGTTCTACAAAATCGCCGCGGATTCGCTGGAGGAAATCGGCCGGGCGACCGACTGGATAGACGGTTATTACCGAGTTCATAACAAATACAAGGAATATTCGGCCTGCTGCGTTTATCAGGAAATCGGGACGCTGATTAATACGCTGCGCTTTGCAGAGAGCATCGGGGACGGCATCTGCAAGCAGGTTAGCCAGGGCAACGATACGGATAGCTTCGGCGCGACGGCCGGATCGATTCTGGGCGCTTATTTCGGGCCCGACGGGCTGGATCAACGCTGGCTGGCGCCTTTTGGCGACAAAATTATCACGAGCATGGGCACGTTCACGGAAGGATCGATCGCACGGCTAGCGAAGCGCATGGCGGCTTTACCAAAACTTATTCAAGGATAAGAGATGGGGGAGAAGGTCCGTGAAAAAAGCAATCTTGGCGATGTTGACATTGATTCTGCTTTCGCTGTCTTTTTTCGATGCTTCATACGCGAGCGCCGGAAGCAAGAAAGGCAGGCCGATCGCGCAAGGCACGTTCATTCAGAAAGAGCTGGTCAGAACGTGGGATGACGCCCGATGGCAAAGCGAGTTCAAGTATCTGAAGGAAGCGGGAATGCGCTATATCATTTTGGCGCCTACCGGCTACAGCTCAGGCGGCGGACCGACGCAGACGATCTATCCGTCCGATCGGTTCGAAATGGAGCCGGGGTATCCCGATCTGGTCGACAATATTTTGCGGAACGCGGAGAAAGCGGGCTTCAAGGTTTTCCTTGGGCTGAACTTCGACGGGGACTGGTGGAGCAAATCGGCGCGGGACCCTCAATGGCTGAACGCCAAAATGGAAGAGGGCAATCTGATTGCCGACGAGCTGTACAAAAAATATTACCGTAAATACCGGAAGGCGTTCTACGGCTGGTACTGGGTGTGGGAAGTCGACAATTTGAATTTCCCGACGAGCGCGGATCAGCGAGCGCTGGCGGATGCGATCAACCTCAATCTGCGTCATGTGAATCAGTTGAACGCTCGTCTGCCCTTTATGCTGTGCCCCTTCATGAACGCCGCTATCGGGGAACCGGAAGCCTACAAGCAGATGTGGATCAACATGTTCAAGATGACGGATTTTCGCAAGGGCGACATTTTCGCTCCGCAGGACAGCGTTGGGGCCGGCGGATTAAACATGGACAATTTTACGGAGTGGTTCAAAGCGCTGCGTCAAGCCGTTAATACGAAGAAAGGACTGAAGTTCTGGTCCGACGCGGAGACATTCGATCATCGCGACTGGTCAAGCGCGCCGATCTCCCGTTTCGTGGACCAACTGAAGGGGGTGCAGCCCTATGTCGACGGCATTATCACTTTCGCTTACAGCCATTATTACAGTCCTAATGTCGGCAAGGCTGCCTACCATCGGGCATACGTCAATTACGTTCGGACCGGCTTTGTGGAATCCGAAGCGCCTCCCGCCCCTGCAGACCTGTCGGCGGTAACGGACAACTCGGCGACCGTAAGGCTAGAATGGTCTCCGGTTCAAGATCCGGGGGTAGTCGGCTATCGAATATACCGTAACGATGTCCTGCTTAACGCATCCTTGAACCAGACGACCTTCTTTGCCGACAGATCGGCGGAGCCGCTGACCGAATACACGTATCAAGTGAGCTCCGTCGATGCGGCAGGCAACGAATCGGAACGCTCTGCCGGCTTTATCGTAACGACGCCGCAGCGTCTGGAGAATCTGGCGGCGAATCGGCCTTATACGGCAAGCGAGCCGGCTCATGCCAACTATCCGGACACGGACGCCAAGGAGTTGACTGACGGCATTCGCGCCGACAGCACTTACGCTCATGCCGCATGGCAGGGAAGATACTTGGCCGAGCCGTATTCCGTCACCGTGGATTTGGGAAGCCTCAGGAGCTTGACGGAGGTGAGCGTCGGGTTTCTGCAGGATCTTCCGGTAGGGATCATTCTACCGCAATCGGTCGCTTACTTCGTCTCGGACGATAACGCCAGCTTCACGAAAATCGGAGAGGTCGCGAAGCCGGACAACGCCTCTACGGATTCGCAGACTTACGAATACAAGCTGCAAGGTATGTCCAACACTGCCGGCCGTTACGTCAGGATAGAAGTCGACAGCGCTGGCGCCTGGAGCTTTATGGACGAAATAGAGGTCAGGTAAAGGGCTGTCTCATAGGCACTTTAAGTTGCTCTGCGAGATAATCGATAATAAACCTCCCTCTGATGCTATACGCTCCTGAAATTTGAATGGGTAAACCCGTTACAATGTGATTTCAGGAGCGTATGAGGCAGTCTGCGGGCTAATCATGATCCCTAACACTTTCAGATAATTACCGGTAGTGATCCGTATAATCATCGACGACGCTTAAGCGACATACAACCCTTGAATTTGGTCAACTTTGTACCGTTTTCCCTACAAACCTCCACAATTTGAGTCCGATTCAAGCTACTTTGTACGATTTTCCGAACAAACATTCCCGTTTTGAGTCTGATTCAAGTTACTTTGTACGATTTTCCGGCTAATTTCCCTGCGTAAACTTTTGTGTGCAAATAGATAGATCCGCAGTAAAAGTTCCCTATGAGACAGCCCCTTTTCCTTCAGAGTAAAGTTCTGAATTGTGAGTAGTTATTCGCTCGCTTTTTCCGTTAGCCGATTCAACAGATTCAACAGCATAACCACGGCTTCGGCCCGGGTTGCATTCCCGTCAGGGTCGAATGTAGTCCCGTTTCGTTCGATTCGGATGCCTTCGCGGAGGACGGCCAGTACGGCATCGCGGGCCCAATCCGGAATTCGAGTCGTCTCTGCGAATCCGGCATCGGAGGCGGAGCTTACCGGGAACCGGAAAGCTCTGGCGACTACGGCGGCGATTTCGGTCTGGGTCATCTCGCGCCGAGGCCGGAAATTACCGCTAGGATAGCCTTCGATCAGCCGGACAAGGTAGGCGCGGTCGATAGCCGTGAGCGCCCAGGTGCCGAACAGCTGCCGGTCTTTGAACGCCGCCGAGTCGCGGCTCGGCTCGGGAAGCTCTGCAGCGAGGGCGTTGATTAGCATGACAATGAATTCGGCCCGCGAGATCAGACGATCCGGGCGGAAAGAGCCGTCCGGATAGCCCCGGACAATGCCCATTGCCGCAGCGAGCTTAATTTCGACTTCTGCCCAATGTCCGGCAATATCCGAAAATGTTTTCGCGGAAGAGCCGGGATCGCCAGGTTGTTCGGACGTGCCGGGTTCACTTGGCTTCTCGGGCTTGGAAGTCGAGGGTTGTTCCGTTTCTGTCGGTTGTTCGCTTCCCGGCGACGGAGAGGTCCCGCCGTCGGAAGGAGATGACGAGGAACTGCTGCTGGTGCGGACAGTGCCTCTAAGCTCGGCGCTATCGTTGCCGTAACTATCGTAGGCGACAACGGCAAAGGCATATTCGGTACTCTCGGTAAGTCCCGTGGCATTATAGCGATATACGCTGCCGGTTACGGACGTTTCGAGCGACTCGCCCTTGTAAATCCGATAGCCGGCAATCGGAGAAGAATCGGCAGCTTCCGGCCAACTTAAAGAAACCCCGTTCTTCGATATATCGGAGAAGCTGAGCACAGAGCCGACCGGCCAGACGGGTGCATCGCAGTTTTTGCGAACCTTGATGTGATATTGGCTTGTCTTGACCCCGTTCGCGGCCGTGACGACGATAGGGATATCGACAGACTCGCTCGTCAAGGCGATAGATACTCCGTCCCCGCTGTCCGACAAACTTCCGTTGATCGTCAAGGTGGCGCCAGTATCGGCCGTTGCGGCTGTCAGTATCAAAGAGTTCGTTGCGCATGCAACTGTCGCTTCGTAATCCTCGATAGAGGGTGAAAATGCAGGAACGAGTTCGCCGGACGACAGCGTTAAGCTCTCCAGATCCGCATTGGAGCTTGGTTGAGGGGGGAGCGTACGAACGGTGAACGTCACCGGCGCTTCCTCGGCCGAACCGTCTCCGCCGAACCATTCGAAAGTCGCGGTGCCGCTTGTATCGGCAGCCGGACGATAGATCAGCCCGTCCAGCTCCGAAACGGTAATTATTTGGTTAAGTTGAACGGCTACGCTGTCTAAATACAGTGTTCCGTATACCGAGTCGGTTACCGTAGCGAACCGGACTCGATCCATAGCGGGCGTGAGTGATGAAGCGTAGTGAGCCGTAAAATCGGATGCCAGGAAGACGAAATCCGTGTTCCTCTCCGTCTCAAATTCCGTATTCGCGACGCTAGGCCGGAGTACCAGATGAAGCGTCGATTCCTTCTGGATATTATAGTCGGCCAGAGTACGGCCGTCTTCAAGCTCCTTGCCTGCGAAGATCAACCGTTGCCGTTCGGGCGGGATGCCTTCCTTGTCCTGAATCTTTTGTTTCACTTGCTGAATGGAGTCGCTCGACTCAGTATCGACGGTTATCGTTTTTCCCGTCAGCGTCTTGACGAACACTTGCATGGCAAAGGCCGAAGTCGGAAAAGCGAGCGTAAACAGTAAAATGAGCGCCATCGTCAGCGCATAAGGACTTCGTTTTCTCATTTAACGATTTTCCCCCTGTCGAGATAGAATAGACTGTATTTGCGCGTCACTGGTTTATTTTACTATAGCCAAGCTGCTCTCGGAGAAAAATTTGTCGATTTTTCTAGGGCGTGTATGCATACTCCGAGGATAGTAGATTTGGCCGAATTTTCGTTCCATGCAAGGAACTTTTGTGAAGGCGTACCGGAGGTACGTCAAGCAAAAGTGACGAAGCAGGGGAGGTGAAAGATGCCCCTGAGCGGGTTTGCATACACGCCCTAGACGAAAAAAGCTGCCTCGAAGCGAAAGCGATCGCTTCAAAGACAGCTTTTTTTATATGCGAGACTCGTGTTTACTCATTCAGCTCATAGACTTTGACATTGCCGAACGTCGCTCCCCCGCCGGAAGAGAACAGCCGGATATCGGAGCTGTCGAGCGATTTGGAGATGCGGGCCGCCAGCGCGTACTTGTCGTTCACGAACACTTCCAGAATGTCGCCTTCGGAGATCAGGCGCAGCGTATTCGTGCCGTCCAAGTCTCCGGCTGCGACCGGGATCTGGCTGAAGTTCGTCCAATTGCCCGTTCCGGTCGTATCGCGTCGTACCCTGATCAGGTTGTTGGCCCTATCCAGGGAGATTTCAAAGCCGTAAGGCGACGTCGCGCCTTTGTCGATCAGAAGGCCGGCGCGGTCGGCGCTGCCCGACATGGACACCGTCATGTCTGCGTCGAAGCGGTTGTAATCCCCCGGAAGCTTGGCGATGGAAAACCCGGCTCCGGAGGAGGAGAACGTACCGGAGCCGAACGTCCAGCTTCCCGTTTCCGCAGAAGGGCTGCTTACGCCTCCGTACAGCGCTCCTCCGCGGATCGCGGAAGAGAAGGTCGTTTCCAGCTTGACGCCCAGCATGCCTCCCGGCAGAGCGTACAGCTCCCTCGGAAAGCCGATATGTCCGCCCCAAGCGTTGCCGGTCGCCTGCTGCGGAATCCAGCCGAGCATAATCCATTTCGCGCCGTCGTAGAACACCTGCGCCGCCGCCAAGTCTTCGCCTTCTAGGGAATGGGCGGTTTTGGACGCCCAGTTGTCTGCGTCGATGGAGGTATTCAGATCGCCGATCCAGTACGTCGGGCCGCCGACCCAATGCGCGGTCTGACGGGCGATGCTGGCCATCAAGTACCAGCGGTTGTCCAGCTTGAACATCTGCGCGACCTCGGGCTCCTGAGCCGAGCCGACAGGGACGCCGGAATTCGGGAACCGGATCAGATCGGTCTGGGTTCCCCAGCTCGTGAGCGAGCTGCCGACGGAGCTGGTCAGCCCAATGGACACGTCCATGCCCGAGCCGATGCCCCAGTCCTGATTGGAGCGATACGCCGAGCTGACCATCCGGTATACGCCGGCGTCGGGGTCCCAGAACACGTAAGGATCGCGAGCCCCGGCCGTATACGGCGTCATGGAGTTGGCTATATCGTACGATGAGGAAGCATTGCTCCACTCCGTCAGATCCAAGCTTTCGCTTCCCTTCATTTCGGTACCGTTGCCGTAATAGCTGCGATAGACGCTGCCGTCCTTGAACACGCCAAGCGCATAGTAGTTCTGGTAGGGAGCCGAACCCGAACGGGTCAAGGCAACCGGCTGCCAGCTTTTATAGTCGGTCGTCGTCACCAGCGCAGGCTCGAAGGTGCCGGGCTTCAAATAATAGAGATACAGCGTTCCGTTTTCCCAGTAGGGATGAACGTCTCCGATATAGTGGGAGGGATGTTTGTAATGCAGCTTGATTCCCGGCCCTCCCGATTGATAATCGATCTGGGGGTCCCAATACGTCGAATCATTGTCGATCGTCGATTTGCGGTTCAGTACGAAGCGGATTTCGTCTCCGGGCTTCACATAGGTCAATACGCCAGGATTGACCCCGACGCTATCTTTGTAGGAGATGCTCTGCCAGCCGGAGGCCGGCCAAATCTGCGTGTCGTTCTTCAGAATCCGGGCTTGAACGCCGTCTCCTCCGCTCAGGTCGCGTTTGCGTATGACTCCCGCGATGTTTACGGTTCCTTCCATCGGGCTGACGAATGCGCGAACCGTATCGGTGGATATTCCAGGGTGAACGGTGTCCGCGCCATTCCAGCCGATCAGGGCGTAGGAACTGCGGCCGAGCCAGGCATGGAAGCTCGACGAATCATAGGTCATCGGCGCGTAGGCAGAACCGTCCCAATCGCGGTAAAACCAATGGTCGCTTCCTTGCATTGAGGACGAATATCCTTCGGAAGCGATGAATCGGCTTTTCAGCCCTGTGCCGATGCTGAAGCGGATTTTGGACGAGGACGAGAACACGTTCCCCGATACCGTTCGTTCGGCGACGATCTCCAGCACATATCTTCCGGACGCCGTAATCGAAGAGCCGCTGGTGAAGGCGGCGGGAGCGCCGCCATCCTTGGCCAACGTAGCGTACGAAGTCGTTCCGGTCGGATCGGTCCAGGAAGGGGCCGCAGAAGGATATGCGCCGCCGTCAGCCACACCGGTTACTGCGGGACGATCCGGAGCGTCGGAGGACGAATAGGCTACGTTAGGGTCCCAATAGGTGCTGTCATTATTGATGTTGCCGTTGCGATTCAGCACGAAGCGCAGCCGATCTCCGCGGGTCACCTGGACGCTAAGCGAATGGTTGACGCCGACGTCGTCGTTATAGGCGATGCTCTGCCAGCCCGAAGTCGGCCAGATCTGCGTCCCGTTCTTCAAGATTCGCGCTTGCACGCCATCCCCGCCGTTCAGGTCGCGCTTGCGCACGTTGCCTGTGACCGACACCTGGCCGTCGGCGGGCGCTTCGAAGGTCAGCGCCGTATCGGTGGCCGTGCCGGGATGCAGCGTGTCCGGGCTGTTCCACCCGATCAGGCTGTAGCCGCTTCGTCCCTGCCAGGCGCGAAAGCTGGCGTCCTCGTAAGCCATCGGCGCGTAGTTGCTGCCATTCCAATCCTCGTAGATCCATCCGTCAACGCCCTGCACTCCGGTTGTTCTGAACGCATCCGAAGCCGTAAAGCTTTGACCCGTCCATCCGCTTGCCGATACGCGCTCGGGCGCGAAGGGAACGAGGGAGAAACCAAGACCTGCAACAAGAAGAAGCTTGATCGCTTTCCGGTAACCGAACATATTCGTTCCTCCGAATCTTCGATTTATTGGGCCAACTCTTGCCGGCCGAGCAATCTGTAAAGCTTGGCGGCGCTAAAAACGGACCCGGAAGGCGAGACGGCCGCATCTCCGGAATCGAAAAGAGAGAGCGTGGCTTGGCGAACAGGCTCCATCAACCGGGCGGCCAAAGCGTAGCGTTCGTTGACGAACAGCTCCGCGATGTCGTTTTCCACGATGAGCCGCGCCCGTACTGCTTCAGTTGAACCAAGTTCAACCTGCAGCTCGCTGTGCACGACGTCGTCGCTGCGGATGCGCAGCTTTCCGTCGGCCGGGTCCAATTCGACCGTGACCGGCCGCTCGGAGCCGTCGCTCACAATACGCACGCCTCCAACGGCATCTGAGTCCGATGGCTGCCACTCAAACGTGAGGTCGAAGCGGTCGTAACGCCCCGGAATAGCGGCCTCCAGATTTCCAACGGCCGAGGGAGACGTATCTAGCGTTGCAGGAAGCGGCAAGCGTCCGCCGCGAATGGCTTGGCCGACGGAATCGGGGAGCCTGACGTCGAACAAACCGTCCGGACGTCGCACGAGCTCTCGGGGAAGGGCAATGTCGCCGCCCCAATGCTGGTAGCCGATCGTTTCGACGTCCCGCAGCGGAATCCAGCCGAACAGCAGCGGATGGCCGCCCTTCGGAAACGCGATCTGGGCGGCGGCCAAATCCTCTCCGTCCAGCAGCTGCTTGTCCGCCTCCAGCCAAGGACCGTGAGGCGAATCGGCGACAAGGCTGGTCGTCGGACCGACTCGGTGATCGTATACGCTGAAGATCAAATACCACTTTCCTTCGTGCTTGAACATCTGCGGCACTTCCGGGTCTCCGATATTTCCCGGAGCGTACAGATCGCCCATCCCGGTCCAGCTCTTCAGATCGGGAGACACCGCATAGCAGACGGAGCCTTCGGGTCCGTTCTGATCGCCGCCTTTGCGGCAGGTCATGACGGCCCAGTATTGGCCGTCGTCTTCGTTGCGGAACACGAACGGGTCGCGTTGAACCGCGTATCCCGGCTGAGGAGGAATGTCGTACTCCGAGCCGGCGGCGTACCAGGTTTGCAGATCCGTGCTGTAGGCGCTGCGCATCACATTGCCGTCCGTGCCGGAGTAGCTGCGGTAGACGCCCGCCTGCTCGTCGTAGAAGACGCCAAGCACGAACCACGGCTTGACCGGAGAGACAGCAGCGTCTCTTTTTAGCGTCAGCGAAGCCTCCTCATAACGCAGCATGTCGCGCGAGGTGAGCAGCGCCGCTTCGTAGCCGCCCCCGGGCTGGAGATAGTACATGTTTAGCGTACCGTCCTCGGCGAAGTAGGGATGGACGTCTCCGATCTCATGCTCGGAATGCCTGAAATGGAGCGGAACGGTTGGCAGCTCTCCGTAAGAAAGAGAGGGAGTCCATGAGATGCTCTTCCCTGGGGAATCGCCCTCGATCCGGAACGTGACGCGATCTCCGGCCTCGACCGGCAGTCGGAACCAGACCGCGTAAGCCTCGGGCTCCGACTGTTCGTCGCGCCATGCGGCCTCCATCCCCGCTAAAGGCCATGCGACCTGATCGTTTAACAGTACGCTGATCTTAATGAAAGAACCTGCGCTCCCCTGCGTCAGCAGGGCGGCATCTCCGGCAATGTCGAGCTCCCCGGACGAAGGAGCCGTGAAAGAACGATCGTAGAAGTCGCCGGACCGGGATACGCTCCAGAGCTTTCCGTCGGCTTCCTCTCCAGGCTGCGGAGCGGTATAGAACGGAACGATCGGCGAAACCTCGGTCGGGCCGAATTCGGCTTCGGACATCAATGTGAGCACCCCCGCTTTCCCTTGTGTAATGGCTGCGTCTCTCGTTTCGATGAGAGGTTGCTCCCCGTCGCCCGCATACACGCGAATGCGATCGCCGGACGCTTCGATGCGGAGGGGCAGCGCTGCTCTATCAGGTACGCTTAGCTCGGCAAAACCGATGGACGCTGCGATGCCTTGAACCTTGCGAAACAGCTCCAACGTGGGAGACGGATAGACGAAAGATTCGCTGCGGACGATCAAATAGTAGTAATCCTCAGGCGAAGCGTAGCGAAACAGAACCCCGGCCTGAAACTCGCCGCCGGTCAGCGCGACGGAGGAGCGAAGCTCGTAGTCCGCCCATATCTCCTCCCCGGCAACCGCGATCGCCGTCCCGGACGAGTCGGACTGAACGAACGAGCCGTCTTGCCGCTCTGTCCAGCTTCCTCCGAGCCGTTCCCACTTCCAGGAGGGAGAGCCCAAGAGGAAGGGCGTTTTGTCTCCCGCATCTCCATCCTTGCCATCGTTGCTGCAGGCCGACAGCAGGAAGACGAATAGCGCCAAGGCGACGCCGCAAGCGCCAAAACGCGCGTTCATGCCGTCACCCCTTCACCGAGCCTGACATCACGCCTTGAACGAAATATTTGGTTCCGAATACGAACAGCAGCAAGATCGGGATGGCCGAAATGACGTTTCCAGCCATCAGATAGCCGACTTTGGTTTGATACTGGGTCGTAAAATATTGCAGCCCGATCGCCACCGTGCGCAAGCCGTCCTCGCTGATCGTAATCAGCGGCCAGACGTAGTCGTTCCATACACCGACAGCGGTCAAGATTGCAACCGTCACGGCCATGGAGCGGGTGAGTGGCAGGATGATCGACCAGAACACTTGAAGCTCGGATGCTCCGTCAATGCGCGCCGATTCGAAAATCTCCCGAGGCATGCCCTCGATATAGTTGCGCATAATGAAGATGCCGATGATCTGTCCTCCGGTGATATACGGGATCAGAAGCACGAGCCAGTTGTTAAGCAGCCCGAGCGATTTGTAGAGCACGAAGGAAGGGGCCAGCGTCAAAATATCGGGAATCAGCATCAGCAGGAACAGGAGAACGAACAGAACCTCCTTGCCCCAGAAATACATTTTCGCGAAGGCGTATCCGGTCAGCGTGGACAGGATGACGACTCCGACGACCGACAGCAGCGTGATCAGAACGGAATTGACCATGTATTTGTCGATCACGTCCCAGGCATGGCTGTAATTGCTCCAGTAATATTCTCCGGGAAAAACGGACCACCAGCTGCTGAAAATTTGCACGTCGGACTTATACGAGGAAACGAACAGAAATACGAAAGGATATACGCTGAGCAGACAGATGATCCACAGCGTCAGGTGGTTGGCGCCGAGCAGCAGTCGCTTGGTCAGATTAGTCATGGAGATCCCCCCTTTTCGTCAGCCGGATCATGAGCCAGGACAGCAGAGCGGATACGAGCAGCAGCACGACGCCGATGGCGGAGGCGTAGCCGAACCGCAGGAAGACAAACGAGTTTTGGTAGATCCATACCCCGGGAGACAAAGTGGCGTAAGCGGGACCGCCGTTCGTCAGGAAGATCAGAAACCCGTAGCTCTTCAGCGAGTCGAGTACGGTCAGCACGAGCAGGATGCGCGTCTGCGTCTGGACAAGCGGCAGCTCGATCGAGAGAAAACGCCGCCAGAACCCCGCGCCGTCCAATCTGGCCGATTCAAGCAGGGACGAGTCGATACCCTGAAAGCCGGCCAGATAGATCAGGAAGGCGATTCCGCCCGCCCAGGGAAAGCCGATAAACAGCACCGAGCCGAGCGCCATCGACGGATCGCCCAGCCAGTTGTGCGCCCACGATTCCAGTCCGAGCTGGGCGAACAGCGTGTTGAATACGCCTTTCGGCGCGTACATGTTTTTCCATACGTAGCCCATCACGATCCAAGGAACCGTCATCGGCAGCAGCAGCATGATCCGGTAGGTTCGGGTCGCCCAGCCCGAAGTCAGCGCAAACATCAGTCTGGCGACGAGCAGAGGAAGTGTTACGATCTTCAGAATCGATACGACGGTGATGACGATTTGATTGCGCGCCGCTTTGCCGAGCTCGGCGTCGCCGGTAAACATGCGCTTGTAGTTGTCCAGCCCCGCGAAGCTTGTAGACTGGCCGTCCCAATGGAAGAACGACTTGTGCAGCGCCTGCAGGAACGGATAATAGGAAAAAACGAGAATCAGAGCGAACGTAGGCAGAATAAGCAAATAACCTTTGCCGCTCTTCGCCAGCTTGCGCAGCAGGCCGTCGGCCGAGAAGCCGCGAGTGCCTTGCATGGGACCACCCCTTTATCGATGCTTATGCACAGGCTCCCTGACGGACGAGGAGCCTGTGCACATTCTAAGCCGCTATTGCTTTACCATTGAGTCGTATCCCATTTGTTTTGCGTGATGAGCCGTTCCGCCGCTTCCTGATAGATGGAGGCGTATTTGTCGACGAATCCGTCCAGATCCCCGCCGGTCAGGAAGGCTTGGGAATAGCTCAGGAATTTGGAGGCCAGCTCATTGTCCAGAGAGATCGCCTGAATTTTGGAGACGTTGAACTTGGCGTCCTGCGCCCAGGCATTCATGACGGGATCGCTCAACTCGACTCCCTGAACGACGGGCAGCATGCCCTGCGCCTCGACGGCGCGCTTATGCACGTCCGGCTGGGAAAGGAAGCGCATGAAGTCGATGAAGATCGCTTTCTGCTCGGGCGTCGCCGCTTTGTTCAGCCCCCAGGCTCCGCCGAGATTGGCCATGTCGATCGGGTCCGACGGGTTGCCGGGGTTCGGAAGCGAGAAATGACCGAATTCGAAATCCTTGATGTTCTGAACGAAGCCCGGAGTGTCCCAGCTTCCGCCCAGGAAGAAGGCGGCCTTACCGGAGACGAACGCGTCGTACCAGCCCCAGTCGGAGCTGAAGTTTTCAGGCCAGCCGGCTTCGACCCACTTTTTCCATTCCGCGAACATCGCTTTGACCTTCTCGCTCTTCAAGTCGATCTCGCCCTTCTTGATGCCGCGCACGACTTCCATCTGCGAAACTCGTCCGTCCGGAACAAGCGTGTCCAGCTTCATCCAGTCGTCGAGGTTAAAGCCGTAGTTCAACTGCCAATTGTACCAATCGCCCTTAAAGTTCGCGACGAGCTGCTCGCTCCAGGCGATCTGTCCGCTGTCCTTGATCGTTTTCTGTGCGGCCATAAGCTCTTCCCATGTCGTCGGAACGGCTACTCCGGCTTCGTCGAGCATCTTTTTGTTATACCAGACGCCCGTGTTGACTGCGCCGGCTACGCCGACCATCCAGACGTCGTTCGTGCCGCTCTTGCCGATCTCGAACGCGTTGGGGACGTAATCCTGCTTCCACGGCTGCTTCGTGTACGGATTTTCTTCCTCAAAGTACGGAGTCAGAGGTTCAAGGTACTTGGCGAGCATCTGGGTCGTCTCCGGGCTGACGCCGATGCCGACGGGAGCGCCGCCGCCGATCAGCTGGGTCTGGATCGTTGTGTAATACTGGTCGAACGCGGAGAAAATGATCTCGATGTCGACCTCGGGATGAAGCTTCTTGTAGTTTTCGATCTCCGCGTTGACCGCGTCGATCGTCGGCTGGTGCCACATGACCAGATTGATCTTGCCTTTGAGCGGGGCGGCGGACGGAGCTGCGCTTCCGGTCTCGCTTGCGCTCGGAGTCGATGGGGAGGCCGAAGGCGAGGCGGAACCCGCCTCGTTGCCGTTGCTGCTGCAAGCGCTCACAACAAGCATTGCCGTAAGCAGTAGACCGGCGGACCCGCTTTTCCATACTTTGTTCATACGTGAAACCCTCCGTTTGTTTTTCTGATTGGTTTGTGACTACGTTGTCACATTTCCTGAGGCGATTATAAGCCCGCTCGCGAATCCGTGTCAACGACGAAAACGTTATATTTATCATGAAATATTTAGCTACATCTAATGCGAAAATAAAACTCGATGCCTCTTTACACTGCAACGATCACTCGGTATAATTCGGATTATAGTGACAACGTTGTCACATTGGAATCGCTCAGCCGAGAGAAACGAGGAGGTAGCCCGCACATGGCGCTGCGCTATATGCCCGAACCGGGTCGCATGGTAGCGGATTTGATTCCGTTCTACGATGAAGAATATTATCACGCTTATTACTTGAAAGGATTCCAGGAGGGTACGGGCTGGGCCCGGCATCATACGCCTTGGGCGCATTTGCGCAGCAAGGATCTTATGGCGTGGGAGGAGCTGCCGAACGCGCTGGAAACCGGAACGCAGGCCGAGCCGGACGGAGGAGCTTGCTTTACCGGCTCGGTCTATCGCGAAGGCGAGACGGTTCATATTTTTTATACCGGCTTCAGTCCCGGCCATCCGGACGGGCGCGAGCAGATCATGCACGCTACGTCCTCCGACGGGATCGCTTTCGCGAAAAATCCGGCGAATCCGATTCTGCGGGTCGGCTCGGAGCATTACGGCTACGATGAGGACTTCCGCGATCCGTTCGTGTTTCGCAACGAGGAGGAAGGACGGTATTGGATGCTGTTCACCGCGGGCTGCCGCCATCCGGTCAACGGCAATCGACGCGGGGTAATCGGTCTGGCCGTCTCGGACGATCTGCGCAATTGGCGGTTCGAAGCGCCGATCTATGCTCCGGACGCCTATCCGTCGCTTGAATGCCCGGATCTGTTCCGGATGGGCGATACATGGTATCTGTTGTTTTCCCAATTCGGACGCACGGAATACAGGATGGCGAATTCCCCTTACGGGCCGTGGACAAGACCGGCCAATCCGTACTTCGATGCGGGAGATTATTTCTTCTATGCGGCCAAATCTTGCTTTGACGGCGCCGATCGCTATTTGTTCGGCTGGTGCGGGGATTTGGCGGAGGGCAAAGACGCTCCGCGCGCGATGTGGGGAGGCACTTTCGTCACGCCGAGAAAGATCGTTCGCGCGGAGAACGGGGAGCTGAGGCTGGCTTGTCCGGACATCTATGCGTCCTCCGTTACAAAATCCCATCATTTGGATTATAATGAATGCATCGCTTTATGCGGAGAATGGAACGAAGAACCGAACGGATCGATTGCGTCGCTTAGGGCGACGGGCTTCGCCGCCCTTCTGCAGAAGGAGGCGAAGGAGCATATTTCCCTGCGTCTGACCGTGAGCAAGGAAGAGAGAACGGGGACCGCGGGCATCGTGCTCCGCGCCTCCGACCGTCTGGACAACGCGTATTTGCTCGGCCTCGATTACGGGGCGGGGACGCTCCGGCTTGAGCGGTATCGCGCAGTTCGGGCGTTTCACGGCTCCGCGCTCGACGGGGAGCGGATTTTGTGCGAGAGACCGGTTCCGGGCCTTGCTGCCGGGGACACCGACCTCCTTGTATTTTTGCAGGACGATATTCTGGAGGTATTCGTGAGCGGCGTGACGATGACCGTTCCCCTGCGGGATATACGCGGCGGCGGACTGGGCTTGTACACCTCCGACGGTTCGGCATTATTTACTCTGAAGTCATAGCAAAGGAAGATGAACTCATGGCGACAAGTCGCGAAGTAGCGGAGCTGGCCGGCGTCTCCGTATCCAGCGTGTCCAGGGCGTTCCGGGACGACGTATACATCAGCCGCGAAGTCCGGGAGCGCATTCTGGCCGCCGCGGAGAAGCTCGGCTACACGCCCAATCTCATGGCGCGCAGTCTCAAGAGCCAGAAGAGCCGGATTATCGGGCTCGTCATCTCCGATATCGACAATCCTTTCTATTCGATCATTACGAGAATCATCGAGTCGGAGTTGAAGCGGCTCGGCTACCGACTGCTGCTGTCCTACAGCAACGAGAACGCCGAGCAGGAGCTGGAGGATTTGAGCCTGCTCGCCTCGTCGCGGGTGGACGGCATTATTTTCACCCCGACGACGTCTAAGCACGCTTCGTTTATTCGCAACCTCAAGAAGCAGAATATCGCGCTCGTCCAGATGTACCGCACGGGTTACGCCGACATCGATTCCGTCGTTATGGACGACGAGATGGGCGCTTATCTGGCGACCAAGCATTTGCTGCAGAACGGACATTCGGACATCCTGCTGCTGAGCGTCGAAAGCCCGATCTCCCCGAGCCGCGCGAACGGCTATCGCCGGGCGATGGCGGAGGCGGATAAGCCGGTTAACGAAGAGTACGTGCTGCACCTGCCTTTTCAGACCGATCTCAAGAGCATCATCAAGAACAAAATCGTACAGCTCAAGCCGACCGCCGTCGTTGCGGGCACGAATACGATCGGCATGGACGTCATCAAGACGTGTAAGGAAATGAAGCTGAGCATTCCGGGCGATCTGAGCCTGGTCATGTTCGACGACGTCGCCTGGGCGTCGCTGCTGGAGATTACGACCGTATCGCAGCCGACGGAAAATCTGGGATTATGCGCTTGCCGCACAATCATGGACCGGATCGCCAAGCAGTATACGACGGAGCAGATGACGACGGTGCTGGAGCCGTTCCTTATCGCCCGGCAATCGGTGCGAAATTTGTATGCGTCGCGTTAGGCTATCAGGATCGTCCTTCGACCTCTCGGTCCGAGGACGATTTTTTTTGCGTAGATAGCTCCCCAAGGCCTCCCGGCTTGTGAATCCGAGGCTTTTCTGGGAAAATAGGAGGTAGTCGCAAGGTCCGGCTATTTATGCGAAAAGAGGTTGCGAGATGATAACAACATCCGTTCACGATATGACTTTCGAAGGGTTGACGGAATGGCTCGCCGAGCGCGGGCACAAGAAATCGAGGGCGACGCTCGTATGGGAACGGCTGTACCGCGAGCGGGCGACCGATTTTGCCGCGATGGAAGGCGTGCATCCGGAATGCGTGAAGGCGCTGGCGGAGCATTTCCATATCGAGTCGATGGGCGAGCATTCGCGGCAGGAGTCGAAGGATGGAACGGTCAAATTCCTGTTCCGGTTGAAGGACGGCAATCTGATCGAGACGGTGCTGATGCGCCACAAGTTCGGCCTGTCCGTCTGCGTCACGACGCAGGTCGGCTGCAACATCGGCTGCAGCTTCTGCGCGAGCGGCCTGCTCCGCAAGAGTCGGGATCTGTCCAGCGGCGAGATCGTCGAGCAGGTGATGAAGGCGCAGCGTTTTCTGGACGGCAGAGGCTTGGAGGAAGCGGTCAGCCACCTCGTCGTGATGGGCATCGGCGAGCCGTTCGACAACTACGACAACCTGGTGAAGTTCCTCGATGTGATCAAGCATCAGAAGGGGCTGGCTATCGCCGGACGCCATATCACCGTCTCGACGAGCGGGCTGGCCGATAAGATCTACACATTCACGGACGACGATCTGAAGGTGAATCTGGCCATCTCCCTGCATGCTCCGAACGACGAGCTCCGCACGAGAATCATGAAGATCAACAAAGCGATTCCGATCGAGAAGCTGTTTAAGGCGATGGACTACTATTTGGAGAAAACAAGGCGGAGAGTGACGCTCGAATACATTCTGCTGAAGGACGTGAACGATCAGCGGGAGCACGCGCTAGAGCTGGCGGAGCTGATCGGGGAGCGCAGGTCGCTCGTTAACGTCAACCTGATCCCTTACAATCCGGTCGACGAGCATAGCCAATATCAGCGGACGGAGCGGCATGTCGTGAGCGAGTTTTTCGATGTGCTAAAGAAGCAAGGAGTCAGCGTCAGCGTGCGGCTGGAGCATGGAACGGATATCGACGCCGCATGCGGACAACTGCGCAGCAAGCAGATTAAGAAGGAAGCGGTCGCGAATTAACGGCAGCGGTGCAAAAAGGGGGAAACGCGAATGAAATATCGTCGTTTGGGCAGCAGCGGAGTGGAAGTGTCGGCGCTTGGACTGGGCACGAATGCGTTCGGCAAGCGGGCCGACAGCGATATGTCCATCCGAATCGTACACGAGGCGCTGGATCGCGGAATCAACTTTATCGATACGGCCAACATCTATGCGGGCACGGAGTCGGAACGCATCATCGGGCAGGCGTTGACAGGAAGAAGACCGGAGGCCGTGCTGGCGACGAAAGCCGGTCTGGTCAAGGATCAGGGGCCGAACGGACGCGGCTCCTCGCGCTACCATCTGCAGCGGGAGCTGGAAGCGAGCCTGAAACGGCTAAACACCGATTACGTCGATCTGTACCAGATCCATACGTTCGACCCCAATACGCCGCTGGAGGAGACGCTTCGCACGCTGGACGACTTCGTCAGCTCCGGCAAAGTGCGCTACATTGGAGCTTCTAACTACGCGGCATGGGAGCTGATGAAAGCGCTCGGGATCAGCGGGCAGAGAGGCTACGAGCGTTTCGTATCCACGCAGCATTGCTACTCGCTGGCCGATCGCACGCCGGAGAATGAGCTGGTTCCGCTATGCCTGGATCAGGGCGTCGGGATTATTCCGTATTTTCCGCTTGCGGGAGGCATCCTGAGCGGCAAGTACAGCTTGGCCGACAAAGCGCCTGCGGGATCGCGGGCGCAGACGGACCCGAGCTTCACGCGCTTTATGGCGGACCGCAACCTGGAGCTTGCGGATCGGGTCGGTCAGCTGGCAGCGGAGTTGGGCTGCTCGCCAAGCGCGCTGTCGCTGGCCTGGCTGATGGCTCGGCCGGCAGTCGCAACCGTCATCGTCGGCGCCACGCGCGTGGATCAGCTTGAGGACAATCTGCGCAGCGTAGAGCTGCAACTGGACGCCGAGACGGTTGAGAAGCTGGACGAGATCAGCGCCTCGTTCCGATACGGCGAGCCGTTTGCGCTCTATCGATTGCCTTAAACGGGCGGCGCTGTTGCTGTAATCGAAGCCCCGGCTGCCGCCGAGGGCTTTTCCCGCAAGCTGCTTGCGATCAGAAATTGAGCCGAATAATAGGTTAGCATAATTAGCGGACCGGAGTAGGCGATATCGGAGACGAACATGTTCCAGGACAAAATCGAATCCGAGACCATGAACAGCAGGCTGCCGGCGATAGCCGTTCGACTTCCCGTCATGATCGCGGTCCAGCCCATCGTACAGATGACGGCTACATAAGCAACCACAGGGGCGATCAAGCTGGATTTGCCGTCGGCGCTCAGAGCTTGAACAAGCTCGTTGCCCATGAGGACGGCAAAAGCGGCGATCGGAAGTAGGGCTGCGAATCTGAGTTTGGAGAAGCGCCATCTCCCTATGAAGGCAGTCAAATAGAACAGATGCCCGACGAGGAAGGCGGATAGGCCGACGACAAACCAGCGCAGCGTTCCGTCGCCGATGGTACAGAAGAACAATCCCGCCATAATGAGCCAGTGATAACGCTTACGGGAATCGGCGGACAAACGGTAGGCGTACGCAATAATCAAAGCCATCGGAATGACCTTGAACAACAGCTTAACGGCTTCGGGCTCCGACGGTATGACGAAAATATACAGCAGTCCGGTCAGCGCAATCAGTGCGGGCAGTGCGGATTTGGCCAGGGGAATCTCTCCATTCGTGACAACGTTTGGGGACGGTCTTTACAATAAATTTATTATACATGCGCGCTGCGCATTCCGGATAGGCTAGGAGGCATTCAATTATGGCAACGATAGAGGATTTTACTGCATTGGATATTCGGATCGGCACGATTTTGACAGCGGAGCCTTTTCCCGAAGCTCGCAAACCGGCAATTAAACTTTCCATCGACTTAGGGGAACTAGGAATTAAGTTTTCTTCGGCGCAGATTACGCTGCGTTATTCTCCCGAGGAGCTTGTAGGCCGGCAAGTTGCGGCAATCGTCAACTTCCCTCCGAGACGGATCGCGGGCTTCAAGTCCGAGGTGCTTGTGCTGGGGGCGGTTCCCGAAGAGGGCGACGTTGTGCTGCTGCAGCCCGACCGCGAGGTGGACAACGGCACTCCGATTGCTTAAGAACGGGGAGGCGGAACGATGACATTGCCGAATTTGCAGCTGGGCTCAACCGTTCTGAATATCGAGCTGCTCGTCTATCTGCTCGCGGGAATCGTCGGCGTGTACGCCGTCCGCTACCGTCAGAGAAGGCATCCCGAACGGGAGCGCCAGACGGGCGACGCTTGGAATGCCGTGTTTCTGTGGCTGCTTGTATGGAAGGGCAGCTTATTTCTGTTCGATCCCGCAGGCGTTATTGCGCAGCCGATGTCGCTCCTGTTCTTCAGCGGGGGGACGTGGGGAATCGGACTAGCCTCGGTAGTTGCGCTGGCATATCTTTTTCTGCGCAATTACCGCCGCGTTGGGAACCGTGAAGCCGTTAAGCTTGCGGCTAGCTGGGGGGCCGTCATGCTTGTGGCGACGATGGTCGGATATACGGCGCTTAGTCCGATTCAGAGCAAGGGCGGCGTCCGCATCGATCAGGCTGCCCCCGACTTCGAGCTGACGGATTTGAACGGAGAGGCCGTTCGACTGTCGGATTTCCAGGGTCGGACGGTCGTTCTAAACTTCTGGGCGACCTGGTGCCGGGTGTGCATGGCCGAGATGCCGCATGTGGAGAAGTTTTACCAAGAGCATAAGGACAGCGACGTCGTTGTGCTGTCCGTCAACGCGACGACTCAGGAGAGCAACCCGGGACTCGTCAAAGAGTATGCGGACAAGCGGGAGCTGAGCTTCCCGATTGTGATGGACGATCGGGGCGAGGCTCTTGGCAGCTACGGCGTGACGGCATATCCGACCACCTACGTGATCAATCCTTCCGGCATCGTGAAGGGCCGCTATCTAGGAGCGTTCAGCTACGAGAATATGAAAAGAGCCGTAAAGAACGCCGATTAATCCCCTCATGAGCTTCGATTTCGTTGTATCGCTTGTAATCATTCGATATAGGAGGAATCAGAAGTGGAACAGACCAACGACACGGTTATCGTAGTGAAAGCGGGATACAGAGCCATCGGATTAAAATGGGAAGGGACGTTCGCGGAAGCCGGGGCCGGAGGAATCAGGCGCGTACACGAGCAGCTGCAAGGGCGTTTGCCAGAAATTCCGGAGCCTGCGTCGCTTACGCATTTTTACGGCTTATCGTACCACGCATATCCCGGCAGCGAACGCTTCATTCATTATGCGGTCGTCGAGAGCGGCGATAGCACCGGATACGTTCCGGAGGGCATGGCAGCCGTGGAGGTGCCGACGATGAGCTATGCGAAATGCGAGCATACCCAGGGCCAGAACATCGACAGGTCTTATCATAATGTCTACGATTGGATCGCTCGGCAGGGGTATTCGGCATTCCGAGGGGAGATGACCCATTCCGAGATCTATTCTATGGACCGCGATCCATACGACCCCGATCCCGAGTTTACGATTATGATTCCAATTGAAAAGTAACAACATTTTCTGTCGATTATCTTTTTTATTAGTGAAGTATGAGTGAAATTAACGGGTTCTTAAAGCTTATCGGATAAGGCTGCTAATATTTATTTTCTAGAATAGGACTCAAATGATTTCAGAAGGAGACTTTCTAGATGTCCAAGCCGACGCCGCCAAAGCAAAACCCGTTTAAAAGATGGAGGATTCGAAAACTTTCTACCCGGCTTTCCCTGTCGACGCTGGTGATCGCGTTAGTCATTATCGCGGCGATGTCGCTGGCACTGTTCATTCCCAACTCCGAATTATTCAAGAAACAGATCGACAAGGAGCTTGAACTCCAAACGAACGAGATTGCCTTGCGCATGGATGCGGATCTTCAGGACAAGCTGAGCCGGTTGGAGACGCTTGCGGGCATCGGCAGCCACCTGGAACAAGATCAAGCCAAACATATGGAGCTGGCGAACGACTTTTTACAGGATAACCCCGTATTCGAGGGCTTTGCTTTCTCATTCGATTTCAGCGGGAAGAACGGAATTTCCAACACGGGGAACAAAGTCGATCTGTCCAGTCGCCCTTACGTGAAAATTACCGAACAAGGGAAGTCGGCGATCTCCGATCCCGTGTACTCCGCGCTCGACCCGGAGAGTCTGGTCGTCGCTGTCGCCGTTCCGCTCATGAAGGAAGGCAAGCCGTTCGGCTTCTACGCCGCCAGCTACCCGATCAAGGAGGCCACACGCATCGTGAGCGCCGCCAAGATCGGAGACACGGGCTACGCGATCCTGCTCGATACGGCGGGGAATGTGGCCAGCCATCCGAATCCGGATCTGGTCATGAAGAAAACCGTCTATGACATGAACTTGCCCGATGTTGTGGAAGCTTTCGAAAATTCCAGGAAAGGCGTTAGCGACAGCTACTCCTACGAGTATACGGGAATTAAGAAGATCGGCTTTTCCAGCTTGATGAAATCCGGTTATGTCGTGCAGCTGTCGGTGCCGGAGAAGGAGCTGTTCGCGCCGGTTACGCAGATGATGCAGACCACGATCGGAGTCGCCGTGATCGTTACGCTGCTGACGCTCGTCGTAACTTATCTATCCGCGAGAAATGTCGTGAAGCCGATCATATACATCACCGACGTCGTTCGGCAGCTTGCCCAAGGCGATCTCAGACCGCGTCTAAAGGTGAACACCGAGGACGAGCTCGGCGTATTGGCCGATAATATGAACGGGATGCTGGATTCCTTGTCCGCCTTGATCGGACAGGTCAACGAAGCCACGGGAAGCGTGGCCTCGTCCGCGGAAGAGATTTCGGCAAGCACCGACGAAGTCGCCAAGGGCAGCGTCGATCAGGCGGATCGCGCGAGAACGATGGCGGACTTGTTCGAGAGTTTGGAAGGCTCCATTCAGACGGTGGCCGCTAACGCGAATCTGGCCAAGGAGTATTCCGAAGAGGCCGTTGACATCGCCGAGGAAGGCACCGAAATCATTACCCGTTCTATCGGCAAGATGGAGCAGGTGAACGAGCAAATGAAGCATCTGGAGCAGGATTCCCGGCAGATCGGCGACATTATCGAAGTGATCGACGGCATCGCGGAGCAGACGAACCTGCTTGCGCTGAATGCCGCGATCGAAGCGGCCCGGGCGGGCGATCAAGGGCGCGGTTTCGCGGTCGTTGCCGACGAAGTCCGCAAGCTGGCAGAACGCAGCGGAGACGCGACGAAGCAGATAACGGCCATTATTAGCGGCATGCAGAGCAGTACGACGAAATGCGTGGACGCGGTCAGCGAGGGCGTGGAGCATTTCGCTCGCACTCGCAAATCGTTCGAAGGCATCGTATCCAAGGTAAACGAAACTTCGCAGAAGGTTGGACATATCGCCGAAGCCAGCATTATTCAGACGACGAGCGCCTCCAATGTGCTGATAACGATTGAATCCGTAGCATCGATCAGCGAACAGGCTGCCGCAGCCGCGGAGGAGACGGCTGCAGCTTCGCAGGAGTTGGCAACGCTGGCCGAGAAGCTGTACGATTCGGTCGAGACTTTCAAATATAAGTAGGTCTCAGCTGTTTTTTAGAATTTTCTCGGCTAGCCCAATGCCTGAAGCGCCTCCGTGATCAGTATAGTAGGGTCTGGTCTGATAACCGCATAGCTGCAGCTCCCCTTTCGGTTTACTTCAATGTAAACGGGTAAGGGGAGTTTTTCATTAACCTAGGTTAACTTTTTTCGGATTCGGCTTAGGGCGTGTATGTAAACCCGCTCAGAGGTATCTTTCACCGCCTGCTGCGTCACTTTTGCTTGACGTACCTCCGGTACGCCTTCACAAAAGTTCCTTGCATGGAACGAAAATTCGGCCAAATCTACTATCCTCGGAGTATGCATGCACGCCCTAGAGCGACGGGAGTGATGCCTAAAT
This sequence comes from Cohnella phaseoli, assembly GCF_003386235.1. Classification (GTDB taxonomy): domain Bacteria; phylum Bacillota; class Bacilli; order Paenibacillales; family Paenibacillaceae; genus Cohnella; species Cohnella phaseoli. Next base: position 46,035 of record NZ_QRDZ01000037.1, read on the forward strand.
AAGAGGCGATGTAATATTGAGGAATAGCCGTTTCAAGGTGTCCGTGTAAGTTGACCGCCTAGCTGTATTCGTCGCCTCGGAAGGAGATTTCTCCACAAAGTTCGCCGCTCACTAAGGTTCGTCCCGAAGCGTTTTACCGGGATAGAACATGCGGCTCCCCTCGGGAGAATCGTTCCTCTTCGCAGTGATGCGGTCGGGTGTAAGCTTGAACACGGCCGTGCGGCTGCCGAGCGAGGAGACGTATTTCTCGACATGAGCACGGGACAGCGGTTGATCATAATAGCCGGGTACATATTTGTCGAGCAAGGCTTGCATGGCGGCGGTCGCTTCCTCAAGGTCCGGGATGGGAGAAACGAGGCCGAAAAGCATGACGCTCATGTACGCGGTGTCCGTATGAGCCGGCACCGGAGCCGTAATCGTGCCCAGATCTTCGCAGACGGTGAAGCAGGCCTGGGCGTTGCGGCGCAGCATGTCGATCTTGCGTCCTTCGGCGGCTCCGTGGAAGTAGACGGAGCCGTTCGCCCAAACGTAGTTCAGGGGAACGACATAGGGCTCGTTGTCGGCGGACAAGCCGAGAAATCCGGTTCTCGCCAGGGACAGAAAGCGGTCGATCCTGTCGGTATCGGTGCATTCCAGCTTAAACATTCGCATCGGAATCATAGACTGTCGCTCCTCTCGTTCGTTGTGATAAACTCATTGTACGGATTCGCTGACTAGACTGAAAGTGACAGAATTCAATAGTTTATAGGGGACAGATGGGTGAAGAGTATAGTCGGATTATCGCCTTTGCTGGATAGGGAAAGCGAGGTTCCTATCTACAAGCAGCTTTATCAGTACATACGCCGACAGATCGAATCGGGCCGGTTAAAGGAGAACGACAGGCTCCCGCCGATCCGTCAACTGTCCGCTCACTTGTTGATCGGCAAAAATACGGTAGAAACCGCGTACCAGCAGTTGCTCGCTGAAGGCTACGTGCAGAGCAAGCCGAGAAGCGGGCTGCTCGTGCTTCCGGTTCCGGTCCGACCGATGGCGGGAAGAGAGGAAGCGGCAGGCATTCCGCTTCGGTCGGGGGAAATTGCTGAAGGGGGTGCAGAAGCAAGCTCGACGGCGATCGTCGATTTTCAGTATGGAGATATCGCCTTGGAGAGATTTCCGCTCGCCGCCTGGAAGAGATGCCTGACGGAAGCGCTGACCGGAGATCGCCGCTAAACGCTCGGATACGGGGAACTGCAGGGAGACGGGGAGCTTCGTCGAGAGATTGCCCGTTACCTGTACGGCGCCCGCGGAATCGTATGTTCATCGGAGCAGATTTTTCTGGCCGGAGGGACTCAGCATGCGATCAGTCTTCTGTGCCAGCTTTTGTTGTCCGCCGAGGAGCCGTTTGGCATGGAAGACCCGGGGTATGACGGAGTAAGAACGGTACTGTCCAATCATCGGATACCGCTCGTTCCGATTCCGTACGACGGAGAGGGTCTTGACTTGGCGGCCTTGAAGCGAAGCGGAGCGAAAGCGGTCTATGTCACTCCTGCGCACCAATTCCCGCTGGGAAGCGTCATGCCTGTCGGCCAGAGGAGCCGGCTGCTGAAGTGGGCGGACGAGACGGACGGGATCGTCCTTGAGGATGATTACAACAGCGAGTTCCGTTATCAGGGCCAGCCTATTCCTCCGTTAAAGGCGATGGACGCCGAGGATAGAGTCGTCTATCTGGGGACGTTCTCCAAGTCCTTTATGCCGGCGCTGAGATTAAGCTATATGGTATTGCCGTTGCGGTTGGTCGATAACTTCCGCGATCGTCTGGAAGCTTACAGCCAAGCCGTATCCCCGCTGCTCCAGCAGGCTATGCTGCTGTTTATGAAGGAAGGGCATTACGCCCGGCACGTTCGTAAAACGAGGAAGCTGTACCAGGCCAGAAGCAGGACGCTGCTGCAAACCGTACAGAGGGAGATGGGGGAGCGCGCCGAGATTATCGGTCAGAAGGCGGGGCTGCATGTTCTGCTGGACGTTAAAGGCCGGGAATTCAAGGAATTGACGGAGCTTGCGGCCGGGTGCGGAATTCGGATATATTCCCCGAGCCGTCATTGGATGAATCGGGAAAGCTGTCCCCGGTCATACGTTATGCTCGGTTTCGGGGGAATCGAAGAGGACCGAATTCACGAGGCTGTTCGTCGGCTGAAACGGATCTGGTTCGAGGATGGGGCGAGTAAGCCGAAAGAGGAGGAATAGGGAGATGGGAAAGCAATTCGATGCTCTCTTGCCGGAGCATGAGGCTTTTATTGCGAAGCAGCACATTTTTTTCGTGGGTTCGGCGCCGTTGTCCCCGGAAGGGCATGTCAATCTGTCGCCTAAAGGCTACGATTCGCTGCGCGTACTGACTCCGAATCGCGTCATTTACCTGGATTTGACGGGAAGCGGCAACGAGACGAGCTCACACATCCGGGAGAACGGAAGAGTTACGGTTATGTTTTGCGCCTTCGAAGGTCCACCGAATATTTTGAGGCTGTACGGTCAGGGAACGGTTATCTTGCCCGGGTCGGCCGAATGGGAGCGGCTGTATCCGTTATTTCCGCCGATTCCGGGCGCGCGGCAGATCATTGCGGTGGATTTCGATAAAGTCCAGACGTCGTGCGGATTTGCGGTTCCCTTCATGTCCTTCGAGCGGGAGCGGGACACCCTGAAGAAATGGGCTTCGCACCAAGGGGAAGACGGACTGATCGAATACCGAAGGCTGAAAAATGCCCGAAGCATCGACGGTCTTCCGACTCCCCTTGGAGAAGCAGACGCGGGGGAGTAGCCTCGCCATCGCCGGGATTACGGGATCGGAACGAGGGGCTAAAGTGCAACAAGGCCGGAGATACGATAGAATGGACATAAGAATGCAGAATGGAGCTGTGAGCGATGCCGGACGATGAAGTGATACTGACCAGAGAAGGATTGGATAAATTACAGGCCGAGCTTGACGACCTGAAATACGTGAAGCGCAAGGAATTGGCCGCTCGCATCAAGCTGGCGATCAGCTATGGCGATCTCAAGGAAAATAGCGAGTATCACTCGGCCAAGGACGATCAGGCTTTCATGGAGACGAGAATTCTCGTGCTGGAGAAAATGCTGCGCAACGTGCGGGTCGTCAACGAGAACGATTTGGATCAATCCCGCGTAAATGTCGGCTCGACTGTTGTGCTGAACGACATCGAATTCGCGGAAACCATCGAGTATCGGATCGTGGGCCCCGCCGAGGCGGACGTTACGGACAACAAAATCTCTTACGAGAGCCCGTTGGGCAAAGAACTGATCGGCAAGCGGGTAGGCGACGTCGTCAGCGTGGAGGCCCCGGTCGGTATCGTCAAGTACGAGCTGTTGGAGATCAAAGCGGGATAATACGCGGCAGGAAAATTTAGGCGAGAAATCCGCGTTAATTTCGAGGAAACGGAGAAAAACGCCGATTTAAAGCGGAAAATCTTCTTTGTTTTCTCGAAACGGGCCAATTTTCCGAATTAAAGCGGAAAGTCAGCTCTATTCGGACCGAAAAAGGGGTGGCCGCACATTTAAGGCGGGTATTCCGCTTTAGGCTAAACAAGTCGTCTACTCCTCTGATCATGACCGAGCTGAGGTTTCGATACGGATCCAATCGGCCGACGTCCGGCCCCACCACATGTAGAGTTTGCGCTCGCTTGTGTTGAGGCCGAACGCTCGGCTATTTTCGTTCGTACGTTCTTCGTTCGTACGTCCCGGGTGGTTTCTCCCGTTCGATCGGTTAGAAGTTAGCGCGGCCCATTTTACCGGCCTGGAAGTCCTTGAAGGCTTCGATCAATTCCTCGCGGCTGTTCATGACGAACGGTCCGTGCATAAACACGGGTTCGTCGATCGGCTCGCCGCTCAGGAAAATAACCAACGCATCTTCGCTTATCCCTTCGACGGAGATGTCGCCAGCCTCGTTCCGGAACAGAACGAAGTCGCCTTCCCCCGCCGTCGTCTCATCGTTTACTTTTACCGTCCCGCGCAGTATCAATGCACCCGTATTAAAGGCTGGAGGAAGCTCGAAGCTCGCTTTGCCGCCTTTTTTCAGAGACATATCAAACAGATGGATCGGCGTGAACGTGCTTGCCGGACCCTGCGTTCCGTTATATTCGCCTGCAATGATGCGCACGGTTCCTCCGTTGTCGGGAAGGTCGACGTAGCCCATTTTATCTTTGGTCAGCTCTTGATATTTCGGCGGGTGCATTTTGTGCTCGCGCGGCAGGTTGACCCACAGCTGGATCATGTGGAACAGACCTCCGCGTTTGGAGAATTCCTTCTCGTGATACTCTTTGTGCAGCAGGCCCGAGCCCGCGGTCATCCATTGCACGTCGCCCGGGCCGATAACGCCGTGGCTGCCGTGATTGTCATGATGCTCGATATAGCCTTCATATGCGATCGTCACCGTTTCAAAACCGCGGTGCGGATGAGCGCCGACGCCTTTGACCGAATCCGAGGACGGAAATTCATAAGGAGCGTTATAGTCCATCAAGAGAAAAGGGCTGAACCTCGCTCCGAAATCCTCGCCGGATGGGAAATAATTGGACACCCGGAAGCCGTCTCCGACCATATGAAACGGAGCCCCCCGATGTGTGCCTTGGATGCTGCGGTAGGCTGTCATGATGAATCTCTCCTCTCTCTGTGCTTAATCTTAATTTTATAAATCTTAATTTTAAGATAAATGATCGGCGCGATTTCGTCAACCCCCTGGCCCCATAACCCCGCCAAATAGAACCTTCCCGCGAGCGAATTCGGCGCCATTGCCCGACGAGCGAATTCGCCGCTTCTGTCCCGTCTCCATCCGTTGTCAACGTTTGTTGCTTTTTGGTGTGATCGAAGTCACACGACGCCGGAGAAGCGGTGCCTATACTGGAATCATTCGCATTTACAGAAGGTGAGGAGATAACATGTTAAGTCAACAAAGCATTGCCATCATAAAATCCACGGTTCCGGTGCTGGAGGTACACGGTACGGCGATTACGAAACGTTTTTACCAAATGATGTTCGCCGAGAACCCGGAGCTGCTTAATATTTTCAACCATGCCAACCAGAAACAGGGCAGGCAGCAGACCGCGCTTGCCAACGCCGTTTACGCGGCTGCGCTGCATATCGACAAGCTGGAAACGATCCTTCCCGTCGTTCGCCAGATCGCTCACAAGCATCGCAGCTTGGGCGTGAAGGCGGAACACTATCCGATCGTCGGGAGGAACCTGCTGGCCGCGATCAAGGACGTGCTTGGGGACGCGGCTACCGAAGAAATCCTGAACGCCTGGGCAGAAGCGTACGGTGTCATAGCCGACGTATTCATTAGCGTGGAAGCGGAGATGTACGAGCAGTCGAAGAAGCAGCAAGGGGGATGGGCCGGTTTTCGGGCGTTCAAGGTAGCCAAGAAAGTCCGGGAGAGCGACGTCATAACGTCCTTCTACCTTGTCCCCCAAGACGGCGAAGGAATCGCCGCTTACGAACCGGGTCAATATATCAGCATCAAGCTGGAAATGCCGGGAGAGACCAACACCCATATTCGCCAGTACAGTCTTTCGGACGCTCCAGGCAAGCCGTATTATCGCATATCCGTAAAGCGCGAAGACGAGCTCGGCGACCGTCCGGCAGGCAAGGTTTCGTGCTACCTGCACGAGCAGGTGACTGAGGGAAGCTTGCTGCTGTTGTCGGCTCCGGCAGGAGACTTCATTCTCGATCAGGAGGATAGCCGTCCAGTCGTTCTCATCAGCGGGGGCGTAGGGCTGACTCCGATGGTCAGCATGCTGAACGCGTTGGCCGAGAGCGGCTCGTCCCGACAGGTTACCTTTATCCATGCCGCCCGGAACGGAGACGCGCACGCCATGCGCAAGCAAGTGGAGGAGTTGGCGGCCCGCCATTCCAATATTAGCGTTCATTGGTGCTACGAGCAGCCGTCGGAGCGTGACCGGGAAGACCGCAAATACGGCAAGGAGGGCTATATCGACCTGACATGGCTGCAATCGCTAGTCCCGACAGCCGACGCATGCTTTTATTTCTGCGGACCCGTGCCGTTTATGAAGGTTATCTATCGGATGCTGAAGGAATGGGGCGTGGCCGACGAAGATGCGCGCTATGAATTTTTCGGTCCCGCCGGCAGCTTGGCTTCCGCCTGAGATCGAAGCGCCCGATTGACGGTTTCCCGTCTCAAGCCGACGAACTGAGCGATTTCGTCCTGGGTAAGCAGCTCTGTAAGCGGGACGTCCTTGAAATAGGAGGCAAACCATTCCTGAAGCTTGCGCAGCTTGTCCGCAGGCGAGACTTCCGTCAACTGGTCTATCCGCTTCTGCATCATTCTTAGTTTTTCCTGGAGCAGCAGGGCGATCTCGCGACATTTGCCGGGGTTGATCTCCAGGTTCCGGTACCACTCCGCGGCGGGAAGTACCTCGATTTCGCATGTAACGAGCGCGATGGCCGTGCCGTAATTCGGGCTCGGGCTAATTAACGAATGATGCGGGATGGTTTCGTTCGGTACGATGATATTGACGAGAGTAGGCGTTCCGTCCTCGTGAAGCCTGACGATTTTCAACAGTCCGCTGACAAGACGATACAGAGCTCCCGATTCCCCTTGACGGAACAGGATCTCTCCTTTATGCAGAATCATGGTCTTATAATCTCCTTCGCGCCATCCGGGAGCGGAAGCCTTTTCAGGGCTTCCGTTCTTTTTTGTCCATTATATCAGGTGCGGAGCGATGTGATACAATCGGAGCAAACCTAAGAGACGGGGACGATAAACGAATGGGAAAAACAATCGGTTGTCTGCACGCCCACCACTCCAATATCGGGCACATAGACCGGACGTTGGCGGGACTTGGGGCGGAGCTGCTGCATTATGTCGATCCCGGTCTGGTGCGCCGGGTCTCCCGGGAAACGTCTTTCCGTCAGGAGGACGCCCGAAGGCGGGTCCAAGATCAGGTCGACTGGATTGGACAGAGCGGCGCGGACGCGATCCTCATTACCTGCACCCAATACATGGCGGAGCTGCGGGACAATCCGGCTTCGCTATCCGTACCGGTCGTGGGCATCGACGAGCCTTTCTTCGAATCGGTATGCGGCTTCGAGGGGCCGCAATTGCTGCTGTTCACGAATCGGGCGACGGTGGGAGGGACGATGGAGCGGCTGCAAGCGCACGCGTTCGCAATTGGCCGACAGCCGAATGTGGAGGTTCGGGTGCTGGACGGCCTGTTCGAGCTCGTGATGAGGGGGGAACAGGAGCGGCATGATCTCGAATTGTTCCAGCGTATTCGGGAGCAAGCGACGTCCGATCCGGGCAGGCGGTTAGCGGTCGCCCAATTGTCTATGACCGCGTCGGCGGATAGAGCGGGCTCGGAGCTGGGCATCCCGATCGGCCATGCGTTGGAGAGTCTGACTAGCCGGATGAAAGAAACGCTCCGAAGGTAAATCATGCTATAATAATGAACAGGCAATTGAGGCGCTCAATTCACACTAATCGAAGCGGGGTTTGAACATTGATTTGGGAAAATAAAATCGCGACTACGCTGCAATGGACGAAGGAAATTTCCAACAGAGAGCAGAAGGAAGCGGTCGCGGCCAAAATCGCTGAACGCGTGCGGGACGGGGACGTGATCGGCGTCGGCTCGGGCTCGACGTCTTATTTGGCGCTGCTGGCGATCAGCAAGAAGGTGAAGGAGCAGAAGCTGAGCGTGCTGGCGATCCCGACTTCTCACGAGGTTTCGCTGACCTGTTCGATCATGGGGCTTCCAACTTCGACTCTGCTGAACGCGAGACCGGATTGGTATTTCGACGGCGCGGATGAGGTCGATCCGAAGAAAAACCTGATCAAAGGCCGGGGAGGCGCGATGTTTGCGGAGAAGCTGGTCATGAAGAGCGCTCCCGAAAACTACATTCTCGTCGATTCCTCCAAGTTCGTCTCCCAGTTGGGAGAGAAATTTGCGGCTCCGATCGAGGTCGATCCTCGCGCGGTTAACCTGGTCGAGACGGAGCTGTCCAAGCTGGGCGTCAAGGAAGTGCAGATGCGGATGGCGCTGGCTAAAGACGGACCGGTCATTACCGAAGCGGGCAACCTCATTCTGGACGTGCGCTTCAACAAAATCGAGGACGGCTACGAGAAAGAGGTCAAATCGATTCCCGGCGTGATCGAGTCCGGCTTGTTCATGGGCTTTAACCTGGAAATTTTGACGACATAGAAGTTTTCGCGCGCAGGGCCAACACGACCTCATAAAGCGAGGGACGGCAATGAGTGCCAAGGAAATAACGGTTCCGACCGATCTGTGCGATGCTGCGGGCCATCTGTCGCCGGATAGCATTGGGTGGGCCAGACACCCGCTAATTCGCTGCAATGTAACCGGGAGTCCGCTTCGCAAAAAGAAATGGAATTACTGGTGCGTAACGAGTCCCGAGCTGCTGTTTTCCGTCACGATTTCCCATTTGGATTATGCGGCGGTTATGTTCGTGTATGCGTTGGATTTGCGCACGCTGCGTTTTCGAGAGCAGACGGTGCTAGCTCCGCTTGGGGGAGGCTGCCGGCTGCCCGACGAAGTGGACGCATCGGCTGGCTACAGCGGCAAGGAACTGACGATCTCTTTCGAGGAACTGGACGACGGCACAAGCGGCACAAGGCTACGGGTAGAGGCTCCGAACTTCGGCGGTCGGGGTCAAGCTTTGTCTGCCGACATCTTCGTTCGCAGGCCGGACGGCCATGAAACCTTAAACGTAGTCGTGCCGTGGAGCAAGACGCGGTATCAATTCACTTCCAAACAGGAAGCGCTTCCTGCGCAAGGGCAGGTTCGTTGGGAAGGTCAGACTTATGCCTTGTCTGAAGGGGAGGCGTTCGGCTGCCTGGATTTCGGCAGAGGCAAGTGGCCTTATCGCGCCAATTGGAATTGGGCGGCGGCATCCGGGAAGTCGACCGCAGGTCACACGATCGGTCTGAATCTCGGAGGCCAGTGGACGGACGGAACTGGACAGACGGAGAATGGAATCGTCGTGAACGGACGTTTGACGAAAATTCATGAGGATGTCGTCTGGACATACAATCGTAAACGCTATATGGAGCCATGGACGATGCGGACATCAGGCTCGGATCGGGTGTCTCTCGTCTTCGAGCCGCTGTTCGAGAGAACGGCGAAGACGAACGCGCTGCTTATTCGCTCCGAGGTTCATCAGATGATCGGCAGGTTCCGGGGACGTATCGTTTCCGAAGATGGCGAGGCGATCGTATTGGATGGATTGCTAGGTTGGGCCGAGGATCATTCGGCTCATTGGTAGATGGGAGCGCGCAACTTACTTCGAGTCAGTCGGAGCGGTTGCGTGCTTTTTTTAGTGCGACTGTAGAACAAACTCGGGGAACCTGCGGGAGGTATTCGTATGCGGAAGAAGATTTTAGTCGGTTTGTTGATATTGTTTATGGCAGCTTCGGCAACGGCAGTCGCCAGCGACGCACTCAAGTATAAGGGGATGCCTGTAAGGCAACTGGTGTGGAACGGGAAGTCTGTGAAAAGCAAGGATGTTCCTGTTGTCGTGATGGACGGTCGCACGATGATTCCAGTCAATATGCTCAAATCGGTCGGATACACCATCACTACTTCCGGCAACAAAGTGATAGTCGTACCTGCCAGCAATAAGAATTATTTGAACAACATCGGAATATTGACTTCGTTTAGCAGACTGTTCGTTGGTCTGAGGGAGTTGGAGGGGATGCTCTTGCTAAGTACGGTTGAGTCGGGCGGAGGCGAAAAAATCAGTCAGGAGACAATAGCGGCTGTAAAGGATTCAATGGCTTATTGGGAGCAGGAATATGCGCCAAGGGTGAAATTGTTGGATGATGTCTCGCCGATCGATGATTATCCGCGAGACATCTATAGAGGAGCTGAGGAGGCAATGAAACGATATAGACAAACAGTGGAAAGCTGGACGAAGTATGCAAAGTCCGGCTCCAAAGAAGATTTGAATGTCTTTCTGCCACGCGTTAAGGACGCGCAGAAGCAGCTTAAAGCTGTCCAACAATCCGTTGACGACTATTTAAACAAGAACTTTGTGAGATTAGAACAGTGAAATTTCACCATCGCCTGGCACGTTCGCGTATAGCAAAACCCGGCCCCGTTCCCTCAAGAACGCAGGCCGGGTTTTCCCGTTAAGGCCGATTCCGCAAATAATCCAATATCATCCGCTTTAGAATCTCAAGCTGCCGTCCCGCATCAAGATCGGATACGAACGAGAGAATATTATGCTGGAGCGACAGCTTCCGCGAAAAAATGCCGAAAACGTTAATGACCGTGGTCAACGTTTCGGAGACGGAAAGATCGGAGCGGATCGAGCCGTCCAACTGCCCTTCCCGAATAATCTTGCTGTATTCGCGGGAAGTTGCCCTGTAGAGCTCGTTAAAGCTCTCGAAGTCCTCCAGAGGTTCCGGAGAATGCGCGGCATAGCTCGCTTCCAACCGAACGAGGCGGTTTGCAAGATGATTAGCCCTACTGAAATACATTCGAATGACAAGCAAAGGAGATGCGTAAACATGGGAGTGCTGGACAATAAAGTAGCGATTGTAACGGGTGCGGGAAGCGGCATGGGGCGCGAGGAAGCGCTGCTGTTCGCCAGAGAGGGAGCGACGGTCGTCGCCACCGACATCAACGAAGCCGCCGTGCACAACGTTGTTAAGGAAATTGAAGCGGAAGGAGGAAAGGGAATCGCCTTCGCGCATAACGTAGCCTCCGAGGAAGAGTGGAAGCGCGTCGTGGACGCCGCCGTCGCCAATTCCGGCAAAGTGGATGTTCTTGTCAACAATGCGGGCATTTCGCTGGCAACCGGACTTCTGGAAACGACGATCGAGCAGTGGAACAAAGTGATGAACATTAATCTGACTAGCGTGTTCCTTGGAATGAAGTACGTTATTCCGCACATGCAGGCCAACAAAGGCGGATCCATCGTCAATATATCCTCCATTGCCGGGCTCACCGGCAGCAGCGGCGCAGGAGCCTATACGGCCTCCAAAGGCGCGGTTCGCATGCTAACCAAAGCTGCGGCGGTCGATTTCGGCAAGGATCACATTCGCGTCAACTCCGTGCATCCGGGTTTCATCGAAACTCCAATGAGCGCCGAGTTTGTCAACAACGAGCAGATGCTCCAATGGTTCCTGTCCCAGACTGCGCTGCCGAGAGTCGGTCAAGCGTCCGAGGTTGCGCAAGCGGTGCTGTTTCTGGCATCCGACGCCGCTTCCTATTTGACCGGAATCGAGCTGCCCGTAGACGGCGGCGTTACCGCGAAATAACGGCCCTTAACCGCGAGAGGAGACGATGCACATGCCAGCGAAAAAACCGCAGCAATGGGACCGCGAAGTCGATGTAATCGTAATGGGGACGGGAGGAGCGGCTCTTGTGTCCGCGATTCTGGCTCATGACCAAGGCGCGAAGGTGCTGATTATCGAGAAGGCGGAACAGATCGGCGGAACGACTGCTTTTTCAGGGGGCGTGCCATGGGTTCCGATGAATCGTTACATGAAGGAAGCGGGTATCGAGGATTCAAGGGAAGAGTCGTTGAGGTATGCCAAAAGACTGACTGGGGGCAAGGAGCCGGACCCCGAGCTAATCGAGACGTTTATCGACAACGGTCACAAAATGATCGACTATTTGTACGAGCATACGCCTGTGCGTTTTTCGATACCGAAAGGGTATCCGGAGTACTACGCAACTTTGCCGGGAGGCAAGCCGACCGGAGGGCGCTCGCTTGACCCGATGCCGTTCGACATGAACCAGATCGGAGAATGGGCGTACAAGGTACGCAACAATCCGGCCTTCCCGCCTCTGACGCTGGAGGAGGGAGGAGCGATTGGCGGCATCGATTTCGCGAAGATCGCGGAACGGATGGAAAACAACATCGTCACAATGGGCCGCTCTCTCATCGCCTCGCTGTTCAAGGCTGTGCTCGACCGGGGTATTGAGACGTTGACCGGTACGCCGGGCAAGGAGCTCATTCTGAACGATACGGGCGAAGTGATCGGCTTGGTCGCCGAGCAGGGGGACTCTATGCTGAACATCGGCGCACGTAAAGGAGTTATTCTCGCTTCCGGCGGGTTTGAATGGAACAGGGAGCTGGTGAAGGCCTTCTTGAAAGCCGAAGTGACGCATCCGCTCTCGCCGGCAGGCAACGACGGAGACGGCCTCGTCATGGCGATGGAGGCGGGAGCCGCACTGGCTAACATGAGCGAAGCATGGTGGTATCCGGCGATGCAGGATCCGACGTTCGAATACGAGGATCGCGTCTTGAATCAGCTTGGAGGCGGCCGCATGGGACCCAACAGCATTATCGTCAACCGCCATGGCAGAAGGTTCGTGCACGAAGGCGTGACGTACAACGATATGCCCAAAGCGTTTTACGAGTACGATCCTGTCGCTTTGGAGTGGCCGAACGAGCCTCCGGTATGGATGATTTTCGACCAGCAGCTGAAGGACCGTACGATGATCGTCACGATGATGCCGGGCGAAGACGCGCCGGATTGGGTAGACAGATCGGATAATTTACGCGATCTGGCCGCAAAAATCGGCGTCGATCCTGACGGGTTGGAGCGTACCGTGGCCAGATGGAACGACAATGTGCGGCAAGGAGCGGACCCGGATTTCGGCAGGGGCACGACCTTCTTCGAGAACCTCGGCGGGGGCGGAGGCAGTGCGGAGGCGAATCTCGGCACGATTGAGCAGGCTCCGTTTTACGCTCTTCCGGTATACGCCGGTACGTTAGGAACGAACGGCGGGCCACGCATCAACGCCGATGGCCAGGTAATCAGCCTGCGCGGCAAGCCGATTCCCGGATTATACGCGGCGGGCAATGCTTCGATGGGTATTATGGGTCAAGCGTACGCCAGCGCCGGCGGAACGCTCGGCCCCGGAATGACGATGGGCTACTTGGCGGGAATTGCGGCAGGACAAACGGCGCCCAGAGACATCTGACCACAAGACGAAAAAAGGAGCTGAACCGTTATGCCAAACGGAATTCATACGATAGAGCTTCCGGTTGCGATCGATAAAATATGGAATTTCGTCAGCGATATGAATAAGTGGGCGCCGCTCGTCCCCGGGTATATCGAGCACGAAATTCTGAGCGATCGTCAATCCACCTGGGCCTTCAAAGGCGATCTCGGCTTTATGAAAAAAACGGTCAAGCTAAAGATCGACATCAAGGAATGGATCGAGCCTACGAAGGTAACTTTCGATCTTACGGGGCTGTCCGACAACTTCGGAGGCAACGGATACTTCGAGGCGGAGACCGTGGATGACAATACGACGAAAATGACCGGATGCCTGGACATTACAGCCAAAGGCGCAATGGGCCCGATGGTCAACACGATTCTGAAAACGTTCGTTCCGAAAACCGCCCAAGAGCTATCCGAGGCGATTGCCAATCGGATTGAGGAGATCGAGAACGTTAAAGCATAATAGAAGAGGGGCAGCTCCGCCGTTCGGAGCCGCCCCTCTTTCGTAGAATTTGTTCATCGGCAACCCGCAGCAACTCAAGCCTCGTAGTTAACCAAATATTGCTGAAGCGCGGTATTGTAATAGCCGACGCTGTATTCGGCCACGTCGCCGGACGGGACGCGGGAGTAACGCGAGCGCCGCAGCAGATGGGTGTTCGGCTCCAGCTTTAGCAGTTCGGAGACGCGGACGGGCGCAACGGCGACTTCGAAATGATCGCGGAAACTCGCCAGCCCGATTTCTTGCTCCTCCAGCCAACCGTACAACGATTGTTCTCCGAGATCGGCTGCTTCGACATTGCCCGTGCGGGACGTCAAATAGTGCGTGTAGTGAACATACGGCACATCGTCAAGGAAGTACAGACGCTCTATACAAACGCAGCTTTCCCCAAACAGACGATAAGGCTCGGAGCCTTCCGCGTTGCGGATCGTCTCTGTGCTAAGCAGTCGCTTGCGGATGCGATGCCCTCCCTCGACGAGAATTTCGGTGAAGCTCATCTGCTTCGACAGTCGGGAGGTGGACGTGTTGCGCAGCACCTTCGTGCCTTTGCCGCTGCCTTTTTCCAGATAGCCTTCCTGCACAAGCTCCTGGATCGCGTTGCGGACGGTAATTTTACTGACCGAGAACTCTTGCTCGAGCTGCGGCTCCGACGGAATCAAATCCCCGAGCGGATAGACGCCGTGCAGAATGCGGTCTTTAATAATATTTTTAATTTGTCGGTACAAAGGTTTGTGGTCCCGGGACAAGGTCATTGCGATTGCTCCTATCTACCTCTCTACGTCGCCTGCCGCTTGCGTCATAGCCCGCACGATTTCCCGTTCCGCAGCCATCGGGGTGTCCCCGACGGTCGTATGGGCCAACATGGCCGCCGCAGCTGCGTAACGAACTGTCCGTTCCGGTTCGAAGCCGGACAGCTCACCGTGCAGAATTCCGCTCGTGTAGGCGTCTCCAGCACCAATTCTATCATAAACGGCGAAGGTCAGCGTGTCGGAATAGTGAAAGCGTCCGTCCTTATACAAATACCCGCGCAAAGAATGCGTATTGTCTCCGTTTACGGAGCGGTGCGTTCCAGCCGCCACGGCAATGCCGTATATGCGAGCGACTTCGGGAACCAGCTCCTCCAGCTGCTCCTCGCGCGTCGTTCCCTTTGTCGGCATTCCGAGCAGGTACATCGCATCTTTCTCGTTCATCATCACGATGTCCGCCAATCCCAGCATTTGTTCATAAAAAGGCTTCGCCTTCTCGTACCCGTCCTCGCCCCACAAAGACGGACGATAATTACAATCGAACGCGACGAGGCTGCCGCGGGCTTTCGCCGCTTTCGCGAAACGCAGCATATGGCTTCTTACTGCATCGTTCATAGCCAGCGTAATGCCGCAGAAATGAGCGACATCCAGTTGGCCGGCGATATCGGCGAAATCGTAGGCGTCTGCCGGGGCCGTGTTGAAGCTGCTCTCCAAGCGGTTCGAGTAGGTGACGCGGCTCGGCCGTGCGCCAAAGCCGTTTTCAAGAAAATACATCCCGATATAGCTGCCGCCGCGAGCAACGAATTTCTGGGCGATGCCGAGCTTGCGCAGGTTGGCTGTCGCGGCGTCGCCGAGCGGATTGTCCGGCAGCCGGGTAACCAGATAGCCGTCGTGACCGAAGCGAGCAAGTGCGGAGATTACGTTCACGCCCGTCCCGGAGAACGAGTAGCTTAGCGTATTAGCCTGCGACAGCAGGTCATACCCCGGCGCCTGCAGGCGCATCATCACCTCTCCGAAAGCGGCGATCCGTTTACCCATTGGCTCCGTCCACCAATCTTTTCGTGATGGATAGTAGCTCCTTCACGTCGGCAACGTTCGTTTTGCCCGTCTCTTGGTCGATAATCGAGGAATAGACGTGAGGGATGACTTGCGGAATACCGGCGTCCAGACAAATTTGCAAAATTTCTTCATAATTATCCATATCGATGCCGCCGGTCGGCTCCAAGGCAAACCCTTCTTCCCCGCAAGCAATGGCGACGGCTTTCAGCTCCTCGATCCGGCTCAACCCGTTCATCGGAAAATATTTAAGCGCATTGCCGCCCATATCCCGCACGAGCGCGATTGCCGATTTGACCGGAACGATTGCCTGATCCGCCTGGGCTGCGCTGATTGGACCGGTGGAGATGCAGACATAGCCTGGACGCCCCGTCGGCGAGACGAGCGCATTGATCCAGCTGTCGCGGCCGTCCAGATTGGCGCGCGTCGCGCCTACGGCCGGGAACACTTGGTTGATGTGGCTCCCCGGATAGCTTTTGGCAATTTCCACGACGACAGCGGCTTGACGATTGTCTCCTGCGCCCAAACCGATCGATACGGCTTCGTCGATCGCTTCTCCGTACTGCTTCATGGCGGCGACGGCTTCTTCCGCGTTCGAATACGCCTTGGACAGCACGCCTACGAGAACGTGGCCTTCGGCCGCCTCGAACACTTCCTTGGCGTTCTCGATATCCCGGGCCAGTACGTTAAGAGCGACGCGGTTTTTGTATAAGCGTTTGGATAAGTTCGACATTTTAGAGTCCTCCCGTAAGTTCGCGAATTCTGACTGCAATCACATCGATATCGTCGCCTTGAAGGGGACGTGGGTCGATATCGAAATATCCTTGCTTCACGCCGTAGTCTCTAGTGTAAACAGCAATTTCTCCGCATTGCAGGCCCGCGACGACGTGTCCCGCATTCGTGCCCGAAGCGACAGGGTCAATCTTCACTCTCGCGCGGTAAATCGCTCGACCGGCCTCGTCCTGAACAATCGATACCTGCACGCCGGCAATATCGTTAAGCGGCATGAGCGTCTGAAGCGACGCTTTCTCCTGCTCGCTGTTGTCCTTTTTCCCGACATATTCGTCCAGCGCTTGCAGCAATCCGAATGTCGACTCCTTGCCGACTTTCATGCTCCGACCGATGCCGTGCAGCTGCGTTTTGAGCCACTCCACATATTGTCGCTTGCCTCCGACGATACCGGAGGTCGGTCCCTCAATCGCCTTGGAGCCGCTGTAGATCGCAAGATCCGAGTAACGGACGTATTTCCTCAAATCCTCCTCGGCAGCCGCGTCCACAATCATCGGAACGCCGTTGCGCTGCGCGACTTCCCAGGCCTCTTCGACTGAAATCATATTCTTCTGCACGCAATGATGCGATTTCACATACAGAATGGCTGCGGTATTTGGACCAATTGCATCCTCGATGTGAGTAGCCTTGCCCTCGTTAGCGTATCCAACCTCGATCAGCTTGCCTCCGCCCAGGTAGACCATGGTCTCGACCGGCGCGCCGTACTGCACGTTATGGCCTTTCAGAATGATGATCTCGTTCGCGGCAATCGGCTCTTGATGCAGGCGTTCGCTCAGACGTTGATTGCCTTTGGTCACAATAGCGGCGACCGACAGCGCAATGCCGCTGGAAGCCGAGTTAACGACAACGGCCGCTTCGGAGCCTAGAATGTCCGCGATATAATCTCCCGCCTTGTCGACGAGATCGGCGATCTCTACGTATTGCTGGCCTCCGCGCTTCATAGCGTCCATGACCGTATCGGTAGGGGCGGATACGCCAAGAATGCTCATCCGTCCGCTGGCATTGATGACTCTTTTAAGTCCGTATTTCGCATTTAATGAATTTGTCACCTGTCACCACTCCTCTTGGCTCGATTATGCGATTCGCGATGCGTTCTTCTCCTTCGGAATCCATCAACGCGGTCCGTCTGTCTTCGATTGAAAACAAAGTCAGATTAGCCGGATCGCCGACACGGATTCGCCCCAACTCTGGCCTGCCGAGCCAGCTTGCGGGGCGATGCGTGACGGATGCGATGATTTCCTCCAAAGAGTAGCCTAGATACAGAAACTTGGAAAGAACGTTAGCCAGACTGTACACCGGCCCTTTTGTCCGGTTGCCCCGGTAGATGTCGGTGCTAATCGTGTGCGGACGGATTCCGGCCCTCTGGGCGGCTTCGGCAATGCGGAAAGAGAAGCTGGCCGTGCCGTGTCCGATGTCCAATTTTACGCCTCTATGGAGTGCTTCCTTAAGGGCGGTCAGCGGTTGCCCTTTTTCATCGAATAACCCGTTTTTCTTCCCGTGGAAACAATGCGTTATGACGTCCCCGTCCGACAGAAGCGGAACGATCTCTCGAATATCCGGCGGTCCCGAGCCAATGTGGACCATGAGCGGGAGCTTGGTTTCATCGGACAGCTTGCGGGCCATTCTGAGCGGCTCCAGTCCGCTGGTCCCGACGACGCTGCGGCTGATTCTCGCCTTGAAGCCGACGATGGAATCGGGATGATTGGCTGCGACGCTGGCAGCCAGTGCGGCATCGATCCACTCTAACTGCGACAGCTCGTCGATTCTGGCCAGTCCGATGCGAGAGATGTTCAGGAACGCGAATAGCCGAGTCGCCGCGCGTTCTCCAGCGGAGATCAACTCGTCGATCCGGTCCGCTCCGCAGCTTCCGGCATCGACGATTACGGCAACGCCCTGTTTGACGCCGATTTCGTCGATCTCGTCGCCGTAAGGCTCAAATTCCGGGAAGGCATGGACGTGCAGATCGATCCAGCCGCTGGATACGTAGCATCTGCCTTCGTAGTCCGCCGTATAGTCCGCTTCCGAGCCCGAACCGCGGTCGGTTCCGGCAGGAGAAACGTCTGCGATGATTCCATTGTTCACAATAATATCGACAAGAGCTTCGTCGGGCAGCCTGAGATTGTGTAACGCTAGCTTCTGCAAAGTGGTTCACCCGGTTTCTTTTCAAAAATAATTTCTTTAAACATTATAACGTTATAATGTTCTGGCGGTCAATTATCTTCGAACGGATGGTTTGGGCGAAGTCGGGGAAATTAAAAGGGACAAGCGATTATAGAGGAGGCTTAAAGCACATGAAGAGATTGGCAATTATCGCATGTATCGTCCTGCTCGGCGCGTGCGCCAACCAAAACTCCGGGATGAGAATGAAGGAGCACGCGGCGCCGGCCAAAAAACAGCCGCAGCTTCAAGTGAGCGCCACCGATACCGGGGTTCCGGTCAATAAATACGTCGTCAAAAGCAACGAAACCGCGCAAGATATCGCCAACCAGTATCATGTAAGTCTCGAGGACTTCCTTCGGGCGAATCCCGATTTAAGCAGGCTCGTCGGAGGCGGCAACGGCTATGCCAACCCGAACCAAGGCGGTCAAGGTCAGGGCCAAGGTCAAGTACAGAATCCAGGTCAGGTACAAAATCCCGTTCAGGGTCAAACGGGCGTTCCGAATGGCAATATAAACGAGCCGATTCCGAAGGATACCGAGGTTACGATTCCTTCCAATGAAACGATGACCGGTTACGAGCTCGAGGTGCTGAACCTGACGAATCAGGAGCGGCAGAAGGCCGGTTTGAAGCCGTTCTCCGGGGATTACACGAATTTGAATCGTTCGGCGCGGGCCAAGTCCCAGGATATGGCGGCCAACAATTACTTCTCGCACACTTCCCCGACTTACGGCGATCCTTTTGCGATGATGCGGAATTTCGGCGTGCAGTACCAATCCGCGGGGGAAAATATCGCCAAAGGGCAGCCGTCTCCACAGGAGGTCGTGCAAGCCTGGATGAATTCGCCCGGCCATCGGGCCAATATTATGAACGCTTCGTACACGCATATGGGCGTCGGCTATGTCGCGAACAATGGACAGCCTTGCTGGACGCAGCAATTCGTCTCCAAATAAACGATTCCAAAGAGGATGTCCGACAGGCCCGCCGGCCGCGGACATCTCTTTTTTGTTGACTTCTGCATCGGGATTAGCTATATAATATATGCCTTATTGTGCATTGCTCGATGGTTGCGCATCCGATAACGACAGCCTTGATTTTACAGCAAGAAGGGGGGCTAATTCCCAGATGAAAACCGGCTGGTTTCCTTTTTTTTCTAACCTGAACTTACGGCCGAAGCTCATCATTCTGTTCATGATTTCCGTGGTCGTTCCGCTTATCGTTTTCGGAAGTATCCTGTATCGGGTCAGCGCGCAGGAAGTGGAAGTGGAAATGAGGCAGACGTCTCTGCAAACGGTCCAGCAGATGAGCTTGACGTTGGACGAATACGTCCGCCAAATCGATACGCTCTCCAAAATGCCCTACACGAGTCCGGAAGCGGAGCGGTACTTGCTCGGCTCCAGCAATGTGAAGCTGTATACGGACAAGTATTCGGCTGCCGACGTCGAAGCGGTGGAAACGTTTTTGGAAAATTTGCTGAAGGTCAGGCAGGACATCGAATTCGTATCGCTCGTCTCCTTAAACGGCAATATCGTCTCGCGAAGCCGCGCCGGCGCCGTCAAAGCCCAATACGATTTCTACAAGGAGCCGATCTACGAAAATTTAAGAAAATCGACAGGCGAAAAAACGATGGTGCCTTTGCATGAAGCGGATTATTTGTTTGGCGGCAAAAAGCGGGTTTTCTCGATCGGCAGGAAAGTTTTAAGCTTTCATGAAGGCTTCTATATCGGTTACATACTCATCGACTACAATGAAAACGCCATCATAAAAATAGGCGGCGGCGCGAGCATCGGAAAAACCGGCAGCGTGCTGCTGCTCGACAAATACGGGAACGTCATGCATTCGTCCGGACAGCTGGCCCGGTCGAGCGGGACGGAAGACATTCTCCGCATCGCGGCCGACAAAGAAAATATGAACGAGGTCTTGGACGTTGGCGGGGACAAACGGATTCTCGTCAGCAGCGTGTCGGAGTACACGGGATGGAAAGTGGTCGGCGTTCTGCCTTACGAGGACATTCTGCAGCGGGTGAAAGGCATCAAGACCGTGTTCTATGCAATGGGCATCATTTGCGTCACCTTGGTGTTCGCGTTTTCGATGCTGGTATCGAAGGGAGTCGTCAAGCCGATTCGTCTGCTGCAAAGCACGATGAGACAGGTGGAAAAAGGCGATACGGAGGCGAAAGTGACGGTTCGCTCGCGCAACGAGCTCGGCCAGCTTTCCCTCAGCTTTAATCGGCTGATCGAGAAACTTAATGTGCTGCTTCGGACGATCAAAAGCGTCGAGACGAAGAAGCGGGAAGCCGAACTGATCGCTTTGAAGAGCCAGATCAACCCGCATTTTCTCTACAACACGCTGGATTCAATCCGCATGATGGCGATTATCGACGACAAGAGGGAGATCGCCGGAGCGATCGAGGCGCTGGCCAACATTTTCCGATACAGCATCAAAGGCAGGGAAGATATCGTGGACATTAAAGAGGAAATCGAACAAGCGATGAACTACGTTCATCTCCAGAAGATCCGTTACGAAGATAAATTCGAAGTGATCGCCGATGTCGACGAGCAAGCGCTTGGCTATAAGGCTATCAAATTTTCGCTTCAGCCGATCGTCGAGAACGCGATTTTTCACGGCATCGAGAACAAAAAGGGGAAAGGCGCGCTATGGATCAGCGTTAAAAAAAGCAGTCAGAATATCGTGTTTGAGGTCAGGGACGATGGGGTCGGGATGGATGAGACGAAGCTGGCGGAGCTGGTCGGGAGACTGTCGGCCAAAGAAGAAGCCGCCGCAGATCATCTCGGGCTGAATAACGTGCACGACCGGATCAGGCTATACTTCGGCGAAGGATATGGCTTATCGATCGACAGCAAGGCGGGAGAGGGAACAAGCGTCACGCTGACCATTCCCGCGATAACGAGCGAAGAGAAGGTGATGAGGAATGTTATCGGTCATGTTGGTTGACGACGAGCCGCTCATCCGTAGAGGGCTGAAAAAGCTGATCGACTGGCAGCTGCACGGCTTCCGGATCGTCGGAGAAGCCGATAACGGCGAAGAGGCGCTGGAGCTTGTCGCGCGCGAAGAGACGGATATCGTCGTGACCGATCTGAAAATGCCGGCGATGAACGGCTTGGAGCTCTCGGAAGCGCTGAAGGCGAGGTTTCCGACGCTCAAGGTAATCGTTCTGACCGGCTACGACGATTTTCCTTATGTTCAGCAGAGCATAAGGAACGGGGTGGCCGACTATTTGCTTAAGCCGGTAAATGCGGATGCGCTTGTTCGCTCCCTGCTGCAACTCCGAAAACAGCTTGAAGAGGAGCGCTACCGCTATCCTTTCGATATCGAGGCAAGCTTGCTGGACGCGGTGAAAGCCGCGGATGCGGAGGCGGCCGCGGCAGCCGTCCATGCCTTGTTCGACGAGTTGCACAAGTACAAGGTTCCGCAGGAAATCGTCCTGCGGATTTGCGACACGGTGCGCCTCTCGCTTGACCGCTTGCTGGATCAAGAGAGCAGCAGCTTGAAGGATATTTTGCGCAAGAACAATCTGGAGAAGGACGAAGGGCGTCTTCCCAATGCCAGAGAAGAACTGAGGGCAGACCTGCTTCACATCGTTTCTTGCCTATGCGACCACAGGCAGGGCTACGCCAACAAGCGAACGATCCAGGCCGTCATCGACGATATCGAGCGCAATTTCCAGCAAGATATTACGCTCGGCGATTTGGCCGCCAAGTTCTATCTGAACGCCTCCTATTTGAGCCAATTGTTCAAGAGCGAAACCGGGGAGACATTTTCAAATTACGTCATTAAGCTGAGAATCGAGAAGGCGAAGAGACTGCTCGGCGATCCCAATATGAAGATCCAGGACATCAGCGAGCTCGTCGGCTACGGCGATCCCAAATATTTCGGCCAGTTGTTCAAACGAATGACCGGCATGCTGCCTTCGGAATACCGGGCCGGTCTGACCCGGAGCAAATAAGTGATTGCAGGGGAAACCGCATCGCGGTTTCTTTGCTTTATTCCTGTATTCCTAAAAGAAACAAACCTGCAACATAACCGTTGTCTATCCTGCGTTAAGAAGGGAAGCGGCTATAATCGGACTATCACATTCAAAGGGGGACATAAACATTGAGCAAGACAGGGTTAAGAAAAATAAGCGGATTGGTCGCTTTAATACTGGTGGCGTCGCTGGTTTTCTCGGCATGCGGTAAAAGCGCTTCCAACAACGGAGGAGGGGCTTCTCTGTCTGGAAGTTCGGCGCAACCGTCCGCAAGCGCAGCGCAGCCGTCCGCGAGTTCGGCATCTGCGGACGTGGATGTCAAAGGGGATTTCGAATTGCAGATTTTCGTAGGGGGCTACGGCGACGCCTGGTGGAAAGAAGCGATCGAAGGCTTCAAGAAAAAATATCCGGAAGTCAACGTCATCGCCAACATGGGACCGAAAATCAACGAGCAAATGAAAACGAGATGGATCGACGACAATCCGCCCGATTTCCTGTACTTCGACGGTCCGGATATCCCGATGGAGCAGCTCAAGACGGACGGCAAAATCATGGACCTGAGCGGGTGGTTCGATGAAGCGCTCGCCGAAGATGGGCAAAGCCTGATCCAGGACCATTTCGTCAAAGGCATGCTGACTCCCGACAAGAACGGCAAAATCTACGTCGCGCCTTACATTTTCAGCACGATGGGCATGTTCTACGACGATAAGCTGCTAGGGGACAACCAAATTTCGCCGCCGCAAAATTTCGACGAACTGCTCGCCATCGGCGAGAAGCTGAAATCTCAAAACGTGGCGCTGCTGGACTATCCGGGCATCTACCCGGTGTACCTGTTCAACGGCTTGATCACGCCGGCGCTCGCCGCGGAAGGCGGCCAGGAGCTGTGGACCAAAGTGATGAACGCCGAGCCGGGCGTATTCAAGAGCGAGCCGTTCATCAAAGTCATGAAGAAGCTGGAGGTTCTTCGGGACCAAGGGCTGATCCTGAAAGGCACGACCGCTCTCAACCATACGCAGTCCCAGATGGAATGGCTGAACCGCAAAGCGGCGTTCATTCCGAACGGTCTATGGCTCGAGGGAGAAATGAAAAAAGATATTCCTACCGATTTCCAAATGAAATTCATTCCGTCCGTGCTGCAGGATGCGGGCCAGAAAATGGCGACAGCGCCGTCGGCGGTCGGTTTCGCGATTCCCGCCAAGGCGAAAAACCCGAAGGCGGCAATGGCGTGGCTGTCGTACCTGTATCAAGAAGACGTCGTCAAAAGGTTCATCGAACTGACGAACGTGCCTACGATTTATAACGTGGACGTCAACGACATGAACGTAAGCGAGATGACCAAGAGCGTCATGAAATGGATCGCCGATCCGAACATCGTCATCGTGTCCACGAATTTCGATTGGGAGCCGGCAGGCCAGCAGGCCGTCTACGATAGCTTGAACTCGCTGGTGCTCGGAAAAATCAACGCGGAGCAGTACGGAGAGCGCGTAGAACAGGCGTTTGAGAAAGCGCGGTCGGAAAAGCAATAGATTATTGCCGAATGCCAGGCGGAGCTGACGTTCTTTCCTGGCATTCGGCCAACGAAAGGTGATTCGCTTGTCCATTCATCGCGCTTCGACTCGAAGATTTATCGCGATATTCGTATTGCCCGCGTTGCTCCTTTATTCGATCTTTTACATTTATCCGTTGATCCAAAGCATCTATTACAGTTTTCAGAAGTGGTCCGGTTATACGAACGTCATGAAATTCGTCGGACTCGACAATTACCGGAAGCTGTCGCAGGACAGCCTTATTCCCCATGCGATCTGGAACGATTTCGTCATTCTGTTCTGGAAAGAAGTCCTTATTATCGTCTTCGCCATGTTTTTCGCCATCGCGGTGACGAGACTGGGGTTCGGCAAGCGCGAAAGCGGGTTTTACCGGATCGTATTCTTCTTTCCGAACATGATCTCAATCGTCATCATCGGTTTGCTATGGTCGTTCGTCTATCATCCGAGCATCGGTTTGCTGAATGCCGGGCTTCAAGCGATCGGACTGGAGAATCTGACGCATGCCTGGCTGGGAGAGATGGAGACGGCCGTTCCGGCGCTCATACCCGTGGCCAGCTGGGCGGGAATCGGATTTTTCATGATCGTGTTTATCGCGGGCATCAACAGCATTCCCGAGGAGATTTACGAGGCGAGTCGCATTGACGGAGCAGGCGAGTGGAAGCAGCTGTTTCGCATTACGATTCCGCTGGTTTGGCAGCACGTCAAATTCGCGATGCTGACAATTCTATTTACGACGTTAAGCGGCAACTACGTGTTCGTGCTCGTCATGACGAACGGGGGGCCGGATAACGCTTCGCAGGTGCTCGGCTCCTATATCTATCAATTGGCTTTTCAGCAGAGCAACGTCGGTTACGCCATGGCGGTTGCCGTATTGCTGCTGGCGATTACGCTGCTGATCACCGGAATCGCCAATAAACTTCTGAACAGGGAAACTTACGAGATTTAGAAATGGTGGAGATTGCACTGAGAAGAACGGGCGGAAGACTTGCGATAGGGAGGCTGCCCTCCAATGCCGTTAGATTGCTGCTGCTCATCTGGTCGGTCATGGTCATATTCCCTTTGTTTTGGGCGCTGTATTCCTCTTTGAAGGATAACAAGGCATTCTATGCGGATCCTTGGGCTTGGCCGGATCAGTATCACTTCGAGAACTTCCATAACGCGTGGGTAAGCTCCCACATCGCCAACTACTTTTTGAACAGCACGATTGTCGTCGTAGCTGCGCTCTTCTTGTCGCTCTTGATGGGGGCGATGACGGCTTACGCGCTGGCCCGATTCCGTTTTCGCGGGAATCAGCTGGTCCTTGCCGTCTACTTGTCCAGCATGATGATCCCTGCGATTCTGACGCTGATCCCGCTGTATTTCGTCGCGAAATCCTTGCATCTGACGAATAATCTGGGCGGTTTAATCGTCGTTTATGCGGTTGGCGCCGTTCCGTTTACTGTATTTCTGCTTATTGGCTTTTTCAAATCGATTCCCGCCGCTTTGGTGGAAGCTGCGACGATAGACGGCTGCTCGAATTACGCTGCCTTCTATAAAATCATGCTGCCGCTGGCCAAGCCAGGATTGATTACCGTAAGCATCGTGAATGTGATTTCATTCTGGAACGAATACATCGTAGCGCTAACCTTTATCGGCGACGAGCGGTTCTATACCGTTCCGATCGGGATTTCGTTCCTATCGGCCAGCATGCAGTATCGAACCGACTTCGGCGCGCTCTTCGCCGGGCTCATTATCTCGATGGTTCCGGTGGTTCTGGCGTACATTCTGTTCCAAAGGCAACTGCAAGACGGAATGGCAGGCTCGGCAGTGAAAGGATAAGGAGGCCAATCGGATGAATAGAAATCGAAAAGGGTTATGGGTGTTCACGCTGATGATCGTCGGCGGTCTGTTAGCGGCTGCCAAGACGAGTTATGCGGCGGATTTGACAATTCAGGATGGCCGGTTCACGCTGCACAACGGTGCGATGCAGGTAGCTGACCCGTCCGCTACGGACGGGTATAGCGCAAGGATGGCCAACAATTCGACCGGCTGGAACATTCAATATGAAAATTGGGATTTCAGCGAGTTGGAGCCGGGACAATTATACGATGTGTCGGTTATGGTGAAGGTGAAACATGCGGCGGCGAACCCAACGGGCAACGCTTTTAAGCTCGGTTTGTATGACTCTACGTCCGCCAGTTACGTTATCCCGGAGAAGACTGTGGCGGCCGCCGCTACTTCCGATTCGACTTGGAAGGAGTACCGGATCGGGACGTTTAAGCCGAATGCCAGCGTAAACGATATCGGCATCTATATCGCAGGAGCGGCAAACTCGTCGCAAGTCAGCGACATCTATGTGGACTGCATAGTTTATCGCAAGCATCAGGATTATCTGATTGAGGACGCCAGCTTTGTCAAGTATAACGACGCATCGACCGTTACAGACGGAATGGCTGCCGATTTGAGCGCCGGGAGGGTGGTCAACGGACCGGGGAGCAACTGGAATTTGCAGGTTCCCATCGACGGAACTCGGATCGAGGCGGGCAAATCGTACCGGATATTGATGCTGGTGAAGCCGGAGATGACGAATTGGACGACGGCGACAGGCGACGTATTCGGCTATACCGTGTACGACTTTACGTCGAATACGTATCTGATCAACCCGACAATCGTCCACTCCTCGGCATTTCCGAAGCTACTTTTCTATCAGAACATCGTCACCGCTCCCATCGCGCCGAATCCGTCTCATGACGTGAAAATCTGTTTTTATAAAGTGGACAATGCGGCGAACTATCCGGCGTTCCAGGTGGACAGCGTAACGCTCGCCCAGGACCCTAGCGACGAACTCCCGCATTCGTCGATGCAAGCCTATCCTTACAAAATTTCACCGGCGGACGCCAACGGCTTGAACGATGTCGCGAAATTGACTTATACGTTGTCTTCCTCGCAGACGGTATCGGTTAACATTTATCGGGCTTCCGACCACTCTCTAATCCGGACGCTGGTTAGCGGTGTCTTGCAATCCGGGATGAATACGGTCGTCTGGGACGGTAAGAACAATAGCGGGCAGACGGTTCCAAACGGTTTATATACCGCTGCGGTTTCCGCAGGTTCTGCCGATCTCTTCCGAACCAATGTGCAGGTCATTACGGGCGTATCTTTAACGCCTGCGGCGAATACGGCCAAAGACGCGATCCCGAAGGGCATCTTCTACGAAGGTCTGGCCATTCCGAACGACAGCGCTGGCGCTAACGCCTACTTGAACGCTACGTTTGGGGACATCCGGCAACTGGGCGCGGATACCGTCTTCATGGCCAACTGGGATTCCAAGCCGGCCCATGTGTACGCGTCCACGTTGGCCCAGGCAAGCGCTAACGGGCTCAAGATCGTCGGGCTTCCCGACTATACGAGCCTGTTCAACGAAGCTCTCTATAATGACGAAACGGCCATGTACGATCAAATAGGTCGGTTGATTAACCCGTATACCAACAGCAACGCGTTGTACGGCTATTATTTAAGGGACGAGCCGGAGAACGACGCCAAGCTGGCCGACAACCTAAAGGATATGAAACGGATGCTGGAAACGCTCGATCCGAGCAGACCGGTGCTCATGACCTACGTAGGCGTAGATCGAGTGGAAATGCACTACAACGAACAGAAGCCTCAGGCGATGAATATCGATCCCTACGGTGTAACGGAAGGAAGCGGACTCGGCGACTTCAGGAACATTTACCATCTCCCCGGCTTTTCGTATGAGAGCTACATGGACTTCGCTTCTCTACAGCCGAGGAAAGACATTGCCGACCCGGCTCCTCTATGGACGATTCTTCAGACGCATAACAATGCCGGGTGGCTGAGAGATCCGACAGCCGCGGAAATCCGGGCGATGACCTATGAGGCGATCGGACACGGCTCGAAAGGCTTTACCTATTTCATGTATCAAACGGAAGTCGATTGGGAAGGGTTGGTGGACGCCAATTATCAGCGCAGAGCCGATTACTATACGGTGCAGGCGCTATTCAGCGAGATCGAGACGTTGAAGCCAACGATCCGGAACATGAGAAGAACCGCGAACGTCGCCGCCGCGTCCGGCGGGGGAAATGCCGCCTATGCGAGCGCGGACGTGACGACCCATGTGGATTCGCAGACGGGCGACAAGTATCTCGTCGTTGTCAACCACGACGTGACGCAGCCGGCGACCATGACCTTGACGATCGATAGATCGCAATTGGGGATGGATATAACAGCCGTTCAGAACGTTCTTGATAACGCTAATGTCGCCTTCGCGACAAGCGGTTCGAGCTACACGATCAGCGGATTGCCGCTGGAGGCAGGCAACGGCGTTATTCTCCGGTTGGTCAAAGATCCGTCGCTAACGATCGTCGAGGGGCAGAGCGCGTCGTTTACGTTGTACAACAACGCGACGAATAACCATACGGATGTCTCCGCGTCCGACGGTTTCACGGCCAAACAAACGATCACGACGACAAGAGGCTGGAATATCCAGTGGACTTGGAATCCGGCGCAATTGGCGCCGGGAGCGACGTACGACCTGTACGCGGTCGTGAAGGTGAAATACGCCGCGGACACTTATGTTGACGGGAACGGACAGACGCGGTTCTTCGCCCCGTCCGGCATGGCCTTCTCATATGGCGTATACGATGCGACAACCTCGACCTATCCAGTGCCGGAGACGACTATGCCGGCTTCGCAGCTGGATAATATGTTTTGGCATACGGTCAAGATCGGAAGCTTCGTTCCCTCTTTGACCCACGACCAGACGGTGTTTATCATGCCGTGGGACAACCCGAGTCAATTAAAAGAGCTGTATGTCGATAAGTTCTACATGATCAAGCGCTAGGCAGGTATGCGACAAATGAAAAGGGAGGCCATATCGGAATGAAGCTCCAAAATAAGATAGGTGCTATCGTCGACAGCTTTCGCGTCGGCGTACGCGAAGGGATAATCAAAGCGCGGGAGGTCGGAGCGGACGGCGTGCAAATCTACGCTGTATCCGGCGAGATGGATCCGGAGGCGCTGAATGCTCAGGACAGACGAGAGCTGAAGGGGTATATCGAATCGCTCGGTCTGGAAATTTCCGCGCTGTGCGGAGATTTGGGCGGACACGGCTTTCAGGACCGGCTGCACAATGCCGAGAAGGTGGAGAAATCAAAGCGAATCTTGGACCTTGCAGTAGAGCTAGGCACGAATATCGTGACGACGCACATCGGCGTTCTGCCGGACGACGAGAGCGGCGAAATTTATTCGTCCATGCAGGAAGCCTGTGAAGAGTTGAGTGCCTATGCCTCCAGTATGAACGCGTTTTTCGCGATCGAGACCGGTCCGGAGACGGCGGCGCAGCTGAAGCGATTCCTCGATTCGTTAAGCTCCAAAGGGGTGTCCGTCAATTTCGACCCGGCGAATATGGTGATGGTGACCGGGGACGATCCGGTGAAGGGCGTCCGCCTGCTTAAGGATTACATCGTCCACACGCACGTGAAGGACGGCATCCGTTACCGGGAATCCGACCCCCGAGACGTATACGGGTCACTGGGCCATCAGCCGATGGATCACGAGAAGATCGCGCGGATGGTGGCAGGCGGGGAGTTTTTCCGCGAGGTCGCCCTGGGTGAAGGGAAAGTGGATTTCAACGCATATTTCCAAGCGCTCCAAGACATCGGCTATTCCGGCTATTTGACGATTGAGCGGGAAGTCGGCGGCCAGCCGGAGGCGGACATCCGCAAAGCGGTGGAGTTCATTCGCAAGTATAAATAATAGGAAGACCTGTGTGGGGGCTGTCCCATAAGCAGAGTTGCTTAAAATGATCGATAGACAAAGTAAGGGGTATGTGCCTCCTGTAGATTGCCTCATACGCTCCTGAAATTACCCTGTAACGGGTTTACCCATTCAGATTTCAGGAGCGTATAGCATCGGAAGGAGGTACATACCCCTTTCACCTTTATCATCGATTATCTTTCAGAGCAACTTGGTTGGCTTATGGGACAGCCCCATTCCGATTTAGCTGAACTCGACCAGCATATCCATCAGATGCCTGGCGCTTTTCGACAGATGCCGGTCCCTTAGCCAGACAACCCCGATATTGCTTTGCAGATCGACGTCTTGGATCGAGATTTTGGCGACGTTCGGAGGCGCGAACGAGTTCATGATCGACTCGGGCAGAATCGCCGCGCCAATGCCCGCCGAGACGAGCGAGATCGCGATCGCTACGCTTGAGCATTCGCTAACGATTTTCGGTTCGAGGCCGAGCCGCTTGAATTGGTCGAACACCTGGGTATGCATCCCTGTCGTACGATCCGTCTTAAGGGTGAGAAAAGGGAAGCGCGCCAGTTGCTCCAGCGTCATCGCCCGAGCGTTCTGCGGACACCATTCGGTCGGAAGCAGGGCGACGAACGGATCGGACGGCAAGGGGAGAACGGAGTAATGCTGCGACTGAAAATCGGATTGGAACGGAAGTCGCGTGACGATAAATTCGAGATCGCGATTTTCCAGCAGCTCGCCGAGCAGGAAGTGGTCGCCTTCCTGAATCTTAAAGGTCACCTGCGGGTACTTCTCCGTGAATTGGCGCAGGACTGGAGGGAGCAGCGATACGCAGGAGACGACCGCGCCGATCGACAGAACGCCTTGCACGCCCTCCCCCAGCTCTTGAACGTACGTGATCGTTTCCTCGAATTGCTTCATCAAGGCAATTGCCCTGTTCCGCAGCATTTCGCCCGCCTGGGTGAGCTGGAGCCGTTTGCCGTTGCGGTCGAACAGAACGACGCCGAGCTCCTGCTCGATCAGCTTGAGCTGGCGACTGAGCGGAGGCTGCTCCATATTAAGCTGCTTGGCCGCGCGTGTAATTTGACCTTCGTGCGCGATCGCGAGAAAGTAACGAAGCTGTCGCATATCCATATTGACCCAACTCCATACTTTTAAGGTATGCATCACAGACAAAACAGATATTATCAATATACATCCGACTCTGGTATCATTCAATTATAAAGCGCGTTCAATCAAGGAGGACTTTTCGGACATGGCTCACGCAATCTCAGTAGAACGGACGACCGCAAACAAGGCAAAGCCGGATGCTTCGACGCTCGTCTTCGGCAAGCATTTTACGGACCACATGTTTATTATGGAATACGACGCGGGCAAGGGCTGGCACGATCCTCGTATCGTTCCTTACCAGCCGATCCCCCTCGACCCCGCCGCCAAAGTGTTCCACTACGGCCAGACTGTCTTCGAGGGTATGAAAGCTTACAAAACCCCGGGCGGACCGGTGCTGCTGTTCCGTCCGTTCAAAAATTTGCAAAGACTCAACCGTTCCAACGCCCGTCTCAGCATCCCGCCAATCGACGAAGATTTGGCGATGGATGCGCTGAAGCAGCTGCTTAAGGTGGACGAGGATTGGATTCCGACTACTGAAGGCACATCGCTCTACATTCGTCCGTTCGTCATCTCGACTCAGCCGACGCTGGGCGTAAATCCTTCGGAAAGCTATTATTTCATGATCATTTTGTCCCCGGTAGGCTCGTACTACGCGGAAGGCATCAATCCGGTCACGATCTATGTGGAGCCGGATTACGTGCGCGCGGTTACGGGCGGAGTAGGCAACGCCAAAACCGGCGGCAACTATGCGGCAGGGCTTAGGGCTCAAGAGGAAGCTTCGGGCAAAGGCTACTCCCAGGTGCTGTGGCTGGACGGCGTGCACCGTAAATACATCGAGGAAGTCGGCAGCATGAACGTCTTCTTCAAAATTGCCGGCAAAGTCGTCACGCCTGCGCTGAACGGAAGCATACTCGACGGGGTGACGCGGGATTCGGTCATTCAACTGCTGAAGCACTGGGATATCGATGTGGAGGAGAGAACGATTTCCATCGACGAGCTCGTCGAGGCATACCGCAAGGGAACGCTGGAGGAAGCGTTCGGAACCGGAACGGCCGCCGTCATTTCCCCGATCGGAGAGCTGAACTGGCAGGGCGACAAGCTGACGCTGAACGACGGACGCACGGGTCCTCTGTCATCCAGAGTGTACGACTTTATGACCGGTCTGCAGCGCGGCGCTGTGGAAGATCCGTTCGGCTGGGTGACTAAGCTGGAGTAGATCGTGAGTAGATATGGAAGAGGACACCGTCCCGTTTTAAGGCGGTG
This sequence comes from Cohnella phaseoli, assembly GCF_003386235.1. Classification (GTDB taxonomy): domain Bacteria; phylum Bacillota; class Bacilli; order Paenibacillales; family Paenibacillaceae; genus Cohnella; species Cohnella phaseoli. Next base: position 77,920 of record NZ_QRDZ01000037.1, read on the forward strand.
TCCTTGTTTTGATGCTTCAGAAAAGCCATAAAATTGGCTATCCTTTCCTGAATGCCATATAAGTTTAAAGAATGATTTTATTTGTATGATAAATCGTACAGATGCCGCTATTTTGTTAGGCGATGCGCTTACTTTATATGATTGATCATACAAAATATAGCCATAGAAAGGTCGTAATGGTCAACTTGTACGATATATCGTACAAGTTGACCTCAAATAGACAAAGAGGGATGAATTTTATACGAAATTTCGAAATTTCATTTAAAGTTGGCGTGTGACACGACTGTCATTCATTAAAGTTTCAGCCACCAGACGCCCGCGCATTCGGGCAAACGGGTAAGCTTGTCGGCGGCAACTCGGTCTCCCAGCTCGTCTCCGAAGAAGAAGCGGGCCAGCCGTTCCGCCTGCTCGGCGTCGGCGAATTCGTAGTCGGTGCGAATCCAGCGGTGGGAGAAACCGTAAACCTCCGTTAGCTTGCGGTAGTACGGAAGCAGAAATTCCGGCGGGGAGGGGGTCTCGCTGCCGGTGCCCATCGTCTCGAACAGGATAACCGTACCTCCCGGTCGAAGGATTCGTTTGATCTCGCCGATAACAAGCTCCAGGTTCCGCTCCCACTCCGGAACGTTGCTGCTCGCGAGGTAGCAGACGCTCCAGCCCGAGACGATCAGATCCGCGCTGTTGTCGGGCAGCGGAAGCTCGCGATGATCGGCGACTTGAACGGACCAATTGTCGAGACCGCCTTCCTGCAGCCGCTCGGCTGTAATGCTCAGCATCGCTTCCGCAGCGTCCAAGGCGACCAGTGATTTGGCTGCCGGAGCGAGAACGGCCGACAGTCGTCCGGTGCCGGCGCCCATGTCGACGATGTCCAACCCTTCGATCGGAACGATTTCTTCAATCACAGGCAGCAGATTGGGTTGTCTAGCAATCATTTCGTGGTATTGTGCGGCCTCTTCGCGGTAGATGTCGTCATGATCCGGCATACGGATGCTCCTTTTTGTCGGCATATAAAATGTGCAGACGCTCGTTAAGGCGACAGAGCTGCACGAAGTAGTTGCGATTCTCGAACCAATGACTTAGCGTGCGAGCTTCAGGATAGCTGGAGGTCGGACGATCCCCCTCCTCTGCCGATGCCATCAGATCGGCGATAGCGATCCGACCTCCCGGCTTTAACACCCGATCCATCTCCTCCAACGCAAGCTGCTGCTGATTGCCGGTCAGGTGGTGGAATGCGAAGCTGGTGACGACGAAGTCGAATTGCTCTCGCAAAAAAGGCAGCGCAAGGAAGTTGCCTAATCTTGTCTCTATCTCCGGATGCTTCTCCCGGCAGAGCCGAAGCATTTCGCGGGATTGGTCGACGGCGGACATGTGGCAGCTCGCGGTGAGAAATTTGCCTGCCAGATTGCCGGTTCCGGTCCCGATGTCTAGTCCGCGTTCGTTCTGTTGCGGACGGATTAGCCGAACAACTCTCTCCAAGGCATCCTCGTAATCTGCGTAATCTCCCTCATTGGCTGCCACGCGTTCGTCGTGGGTTGGCGCCAGACGATTAAAGTCCCAGCGATCCTTCCAGCCGGCGCGTTGTTCTCGTAGCTGCTTCGAAGCGTTCGCCAATCCAAAAAGATGCTCCAGAGGCAGCGTTCGTTCGCGCTGCACCAGCTCGATCATGCGGTCGGTGGTCTCCACCGCCTGCTTGAGCTGAAGCCACTCGGACATCAGCGCCGAGCGCTGCATCTCCAAGTAATAGCGGAGCTCCTCCACTCCGTTGCGCTCCAACTTCTCCAGCGCCTGCTTAATATCGGATAGCGACAGATGGGCTTCGCGCAGCGCCACGATCGTCTGCAGCCGCCAGAGGTCCTGCTCGGAGAAGGAGCGATAAAGGTTGTTTTGTTGCTTGGCGGGCGAGAGCAGTCCCTTCTTCTCGTAGAAACGGATCGTACGCGGCGTGATCCCCAGTTTGTCGGCAGCTTCTTTAATGTTCACGGCCCTTCCCCCTCGGCTCTATTGTAAACGTTGACCTAAGGTCAAGGTAAAGAGGGGATTTGGGATTGGGGGAGGAAAGGAGCGGAAGGACGCTGCGAGCGCAAAATGCAATAACGCCGCTCCCCTCTTGCAGGAAGCGGCGCCGGCATGTATGGTAGCAGTATTCGCGAACGATGGTTTGAGATCAGGCAGCAGTCGCATGGGGGAAGGTATGAACTTGGGGATAGTCGAAACAATCACGCTGGCCATCGCAGCGCTGGCCCTTCTGGTCGTTTGCTCGATCGTCTGGACAAGCTGGAGAAACGGCATAACGCCGACACCCACTTCGCCGCGCGTTATGCGAGCTGTGGCTGAGGAAGTCAATCGGTTGAACAGCGAGGGGGTGCTCGTAGAGGCCGGATCGGGTTGGGGAACGCTTGGCCTGTATCTGGGACGGCATTGCAAGAATTGGAGGGTGGAAGGCGTGGAAAATTCGCCGGTTCCGCTAATCCTATCCAAGCTTGCTGCCTGGATCGCGGCGGGAAGCTGGCGCTTATCGCGCCGAGAGGGTCCTGGCCGCTCCGTTAGTTTTCGCAGGGGCAATCTCTACGATGTCTCGTACCGGGAAGCCGATGCAGTCGTCGCGTATTTGTATTCGGGGGCGATGCGGCGTTTCGGTCCGCTGCTGGCAGAGCAGCTGAGGCCCGGCGCGCACGTCGTCAGCGTCTGCTTCGCCTTGCCGGATTGGCAGCCGGAACGGGTCGTGACTTGCTCGGACCTGTACAGGACAAGGATATACGTATACCGCAAATAATAATAGCGCAAGAAGCCGCCCCGAGACCGGTTCAGATCGGCAGGACGGCTTCTTGCGTTATTATTTAATCGCTGAGGTTTTGTAATCGCCAGAATCGATCATCTCATCTACTGTTACGAGATCGTAACCATCTTTTTGCAAGTCTTTGATAATTTTCGGCAACAGCTTAACTGTATGGTCGAGTGCGTCCTTGCGTCCTCCGAAGGAATGCATCAGAATAATTCCGTCTTTACGGGTATTGCTCATAACGTTCTTGTACATATCCGAGACGGAGGTGCCCGCCCAGTCCTTAGTGTCGACCGTCCAAGCAACGTGTTTCATGTCGGCTTTGTGAATCGTCTCCAACACGCTCTTCGACAGAGCGCCGTAAGGAGCGCGCATCAGCCGCGGAGAAACGCCGGTCGCTTGCTTGATGATTTGCTGAGTTTTGTCGATCTGTTGGGCGACGTCCTTGGCCGACAGCTTCGTCAAGTCGGCGTGAGACCAGGAATGGTTGCCCAGGGCGTGACCTTCGTCAACGATTCGCTTGGCGATTTCCGGGTATTTCTTGACTTGGGTACCGACGAGAAAGAAGGTCGCTTTGACGTCGTATTCCTTAAGGATATCCAGAATTTGCTCCGTATACTTGTGGTCCGGGCCGTCATCGAACGTTAAGGCGACATGGGGCCGAGACTTCGTGTCTTTCTTTTCATTCGTGTCATTCTTGGGCTTGCTCGGGGGCGGCAGAAGCTTGCCGCCGCCTTGCTCGGAAGGATGGACGGCCGTACCGGCTTCCTGTTTCGCCTCTGAAGGGTCAGCGTCTGCGAATACCGCAGTTTCCTGACCGGATTCTATGTTGGAGGAGCTTGTCGCCGTGTCGGCGGAGCCGCCTCCCGTCATTCCGACAAACTGCGCCTCCCGAATAAGAGAGCATCCGACAAGAGCCATCGATAGCATCACAATACAGAACGCGCCAAGCAAGCCGCGCCCGAAAAATTTTGTTCCCCTCATAGCTGTATCCTCCACGTTTCCTCTTCCCAACCAGAAAAGAGAGGCGCTCGGGGATGATCGGCGCAGTCGGGATCCCCATCCCCGACTGCAGCGATCGACTTCGCTGTCCGTTCTCTTTGGTTATCCTATTAGACGTAACAGCGGCCAAAAAGTTGGAGGATTTCTTGCGGTTTTTTAAACTTTTTGTCGGAAGGTTGTCCATAGAAGACAGTTCTGTCAGAAGAAGGTTCGGAACAGCTTCTTTTTCCGCTCCGGCAAAGAAATCTGCTGGACGGACGGCTGAGCGGGCGGCAGGCGCGGTTCATCGGTTTTCGCCGGAGAGCCGAGCTTCGTTGTCCGGCTCTCCAGCGTTTCGATGGCGGCCGCGAGCTGTACGACGGTTCGGCGCAGTTCCTCCAGCTCGGCGCGATGCTGGCGCACCTGCGCGGAGACGACCTCGTCCGCCTTCTGGTCCAGTGAGCGCTCAACCTCGAAGATACGCAGCAAGAGCTCTCTCTGATCTGCGCCGATTGTTGGAGATGAAGGGGGGTCGGCAGGCTTGTCCGCTGAAGCGGAAGCGCCCGGAAGGGTAATTTGCTCAAGCGTATGCCCGCGTTCGATCTCGCTCTGGATATGCTGAAGCAGGGCGAACTCGCGCTGAGAGAACACGTAGTGTCCCAGCGGGTCCTTGCGGAAGGAAGCGGGGTAGTGGGCCGCCCAGCGCTTAATGGTAGTTTGGCTTACACCGAGCCGCTCCGCCGCCTCTCTCGTTTTCAAATTGTTCATCGACGTTCACTCCAATCGCAGCATTCTTTTTTAACCCTATTCGATATTCGTTTCCTTCCCCCTGCGGGGGCGACAAAGGTAGTGGCGATTCGGCAAACAAAGTGCAAAATCGCGGAGGGGCGGGGCCATGCAGCGAGCGAAGTCGTGGTACAATGAAGGACATCAGGGTTTATTAAAGGAGAGTCTATGACAAAGCTGACCATCGCCACGACCCAATACGGGTTGACGGATATTGCTTCCGAAGAACAGTTCTGGACCGGAATCGCGGATAAAGTTCGGAGCGCGACCGCGCAGGGAGCGGAGATGATTGTGTTCCCCGAATATACGACCGCGCATTTGCTGAGTCTGCTGCCGCCGTTGTCTTATGACGATGCATGCGCTTATTTGGACGGAAAGACGGACGAGTACTTGCGATTTTTCGGCGAGCTGAGCAGGGAGAACGGTATTGCGATCTTGGCGGGGACCCACGTATGCAGGAGGGATCGTGCGGAGGGAAGCGGAGCCTTGGAGAATGCCGTGCGAGACCCTAAAGGGTTCGTGAACCGGGCGTTTCTGCTTTTTCCCGACGGCCGGGTCGAAGCTCAGAGCAAAATTCATCTGACGCCGGAGGAACAGAGACACTGGCCTCTGTCTCCGGGGGACGCTCTCAATGTATTCGATACGCAGTGGGGACGGATGGCCATCTTGACGTGCTACGACATCGAATTCCCGGAGCTGGCTAGAGCCGCGGCGCTTAGAGGAGCGGAGACGATTCTATGTCCTTCGTACACCGAAAGCGCGCACGGATACCATCGGGTACGTTTCTGCGCGCAGGCGCGAGCGGTCGAAAATCAACTGTTCGTCGTGCTTAGCGGGCTTGTCGGCACGCTGGCCGAGGAGCGGCCTCAGGTGGATACGGCCTATAGCCAGGCGGGGGCGTTCGCGCCGTGCGACTTTCCTTTTGCGCCGGATGGCATTCTGGCCGTAGGGGAGACGAATGCCGATGCTATGGTGCTCGCCGACCTGAACTTCGAATCTCTGCAGGACAACCGTTCAAGCGGAGGGGTTGTTCCGTTCTACGATCGCAAGCCGGAGCTGTATCGGCAGCTTGCAGAGGAGCTTGAGTCCGGTCGTTAAGGCAATCCGTGAGTGCGTTGGGCAAAAAGAGGGGTGCGACAGGCGGCGGCCTGTTGCACCCCTCTTGGAATTTTCGGTTAAGGCGCCAATGCTTACTTCATTCATGTTAGATTTGACAGTTGACACTGATATACACTGTTGTATACTGTTTATTGTAAGGGAGAGGTGATTAACCTGAATATCATCATTCAGCATTCATCGATGATTCCGATTTATGAACAAATCATTGAGCAGTTTAAAGGACAAATCGTAAAAAGAAGCTTAAGAGAGAACGATCCTTTACCTTCCGTAAGAAGCTTAGCCAAAGAACTAAACGTTAGCGCCCTGACGGTGAAGAAGGCTTACGACGCTCTTGAAGAATCGGGATTGATTGTTACCGTTCACGGCAAAGGCAGCTTTGTCGCTCCATTTAATCTGGAGCTTGAGAAGGAAGCGCGACAAAAAGAAATCGAGTCGGAGCTGGAGTCTGCAATCAAAAAAGCGAAGCACTACGGAATTTCCAATGGTGATCTACAGGAATTATTTAATTTGCTTCTGGAGGGATAACCATGTTAGAAGTAAAAGACTTAAAGAAAAAGTACAATAATTTCCAATTGGACTGTTCTTTTCGAATTGAAGAGGACCAGGTCGTGGGCTTGGTCGGTCGCAATGGAGTAGGGAAGACGACCCTGTTTCGTTCGATTTTGGGGTTGCTCCGCCCGGACGAAGGTGAAATCAACTTATTCGGACGATCCGTTGCCCATCTTACGGAGGCCGACAAAGCGCGTATTGGCGTTACTTTCCCCCATAGCTTCTTTTCTGAACAGCTGACGATTGCTGAAATTAAACAGGTTATGATCGCTACCTATTCCGCTCAATTTAATGCGGCCGAATTTGATCAGAAATGCAATCGACTGCAGCTGCCCCTCGATAAAAAGGTGAAGAACTTCTCGACAGGCATGCAAACGAAACTGAAGTTGCTGCTAGCAATGTCTCACGAAGCCGACTTTTTGCTATTGGATGAGCCGACATCGGGTTTAGACGTTATTGTGCGGAATGAAATATTAGGAATGCTGCAGGATTACCTGGATCAGAAAAACAATCGAAGCGTATTAATCAGCTCGCATATCTCGAGCGATCTGGAGCAATTATGCGATTTTATTATTTTGATCGATGACGGGAAAATTATTTTACAGGAGGAAACCGACAACCTGCTAAACCATTACGGGATTTTGAAGGTTTCCGAGCAAGAATATTCTTCGTTGGAGCAAGAGTTTATTTTAGCCGCTAAAAAGAGAAGTTACGGGTACGCCTGTCTAACGAACGAGAGAAGATACTATCAGGAAAATTACCCCAAGATTGCGATCGAAAAAGGTTCCATTGACGAAGTGTTGATGCTGCTGGCGAAGGGGGAGGAACAATGAAGGGTTTGTGGGTAAAGGATTTGTTGGTCTTGAAAAAGCAAAAGCTGGCTGTCGTATTAATGTTTATTTTGGCAATATGCAGTTTGGCTATATTTGGTCGAATAGGTATCATGGTTGGAATGTCTGTGTTTTTAATGGTCGTTTCCATGGTTGTTTTGAGCGCTTTGACGGTTGACCAGCAGAATCACGGCTTAATGTATTTGCTTACGCTGCCGATCAAGAAGAGGCAATATGTCGTTCAGAAGTATGTGCTGCTGCTGTTGGCTACGATCTGCTCTACGGTGGTTATGACGATCATCGCCGGGGTTTTCGCGGCAGTTGCGGATTGGGACATCGGCTTTTCCGATATTTTCACGAGAGTGTACAGCGTTGGTGTCGCGATGTTGTCCATCCTCATCCTGACGATGCAATATCAAATTAAACACGGTCCGGAAAAAGCCCAAGTCGCGATGTCCATCATTGGAGCGATTGTGGCTATTGCCATCGGCGGGGTAGTTGCGTTGGTCAAGTACACCTCGTTCGGCGAAGATATTTTTAATCGCATCTACACGTACTATATCGAGCATGGAAGCCTGCTCATCCTAGTTTTCTTTACGGTAGCGGGCGCTGCGGTAGTTAGCCTGTCTTGCGCCAAGAGCATCAAGACGATTGAGAGTATGGAGATTCAGTAGAAAACAAATAGACCGCCCCCAACGCAATAGGAATGCGGTCTATTTCCATATCCGTTTTTCCTGAAGCCGACCGCCTTTGAAGCGGCTACTGTGCCAGGAGGAGTCGTGTTAGCAGCACGGCTCCTTCCATAGGCGCCTATTCCCCCGCCGTAGCCGGAGGAAACCACAGCGTGCGCAGGTTAACCCAGCCCTGGGAGTTGAAGGTGACGCCGCGCACAGTGGGAACGTATGCGGTCGGTAACGGCTTTTCCGACAGGATGTGCAAATTCCGTTCTCGGATAAGCAGCGACTCGATTTTGTTCAGACTTTGGAGCCGATCCTCGGAATTCGGCTCTCTAAGCACGAGGGATAGCAACCGTTCGATGTCGATGCGAGTATGGGCGTCGACATGTTCGGCCATTGTCCGGTACGAGTCGTATAGCCGTAGTTCTTCGTCCTGGTCGCGCAGCAGCGAGAACAGAATGAGGTCGGATTCCAGACGAATCTCTCCCTTGAACTCCTCAGGTGAGACGGCCGACACCTCGCAATCGTAGCCATATCGCCCGAGGGCGTCGGCCAACGCTTCGGCATCGGCTTTGTACGGCAGAATCGTCGCGATCCGTAAAAGCACCGGGGCCTGTTCGGAGGGGGACGGCGGAAGCTCGGCGTTTTCTGAAGAGGTTCTCGTACCGCTCGCCGCTGCCTCCGCAGAATCGCCCTCGCTTTCTTCAACTTTCTCCAAGCAGCCGAACAAATGCTCTCGCAACGCCGGATCGGTCAACGGTCCGGCTTTTTGCGTGTTGCATGTGACAAATTTGCGCACGGTCGTCTCCGAGTGGATTCGGCTCCATCCAGAGTTTCCGGCAGAGGCGTTCGGAATGACGTGGAAGGGGGAGGACTGATCCGGGGCAGAGCCAGAGCCACCCTCCGCTGCCCCCGTCCTGTGGCCGTCGCCCGTCATCGCTTCGGCCGCCCAAGGAACATGCACGATCTCCACCCGGTCCAGATGAGCCCGCCCTTGAAAACACGGTCCGAACGCTTCCATCATACACACCGTTTCATTCATCTGCGTCACCTTGAACGGTCCCGTGCCGACCGGCTCCGTGCCGAAGCGATAACTTCCGAGTTGGTTCAGATCCTTCGGGACGATGGCCGCGCGACTCGTGCACAGAAACGGGAGGAACAGCTCGTTCGGCTCCTCCAGCTCGAAGCGGACGACGGTCGGATTAAGCGCCCGCACGGTCTTGATCTGCTTGTAGATAAAACTATACAGCGTTCTTCGCGGGGATCGCACCAGACGCTCGAAAGTATAAACGACATCGTCTGCGCTAAGCACCTTCCCGTGATGGAACAGCACCTCCTTGCGCAAGTAGAACGTCCACCTCCTGCGGCTGTCGTCCGTGTCCCAAGCGTGGGCGATGCCCGGCTTTATGTCGTCTCCGGTATCCGAGCGCCGCACCAGTCCGTCAAACACGTGGCTAGCGACGAAGGATTCGGCCAACAAGTTCATATATAAGGGGTCTACCGTGTGGAGGGGTTGGCGGATTGGGATGCGCAGCGTATCGATCTGCCGGTCGTTGCTTGTCTCGACGTGGTGGCCGAAATAGGAGAGCAGTCGTCCCTGCAGATGCTCCTGCAGCGTGGAGGAGTTGCGATGAATCTTAATCTGGCCTATCGCGCGAGCAACGTCCTTGCGATTAATCGCCTGCAGCATTGCCTGGGCCGCGATGTCTTCCGCCTGCGCAAGGAAACTTAGCGTCGAGCGACGACCTCTGCCGCGAGTCGATTCCCACGCAATCCACCCGTTCCGGCTCATCGACCGGACGATGTTGGCGGCATTGCGCGGAGTGCAGTCGAGCAGCTTGGCAAGCTCGTCCAGCGTCGTCAGCGCCGATTCCGCGCCTCCGAATCGAGAGTGCAGCAGCAGAAATTGTTGATGCAGCTTCATCGTCCGCCACTCCTTTCCGTTCCCCGTATTCTAATCCTTTAACCCGGCCAATAAAATAGGAAATTTTCCAACGATTAGTTTCTATTTATCTTCCTATTTTAACATCTACAATAGGCATTAGAAACCGAGGAAACGGAGGGACGGATTTGCTCTCATCCCGCAAACCCTTAATCGGAAGCTCTTTGCTTGCGTTGATCGGCGCTTTTGCGCTTGCCGCAGTTCATCAATATTTGTTTTTTGATCACAATCCGGGAATCTCCTTCTTCCTCTTCATTGTATTTCTGTACGTGTACCTGTTCCACGATTGGAAGGGGCGGCTGAAGGAGGCGACGGGCTTCGCCTGGTTTCTGCTCGCAGTGATCCTGCTTCTATCGCTAACCTACGGACTGTTCTACAACCCGATCTTTCGGGTGCTTAACCTGCTGGCGATTCCCGGCTTGGTTTTTGTTCATCTCGCCGTGCTGCGCGGCTCGAACCGAATTGCGTGGTGGGACATTCGGATCATCGGCGAAGCGCTCGCCCATCTCATTCCGCGCAGTCTGCTGCAGATTCCTCGAGTGTTCCGGACGCTGCGCGCTGCACTGTTCAGAAGGCTGGACGGCGAACGTCAGAAAACCGCGACCAAAATCGTGATCGGTCTCGTCTTCGCGACCCCGCTGCTATTCGTCGTCATTCCTTTGCTGGCTTCGGCGGACGGCGCTTTTAACAAGCTTCTGAACGGCATTCCGGGGTGGATGAGCCGCTTCTCTCTGGGCGAGTTGTTCGGAAGAACGCTGTGGATCGTCGTATTCGGCATTCTGTTCGCGATCTATTATTGGAGCTTCGCCAAACCGCCGCGGCCCCGCAAAGCCGCTACAGACAAAGAGGACATTTCGTCATCTCCGAAGCCGAACATCGACTCGGTCGTGCTGACGACGCTGTTGCTGGCGGTCAACGCGGTCTACGTGCTGTTCGTGGTTATCCAATTTTCCTACTTGTTCGGAGCCTGGGACGGTATGCTTCCGGACGGAACGACTTATGCGGAGTATGCCCGGAGAGGCTTCGGCGAGCTGGTAGCCGTATCGGCGATCAATTTCGCGCTGCTGATCGTTTCGCTGACGTTCTCGGGAACGAGGAAGGGCGTCCTCAACTTCCTGCTGTACGTCTTGGTCGGCTGTTCGGGCGTTATGCTGTATTCGGCTTATATTCGATTGGCCATGTACGAGGAGGTATATGGGTACACGTACATCCGGTTTCTCGTTCATGCATTTATGATTTATCTGGCATTCCTGCTGCTGATCGCGGCGCTTCGTATCCGCACCACCCTTGTGCCGATGGCGAAATGTTTTATCATTCTCAGCTTGGCCGCCTACACCCTGCTTAACTATGTCGGCATGGATCGGCTCATCGCGGAAAACAACATTGCGCGCTTCGAGGAGACGGGGAAGATCGATCGGTATTATCTGAACAATCTGTCGGCGGACGCGATTCCGACTCTCGTCGATTTCGCCGTGGAGCGTCAGGACGCGGAACTGAAGGAGTTGCTGGTCAACCGTCGGGCGAGACTGATCGACGAAAGCCGGGATTGGCAGTCCTTTAACCTGTCCGTCTATTCGGCCAAGAAAGCCGTGCACACCATATCCAACCCTAACTAATCCCCTGCGGGAAAAAAGGAGACGAGGAAATTGGGCTACATAGCGGAATTGCGTGAGGTTGTCGGGACGCGCCCTTTAATAATGGCCGGCGCTTGCGTGCTGGTGTTCGACGAGAGAGGACGGCTGCTGCTGCAAAGACGCTCGGACAGCGGAGATTGGGGAACGATCGGAGGGGCGCTGGAGCCCGGCGAATCGCTGGAGGAAGCGGCAGCCCGGGAGCTATGGGAAGAGACGGGGCTGACGGCCAGGAGGTTTCGGCTGATCGATTTGTTTTCCGGCAGAGACATGTACTACTGCTATCCTCATGGCGACGAGGTCTACAACGTTATGGCCGTGTACGAGGCTATCGGAGCCGAAGGGACGCCGCAGGTAAATGATCAAGAAGGTTTGGAGCTGGGCTATTTTGATCCGGAAGCGCCGATCGAGGAGTTGAACCCGTTTACGGGACGGGTGCTTGCTAAGTTGGGCTATTTGGTTCATGCCAAGCGGAAGGAGGCATAGTCTTCATGGTCATGTACGTAGAAATGTGTATAATGAGGACATCGAGCGCAAGGAAGGATGAGAAAATGCTGGCGGTAACCGAGTACAGCGTGGAATTGATAAAGGACCCTTTTCGGATTTTGTCGGGAAAGCGTTACGAGTTCGTCATCGAGCTGGATCTCGACGAGGAAGACGATCTGTATTCCGCGAACGGAATCGAAATCAAGGCCGTCTACAAGGTGGACGGAGAGCAGGGAAGCGTCGTAAGCTACGGACTGTATGAGAAAGCTGCGGGACGTTACATCGATGCCGAACTGGAGGACGAAGAAGAGGCGGCGCTGGCCGATTTCTGCAAGGCGCATTATTCGGAGGGCGACGAATAATCGAGACAGCTCAGAGCAGCAAATTTCCCACATTTCAACCGGGGTTTGCTGCCTTTTTTTGTTTCAAATTTAAGGTTGTGTTCGCGTAGACGCGAACTGACGGAACGGTTAATATCGAAGCATGCGCACAGAAATTGGAAAATGGGAGGGCGGAGACACTGTCGTTCGTAATTCGACTGAAGTGGTTTTTCAAGGAAAGATGGGGCAGCTACACTCTGGCTATCGGTTTAATGACGCTGGTCAGCTTGCTCTCGATGATTCCTCCCCGGTTGATCGGGAACGAGATCGACGTGATGGAGAAGGGGGCGCTCACCGCCGCGGAGCTGAGCCGGACGGTTTTGATTCTTGCGGGCCTTTCGTTGCTCACGTATGTCTTCGTCTATATATGGATAACTAACTTATTTGGCAATTCCGTGCTGATCGAGAAGCTGCTTCGTTCAAGGCTGCTCAAGCATCTGACCCGAATGCGCCCTTCGTTCTTCCAGCGCCGCAGTACGGGACAACTGATGGCATTGGCGACCAACGACGTGTCCGCGATCGGACAGACGGCCGGGTACGGCGTTATGACGCTTGTGAACACCCTGGTCGGTATATCGGTCGTCGTCATAATGATGCTTAGCTTTATCAGCGCCAAGCTGATGCTTGCCGCACTGATTCCGCTGCCGCTGCTTGTCGTAGTCATCAGCAAGCTTGGGGGCGTCGTTCGAGGAAGATTCATGGCGGCTCAGGAATCGTTCGGCCGTATGAACGACCACGTTTTGGAAGCGATTTCCGGCATTCGCGTTATCCGTTCCTATGTTCAGGAGAAGGACGACTTGCAGGCCTTCGATCGGTTGACGAGCGACGTCATGGACAAAAACCGCAGAGTAGCGATATTGAACGCGCTATTCCATCCCTTAATCTCTTTCATCGTGGGCGCAAGCTTTGCGATCGGGATCGGCTATGGTTCTTATCTCGTGTTCCAAAGCGAAATCTCGTTTGGCCAGCTTGTGACCTTTAATATTTATCTGGGAATGCTGATCTGGCCGATGATCTCTTTCGGCGAGTTCATTAATGTGCTGCAGAGAGGCAGCGCTTCGGCGGGGCGGCTGGACGAAGTGCTGGCCGAGAAAGCCGACGTGCAGGATGCGGAGGCGCCGGTAGAGCCGGCGATTCCGGAATCGATCGAAATGAAGGCGCTGTCGTTTACGTATCCGTCCGCAAATGTACCTAGTCTGGTCGACGTCACGGTGCGACTGAATCGCGGGCAGACGCTGGGGATCGTCGGCAAAACCGGCAGCGGCAAGAGCACCCTGCTGAAGCAGCTTCTGCGGCAGTACCCCTTATCCGCCGGCATGCTGTTCGTGTCGGACGTCCCGGCGGAAAACATCGCGATAGAGCGAATGAAGATGTGGATGGCGTACGTGCCGCAAGAGCACCTGCTGCTCTCCAAGACGATTCGCGACAATATCGCGCTTGGCAAGCCGGACGCTACGGCGGAGGAGATCGATCGGGCGGTCGAGATGGCGTCCTTCACCGGCGATGTCGCCCAACTGCCGCAAGGGCTGGAGACGCTGATCGGCGAGAACGGCGTCATGCTGTCCGGGGGCCAGAAGCAGCGGCTCTCGATCGCCCGAGCGCTGCTCGTCGACGCGGAGGTGCTGCTGCTGGACGACTCCTTGTCGGCAGTGGACGCAAGGACGGAGAGCCGCATTGTGGCTAACATCCGTCGCGAGCGCGCCGGCAAGACGACGTTGATCACGACGCATCGCCTGTCCGCCGTCAGCCATGCCGATTGGATCGTTGTGCTGGACGAAGGGCGCGTCAAGGAAGAGGGCACTCACGAGCAATTAATGCTGTTGGGCGGATGGTACAGACAGCAGTGGGACCGCCAACAGATGGAAGCCGGCTTGGAAGAATAAATCGAATCCATCAGGATCGGAGGCTTGTATGAATTCCCAACGATCAACGGGGAGCAGGCTGCTCTCTTATGCGCTCGTCTACAAATATCGAATTATCGGCGCATTGGCGATTCTGCTTTGCTCTGTAGGAGCGGAGCTTGCCGGGCCGTTCATTGTCAAGACGATCATAGACGGGCATTTGTCTCCGCCGACGGGAGATATCGGTCCCGTACTGGTTTTACTCGCCTTTTACATCGGCTTGGTGTCGCTGTCAGGCGTATTGAACTTCTCGCAGTCTTACTTGCTGCAGGCTACGGCGCTTCGAATTATCAAAAATATGAGAATGGACGTTATGCGTCACATCCAGCGTATCCCTCTTGGCTATTTCGATAATACGCCGGCGGGACAGATCGTCTCGCGAGTAGCCAACGACACGGAGGCGATCCGGGAGCTGTTCATGAGCTTTATGGCGACTTTCGTCGTCAGCTTTGCTCATCTGCTTGGGATATACATCGCTCTCTTCATTTTGGATGTGGAGCTTGCTCTATACACGTTGGCACTTCCGCCAATATTTGCGGTCATTATGTACTTTCATTTGAAGTATTCCAAGAAATACGTCGCGATCATGCGCGCTAGACTCAGCGATATGAACGCAATGATCAACGAGTCGATCCTCGTCATGCCGATCCTTCAGGCTTTCCGTCGGGAGAAGGCGACGCTGGAGGAGTTTGAGCGACTGAACGAGGACCGTTACGTCGCGCAGGTGAAGCAGTTCCGGATCTTCTCCCTCTCTTCGCGGAATATCGTCGGAACGATCGGCAGCTTGGTTACCGCGTTCGTCATCTGGCATTTCGGCAATCTGTCGATCGCCGGCGCCGCGTTGTCTTTTGGCGTGCTGTACGCATTTATTGACTACCTGGGGCGTATCTTCAATCCGATTATCGGGATATTCGATCAGCTTATGAACGCGCAACGGGCATTCGTCTCCGCGGACAAAGTGTTTGCCATCCTCGATATGGAAGGCAGAGAGGTCGAGGAGACTTCGGGGGCCGTTAAGCCTAAAGGAGAGGTGAAGTTCGAGAACGTCACTTTCGCCTATAACGACGACGATCACGTGCTGAAGAACATTTCTTTCACTGCCCGCCAGGGGGAGACGGTTGCGCTCGTCGGCCATACGGGATCGGGCAAAAGCTCGATCATCAATCTGCTGCTGGGCTTCTATGAGCCGGGTTTGGGACGAATTACAATCGACGACGTCGACATTACGACGCTGTCCAAGCAGCAGCTTCGCAAGCATATGGGCATCGTGCTGCAGGATCCGTACCTGTTTGCAGGGGATATCAAGTTCAACGTGAGCCTTTATAATAAGGAGATCTCGCTGGAGCAGGTCAAGCGGGCGCTGGCCGACGTCGGCGCGGCCTCGTTCGTCGAGCAGCTTCCGCGCGGATACGACGAACCGGTCGTCGAGCGGGGAAGCACGCTGTCGTCGGGTCAGCGGCAATTAATCTCTTTTGCTCGAGCGCTGGCGTTCGACCCGTCTATCTTGATCCTCGACGAAGCGACGGCCAGCATCGATAGCGAGACGGAAGGCCTGATCCAACGGGCGCTCAAAGTCGTTAGCGAAGGCCGGACGACGCTCGTTATCGCTCATCGACTGTCCACCATCCGCGAAGCTAGCCAAATTCTCGTGCTGCACCGCGGCGAGATCGTCGAGCGCGGCAACCACGACGAGCTGATGGCGCTCCGCGGCCGCTACTTCAAAATGTACCAGCTTCAGACGGGGGAGAAAGCTTCGTTGGCTATCTAGTTGGCGGGGGTAGCTGCATTCGCGCAAAGGAACATATTGAAGTGGAATAATCGTCTGTGGGCCTTTTGAAAAATAGTGTGATTATTGACTGATGTGATAGAATTTGATTCTATAAGGACATAAGCGTGTGAAGCACACCGCTCTAGTACCCGATTGGGGGCTGGGGCGGTTATTTTTTTATAAGGGAGTGAATGAGGGATGGAGAAGCTCTTCGAAACGGAATACCTATCGTGGATAGAGCGACATATTCATGAAAGTCGTGGAGAGCGTCAACGGAGAATCAAGGAGCGTCACGGATTTGGGGGAGAAACTATTTCTAGAGCAAGCGTGGTGGCCTGTCGTAGGAAGCCTGGATGGTCTATATCCCGAATATGAGTTTGTTGATACGCATGGGAAATATATCTATATGGATTATGGATATATCCGCGATCCTAGACTAACCTGCATTGAATGTGATGGATTTGGTTCGCATGCTCGCGATATCGACAGAAATACTTTTACAAGGGGACTGGACAGGCAGAACGAGATCTCCTTGGCTAGCTGGAATATCTTGCGATTCTCGGTTGATAAGTTAAAAGAAGACCCGGCAGACTGCCAAAGATATATCCGAAGAATGATGGAGGAGTGGTACAGGCAAGAGCGAGCAGGTTTACTTGAACTTCCGTTGTATCAGCGGGAAATCGTCCGCCTTGCTGCCCGCTCGGTAAATCCGATTACTGTGGAGATGGCATGCGACAGTCTAGGGAAAAAGGAGAAGATTGTGAGAAAAGAGGTGAAGGAGTTGACCGAGAAACAGATTCTAGAGGGAGTTTCGGGAACAAGGCGTATTAGTGCTTACCGTCTAACTCCGAAAGGCCGGTTGCTTTAGATAAAGGGATACCCATTAAGGGGAGCTCCGTCTAACGGTCTGACAGACCGTAACGAGGAGGAAAAGGTGATTGGCGGGTCGTCTTATGGTCTGACAGACCGTAACGGGAGGGAAAAGGCGGTTGGCGGGTCGTCTTACGGTCTGACAGACCGTAACGGGAGGGAAAAGGCGGTTGGCGGGTTGTCTAACGGTCTGACAGACCGTAACGAGGGGGAAAAGGCGGTTGGCGGGTCGTCTAACGGTCTGACTGGACCTCTGTCAAGAAAGTGGACACTCTTTAAGCGCAATTTCATTTCTATTTTTGTAGTACATTTCCTCGAATCGGTCTGGAGATTCATAACCT
>NZ_QRDZ01000038.1:0-25123 GCF_003386235.1 Cohnella phaseoli
ATGGTCGGCGTCGCGCAACGAGTCATCTATGAAAACGGGGCGGAGTACGAGGGCTTGCCTATGTACATCTTCAGCGAAAAATCGACCCGTCATGCGATCTCCCGGTCGTCCCACCGGGTCATCAACAAAGGCGACATCGTGCAGCTCAACCTGTCGGCCAAGGTAGACGGCTACTCGCCGAGCATCGGCATGCCGATCAGCCTCGGCAAGCTGACGCCGGAGCGCCGTGCGGTCATCGAATTCGGGTTGAAGGCGCACGAGTGGACGCAGGCGAACTTGAAGGCGGGCGTACTGGCAAGCGACGTAGCGAAAGGCTTCCTGCAATTTTTCAAAGATAACGGCTACGAGAAAAACTATCTGTACGGCCCTTGCCACGGTACAGGGATGATCGAGGTGGAAGCGCCGTGGATGGAGACGTCGTCTAGCTATTTGCTGCAGCCGAACATGACGTTCCAGATCGATACGTTCGTCACCACGGACACGTTCGGCATCCGCTGGGAGAAGGGCGCGGTCATCCGCGAGGACGGCTGCGAGCTGCTGTGCAGCCCGATCGGCACGATTCACGAATTGGAGTTTTAAGTAAGAGGAGAGGGCCTTTCCCTAAGAGAACCGCTGACGGTATTCTCTAGGGGAGAGGCCTTCTGTTTTCAGAAAACAGGAGCTGAAATAAGGCGCCTGGTTAAAGCCGACCTCCTCAGCTATGCGCGCGATTGGAAAATCGGTCTGCATGAGCAGCAGCTTGCTCTGCTCGATCCGGTAGCGGAGCAGATAGGCCATCGGAGACAGACCGTATTCTTTCTGCATGCAGCGGGCGACGTAGACCGGATGGAAGCTTAAGGCTTCGCCTAGGGAGCGAGCGGTAATTTCCTCGCGGTAGTGATTGCGGAGATAGGCGGCGGCCTGCTCTGCACATGCGGCGGCAGGCGACGCAAGCTGGGATTCGATGCTGGCGGTGAGCTGCCGCAGTGCTTCCTGGAATAGCACCTGCTGCTTGAAGCGCGAGGCGTTCAAATGCGCTTCGGGAGCGAGGGCGATGATTTGCTCCATCAGCTCTCCGAATTTGCCGGGCTGGGGCAGCCTGGCGAACTGGGGGAGCACGAGCGGAAACGAGCTGGTATCGAATTTGTACGATTCGTCTCGTTCGTCGCGAAGCTCCGGCGTTCTGCGAGGCGGGACGGTATCCGTCGCGCGCCAGCTTCCCGCCGTCTGAAAATGCAGCCAGTAGTAATCGGTTTTCTCGCGGCAGCCTTCCGTCGCATAATGATAGGCATCCGGACGAAGGAGCAGAGCGGTTCCTTCCGAAACCTCGTAGCGACGATCTCCCTCCCCGATATAGAGGCATCCCTTCATGACCGCAAGCATATCGAATACGCCGATGTTTCTTCTGCTCATATGCTTCTCCCCGATCGTAAACTTCGTAAAGCCGCTTGCGATGAAATGTGGCAGCGGCGGCAGGGTAAATTCCAGAAGCTCCATGCGCATAGTCCTCCCGAATGAGGTTTGTAAATTGAAAGAACGAGTTTGAAAACTGAACCATCGAACTTGTTAATGCCACTATAATTTGTTTTGCGCACAAAGTCTAACCTGTGCAGATTATACAAAGCATAATGGCTTGGCAGGAGTTGTAAACGTGAAATCCAATCGTAATCCCTATGGGCTATGGGCGCTGGCCTGGCCCATCTTTATTGAAGTACTGCTGCAGACGCTGCTCGGGACCGTAGATACGGTCATGGTCAGCCGAATCTCGGACGATGCGGTGGCGGTCGTCGGTTTGTCCGGGCAGCTGTTTGCGGCGCTTACGACGCTATTCATGACCATCTCGGGAGGCGCGGGCATACTGATCGCCCAGAAGCTGGGTGCGAAACGCGGCGATGACGCGAGGACGATCGCGATTATGGGGCTGACCGTATGCGGCGGCATCGGCCTGACGATCGGCCTGCTGCTGCTCACGCAGGCGAAGGCGTTGGCTAATCTGCTGAACGTCTCCGCGGAACTGTTGCCTCTCTGGGACGTCTATGTCTCCTACTTCGGCGGCGGAATGATGCTTACCGCTCTAATTGCCGCGTTGAGCACGGCGATTCGCAACACGGGCAATACGAGAGCTCCGATGTATATCGGGATCGCGATGAACGTCATTCATATTGCGATGAACTACGTGCTCATATTCGGAATGTTCGGATTTCCGGAATGGGGGTTGTTCGGCGTAACCGTATCGGGCAACGTCAGCCGGCTGGTCGCCGTACTGCTGCTGTTCTACGTGTTCATTCAAGCGTTCGATCGCCGAATCGGCTTCAAGGATCTGTTTACGTTCAAGCCGAGACTGTTCAAGGAAATCGTTCATATCGGCTGGCCGCTTGGCGTGAACATGTCGGGCTGGGTATTCTCGCAGCTGGCGATCTATACCTTTATTGCGATGCTGGGTGCGGCGGAGCTGGCGACGAAAACGTATATGAGTACGTTGGAATCGTTCTGCTTTATGCTGGGCTACGCAATCTCTCTGGCTATTCAGATTCAGGTCGCGCACCTGTTCGGAGCGGGGAAGACAAGGGAAGCGTATGTCGGAGCTTATCGCGCGCTTGCGATCGGGATCGGCTTGGCGATGATCAATGCGCTGTTGCTGCTGCTCATGGGACGTCATCTGCTCGGCCTGTTTTCGCAAAATGAAGCGATTCTGGCGCTTGGAACGTCGCTGCTCGCGCTGAATCTGCTGCTGCAGCCGGGCAAGGTGCTCAACATGTCGCTGAACAATGCGCTTAACGCGGTCGGGGATACCCGCTATACGATGATGACCGCTCTTTGCTCCATGTCTATTGTCGCGACGGGCGGCTCTTATTGGCTGGGTATTCATGCAGGCTGGGGGCTGGCCGGCATTTATTGCTGCATGATCGCCGACGAATGGGTACGAGGTCTTCTCGTGCTCCGGCGATGGAAAGGGCAGAAGTATTTACGGAGAGCGGAGGCGGCTTCGCGCCCATTGGAATCCCGTGCAATCGCTGCGGAGACGGGGATGTCAGTGTGATTGTGATTGGGGCGCCCTTAAGGTGTCTTCATCTAATCTTCATAGAACCTTCATCCGATGTTCATGTTGGATTCTTTCATCCGTGCTAATATTATATTTAGATCAAGTATAAATTAAAACGGAGGGATTCTATATGACCACAACAACTTCCAACACCATGACCGTGAGCGCCGTACTGAATCAACAAATCGCCAACTGGACCGTTCTTCATATGAAGCTTCACAATTTCCATTGGTACGTGAAGGGGCCGCAATTTTTCACGCTGCATGCCAAATTCGAGGAGCTGTACACCGAAGCTGCCGCCCATGTTGACGTTCTGGCGGAGAGACTGCTGGCGATCGGCGGAAAGCCTGTAGCGACCTTGACCGAAAGCTTGCGCCTGTCGAGCGTCCGTGAAGCGAGCGGGGATGAGTCGGCAGAGCAAATGGCGTCGTTCGTTGCGGAAGACTTCGCTCAACTGGCCGGCGAACTGAAGCAGGGCATTAAAGTCGCCGAATCGTTCGATGACGAGGATACGGCCGACCTGCTGTTAGGCATGAAAACGGGCTTGGAGAAGCATGCCTGGATGCTTAATGCCTTCGCCGGCCGCTGATTCCGGAAGCGAGTTGCGAAGCGCGGAGGGCCGAATTACAATAGACGGATAGGAGGCGAGTAAGATGGGAGCTTCTATTCGTCCGATCGGTCCCCCGCGCTTTGCCGTTGCCGTTCATATTTTGGTCGGACTGGCGCGAAGCGGCTGCAATCTGTCGAGTACAACGATCGCGGATCAAGTTCATTCCCACGCGACCTTCATGCGCAGAATATTAGCGCGGCTAGCCCATGCCGGACTTGTCGAGGCGCGCGAAGGCCGAGACGGAGGATATCGGCTGAAGCTGCCGGCGGAGCAGATTACGCTCGCGGACGTCTTTGCGGCGATCCGATGGGACGGCGCGGAGGAGTCGGGAAGCGAAAGCGGCAGTAAGGCGGAGGAGTCGCTATACGGCGAGGTCGATTGGAACGAACGGCTTGACGTGGAGTTGATCGGCATAATGAACGCGATGGATCGTCAGATGCTGGATTATTTGCGTCGGCACACAATTGCGAGTCTGGTCTGAATCGGGATCGAAAGATGATCGATAATAAACGTGACAGGGGTATATACCTCCTTCCGATGCTATACGCTTCTGAAATATTGAATGGGTAAACCCGTTATAGGGTGGTTTCAGGAGCGTATGAGGCAGACTACAGACTAGGATTGACCCACAATACATCTAGATAATTCCTAGAAGTTATTCATATAATCATCGAAGATGCTTTAGTGACATATAACCCCTGATCTTGGTTGATTTATACGATCTTTCCTACAAACATTCCTCGTTTAAGTCTGAGTAGAGCAGCTTTGTACGATTTTTCGATTTTTCGAACAAACGTCCGCCGTTTAAGCCTGATTCGAGCTGCGTTGTACGATTTTTCAACTAACTTCTCTTCGTAAACTCTTGTGTGCAAATTGATCCGCCGTAAAAGTTTTATAAATTGGCCTGTCGATCCTCTCGAGCAACTTTACTTATGGGTCAGTCCCTTCTTAGTTGGACCCGGCCATTCCGCAAGTCGTCTAGACTTTTTGCGGGATGGCTTCTTTTTTGTCTTGCGTTAATAAGAGCTTGACAAACCTATACAATTGTATTATCTTAAATTTAAGATAAATTTCAAAAGAACATTTACGCTGAGAAATGAACGGAAGGAAGGTGAGGCCGATGACGGAGAATAAACGGGATACATCGCTTGATCTGTATATCGCTCTGACTCGGGCGAGCCAGTGGGTGAATGCGCATGTCGATCGGGACATTAAGCGCTCCGGTCTAAACCGGACCGAATTTGGAGTGCTTGAGCTGCTATATCATAAAGGGTCGCAGCCGCTGCAGCAGATCGGAGGAAAAGTGCTTATGAGCAGCGGCAACATCACTTACGTAGTGGATAAGCTGGAGCAAAAGGGACTCGTTCGGCGGAGAGCCTGCACGGAGGATAGACGCCTCGTGTACGCGGATATTACGGATGCGGGTCGTCAGATGATTGAAGAGGTTTTTCCCGAGCATACGGAAGTTATTCGACAGGCGGTAGACGGATTGGACGAGGGAGAAAAGATGGCGGTCAGTGCGTTGCTCAAAAAGCTTGGAAAAGCGGCGGAAGAGGGATTTAAATAGAAGCGCGCAGTCACGGGGCTGCCGGAAGTCGAGAATAAGACAATGGGCATCTGGTTTGCACAAGTCGCTTCTATTTTTGCCATATATCTTAAAATAAAGATTCTTAAAATTATCATATCAAAGGCGGAATGACGAATGAGCAGCTTCGAGACATTGGTGAAAGATCGCAGATCGGCGATGAAGTTCATACCTAACGTGGATATATCGGAACGCGAGCTGAACGAGATGTTTAGCTTAACGAAGTTCGCTCCCTCGGCGTTTAATCTTCAACATACGCACTATATCGTCGTGAAGGACCCGGAGATCAAAAACAAGCTTTACGGAGCGGCTAACAAGCAGTACAAAGTGCTAAGCTCCTCCGCCGTTATTCTTGTGTTAGGCAATACTAACGCCTACCAAGACGTTGGCCCCATTCATGAAGGCTTACTGAATCTGGGCGTTATGAGCAAGCAGGAGTATGATATGACCGTCGATTCGGTACTGTCTTTCTACGGAGAACGGGGAGAGTCGTTCAAACGCGACGAGGCGATCCGCAGCGCAAGCTTATCGGCGATGCTGTTCATGCTGATTGCCAAGGACAGAGGCTGGGATACTTGTCCGATGATCGGCTTCGATCCGGTTGCAGTCGGTCAAATCTTGAATATCCCCGATACGCACGTGCCGGCAATGATGATTACGATCGGCCATGAGGACACGTCGACACAGCGGCCTCGCGGCTACCGCAAGCCTGTAGGCGAGTTCGTGAGCTATAACGGTTTCTAAACGGACATTTCGATAAAAGGAGAGAATAACAATGACACAGCGTACAACAGGCATTCATCACGTTACGGCTTTCGTTAGAGACGCACAGGCTACCGTGGATTTTTACTCGGGAGTGCTTGGACTGAGACTGGTGAAAAAAACGATCAATTTCGATGCGCCGGAGGTGTACCACCTTTACTTCGGCAACGAAGCGGGCAGTCCGGGAACGATAATCACGTTCTTCCCGTGGGCGACGTCGCGCAAAGGGCGGATCGGGGGAGGACAGGTCGGAGTCACCTCTTATGTCGTGCCGATGGGAGCGCTGGACTTCTGGCGGGAGCGCTTTGAGAAGTTCCGCATTTCGACGACACAGACGAGCCGTTTCGGGGAGCGACTGCTGCAGCTGGAAGATCCGGACGGTCTAAGGGTCGAGTTGGTTGAGCGGGATGCTGGCACGTCAAGCCGGTGGGCGTTCGGAGGAGTTCCGGAGAATAAGGCGATTAAAGGCTTTGGCGGGGCGCTGCTGTTCAGTACGGCGCCGGAACGGACGGCGTTTGCGCTTGAGCGAGTGATGGGCTTGAGCAAAGTATCCGAGGAAGACGGCTACGTTCGATTCCAGGCTACCGGAGATTTGGGCAATATCATTGACGTTAACGTTACGCCGATGGCCCCCGGCATTGGCGGAGCGGGAACGGTGCATCATATCGCTTGGAGAGCGGCAGACGACGAGGATCATGCTCGCTGGAGGAGCCTTGTCGAGGAGAACGGCTTCCATCCGACCCCGTTTGTCGACCGGCAATATTTTAATGCGATTTATTTCCGCGAGGAAGGCGGAATACTGTTCGAGATCGCGACCGATCCTCCGGGCTTCGCGCGGGATGAGCCTGCGGAGACGATGGGCGAGAAGCTGATGCTGCCGGATTGGTTCGAGCCGCATCGGGCACAGATCGAGCAGGGGCTAACGCCGATCGAAGTTCGCGTATTGGAGGAGGATCGCCAGTGAAGCACATTTATCGACAAGGCTCCGATACGAGCGCTCCTACGCTTTTGCTTCTGCACGGAACGGGCGGTACGGAGCAGGATTTGCTGCCGCTGGCCGAGAGGATCTCGCAGGGCTCCTCTATTCTAAGCGTGAGGGGCAACGTACTGGAAAATGGCATGCCGCGGTTTTTTCGCAGGCTGGCCGAAGGGGTTTTCGATATGGAGGACCTCGAATTCCGGACGAAGGAGCTGCACGCTTTCTTGGACCAGGCGGCCGGCGAGTACGGCTTTGCCCGCAACAATGTGGTAGCGGTCGGCTATTCCAACGGCGCGAATATTGCAGGCAGCTTGTTGTTTTACTACGCCAACTCTTTGCGCGGGGCGATTTTGCACCATCCGATGGTTCCGAGAAGGGATTTGCAGCTTCCCGATCTTGCCGGAGTACCGGTATTCATTGGCGCGGGAGAGAACGACCCCATCTGCACGCCGCAGGAAACCGGAGAACTTCAAGCGCTGCTGACGGGAGCGGGAGCCGAGGTCGCGCTGCACTGGGAACAGTTCGGTCATCGATTGACGGCGACCGAGGCGGACGCGGCGGCTCAATGGTTTTCTCGAGCATTCGAAGGAGGCGGAGAGCGAATATGATCGGACTCGATCCGGCGGATCTTAGCGATAAGGACAGTTACAAACTGCTGATTGGCAGCATCATTCCTCGGCCGATCGCATTCGTCACGACGCTCTCCAAATCGGGGGTCCTGAACGCCGCTCCGTACAGCTATTTCAATATCGTAACGGCCAACCCGCCGATGATCTCGATTTCCGCGCAACGGAGAAACGGCGAGCGCAAGGATACGGCCAGAAACGCGATCGAGATCGGGCAGTTCGTTGTCCATATTTCCGACGAATCGAACATTGCGAAGATCAACGATACCGCCGCTAGCGTTCCGTCCGATCAGAGCGAGGTGGAGCTTGCCGGTCTTACCCCGGTTCCGAGCTCGAAAATCGTTGTGCCGGGCGTCGCCGAGGCGAAAATCAGGCTCGAATGCGTGTTGGAGCAGGCGATTCCGCTAGGCGGCAGCGCGATGGCGCGCGCATGCGATCTGCTGATCGGGAAAGTCGTGTACTTCCATCTTGACGAGTCGGTGTACAAGGACGGATATGTCGATCCCGCTCAGCTCAAGGCGGTAAGCCGGCTGGCGGGCAGCTCCTATGCGAAGCTAGGCGATCTCTTTTCCATCGAGAGACCTCTATAAGACAACGAGCAACAGGCAGCGGCCGTACGCTGTCTGTTTTTTTGCGGATGAAATCCGGTTCCTGAACGTTGCATTGGGGAAGGTTATCTAATAGGACGCATCGATTTATCGGAACACGAAGGAGAGATTCATGCATACTCGCCGACAGCGCCGCGACGGAAAATTGGACGATCAGACGCTCCTCCTGCTCGCGGTTAACGGACTGTTTGTGATGGCTACCGCCTTGTCCGGCACTTATTTCGGAATCTATATCTGGAAAGCCAGCAACGATTATTTCAAGCTGGGATGGTTTACGCTGATTACTCATCTCTGCATGGGGTTGACGTTCTGGATTGCCGGCAATGCGGCCAAAGAAGGCAACAAGATGATTCTGCTAAGGCTGGGCATCGCGATTTCCGCCGGGTTCTACGCCCTTGTGCTTCTTCTGAAAGGGAGCGCCATGCACTATATTTGGTTGCTGGGCATCGTCCAGGGGGCGGCGACGGGGCTGTTTTGGCTGGCTTATAATGTCGTCTATTTCGAAGCGACGGAGCCGGATAATCGGGACAAGTTCAACGGCTGGGCAGGGACGATCGCTTCGCTAATCGGCATTGTCGTACCTTGGAGTTCCGGATGGCTCATCTCCCGTTTAGGCGGCGAAGGCGGCTATCGGGCGATCTTCATCGCTTCGGCGGGGGTGTTCTTGGCCGCGATCGCCACCAGCTTTTTCATTCGCAATCGCAAAACGTCGGGGAACTATCATTGGCAATGGCCATACCATCTGCTGAAACAGCGCGATTCTTCATGGCCGAAGGTCATGGGCGCATTGGCTGCTCAAGGTGTCCGCGAGAGCGTGTTTGGCGTCCTGATCGGAGTGTTAATCTACGTGCAGACCGGGAGCGAGATGAAGCTGGGCAACTATATGCTGCTCACTTCCGCGGTGGGCTTTGCGAGCTTTCTATGCGTGGGAAAATGGCTCAAACCCAAGTGGAGGTACGGAGGAATGCTGGCGGGAGCCGTGGCGCTTATTGCGGTTATTCTCCCGATGTTCGCCGGCTTCAGCTATACGACGCTGCTTGCTTTCGGTCTTGGCGCCTCTTTGTTCTTCCCGTTGTACATTCTGCCGATGACTACGGTTGTCTTCGATTTGATCGGGAAAGACGAAGAGAGTGCGGAGAAAAGAGTGGAATACGTCGTAGCCCGGGAGCTGGCGCTTAACGTTGGCCGTATCGTCGGAATGGCTGTGTTCATGGGGGTCATCTATGTCAGTCAAACGCCGCCGGCGATGATGTGGCTGCTGCTCGCGATAGGAAGCTCTCCGCTGCTGAGCTGGCTGTTCATGCGCAAAGCGCTGCTGGCCGGAGAAAAACGAAAGGGGTTGACATGAAACCTTTTGGTTTCCTATAATGAAGATGTGAAATGAAACCAAAAGGTTTCCTATACGGAGGCGAAGTGACACATGACCGCATCACCTAATGAGAACAAGCTGCCCGATATTCGTCAGACTCAACTGTTTAATGCGCCAATTGAGAAGGTTTGGACGGCCGTTGCGACCGCCGAAGGGATCGCGGCTTGGTTTATGCCGAACAATTTTCAGCCGAATGTCGGCCATGAGTTCCATCTCGATGCCGGGCCTTTCGGCAAATCCCCGTGCAAAGTAACGGAGATCGATCCGCCGAACCGACTTTCGTTTAACTGGGGCAAGGATTGGTTCGTAATATTCGAGCTGGTGGCCAAGGAAGGACAGACCGAATTTACGCTTATTCACGGCGGTTGGTCCACAGAGGGGGCGACCGAGTTCGGCGAGCCTCATGAAGTCGTGCGCGACCGGATGAACGGCGGCTGGGTCGGCATTGTGGCGAAGCTGGGCGAATATGTCCGCTCTTAACCGAGCTTCGGAGGAGCCGAAATACGACGTCTTCCAGGCGATCGCCGACCCGACCCGCAGGGGAGTCCTCCGCTTGCTCGGCGAGCGGGAGCTGCCGGTGAACGCGATCAGCAGTCATTTTCCGATGACTCGCACCGCGGTCTCCAAGCATTTGCGTATTTTGGCCGAAGCCGGGCTGGTAAAGGAGCGCAAGGTTGGCCGAGAGACGCGCTATCGTCTCGACGCTGATCCGTTGCGCGAGCTCAAGAGCTGGCTGGCCTTCTATGAGCGATTTTGGGAGAACAAGCTCGATGCGCTTAGGCGTTACGTTGAGGCGGACGAAGGGGATAATGAATAGAAGAAGAGGCCGAGTCCGGACGAAATTCGCCCGGGAGCTCGACCTCTTTTTTTTATTAAAGAAGCTTTAATGCCGAAGCCAAGAACACCTTCATCCCGACTTTAAGCGACTCCTCGTCGATGTCGAACTTCGGATGATGATGCGGATGCACGATGCCTCGCTCCTTGTTGCCCGCGCCGACGTTGAAGTACGTTCCGGGAGCCTGGTTCAAGTAAGCGGAGAAATCGTCCGCCGACATGCTCGGTTGGATTTCGTACAGCGCGTCGCGGCCGAACAGCTCCGCTACGGCATCGGCTACGACGCGAGTCACTTCCGGATCGTTAACCAGCGGGCGATAGCCGTAATGATATTGGAGCTCGTACTCCGCTTCGTGAGCCTGTGTAATTCCTGCGAGGATTCGCTCCATGCGACGGGGGACGTCGGCACGCAGCTCCGTGTCCATGCAGCGGACCGTGCCGCAGAGCTGCACGCTTCCCGGGATGACATTATGAGCATGACCGCCAATAAACTGCGTTACGGAGACGACTAGCGGTTTCATCGGATCGGTCGTCCTGGAGGCGATATGCTGCAGGTTCGTCACGACCTGGGCGCCGATGGCGATGGCGTCGACCGTCTTGTGCGGTTCGGCGGCGTGGCCCCCCTTGCCGGTAATCGTAATCGTAAACGTGTCCGGAGAAGCGAGCATCGGTCCGGCGACTACGCCAACCCGTCCGACCTCGACGGGCGATTGGAGATGCGCGCCGATGACATGGTTCACGCCGTCCATAACTCCGGCTGCGATCATCTCGTCCGCGCCGCCGGGCGGCAGCTCCTCCGCATGCTGGAATAGAAAACGTATCTCGCCTTCCAGCTCCTCCGCATGCTCGGATAATACCCGGGCCACGCCTAGCACGGTAGCCGTATGCCCGTCGTGGCCGCAAGCGTGCATGACGCCCTGCACTTGCGAAGCGAACGGCAAGCCGGTGTCCTCCTGGATCGGCAAGGCGTCGATATCTGCGCGGATGGCCAGCGTACGCCCCGGGCGGGCTCCGACCAGCCGGGCCATGACGCTGGAGGCGGTGGGCCTCGTAACGATAAGTCCGCCAAAGCCGTTTAATATGTTCTCGATGTACTGCGCCGTTTTCGTCTCCGCGAAGGAAAGCTCCGGATGGCGGTGCAGATAACGCCGCCATTCCACGACTTGGGGATAGAGAGCTTCGGCTCTCTCCAGCAATCGGTCAAGATTCATATCGGACTCCTTCTAGCGCGCCTCGTAGGCCGCTTTGTTGCGTTCGATCTGTCCCAGATGCTTATCCACATGATTGCAAATGAACCGGTCGATAATATGAGAGACGGGGATAGGCTCGTCCAGCTTCTTCCCGATCAACGCCCATTGCTCTTCGCTCAGCTTGCGAAGCAGAATGGCGTTGTAGCGAGTGATTGCGTCGTAAACGGCGAGCAGTTCGGATAAATCCGTCTCGTTAAACCGTTGCCGGTCAACCCATTCTTCGTGAGCGAAGCTCGCCAGAGCTTCGACCGGCTCGGAGACGATTTTGCGAATGCGGTACGAGTTGACGATATTGGAATCGACCAGATGGCCTACAATTTCGTTGATGCTCCACTTGCCCAGGCCGGGCTGCCATAGCAGCAGCTCCTTGGGCAAATGTTCCACGCTGGCCCGGATTTTGTCCGCGGTCAACTCATAGTTGGCGATCGATGCTTCCCGTACTGCGGTCATGGCGTAATCCTCCCGATGATTATCCGGCTATGCGCCGTTATTTCTTAGATGCTTCGAAATAGGAATTGTCGTATACTTTGCTTACATCCAGCTTTTCTTTGATTGTACCGGACTCCAGCAGGATGTCGGCCGTCGACTGGATGGCTTCCGCCGTCTCGGCGGTAATCGGATCGTTGATGTATTGCGTATTTTCGATCAGCGTCTTGACGAGCGCCTTGTCCATCTTCTTCTCGGTTGCGAGAATGTCGGCCGCTTCGTCCGGATTCTGAGCGACCCAATCCACCGCTTGCTGATATACTTTCAAGTACAGAGCGGTCAGATCGGGATGCTCCTTCAGGAATTTATCGCGGCCGATCATAACGGCCGGAGCGACGAAGCCCATCGTCTGCACGCTCTCTACGATACGGGCCCGGCCTGCGGACACTTCCGTCGTTACGAACGGGTCCCAGATTCCCCAGGCGTCGACCTGGCCGGCCTGGAAAGCCGGGTTCGCTTCGTCCGGCTGAAGCTGCACGATTTTCACGTCGGATTCGCTCAACCCGTTCTTCTGCAGCGCCTTGATCAGGAAGATATGGCCGGAGGAGCCTTTCGCAACTGCGATCTGTTTGCCTTTCAAGTCGGCGATCGATTGAATCGGGCTGTCCGGCTTGACGATGACGCTGTTCTGATTGCCTTGAACGCCAGTAACGGAGATGACGGTAAACGGGCTGTTCGCGGCTTTGCCGGTAACGACCGTGCCGTCCCCGATGAACGAGAAATCTACGCGATCGGAGACGAGTCCTTCCAGCAAGGGAACGCTGCTCTGGAACTCGTTCCACTGGACCTTGGCGTTTGCTTTCTCGAAGGCTTCCTCGAACCAGCCTTTTTTCTTGGCGATGGTCAGCAGGTTCAAGCCGCCGTTGATCGCGATGTTGACGGTTGTTGTATCTTTCGAGGACCCTGCGCTCTCGTCTTTGCCGCAAGCGGTCAAGGCAAAGAGGGCTAACGATGCGGATAGCAGCCAAAGGCCCGTTTTTCTGAGTGCGCGGATTCGTAATGAGGAAGCAGTCATGTTGCATTCTCCTTCGGATGTGAAATCAATTTCGATATTTGCATTGTATTATTTCCGAGTAATCTAGTAAAATAACTATGCTTTATATTTATATAACCAGAAGTTATGTAAAGGGGTCCTTTGTATGAACATCGAGCAATTCGAACATGCGGCCGCGATTGCCAAGACCGGCTCTATCTCGATTGCGGCCGAGCAGTTGCATGTCAGTCAGGCGGGGATCAGCAAATCGTTAGCGAAATTCGAGGAGGAGCTGGGCATTAAGCTCTTCAAGCGTTCGCGGCTGGGCACCGAGCCGACCGACCGGGGCAAAATCATCCTTCGCAAGATCGACGAGATTCTGACGCTGATCGAGGAGATCAAGGAAGAATCGCAAATCCAAAGCGCGCTGATCGAAGGCGAAGTCCGATTCTCGATCGGGCCGAACATCGTGGCGATCCTCTCTCAATCGATCATCTCGTTCAAGAGGGATCACCCTAACGTGCGATTGGCGATTACGGGCAAGAATTCCGAGGCGATCGTTCAGGATTTGAGGGAGGACCGCACTGATCTGGGTCTGATCTACTTCGATCGCCACAGACAAGAGGATCTTAAAGATTTAACGCTGCACAAAATGCTGGATTCCCGCATCATCGTATACGTCGGCAAGCGTTCGCCTCTAGCGGGGAGGGTGAGCGTAACGCCTGGCGATCTGCTCGATCAGACGTTCGTGAACGCGGACAACAATTACTCGAACTGGTTTATGCAGGATTTTATAGGCAAATACGGATCGGTCAATATTATTTTCACCTCCAACAACGTGGATATTCTGAAAAGAACGATTGCCGAGAATGTCGCCATCGGTATTTTCATCGAGCTGAGCATGAAGAACGACCCTCTGGTGACCGGAGGAGACATCGTCGGAATCCCGCTTGTCGATCACGAACCTAATACGGTGCCGCTTGGATGGGCCAGACTGACGAATAAACATTTTTCGATCGCGCAGAGGGAATTTCTGAAATATTTGATTCGGGAGTACGACAATTTTAAATAAGAAATCGATCGTCAGTATGCGAAGGGGATGTCGAAAAAGGCGTATTGACAATGATTTTCGGCGTCTGATAAGATTCTCCGTAAATTCATGAAGGTCAGCATGATCACGCGCGGGAGGCTTCGCAATGACTACGGCAGCTTTGGAAATATGCAACTTGAACAAAACGTTCCGGTCCGGTGACGCCATGACCCATGCGCTGGACCGGATCGACTTTACGCTGGGGCGAGAGGAATTCGTCTCGATTATCGGCCCGAGCGGATGCGGTAAAAGTACGCTGCTCAAAATCGTCGCCGGGTTGGACGTCGATTACGAGGGGACGGTTCGTCTGGATGACGCCGATGTAACGGGGCCGAGCAAGGAGAAAGGGTTTATTTTTCAGGAGCATCGGTTGTTTCCGTGGTTGACTGTGGAAAGAAATATTGCTGCGGATTTGTCCTTGAAGGACCCCGACGTACGGCGTCGGGTGGATGAGATGATCGGACTGGTACGGCTGCAGGGCTTTGAGAAAGCTTATCCGAAGCAGCTGTCGGGCGGGATGTCCCAACGGGTAGCGATCGCCAGGGCGCTGCTCCGGAACCCTAAGGTGCTGCTGCTGGACGAGCCATTCGGAGCATTGGACGCTTTCACGCGGAATCATATGCAGGAGTCTCTGCTGGACATTTGGCGGGAGAACCGCACGTCTATGCTGTTGGTTACGCACGATATCGACGAAGCGATTTTCCTGTCCAATCGGGTCGTCGTGATGGATGCCCGTCCCGGCAAAATCAAAGCGGTCGTTTCCGTTGATCTGCCCTATCCGCGAAACCGGGTAAGCTCCGCTTTTCAGGCGCTGCGCACGGAAGTGCTGTCGGCGCTGAACCATGTCGAGGAAGACACCGTCAGCTGGCATATCTAACGACTTTAACGAAAGGTTGTCTAAATCCATGTTCAGAAAAGAAAAGGTCATCCGCATCGCGCTGGGCAGTTCCATTCCGGTTGCCGTGCTCGTCGTCTGGCAGATTGCGGTCGAGCTTGGGCTGTTGAACCCGATGCTGTTTCCCGGCCCGATCTCCATCTTCGGCGATTTTTACGACATGATTTTGTCCGGGGAACTGGTTCATCATCTCGGAGTCAGCGTCGTTCGAGCGATGAGCGGATTTCTGATTGGAGCGGTCGCGGGGCTCGTTATCGGCATTTCCGTAGGTCTGTTTCGGAGGGCGGAGCACACGCTTGATCCGACGATTCAGATGCTGCGGACAGTGCCGCTATTGGCCGTCACTCCGTTGTTTATTCTGTGGTTCGGATTCGGCGAGCTGTCGAAAATATTGCTCATCTCGATGGGCGCGTTTTTCCCCGTGTACGTCAATTCGTTCCTCGGCGTGCGCAACGTCGACGCCAAGCTGTTCGACGTCGCCCGCGTGTTGGAGTTCAGCAGATACCAGCAGATCGTCAAAGTCATTCTTCCCGGCGCGATGCCCAACATTCTGCTCGGCATTCGACTTTCTCTCAGCGTATCCTGGCTTTGTCTCGTCGTAGCGGAGCTAATGGGGGCGGACGAGGGTGTGGGCTATCTGATCCAAGACGCTCGCGCCTATCTTCGTACCGGCGTCGTCTTTGTCGGCATTTTCATCTTTGCCATCGTCGGCAAGCTGACCGATTCTCTGGTCCGGATTTTGGAGGCCCGTCTGCTCAAATGGCAGGACAGCTATCGGGGTTGAGCGGTTATTAAAAGTATAATGCATCATAAAATAATTATATAATGATTAATGCATATTTGGGCGGCGTTGGCTGGAGAATGCTTGCGCTGTCGGCGGAGTCCATGGTATTCTCGGAATAACGATTTTTGACGGGAGGTGAAGGCAGGATGAATCGAGAGTTTGTGAACAACCAAGTCAGCCGATTGCCGATTGCAATGGCTGGCATCGTTCATGGCGCGCGCGAATACGGGAGAAGTCCGTCCATTTTCGGCCATACGATTTCACAACTCTCGAGAAGGTTCCTGCCTTGACCGAAGCGGATTAACGTATCCGAACGGGCGTAGGGAATTTTCCCTGCGCCCTTTTTGTATTTGCCGGGCAGGAGCCTCCGATATTTCAGGAGGAACCGACATGTTAACGATAAATTGCCAAAACGTACGTAAATATAATGCAGCGCAGCTAGTGCTGGACAATGTGACCTTTGAGCTTCATCACGGAGAGAAGGCCGGTCTCGTGGGCCGCAACGGCAGCGGCAAAACGACGCTGATGCGTCTGATCGCCAAGCTGGATACACCCGACGAGGGGCTGCTTACCGTGCGCAAAGACGCCGGAATCGGTTACTTGGAGCAAATTCCCGCCAATATGGCGCATCGTTCTGTATACGATGTGCTAGCTCTCGGATATAGCGGACTGTTGGAGTGCCGGGCTCAGATGGCCGATTTGGAGAAGCGGATGTCGGAACCGGCAGCCGCGGACGATCCGGTCCGCCTGGAGGAGCTGCTGCAGCGCTATGCTTTGCTTCAGGAACGGTTCGAGCGGGAGGGCGGCTATGAGATGGACGCGCGTATCGATCAGATCGCTGGGGGTTTGCGGATCGATAAGACGTGGTACGAGCGGGACTACGGCTCGTTGTCAGGAGGAGAGAGAACGAAGGTAGGGCTGGCCTCGCAATTGATCCGCAAGCCGGATCTGCTGCTGCTCGACGAACCGACGAACCATCTGGACATGAAAGGCGTTGAGTGGCTGGAGGAGTTTCTGCTGAAGTATGACGGCGCGTGCTTGATCGTCTCGCACGACCGTTATTTTCTGGATCGGGTCGTAACGAAGATCGTTGAGCTGGAGGATGGGGAATCGCTCGTTTTCCATGCCAATTACACGAAATATATGAAGGAGAAGGAAGAGCTTCTGCTTCAGCAGTTCGCCGATTACCAGGAGCAGCAGAAAAAAATCAAAAAGATGCGCGAAACGATCAAACAGCTGATGGAATGGGGCAGAATCGGCGACAACGGCAAGTTTTTCCGCAGAGCCGCTTCCATGCAGAAGGCGTTGGATCGAATGGAGAAGGTGAAGCGTCCGGCGCTTGATCGCAAGGAGGCGGAGTTCGAGCTTCGGCCGACCGATCGTTCCGGCAAACAGGTGATCGCGCTGGACAGCGTGGCTAAGCGATACGGGAATAAGGACATTCTGAGGAGCGCTTCGGCGCAGCTGGAATACGGAGAAAAGGTGACGCTCATCGGCCGCAACGGCGCGGGCAAGTCGACGCTGCTCCGGCTGATCCTCGGCGAGGAGCAAGCGGACGGAGGCGAGCTTAAGCTCGGTTCGCGAGTAGAGATCGGGTATTTGGCCCAGCAGCAGCAGCCGGAAGAACCGAAGGAGTCGGTGTTGGATTATTTTCGCCGTGAGGCCGGCATGGAAGAAGGGGAAGCCAGATCGCGTCTGGCGGCCTATCTGTTCTACGGAGCCGACGTGTTTAAGCCGGTTGGCCTGCTGTCCGGCGGGGAATGGACGAGGCTGAGGTTGGCGCTGCTTGTGCTGCGCAAGCCCAATCTGCTCGTACTGGACGAACCGACGAACCATATGGATATCGCATCAAGGGAGGCGCTCGAGGAAGCGCTGATCGAGTATCCGGGGACCATTCTGGCGGTGACTCACGATCGTTATTTGATCAATCGGCTGGCGCAAAAGGTTTGGGAGTTGGATGAGGGACGCCTGGCGGTTTATTTGGGGGATTTCGACGATTACAAGGCGGAGAGCAGGCGCAGAGCGGCTGCCTTAGAGTTTTCCGAAGAAGCTGAGTCCTTGCCATCGCGCGGCGTTCGGCCGAGAGCGGCCTTCGAGCGTCCAGGGGCGATCAAGCGGCAGGGCTCCGTTGTGCAGCCCGATCTTATTCGCGAGCGCCTGGAAACGGAGATCGCCGAGCTAGAGCGGCGACTGGCCGAGCTGGATGCCCGGACGCACGACGGAACGCCGATCAGTCCCCCCGAATTGGAGAAGGATTGGGCGGCAAGAGAGGATGTGCGGGGACGTCTGGATCGTCTGTACGAGCAATGGATGGAAGCGGCTGACGAATAATTCGTTTTTGTCCGGGAAGGCTAGCATCGACATTAGACTTGGCGTTCCCGAACTGAACGGAGGCGATCGAACAGATGGGCAGAAGTAGAAGACGGAGGCTGGCGGTGCCCGGAGCGGAAGAGGGCGTTAGCGCCCTCAAAGCGGACGTGATGCGCAAGGAGGGCTACTCGGTCGATCCGCAGCGGCCGGACGCGGTGAAGTACGAGGTTGCCAAGGAAATCGGCGTGCCGCTGGAGCCGGGCGACAACGGGAAGCTGACGACGGAGGAAGCCGGGCAGGTCGGAGGAAGAATCGGCGGCGCAATGGTGCGGGAGATGATCCGGATGGCTCAGGAGCAATTGAGGCATAAAAGGTAAGAGCAAGAAGGGGCTATCCCATAGCCAAGTTCGATTGCTGTGCTAATGCTTCGGAAGCGCTCCTGAAATGGAAAGGGTAAACCCGTTAAGAGGTCATTTCAGGGGCGTGCGAGGCTCCTCAGGGAGGGGGCGGGGGTACTTACCCCTCCCTTACATATTCTATTTATCTCAGGGACTCTGATTTTGTGGGCCCCCTCCTCTATTTTCAACTTGGAGGAAACGTTAAAACGGAAAATCCGCGTTATTTTCCCGTAATAGGTGAAAATGGATGATTTAAAGAGGAAAACTCTCTTTATTTTTCCAAAATAGCCGAATTTGCAAAATTAAAGCGGATTATCCGCTTTATTCGGCCCCGAAAGGGTGAGGATGCACATTTAAGGCGGGATTTCCGCGTTAGACTAACAAACGTCGCCCCAACCCCAACTAACCGACCTGCGTGTAAGACGGCGGGTTTTTTTGAGCTGTTTTTCAAGGTTATCGATAAGGAGGTCGTGAATCTAAGGAAACTTTAAGAAACCTCAGGCTGGGGTATACGGTAGAATAATAGAAAAAAGGTTCTCCGCGATTCGCAAGGGAGAGGATATGGACATGAATCTGTTGATCAAGCTGGGCAACCGGAGATTCGTGCTTTTTACTTTGATATTGCTGCTGAAATGCTGTCTCGCCTGGTTCGTGGTGTTCGAAGACGGTCCTTCGGTGACGACGATGCTGACGGAAATTCCGTTTTTCTGGGTCGTTTTCTGCCTGATCGAATGGTTCGCAACCAAGCGCAAGCTGCTTTATTACACGATCGCCAACCTGCTGTTTACGCTGCTTTATTTTACGGTGCTGATGTATTACAAATATTACGGCGTTATCGTAACCTATCATGCGCTCAATCAAGCCAATAAAGTCGCTCAGGTCGGAGACAGCACCTACTCGCTGATGGACCCGTACTATTTGCTAGTGTTCGTCGATATCCTCGTTCTGGTAGCCATCCCTCTGTGGCTGAGGAGCCGAACGAAGGGATTCCAGCTGCAATTGAGGCCGATTAGCCGCAAGGCGCTGTCCGTTCTGCTTGTCGTGTCCGTCATGCTTTGCTTTATCAGCATCTGGCCTAACCGCGCCAGCATGAACGAGAATATGCAAGCGGAAGAAATGGGCATTCTGAATTACGAGTTTTATACGATATTCGCGGATGACAAGGTCGATGCGGAAAGGGTAGATATGAAGGAAATTACCCAAGCCCGAATCGACGAGCTGAAAGGGAAGACGTCCCGGGAGCAACCGCTCTATTACGGCGCAGCAAAGGGAAAAAACGTCATTATCGTTCAGATGGAATCGATGCAGAACTTCCTGATCGGCCTTCGGGTGAACGGCCAGGAGGCGATGCCGAATTTATCGAAGCTCGCCCGGGAGAATTTCCATTTCGATCGTTTCTATGCGATGGTTGGGCAGGGGACGACGGCGGATGCCGAATACGTGGTGAATACGTCTTTATATGTACCTAAGCACGAGCCGGCGACGAAAAACAACGCGAAAAAGGAGCTGCCGAGCCTGCCTAAACTGCTGAAGAGCTATGGCTACGATACGGCTACGTTCCACACGAACGACGTTCAGTTCTGGAACCGGACCGAGCTATATCCGGCACTTGGGTTCGACCGGTATTACGACAAAAGCTTTTTCGGGGATACGGATCATATCGCGTTCGGCTCGTCCGACGAAGTTCTGTACGAGAAGACGATCGAAGAGTTGAAGAAAATGAACGAAAGCGATCGTCCCTTCTACGCACAGGTGCTGAGCATGAGCGCTCATCACCCTTACAATCTGCCGGAATCGAAGCGCCGTTTGGCCCTTCCCGAGGAGATGCAGGATTCGATGATCGGGCGGTACATTCAGGCGCAAAATTACGCCGACTATGCGATAGGCGCCTTCATCGACGATCTGAAAAGCAGCGGGCTATGGGAAGATAGCGTTGTGCTTTTCTACGGCGATCATCAAGGCTTGCCCGTATACTCGATGAATGACGAAGAGCGCGAGCTCATGAAGGAATTGGTCGGCCATGAGTACGGTTATGCGGAAATGTTCAACGTACCGCTCATTATGCACGTTCCGGATGCGACCTATCCTGCGGTCATTGAGCGCACGGGGGGACAAATCGATCTGTTGCCGACCGTAGCGAATCTGGTAGGGGCTTCTCTTGGGAATCAGCTATATTTCGGGCAGGATCTATTGAACTCGGACTCCAATGTGCTCCCGATGCGGCACTTCCTGCCGACCGGCTCCATCGTGTCGGATACCGGAGTGTTCATTACCGGCAACGACTATGAGGACGGCGCAAACTATCCTTTCGACGGTGAAGAGCTGTCTGAGGGCAGCGGCGCTTCGCGGTCCGAATACGAGCGAGCGCTGGAGCTGCTTAATCTGTCCGACAGCTTCGTAGAGCAATTGCCGGACAGAAGTCCTCAGCCATAGAAAAAGCTCCTCTCCGGGCAAAACGACTGACCGTTGCCTCGGCGAAGTTCCGAGGATTGTCGGAAATGCGTTGAAGTATCGGGAACGGACAAGTGGTATAATAGGCACATTACTGCGTAGCGGAAAAGGTGTTGGCCCCGGATGAGTCTCGTGTCGGACATTCTCTCCAACATTACCGAAGAGAATTTGACCCATATATTGGAACAATATCGCAATTTCGGGCCTTTGCCGGGTATAGCGCTTACGTTCATGAAATCGTTTATCCCGCCTCTGCCGACGATTCTGATCGTCGGGGTGAATGCGGCCGTCTATGGCTTATGGCTTGGCTTTCTCTACTCCTGGATCGGAATCGTTGCGGGCTGTCTGACGACATTTCTCGTCGTGCGCAAAATCGCCGGACATCCTTATTTCGTTCGAATGGCGCAAAAGCCCAAGGTTCAGAAGAGCTTGAAGTGGGTGCGCCGCAACGCATTCAGTTATGTGTTTTTGCTTAGCATTTTCCCGGTCGGGCCGTTTGTCGTTATCAATATCGCCGCGGCTATCGCGCAGATGCGGATTCGCTCGTTCCTCATCGCGGTTCTATTCGGCAAGGCGATCATGGTCATGTCGGTATCGATCATCGGCCACGATCTGATGCGGTTCGTCGAGCGGCCGTTCGAGCTCGTCTACGTCGTGCTGTTCGTGGGTCTGTCGCTGTGGATCAGCAAAAGGATCGAGCGGCGGTTTACGAGGGATGACGAGAATGGAGGAGACCCGGAGGGCTCCCCGGAGCGCGTAGGGTCATAATGGGTGTGTAATAATGTATTTGGAAAGGGAGGGTGAATCCATATGTTGAGTTTTGAAGAGAAGCTGGCGATTATGCAGTCGTTTCCTGAATTGCAGCGCAAAGACGTTTCCCTGGGAAGAGTGAACTTTCATTATGATGCCAGTCTGACGGATAAGAAAAACGTGGGCTATCATTTTCATCCGAACGGCAACGGCTACGTGTATGCAGTCGGGTTGGACGGCGTTGAGACGGACGGGAAAGGCTTTGCCAACGTTCGCGATTACGATGAACCGCAGCTAAGAGAGCTGGTGGTCCGGTCGATCCGGATGTTGGGCGGTGGATCGTCGTCCGGAGGATCGGCTAAGGCGGCTAATACGGAGACGGACGGCGCGACCGGAGAGAAGTGGCGCAATGATGCCGGCGACGAGCTATTGCTGCAGTTTGAGGACGATATGTGGTATCTGTTTGCGGGGCTGAATCTCGAAATGGCGTTCGAAACGCGCGAAGAAGCCGAGGAGTACTTGGCCGACGAAGGGTTCGTTATTGCACGAAATTGACAGCTTGCGGGAACAGCGGCATAATGAAGGAAATAATGTCGAGGAAGCACCTCACAAAGATAAACACAGATGTGTTTCTTTGCTGGGGTGCTATTTTTGTTGATGCGGAGGGAGCTTGAACGAACATGAAAAAGAAAACGTACGAAGAGCTGATCAAGGAGTCGCCGGTTACTTACGACATGTACGCCAATATGGAAGACGACGGCAATCGTTACGAGGTTTCCGACGGTGCGTTGGAGCTGATGAGCCCTGCTCCGACGCCTACGCATCAGTCGGTGGTGAACGAGCTGCAGTACAAGTTTAATGTCAGCTGCCGCAACGATTACATTATCTACTCATCGCCAATTGACGTCATTTTATCCGCTACGGAAGTCCGCCAGCCGGACCTGATCATGATTCATCGCAGTAGAGTGGAGATTATTGGCAGCAAGGGCATCAATGGTGCGCCGGATTTAGTCGTTGAAATCACCTCCAAGCATTCGCGCAGACAGGACAAGGTGCAGAAACGGATCGTATATGCCAAATACGGCGTTCCGGAATATTGGATCGTCGATCTCTCCAACTTTACGTTGGAGCAGTATGTGCTGGATAGGGATCGCTATGATTTGACCGAGGTCTACGCGGAAGACGAGACAATCCGTTCCAAGACAGCCACGTGCGCCTCGTTCAGCATGGGCGAGATTGTGCGAAGTTTGCCCGTACAGCCGGATAAGATAAATTAGTTTTCCTGAGCAGTGTGTGGAGCATTTTGACAAGGAAAGGGGCGCCATAGGCATGAAAAAGAAAACGTACGAAGAGCTAATCAAGGAGTCGCCGGTTACTTACGACATGTACGCCAATATGGAAGACGACGGCAGACGCTATGAAATTTCCGATGGAGTGTTGGAGCTGATGAGCCCTGCTCCGACGACTACGCATCAGTCGGTCAGTCAGGAATTGCTATTTTCACTTAACGCCACCTGTCGCAACGAATACATTATTTACGTCTCGCCAGTCGATGTCATTTTTCCGCTACGGAAGTCCGCCAGCCGGATCTTGTCATGATTCATCGCAGCAGAATGGATATCGTTGAAGAAAGAGGCATCAACGGCACTCCCGATCTGGTCGCCGAAATTTCCTCCAAGCATTCGCGCAGACGGGACAAGGTGCAGAAACGCATCGTATACGCCAAATATGGCGTTCCGGAATATTGGATCGTTGATCTCTCTAATTTTACGTTGGAGCAGTATGTGCTGGATGGACAGCGGTATGAATTGGCCGACCTATACGCGGAAGACGAGATAATTCGTTCCAAGGTAGTCCCCTGCGCTTCTTTTAGCATGAATGTGCTTGTGCAGGCACTGCCCTCTAAGCGTGAATGAAAAAACGTACGAAGAGGTCATCAAGGAATCGTCCGCTACTAGGGTGTGTGGGAATGGAAAGAAGCGTTTTCGATCTGGTATATCTGGTATGATTGCTCCCTAACGTTATCGTTGCTTAAACTGGGATTTAAACGTTCATGTGACCTAAACAATGGAAGTCCAGTCTAAGCTTTTCAACTTCACTCGAAATCACAGTCGTTATAAGGCGGCCATTTGTTGAGTATTTGTTGAGCCCTGCATTATACAATGTTGATTGTATTAGACAAAAATCGACTTGTTTAGTCAGGAGAGGTTTAAAATGAAGCTACGCAATCATCGGTTGGGTCTGTTTGATGGGCGACGGTTTTTGGTTCTGATGAGCATACTTCTATTGTTTTCGCAGTTGGGATTGCAGACGGTTTTTGCCGACATTGACCCTGTATCCGATGTCTACAATGAAGCGGATACACGGGAGAAGATGTATCAGGCGATACAGGATTATTCAGAGTATGCTATGGATCATCAGAAACTCCAATGGATTACTAATAGTAAGAAAGCGGATAAAGACGCGCTGCTCGATTACATGATCGTCCGTCGTCCTTACGAAAATAGGGACGAATTGTACACTACTTTTACGAATGCTTACGCTACTAGAATAGTGATTATGTACATGCACAAAGCACCGGAGCAAGAAGATGGCGCCTCATCGATTGTAGATATGATAGATACTATAAACAATGGGATTTTTACCAATCCCGGATTTGATTTGAGCGAATACAATCCTTTGGAACCTGAAGAGAAGCGCATTATTGGACAAGCTGTGCTTGACAATATGCCTGCAGATGGCTATGTGACGGCCGCCAACATCCAGGCGGTTATCGATATGGCGATCTATTTGCTAAAAAACGGAGGGGCGCAACCGGCAAGCGGCTTGACGGTAACGTCAACTGACGTGGTGGGAGCGGTGAACGACGGCAAGACGCAAATTACGGTTGCACCTACCGTAGCGACGGGACATAAATTTGTGTACCTCAATGCAGCAAACGACGTGGTAAACGTACCGAACGTGGGAGAAACGCTAAGCGGTTATACGGCGTTGCCTGGGGACGGCATCGTGAATGCGGCAAACGGCGATAAGCTAGCCGTAGGGGAGCTTGACGTCAACGACAAAGTCGTGAAGTTCGGCCAAACGACGGCTGTAGTCGAGGCTGAGCCGGTAGCGGCAAGCGGCTTGACGGTAACGTCGACCGACGTGGCGGGAGCGACAAATGACGGCAAGACACAAATTACGGTTACGCCTGATGCAGCGACGGGGCATAAGTTTGTGTACCTCAATGCGGCAAACGGCGTGGTGACCGTACCAAACGTGGGAGAAACGCTAAGCGGCTACACAGACTTGCCGGTTAATGGAATCGTGAATGCGACGAACGGCGACAAACTGGCCGT
>NZ_QRDZ01000038.1:25221-26065 GCF_003386235.1 Cohnella phaseoli
TGGTGACCGTACCAAACGTGGGAGAAACGCTAAGCGGCTACACAGACTTGCCGGTTAATGGAATCGTGAATGCGACGAACGGCGACAAACTGGCCGTAGCGGAGCTTGACGTGAACGACAAAGTTGTGAAGTTCGGCCAAACGACGGCTGTAGTCGAGGCTGAGCCGGTAGCGGCAAGCGGTTTGACGGTAACGTCGACCGACGTGGCGGGAGCGGCGAACGATGGCAAGACGCAAATTTCGGTTACGCCTGCCGCTGCTACGGGGCATAAGTTTGTGTACCTCAATGCGGCAAGCGGCATGGTGACCGTACCAAACGTGGGAGAAACGCTAAGCGGCTACACAGACTTGCCGGTTAATGGAATCGTGAATGCGACGAACGGCGACAAGTTAGCCGTAGCCGAGCTTGACGTGAACGACAAAGTTGTGAAGTTCGGCCAAACGACGGCTGTAGTCGAGGCTGAGCCGGTAGCGGCAAGCGGTTTGACGGTAACGTCAACTGACGTGGCGGGAGCGACGAACGACGGCAAGACACAAATTACGGTTGCGCCTGCCGCTGCTACGGGGCATAAGTTTGTGTACCTCAATGCGGCAAGCGGCATGGTGACCGTACCAAACGTGGGAGAAACGCTAAGCGGCTACACAGACTTGCCGGTTGATGGCATCGTGAATGCGGCAAACGGTGACAAGTTAGCCGTTGCCGAGCTTGACGTCAACGACAAAGTTGTGAAGTTTGGCCAAACGACGGTTGTAGTCGAGGCGGAGCCGGTGGCGGCAAGCGGCTTGACGGTAACGTCGACCGACGTGGCGGGAGCGACAAATGACGGCAAGACACAAATTACGGT
>NZ_QRDZ01000038.1:26164-26961 GCF_003386235.1 Cohnella phaseoli
TGTAGTCGAGGCGGAGCCGGTGGCGGCAAGCGGCTTGACGGTAACGTCGACCGACGTGGCGGGAGCGACAAATGACGGCAAGACACAAATTACGGTTGCACCTGCCGCAGCGACGGGTCATAAACTCGTGTACCTTAATGCCGCAAACAGTGTGGTAACTGTACCGAACGTGGGCGAAACGCTGAGCGGTTATACGGAATTACCTGAGGATGGAATCGTGAATGCGACGAACGGCGACAAGTTAGCCGTAGCGGAGCTTGACGTGAACGACAAAGTCGTGAAGTTCGGCCAAACGACGGCTGTAGTCGAGGCGGAGCCGGTGGCGGCAAGCGGCTTGACGGTAACGTCGACCGACGTGGCGGGAGCGACAAATGACGGCAAGACACAAATTACGGTTGCACCTGCCGCAGCGACGGGTCATAAACTCGTGTACCTTAATGCCGCAAACAGTGTGGTAACTGTACCGAACGTGGGCGAAACGCTGAGCGGCTACACAGACTTGCCGGTTAATGGCATCGTGAATGCGACGAACGGCGACAAGCTGGCCGTAGCGGAGCTTGACGAGAACGACAAAGTCATGAAGTTCGGTCAAACAACGGCTGTTGTCGTGGCGGAGCCGGTGGCTGGAAGCGGTTTGACGGTAACGTCGACCGACGTAGCGGGAGCGACGAACGACGGCAAGACGCAAATTACGGTTGCGCCTGCCGCAGCGACGGGGCATAAGTTTGTGTACCTCAATGCGGCAAACGGCGTGGTAACCATACCGAACGTGGGAGAAACACTGAGCGGTTATACGG
>NZ_QRDZ01000038.1:27058-94429 GCF_003386235.1 Cohnella phaseoli
GCCTGCCGCAGCGACGGGGCATAAGTTTGTGTACCTCAATGCGGCAAACGGCGTGGTAACCATACCGAACGTGGGAGAAACACTGAGCGGTTATACGGAGTTGCCGGTTAATGGCATCGTGAATGCGGCAAACGGAGACAAGCTGGCCGTAGCCGAGCTTGATGTCAACGACAAAGTTGTGAAGTTTGGCCAAACGACGGCTGTAGTCGAGGCGGAGCCGGTGGCGGCAAGCGGTTTGACGGTAACGTCGACCGACGTGGCGGGAACGGCGAACGACGGCAAGACGCAAATTTCGGTTGCGCCTTCCGCAATGCCGGGTCATAAATTCGTGTACCTCAATGCGGCAAACGGCGCGGTAACCGTACCGAATGTGGGAGAAACGCTAAGCGGCTACACAGACTTGCCGGTTAATGGCATCGTGAATGCGACGAACGGCGATAAGCTGGCCGTAGCCGAGCTTGACGAGAACGACAAAGTTGTGAAGTTTGGCCAAACAACGGCTGTTGTCGTGGCGGAGCCGGTGGCTGGAAGCGGTTTGACGGTAACGTCGACCGACGTGGC
Organism: Cohnella phaseoli; assembly: GCF_003386235.1. GTDB lineage: Bacteria > Bacillota > Bacilli > Paenibacillales > Paenibacillaceae > Cohnella > Cohnella phaseoli. The sequence goes on from NZ_QRDZ01000038.1 coordinate 27,620, forward strand.
GGGAGCGGCGAACGACGGCAAAACGCAAATTACGGTTGCACCTGCCGCAGCGACGGGGCATAAGTTTGTGTACCTCAATGCGGCAAACGGCGTGGTAACCATACCGAACGTGGGAGAAACACTGAGCGGTTATACGGAGTTGCCGGTTAGTGGCATCGTGAATGCGGCAAACGGAGACAAGCTGGCCGTAGCGGAGCTTGATGTCAACGACAAAGTTGTGAAGTTTGGCCAAACGACGGCTGTTGTCGTGGCAGAGCCAAGAAGCGGCAACTCCGGCTCCACGCAACCATCTGGAACGAGTGCTACCCCTCCCTCGAATACAGGGGTGGACATTCTTGTGAACGGCAAAGCGGAAACCGCTGGAACGGCGACGACGTCCAAACGGGCGGATCAGACCGTAACGACAATCGTCGTGGATCAGAAGAAGCTGCAGGCCAAACTGACATCAGCAGAGCAACGTCCGATCATCACCATTCCGGCGAACATGAAGACCGATGTCATCGTCAGTGAGTTGAACGGCCAAATGATAAAGAACATGGAAAACAAGCAGGCCGTGCTGGAAATCAAGACGGATCGGGCAATCTACACGCTCCCGGCGTATCAAATCAACATCGACTCTGTGTTCGATCAGATTGGCAAGTCGGTAGCGCTGGAAGATATCAAGATTCAAATCGAAATATCTGCAACTACAGCCGATATGGTGAAAGTCGTCCAGCAATCGGCAACCAAAGGAAAGTTTGAATTGGTCGTATCTCCGGTAAACTTTACCATCAGAGGTACTTACGGAGACAGAAGCGTTGAAATCAACAAGTTCGACGCTTATGTGGAGCGTAAGGTCGCCTTACCCGACGACGTAGACCCGGCCCAAATAACGACGGGGGTCGTCATAGAGCCAAACGGTACAGTGCGTCACGTGCCGACCAAGATTTCCAAGATCGACGGTAAATACTTCGCGGTCATCAACAGCTTGACGAACAGTACGTACTCGGTTGTCTGGCATCCGGTCACGTTCAGCGACGTAGCGAACCACTGGGCGAAAGACATGGTCAACGACATGGGTTCGCGATTGATCTTTGAAGGAACCGGCGGCAGTCAGTTTAATCCCGACCGTGACATTACCCGCGGGGAATTCGCGGTGATCCTTGTTCGCGGACTGGGGCTCCAGTTGGAGAAAGGTGGGACGACGTCGTTCTCGGATGTGAAATCCACGGACCCGTACCGCGCTGCGATCGACACGGCCCATGTATACCAGCTGCTCAGCGGTTTCGACGACGGTACATTCCGTCCCAACGACAAAATCACGCGGGAGCAGGCTATGGTCATCATTTCCAATGCGCTGCGGTTGACTGGGCTTAAAACTAAGCTGTCCGGCCAGTCGGTGGAAGAAACGCTTCGTTCGTACGCGGATGGGGCGAAAGTTTCTGAATGGGCGAAAAACGGTATTGCCGATAGCGTACAGGCCGGCGTCGTGTCCGGCAGAAGCGACGATACGCTTGCTCCGAAAGCTTACATGACGAGAGCCGAATTCGCGGCGATCATGCAACGGCTGCTTCAAAAATCGGGACTTATCTAATACACCAGTTGCGGATTCTATAAAGTGCAGAGTTGTCCTTTTTTTAACTCCGGCTGACCAATTGACATACATCGGTCCGCCGTGCGGCAAGAGGGGAACTCTATTGTCAGCGGACTTTGCGAGACATCTTTCGTTGGATATTAAGGCACTATTTTGACCTTCGCTCCGCTGCTGGGGTGGCATCAGGGCACTATTTTGGCCTTCGCTCCGCGGCTGGGGTGGCATCAGGGCACTATTTTGGCCTTCGCTCCGCGGTTGGGGTGGCATCAGGGCACTATTTTGGCCTTCGCTCCGCGGCTGGGGTGGCGTCAGGGCATTATTTTGGCCTTCGCTCCGCGGCTGGGGTGGCGTCAGGGCATTATTTTGGCCTTCGCTCCGCGGCTGGGGTGGCATCAGGGCACTATTTTGGCCTTCGCTCCGCGGCTGGGGTGGCATCAGGGCACTATTTTGGCCTTCGCTCCCCGGCTGGGGTGGCGTCAGGGCACTATTTTGGCCTTCGCTCCCCGGCTGGGGTAGTGGAGGCACTTTTTTTTGACTCAACCCCAAATTATCGGCTGACTGAATCAAGAGAGGTGCCTATTCATCCAGATTTGCTTGACTGATAATGAAACGCAATAGGGGGTTCATCCGTACATAAAGATTAAGAAAAGCTCATTCAATAATTTATCTTATGTAATTGAATGAAAATCGAGGAGGAGCTCATGAAGCGAATTTTGCTATTTATTCTAACCAACTTGCTCGTCATGATCACGATCGGCATCATCTTGTCCGTGTTCGGAGTTAGCTCATATTTGAATGAATCGGGCGGAATCGATTTTGGCTCGTTGCTCGTATTCAGCGCCATCGTCGGCTTTACCGGAGCGTTTATCTCTCTGGCGATGTCCCGCTGGATGGCCAAAATGATGATGAAAGTCCAGGTCCTCAAGCCGGAGGACAATTTGAGCTACGGCGAGCGTCAAGTCGTCGATATGGTTCACCGTCTGTCCCGCGCCGCGGGGCTCACGCATATGCCCGAGGTCGGCATCTACGAATCGAATGAGGTGAATGCGTTCGCTACCGGCCCTTCGAAGAAGCGCTCCCTCGTCGCCGTATCGAGCGGACTCCTGCACGAGCTTGACGAAAATGCAGTGGAAGCCATCATCGCCCACGAAGTCGCCCACGTTGCTAACGGAGACATGGTCACGATGACGCTGCTGCAGGGAGTCGTCAACACGTTTGTCGTCTTCCTGTCGCGTATCGCCGCTTGGGCCGTATCGCGGCTCGTGAAGGAAGAACTGGCCGGGCTTGTTCACTTTATCGCCGTTATCGTCTTCCAGATCGCCTTCTCCATTCTGGGCAGCCTTGTCGTGCTGGCTTATTCGAGACATCGCGAGTTCCATGCGGATGCCGGCGGCGCCCATCTGGCGGGCCGCGACAAAATGATTCACGCGCTGCGCGGGCTCAAAGCCTATCAGGATCGTATGCAGGACAGTCAGCAAACCGCGATCTCCACTCTGCAAATCAGCGGCAAGAAGAGAAGCGCATTGTTCTCGACGCACCCGGACCTCGAAGAGAGAATCCGTCGTTTGCAAGCCGGTTAACCCCCTTCGGGGAAAAATCAAGGCCGTCCCGTCAGCTGCTGCTGTGGGGCGGCCTTCTTCGTCGCTTAATTCGATTCGTTGTACGTTCTAAGCAGGGTGTAGCGGTTGGGGCGAATACGGTGCGCCTCGCGCAAGCTTCGCTCGAGCAGCTCTTGGCCGATGCCGAGCGCTTCGGGGGCGGTCGGCCCTCCTGCCAGCGCAAGCAGTCGGCGAATTTCCTCGCCGCTTGGAATGCGGGCGATCGCCTCGGTCAGCGCCTCGCGATGCTCCACAGGAAACAGCTCCGGCCGCTCCGAAGCCAACTCGCGGTACAGGTCCGAAATGATCGCGCAGGCGATCCCGACCTTCGCGCCATGCAGTACCTGCTTACGACCGAGTCGAAGCAGCTCCATCTCCCAGTAGTGGGAGAGATGATGCTCGGCGCCGGAGGCCGAGTGAGACTGGCCGAATTGCAGCATCGCGAAGCCGGACTCGATAAGCGCCCGAGTCAGCGTCTCGATACCATGCGGCGTGCGGCGTCCGATCTCTTCGCTATGCTCCACGCACGCCAGCAGAGCTCGCTCCGTTCGCTCGTACACCTCGCGCGAGAACGGCTCCCCACCTGCTAGATGGCCGAACGTCCAGTCGAATAGAGAAGTATATTTGCCCAGCATATCGCCGAAGCCTGCGGCAACCATCGCGTCCGGAGCTTGCGTCAGAATGTCCAGATCCGCGAAAATAGCGGAAGGTCCGATGGCTCCGATCGTTTTTTTCTCGCCGCGCAGAATGAGCGGCGCTCCGACGGAATTAAAGCCGTCGACAGAAGGCGCTGTAGGCACCGATACGAAGGGGATACCGACAGCGTATGCCGCAAAGCGCGAGATGTCGTGCAGCGTCCCCGAGCCGACGGCGATCGCAACTTCCGCGGCCTCCTGGCGCAGCGCCAGAATCAGTTGGACTATGGAAGCCTCGTCCGCGATCACATCGCCTTGGCGATCAGGCTCAATCCGCGTTGTTCCAACTTGAATTCCTGCACGTTCAATCTCCCGTTCCAGTCTCTCCCCCGCCACTTTATACGTCATTTCGTCGACCGCGATGGCGACTTGGCGATATCCTTGCTCTTTCAAGTACGGGGCAACCGCGTTAAGCGCGCCGGCTTCGATTTTTACGGGAAAGGTCATTGACGCTCCTCCTTGTCGGACTGCAGCAGCGTGCGAATGTCCGAGATGGAATCCCAGATAAAATCGGGGCGCTCCTCGGCGGCTTCGCCGCGTTCACGCGTTGTCGATCCGCTGAGCACGAGCGCCGTGCGGATACCGGCGCGCTTGCCCAGGGCGATATCGGAATGGAGGCTGTCCCCGATGACGAGACAGCGTTCGGGCGGCAGATCCAAAGCGCGAAGAGCCGCATTGGCCATATAGGCCGAAGGCTTGCCGACGACGACGGACACCTCTGCTCCGGTCGTATGGACGATCGCGGCGATCGTAGCCCCCACGTCGATACATTCTCCGCCGTCTCCGGGGAAAGTCTTGTCTTCGTTGGTGACGATAAGTTTGGCGCCGCTGCGAGCGGCCCGAAAAGCGTCGTTCAGTTCCGCGTAAGTCAGCGACTCATGAAGCGTAATAACGAGCCAATCGGCTTCCTCCGGCTTGGCGGCGAGTTGAACTCCATGGCTCCTCAGTTCCTCATGCAATCCTTCATCTCCGAACAGCCAGGCTTTGCCGTCAGGCTCGTTCTCCAGCAAATATGTGGCGGTCACGGAAGAGGTTAGAATAATCTCCTCCGCCGCTGCCGGAATGCCCATCGCCTCAAGCTTTTCTTGGCACATTCTTCGGGAATAATTGCCGCGGTTGCTTAAGAAAACGACCTTTATACCTGCGGCGCGAATATGCTCCATCGTTTCCTTGGCTCCCTCAATCGCTTGAGAGCCGAGATAGATCGTACCGTCCAGGTCGATAATCAATCCATCGATTCCGTTCAATGCCATGATGCAGTTTCCCCCTAAATCGCGAATTCTCTTCCCTCTATTGTCCTTTCGTTTGCTTGCGAATGTCAACGATTGAGTGCGTTTATCGACGTTCGCATCCGCTTGTATATGAACGTTCGTTTGATGGCGAATTCAGTCGGCTATGATCACTTCCGTGCGTCGGAACTGCTTCAGGAAAACGGGATCCGCCCTTCCGTCCGTGATGAGGATGTGAATCGCATCGAAGGCGACCGAGGAGGCGATTGATCTTCTCCCGAGCTTAGTATGATCGACGAGAGCGACGGTTCGGCTGGCGTTGGCGGTCATCAGTTTTTTGAGCTCCGCTTCGTACAGACTGAAGTCCGTCATGCCCTCCTGCACGCTCAGTCCTTCGGCGGAAGTGAAGAACAGATCGGCGTGAATGCCGCTCAGAATGTCTTTGCCAAGTACGCCTTCGACTGTCTTGGAACCGCTCCGCAGCACGCCTCCGATGAGGATGACGTTGTTGCGCGGATTCTGGTTCAGCGTCATTGCCGTCTCAAGTCCATTGGTGACCACGGTCAAATAATTATGGTCGGTCAAGCCTTTGGCCAGCTCCAACGCGGTCGAACTGGCGTCCAAAATAATGCACTGCCCGTCGATGACAAGCTTGGCCGCTCTTCTGCCGATCGCCTGCTTCTCCTCATAGTTGAGCTGGCTGCGAGAGGGATTCCGCAGTTCGTTAGCCGCCGCTTGCTGCTTCCTCGGAATGGCTCCGCCATGGGTTCTTTCCAGCAGTCCCTCATCCTCCAGAATGCGGAGATCGATCCGCAACGTGCCTTCGGATACGTTGAACAAGCGCGCCAAATCTTTGACGAGCACCTGCTTGTCCTGCTGCAGAAGCTCCAATATCCGGTCCCTTCTATGTGAAGCGAACATCGCTTTCCCTCCTTAGGTTTGGTTACATTTTAAGCAAAACGAAGGCAAATGACAACAAACGATGGTTGGATACTATAGGATGAATTTCTGTAAGAAATATGATACGTTAATGAAAATATGAATGTAACAGGAGACGGTTCGTGAGATGAAGGTCAGTATTTTCGACGTTGCCAAGAAAGCGGGCCTGTCGGTTGTTACGGTGTCCAGAGTGCTGAATCACTCCACGTCAGTAAGACAGAAGAACAGGGAAAAAGTACTGCAGGCAATGAAAGAGCTCGATTATCATCCAAATGCTTCCGCCCGGAGTCTGGCAAGCGGAAGAACCGGCATTATCGGCCTGACCTTGGCGACCTTGCACGACTCCGTTCTCGATGCGGTAGTACAGGAGATCAACGATCGGTTGGCCGAGAACGGCTATTTTCTCGCGCTTTCGATCTCTCAGGGAGACGAAGAGTCATTCCGGCGCTCCATGTTTCAGGAGGATCGCGTAGACGGAGTTATTCTGCTGTCGCCGGCCAACTCGGATGTTTATGTGATGGAGCTCAAGAAGCGAAAAATTCCGTTCGTTATTTTGGACAGCCAGCAGCAAAATTTGTCCGTATCGATGATTGTCGTTAACAACTTCAAGGGCGGATACGACGCGACGAAGCATTTGATTGACCTCGGCCACTCGAATATAGCTCATATTAGCGGCCCGAGATCGTTTCTCAGCAGCCGGGAGAGGGAGAAAGGCTACCTGTATGCCCATGAGGAAGCGGGGATTAAACCGTTTGGCGTTGTGGAGGGAGGGTTTGACATTCCCTCGGGCTATCGGATCGCCAGCGGCTGGATCGAGTCGGGCAAGCTGCCGACGGCCGTATTTGCCGCCGACGATTTTATCGCGCTCGGCGTGATGGACGCGTTCAAGAATGCGGGTATTCAAGTTCCGGGAGACGTCTCCGTTATCGGCTTCGACGATCAGATCTATGCTTCCGAGTTCCGTCCGTATCTGACGACCGTCCGACAGCCGTTCGAGAAGATCGGTCGGCAGGGAGTGGACATATTGCTTAAGCTGATCAAGGATCCGAGCAGACGAAACGTGAGCATGGAGTTCGACCCGGAGCTAATTATTCGGGAAACGACTGGCGCGCCAAGATCCACATAACCGCAGAAAGCCGAAGGCCATCTATTCTGGCGAACCTCGCCGAATGGATGGCTTTTTGTATTGCGCAAAAGGAGGTGTCGGACTCCATGTGAAATACTTTTGTAAAATATAAACGCTTAAACATTTTGCGAATATTAAATACATGCAAGAATATTGTCAAATGGGGGTTAATTGGTGAATTATCCCCTAAAAATCTGCAAAATTTGTTTAATCGTTTTTATTTTTGATGATTGACAGGGCTTTCATGCCAGAGTAAACTCAAATCAAATGTTAAAGCGATTAAACTTTAAGGACGAACTGGTGAAGGGAGAATGACGATGGCTCGTAATACCCCGATCGCGTCGGAGCGAAAGCCGGCATATGGCGGTGCGGAGAAAAGCTATTTCAAACGACTGGCGGGACAATGGGATATTCAGCTGATGGTGGTTCCTGCTCTGCTGCTCATTATTGTTTTTCAATACATTCCGATGTACGGGGTGCTGCTGGGATTTCAGGACTACAGCCTGTTTAAAGGCTTTCTCGATAGCCCATGGGTCGGGTTGAAGCATTTCGAAGCGTTCTTCAACGATCCCGATTTTAATCGGGTGATCCGCAATACGATCGTAATCAGCTTTTTGAAATTTTTTATCGGGTTCCCGGCTCCGATCATCCTGGCTCTCATGTTGAACGAAGTGAGCAAGCTGGCGTTCAAGCGGGTCATTCAGACGGTCAGCTACCTGCCGCATTTTATGTCGTGGGTCATCGTTGCCGGCATGGTGTCTTCCATGCTGTCGACGGATAACGGGAGCATTAACATGCTGTTACAGCAATTAAACTTGATTGACGAGCCGATCAGCTTTCTCTCGCTTCCCGAATACTTCTGGAGCATTCTGGTCGTGACGGACGTGTGGAAGAGCATCGGATTCGGTTCGATTATTTACCTTGCCGCCATTGCCGGCGTTAATCCGCAGATGTACGAAGCGGCGGCGATCGACGGGGCCAGCAAGTTTAAGATGACGTATCTGATAACGATTCCTTCGATCATGCCCGTCATTATCATTTTCATGATTCTGGCGATCGGGAATCTGCTCAGCGCCGGATTCGAAGATATCCTGCTGCTCGCGAACGCGGGCATTCGCGAAGTATCCGATGTCATCGATGTGTACGTGTATCGCATCGGAATTGAGAATCAGCGGTTCTCCTACGCGACCGCCATCGGCTTGTTCAAAGCGATTATCAGCGTTGCCTTGTTGACCATCGCCAACTTCGCGGCTAGAAAAAGCGGAAACAGCTTGTGGTAAACGCATGGCCAACAGAGAAAGGAATGAGACCGAATGCATAGATTAACCGCCGGAGACAGATTGATGTACGGCGCGATTTACATCTCGCTGTGCGTGCTTGGCTTTGCAACCTTCTATCCCTTCTGGAACTCGGCTGTCATCTCGTTCAACAACGGGATGGATACCGCGTTAGGCGGAGTTACCTTCTGGCCTCGCGATTTTACGCTCGATAACTATCACATTGTCTTTAAGGACAAAAGGATTGTCGACGGCTTCATCATTTCGATTCTAAGAACGATTGCAGGGACGTTCCTTTCGATTATGAGCACCGCGATATTCGCGTACGGAATGTCCAAGAAGGAACTGATGCACAAGAAGTTTTACATGGTCGTGTGCATCATTACGATGTACTTCAGCGGGGGATTGATTCCGTATTTCCTGCTGATTCGCGAGCTGGGCATGATGGACACTTTCTGGGTGATGGTTATTCCGGGAATGATCAGCGTGTGGAATATGATCATTTTCCGCACCTTTTTCCAGGGGCTTCCCGACGGTCTCGAGGAATCGGCAAAGATGGACGGCTGCAACAACTGGGGTGTGCTTTTCCGAATTGCGCTGCCGCTGTCCGGTCCCGTTATCGCCACGCTTTCGTTATTTACGGCGGTCTACCATTGGAACGATTGGTTTGCGCCAAGCATTTTCATTAACAATCCCGAGTTGCTGCCGATTCAAACCAAGCTGCAGCAGATTCTGAACTCCAACATTATGAGCGAGCAGTTGTCGCAGATGAATTCCGCTGCGAATGCAGCCATGTCGCGCATGAAGAGCAACATTACGACGAAGTCGCTGTCCATGGCGACGATGATGGTGGCGACCATCCCTATCGTCCTGGTCTATCCGTTCGTGCAGAAATATTTTGTAAAGGGCGTCCTGATCGGATCGCTTAAAGAGTAGTTTGAAGCCGCGTGCTTTGAACATAAATAAAAAAACGAAAGGGGTTTTTGCAAGTGAGTATGTTTAAGAAGGCTTCGCTGTTATTGATGGCTTTGACGCTGTCTGCGTCTGCGGCGCTTGCAGGCTGCAGCAAGGAGTCGTCCGGAGGAGGAACTAGTCCGGACAAGACGGGCGCGGCAACCAAGGAGAGCGAAGGGAATTCCGCAGGCGGTTTTGTATTCGGAGAAACGCCGATCGAGTTCAGCTTCTACGGGAATTACGACTGGTACACGATGAATCCTTGGGGGGAAGATCCGGCTACCGCTTGGATTAAAGAGAATAAGAAAGTGAATGTGACCGCAATTCAATCCGGCGGGAATGCGCAGCAGAAATTAAGTACGATGATCGCTTCGAAAACGCTTCCGGACGTCATCTGGCTGGATCGCGGCGGCGATGTCGAAAAGCTTCGCGAGGCGGGAATGCTGGTTGCGTTCGACGACTGGCTGGATAAGTATCCGAATATGAAAAAATGGGTAGGCGAATCGACAATTAACTTGCTTCGTTCGCCGGACGGCAAGCTGTACCAATTTCCCAACTGGTACACGACGCAGCCGAACGGAAACTCCGGATATGTCGTGAATAAGAGAATTTACGAGGAGCTGGGCTCCCCTAAGCTGGAAACGTTCGACGACCTCTACAGCTACCTGCAGTCCGTGAAGAACAAGTACGGTTCAAGCGTGATTCCTTATGATCCGGGACTGGAAGGCCAAGGCATCGAGCTGATGGTATCCGGATTTGCCAACGATTTCCCGAAGACATATGTCAGCATGAGAGCGGTTCCTGAAGGCGATAAGCTGACATCGCTGTTCGTTAACCCGGTCTATCGCGAGACGATGCAATTCGCCAGCAAGCTGTTCCGCGAGAAGCTGATTACGCAAGACGCTCTGACGCAAACGGAAGACCACGTGAAAGAGAAAATGTACGCTGATAGAGTTGCCGTATTCGCAGCTTCGAGTCCGACGGAGATCGCCGCGCTCGCTGACAGCACGGTGAAGGGGGCCAATCCGAACCATCCCGGATTTATGATGATTTGGCCGCTTCACAAGGAAGGCGTGGACAAGAACAAAGTGTGGCCGGGGGATTGGGCTCAACTGGGATGGAACGTAAGCGTCATTACCAAAAATCACAAAAATCCGGAAGCCGTATTCGCGTTCCTGGATTGGTTCACGGGCGAGGAAGGGCAGCGGACGATTTTCTGGGGACCGGAAGGATTGTATTGGGAAGGCACCAACGAAGAAGGCGGGCCGCTCTTCAATGATAAATATTTCTCCGAGCCGGACAAAGTATCCGAGCTGATGAACACGACGAATAACTTCCAGTGGAACGGAAACACGGTCTTTATCGATACGCGCAAAGCGGCGATCGAGATGACCTTCCCGGAAGAGAAACGCAACTGGGAGACGAGATGGCAGTCGGAAATCACCTGGAAGACGCAATTTAACGGCACTCCGTTTATTAATCTGGATCCTTCTTCGGATTCGGACGAGGGCATCATTCAGCAGAAGGTTGAGGACATTTACAAGGAAGCGACGGCCAAGGCTTTGTTCGCCAAGAACGATGCGGAGGTGCTAGCCGTGTTGGATAAAGCCGAAGCGGATGCGCAGAAAGCGGGATTTGAGAAGCTGCTCGCTTACAAGACGCAAAAATGGCAGGAAAACGTCGCCTTGATGGCCGGGAAGTAATCTCGAATGCGGATTCAACGATTATAGCTGAGAGGCGGTAAAAAAAATGCGTATTCGCAATGAGCTGAAGCGGCGCTGGCGACGTCACTTGTATGTGCTGCTGGCATGCCTGGTCACGGCGTCAAGCTTTACACCCGGCAGCCCCGGAGGAAAGGCTTCCGCAGCAGAGCCGCAAGCACCGATTTACACCGTGGCTTCCTGGACTTCGGGCAATTCCGTCCTAACGGATGCAGGCGCAGCGGTAACTGCGACGGATGGCATTAACAAAGCTCAATCGGCAATTAGCGCTGTCGGATCGGGGTTGAAGTATGATTCGCAGGGCGGGGCGGTAGGAGGTCCGGACGGAGGACTTGTCGACTGGCGCGACGGTTACGCTGATGTCGGCGGCAGTCCAGTCCCGACGAAGTACTGGCTGGCAGTCGTCTCGACCAAAAATTTTAAGAGCCTGACCCTCTCTTCCGAGCAGAAGTCCGGAAACTCGGGACCGAAGCATTTCAATGTGGAAATCAGCGTGGACAACACGAATTGGACGCTGTTGAAGTCGCTTGCGCTTCCTGCGGCTACGTATACTTGCCCGGGAGACACGTGCAGATTGACGGATTTCCCGCTTCCCGAAGAGGCGGACGACAAAGCTGCAGTCTACATCCGCTGGGGCGTCGTTTCCGGAGAGGCTGCCAATCCGTCCAGAACTTTGGGGGATTACGGAGTTAACATTCTTAGAAATGTTGTCGTTAAAGGCGAAGCGGTCGAGGGGGCGAACATTCCCGTCGATACGCAGGCTCCGAGCGTTCCTGCGAACGTAGCGGGCGTCGGGCTGACCGATACGAGCATCAGATTGAACTGGGATGCTTCCACCGACAACGAAGAGCTCAAAGGATATCATATTTATCGCGATGGAACGAAGATCGGCTCGTCTGTCGCTGTTTCCTACACGGACTCCGCCGGTCTTGCTAGAGACACGTCTTATGAATACTATGTGACGGCCTATGACGCAGCGGGTAACGAATCTGCCGCAAGCGCCGCGGTCCAGGTTCGGACGAGAGCCGCAGCCAAAACGAATCTCGCGTCTTGGGTCATTGCGAACTCGGGAGACGAAGGCGTTATCGCGGCGACGGCCGGCTCGTACAAGGGGGCAGCCACGCTGCAAAACTCCGGGGGCGTATTCGAAGCGGTCGATGCCGGCCAGTCTTCCATCAGCTATCAAGGCTGGGACGGCGGAGAAAATAAGAAGTACTGGCTCGTTGCCGTGCCGACTAAAGGGTTCCAGAACATCGCCGTGACATCGGATCAGAACTCCTCCGGCTCCGGCCCCAGAGATTTTAAGCTGCAAATGAGTACGGACAATCGGACTTGGACGGATGTTCCGAATACAAATCTTACGATGTCCGTATCCAATTATAACTGCGCGAACGACGCTTGCAAGTTGAACAATGCTCCGCTTTCCGCCAACGCGGACGACCGCGATCTTCTGTACTTGCGGTGGATTGTCAATTCCAATGTCAATACGAACGGAATGGCCGGCGGAATCGGCGGCTCGGGATCTAGCAGAATCAGAAATATTCAAATTTCGGGCGAGCAGATTCCGGGAGCCGAGATTGTCGTTCCGACAATCGATATGACCAGCAGCCCTAGATCCAGCGCTGTGGAAGTGTTGAACAACGCTCCTGTTGTCGTGAAATTCAACAAGGCGATCAAGCTTAACGAAGGGCACTCGATCGGAATTAAAGATCAACACGATACGCCAATGGCGGGCGTTGCGGCATCGGTCGTGTCCGGCAATCAATTGCACGTTTCTCATCCCGATTTTATTCACGGAAACTCTTATACGGTAACCATTCCGAAGGAAGCGATCAGCGGAACGGACGATTCGAGTCTTATTCGCGATGTGATCTGGAGCTTTACAATTAAAGAATCTCCGGTAAAGCCCAAGCTGTTTAATATGACCTTCAATGGGGATCCGCGGACGAGCATCGGGTTCGCTTGGTACACGGATCAGATGACGGGAACCGTGGTAGAAGTCGTGGAAGCTTCTCAGATGACAGGGAACGCGTTCCCTGCTGCAGGCGCGAAGGGATATGAAGGGAAGGCCGAGGAGGTCGCAACCTTCATGACGGCTAGCGACCGCGGTACGAACGCCAAAACGAAATTTTACAGTCACAAAGCGATTGCCGATGGCTTGAAGCCTGGAACGGCGTACAAGTATCGGGTAGGAAACGGGGAAGCCGGCTCTTGGAGTCCGATCGGCTCGTTCACAACGGACTCGGCCGAGCATCAGAGCTACCGTTTTATCGTTGGCGCCGATTCTCAATCTTCCAGTCTGTCCGGCTTCGAACCGTGGGGAGACACGTTCAGGAAAGCCGTCGATTTCATTGGCGATCCCAAGTTTCTCATCGTGGCGGGAGATCTTGTAGACAACGGGGATTTGGAGTCGCATTGGCAATGGATGTTTACGGTTGCCGAGGATTCGCTGCTCAAGGTGCCGTACGTCCCGGTTCTTGGCGGGCACGAGGTGAACGATTACGACGGCGACGTAACGACGGATAACGATAACTTCTACTATCATTTCAATGTGCCGAAGCAGGTCGTTGAGGATACTCATCCAGGCTCCGTCTATTCTTTTGAATACGGCGATGCGTTGTACATGGTCTTCAATTCGCAGTATGAAGGCGGACTTGCCGCTAACGGCAAAGACATCGATTGGGAGGATCCGCAATTCCGAGCTCAAGTGGACTGGATGAGAAATACGGTTGCCCGGACGGACAAGAAGTGGAAGTTCGTGACTTTCCATAAAAGTCCGTACGCTTCCGGAGACAATTCCGCGATGTACGAGGACAGCCGAGTACAGTTCTACAGGCAGCATCTGATTCCAGTGTTCGACGAGTTGGGCATCGACATGGTGTTCGAGGCGCACGATCATATGTATATGAGATCCTTCCAGATGTACGGCAACGAGGTCGTGCTGAAGTCGGAGATCGCCTTCGACGAGAACGGCCATGCCGTAAATCCCAAAGGGACGGTATATTTGATGCCTAACGCCTTGGGGAACAAATTCTACACTAAGCAGCAGTGGCTGTATGAATTCGACAAGAATTGGAATCCGGTGATCAAGAAGGACGAACACGGCCAGCCGATTCCGTACGATCATTTCTTCGCGGACGTGAACGAACAGCCGGCGAAAAAGATGTTCACGGACGTAGCGATCGACGATAAGACGCTGTCGTTCAAATCATATACCGCCGCGGTTGCCGACGAGGGACAACTCGGAACGGTAGGGAATGGCTTGATCGAATATGACAAATACGGCATTAAGAGAACGGATGTAAAGCCTGAGCGAGTAGAGCGGGCGCGTGCGGTCATGCAGGAGAACGACGCCGTTCTGACGTGGAAGGCTCCTTCCGGCGGCGCAGAACCGGTGCGGGGCTTCAGAATTTACGAGAAGCACGACAAGGTGGCTACGCACTGGAGCGCGTATATTCCGGTTGAGCAGGGGAAAACGGAATATAGCTATACGATCCCGGGTCTCAATCCGGCTAAAAGGTATAATTTTGTCGTGAAAGCCGTCGGTACAAGAATGAACTCCGATCCGGTCGAAGCGGCAACGATGGACGGCCCGGACGAGAACGAGCCGCCGTCGGCGCCGGCGAACTTGAAAGGGGAAGCGGTGTCTCAATTCCAGGTGCGGTTGACCTGGCAGCCGTCTCCGGGCAATGTTGCGGTATCCGGCTATGACGTATATCGCGACGGCGTAAAAATCGGACACACAGCCCCATCCGTCACTTCTTTTACGGATCTCGGATTGGCGGCCGGAACAGCTTACAGCTATTATGTTATCGCGCTAAACTCCATCGATCTTGGATCGCTGCCAAGCCATACGGTCGCCGTTACGACCAAGCAGCCTGCATCGGGTGAAGGGCCTCACAAGCCGTTCCCGCAGCACGCTGCATATGTCGGCGGTTCAATTAAGCCGAATCATGTGACGCAGGCGGAGATGGATGCTACGGTTATTCGCTTGTACAGGGAATGGAAGCAGAAATATTTGCAAGCTAATCCTTACGATTCGTCGCAGAAGTACGTATGGTATACCGACGATCTGGACCGGGACGATCTGGAAAGCTGGGAGCCATTGGAAGGCGGCGGTTCGTACTTCCCGATAACCGTATCGGAAGCGCACGGCTACGGGATGATGATCACCGCGTTGATGGCGGGGCGCGATCCGGCGGCGCAAGATGATTTTGACGCCATGTACCGTTACTTCAGAGCGCATCCAAGCGAAATCAATCCGCAGCTGATGGCTTGGCGCCAGGGGGATACGGGGACGGAGATCATTGACGTCAGCGGCGTCGATTCCGCTACGGACGGCGATATGGACATAGCCTATTCTCTGTTGCTTGCCGATCAGCAATGGGGGAGCCAGGGAGATATCAACTACCTGGAGGAGGCCAAAAAGGTCATTCGCGCGATTATGGACAGCGAGGTCTATCAGACCGATTGGACGCTCAGAATTGCCGATTGGGCGACATCGGGCAAGTATGCCGGCGCAACTCGTGCTTCCGATTTTATGCTGCAGCATATGAAGGACTACGGGACCGTCACGGGAGATGAGCGCTGGGGACGGACGGTCGACGGAACCTATCGCGTGATCGACGAAATATTCAAGAATTACAGTCCTAACGCGGGGCTGCTGCCCGACTTCATCGTTAAGCAGGGAGACCGGTTTGTACCGGCGGAGCCTTACTGGCTGGAATCCGAGCACGACGGAGATTACTATTACAATTCCTCCCGCGTGCCGTGGAGAATCGCGACGGATTATCTGGTTACGGGAGACAAACGGGCCAAGGATCAGTTGACGACGCTTAATCGGTGGATACGCGGCCAAACGCAGAACGATCCGAGCCGTATTTTCTCGGGGTATAAGCTGGATGGTTCGGCAGGGCTGCAAGCTTCGGTAGAAGACGAATGGCAGGATATCACGTTTATTGCTCCGTTTATGGTAAGCGCGACAATCGACGCGGGCAATCAGCAGTGGTTAAACGATCTGTGGGATTACAGCGCGGCGATCGACACCGAGGACGAGGTCTACTTCGGGAACAACATCCGCATGCTCAGTATGATCGTAGTCTCCGGCAACTGGTGGTCGCCGACATTTGTCGACGCCGAAGCGCCGACGGCTCCGGTCATCGATTATGCGAATCCGGCGTCTAGCTCGGCGATCGAGCTGAGATGGCTGGCATCCAGCGATAATCTGGGAGTGGCTGGCTACGAGGTTTACCGGGACGGCCAGTTGATCGCGACAACGAACAAGACGCAGTACAAGGATGTCGGGCTGACGGCCAACAAGCAGTATGCGTACATGGTCATCGCCTTTGATGCCGCGGGGAACAAATCCAAAGCGAGCAACATGAGATTGGTGACGACGAAGCGGCAAGAGAGTGGACCTTCGAGCCCAGGGGGGCCGTTGCCTGGAGGGACTGAGCCGGCTAATCCGACCGGACCGACGAAGCCGCAAGAGCCTGCGAATCCGTCTAATCCGGGAAGCTCTCTCCCCGAGCTTAAGGACATTGGCAAGCACTGGGCGGAGAAAGAGATTTCTCGAGCTGTGCAGCAAGGGCTCATCAAGGGATACTCCGATCAATCGTTCAGGCCGAACAATCCGATCACAAGGGCCGAATTCGCAGTTATTCTAGTTAGAGCGCTTCAACTTTCGGGCAGCGGAAGTTTGTCCAAGTTCAAGGATGAGCGCAGCGTGGGAACATGGGCCAAAGAGGCGATAGCGATCGCAACGGAGGCCGGGATCGTGACGGGGTATGCAGACGGCACCTTCCGCCCCAATGCGATTGTAACTCGCACCGAGATGGCGGTCATGCTGATGAGAGCGATCGGGCTCTCGGAACTGATCTCGAGCCGAACGAGTTTTGCGGACGACAAGGATATTCCTTCATGGGCGAAAGCATCTATTGAGGAGATTCGGAAGCTGGGCATTATGCAAGGCCGCGGGAACGATCGATTCGAGCCCGGGGCAACTGCGACGAGAGCCGAAGCAGTCGTAACGATCCTAAGGCTGCTGGACTTTATTAAAGACAAATAGGCGGGCGCCTCCAAGTCGCGTTTTCTGAAAGGGAGTGAGGGGACGACGAGGCCGATATAGCCAATTCACTGGCTAACGTCGAGTGTTATGCCGAACATTACGCTTGTGCATCTCAAATTTGTGGTATATACTTTTCTTAAAGTTAAATCGCTTTAACTATCTATATAATTCAATTTTATTAAAGTATTGTTTCTGAATGAAATATTTAGAATAAGCGATTTGTTATTCTGGAGGAGGGGCGGCGATGCTGCTCCTCTCCGTCTTTGCGTTGAGCCGCTTTCGTTATGCTGCAAGTCGAAATCATCTGTCATCATGGGAGTGAATTCGTTGAAATATTATCTAGGCGTCGACGGCGGAGGCAGCAAAACTTATACGCTGATCGTCGACGAGCAGGGAGCTATTGTAGGCAAGGGACACAGCGGCAACGGCAATCATCAAATCGATTACGAGACGGCGAAGGCTAATATCGGCGAGTCGGTCGAGATGGCTCTGACACAAGCGGGACTGAAGCGAGAACAGATCGAATTTGCCTATTTCGGATTGGCGGGCGCGGATAGAGAGATCGACTACGGCATTTTGCGTCCAATGATCGCAGAGCTCGGATTTCCGCGGCATGAGATCAATTGCGACACAATGATCGCGCTTCGGGCCGGTACGGATCGGCCTTACGGCGTCGTCCTGATATGCGGCACCGGCTCCAACAGCGCGGGCGTTAGCCCGGAAGGGCAGTTTTATCAATGCGGGGGCTTCACTTATATGTTCGGCGATTTCGGGGGAGGCGGCACGCTTTGCGTAGAGGTATTCCGCACCGTCATCCGCGCTTGGGACGGCCGAGAGCGTCCGACATTGCTCACTCAGCTGGTACTGGACGATTTGGGCTACGCAAACGTGCAGGAAATGTTCGACGATTACTTGGACCACAACAAAGTGCCGCCGTTGAGGCTTGCGAAATTGCTGTTCCAGGCGGCGAAGGAAGGGGATGAGGTTGCTGCGGACATTTTGCGCATGCAGGGAATCGAACTTGGCAAGTCGGCTAAGGCGGTCATTCGGCGGCTTGTGATGGAGAGCCTGACGTTCGACGTCGTTCTAGCCGGCAGCATCGTGACTCGCGGCGAAGGAGACTTCATTCACAAGTGTATCCGCGAGGCTGTTCAAGAGGTCGCTCCGTCCGCTCGCGTCGTCACGTTGGAGGTCGAGCCGGTCGTCGGAGCGGTCTGGCTGGCGATAGAGGCCACGGGCATCGAGCTGCCGCGCGCCGTATACGAACGCTTGCGCGGCGTGGCGGAATTTAGCCTGGCTTAAATCAACGCGACTACCCTAATTTAAGGAGAGAGAACAACATGGCGAACAAACAAAGCTTGAAGATCGCGGTAATCGGCGGAGGTTCTTCTTATACGCCGGAGATTGTGGAAGGCTTCATTAAAAACTACGAGAAGCTGCCGATTCGCGAACTATGGCTGGTCGATATCGAGGAAGGTCGTCACAAGCTCGAGATCGTCGGCGAGTTGGCGAAGAGGATGGTGGCGAAGTCAGGTCTGCCGATGGAAGTTCATCTGACGCTCGATCGCCGGCAAGCGATCGAAGGCGCGGACTTCGTCTCCACACAGATGCGGGTAGGCTTGCTTGAGGCGCGGAAGTGGGACGAGCATATTCCGAACAAATACGGCGTAATCGGGCAAGAGACGACCGGCCCAGGGGGCATGATGAAGGCTCTCCGCACGATTCCCGTATTGCTTGACATCTGCAAGGACATTGAGGAACTGGCGCCGAACGCTTGGTTGCTGAATTTCACGAATCCCGCCGGTATGGTCACCGAAGCCATCTCCCGTCACTCCAAGGTGAAGAGCATCGGCTTATGCAACGCGCCGATCGGATTGCATAAATGGTTGAGCAAAAAATACGACACGACGCCAGACCATCTGTACACCGAATTCGTCGGCCTTAACCATTTGCACTGGGTAACGCGGATCGAAGTGGACGGCGAAGACAAACTGACGGAGCTGCTCGATAAGCGCGAAGAATACTCCGGCAAAAACGTGCCTGCAACGGAGTGGGATCTCGACTTCCTCCGCGGTCTGGGCGGGTTCCCTTCCTACTATTTAAAATATTTCTACCTGACAGACGTTATGCTGGAGGAGCAGCTCGAATCGCTGAAGGCGAAAGGTACGCGTGCGGAAGTCGTAAAGCGTGTCGAAGACGAATTGTTCGAGCTGTACAAGGACCCGAACCTTGAAGAGAAGCCGAAGCAGCTAGAGCAGCGCGGCGGCGCTTATTACTCCGAGGCCGCGGTTAACCTGATGGTTTCCCTGTATAACGACAAGCGAGACATTCAGACGCTGAACGTGACCAATGGCAAGACCTTGGACTTCCTTCCGGAGGACGCCTCTATCGAGGTCAACTGCGTCGTGACTGGCAAAGGTCCGATTCCGCTTCCGGTGACAAAAGTGCCGGAGCAAACTAAAGGACTGATCCATGCCGTGAAATCGTACGAAAGGCTGACGATCCAAGCGGCTATTACCGGCGACCGCGAAATCGCGCTGCAAGCGATGGCGGCTCACCCTCTTGTTCCGTCCGTCAATGTCGCCAAAGTGCTGCTGGACGAAATGCTGGAGAAAAACAAACCGTATTTGCCGCGATTTTTCCGGTAAAAACACGGAAGAGCCGCTCCTTAAATGGGCGGCTCTTCATCGTTTCGGGAGGTAGTCTTTCAGGTGCGAGCGGCGGCACCCTTACTGGAGCGCGTATTTTTGATCAATCCGTGTCCGAACCTTCCTCTTCATCCTCTTCTTTTTCCAGCCGTCTTTTCTCGAGTCCTTTGCGGATGCCGAAGGCGATCGCAGCCCCCGCATCGTCGTCCAGTCGCGAGTAGTTGGTTTTGCCGCTGCCTTCGGCCGCTTTGATGCTGTGCATCATCGGATGCGGACCTTCATCATATTTGCGGTCGTCATTCACGAGCACGAGATTGCGAGAGCGAACTTGTCCGATCGGAAACCCTTGTTTGCCGGCTTTGTTGATTTTATGTTCCAGTGCCGGAGGCTTGTCGTTCTCGTTGCGCAGATCGAGCGATCCGGATTTCAGCATGAGTTTTAAAGCTTTGGCTTGCTTGGCTTTTAATCTTTTGGCAATGACCTTCTCTTCGAATTTGTTGCGCTTCATGAGATAACTGGTCATTTTAGGTACCGATTTGTTGAACTTTTTGCGGTAGTCGCCGTATTTAAGAGGAATTCTCGTTTTTCTGGCTTTGCGGGCGGATTTGATCGGGATGATGTCGCGGTGCGCCGCGAACAGGATCGGATTGTCCCGGACGCTGACAACGCCTTGGCGATTATCGTGAAGTCTGCCGACTTCTCCGAACGTGTCCTGCGTCATATCGTTGTCGTCCTCCCGATCCTCCGCAACCCGGTCAGAAAGCTCCTTCAACTCGTCCACGTCCTGATAGGGCTCCATGACGGAGTAAATCTGTTCGAGCGCTTCGACGAACGTATCCTCGTCCATCTCGCTTTCGTTGTCCGAGGAGTCGTAGTCTAACGTTTCATGCACGTAATCACGCGATTCTCCATCCTCTTTTTTCTCCAAATATTCTCCGTACTGCTCCTCCGTGAATGAGTCAACCCAATCCATGGTATCCTCGTCCTGCTCCTCGTAATCCGATTCCTCCTCATCGAGATCCGAATCCGCCTGACTCGTCTGGCTCATCAATTGAAGGGCGGCGCTGTTGCCGATCGCTCCCAGCATGGACAGCGAGGGGACAGATCCGGGCACATAGCCGGAAGCGGGAGTGTTGGGGACATGGGTATTCGTATTTGTTTTTGCGCTGGACGATGAGGACTGAACTTTCGGAGTTTTGGGCATGAGCGAAGCCTCCGGTCAAATGATATCCATTTTTTTCATTTTATCATTAGGGATGAGGGGGTGAAAAGAGGTTCGATACAATAAAATGTGCTATAATAGAACAAATGTTCTGAGCGAGGAGAGCGCGCGATGGCGGATACAATATCCCTGTCCGTCAGGGGGCTTGTTGAGCATGTGTTTCGCGGCGGCAGTCTCGATTCCGGCTTTCGGGCGGCTAGTACGATGATCGAGGGGACAAAAGCGCATCAGAAGCTGCAAAGCAAATACGGCGAGAGCGACCGGAAGGAAGTATATTTGAGCGCGGAAATTGTGTGCGGAGAGCTCCTGTTCGTCGTGGACGGCCGGTGTGACGGACTGCTGGCCTCCGAAGACGGAGCGATAACGATTGAGGAGATCAAATCTACGGTTCGCGATATCGAAGCGATGACGGAGAACGAGACTCCCGAAGTGCATTGGGCGCAGGCTTATTTCTATGCATATATGTACGCGATGGAGAATAGAGCGGAACGGCTGCGCGTCCGACTGACTTACGTTCAGGTGGACACGGAAGAGGTCAGGAGCTTTGAACGAGAGAAGACTCTGGCCGAGTTAGAGAAGTATGTTCGGGACGTGACGGAGGCGTATGCTCCGTATGCGCGCATGTTGGCCGAGAATAGGCGGCTTAGAGACGAGAGTATAGCGGAATTGGAGTTTCCGTTCACATCTTACCGCGAGGGGCAGAGGAAGCTGGCAGGGGCCGTCTACAAAACGATCTGCGAAGGCCGAAAGCTGTTTGCCCGCGCTCCCACGGGCATCGGGAAGACGGTTTCGACGCTGTTTCCCGCGATCAAGGCGATCGGCATGGGCAAGCTGGAGCAGTTGTTCTACCTGACCGCCAGAACGATTACGCGGACCGCTGCGGAGGATACGCTGGCGACTATGGCCCAGCGGGGACTCGTTCTGCGGTCCGTGACGATTACGGCGAAGGAGAAGGTATGTTTTCAGGATCAAGTAGACTGCCGCCCGGAGAGCTGCCCTTACGCCAATGACTATTACGACCGGATCAACGAAGCCATTCTCGATCTGCTCGGCAACGAGACGTCGATCCGCCGGGAAACGATTGAGCGGTATGCTCGCAAGCATGTCGTATGTCCGTTCGAAATGTCTCTGGATGCGGCGTATGGCGCGGATGCGGTTATAGGGGACTACAACTATATTTTCGATCCGAGAGTATCGTTAAAGAGATTGACCGGCGAGCGGAAAAAGCGGACGGCGCTGCTCGTAGACGAGGCGCACAATCTGGTTGATCGGGCGCGGGAGATGTATTCGGCCGTACTGGAGAAGCGGGAGTTTCTGGAGCTCGAACGGGAATTCAAAGGGGTTAGTCTATCGATCCATACGGCCGCCAAAACGATTAACAAATGGTTTGTCACGCTGAGGAAGCAATCAGAAGGAGAGCCGCTCGTGTCCAAGGAGGTACCGGACGGATTGCAAGTGTTGATTGAGGAGTTCCTTGGCCGGGCGGAGCGGGAGCTGGCAGGGGGCGGTCCGGGCGCGGGAAGCGAGCGGCTGCTGAACGCTTACTTCGCGGCTGCGGGCTGGATTCGAACCGGGAAGTTGTATGATGAACGCTATGTGGCCTATGCGGAGTTCGAGCGGAACGAAGTTCGGTTGAAAATGTTCTGCCTGGACCCTTCGCATCTCCTTGCGCAGATGGGGAAAGGATTTTTGGCGCATGTTTTTTTCTCGGCTACGCTGTCCCCGCTGGGCTACTATATGGATATGCTTGGCGCGGGAGAAGAGGATTATTCGGTTACGCTCGCTTCTCCCTTCGCCAAGGAGCAATGGGAGGCGAGGATTATTCCTCTCTCGACGAGGTATGCGGACCGGGAACGGACGAAGGAGCGGCTGACGGCGGCTTTGTTGGATTTTGCGGGACAGAGACGGGGCAACTATCTCGTGTTCTTCCCTTCCTACGAATATATGAACGGGATTTATGAGGAATTTGCGGCGCAGTCGGAGGGAAGCTGGCAAAATCTGCTTCAGACGCCCGATATGGCGGAGGAAGAGCGGGAGCGATTTTTGGCTAGGTTCGATGAGGCCAACGAGGAAACGCTAGTTGGCTTCGCGGTCATGGGCGGTATTTTCTCGGAGGGGATCGACTTGACCGGGGACAGGCTGAACGGCGTTGCCGTCGTCGGAGTCGGTATGCCGCAGATCGGATTGGAGCGGAATCTGATTCGCAGTCACTTCGACGCGCAAGGGATGAACGGTTTTGATTACGCCTACGTGTATCCCGGCATTAACAAGGTGCTGCAAGCCGGAGGCCGGCTGATTCGCACGGAGCTTGACCAGGGGCGGTTGATGCTCCTTGACGACCGCTACCTGCAGCCGAAATACGCCCGTCTGCTCCCGGAGGAGTGGCGAGGGTGACAGTAGCGGGACAAGGCGGAACGGAACGCCTTTTCGGTTATGTCTTGTTAGCGCAGTCGTGCTGTGCTATATTAGGTGCTACCTAATATTTTTGGCAAAGAGAGGGGATCGAGGAATGCTGGAGTGGGTGCTGCGCAAAGCGATGCTGGAGAGAGGCGTGAGGTCAGGCGCGGAGCTGATGCGGCTGCTGTGGGACAAATCGGGATACCGGATGTCCGCACCGTCCATCAGCGCGCTGATCAACGATCAGCCCAAGCAGATGAAAAGCGATACGCTGGACGCCCTGTGCACGGCATTGGAGTGCTCGCCCGGCGACCTGTGGGTCTATACCTCTCCCGAACAGACGAAGGGAGCTTGACTTAAGTGTCCGTATTGCAAATTGTTCCTTTCGGGGAATCCATTCTTCGCAAGAAAGCGAAGCCGGTAGAGACAGTGACGCCGAAGATCGCCAAGCTGTTGGACGACATGGCGGAAACGCTGCATGCGGCCGAGGGCCGCGCCGGACTGGCCGCGCCTCAGGTCGGTATTTTGAGGCGGGTCATCGTCATGGACTGCGGGGACGGCTTGATCGAGCTGATCAACCCCGAGATTGTCGAAATGAGCGGAGAGCAGGAGGGGGCGGAAGCTTGTCTGTCCTATCCCGGATATCACGGGTTCGTGAAAAGGGCGAACTACGTGAAAATTACAACGATGAACCGGCAGGGGGAGACGGTCGAGCTGGAGGGGGAAGGCTTTCTTGCTCGGTGCATCCAGCACGAGATCGATCACCTGAACGGGGTTCTATTCGTCGATCACGTTCAGGGATCTTGGCTGTTCGCGGATCAGACGCAGGATAAAATTCCTCTATTTGAAGTCGTCAAGCTGACCAATCAAGGGCTGTAGGCGGGCAATCGCAACACTACGACGAAACGCGGGAGTCGACAATGAACAAAATCGGCAATCAGCAAATGATGCGCGATATTAACAAATCGCTGTTGCTCCACCAGATTTACGCATACGGGCCGATCTCCCGCGCGGAGCTTGCCCGCAAGACGAAGCTTAGCCCTTCCACCGTGTCCATCCTGATCGATGAGACGATCCGCGAGGGCGTCGTCTACGAGTCCGGCACGAGCGGATCGGGCGTTGGCCGGAGGATGACGCTGCTGAGCATCAAAGCCGACAGCGGCTATGCTCTGGGCGTGGATCTAGGCGGATCGCGCTGCGCGCTGCTCAATATGCGCGGGGATATCGTCTCCTCCGAGACGATTCCTATGTTGCGGGGAGAGTCCGAAATCACGGAGCGGCTTCCGGAGATTGTTGCGGCGTTTCTTGAAAGCTGCCGAATTGATACGGCCCGTCTGCGAACGGTCGGTGTTTCGGTTCCGGGACGCATCGACGCGACACAGCGCGTCGTTGTGCGGGCAAGCCCGATCGAAGCGGAGAACTTTGCGCTGGCGGACGTAGTGGAGAAAGCGACGGGAGCCCGCGCTTTTCTTGTGAACGATCTCGATGCCGCCGGCTTCGCGGAACGGTTCAACGGGGCGGCGCAAGGTCTCGACACGATCGTCTACATTCTGATCGGTTATGGCGTCGGCGCGGGGATCGTGATCGATAACCGCGTCTATCGCGGCAGCGAGGGCGGGGCGGGCAGCCTCCCCAGGCTTTATCCGTACGGCACGCGAAGGCTTGCGGGGCAATTGGCTCAGGAGATGCCCCGGACGTTCCCCGCACAGGACGCGCCGGAGGAGATACTGCAGCGTTTTGTTGCGCTCGGATTGGAGCAAGCGGACGGACCGGCAGGTCGGCAGCTCACTCAGGCGACGGAAGCGATCGTGGAAGAATGCGTCTCGATCGTTCAATTGCTCAATCCCCAGCAGGCAATTCTAAGCGGATGGATTGCCGAGAACGAGAGCTATTTCGAACTGCTGAAGACGAAGATTCAGAGTCGGGAGACAGGGAAGCTGCGCCGCCCGACTCCGATTACGGCGGCGCATTGGAAGCTGCAGGGAGCGGCGGTAGGCGCAGCCACGCTAGGGCTTCATCACATTTTTCGAATGAGGGAAGTCGACTAAAAAAACTTCTCTCCGTCGTCAATCTGGCAAGGATAATTAATTTATTCGTCGAATAAATTAATTAAAGAACAGAAGGAGGAGATGTGGAGATGAAGCTGTCGATCGGAGGATATTCTTTTAATCATCTGTCTCTCGAAGGAAAGATGGACGTGTTCGGCTATTTGGAGTCGGTCAAATTCCGCTACGGTCTGGATGCCGTCGATTTGTGGAACGCTCAGATTGCGGAGAGAACGGCGCCGCTTCTCACGCTGGCTGACGAGTCGTATTTAAGGAAGGTGCGCGAAGCTCTCGACGAGAAGGAGCTGCGTCTTGTGAATCTTGCCATCGATACCGCACATCTGTGGGATCCGGATCCGGCCATGCGCGAGGCTCTCAGGAAAAATGCGCTGGCGCATTTGAAGGCTGCCGCCATTCTGGGGGCGGAGACGGTGCGCATCGATACGGGCGGATACGGAAGCGACAGGTTTTCGGAGGAAGCTTTTACCCATATTGTAGAAGGCTTTCGGGAGTATTGCCGGATCGCAAGCGACAACGGAATGCGTATCGGTCCGGAAAATCATATGGGTCCTTCGCTCGTACCGGGTGAGATGAGAAGATTGGCGCAGGCGGTGGACGATCCGTCATTCGGGATTTTGCTGCACATGGGTCGTTGGAATGAGGAGCGGGAAACCGGGGACGAGCAGGTGGCGCCCTGGGTGTTCCATACGCATTTCGACGCGCAAACGGCGGCTTCATCCGAATCTGCGCACACAGTCGCCATGCTAAGGGACGCCGGCTTTGACGGTTACTGGGCCATTGAACACAATGCGACCGTAAATCCGTATTCCGAGATCTCCGCATTGCTCAAGCAGGCCGAATCCCGGCTGGGGGAAGCGGGCATAACCGCTTAGACAATCCATTCATCGGAGAGGATGACGACAAAATGAGCAGCGTCAGATTAGCCATTATCGGAACAGGACAAATCGGCAAAATGCACATCGCCAATTACAAAGCCATTCCCGGAGCGGAGATTGTCGCCGTATGCGATGTGAATGTCGCTGAAGCCGAGCGTGTGGCGGCCGAGCACGGAATCCCATCGACGTACGCCGATTTTCGGGAAATGTTGAAGCGAGACGATGTAGACGCAGTTGACGTATGTCTTCATAATAACTATCATGAGCCGGTAACGGTTGCGGCCCTGAACGCAGGAAAACATGTATACTGCGAGAAACCGATCGCGGGGGCTTACGCCGACGGGGCGCGCATGGTCGAAGCGGCTCGCGGCAGCGGGCGGATGCTGCATATCCAGTTGAATCGATTGTTCTCGAAAGAGACCGCGACGGCCAAGGAGTTGATTGACGCCGGCAAGCTCGGCAAGCTATTTCATGCTCGCTCCGCGGGATTCCGCAGAAGGAATCGTCCATTCGTGGACGGGTACGGCACGCCGGCTTTTACCCGCAAGGAAACGGCGGGAGGCGGAGCCTTGTTCGATATGGGCGTCTATCATATCTCTCAATTGCTCTACTTGCTCGGCAATCCGCAGGTGTCGAGAATATCGGGCCAGCTCTATCAGGAGATGGCGATGGCCGAGGAAAGGCGAAGCGCCAGCGGCTTCGATGTCGAGGAGTTCGCCGCAGGCTTCGTTAAGTTCGAGGGCGGCATCACGATGGATATCGCGGAATCATGGGCGATTCACCTCGGCGGCTTCGAGGGAGGCGCGATTGTCGGCTCGGAGGGCGGAATCCGCTTGTCCGGGGCAGTGTCCGATGCGGAGCCGAACCGCTTCGCCTTCCATACGGCGATAGCGGACTTGGATATGGATTGCTCGGTCAATCTGGAGCTTGCTCATGTGCGTCGCCGCCGTCTGGCCGAGTATCCGGATGCTTACGAATCGTCGCAGCATCACTGGATCGCGGCGCTTCGCGGACAAGTGCCGCTGCTGCCGACTGCGGAGATCGCCTTGAACACGATGCTGGTCAGCGAGGGCATCTATTTATCGCATGAGAGGGGCAGGGAAGTAACGGCGGAGGAGACGATAGCCGGCTCTGTCTCCCGTTCCGTCCCTCTATAATGAAATTCGGGCTTGAAAGGAACGGAGCGCAATGACGGAACGACCAGCCTATTCATTCAACATTCTAAGAGTATTCAATTTCGTCATGTACGGCGCTCTGGCCGTATACGGTACATTTTTTTCCTTATATCTTAAAGATATTGGCATCTCGCCCATCGAGATCGGCACGTTATTGGCGGGCGGGCCGATCGTGTCTCTTGTGGCGAATCCGCTGTGGGCTTATTGGGCGGATCGGATGCGCAACAACCGCATTGTGCTTATTCTGGCACTGATAGGCGCGTTCGCAACCATGCAAGTCGTGTTCTCCACAGGCAACGAACCGCTGATCTATGGGGCTATCCTGGTGTATTTTATTTTTCAGAGTCCGTTGTTTACGCAAAGCAACAGCCTTATTCTGAATACGATCGAGGGAACGCGGCATAAGTTCGGGGCTTTCCGGATGTGGGGTTCTTTGGGCTGGGCTGTTACAGCCGCAGCGTCCGGCCCTCTGATCGGCCATCTGGGCATTCACAAGCTCTGGGTCGTATTCGATGTCGCGATGCTCGTGGCGATCGCGATTGCTTTTTTGCTGCCGAGGGGCAGCGAAATGCAAAATGCGGGCTCCTCGAACAAAACGTCCTATGCCCAAATATTCGCCAACAGGCCGTTTCTGATGCTGCTCGGAATCGGCGTTCTCGTATCTGTGCCCAACTCGATCAACGGAACGTTCGTCGGTCTGTATATCGATCAGTTGGGCGGTTCGGCTTCTGTGGTCGGCTGGTCGATGTTCGCGACGGCTTTCCTCGAAGCCCCGGTGTTTCTGTTGATGGACAAGTATATGAAGAGAAGCGTAAAGCCGATGGTCGGCTGGCTGGTCATTGCCAGTCTGCTGTATACGATCCGCTGGGCGCTGATGGGCACGGCGGATACGGCGCTTCAGATCGTAGCGATCCAGTTAATGCATTGCGCGACTTTCGGTATCTATTATTATGTCGGAACCCAACTGACATCGCTGTTTGTGCCTGCCGAATATCGTTCTTCCGGTCAAGCGATTTACGGTCTGACGTGGGGCGGGGTGTCGGGGATTTTGGCGGGAACCGTCGGCGGTTGGATGTTTCAAGAGCTCGGCCCGCAGGAAATGTACAGGATCAGTGCGGGAGTTACGCTTATGGGCACGATCGCGTTTTGCGCAATGCTTAGGATGGTTTCCAGAAGAAGGTTCGATCGACTCCCGGAAGGGAACAATAGTGGGGCATAACTAATCAACGCAAGGAGGATTACGAATGTCCGAACATAACCATGTGGTCGACAAGGATGGCGATATTGTACCTGAAAGGGTAGGGGCTGCCATTTCCAGAATCGAGCCGTCGGAGCGGGACCGTATCTTAAGAAATTTCGAGGAGTTCAGAGGGTATTTGAATCGACGAATTCGGATGGCCGAAAGCATCGGGATGAGCGAGGAGCAAATGGCTGTAATCGCGCAGAAGGTAGCCGATTATCTGGCAAGCCATGAGGAGCCGCGGAATAACGAGGAGCTGCTGCTGCAGGAGCTATGGAAAGCAGGCACGGACGAGGAGAGGCATGCGCTCGCTCATATGCTGCTTAGGCTGGCTCAAGGCAACCGGACGCATTAACGGCGAGGAGCCTTTTGGGGCATAGCTCCGATAGAGAAGATTTACCGGAGACAGGTTCGAGGAGAGTGCGGGAGGCGGACGCTCCCTCGGACAGATGAAACTAAACTGCCGATCGCTTCGTCAGAATAGCGAGGTGATCGTGCAGATGAGGAGAAAGCGGATCTGGCTAGTCATGCTCGCCGGTTTATTGCTTCTGGCGGGCTGCGGCATGTCGAAACCGGCGGGAAAGCCGACGGAAGAGCCAAGACCGAGTACGCAAGAAAACCCGCCGTCGGGAGAACGAAGGCCGGAGGTTATGCCTGTCGAGTGGAAGGGCACGGAGTTTCGACAGGTTGTCGTCAGCCGCTCGCAGCGGTTCGGAAGCGTCTATCCGGCGGCGCTGGGGGCGTTCGAGGGACAAAAAGAGCTTAAAGCGTTCGTTAAAGCGTTCCGCTCCGCAGAACAGATGGGAGGTCAACTGGACATTGCCAAGCCGGAATACGACGTGTCGTTTGTCGGCGAAGATGGCGAAGCCGGTTTTCATCTGTGGTTGGGATACGAGTCGGGAACGAAAGGCTTGTATACCTATGTGGAGGATAGCGGGACGGGGTATGTGTTGTCCGAGGAGCATACCGACAGATTGCGAGAATTGATCCGTTCGCTGGATTACACGCCGGAGCAAGCCGCCGCTAACGGGGACATCGTGAACGTACACGGCAAGCCGACCAATTTGGACAACTGGACGAAATTCGTTGAGCAAGTCCGGTTGGGCAATCTGGCCGAGGCGCATATTACGGCTTACACGATCGAAGGGGACCCGATCTTTGAGGACTTGCTCTTCGATGGGCAGGCGATTCAGTACACGTACGACAATTCGATGGATGGCTTCGGCGTGCCCCGGAGATCGACCGACTTTTGCAAAAATCTGGAGCAAGACGGATTGCGCTATACGCTCTCCAAATGTGATGACGATAAGTCCAGGGTTGTGCTCGATCTGAAAACCGTTGAATAGCAAGGGCTGTCCCGTAAGTTAAGTTGCTTAATATGATCGATAAAAAAAGAAGAAGGTGTATATACCTCCCGTAGACTGCCTCATACGCTCCTGAAATTACATTGTAACGGGTTTACCCATTCCCATTTCAGGAGTGTATAGCATCGGAGGGAGGTATATATACCTTACACCTTTAATATCGATCATCTTTCAGAGCAACTTGACATGCTTATGGGACAGCCCCCTCTTGAGATGCGGCTTTGCATGATGTACATCACTTACTGAGGGCGAATGCGAACGACGCCGATTTCGACTGCGTTGATGGCGATGGAGTTGCCTCCCTGATTGTTGGAGGCGTTGGCGTTCTGTCCGACGTGGATGCGGGTTTTTCCGTTGTTCCACTTCTTCACGTTTTTTGCTGTTTTGCGCGGCATGGCGATTCCTCCCCTCTTATCGGCGCCTTCCGGACCGCTTCGAGATTTGAATGTTCAAGGCGTTGGTGGCCAGCGCGTTGCCCTGGCCGGTATGAGCGTCGGCGCGCTGATAGATTTGAATGACGATGTATTGATTTTTGCCGATGCGGTAACGGTAAGATTTTATTCGGGTGTGGTTCACGTTCGGCCTCCCTACTCTACGCGATAAAGTATCGTATGCGGGGAGCGGTCAAGCCGTCGCGGCATTTGAAGCAAAAACGCAACAAAATAAGCCCCCTCGCTGGATTCGGAACGAGAGGGCTTATCGGCATTCGGATAAAGAAGCCGCTTGTTCACGGTTGCCGGTTATTAGGCCGGCCGCAGCTGATTTATCCGTAGTATCCTATGACTTGAACTCGATGGAGCTGGCCAGCTCTGCGCCATTTTCTCCCGCATGGTAAACGGACAGCGTATCTTTGCCGTCGTCAACGACAAGGTACGGACAGCAGTCGAACAGAATCAAGCCTCGCAGTTCCCCTTTGACCCGAATCGATTCGTGGAAGCCTTTTTTCAGATCGGAAAAATCGTTGGCGGTATAAGCCACGACCTCATCGCCAATCTTCTCGGCATAGTGATGTCCGGTTCTGCTGACGACTTTATCGCGCGACGCGGCATGAATGCGTCCGCTGTAGTAGGCGTCAACCGTATCCGTTTCTTTGCCCTTGGCGAATTCCGGCCAGAGGTCGCTGAATACCATATAGCCGTTTTTATCGTTCTTAATCAGAATCATCGGGACCTGCATCGGGCCGTATGGGAGAACGAACAAGTCTTTCAGCTCTCCGATGCGATCCTTGCCCTTTGTCTGGTACAATTGGCCGTCCTTGTCATACACATATACTTGTTTCTCGATCTGAACGGCGGCAAAGCCGCCTTCCGTCTGTATCGAGGCTTTAAGAGCGCTTGATGCCGGGGGGCCTTCTGAGGCATGGGCAAGCGTTGGCACCGTCAAGGCGCATACAAGCGCAGCGGCAGCCATGAAACGAATCGTTTTTTTCATGTTAACATGATCTCCTTTGGATTACTTCGATTGTATCCTTCGAGGAGTATTATAGTCCGTTCGTTGTCATGGTAGTAAGTTACCGCCGTCATTGTTTTTGTCACGTTACCGTCATGCTTTTTGCAGCCTTATCGCTCGAGAGGCGAACGTCTTTCATCAAATAAGGATAGAGCAGAATTAGCCCCGCAACGTAAAGCGCTGCCGCGAAGTAAGCGGGAAGCAGATGGATAAAATCCCGGTAGCCGATGCTGAAGTGAACGCTTAATCCGGCGATGAACGCCGGCGATCCGCCGGCAAGCAGCGTCCACCAGAGCCAGCGCTGCCCTTGCTGAATTCCCCATAGCGCGACAATGAGCAGCATGACCGCATTTGAAAACAAAGCGCCGCCGAACCCCGCCCGGTCGTGAGCGATCAGGGGAATCAGCTTCGGATTGGCGGCATTGAGCTCGGCCGGAGTCACGCCCATAAAAGCGAGATCCTGGGGTACGAATACGTCGGTCACGCCGACGCCTGCAATGACGAGCCCGCCAACGCTGAGAGAGACGCCCAGTGCGACAAAACAAAGCTGACCCCACAGACCAAGCAGCCATTCCCGACTGTTGCGCAGATTAACCGGCTCGCGCAGCGGTTGATCGGGATTGCGGCGCATAGCGAGCAGAAACATCGGCAGCAGGATCAGCGCCGCCGCCGCATGCAGCGGATCGAAGAACCCATATCCCAAATAGAGAAAAAAGCTTGGAAAACCAACGGCCCCGGAGGTCAATACGGCCGTTCGCGCCCAATGCTGGCCGGATTTCATCCCGTATTTGCCCAATCTATAGTAGAGAATGCCGATGGAAATCATCGTTCCCGCCAATGTAATCCGATCGTGGGACATAAAGTGAAGCAGATGCTCGTTAATCCGTCCTACCTCGTCGCGCGCCATGCCCAGGTAATCTTCATCGTATGGGAGCAGCACGGAGGATTCGGCGATTAGCCAAGCGACGACGCCTCCGAAAATCATTCCTAAGCCGAGCAGGCACATCCATCCCCAGTGCTTCCAGAAGGAGGGAGGCACTGGGGTGGGCGTGCCGGATAACCGTTCATGAATGACGGCCTCGTTTATTCTCTTAGGCAGCCCCGGACCCGAGTCGACGAGTCCGCTATTTAGCAGCAGCTGATCGGCTCCGGCCCGAAGCGTTTCGACGGCGTCCTGCGGTTCGTGGATGCCTGCGGAAGAATGGATCAGCCAGTTTTTCGCAGGGACGCACTCTCTAATCAGCCTGATTTTCTCCAATGCGAGAGACTTTCCTTCCAGCCCGAACCGAGCGGCGCCTCCGGGTGTTCGAAGAGCGCCGCCGATCATACAGCCGGTCCACAGCCCGCGATCCATGACGGGCAATATGTGCTGGAGCTGCGCATTCGGAAAATCCAGCGGGATATAAAGAAACGATAGCTGTGAAGGAGCTTCCGGCATGCTGCGAATGAAGGCCGAGAACTGTTGGACTTGTACGAGATTTTCATCCAGGCTGCTATCAGCGGCCAAAGCTTCGATATAAAAGCCGGCAACCTTCGTCAGGGAGAAGGCTTGGACGAGAAGGCGCAGCTGTTCGATTGCCTGATCGGAAGAAGAACGGGGTTCCGGCGCTATGCGAACAAACCGGGGTAAGCCGTCTTTGGACTTATCCAGCATGCTAAGAGAGCGAACTAGGCCGGGATTCTCGTATTCCTGCGGATACACGATCGTTCCGGATGTCCGTTCGTTGACGATCGGCTCTTCGCTGACGACCGGGCGTACGGTGACGGGACCGATCTCGATGAACCCAAATCCGAATTGCGACAGCGCGCGGTGGGCAATTCCCGCAGGATCGACGCTCCCGGACAGCCCTAGAGGGGTCTGAACAGGAAGCGACGCGATTCTATCTTGCAGCAAGGGAGACGGCTCCATATGGCCAAGCGTCTTGATCAGGAACGTTCCGCCCGGAATCCGGCTGATTCGCCCCATTGCGCCAAGTGTGAAGCCGCGGGCGATTCTGGACGGCAGCCGCGACAGGACAGGCTTAAATAAAGTTTGATAGGACCAATCCGGCACGCTATCCACTCCCTGTTTCATGGTCAGCAAAAGTATACCATATTCGGCAAGATGCGGGCCGCGGAGCGGCGAGGTTGTCGTCCGATATTGAACCTGATAAGATTCGTATAGGCTATAATAATCTATTTGAGCGATGGGAGATCGGCGTACGACATGAAATTCTCCGTGCAATTTTTATCGTTCTTCGTTATTCACAATGAGGGCTCCGATCCGGACGGTCCCAAGAAATATAAGCATTACCAGACGCTAACGCACGAGGAATACCAGGATAGCGAGCTGAAGGCGTTCCTTGACGGGGAGTTCAAGCGAATCGCCAAGCGCAAAGCCGAGATTAACGCGGTGTCCGAGAACGTGCCGACGAAGATCGGAAGGTTTATCGTAGAGCCGGGCTACGACTTGACGAGCAACCCGAACTATAACCTTTTCCAACGGCTGCGCACCGCGAACGACAAGGTGGAATTTCACAATTTCAGCGACGACGTGCTACGGTTATATATGGACACCAACTCGGTTCGCGGCGGTGCGTTTGTCATGGCGACTGCGAAGCTGAACGAGCTTTATGACGATCCGTTCCTGTTCCTGTTCAAATGCGACTTCGAGTCAAAGATCGCCAGGGTATCCGATGAACGCAGCCTGATTACGCAGGTCGAGATGGCGATCAACGCCAAAAACATTAAAGCGATCCAATACCCGCATATGCCCGAGGAGGGAATGGTCGAGGAGTGGGAGCTCAAAATCCATCAAGCTTCCCACGCGCGTTATTTCGAGGATTTCCTGAAGTATGTCAGCTACGAGAAGTCGAAGCCGGAGATCGTCGCCGACCAGGTGATGGAGATGGTTCACCAGTATATGGAGACGAAGTGGCAGGCTGCGGATATTCCGTATTACGACGCGGTTCCGGAAGCGGAGGAAGAGGCCCCGGGCGCGCCCGTGACGGAAGAAGTGGCGGCCATGAGACAGGAGAAGCAGCAGTTCGACGTCTGGGCGGCAGGGGAGAAGCGCGAGCTTCAGGAAAAATGGTCCCACGATCATGTCGTGGAAGCGACTAAGCAGCTTGTGGAGCTTCAGCCGGATCTGGAGCTGCGGTTCAAGCTGGACGACATTCTGATCAAAGGGCATATGGAAGATTACGGCGGCAACATCCATATCGCCAAGATGAACGGACGGTACGTCGTGCTGATCGAAGGGGATTCCTTTCAGTTCGAGAAAGGCGTGTCGCCGATCGAGCTCCTTCATCCGGAGGAGATGCAGGATGTACTGCAACGCGTCGGCAACGGAGTGCGAAGAAGGGCGAGCGGCGAGGCTCCTTCTCTGGATTGATCGGCGGCTCGGCGAGAGGCGGTTATATCGACCGTCTCTTTTTGCTGTGGGGAGCAAATACTAATCTTTGGCGTTCTAGCAGCTTCGGAATTAGGATTA
Source organism: Cohnella phaseoli (assembly GCF_003386235.1). GTDB lineage: Bacteria > Bacillota > Bacilli > Paenibacillales > Paenibacillaceae > Cohnella > Cohnella phaseoli. The sequence continues at coordinate 62,707 of NZ_QRDZ01000038.1, forward strand.
TAATGAGAGAGAAACTGTTCTATCGAGGCGAAGCTTACTATGAAGGTTGAATATGTTGAATTTCACGCAAGAAAAAATAGAGCCATACGAACAAAGCTCAAGCTGGCCCGTCTGATCGAGCGGGATCGAGGGGTCTGGAAGTATGCGCTGGCTGCAATGTGCGCATTTAATAGCGCAGCGGTCTCCGTCTCCGTTCTCGGTATGCCGACAGGGCTTGGCAGAACGTTCGATATTGCAGCGGCGCTGCTGTTGAACGCAGCGGGAATGGGGCTTGCCGCAGGGATCGTCGCGGCGCTTCTCGCCCTTGCGGGCGCCGATAAGGTTCCGAGGTTTGCGGCGGGCGGGGCGGTCTATACGGGGGTGTTGGCGTACTTCGTATTTTATTTCTCGGGTTTGGGCTGGAAGGCTTCTCTGGCGTTTGCTCTGACGGCTACATTAATCAGTGCGAGCTTCGGACTTCTCGTCGGACTCGTAGTTAGGAGAGGTCTTCCTAACAGGCGAATTGCGCTCGGAGTAGTGGCTGCGATTGCTGCGTTGGTCGTTATGACAGAAGTTCCATCCTTGCTGCCCGGCGGCGCCGTTTCCAACGCGGACGAGGCGACGGACGCGGGAGCTTCCGGCCAGCAAGAAGTGCGCGCCTCATCGTTGCTTCTCTCCGATCCGTCGCAGCCGGGACGCAATGATTATCGCAATTTCACTTATGGGAGCGGCAAGGACAAGCATCGTTCCGAGTTCGGGAAGGAGGCGGAGCTGGCGTCCCCGTCCGTCGACGCTTCCGCCTATATCGAGAGCTGGCCGTGGCTGCGGCAGCAATTCTGGGGCTTCGACGAGAACGGGCTGCCGCTGAACGGAAGAGTATGGCTGCCCGAAGGGGCCGGGCCGTACCCGGTGATGCTGATGGTGCACGGCAATCACCTGATGGAGGATTTCTCCGACGCAGGCTACGGATACTTGGGGGAGCTGCTGGCGAGCAGGGGAATTGCGGCCGTTTCCGTCGACGAGAACTTCTTCAATTATTCCGTCTGGTCGGGCATTCCGGATCAGGATATAAAGCTGCGAGCGTGGCTGCTGTTGCAGCACATCCGACTTCTTCAATCGTATTCGACGGATGAGGGCTCGCCTTTCTACGGTCGAATCGATTTTGATCGGGTTGCGCTGCTCGGGCATTCTCGCGGGGGGCAGGCCGCGGCCATGGCTGCGGATGCCGATCGCTGGTTTGCGGACGATGCTTCCCTGCCGGATCGCGACTCTTACGAAATTCAAGCCGTGATTGCGCTGGCTCCTACGGATGCGGAGGTGGATGGGGAACGTCCGCAGCTGCGGGACGTTTCTTACTTGACGCTGCAGGGCGCCAAAGACGCTGATCTGGTGAATTTCTATGGCGATCGCCAGTATGGGCGAGCGACATTTTCCGGTAACGGTAGAGCATTCAAGGCTTCGCTCTATATCGAGGATGCGAATCACAGCCAATTCAACACAACTTGGGGAAGCTCGGACAATTCCATGCCGGGCGGTTTATTTATTCGGCCCAAGGAGCTGCTTCCTGCCGAGGAACAGCGTGGCATCGCCAAGCTATACGTGTCCGCGTTTGCGGAAGCAACGCTTCATCAGTCGCGGGAGTACGATGCTTTGTTTCGGGACTACAGGGCGGCTTCGGCTTATCTTCCGGATACGCGATACTTTAACCAATATGAGAACGACGATTTCAGAATGTTGGCCGATTTCTCGGGAGAGGATCGTGAACAGCCGGCTTGGGGAGTGACGGCCGAAGCAAGCGGTCTGACCGATTGGCAGCATGCGAATGCGCTTGATCGTCAGGGAGAGGGCAAAGCCGATAAAGGAGTCGAGCTGGAGTGGGAGGAGGAAGGCGATTACACGATCGTCATCGGCTCCTCCCTGGAGGAGAAGCCCGAGGAGGAAGATTTGTTGATGTTTTCCTTGGCAAATAGGGGGCGAGAGCTGGAGGAGACGTTGGCGGGCAAGGATGTCGAGGGGCAGTCTCAGGCCCTGGAGGAGGCCATTGAGGAAGCGATGGAGTCCAGCTTATCCATCGACATCGAGCTGGAGGATCGCTCCGGTAATTCGGCCAGACTGCCGCTTGAACAGTTCATGGAAGCCGAGCCGCAGGTAGAGACGGAATTCACCTGGCTGCCTGCGCTGGAGCCAATTGTGGCCGACGGAAAGTTCAAGGACGCGGAGGAACCGGTCTATCAGACGTATGAGCTTCCGTTGAAGGACTTTGTAGAAGAGAACCCCGACTTCGATCCGAGCGAGTGGGAGCGGGTTACTTTTCATTTTAACGAGGGGCCGGGGAAGGTAATGTTGGATAGCGTCGGTTGGATGACCGATGAGGGAGCGGCGGAGTGAGCCTTAATTAAGGTTATAGGATTGCCAAATAGATAGTCATTTTCTCTGGTGGAAAAGCAGGGAGAGATGGGTGTCTATTTTATTTTCGGAAATAATAGAAAAATATACAAAAATACGACCGTTTTCGATCTTTATACCCATACTTTTGGAAACTTTTATGGTACAATATTCACAGTATGTTTGGGCAATTTTGGAATTCATAGGCGATTAATAACGGAAGGGATTGGGATAAAGAGAATGAACAGACGAATGAGGAGAAAGCTGCTCGCTTTTATGATGCTTGTCTGCTTGGCAATCGGAACGATTGTTCCACAAGCCGGGGCGGAAGGGACAATTGAAGTCCCAGAGAATCAGGCTCCGATGCAAGTGGATGATCAGCAACTTCCGCTTCCGGATGCTGCTCCGAGCGTGACCTCGGCTACTTATGGGACGATTAAGCTGGGGGAGATTTCGGGGTATCAGGTTTCACATGGATACGCGATGTTGAAAAAAAATAATTCTATGTCCAGTTTCCCAACATTAATTCCATACAATTATGATTCGCTGAATCTTGAAAATCTAACGATTGATCCTTCAGCGGCATATTCAGTAGAACTGCAGGCTTACTACCAGGCGAAGACTTCGTCTACAGACGTACTCGTATATTTCGATAAACTTGATCTGTCTGGACAGCAGCTATTAAATATGACAAATTGGTCGATCGACGAGACTGCGGTGACGGTTACTCCGGATACAGCGCTGCTTTCCAATTTTACAGATATGAGTATGTCCTTTCTTCCGGAAGGAATGAGTATGACTGAGAAGGCAGTGGCTTGGTTCAATCCATCTTATCTCACTCAGCTCAAAGTTATGATGAAGCCCGGCAAGTTAAGTTATACCTTTAAGGGCAAAGAGGGAAATAAAGGGTACTTCCTTAAAAACACAATCGATGTTCAGGGCAATACAACGCTCCAAGTGGATGAAGAAGATATTCAATTGACCGTCGAAGTCGTCCTTCCAGCTAATGAGGCCGTCCTGATCACGGGGGTTAGCGATAATTTCGTGGGGATCAGTAAGTTGTACCTGACACCTTCTGACTATCAAGTGGGAATTTCCGTAGAAGAAAATGGGTTTACCTACGATTGGGTAACCGATATTACGGCTGCGAAACCTACCCAGTTAAGTCTATCAGGTGAGTCGAGGCTGGAATTTGATAGAATGATGCTGTGGGGCAACGCTATAGACGCGGTAATTAATATAAAGCGTGGAGATTTTTTGCTTAGGGACATTTATCGATTTGACGGACAGATGTTACAATCCGTGATAAGCTCGAAGTTTTACATTAAGAATGAGCAGGGAGAACGTGTTCAGGAGCCTCAGAATCAAGCCATGAGCTGGAGTTATCTGAATCATTTAAACGAATTACAACTGCCAAGCGGCAAGTACGAGTTGGAGGCTGTTATCGGCATTGATGGTCAAGCCGAGAACTACACGGCAACTAAAGAGTTTATTTTTGTCGGCAAAGAGACTGGGGCGCCTAGAGGAATTACGATTTCCGCTCAGGATGAGAACGGACAGCCTTTGCAAAGTGGGCAGGTCTTCCTGTATGAGAAACAGCTGCCCTACGTTGAGGAAGCTAATAACGGAGTAACGGACTTTTACACGTATTTACGCTATCAGGCAGCCGCTTCTGAAAACGGTAAACTATCTATTCCGAGTCAACACCTGACTTCAGGCAAAGAGTACGATATTGTCGTGACCGGAAGGAGCGCCAACGGGCAAGATAGTGGCATCTACTATCATCAAACGGTCACATCTGCAACATCTGAGCTGAAGCTTACAAAAGATCGCTTGAAGAAGCTAACTTACTCGGCCTCACCGGCCGCTGAAGGGGATGTTCTCCATCTGGCGGTGAAAAGAAACGGAAGCGGATCGTCAACTTGGCCGATTCCGCTAACGTTGAACAAGCAGCGTAAAGCTGAAATTTATGTCAGTACAGCGGACCGCATTCTGGTATACGGAACGGTTTACCCAACGAGTACGGATGCAGGATATTCCTTTACCGACGAGAGAGCGGTCGCTGACGCCGCAAGCGGGACGGTAGACCTCACTGCAAATTTGGCTTTTGTTCAGCCTCCCGATGGTTTCGAGGATGCGGTCGTGTCGGTTGGGGACAGTGCTCCTCGATCATCTTGGTATGTTTCTAAAGGAGTACGCGACTGGTTTTATTATTCCGTAACGAAGGGTGAATATCGATACTCGTTTAAGAAATACGCGAAGATAGACGGTAACACAAAGTTTTCCTTCGACAGGCAGTTTCTCTCTTATGATTCTTATTGGGCCCATACCGGCCAAGTAAATCTGTTCGTGTACAGCAATTTCAATGACGAGCAGGAAAATTATCTCTATGACGTTTCTAAGGCTGACTCACAAAGGGGGACCTTTTACCACAATGCCGCTCAAGAGCCTCTCGCTGCTTTTACTGTGCACAGTCTTGAGGGCGAGACAAACATGATTGTGGAGAAGTCGGGAGATTCCTTCGTTTATCGGCAGACATCTCTATCTGACGGTCCTTATCAGGGAGGCGGAGCAAGCGCAAGTGCGCCGACACTGATCTACCAGCTCTACGATGAGAGAAATCAACCAGTGGGAGAGCGCTGGTATGCCCGTTTAGGGCACATGGAGGAATTGAGCGTACCTGCGATTCCCGGCACCTATTCGATGAAACTGGAAGCTCAGCTTTTCCCGGACGACGTAGCCAAGCTCGACGGAGAAATACGCGTACATGTTGAAGACAGAAGAGCATCGGGAAAGCTGTTGATTCCGATCGATATTCCAACGGGGTATACGTACAGGATGCCGGGGTTTAACACGGTGGAAGTCAGAACTAAAGATGCCGCGGGAAATGAGAGTAGGCTCTGGGCCGATATTGATCATTCAGGAAATTTCTTAATGTATGATACCGACCAGATTGCAGCTAATCAGGAATATGTAATTTTAATGTCGCTCACATTATCCAAGAATGGATCGTATGAGTACTCTACCTACTACAATTCGCTTCGCTTAACGGGAAGCCAGCTTCTTGCGTTAACAAAAATCGGCATTCCGAACGATTTGGCAGCAGTTTCGATAAAGCAGGTTGGAGTACCGAAAGAAGCTTCCTACTTGAATGCACAACTTGTCGCGCCAGTGGAAGGCTATAGCGATTTCGCTATTTACGCACATTCCTTTTCAGAAATGCTTGCCGTTCCGGGAGATTTTATCTTTCAAATGACGGGTACAAACGGAACGAATATCGGGTTTATTCTGGTCAATCATATTTCGGTCGATCCGGTTACGTATCGGGCTACGGTAACGGATGTGCCTAAACGAGAAGTTCAATTTAAGAATGCTTTGCCTTTCCTGTCATTTTCCAGCAGTTCAGATCTAAGCTTGCCGGGGCTGTTCGGGGGATACTATGCATACAACACAACGCAACTGCTTAACAAATTGATCGTCGCCGAAGGAAAACAATGGCTGTCGGTAGATACGCTAAAAAGTTCAAGCAGCGGTCCGCGATGGTTGTATAGCTGGAAAACCAGAGAACAGTTAAATATTACGAAGGACATGACGATCGCTTTCGATGGGAAGCCAGACCCGGCTGTTTCAAACTTGAGCATTGTTTCCATGACGAGAGATCAGGATAGTGCTACGCAACTCGTTATTCGTCCAGAACTGTTAAGCGGATCAATGAGATTGATAGAGGTGGGGGAGAATGTTTTTGAGAGTTATTTCTACCCAGTATGGGCTAAAATTGAAATCAAAGATAGCAGCGGCTTGACCCTTTATGCCGCGCAATCAATGAACTGGCAAGACGATATTGTTATTCGTAAATTCCTATCAGACGGACAATATACGTTAATATTCAGCCTCCCTATTGGCGTCGACGAAGAATTCAAACTAACGAAGTCGTTTACGGTTGGGGATGACACAGTTGCACCTACCGCTCCGACCGGGCTGCGCGCAACAGAAACTGATGCAACTAGCGTAACTCTGGCATGGAATCCGTCTACCGATGCATTTGGGGTGGCTGGGTACCGAATCTATATCGGGGGCAGCCAAGTCGGCACGACGAGCGGAGCCACAGCCTATAAAGTAACGGGATTGACCGCGAATACGCCATACTCGTTTACGGTCAAGGCGTACGACGCTAAGGGCAATCTATCTGCCGCAAGCCAATCATTAACCGTCCGCACCGCATGTGCGGGGATTTGCGGTGGAATCGGCGGTGGCCCCATGCCCTTCAATTCCGAAGATGAGAATACCGTTACGCTGACGAACAGAGATATTCCTGCAGCCTCGGATGGGAAGATTTCGATTGATGTGAAAGACAAGACTATCGTTGTTCTACCCGCTCGAATTACCGAGTTGGTCGGAAAGAACGATCTGGAGGTTCGATTTGGAGATGCGATCGTTTCGCTGCCTCCTGAAGTACTGGCTCAATTGTCGCAATTGCAAAGTACAAGCGGACTTTCGGATGCAAGTATGCGGCTGACGGCCGTTCAGCTGAATCCAGCGGAGGTTCAAGGCGGCCTGGCCTCCGATCCGAGTACAGGGGTGGCGGTTTTCAGTCCGATTTATGAGCTTAAGCTTGCTGTCGTAGGGAAAAACGGAGAAGAGAAGCTGCTCTCCTCCTTCAAAACCCCGATCACAGTAAGATTTCCTGTAAATCCGGGTGCGAATCGCCGCTTAACCGGCATCTACTATATCGCCGATAATGGGAAATTAGAGTATATCGGCGGAAGATGGGAAGGCAACGAACTTGTCGCAGAATTAAGCCATTTCAGCAAGTACGGCGTATTTGAGATTAAGAAAAACTTCGAGGACGTGGCAGCCAAGCATTGGGCGCTGTCAGTTATACAGGAGTTGGCGGCGAAACAGATTGTAAACGGAGTAACCGATACGAAATTCGCCCCGGAGAAAAAAGTTACCCGTTCCGAGTTTGCGGCGATGCTGGTTAAGGCTCTGCGCCTCAAACCGGCGGCTGTGTCCACAGCATTCGAAGATGTGCCGAAGAATGCGTGGTATTCGGAAGCTGTGGCAGCGGCATATGCGCACGGGCTCATCAAAGGTTTGAGCGACAGCAGGTTTGCTCCGCAGGAGCAAATCACGCGGGAACAGATGGCGATTATGGTTATGAATGCTTACCAAATTTCGTTTAAGACGGATTCATCCGAGGTTGTTCTCGAATTCAAAGACTCCGGCGAAATTAGCAAATGGGCTCAAACATCGGTAACCGAAGCAGGTTCCCTAGGATTGATGAAGGGCCGCAACGGCAACCTGTTTGCGCCAAAAGACAATGCAAGTCGTGCGGAGGCCGTACAGGTTATCTCCAACCTCCTGCAGCAATTATCGCAATAGCAAGCTTCAAGCGAGAGACTCCTGTTCAGGGATCTCTCGCTTGCCTATTCAATAGCGGGGGCCAATGAAGCATGAATAGCCAAAATGCACAACCTCGAACGCAGACGTATCTATTTGCTCTTACAATTATTTTTCTTGTTTCGGGCTCCTTCTTTCACGGTTTTTTGTTTGAAGAGGAATATCTTGTTGGTGCCATTGTCGCTTTTGGTGTGCTGAGCGTCTTGTATTTCAAACACCGTATACTTCATGATCCGGCTCTCTATTTTCTTCTGGTATGTGTTTGCAGTTATGCGGTTAGTCTGAGCTATGCGATTAACAAACAGGATGCGCTGCTTGAAGCGATCAAGATAGCATTTGTGGCAGCGATATACCTGATTTTCAAGCATCTTAATCCTGAAACAAACGATAGGGCGCTGCGCGTATTGCTGGGAACTTCGTTTGCAGCCGTCGTTATCGGAATCGCAGGGGATCGCTTTTACGACGACAGGCTGGCGGGGTTTCTCGACTATGCGAACGCTCAGGGGCTCTTGCTCGCCGTATGCAGCATAATCGCCCAAGCACTGTACATGACAGGTCGTCAGGGGAGATATCTTGGAGCTCATTTCGCATTCGTTATGGCTTTGGGGCTTACCCAGTCCAGAACAGCGATGCTTCTGTGGGCGTTAAGCCTAATCATTCTTTATGCAGCTGCACGTAAAAAATACTTCGAGCTGTGGCTGAGAGTACTGATCGGCACGTTCTTGGGGATAATGGGTTCAGTGGCTTTCGGTCAGTCCGTCTGGGCGACGCTTCTAATTATTGCGATATCCGGAGTATTCGTCTGGAAGCAAGCTGCGTTTTCTGTGGGGTTGTCGAGGAGCGTTGCTGCCGCTGCAGGTGCAGTGGCGGTGACATGGGCCGGCTGGCAATTGTACGATGGCGGATTGTCCAGATGGGAGAAGTTCGGCCTGTCGGCAACGGAGTGGCAGTCCCGCCTTGTTTATTACCGAGATGCTCTTAGGATGTCGCTTGACGCCGTATGGACCGGCTACGGGGGCGGAGGATGGGCTCAATTACAGTACGAATATCAATCCTCGGATTATTTCGTAAGGTATGTTCATAACCAACTGCTTCAAGTTGCTACGGATACAGGATTGATAGGGACGGTTTCATTTATCGGATTCGTTTCGGTTCTGCTGTATCGAGGATTTTATGAGCTAAGAAACGCTCCAGAAGAACGAAAGATCATCCAGTGGGGCCGTTTATGCGCAAGTGCGGCGATCGTCGTTCACAGTCTGGTCGACTTCGTTCTGGCCTCCCCGTTTTTATTTGGGGTATTCTTTTTGTTGAATGGCAGGGTTATGGTTCCCGAGGATGACAATCGAACCGAAAATAGAGGGATCAGCGGCGCTTTCCGAATTGCTGGCATTCTTCTTGTGTCGCTAATTATTATGATAACTTCAAGCTTGTCATTGATCTCGGGTTCTTACATCCGAACCGCCTCCGAGCTCTTGCGTAACGAGAAGCCTGCAGACGCGGTAAGGAGTCTGGATAAAAGCATTAAGCTCGCCCTATTCGCCGATCAAGCGCATGACCGAAAATCCAAGATCTATTTTCAAGAATATTTGCAAAGCCGAGATCAGCGTTATTTAGCCGTTGCCAAGGAAGAAAATAGCCAAGCTTTACAGACGAATCCCTCACAGATCTGGTATCTGAAGCTTCAGAGCGATATATTGTGGGAGCAGGGCGAGCGCGAAAAGTCTATTCGTATCCTTGAGGACCTAACGACGAAAAATCCGTTCGAGTCCCGCTGGCGGGAAGAACTGAAGCAAAGGCGCATGCAGCTATCCAAATAAGCCCATCATCCCGATATTCCAAAAGACCGCGAAATGATCTATAATAAAACCTACAAGTAAATCCGACCGCTGTGAGAAGAAGAGAACAGCTGCCATACAGGTGCGAACTCCCCGAGTCCGTGTCCGATTCGGCAGCTGTTTTTTTGTATTTTTTTCGGCGTTCAGCCGGGGAGGGGGAGAGGAATTGGGACTGTTGAAGCTGCATTCGGTGATACCGGCCGTTCGCAATATGAAGGAATTCGAGCAAGCGCTTGCTTCGCCGCAGGAAGTCATTTTTCTGCTGGAGGGGGAGCTGATCCATCTTCAAGGCATTGTATCGAGCGCCAAGCAGGCGAGGAAGAAAATATTTCTGCATCTCGATATGGTAAAGGGGATCAAGGACGACGAGGCTTCGATTCATTTTCTGTCCAAGGCGATCAAGGTGGACGGCGTCATCAGCACCCGAACGTCGAGTCTCATCCATGCGAAAAAATACGGGCTGATGGCGATTCAGCGGGGCTTCCTGATCGACTCCCATTCGGTGAAGACGATTATCAACTCGGCGTCTCACGTTAAGCCCGATTATATCGAGATTCTGCCGAGCTATTCTCACCCGAAGATCGGGATTATTCAGCGCGAGACCGGCATCGATATTATTCTGGGCGGCTTTATCGACGGGCCGGAGGATTTGCCTCCGTTGTTTGGGGCTGGGGCGATTGCAGTATCGACAAGTCATGCGAGCATGTGGAAATAGGCCCGGTCGAGAGGGCATAGGGAGGAATCGCATTGGAAAAATATATATTGTCGCTGGATCAAGGTACAACCAGCTCGCGGGCGATTTTGTTCGATCATGAGGGGCGGATCGTGCGCGTAGCGCAGCAGGAATTTAAGCAGTATTTTCCGAAGCCGGGCTGGGTCGAGCATAACGCTAATGAAATCTGGGGCTCCGTCCTCGCGGTTATCGCGACGGTGCTTTCCGAAGCGGACGTTAAACCCGAGCAGATTGCCGGAATCGGGATTACGAATCAGAGAGAAACGGCGGTCGTATGGGACAAGGAGACAGGCGTGCCCGTATACAACGCGATCGTCTGGCAGTCGCGGCAGACGGCCGACATTTGCGATGAGCTGAAGAGCGCCGGCCTGAACGAGACGTTCAGAAGCAAGACGGGACTGCTGATCGACGCTTACTTTTCCGGAACGAAAATCAAGTGGATTCTCGACCATGTGGAAGGAGCCCGGGAGCAAGCGGAGCAGGGCAAATTGTTGTTCGGTACGATCGATACGTGGCTAGTATGGCGTCTGTCGGGACGGCGCGTGCATGTGACCGACTATTCGAATGCCTCCCGCACGCTGATGTACAACATTCACGAGCTTCGCTGGGACCCGGAGCTGTTGAAAATATTGACGGTGCCCGAGTCGATGCTGCCCGAGGTGAAGCCTTCGTCGGAGGTGTACGGGCTGACGGATACGCATCATTTTTTCGGGTGCGAAATTCCGATTGCGGGCATCGCGGGCGACCAGCAGGCGGCTTTGTTCGGCCAGGCTTGTTACGAACGGGGAATGGCGAAAAATACGTACGGAACAGGCTGCTTTATGCTCATGAACACGGGCGACAAAGCGGTTGCGTCCGACCATGGATTGTTGACGACGATCGCTTGGGGAGTCGGGGGCAAGGTGACGTATGCGCTTGAGGGGAGCATTTTCGTCGCCGGGTCGGCCATTCAGTGGCTGCGCGACGGTCTTCGCATGTTCGCTGACGCCAAGGACTGCGAGCGCTATGCGGCCAGAGTGGAGTCGACGGAGGGCGTCTACGTCGTACCGGCTTTCGTCGGGCTGGGAACGCCCTATTGGGACAGCGACGTTCGTGGAGCCGTGTTCGGACTGACGCGGGGCACGACGAAGGAACACTTCATCCGGGCGACGCTGGAATCGCTCGCGTATCAGACGAAGGACGTGCTGGCGGCGATGGAGGCGGACGCGGGGATCAGCCTGAAAGCGTTGCGCGTCGACGGCGGGGCGGTGAAGAACGACTTCCTGATGCAGTTCCAGAGCGATGTTTTGGGAGCGGCAGTAGAGCGTCCCGTCGTGAACGAGACGACGGCGCTCGGCGCGGCATACTTGGCAGGGTTGGCCGTCGGCTTCTGGGAAAGCCCGGAGGAGATCGCGCGGCAGTGGAGTACGGATCGTTCGTTCACCCCCGCCATGGATGCCAAGGAGTCGGCGCGCCTGTACGAAGGCTGGGGCAAAGCGGTGAAAGCGGCGATGGTTTTCAAATGAACGTCGGTGTGGTAAAGTAAACTTAAGTAAATACATCGGGTCAGAGATGAGGAGAGACCGCTTCACGTTATGCGTTATGGCGCATAATGTGTTTGCGGTCTCTTTTTCTATACCTGGCGAAGAGAGGGATACGGCATGAAGGAACTCACATTTGCAGGACACGGGCGTTCGGCGATATTCGATACCATGCAGAAGGAAGAATACGACTTGCTGGTCATCGGTGGAGGCATTACGGGGGCGGGAATCGCGCTGGATGCGGCAAGTCGGGGCTTGCGCACCGCACTTGTCGAGATGCAGGATTTCGCGGCGGGCACATCCAGCCGTTCGACGAAGCTGGTGCACGGCGGTTTGCGTTATTTGAAGCAATTCGAGGTGAAAATGGTCGCGGAGGTCGGCAAGGAGCGGGCGATTGTATACGAGAACGGTCCTCATGTGACGACCCCGGAATGGATGCTGCTGCCGATTTATAAGGGCGGCACGTTCGGATCGTTTTCCACGTCAGTCGGCCTGCGGGTATACGATTATTTGGCCGGAGTGAAGCGCAGCGAACGGCGCAAAATGCTGAAGACGGCAGCGACGCTGCAAAAGGAGCCGCTGCTCAAAAAGAACGGCCTGCTCGGGGGCGGGTACTACGTAGAGTATCGCACGGATGACGCCAGACTGACTATCGAGGTGATGAAGCGCGCGGTCGAGCTCGGAGCGACGGCGCTGAATTACGCCAAGGTAGAAAAGCTCGTCTATAGTGGCGAAGGGCATGTGTGTGGAGCGAGCGTGACGGATCTGTTGAGTGGAGATAGCGGCGAGGTGCGCGCCAAGGCGATTGTAAATGCGACTGGACCGTGGGTCGACACGTTGCGGGAGATGGACCGCTCCAACCACGGCAAGAAGCTGCGGTTGTCCAAGGGCATCCATCTGGTCATCGATCAGAGCCGGTTTCCGCTTCGTCAGGCGGTGTACTTCGATACCGACGACAAGCGGATGGTGTTCGCCATTCCAAGGGACGGCAAGACGTACGTCGGCACGACGGATACGTTCTACGACGGGGACAAGGCGCATCCGACGATGACGGCGGCCGATCGGCAATATGTTCTGGGTGCCATCAACTTTATGTTCCCGGAAACGCGTCTTACGGAGAAGGATGTCGAGTCGAGCTGGGCGGGCATTCGTCCTCTCATTTATGAGGAAGGGAAAAATCCGTCTGAGATTTCGCGTAAGGACGAAATTTGGGAATCGAAGTCCGGTTTGATCACGATTGCCGGAGGCAAGCTGACCGGCTACCGCAAAATGGCCGAAGACACGGTCGACCTAGTCGCTCGCAGACTGCAGGGACGCGTGCAGACTGCAGCTTGCCGGACAAAGGGGATCGCCATATCCGGAGGCGAGGTAGGAGGCTCCGAAAAGCTGGAGGCATATGCCGCGCATGTTGCCGAGCATGGGAAGGCAGCCGGGTTGTCCTTCGAGGCGAGCCTGCGGATCGCGCGCTTCTATGGGTCTAACGCGGAGAGAGTGTACCGCTGCGGAGATGCTTCGGAAGCGGAACGTTTTGGGCTTCCGCTAGATCTCTACATGCGAGTGAAGTACGCGATAGAGGAAGAGATGGCTGCGAAGCCGATCGATATCTTCATTCGCCGCACGGGAGCGCTGTTCTTCAATATTGCGCTGGTTCAGCGCTACAAAGCGAACGCCATCGCGCTTATGCAGGAATTGCTCGGATGGAGCGACGAGCTTGCAGAGCGGTATGCGACGGAGCTGGAGGATGCGCTTCGCGATGCCGTCGTTCCTCAGGATTTGCAGGGGGCTCGGTAATAGGTAGGTTGGATAGAGTGAAGGCCTTTCGCCTCGCTGAAAAATAGGCAGGCTTCTGGGGGAATTGCTGCAGCCGATAAGACCGCCGCGCGGTCTTATTCGTCTGAACGGAGCCGGGATGTGAGTGATAAGACCGCCGCGCGGTCTTATTCGTCTGAACGGAGCTGGAATGTGAGTGATAAGACCGCCGCGCGGCCTTATTCGCCTTAATGGAGCCGGGATGTGGGTGATAAGACCGCCGCGCGGCCTTATTCGCCTGAATGGAGCTGGAATGTTGGTGATAAGACCGCCGCACGGCCTTATTCGCCTGAACGGAGCCGGGATGTGGGTGATAAGACCGCTGCGCGGTCTTATTCACCTGAACGGAGCCGGAATGTTGGTGATAAGACCGCCGTGCGGCCTTATTCGTCTGAACGTGCCCCCGCAAAGTGAGCGAAATAAGCTTCATAGCTGCACGCCGCTTTGTGGGGGCTTAAATCGAAGGGGGAAGTACATACTTCCTTCATGGTCTATCGATTAAGTCGAGCAGATCTGCTTAAAATGCACAAGCCCGTTAGTATTCTTCAAACCTGAATCGAAGCAAACCCCAAGACATCCCGCCTAAACTCCTCGACAATCCGTTCCACAGCCGGAGAGTCCACGGTTTCGGCATATAACCGCTCCAGTTGATCCCGTAGTGACCGTGCTTCCGACAACAGCCCGATAGAGCGTTTCATATTCGCGGCGTACTGCTGTCGGATCGGGGCCAACTCGTCGGCATGAGCTTCGTCGGTTCCTGGAACGATGCAGCGCTCGTACATGTCGACGATCTCGTCGGAAGGCCGATCGGGGAAGTATTCGTGTGGAGCGGTACTGTCGAAAATGGCAAAGCCAAGCTCGCGGACAACGACCATGTCCAGACTGTTCGGGTCGAAGCCGCAGTGGTAGATTTCGGAGTCGCAGCCTCGTTCGGCTGCGGCTGCGGCCAGTTTCTTCAGCATTGTAGACTTCCCTGAGCCGGGCCGACCTTTCAGCAAATACCGCTTCAGCCCCTCCGTCAGCCCGGGAACGTAATCGACCGCTCCCAGCGGAGTGGCCGCACCTAGAAATCGATGAGCCTCACTCCCCGCGCGCGCGCTCTTACGATCCCCAATCAGCCGATCGATGCATTCCTGGGTCAACTCGTCGGCCTTCTGAAAATCCATGTTCCCGATATAGATTTTCTCCCAATCGTCATGAACCCGGAGCGCCTCGGCGAACCCGGCGTAGGCCTCCGCGAATCTGTCCGCGATCTCCTGATCCAAGCTCGCCATTTCCGATTCCCTGGCCGAAAGTGCCGACTTATCGCATGCTTCCCCTAGGTCAAATTCTACAACCGTCGCTCCGACAATCTCCGGAACAATGGCGTTTGGCGTCGTGCCGTCGACGATCCCCAGGCTGAGGCCGGGAACGATCAGCGCATCCAGAGCGTCCGGATCGGAGGCGCAGGCGATGCGCCAAACCTCATGTCCCGCCGCCGACAGCTTGTCGCTTATCGAACGGAGCTCGCATCTTTTTCCCAATCCCGGGCCGCCCCTTACCACGCAAAGCCGCTCCAGTCCCTGCAACGATGAAGGAAGTAAGCTCGTGTAACCCCGAGCCGTATTGCCGCCCCCGTAAAAGTCGTACGCGTTGTCGCTCATTTTCGCCACACCTTTCTAGGCTGCTGTAATGGTCTATATATATCCCTATCGTATTTCATATAGGCTGTTTTGGTGCGGTTGGAGGAGGACCGAACCGGGACGCGGATTTCCGTTCGTCGGTGGAAAAAGCAGGATAGGCCGTCCCGCGCGGCGAATGGAAGCAGTATGAAAACTGATAATTCGTTTATTCGCTATCTGAAGGGTGAACAGAATGATTCTATGGATTAACGGAGCGTTCGGAGCGGGGAAGACGCAAACTGCTTATGAGCTGCACAGAAGATTGCCGGACTCCTATGTCTATGATCCGGAGAATGCCGGTTATTTTATACGCAAAAATGTACCGAAGCGGATCGCGCTCGGCGATTTTCAGGACTATCCGATGTGGCGGGACACGAACTATGCGATGCTAAAGCATCTGGATCGGGAATATGACGGTATCGTAATCGCGCCGATGACGCTCGTCAGCTCGCAATATTTCGACGAGATTATCGGACGGCTGCGGGAGGAAGGGGCGGAGGTGCGCCATTTTGCGCTGTGCGCCGAGAGGGAGACGTTGCTGCGGCGGCTGAAAAGCCGAGGAGAAGGAAGCGAATCGTGGGCGGCCGCGCAGATCGACCGGTGCGTGGCGGCGCTCTCGCAGGAGAAGTTTGCCCATCACCTGAATACGGAGGGGCACACGATCGCGGACAACGCGGAGCGTATCGCAGAGCTAGCGGGGCTGTCGCTGCAGCCGGACGAACGAAGCGCTTTGCGCAAAGCATACGACCGCATTCGGACGCAAATTCGGCACATCCGACTGTAAGCCTGAAGGCGTCATACCGCCTTTGAATAGGTCTGTTGTCGCTTTTTTCAGTGTAAACCGCGATATTAAAAGGATTTTGAAAGCGTCGCGTTGAAAATGGAAATAACCACTAATCACTCGACGCAAGCACAGAAGGCAGGGAACATCATGGTTAAGGAATACCGGATCGGTGTCATCGCACCCTATCTGGACGGCGAATATTTCGGCAGACTGCTGCCTCACATTCAACACGCTGTCCGAGAAAGGTGTTCCCGTCTCTTTGCCGTGCAAGTCGCAGACGATTATTTAGGAATCGATTCGTTGGAAGAGCCGATCGCATCCGGGCTGATCGATGCATGGATCGTCATTCTGCCCTCGGCCAGCCAGACGGTTCTCGAGACTTTGGAGAAGAGCGGGAAGCCGCTCGTCTGCATCGGCTTTCCGTCCCCCGTGCCGGGGGGACACTCGGTGCTCGTCGAGAATCAAGCGGGCATGAAAGCGGCGGTGCAGCATTTGATCTCCCACGGGCATACGCGGATCGCTTTTATCGGCAAGCTGTCTCAGTATGATCTGTACGAGCGTTACCTGGGGTATAAGGAGGCGCTTGCAGAGCAGGGATTGCCGATAGACGAACGGCTTGTCGTGGACGTCGAGGACAATCTCATGAACGCCGGAGAGAAAGCGATGCGGGAGCTGCTGGATCGGGGCGTCGAGTTTACGGCGATCGCCGCGGGTACGGATTTTAACGCTCTGGGAGCGATCGACTGCTTGCAGGCTCGCGGATTCCGTGTTCCGCAAGACTTCGCGGTGAGCGGCTTCGACGACATCTATCAGGCAGCGGTCAACTATCCTTCGCTTACGACCGTACGCCAGCCTATTGAAAGCATGGCCAATGAAGCGGTGAGAATCGCGATCGAGATGCTTGAAGGGCGTCTGGAGACGGACGGGGTAACGCTTGTGTCCGCCGGACTGGTCGTCAGGTCCTCTTGCTCATGCTCGGAGAGATCGCAATTCAAGACGGCGGAGGAGTTTGATCACTATCTGATCAACCTGTCCCAGATGCGCCGTTCCTTCCATACGATTGCGAATAACAACTATCAGATGACCAAAAGCTTGATCAATGCGACGAGAGACGAGAAGATCGACATTTCCAAGCTGTTCTGGAATAGCGTCCATTGGGGCTGTTTGGCGCTGTGGGAGACGGACGAGAGCGGAGACCGACGGTTGGTCGTACGCCAGTCGTTCAGCAAGCGAGGCGATCCGCTGCCGCCCATCGGCGCGGCCTATCCGTTCGAGCAGTTTCCCCCGTTGGAAATGCTTCCTCCGGGAACGCGACCCGGAGGAGAGGATATTGTCGTGCTCCATCCGGTCAAATCGGAAAAGAAAAGCTGGGGTTATATCGCTCTGGCCGGCCAAGTGGAACCGAACGCAAATTTCGTCTCGAACGATCTGTTCCGCCACAGCTTCACGATCCTTGCAGTCGCATTGGAGCGGGAATTGCTGTTTAATCACGTTCGCTCGATCAACGAGAAACTGGAGATCGTCTCGCACACGACGAACGACGGCATCTGGGACTGGGATTTGAGCGCGGGCAAGATCGATTGGAGCACGCGCGCGCATAAAATATTAAGCCCCTCCTCCGTCAAGCTGAATAGCGCTCCCCGTTCCTTCTTGAGACTGGTATATCCGGAGGATCGGCGGGCAATCTGGCAGGCGCTCAAACAGGTTCGTTCCGAGTCCGACCGCCAGCCGATTCAAGTCGAATTACGCATCGGCGGCCAGGCGGAGGCGGATCGGCAGCTCTGGGTGCATCTGGCGGGAGATTTGGTTCGCAACGCTTCGGGCGCTGCCGTACGGATCATCGGTTCGATTACCGATATTACCGAGAAGAAGGTCAACGAAGAGAGAATTACTCAACTGGCTTATTGGGATTCCGTTACCGGGCTGCCTAATCGCATGATGTTCAAGGATCGGCTGCAGGAGGCTATCGAGGAGCGGAGTCAAGACGGCAAGAAGCTGGCCGTTATGATGATCGATCTGGATCGTTTCAAAATCGTCAACGATACGCTCGGACATCAGACCGGAGACCTTCTGCTGCAGCTCGCTTCCGCTAAACTGCAGGATTGCGTCGGTCTGCACGGGATCGTCTCGCGGTTCGCCGGGGACGAATTTATTGTGCTGCTCTCCAAGATCGAGGGGGCGGAGGAAATCAACCGCGTCGCCGAGCGGATTTTGCATATGCTGACCAAGCCGTTCGTGTTGGAGGGGCAGGAGTTTTATTTGTCCGCGAGCCTTGGGGCTTGCTTATATCCTAACGATGCGCAGGATGTAGACTCGCTCATTCGTTTCTCGGATCTGGCCATGTACTATTCCAAAGAAAACGGCGGGAACAGGCTGAAGGTATATACGCCTGCATTAAGCTCAAAAAGGGTTGAGAGGTTTAATATGGAAACGGGACTTAGATATGCGATGGAGCGAGGGGAACTGACGCTGAATTTCCAGCCGCAGGTTTCTCTTACTACGGGCAAGGTATACGGTGCGGAGACGTTGATTCGTTGGAGCTCTTCCGACGGAAAAACGATACAACCCGGCGAATTCATCCCTCTGGCGGAGGAGACCGGGCTAATCATTCCGATCGGCCAATGGGTACTTGAGCAAGCGTGCCGCGCCTGTCGAGAGTGGATACGAGAGGGACTGCCTTCACTCGTCATATCCGTTAACATCTCGGCTCTCCAGTTCCAAATGGAGGACTTTCCGGATATCGTTAGCAAGGTGCTGAAGGATACGGGGATCGGCCCGCACAATCTATGTCTGGAGATTACAGAGCATACGGCCGTTCAGAATATGGAGCACAGCATTCGAATGCTCAGCCAGTTGGTGGAGATCGGCGTCAAAATCGCGATCGACGATTTCGGCATTGGTCAGTCGTCCCTCTACTGGCTCAAGAAGCTTCCCGTACATATCGTCAAAATAGATCCGTCGTTTATCCGTAATCTGACAGAGAGTACGGACGACGCAGCGATTGCGAAAGCGGTCATCGACATGTCGCACAGCCTCGGTCTGTCCGTCACGGCGGAGGGCGTCGAGACGGAGGGGCAGCTGCAGCGCCTTCAGCAGCTTCAATGCGACCGTATTCAAGGCTTCTTCACGGGACGCCCGATGACGTCCGACCAGTTTATTGCGTACTTCCTCGAAATTGCCAACGGGTAAAGTGCCGGAACGGCTGCAGCGCCTTCTACTCTGCGTAGAGCGCGGCTGCAGCCGCGCATTCCGCGCGCACGGCTGCGCGAAGCTCCTCGGGAGCCAGCGCCTCCGCGTCCCGGCCGTATTTCATCACGATGTCCCGCGCCGATTCCAGCGTGTTGAACTCAACGACCGCTTCTATTGCCTCGCTCTCTTGAACTTCCTCGCAAGAGACCGTCTTTACGTACCTTTCCCCCGCGAAGGCCTCCCATCTTGCCAAAGCGACGCGAACCTTCGCGGGATAGCGGGGCAGATTGGATTTGAACCTTTCCATTGATCGTTCCCAATGCGTTGCCAAATCGAAGTCCTCCGGTCGGACGAAGGTCTCTTCCAGCATGTCTGCGTCATGCAGGCGGGATAGCCGGAAGGTGCGAAAGGGGTCCTCTTCCGCCGAATCTTCCATCGCGACCATGTACCAAACGCTCGTCTTGGCGACCAGGCCCAGCGGCAGTACGGTCCGCTCCGTTGACTCGTCCGCTTCCCTCCCGCGATAACAAATGCGAAGCTTGCGTTGCTCCCAGACCGCTTCCTGAACGGTCTGCAGATGCGCGGAGCGAGAAGGGGCCGAGCGCCAGCCTGCCCCGTCGATATGGATGCGTTCCCTCACGTATTCCGCGTCGCGACGCACCGGCTCCGGGAGAGCGGACAGCAGCTTGCGCAGCGCGGTGCCCGACGGCTCGTTCAGCCCCAGATCGGCAACGACGCTGGAGGAATGGAGCAGCAGCAATGAACGAATCTCGCCGATCGTCATCCCCGTAATCCGGTTGCGGTAGCCTTCGGACAGCTGCCAGCCGCCCGAAGCTCCTCTCTCCGCATAGACGGGGATGCCTGCTGCCGCCAAAGCCTCCATATCGCGATGCACGGTCCGTTCGGAAATTTCTAGCTCGTCCGCAAGCTGTTTGGACGTCATTCTCCCGCGGGCTTGCAGAAGAGAAAGCAGGGACAGCAATCGATCGGCTCTCATTCGTTATTCCTCCGTTCGCTTCGATTATTCTCAGTATATCCGATTTATATGACAGCAGGTGTCATATATCAAGGCTAATCTAGAGACGTAGACGAATGATGGGAGGAAGAAGAGAATGAAACCATTGACAGGAAAAGTAGCGGTTGTCGCGGGAGCGACGCGGGGGGCCGGCAGGGCGATTGCGATCGCGCTTGGTCAAGCCGGAGCGACGGTGTATGCAACGGGGAGAAGCGTCAGAGGAGCGCCCTCCGACTTGGCCAGGCCGGAAACGATCGAGGAGACCGCCGAGCTTGTGAGCGAACAAGGAGGACAAGGCATTCCCGTGCGCGTGGACCATACGGAGCCGGAGCAAGTGCGGGCGCTGTTCGAGCGAATCGGAGACGAACAGGCTGGCCGACTCGATATTGTGGTCAACGACGTGTGGGGCGGCGAGAAGCTGACGGAATGGGGGACTCCTTATTGGGAGGGTTCACTGGACAAGGCGCTGCTGATGCAGCGAAGAGCCGTTCACTCCCATATGATCACAAGCTATTACGCCGCCCCGCTGCTCGTCAAGAGAGGCGAAGGGCTGATCGTGGAGGTGACGGACGGATACGATTACCGCTACCGGGGCAATCTGCCATACAGCCTTGCCAAAGTATCGGTCATTCATCTGGCGGAGGCGCTGGCGGCGGAGCTGCGTCCGAAAGGAGTAGCGGCGCTGTCCGTCACCCCGGGGTTTCTGCGGTCTGAAGAGATGCTCGATTACTTTGGCGTCACTGAAGCGAATTGGCGCGACGGAGCCGAGAAGGAGCCTCATTTCCTCCAGTCGGAGACGCCGTTCTTCCTCGCGCGTGGACTGGCCGCATTAGCTGCCGAACCGGATCTGCTGAGCAAGTCGGGCAAATTTTATACTTCCTGGGGGCTGTCGGACGACTATGGAATCGTAGACGTCGACGGAAGGCGTCCGCACTGGGGCAACTATGCCGCTGAGCAAGGACTTTGACGATAACGGTCACTCGGGATGATTGCCGGTTTCATTTCCTATTTTATACGGGGTGGTGATCTCTTCGTACATGAGATGCATCGACATGCCAACGGCCGCGTGCGTCAGGTTGTGGCAATGGTCCATCCATAGTCCGGGGTTATCAGCGACGAAGCCGACCTCGTAGATTTCGCCGGGCTGGACGTCCAGCGTATCGGAATACCAGGGGCTGCCGGTCGAAGGCTCGCCGTTGCGGGAGAGTACGAGCATGTGGTGGCCGTGCAGGTGCATCGGATGATCGACGGCGCCCCGGTTGACGATGGTCGTTTTGACCAGATCGCCCTCCCGCACCATAAACATCGGCGTATTCGGAAATACCTCTCCGTTGATCGTATATAAGGAACCGAATTGCCCGTTGTAGAAGGCCAGCTTGTTGTCGAGAATCATTTCGAATTCGCGGTCGAAGTCGCTGCTCGCCGTGATGGCGGTATCGGCGGGCTTGCCGTAATCGATCGGATTAAATGCGGTCGTGACCGGCAAGTCGGGAATGCCTCCCGTTCCGTCGCGGCTTAGCAGAATTCCCAGCTTATCGGAGCTGCCGACGCTAAGGAAGACGGGGGTGTCGGGCATCAGGAACGTCAAATCCATGCGTCCGCCTGTGGTCAGCTCTATCCGCACGTTTTCCAGCTCCTGCGGCTCGTTCAGATCTGTGCCGTCTATGGCAGCGACGCGAAACGGAGTTCCCGTCAACGTGTAGTCCTGCCGCAGCCAATCCTGGGTATTGATGAGCCGGATGCGCACCGGAGTTCCGGGAACGACTTGCTTGCGCTGTACGCCGTCGCGATCGCCGATGGCTAGCCCAATGCCGTCCCAGACATGGGTCATCACGGTAATCTCTTCCTCCGCCCCCTTATTTTCCGAATCTGCAGGCTCTACGATCAAGCTGCCGAACAGTCCTTTCTTCACTGCTTCCTGAGAATGCTGATGCGAATGATACCAGAACGTTCCCGCCTGCTCGGCGATGAAGCGATAGACGTGCTTGTCGCCCGGCATGACGGCTTCTTGCGTCGCCCCTGCCACCCCGTCCTCTGCATTGGGCACGTCGAGTCCGTGCCAGTGGATCGTCGCGCCATCCTCAATGTCCTGGTTGACCAGCGTAATCTCCACCAGTTCTCCTTGCTTGATCCGAAGCTCAGGCCCGGGGACCTGACCGTTATAGGTCCAGGCTTCGAACGGTTGCCCCGGACGCAGCTCGATCGTCTTTTTCTCCGCGGTTAACAGGAATTTGCGGTCGGGCTCCCGATCCCGCGGCCCCGTCAGCATCGCCAACGATTTGTCGCGCAGAGGGTCGTGAACAAGCTCGGGTCCCCCTCCGAAATCCATCGGGCCTTCAGCCATGCTCATGACGGCAGGAAGGCGGCTGTTCGCGCTGCCGACTATATAGATTAGCGCAGCAACGCCGATCGCGACGCAGAAGATGCCGGCGGTTCGCAGCCATCTTCTGCCTGGAAGCGCCGGAGCGGGAGAGTTCGGCTCGCCGATTCCGACGTATTTGCGTTGCTGGGCATAGCCTAAAGCCATAACGGCCGCCGCGGCAAGCAGAATCGGAACGAGCACGGAGCCGAGCCGGAACGGCACCGGGGTTACCAATACGTAGTAAAAAATCGTTGCAGCGCCAATTGCCGATAGCTGATACGGCAAAATAACGAGAGGATGAGCAGCTTGCTTGCGGATATCGGCGGGAAGCGGAGCGACGGACAGGCAACGGGTCGCTTTCCAGAGCTTCACCAGGCGCGGGACGGCAAGCAGCCACACAGACAGCGAAGGAATGAGCGCGAGCGGAAGATGAAGCAGCACCCGATCCTCCCAGAAGACGGAGTCCATCGTCGACGTCATGACCAGAGTGGCGACAGACAGTCCGAGCGCAGGCAGCGTCGCATAGACGGCCCAAACGATTTGCTTGCGGGTTTTACGGTGCAGTCTTTCGGTGGATCCGCCATACAGCAATTTAGTAGCTTTGCTTCCGGCGATCCAAGAGAAAATAAGCATAAAGAATACGCAGACATATACGATGCCGGTCAGAATAGTAAACAAGAGAAAAGCCTCCTTGTCGGTCGGGTTCGCGCAGGAGCGTGTATTTGATTCTATCCTACCTTTCGCGAGCTAATCTTCGTAACCGTCCGAAGTTTGGATTGCTCCCCCGACTTAAGTTGGAGCGTCATCTCCGTCTTGCAACGGGCGCTAACGTCCGAAAAGCAAATAAAAACGCACCGCCTTCTCCCGAAGCGAGATGCGGTGCGTCTGCTAGGCGAACGACAGCGGAGGAAGTGGCCGTTATTGCGCTGCTTCCTCGATCGTGATGTTACCGCTGTCTGTTCTCACTTTGATCGTATCGTTAGTTTCGTTTCTAGACTCGGGTGCCCGGACTCTACCGGAATCCGCCTTAAGGTCGTACGTACCTGCGAAACTCGTCGGGAGGCGAACGAACGCATTGCCCGAATCGACGGATATGTTCGTGTCGGAGGTGTCGAGTTTGTACAGCTTAACGTTGCCCGAGTCGGCCGAAATGTCGGCCTTTCCAGTCATGTTTTCGATCGTAATGTTGCCGGAATCGATAGACGCAGTCAGGTTGGCCGTGACGCGATCTCCCTTAACGTTCCCGGAGTCGACGTCGATTTCCAAGGTTTCGCTGACGAACTCGCCGAGAGACAGATTGCCGGAATTTGAATCCAGCACCGCGCTAGAGATTCGCAGCAACGAAGCGTCCTTTATTTCGAGATTGCCGGAGCTAAGCTTGAGCTTCAGACGGTCCAGCAGCGCATCGTCCGTAACGGAGACGACGAATTGTTCCGTAGGGGGATCGAAGCTGAAATCGAATAAGTTAATGTATTTGCGGGGGAGACGGATGAGCTCCAGCTCCAGCTTGCGACCGGAGATTTCCGCGGCCTGAACTGTCTCAACCATTCGTTCGGTTCCGTGTCCCTTCAGTTCGATCGAGTTGGTGCCGTCGACGCTTTTGACGAACGTCATGCTGACGTTGTATTCGCTCTTGATGCTCAGCTCGCGAAGTTCTTCCGCCGAGAAGGTCCACTTCTTCTCGAAATCCCTCAAGTTTCTGTCCGCTTTATTCCAATCGTGGTTCACCGCGCCCGCTATTCCGATCGCGATCAGGCAGAACGCCGCTAAATACCAGAATTTTCTCATCGCTAAGTTCTTCCTTTCAAGGTCTTGTAATTCCATCCCGCATAGGCTCTAATTGCACGGAACAGCCCTTTGCCGAACAAGAAGGCCACATCGGCCAGAATCATTCCGATGCCCGTTATTCCTAGCGACATCATGAGCTTGGCGTTCGTAAACTCCCCATACAGCGAAGTCTCGGCAACAAGCGCGAGCGGCGCCAGCATCGTCGTTAGAGCGGCGATGCAAACGGAGACGAATGCCGCAATCAGGGCGGCGAATACCGGGATCGCAAGCAGCAGATTCAGAAAAAGCAGCAGGATTCCTACGCCGATGAAACGCGGAACGTCGCGGTCCGGTTCGTGCTGTCTTCCCGGAGCGGGTGCGGACCAGGCTTGAGGCGGTGGCGGAACGGGATTGTTGTAGGGGGCGCCTCCATAAGGCGATCCAGCGTATGCGGGCTCATAACGCGCTTCGGGCTGCGAAGAAGGGGAGTCCAGTTCCGCGACGATTTCTTCTTCCGTCTTCCCTTGCTCTTGGCCGATTCTGAAACATTCCTCGCATCGATCGAGCAGCTCGTTCCTCTCATGCTCCGGCAACGGGGCAAGATCCCGATTCATTTTATCCATAAACTCCATTTTATTCATGGCAGAGACTTCCTTTCACTGAACTGTTCCCATCATAGCCGATCGTTTGGCCGGCTGTCATCCGACGAGAGGTGACGATCGACCTCGACTTAAGTTGGGGGAGAGGGATGACCGAACAAGAGGAAGGGTAGGACTACGCTACCATTTCACCCATAATCAACCACTCTGTTCGCTAGATTGTGGTACAATATGTAAATTGAATAGGGGAGAGGGGGCAAGGCGAAGCAGACTCCGACGGTGAATTCGGGTATACCACTATAGAAGGAAGTGTAGAAAATGCAATATGGTAGAAAGATTGCAGCAGTGCTATGCGGCGCTTTAATTGCCGGGATAGCGGCAGGATGCACCGGAGGCGACGACACGACGAATAAAGAGAAAACGGCGATCAAGGTGATGTATTACGATGAACGCGGCTTCTATCAGCAGTTCGGGATGCTGTTTGCCGCTCTGCACCCGGAGGTCGAGCTCGAGGTAGTCTCCACATCCAGCATTGCCTACGAAGAAGGCAAAGATATGGAGAAAGCCACTCAGGAGTTCATTGCCGAACAGAAACCGGACGTGCTGCTGCTCAGTGGGGGAGAATACTCGCGCATGGCCGGCGAAGGAAAGCTGTATAATCTGGATACGTTCATTCAGAAGGACAAGTTCGATCTGGAAGGGATTGCCCCCGGAATTTTGGAATATATCAAGCAACAAAGCGACGGCATTCTATACGGGCTCTCTCCGAATTTCTACAGTCAGGCGCTCTTCTACAACAAGGACCTGTTCACGAAATACGGAGTCACGTTCCCTACGGATCGCATGAGCTGGGAGGAGCTGCTGCAGCTTGCGGCCAGATTTCCGACCGACGGAAGCGGCGAGGACCGCGTCTACGGCCTGAAGGCCGGCTATGGGGCGGACCTCTACCAACTTGGCATGATGATCGGGAATTCATTGGGGCTAAGCTACATCAATCCGACGACTAAACAGTTGACGATCAACTCGGATTCATGGAAAAAGGCGTTCGACACGGCGGACAAAGCGTTTAAATCGGGTTCGCTGTTTGTCGAAGATCCGAATAACGGCGGATTTTCCGGGTCCTATGAAGACTATTTGTTAGGAGACGCCTTCATCGGAGGGAAAGCCGCGATGGTGATCGAAAGCAATTATATGATGGATCAAATCAAAGAGGCGCAAACCCGATTAAAAGACAAGGGAATAAAAAATTGGGACGTTGTTACAGTTCCGATCAATCCGCAATCTCCGGATGAAAGCTCGGCGATGTCGGTCGGGCAAATCTTCGCGATCGACGCGAATTCGGCCAACGCGGAGGGCGCATGGAAATTCCTGAGCTACATAAACGGAGACGAGTTCGCGCGCGTGACCTCCAAGCTTAACAACGGCGGCTTCCCGGCGCGTATGAAATATATCAGTAACGAGGAAGGGCGCAATATGGCGGCGTTCTACAGCTTAAAGCCGCGCTCTAACAATATGTACGACAATTACGACAAACTGCCGCGGGATTTCTACATGAAGTTCAACACGTTGTCTCAGGAGGAATTCCAAGGCATCAAGGACGGCAAAACGACGATCGAGGAAGCTCTGGACAGCCTTCAGGTCAAGGGCCAGAAGCTGCTGACCGAGGAAAGCGAGAAGGCGGCCACGGCCGAGCCCGGCTCGGCGGCAGGCTCCGCTCCGGGAGTCGCAGTTGAGAGCTCCTCGGGGGGATCGTCGGTGGAGGTTAGAGCGGAATAATAAGCTTCTACATGAGCAACGCTAAGGTTGAGGGACGTCTTGAGGAGTGAATTTGTCCAACTTGTGAATTCTGCCTTTAATTCGTCACAACTTTGTGATAAAATATTCACAAAAAGCGCTCTCATTAAAGGAGGCTGGACCCTCATGAAAAATAAAGAAATGTCCCGAATGCTGAAATGGGTGGCGATGATCGTCATCGCGGTCGGCATCGTCTGCTGCGTACTCAATATCGCCCAGTTCAACGATCAGAATCTCGGCTTGATGATCGGCATCGGATTCTTGATCGGCGGCGCGCAGATTATGCTGTTCGGCGTGATCGCTCCACTGATGCAGAAGAACCAGGAAGCACCGGCAGCCCCGTCCCAGGCGACGGAAGAACCGGTCTGAATGACCTTATCTAATTAAGGAAGCCCGGATGGAACGCAACGTTCCCTCCGGGCTTTTTATTATGTCGAAGGCGTGAACAAACTATTGCAAATTTTCAACGTTTCGTTGTCGCATTTGTTAACTGTGAGGAAAGTCGCTGAGCTTTCTGCTATGTTGGATTCAGCGACGAAGAAATCGTCCAATGAAATGTATGACGCGGTAGCGGTAAGAGGATGGGGGAGATGGGAATGTGGAAAGGGCTGCGGAGGCTGACGGCCGTTCTGTCGTTGGCTGCGACGGCGGCGCTGCTTAGCGGGTGCGCCGAGAAGGTGGTCGTGCTCAATCCGAAGGGCGAGATCGGGCAGCACCAACTGGATCTAATTATATTGTCGACGGTGCTCTGTTTGATCGTCATTGTACCGGTGCTGATCTTGACGTTCTATTTGGCGTGGAAGTACCGCCAGAGACCGGGCGGGAAGGCGAAATACGATCCTACCTGGGAGCACAGCACGAAGCTGGAAGCGATCTGGTGGGGTATCCCAATCATCATTATCGCCATCCTCGGCACGATTACCATTAAATATACGCATATGCTTGAACCGTCCAAACCGATCGAGCACGAAGCCAAGCCGATCGTTGTCCAGGTCACTTCGCTGGATTGGAAATGGCTGTTCTTATATCCCGAGCAAGGGATTGCCTCTGTGAATTATCTTGAATTCCCTGAGAACGTGCCTGTCCGCTTCGAATTGACGTCGGACGCGCCGATGAACTCCTTCTGGATTCCGCAGCTTGGCGGTCAGATTTATACGATGTCCGGAATGGCGATGAAGCTGCATCTGATCGCGGAAGAACCGGGCGATTATCTGGGGATGGGCGCCAACTTCAGCGGCAAGGACTTTGCCAAGATGAATTTCACGGCCAGGGCGACCTCGCAAGAGGAGTTCGAAGCATGGGTCGAGCAGGTGAAGCAATCGTCTCCGGGGCTGACGATGGAGGGCTATTTGCAGCTTGCGAAGCCGGGCGTGTCGAGCGTACAAACCTTCTCTTCGATTCCGGAGGGCTTGTTCCAGAAAATCGTAACCAAGTACAGCAGCGGACATAACCATGAATTGAACGCGGCCAGCAGTAAATAAAACCGACAATAATTAGTTCAAGGAAAAGAAGGTGCCGACATGTGGGAACAAATCAAGGAGTTCGCCTCCGAGTTTTTCGTTACGGGCGATCCATTGATTTACGGGGCGGACGTCGCCATCGTGCTGACGATGGTCGCGATCGTCGCCGCGCTTACGTTTTTCAAAAAATGGACATGGCTGTGGAAGGAATGGCTGACGACCGTCGATCATAAGAGAATCGGTATTATGTATGTGATCGCGTCGCTGATTATGCTGTTCCGCGGAGGCGTGGATGCGCTGCTCATGCGGACGCAACTGGCGATCCCGGAGTTGGAGTTTCTGAACGCGGAGCACTATAACCAAATTTTCACGACCCACGGGGTCATTATGATTTTGTTTATGGCGATGCCGTTGATGTTCGGCTTGTTTAACCTCGTCATTCCGCTGCAGATCGGGGCGAGAGATGTTGCGTATCCGTTCCTGAACTCGCTGAGCTTCTGGCTGTTCTTCTTCGGGGCGATGCTGTTTAACCTGTCGTTCGTCATCGGAGGTTCGCCGGACGCAGGCTGGCTCGCTTATCCGCCTCTGTCGGGAACGCAGTTCAGTCCGGGCGTGGGCCAGGACTTCTATATATGGGGCATTCAGATTTCCGGGATCGGCAGCTTGATGACCGGCATTAACTTTATCGTTACGATCTTGAAAATGCGGGCGCCGGGCATGAAGCTGATGAAGATGCCGATGTTCTCGTGGTCGGTGCTGTCCAGCTGCTTGACGATCATTCTCGCTTTCCCGATTTTGACCGTTACGCTGTTCCTGCTGTTCATCGACCGTTATTTGGGCGCGCACTTCTTTACGCTCGACGGCGGCGGCAACCCGATGATGTACATCAACCTGATTTGGATGTGGGGCCACCCCGAGGTGTATATCGTCGTTCTGCCGGCTTTCGGCATTTTCTCCGAGGTGGTCGCGACCTTCTCCAAGAAACGGCTGTTCGGTTACAAATCGATGGTGTTCGCTCTGATGAGCATCAGCATCGCTTCCTTCTTCACCTGGGCGCACCACTTTTTCACGATGGGCTCGGGGGCCAATGTCAATGCGTTCTTCGCGTTGACGACGATGATTATTGCGATTCCGACCGGGGTCAAAGTGTTTAACTGGCTGTTCACGATGTATCGCGGACGGCTGTCGTTCCCGACGCCGATGCTGTGGATGCTGGGCTTTATCCCGTGCTTCGTCGTCGGCGGGATGACCGGGGTACTGCTCTCCGTCGCTCCGGCGGACTTCCAGTTCCATAACAGCTACTTCCTGATCGCGCACTTCCACCAGGTGCTGATCGGCGGCGTCGCATTCGGTTACTTCGCGGGTCTGTATTACTGGTGGCCGAAGGTGTTCGGCTTCAAGCTGAACGAGAAAATCGGCAAATGGGCGTTCTGGTTCTGGAATATCGGCTTCTATGTCTGCTTTATGCCGCAGTACGTGCTCGGATTGATGGGGATGACGCGCCGCGTCAGCAGCTACGGCTGGGACAAGGGCTGGTACGAGTTGAACCTGACGTCGACAATCGGCGGTTTCCTGATGGGCATCGGCTTCCTGTTCCAGGTGTGGCAGATTTTGCACAGCATCAAGTTTATGGAAAAAGATACGACTGGCGATCCATGGGACGGACGTACGCTCGAGTGGACGATTCCGTCGCCGGCTCCTGTCTACAACTTCGCGACGGTGCCGCAGGTGACCGAGAAGGACGACTTCTGGGAGGAGAAGCAGCGAATCGCCGCCGGAGGAGCTCCGCGACCGAAGCCGCCGCTTGAGCCGATCCATATGCCGAAAAACTCGGGAATTCCCATTATTATGTCTTTCTTCTTCTTCGTCGCCGGTTTCGGCTTCGTATGGGATTGGCTGTGGATGATCATTCCGGGACTTGCCGGCGTAGCGGTATGTATGCTTGTTCACTCTTTTAATTACAATACGGATTATTATATCCCGGTGGATGAAATCAAACGCACGGAAGCTGCGGCGGGGAGGGTTGTGTAATGGCCAAGTCGGGTAGTCATCAGGCCGCCCTTAAGGCGCAGCACGGAGGGCACGGGGCCGGACACGGTCACGGTCATGAAGGGCACCACGATCAGGAAGGCTTGCGCGTAATGGGCTTCTGGATTTTCCTGATCACGGACTGTATTCTGTTCGGCACGTTATTCGCGACCTATGTCGTACTCAGCGGCAACACAGCCGGAGGGCCGACGGGCGCAGAGCTGTTCGAGATGCCGGGAGTCATTGCCGAGACGTTCATCCTGCTTACAAGCAGCTTTACGAGCGGGCTTGCGGTACTTGCGATGAACAGGGGAGATCGCAAAGGACTGATCTTCTGGCTTGGCGTAACGGTCTTGCTCGGCGCGGCGTTCATTACGCTGGAAGTGACGGAATTCGCGACGCTGGTGCACGAAGGCGCAACGATTTCGACGAGCGCCCATTGGTCGGCTTTCTATACGCTGGTCGGAACGCACGGCCTTCACGTCTCGCTCGGTCTCGTCTGGATGATCGCGATCATGATTCAGCTTGGTCGTCACGGCATCAATTCCGTTACGCGCCGCAAGGTCAACGTCATCAGCATGTACTGGCATTTTCTCGACGTCGTCTGGATTTTCGTCTTTACGATCGTCTACCTGCTGGAGGTGATGTAACATGGCGCAGCATACGAATCACGGCGCTCAGGCGCATGGCGTTCATGACGATCATGGCGGCCACGAGACGCACGGCTCGCTCAAGTCTTATGTTACCGGCTTCTTGCTGTCGCTCGTACTGACGATCATCCCGCTTGTGGTCGTGTTGAACGGCTTGCTGGAAAAGAAGGCGGCGACGATTGTACTGCTCGGTTCGGCGATCCTTCAGTTCGTTGTACAGCTGGTTTATTTCATGCATCTGAAAGAAGAGGGCAAGCCGCGTTGGAACTTCATGGTGCTAATCCTCGGATTGATCATCGTGCTGACGATCGTGGCCGGCTCGATCTGGATTATGACTTACAACAAAGTGGCGTAAATATAGGGAAAGGCAGTTTGCTGCGCGGGACGCGGCGAGCTGCCTTTTTTAATTCTCGGGTTTATATATGCCGCTACTGGTCAACGCAAACGGGGATACTCAGGCTCACATTCTTTTCGGCAGACTCGGCAAATTTGGCAGTTGTCGCGTCGGCAGACGGATTAATTTTAAAGCGGGTAGTCCGCGCTAATTTTGTCGAATGGGGAAAATGTGCAGTTTTAAGGCGGGGAATCCGCTTTAATTATCCTTATAAGTGTAATTTGGGGAAATAACGGTGCGACCCCCTAATTCCGGAGTCTTCCATATCAAACCGACTCATGTCGCAGTTATGCTCTTTATTTCACGTTCTTTCTCGGCCAGAAGAATTTTGACCGGTCATCTAGACTCATGACCCATTC
>NZ_QRDZ01000039.1 GCF_003386235.1 Cohnella phaseoli
CCTCATCAGGAGCAAGCTCCATCAGAGATCCGCTCGACTTGCATGTATTAGGCACGCCGCCAGCGTTCGTCCTGAGCCAGGATCAAACTCTCCATAATAGAGAGCCAGAAGGCTCATTACTTTATTGCTGGTTTGCCTTCCGACGACCGAAGCCGTCTTCCGACGTTTTTGTTTCTTACGCTCAATGTTCAGTTTTCAAAGAACAATCGGTGTTTCTTTTATCTCGTCGCCGCGTTAACAGCGACCTTTATAATATATCACAACCGGAACCTTCGATGCAAGCATTATTTTTAATTTTGTTTGCATTTCTTTTTTCCTGCCGTGTCCGCTTCGTAGTGCTTTTTCGGCGGCGAGATATAATTTATCACAGATACAATAGGCAAGTCAACGGTTTTTTCGACATTTTTTGAATTTCTTTTTACAGGCTTATGCGGACGTATATTTGAGCTCCAGAATACCGTTCGCACGCGAAGGAGAAGGCTTGGCAATCTCGCGAATACAGCCCCGGTTTACGAGCCTGTATAATAGAACGGACAATTCCAGCGATAGCCCCGCCAAATCGGGATGCCGCATGAGCTCGGCAATCGTCCACGCCTCTTCGCGGCTTGCAACCAGCCGAATCAATAGCGCGCAGCTCGTCTCCATTTTATTCATTATAGAAAACTCGCAAGCAAGCAGAACGAGCTCGACTCGTTGCTCCAGCGTTTCGGGACTTGCCGTCAGCTCTTCGAACAGCTTGTAAATCCCCGGATTCACGGTGCGCATTTGTTCCCATACCGTCAGCTCGGGATGCATTCCCGCTTCCACAAGCGCGATATGAGCCCAATAATGAAGACAAGCGAGAACATTGGAATAGGCATCCAGAACTTGACCGTCCTTAAGATCCTGCTTCGCCTGCTGGTATGCCCGGACGAAACGCGAAAATTCGCTTAGCAGCTTCTGCTCCATAATGAGAGGAGACCAATTCATAAGCCGGCTGCGCAAATCGCTCAAATATCCGTCGCGATCGACCACGATTTCCCCGTGCATGAGCCAATAAGCGCTTCCCCGGTTGGAGCTTCCTACGATCCAGCTCTCCAGCTGCTCCCGAGAAACTCGGCGAACCTGAACGCGCTCGTTGTCCCACAGCCAATGCTCAATCTCTCTGTCGGAAGCTTCGCCTTCCTTTACGATGAGTACAAGACGATCAAGTCCGTCCAGTCTCGTTTGCTGAGAGAACGGTTTTGCAATCAGCAGAAGATTCGTCGTTCCTTCCTCCGCCGCCAATCTTGAGATATCGAACCCCAGCTTGCCCGCCTGCGCCACGTTATCACACCTCTGCTCTAATTCCAGCTCGAATCGCGGCGTCCTAAGGTGGTTTGGCCGTACGATGTGAGCTATAATAAAATTGCAAGTATGCTCTAGTTCTACAACGCAGGCCCGCTTTCCTGCTTAGCGGCGTATTCAAATTGCAATGCTGCGTCAGGAATGGGGCCATGCTTTATTAAAAAGACGGAGGATTGCAATATGAAGTGGAAAGCCAGCAAAATATCGACGATGAGAACATGGGCGCTGCTGCTTGTTATGATCGGGATGGGCATCATGGTTTTCGGGACAAGCGGCATCCTGATGTTCGGAGAAGTCGGCAAAATCATCGCGGCCGTCTTCATGGTGTTCGGTATCATCAGTTGTTTTATCAGCATGGGGATGTACTTCTATATCGGCATGCTGTCGACAAGCGCGCCGGTGCTTGAATGTCCGGAATGCGGCAAGAACACGAAAGTGCTCGGTACGACGGACCGCTGCATGTACTGTCATACGATTTTGACATGGGACCCGAAGCAAGCGACGGAAAAGCCGACGGACAGCGGCAGCGAAGTCCCTTTGCAGTCGCAGTCGTGATTAATTCCCCACAAGAACTGCCATCTAAAAAAACGGCTCTTAGGATTCCACCTAAGAAGCCGTTTTTTTTAATACCGATCGCGTCCTCACTTCCCCATATTGCTGCGGTATTCGCTCGGCGTAATCCCTTCCTTCGCCTTGAACGCTCGAATGAACGTATTGCGGTTGTTGAAGCCCACCGTCTCCCAAATATCGCCGATCTTGCGATCCGAGCCCGCGAGCAGCTCCTTCGCCTTGCGGATTCGCAAATCGAGCAAATACTCTTGAAAACCGACGCCCAGCTCCCGCTTGAGCAGTCGGGACATATATTGCGGAGAAGTTTTATACTTGCCGGCCAGCAGCTCCAGATGAATGTCCTCATGGTAATGCTCGTCAATGAAAGCCTTGAACGCGCCCACATCGAATTTGGCGTTTCCTCCGGCGACGGCCCCGACGACACTGTCGAAAAACGCGAGCACGGCTTCCGCGATCTCGTCCGCCGACCAAGAGTCGTTGGACAAAATAAAATCGGTATACGCTCTGCCGGCCTCTTCCTCCAGCTCCTTGTCCCTCATCTTCAGCGCTTGAAGGCCAATTGAGTAAAATCTCATATACAGCTCGCGCATCAGCGGTGCGGAGATACCGGAGGACACGTTGCGATCGATCGTATTTTCGACCAGCTCGCGAAGCTCTTCCTTGCGGCCGGATAACGCCAAATTGAATAGCCGGTTCTCCTCTTCCTTGTCCAGCAAATATCTTTTCGCTTCCGCCTCCTCGTCCGATTCCGCAAAAGCATACACGCGTTTGCCGTCAAACGGAGAGATGCGCCACAGCGCCTTCATCGCTTCGACGTAGGAGCGCCGCATGCCGCCGTAGCCTGCATGAACGCCGCCGATGCCCGCATGAACCCGCAGAAAATCCTCATCCCTGCGGAACAAATCCACCACTTCCGCGCAATAGCGCTCGTACAGCTCCCGTTCCACTCCTTCCGGAACGTTGGCGAGCAGTGCAATCAAATGAACGTCCATCTCCAGCAAATACGCCGGGTAGTCGCCGGGCAGCAGCGATTTTAGCAGCTTAACGAGCATATGAGACGAATCGTTCCTGAACGTCTCGTCGAACGTATCGTAGAAAGGCTTGCGAAAATTAAATTGAAACACAGCGATCATAAAGCTGCCGTGCTCGAACTTAAAACCGCTTCGGGCGGGAGACATTTCTGCTCCGGCATCGTCGTACAGATAGTTGTATTTCAGCATTTTCACCAGAAACTGCTCGTTCGCAAGCGGCAGAGCATAGGAAAGCTGCTGATTCAGCGATTGGACGCTGCTCATGATTCGGCCGATCTCGTCGTCCAAATATTCGAACTCGTTCATAGGTTGCTTGCCCTTCGAATGAGGTCCGCTCAGACGATCGACAAGCGACTTGATCGGGGCGTACAGATTTTTACTGAACGCAACGGATAGGATCAGCGACAGCAATAGCGTAAACGCCGCCGAAATAATCCGCAAATTTTCCAGATTGCTTAAGCTGCTGCGAATATCATTTTCCGGCACGCCTACGATCATCACAACGTCATTATAGAAGAAACTCGTATTGAGCGTAATCACTCGCATTTTCTGCTTCTTGTAGATCGCCTGCTCGGAAGCGCCGCCTTCGCTCAAACTTTCCTTCATAAAAGCCTGCAAATCCGGATCGCTCGTAAAGCCATTCTCCGAGGAGGCCAGCATCGTTCCGTTCTTGTCGGCAATAAATAAAATACTGCCCGGAGTAAGTTTATAGTTTTGCAGCAACTGGACGATGGGCTGAACGTTCAAATTAATGACGTACAGATTGTTCGACCAGTATTCGGCGATCTTGGACTGAACAATCGGGATAACCACCTTGCCTACATTACGATCCGAGCCTCCCAGCTCCGAAGGAGGAAAGATCGAGAACAGCTTGTACCCCGACGTATACGACTTCCAGAACGCGGCGGGATACTCCTCAAACCGATACACACTATCGAAAAAATAAGAGGCCGAGTACGTCCCTTCGTTGCTGATGATCAGATCGTCTTTGCGCTTATAGATGTATGCCCCGTCGATCGAGGAGTCGATATATTTGATTCTGGCCAGCGAGCGGACGGTCTGGCTGATATCCGCATATTTCGCATTGCCCTCCTCCCCTTCCCCCGAGAACACGCTTAATGCGCTCGGATCGAGCGACAGCAGAAAATTGGATTGGTAAATCCCTTCGAACAGACGGTTCAGAGAGGAAGCGACATTGGCCAGCGAGCTGTCGTAATTCGTCTCGATCCGGTCTCTCACATACTGCAAATACATATTGTAGGTCACAAAATTAATCACTTGAATCAGCACCGAAATCGAAACAAACAGGATGATAAAACGAAAAAACATGCTTCGAAAGCTGACCCTCCGAAACTTCGCAAGCCACGTCATTGTCCTCCCCCTCCTCTCTGCCCCGATTGCGCGCAAGCCCTAGAAACAAAGGGTATTATGTCCGGCGCGTAACGTCAATAACCCCAAGACGAACAATGACAACTAGGTAGAAAAGTGTGACAAAGTCTCTTTTTGTGACTTGCGATAAGTCGAGAAACGTGACAGGAGTACGACTTTGGCCGTAGTCGTCCCCCGCCTCTCCGTGCTTGGATAAAGGTAGATCACTTGAAGGAGGTGGAGGGCGCGAATGAGCCCCTACTTAAAACGTTACTGGCCTTACTATTTCATGCTTGCGCTCCCGATCGCCTATTTCCTTATCTTCCGTTACGGACCGATCGTCGGCAACGTGCTTGCATTTCGAAGATACGTCCCCGGCGGGTCTATGTACGGCGAGGAATGGGTGGGATTGCGTTATTTCCGCATGTTCTGGCACGATCCGTCCTTCTGGGCGGCCTTCCAGAACTCGCTCGTGCTCAGCGTGCTTAATCTGGCGATCACGTTCACGCTTCCGATTATATTCGCGCTGCTGCTGAACGAGATTTTGAGCAAAAAAATCAAGACGGTTATCCAGACTATCTCCTACTTTCCCAACTTCGTCGCCGTCGTGGTCGTCGTGGGCATACTGAAGGAAATTCTGTCGCCTACGACCGGTGTCGTTAATCAACTGCTGGGACAATTGGGCATCGACCCGATTTTCTTCGTCAACGAGCCTGCTTGGTTCCGCACGATCTACATCGGGTCGGACATCTGGCAGTTTATGGGGTGGAACGCGATTATCTATACGGCCGCGCTCGCCTCGGTAGATCAGCAGCTATACGAAGCCGCCGAGATGGACGGCGCGGGCCGCTGGCGCCAGACGTTCAGCGTGACGATTCCGCAGATTTTGCCGACGATCTCCGTCGTGCTCATTATCTCGCTCGGCTCCATGCTTACGCTCGGCTTCGAGAAGGTGCTGCTTCTGTACACGCCAAGCAACTCCTCGACAAGCGACATTATCGACACGTTTGTCTTCCGCATGGGTCTGCAAAACAACAACTATAGCTATGCCACGGCTGTCGGCCTGTTCGGCGGTCTCATCGGACTGATGCTCGTCTCCGCGGGCAACTACATCTCTCGCAAAATATCCGGCTTCTCGCTGTACTAGCCAGAAAGGAGAATACTATGCTCTATCGTCGAACTGCCGGCTTTCGCTGGTTTATGACCGCCAACGCGCTTATGATGCTGGGCATCTCAGCTTCGATTCTGATCCCGTTTCTTCATCTGCTGGCCGTGTCGCTCAGCGATTCGGGTCCCGTCGTCGGAGGCCGGGTCGGCTTATGGCCGCAAGGCTTTAATCTGGACGCCTACATTCGTGTGTTTCAGCATCCGAGCATCGCGTCCGGCTTCCGCAACTCGATTTTTCAGACGTCGCTCGGCACGGCTATCGGCCTGTTTATGCTGACGATCTGCGCGTACCCGCTCTCCAAGCGCCTGCTCAAGGGACGCAAATATTTGATCCTGTTCATCATGTTTACGATGTTTTTCAGCGGCGGTCTGATTCCGACATATATGCTCGTGAAAAGTTTGGGGCTCATCGACACCATCTGGGCGATCGTTCTCCCCTTCAGCATTACGCCTTATTATTTGCTGCTGATGATGACTTATTTTCAAGGCATTCCCGAGGAAATCGAAGAGTCCGCGATGCTGGACGGCCTGAATCCGTTCCAGATTCTCGCGCGCATCGTTCTGCCGCTGTCCAAGCCGATTCTGGCCGCCATCACGCTGTTTTTGCTCGTGTATTACTGGAACAACTGGTTTAACTCGATGATCTATTTGAACAGCACGGACAAGCATCCGGCGATGATGATCGTCCGCAATATTATCGCGGGCTCGGATTTGGCCGGCAACGTCGGCCAGATCGGAGATACGGACGGAGGCGTCTCCACGGCGTCGCTGAAGGCGGCGGCCATATTGGCTACCACGCTGCCGATCATGCTCGTTTTTCCGTTCACGCAGAAGTATTTTGCCAAGGGAGTTATGCTCGGCTCTGTCAAAGGCTGACTTTCTTTCATTCGCAGGCCACAGCCTGAAAAGCTTTTATATATAATATTCCATAGGGAGGCAATCGCAAATGACTAAGCTGCAACTAACCAAGTCGCGCACCAACAAAAAAGCGAAACGGCTGGCGGGCGGACTCGCGCTCACGCTGGCGATGACCGCCGTATTGTCCGCTTGCTCCGGCTCAAATGAGGGCGGTTCGAAGGCAACCGGAGGAGCATCCGCTTCGGCCGGCGGGACGGAAGGGCCGATCACGATCTCCATGATGTACGACGACAACCCCTCTTACCCTTTTAACACATCCTGGCCCGTGTTGGAGCAATTCCAGAAGCTGGCCAACGTCAAGCTGGACATCCAGCCAACGCCGGACGCCGATTACCAGAACAAGCTCAAAATCGTGCTCAGCTCGGGCTCGGCTCCCGATCTTGTGAGCTACGTCGAGCATCCCGTCTATATGGAGTTCGCTCAGACCGGCGTTTTCCTGCCGATCAGCGACTATCTCGACAAGCTTCCGAACCTGAAGAAGAGACTCGACCAGTACGGCATAGCCGAAGAGCTCGACAATTGGACGTTGAAGGACGGCAAGCTATACGGTCTTCCTTTTATGTTCGAATCGGCCATGTATAACACGGCGCCCGTCATTCGCGTCGATCTGCTGAAAAAGCATAACCTGAAAACCCCGACGACGATGGACGAGCTGTACGAGACGCTTAAGAAGCTAAAAGAAGCCGATCCGAAGGGTTACCCGATGGCCAACCTGAACGGCGCGCTCGGTCTGATCAATCTGTCCGGCGCGGCTTGGGGCATCGGTCCGGCTTATAACGGCTTTATTTTCAACCCGGATGCCGGAAAATTCGAGTATGCCTACACGAGCGACAACTACAAGCAATTCGTCACGTTCCTGAGCCGCCTGATGAAGGAAGGCTTGGCCGATCCGGAGATTTTCACCTCCAGCACGGATCAGTGGAAGCAAAAGATGGCGACGGGCCAGAGCGTCTTCACGTATACGTGGATCAGCGAACTCGGCCAGATTAACGCCGACGGCAAGAAGAACGTAGATCCCGACTTCGAGCTGGCTCCTCTTCCTCCGATCGCAGGGCCAGGCGGAGTCAAAGGCCCGTCCGCGCAGCGCATCAACTTTGCGTACGTCATCCCGGCGAGCGCGGCCAATAAGCCGAACTTCGATAAGCTGCTGGAATACGTCAACTGGCTGTACAGCGATGAGGCGGTTAACTTGGGCACTTGGGGCATTCAGGATCAGACGTTCGTCGAAAAAGACGGCAGCCGCGATTTCACCGATGCGGTGAAAAACAGCGGCAGCATCCAGAAGTCGCTGTGGGATATCGGCGCTTCTAACAACAACTTCACGACCGTGTTCACATACGATTGGTTCTCCAAGGTGCTTAACAATCCGCTCGTCGATACGCTGACGGCGGAAGCGAACGAGAAGGGCTGGTTCCCTTCCGTCGCCAAAGTGCCGAAGCTGACTTCCGCCGACAAAGAAGAAGAAACGATGAGAAGCACAACGGTTCACGACTTCT
Organism: Cohnella phaseoli; assembly: GCF_003386235.1. GTDB lineage: Bacteria > Bacillota > Bacilli > Paenibacillales > Paenibacillaceae > Cohnella > Cohnella phaseoli. The sequence continues at coordinate 7,877 of NZ_QRDZ01000039.1, forward strand.
TCCTGCGCGGCCTGGAGCAATTCGTGTACGGCAAGCTCTCCCCGGAAACCGATTGGGACGGCTATGTGAAGGAAATCAACGATTTCGACAAGCTGCTGGAAATCTATAACGGAACTTTGCAGCCGTAATCAAGCTTGAAACGATGCAAATGCCGGGGCTTTCTCGCTAGGGCGTGTCTGCATACTCCGAGCGAAAAGGCGGTGATAGATGCCTCTGAGCGAGTTTGCAGACACGTCCTAGCTGCGGGAAGACTTCGGTTTTCTTTGTGGGTCAAGTCAGACAAGAGGAGGACTACCGTTATGAAAGTAGGCATCGAGCTGCACCACGGTTATTTGGAAGACGAATATATGCCGATCGGTCAGGTGTTGGAAAAAGCGAAGAAGGACGGCTACGAAGGCGTCTACTACAAATCTCCGATCTATGTTTCCAAGACGCTGGACGCCGGTGAGCTTAAAGAAGCAGCCGCCTGTGCCGCGGAGCTCGGCCTGTACGTCGACTTTGGAATCGGCCGGGTCAATCCGTTCAATACGTCGGAATCTCCGGAAATTTGGCTGCTGGGCGGAGGAGATTACAAGCTGGCCGTGGAGAAACAGATTCAAGCCGCTGCCCTGATGGGAGCCAAGGAGCTGATTGGCGTTACGGCAGGCTGGCGGGGCGGGCATTCCGGCTATTTCGTCAACGATCGTTTCAGAACGGACGTGACCTGGGAGGAGCAATTGGAAGCGACGACGCGTTTCCTGAAACGTCTTGCCCCGGTTTTGCGCGACAGCGGCTCCCGCATTAACTTGGAGACGCACGAAGAGATCACCTCCTACGAAGTGCTGCGAATGATCGAGGAAGTCGGCGAGGACGTGCTTGGCGTCGCCTTCGATACGGCCAACGTGTTCGCGCGCGCCGAGGACCCGGTCGCGGTCGCCCGCCGAGCCGCTCCTTACATCCATCAGTTTCATGCCAAGGACGTCATTCTTTATTTTTCGGAAAACGGTCTTGTGCGGCAGTTGAAGGCTTCCGGTCAAGGCGTGGTCGATTATCGGGCTATTTTCGCCGAGATTGCCAAGTTCAACCCGAGCCTGCACGTGCAAGTGGAGGATCATAAAGGCTTGATGCACATGGACATCTACCGCGAGGAATGGCGGTCCGTCCATCCCGACCTTAGCCTGTCGGAGGTCGCCGAGCTTGTTCGTCTGGCGACGGTCTGCGAACGCCGAATCGCGGCAGGCGAGCTGATGGCCCCTGACGCTTACGAGGCGCTCAGCTATTGGGACGAAATGGACGAACGGCTGGATTCCTCGCGGCAGTTCTTGCAAAACACGCTACGGGATATGGGGCTGACGGACTGACGAGTTAATAGCTCGAAGAAAAAGATAAATGGAGGAGTTCAGGATGAGCAGGGAAATTAGAGTCATCGTCATCGGGGCGCATCCCGACGAGCCGGATATTTACGCCGGCGGATTGGCCGCGCTGTATGCGGAGCAGGGCCATCGCGTCAAATTTCTGTCCTTGACGGACGGCCGCTGCGGCCATTATTCCGTCGGCGGAGACGAGCTTGTTGCGACAAGAAAAGCGGAAGCCGCCGAGGCGGCGCGCCGGCTCGGCATCGACGAATACGCGGTGCTGGACACTCCGGACGGAGAGCTGCTGCCGACGATTGCCGTTCGCAATGAAGTGATTAGACAAATTCGGCTTTGGCGGGCGGACATCGTCGTCTCCTTCCATCCGGACGGAGGCGCGCACCCCGATAACCGTTACGCAGGCCGAGTCGTCGGCGACGCGGTGCCCTTCGTCGCCAAAACGCCAAACGCCGTGCCGGACGCGCCGGCTTTAACCCAGCCGCCCGTTGTTCTGCTGATGCCGGACTATTCATTGAAAAGTCGTTATCGTTGCGACATCGCCATAGACATCGGCCCGGCACTGGAGAAGAAGCTGCTCGCCTGCGACGCCCATGCGACGCAATTTTATGAATTTACGCCATGGCAGGCCGGGTTTCTGCACGAGGTCCCTACGGAGAGCTGGGAGAACAAAAAAGCCTTCCTGCTGAAGCATTGGGGAGAGTTTATTAACGCCTCGGACGAAATGCGGCAGGCGCTTATTTCCGGCTACGGGGAGCAAGCCGCACAGCTTGTCCGTTACGCGGAGCCGTTCGAGATCGCCGACTATGGTCGCCGTCCAAGCGCGGAGGAATGGCCTGAGCTGTTCCCGATGCTCGGACGCGCGGCTGCGCAATAACGCGGAGGACGGAACGTGCTGCTTGCTCTAGTCGCCGCTGTTTTGTTCACCGTTCAATCGCTGTGCCTGAAGCTGCTGCCGGAGTCTCGCTCCGCGCGCGGCCCGATCGGCGTCATCGCTGCTTATTCGGCGATGATCGCGGCCGGTCTCATGCTGTGGCGCGTCTTCTCCGGAGCCTCGTCAATCGGAGCGACCACATGGGCGTATGGGGCGGCCTATGGCGTCGTCTTCGTACTGACAATGTTTTTCTATGCTCGCGCAATGAGTATGGGGCCGTTATCGTACTCTTCTTTTTATTTTTCCGCCAGCCTGATGGTGCCGGTTGTCGCCAGTCTGACGCTGTGGGGAGAGCCTGCAAGCCCCTTTAAGCTGGCCGGTCTAGCTTTGTTTCTGCTCTCTTTTTATTTCATTCAAGTGCTCGGCGCGCGGCCGCAGGCTGCCCGCGCCAAGACGGACATTCGCTGGCTAGCTTATTGCCTGCTCGCCTTTCTGTTTAACGGGCTGCTGCCGGTTGTCGCCAAGCTGCACCAGATTGCGATGAACGGACAGGAAGCTCCGGAGCTGATGCTTGTCGGCTTCTCGTCCGCAGGCATATGCGCTTTGGCAGTATGGGTCGCGTTAGGCCGCCGACGGAACGGGGCAGCGCAGCGCAGACCCGAAGCTGCTCTTGGTGCGCCGATTCAGCGAATGTCCTGGAGCGCGATCGGCTTGATCGCGTGTATCGGGGCGGCTACGGGAATCGGCAACGCCCTTGTCGCTTATTTGACGAGCCGGTTGCCGGGCGCGCTGCTGTTCCCGTTCGTTAACGGAACGATGATCGTGCTGCTGACGCTCGCCTCCGCTTGGCTGTTCCGCGAGAAGCTTAGCCGCGGCGGCTTGCTGGGCATCGGAACGGGCCTGCTGGCGATGATCGCTGTAAATATGTAAAGGAGGTTGGCATAAATATGATTCGACTCGCTTTGCTTAGCTGCTGGAATCCCTATCATACGCGAAGCTTTGTGCGAGACTTGGTCGAATTCCCGGAAGCGCGGCTGGTAGCGGTCTGGGATGACGATCATGAGCGCGGAACGGCTCATGCCGCGGAATTCGGCCTGCCGTTCGAGCCTAACTTGACGGCTTTGCTGGACAGAGCGGACATCGACGGCGTAATAATCGATAGTTCTCCCGCCCAGGCGGCGTCTTTGATTGAGCTGGCCGCGCAGGCCGGCAAGCATGCGCTCGCCGATCAGACGCTGGCGATGACGCTGCGCGAAGCCGAACAGGTCGCCTCGCACATTCGCCGAGCGAACATCCGCTTTGCCGTCGATATGTCGCTTAAGCGCTGGCCGGTAAATCTCGCTGCCGCAAATGCGGCTCGCTCCGGCGCGTTAGGCGAAGTCACCTGCATGCGCGTTCGCAACGCCCATCACAGCGCAATTGCGGCGACAACTTCTTTCGCCTCGCGGTTCCTGGATGCTCCTTATGGCGTCTTCTCGGACCTCGGCGCTCATGGCTTGTACTTGACGCACGACATTTTGGGACGCCCCGACGCCGTCACCGCCGTTGTGTCCCGGTTCACCGGACATTCGGCCGAGGATAACGCCGTCTGCGTGCTGGAATATGCGAACGGAACGATTGCGATTTGCGAAACAAGCTATGTTGCCGGGCAATCTCCCTTTGCGATCGAGCTGTACGGAACGGAGGGCAGCTTTTTGGGAGGAGGCGCAAACGGCATCCACCGGAAGCTGCTTCAGCCTTCGGACGCTGTCGTTCGAGCTTATGGAATGGAGAAGCAAGCCGAACTGGCTCGCGATGCTTCTGAGATGCCGGATGCTGCCGAACCTTCGACGCTGTCGAAATGGTTGGAAGCGATCGAGTTGGCTAAAAAGCGGAAAGAGTCCAACGGTTCCTCTGCTCCGAACAACGAGCTGCCCGCCGAATGGAATGCCCGTCTCGACGATGCGATCGCTCTGGCGGAGCTGCTGGAGGCTCTCTATCTTTCCGCGGAAACCGGCCGTAAAGTCTATTTGCGGGATTTCGAGTAACTTTATACGGTTATTCCTACAAACGTCCGTCGTTTGAGCCTGAACCGAGTAGCTTTGTACGAATTTCCGAACAAACGTTCTCCACTTAAGCCTTATTCGAGCTGTGTTGTACGATTTTCCCACTAACTTCGCTACGTAAACTTTTGAGTGCAAATAGATTCGCCCTAAAAGTTCAATTTTAATTGGAAACAGTGTGGGCCACGATTAGCTTGGAGACTGCCTCATACGGTCCTGAAATCGGCCTCTTACACGGGGTGCCCAATTTAGATTTCAGGAGCGTATGGCAGCTCGTGGCGACACTTATTTGTGTTTGGAAAGGCAATCTACACCTATACTTGCGGTCACCCAGTAATAAAGGCGGCCCACTCCCTTCCACGTGATTGTAGTGTACTGAATATCTCTGCAACTCTGGCATACAAAAAAAACGCCCAAGGCGAACGGATTTCATTCCGTTTTGTGCCTTGAGCGAAGCGAACGGCATAGCCATATACATGCACATTTTACGTTTCATCGATAATCACCTAGGACAACTCGATTGCTTATGGAACAGTCCCCGTTTTTGTTCAACTATCATTTATTTTGCAAAGTTTTATCTAACACATCCCAAATATCCTGAGACTCGAAGCCCCTTCTCCAAGACGCCACTCCGCCTAGATCGTATTTACCGACCAGCTCCGCTCGCGCCTTCATGGACACCGCATCTTCGATCCAAATTCGCTTAAGCGCTTTGTCTTCTTTGAATTCCACATAATTTTGTCCCGTTTCCGCAGAGAAAACCGGCTTAAGCTTCTTCTCCTCGATCAGCTTGTTGACGGCGTTCATGCTCATCGTTTTGGAAGACACTTTAACGCCGCCCTCCCCGTTCGGCTCTTCGGTCCATATCCGGGTATACAGCGGGACGCCCAAAATAAATTTGCTTGCCGGAACCCCGTCCTCCTCCAGAATGCGTCTGACGGAATTCTCCGTCCACGGCAGCGAGGAAACGGAGCCAGAGACCGGGCTGGACGCCCAATGCTCATCGTATGCCATCAGCATCATAAAATCGACGCTCGCTCCCAGCCGCTTCCGGTCCAGAAACGCAGACCACATCTCGCTATTCGACTTGGCGGTCACATCGATGGAGACGACAAGATTTTGCTCATGCATAAGCGGCGTCATCTCGCGAACGAATTGCACCAGATTGTCCTTATCCTTCGTATAGACGTTCTCGAAATCGATATTGACGCCTTGCAGCTTAAATGTTTTGGCATAAGCCAGCATTTGCTGGATCATAACGGATCGAGACTCGTAGCTGGACAATGCGTTGTGCGTCCGATCGGGCTCGAACCCGTTGCTGAACAGCCCCCATACTTGAATCCCTTTGGAATGCGCCCACTTGACATAAGAAGAGTTCGCATTGCTGCGCACATTTCCTTCTCCGTCCACAAGCTCGAACCAGGTTGGGCTGACTACGTTAACTCCCGGCAGCTCTCCGATCTTCGCCGTATCCGGATTAGCCGAGTAGACCGCCTCCCAGGTCAGATTAATTTTCTGCCCTTCGGACTTCCAGGCGACGAACGGCTTGTCATCTTCCTTCTCGGAAGGAATCGTCTCCAGTTCGCCGATCGCTACTCCGCTCTTGGCAGCATAGCCGAAATGACCGGAAGCGGATTGGATTTTATACCAGCCCTCTTCCTCCTCCTCCAATATACGAACGTCCGTCCCGGCAAGCAAATCCTCGACAATCGGATAGGATTTTGCAGGGCCTTCCCTCATCGTAATTCCTTTTGTCTTGCTCAGTGACACTTTGCCATGCCGGACTTCCTCGCCCGGCTCGTACAAGGTGACGATACCGGTAGACTCCGCGAGCTTGATTTGAATCCCGAACAGCTCCGTAAGCGGAGCGATCGGCAAATACAAATCGTCGTCGAACTTCTTGGCGGCGAATCGCAGCGTCATCGGCTTGCGGTTCAGCGTCGCGTCCAGCTCCCCGGTCTTAAAGTGCATTACCTTCGTATCGTTCGTCAGAATAATGCTCTCCGTCTTCTCCTCATACCGCACTCCGTCTCCTAACAGACGCGAGGCGATCGGCATCGGAATCAACATTCCTTCATCGCTGCCGCGTGCGTACTGCTCTGTCCATTCCCCTCGAATCATGATCGGATTAGGCTGGGCGGTATATTGCGGGACAACGTAAGACGTATTGGCCGAATGAGATAATTTCCACCAGATTGTAACACCTGCCGCTATTGCGAAGAGCAGCAGAAGAAGCAGCCACTTGCGCGATCGTCGGCCGTCGCGTCTCCGTCTGGGGGCAAGTTCATGATTCAAAACCGTTTCAACTCCGTTTCTGCTGAGCTGCGTGCATGATTTGTCCTTATTATTAAACGATTGTAATCCCCGTCAGGTTGCTGGATAATACGGGGAATGACCGGCCGCGTGCAAATAAAAACACGCCGAGTGTACGCTCAGCGTGTTCGTTGCTCTTGTGATCGATTAAGAATGCATGCCCTTGCATGTTGGACAGAGCCCATAAAGCTCAAGCCGATGACCGAACACGCTGAAGCCGGTCATGGCGGCAGCGGCCCGCTCTGCGTCCTCCACGGGCGGCAGGTCGATATCGACAATCGTTCCGCAGCTCGTGCAAGTAATGTGGTAATGATCCGACATATCTGCATCAAACCGGCTCGAATCGTCCCCGTAGGTCAGCTCTTTGACTAGTCCTGCATCTACAAACAGCTTCAAGTTATTATAAACGGTTGCCACGCTCAGGCTCGGATATTGCGGCGACAGGGCGCGAAAAATATCGTCCGCCGTCGGGTGCGTATACGATTCCATCAGGTACTGCAGTATGGCGTAGCGTTGGGGGGTCATCCGGATTCCGCCGGATTTGAGCTGGTCCACGGCATGCTCGACCCTGGATTCCATGCTCTCACAGCCTTTCGTATAACTTATGCGCACTGACGCACGTATAACCTATTCTACGGTCCGCGTTCAGTCGTTGTCAATGGAATAAACCCCCGCCTTTTCGCCAGCCCGTTCAGTTCCTGCCAGCCTTGTGCCCGCGATTTTCCCAAAACCAGTACACAATGCCCGCTCCGATCAGAATGACGGCCCCGAAGGCAGAGCCTGCCGAGTTGAACAGCTTATGCGTCCAACTCGATCCCGACGTCAGCAGCATCAACACGCCCACTCCGGCCACAACAAGGATGGCGACGGGCGGCATACCGCGAGCGGCTGGAGGCTGTACCGGCTGCGAATGCGGCTGCGGCTGCATGGCGTCCGGCTGCACGGCGGCTCCCCCGAGAGGCGCCTGCTCCCAGCCGACTTGCTCCGGATACGGTCCGGGAATCGGAGCCGACGACGGCGCTGGCCCCCATCCCGCCCGATGGCCGTAAGAAGCCGCGGCGGAGCCGGAGCGGTCGTTCACGGCATCCGTGCTTTGGATCGCATTGAATAGGGTGTAGAAATAAATAATGGGAATAAGCAGCGAAAAAAATAGAACTTGCAGAGTACCGACACTGCTAACTTGCACAATGGCCGTGATGTCCAATGCAAGCATCAGCATCAGCACAATGCCTTTGCCCATCAATCCTAAATACATGTGCCCTGTCCCGGGAACCATAGCGGAAAGCCAACCCGCCACCCATTTCTTTTTCCGTCTGGCGTTCGGCAGACGCTCCGGATAGGAGCTGGAAGCCCCGTAGCCTGGAGGCCAGTGTTGCTGCTGCGCGGCAGCGGCCGCATTCGCCGAGTCCGGGCTTGGAGGCGGCGGGTAGCCTGCCCCTGGATTCCAATTGTCCGCTTCTTTCATACTGATCCCTCCGACAGTCTCATTTCAGCGAGACGATGAGATCCCTTTCAGATCCCCATACGCCCCTGCTCCGGTTTGTTTGACTCATTCTATCATGCCCCGGTTCGACCCAACAACGGCAATTGGACGGGGCCGAACCTAGGCTTAAGTCGGAGGCCGGGACAATCTCTCAAAGCCCCTAACTCGCTGAAGGCGGCCGTATAAGCTGAACCATCGTAATCTCCGGAACCGGACTAAACGTCATCTTGCGCTCGAATCCGAACTTCTCATAGAGCCGCAGCGCAGGCGAATTGCGGATTTCCGCCGTTACGCCCCAGGTCGACGCAGCCGGTTCCGCGGCTAACGCCTCCGTCAACAGCTTCGCTCCAATGCCTTGGCGCATTGCGTTCGGATGAACCATTACGCGGCAAATCGACAAGCGGTCCGGCCCGTCGCGTTCATACGATACGGCTCCAATCAATTCTCCTTCTTCGTCTCTGTAGCCCAGAAAGCTTTCTCCGCACTCCTGCAGCGTTTGAATCGTATCCTTCAAGGGCGGCAGATCGGCCACGCCGATTAAGTTCGCTTCGACCCTGTAGGCGGGATGCTGCAACGCCCATACTTCCTCGGCCGCTTCCCGCTGCCGAATGTCCAACGGTATGATCTCCATAAGCTTTACCCCCAACATCCTTCTGAAAATGGCACAACGGCAAGCCCGCTCTAACGCGGAGTTGCCGTTGATTTTAACATTAACTAGCCCTTCAAACGATCCATCAGCAGCTTGTTGACGAGGCCCGGATTGGCTTTGCCCTTCGTCTCTTTCATAATCTGCCCGACGAGGAACCCGATCGCCTTGTCCTTGCCGCCACGGAAATCTTCTACGGATTGCGGGTTGGCGGCGATAATCGCGTCGACGATCGCCAGTATCGCGCCCTCGTCGCTGATCTGCACCAAGCCCTGCTCCTCCACGATCTTCTGCGGGGATTTCCCTGTCTCCAGCATGCTCTTGAACACGGTTTTGGCGATTTTCGTGCTGATTGTGCCTTTCTCGATCAGCTGAATCATCTCGCCTAAGCCTTGGCCCGTAATTTGGACGCCGTCCAGCTCCAAATTGTTCGCGTTCAAATAGCCGAGCAAGTCGCCCATAATCCAGTTGGCCGACGCCTTGGCATCGCTCGTATGCTTAAGGCTCTCCTCGAAGAAATCGGAAAGCTTCATCCATGCCGTCAACACGCCGGCGTCGTAGGACGACAGGCCATATTGCTCGATATAACGCGCTTGACGCGCATCCGGAAGCTCCGGAATCGAAGCGCGCACCCGCGCCTTCCACTCGTCGTCGATATGAAGACGCACAAGGTCCGGGTCCGGGAAGTAGCGATAATCATGCGCTTCTTCTTTACCGCGCATGCTGAACGTTTTGCCTTGACTTTCATCCCAGCGCCGCGTCTCCTGCACCACTTCTCCGCCGCCGTCGAGAATGTCCGCCTGACGCAGCTCCTCGTACTCCAGGCCGCGCTGAACGCCGCGGAAGGAGTTCATATTTTTCAGCTCCGCGCGAGTTCCGAACTTCTCCTGTCCATATGGACGGATACTGATGTTGGCATCGCAGCGCAGGCTGCCTTCCTCCATCTTGACGTCGGACACGTCGCAGTACTGCATAATTGCCCGCAGCTTCTCCAGATACGCCTTCGCTTCTTCCGGGGAACGGATATCCGGCTCCGAGACGATCTCAACGAGCGGCGTGCCGACGCGGTTCAAATCGACGAGCGAGCCGAGGCCGCCGTCGATATGCGTCAGCTTGCCCGCATCCTCTTCCAGATGCAGGCGAGTGATGCCGATCCGCTTCGTCTTGCCGTTCACTTCGATGTCGATCCAGCCGTTCTGTCCGACCGGTTGGTCGTACTGGGAAATCTGATACGCCTTCGGCGAATCCGGGTAAAAATAGTTTTTGCGATCGAATTTGCACCATTCCGCGATCTCGCAATTAATCGCCATCGCCGCTTTCATCGCGTATTCCACCGCTTGGCGGTTAAGTACGGGAAGAACGCCGGGATGGCCGAGACATACCGGACAAGTATGCGTATTAGGCGGCGCTCCGAAGGAAGTCGAGCAGCCGCAGAAAATTTTCGATTTCGTGTGCAGCTCGACGTGGACCTCGAGACCGATGACCGTTTCGTATTTAGACATGGTTAGACCCTCCTAAGACAGCGCCGGACGCAAATCGCTGAACCCGGCTTGGCTTTCGTATGCGTGCGCGGCGCGCAATACCGTCGATTCGTCGAACGGCTTGCCGATAATTTGCAGACCGACAGGAAGCCCTTCGGCCAGTCCGCAAGGGACGCTGATCGCCGGCACTCCCGCCAAGCTGACAGGGATCGTACAAATATCGTTCAAGTACATCGTTAGCGGATCGTTCACCTGCTCGCCGAGCTTAAAGGCTGTCGTAGGCGCCGTCGGCCCGATGATCAAGTCGTACTTCTCGAACGCTTGATCGAAATCGCGCTTGATCAATGTGCGCACTTGCTGGGCTTTCTTATAATAAGCGTCATAATAGCCCGAGCTAAGCGCATAGGTACCTAACATGATTCTTCTTTTCACTTCCGGCCCGAAGCCTTCGCTGCGCGAACGGCGATACAGGTCGAGCAGGTTGGCCGGGTTGTCGGCGCGGACGCCGTAACGGACGCCGTCGAAACGAGCCAGATTGGAGGAAGCCTCCGAGGAAGCTAGCAAATAATACGTAGCTATGGCGTATTCCGTGTGCGGAAGCGAGATTTCCTCCCATACGGCGCCAAGCGATTCGAACACCTTGAGCGCTTCCTGTACGCGCTCCTTTACTTGCGGATCGATGCCTGCGCCGAGATATTCCTTCGGCACGCCGATGCGAAGTCCTTTGACGTCGCCCGTCAGCGCGGACAAATAGTCCGGGATGTCGACGTTGGCGGAAGTCGAATCTCTGCCGTCGTGTCCGGCGATCGCTTGCAGCACGTAGGCGGAATCCTCGACGTTCTTCGTGATTGGCCCGATCTGGTCGAGCGAGGAGGCGAATGCCACCAGGCCGAACCGCGAGACGAGACCGTAAGTCGGCTTCAGGCCGACAACGCCGCAGTAAGCGGCCGGCTGACGAATCGAGCCGCCGGTATCGGAGCCGAGTGAGAAATACACTTGGCCCGCCGCGACCGAAGCCGCCGAGCCGCCGCTGGAGCCGCCCGGAACGCGTTCCAGGTTCCACGGATTGCGCACGGCGCGATAAGCGGAGTTCTCATTCGAACCGCCCATCGCGAATTCGTCCATGTTCAGCTTGCCGATCGTCACCGTTTGCGCCGAATTCAGCTTCGTAACGACCGTTGCATCGTAGATCGGATCGTGATTGTCCAGGAATTTGCTGCCGCAGGTGGTGCGAAGTCCCTCCGTCACAATATTGTCCTTGATGCCCGCGGGAACTCCGAACAGCAATCCGCGCTCCCCGCCTTCGGCCAGCAAAGAATCCAACGCTTGAGCTTGCTTGCGCGCGCCCTCTTCGTTTAACGTCAGGAACGCGCCGATCTCGCCGTCCGTCTCGCCGATTCGCTTAAAGGAAGTTTCAACGAGCTCGGAAACGGATAATTGTTTATGTTGAAGACGATTATGTAATTCGGTCAGTCTTAAGTCGAAAACCGACATCTTTTTGCTCCTCCTTGTCTCTATTCCAGAACAGCTGGCACTCTGAATTGGCCGTCTTCTTCTTCCGGCGCGTTGCGCAGCACCTTCTCCACCGGCCAAGAACTCTTGACTTCATCTTCTCTCATCACGTTGGCCAGAGGCAGAACGTGGCTCGTCGGCTCGATGCCGTCCGTATCCAGCTGGTTCAGCTTCTCTGCATATGTAAGAATCGCGTTAAGCTGTCCCGCGAACTGTTCCTTCTCGGCGTCGGACAGATCGAGACGGGCCAGGTTGGCGACATGCTCGACGTCTTTGATTGTAATGCTCATCTTGTCAAAACCCTCCTTATTTCCGCATTTTCGCTCATTCTTTTTATTATATCGGACAAACTAAGGGAACTCAATGAAAAGGGGGATTCACTATGTCTCGCTATCATCGGGCGTTCTCTTCCTTCCCGCTTAGAGATGCCGGGACGGTGGAATTCGCCGCCGAAGCACCGAATATGCGCGAGCGCCTGCAGCAAGCGATCGCTGAGCTGGCAGCCCCGGAAGAGACGATGCCCGAGCGACTGGAACTGCAGTACGCGGAGCATAATCAGCTGCTCCGGCTTATGAGCAAGCTCCAGCGGCATTTCCCCGCTGCCGAGGCGGGATCGGTTCAGTGCAGAATCCGCTTCGCAACGGAACAAGACGATCCCGCTGCGGATGACGAGCCGGCCGATGACGCTTGGGTATCGCTTGCGGAGCTGTTCGGAGAAGTTGGCGGCGTGAGCGTTGCCGACTATATTTTGCACCGCCATTTCACTGTCTATCTTCAACCGATCGTCGGACTGGACGGGTCGGTCGCCGGATATGAATTTCTGACGCGTCCGCTGCCGGAGCAAGCCCCTTTCCAGCCCTCCGGACTGTTCGAGAGCGCGAGAAAAATCGGCCAGCATTCGTTCCTGGACCGGGCGGCGAGGAAGCTCGCCGTCCGAGTCGGAGCCGCGCATCTGTCCCAGGGCGTGAAACGATTCGTTAACTTTCTCCCCTCGTCCCTATACCGGCCCGAGACCTGTTTGAAATGTACATTCGACACCATCCGAGAAACGGGTACGGACCCCGGGGACTGCGTGTTCGAAGTCATGGAATCGGAGCCGCTGGACGATCCAGGGCTGCCCGCCGTATTCGACATCTATCGGCAAGAAGGCGTCCGGCTTGCCCTGGACGATGTGGGAACGGGATTTGCGACGCTGGACGTCGTTGAACGACTGCGGCCCGACTACGTAAAAATGGACCGAAAATGGGTCAGCCACTGCGACGAAGATCCGGACAAACAGCGCTATATCGACCGTCTGCTGGAGCGAACGGCGCGTTTTCACGGCGTTGTGCTGGCGGAAGGGATAGAGCGTCCCGAGGAATGGCTTTACTTGAAACGGGCGGGCGTACCGTTATTCCAAGGCTTCCTGTTCGGCAGAGCTGCTCCGGTACCACTCGCAACTCCGGCGACAGTCGGCTAGGGCGTGTATGTATACTCCGAGGATAGTAGATTTTGCCGAAGCAGGGGGCGAAAAGGCGGTGAAAGATACCTCTGAGCGGGTTTGCATACACGCCCTAATCCGTCAAGCAAAAAAACATCGGACAAATACGGCCCTCAGACCGTTTTGTCCGATGTTTTCGCGTTCGCGCTCGCTTAAATCCAAGCCTTCAGGTTCACCTGGCGAATGAACTCCTCGCGGCTGAGCACTTCTTTGCTCGCATCGTCGTCAGAAGGCTGCTCATCCGTGCGTTCGACATTCATAATTCTATTGAACAGCTCTTCGTTGCGCGTCGACAAAGCAAAATCGATCAGAGCTTCCTTCTCGATCCGGTCGGCCTCAAGCTCCAGCAGCGTTCTCTCCAGTTCGATATCCGAGCCTGGAACGTAAAATTGTCTATTGGCTTTAGGCACGCGAATAATATAATCGAATGCGCTATCGTTATTGCGATCATAGGCGATGATGTAGCCATATTCGCCCACAGGCAAATTCTGCTCAAACCGGTCATCCACGATGACGATTCTTTCTCCCAGTTGCAGCATGCCGATTCCCCTCCCCTACTCTCCCGGAATACTACTATCCTACTAGAAAAGCATAACCTTATGCAAACACTGTCATTCCGGGGAGGAGAAAATCTAAGGCTTTGCCGCGTTCGCCCCTTTAACCGCAATCGTCATTAGCGCCAAAATATTCATACAGTTTTTCCGGAGATACAGTCAACGTCCGGCAGCCTTCCACGGTAATCAGATACGTATTCTCGATGCCGACGACGCCCTGTCCGGGAAAAGTAAACTTAGGCTCCACGGCCAGCGTCATTCCCGGCTCCAACGGCTCGCGGAAACCTCTGGCCAGCACGGGCCATTCGTCGATCTCCAGGCCGATGCCGTGACCGAGAAACTTCACCTGATCTTTGCCATAACCCATGAAGTGGCCGGCCAGCCCTGCGGATTCCGCCATTTCGAGCGCTTGAACGTATAGCTGCTCCGGCGTCGTCCCCGGGCGCAGCAGCCGTTCCGTGGCGCGAACGATCTCTTCCGATACCCGGTAAGCCGCCGCAAGCTCCGGCTTCAGCGCCCCGATGACCGCTGTGCGCGTCTGGTCGATAACGTAGCCGTCGATGCAGCAGCCGAGATCAAGCAATATGGGCTCGTCTCTGCCGATCGGGCGAAGGCTGACGCTTTTCGGCGATGCCGGAGACAGTCCGCGCCCGCCAGCCGGACCGTCGAAATAAGAAGGCTCGGCGGCCGCTTCGCCCGCCGAGACGATGCCCGTCATAATTTCCTGATTGTACCCGCGCATCCGCATTAATCCGCTATGTCCCCGTCTACGGATGCCGCTCTCGATGACCGCCATCAGCTCCAGCTCCGTCATTCCCGGCTTTAGCACCGCCAGCCCCTCTTCCAAAGCGGTCGCGACGGCTTCTGCGGCATTGGAGATGCAATCGATCTCATATGCGGATTTTACGCTGCGGACGGATCTGAGCAAACCCGACGCGTCGACGATGCGAACTCCGGATATAACCTCTCCGAGCTTCAAATAGAGCTGGGCGGGCATCACGTCGAGATCGGAACCGATAAGAGGGCGCTGCCCGCCTGCCTCCCCCGTCCCGGCGAAGCTCTGCGGGTAGTCCGCGCTAAGCTGCTCGCCGAACGCGCGGAACGACAGCAGCTCGGTCGTTCTGATTCGCGATTCCGCCAACGCCCTCGTCACGCTTCTTCTAACGTAATAGGTCGGCTCTCCGACGGCCGGAACGAATACGTATCCTGCCTGCATCGAGCCCGTGAAATAATAAATGCCGACATTTTGCGTTACCAGACAGCCGGCCATCCCGGCCGTCTCCAGCTTCGCCTGCAATCTATGTACGCGTTCGGACCATTCTCCGCTGGGCGGAACCTTGTTCATCGTTGGCTTATCCCCTTCGGTCGGATTCATCATCATCTTGATTTCATTACAGCAAAGATGAGACCTCCCGTCAATCGGAATACGAGGTTCCAGCCGGACAGCCCCCTGCATCAGGCTCCCTTGCTAGAATACTAGCTCCGCGGCTCCCTTCAGGTTCCACTCGACCGGCGCCAGCACGCCGAACAGGCGCGGATACTTCACGTGGGCGATCAGCACGACGCCCGGACGTTTCAACGTGACCTCGTAATCGTATTGCGGATTGCGATACGTATACGGATAACTGACGCCTTCATTGATTATTTCGAATGCTCTGACCTCGACAGGATCGCGAAGAAAGCTTCCCGCCCGGGGCTCAAGGCTCGCATCCAGCGACAGATTGCGGCTTAAATACAGATTAGCCGTCTGCGCTGCGACATCCGGATCGATCGAGACGATGCCCAGCTCCAGCTTCTCCCGATCCAACTGCTGTGCTGCGGCATGCGCCGCGCGGTCGATCGCACGCTTCGCTTCGTGAACGGTTCTCATGGCCGCTTCCTCGTCGATTTGCAAGGCGTGAAGCATCCACCACAAGACGATCATCAGCACGCTGAACAAGAGCTTGGCCATTCTTCTGCCCACTCCTTTCGCAGCCGCTCCGATCGACGATCAATCGGGAACATACTCGCTCATTTTCATCCCTCTGCCGGATATGCGGGCGTGCTCCGAGGGCGGAGAGAGACCGATCAGGCGGTCGATATCGAGCAAATTTTCATATGGATACGCAATGCGCAGTTGGAGTCCGGTTCCTCTTGGCAGCGGGCTGGTCGGATCGCCGCTGTCCGCCCCCGAAGTAGAATAGATTTCGTACTCCAGCACGGACGGAGAGAAGCCGTATCCGGCCAACCGGCTGCGCGACTGCTCTACCATCCAACTGTCGATATAGCCGTACTTGCCGCTCGCCCCGATCTCCAGCATGTAATCGACCTCCTGCTGCAGCAGAGCCTGACGAATAACAAGGACATGCTTATAGATAGGAGAGAACATCAGCCAGCAAAGCAAAGCGGCGAACAGCACGAATACGAGCAGCTGTTTCATGGACTAATCCGGGATAGATGATCCGCGATCCGGCTGCCGGAATTCGTAATTTTCGCGTTGGCGCCGTCTTCTCCCTGAGCAAATGACATATACAGCAGCGCCACAGTAACAATTAACAGCATCGTCATAAGCAGCTGTCTCATCTAAGATCTCCTTTCCGAAGCATCGACGATCGGCCCAGCGACGCCACGGCTAGGGCTGCATATTGCCAAGCGTCGTATTGGCCGTATCGCCATGCGTTTCGATACGAGCCTTCGTTCCCGTATTGTCCTGCGCGATTATCGAATTGAACATTAGTGCGACAACGATCAGCATCATCACAGTGATCAAAATATTTCTCATGCGGCACCTCCCTTCTATGGATTCAGCGCGTCGAACAGCTTGGCCGCTTCCTGCACCCAGGGGTACAGAAACACTTGGAACGTGTATAAAATCGGAACCCCCGCAAGCACGAACAGCAGGTAGGAAGTCGTCTCCTTGCGGCTTTGTCTGGACAGCTCGATCTGCGCCTTGTAGTCTCTTACGATTTCTCTCATCAGAGCATAGATTTCATCGCTTTCATTCAGCCGGAGGGAACGGATGCTCTCGGCGAAGCCGTAGGCTTCATCCGTGCCGAGCCGTTCCTTGAAGCGCTTAAGGGCGGCGTCCGCGTCATGATACCATTCGTTCAACAGCAGCCCCATCTCGTTGCGAATGTGACGGGTCAGAGACAAGCATTTCATCAGCTTGCCGTGAAGGTGCATCCGAGAGCCTGTGTAATACAAAAGCTGGCTAATGACGGCGACGATCTCCCGCCGAATTCGATCCGTCCGGTGACGGCGAAAGGCGTGCAGCGCCGTACGATCGAGCGTTAGCAGAAACGTCGCAATCGCAAGTACGAAGATCGCATTCCATGTCGTCAGCGGAGAGAGCAGCTTGTTCATCTGCAATGCGTATAGCGTCAACCCGAGCGCTGGAAGTGCGGTCAGCAGACAACGGCGCAGCGCCAAATACGATTCCGGCGAATAACGTATGCCGCAGCCTGCGAGCAGCACTCTTCTCTCTTGCAGAGCTACGCTTTCCCGGTCAACCCGCCAGATTTGATACCACCAGCGGGGAGCGCGGCGCTTGCGCCAGCCTTTCAGTTGAATGCGCCAGCGATTCCTCGGGGCGAAAATCACCCTGGCAGCCGCATAGATGCCGCCGAACGCCAGCGAAAATTGCAGCAGCCAGCTTAATCCGAATGTGAGCGACTTCATGAACTCCGACATCGCGCTTCCCCTTTTCTTATAGTGCAAGTGCCCTTCATAGCTTCCTTCGGGATAGGTACAGCCCCATCATGAACGAGCCGAACAGAAGCAGTCCTGCGTTAAGTAGCATCTCCCTTCCTGCGGCGTCTACGATGTAATATTCATAGCTTCCGGACGGATTCAGCTTAAAGTTCACGCCCATGAAAATACCGAGAAACAATACCGGCGTATAGTTCGCCATGCGGATTTCAAGCATCCGATGCCGCTCGACCTGGTTAGCCAATTGGGCTTTGCGCATATCGGCGATCAGCTCTTGCAGGTTATCCGCTACATTGTTGCCCTCCTCCAAGGCGATCTTCAAAATATTGCCGAAATATTCGGCCCACATGTTGCCGAACGATAGCGAGAACCGGCGCAGGCTGCCTTCGTCGTCGCCCTTGACCGACAGGTTGCGGTAAAGCTGGTCGAACACCGCCTGCACCTCGCCCGGCAGCCTTCGCTCCTCTACCGTCTTCTGCAGGGCGATACGGATATGACGGCATCCGGTGACGAGATAGCTTTGATAGAACAGCTCCACTGCTGGCAGAAACTCCAGGCGAGTCGACAGCTGACGGTTCGTCAGCGACATTCTTAACGCCAAATACGGCATGCTGCTTAACATGAGCAACAGCATCAGCGCCGAGCGAACGGACTGGAAAGCTAGAGCTCCGGCGACGATGCCCATGAGGCCCATTCCGAGCGAGCAGACGGCAAAACCCGCCGGCGACATGCGCCAGCCGAGCGCCAGCAGCAGATCGGACAGATGACGATGCGGTCTGCTCAACCGGCGCCAGCGCAATGTCGATATCTCTTCATCGCCGCGAATTCCGTGAGCGACGTGAACGCCGCGAGTTCCGCGAGCGCCGCGTCCTCCGCGCAGCCTTCGTTTGCGCGACTGTCCGCTCCACCAAGCCGACAAGCCGAAATACAGGCTGACGGATAGAAGCAGAAACAGCAAAGCGGCGAGACCAATCATCGCGAGCTTTATCAAGACGCCGCCTCCTTCGGCCAGCCGTCCGCGATTAACCGATAGCCTTCAGGATCGGCCCGTTGAATTTTCCGAAGCCCCTTCGAAGAGAATTCGTCGGGGAAAATCCAACAATCCTCGCCTTCCTCATAGCGAACGAGGTCGCGGACGTGAACCGTCCCGTCCCGCCATTCGAACTCTCCGATTCTGACCAGCCTGCGCACGCCGCCGATCATTCTCATCTCGAATCCGATATGCGTGACATGCTCCGTAATTCTCCGGGTCATCGTCAGCGGGTTCATTCCTCGCCCGTCGAGCATACACATATCGGTTATCGTATCGGGCACATCCTCCAAGCCGCTAGCGTGAACGGACGTGATACTGCCCTCGTGCCCCCGGGTACAGGCGCGAACGTAGATGTTTGCATCCTCGTCGCGAATTTCCGCGTGGCAGATCCGCTGCGGCGACTGCCTAAGCGCCAGCTTAAACGCCTGACGCGGGCCGTGCAGCGGGTCGTCCTCCTCCGCCTCGTACTCCACGACGTTTTTGTCCGGGAAGTCCCGCCCCAGCATCAGTTCGTAGCGTCCTTCTATCGTTACGATCCGTTCTTCATCCGGCATTGCCGCAATTAAAGCTTTAATCAAATGCGTTTTGCCCGTGTTCGTCGCTCCGATCACGACCATATTAAAGCGGCTCCTAACGATAATAAGCAGCAGCTGCTTAACCCGTTCGTCCATCGTGCGATATTCGGGCCGGCACAGCGTATCCAAGCTAAACTTTTTAACCGTGTACAGCCGAATCGTCAGCGTCGGCTGCGCGGTAAAGCCGAAGCCCGTGAGCGTGACGCGCGAGCCGTCGAGCAGCAGCACCTCGGCCCAACGCTTGCGCGGGTTGATCCTGTCGTTGTTGAACAGCACCAGATTTTGTTGAATTCGCTCTACCTCGCTTACCTCTTGAAACCGGAACGCCGAAGCTGTCGCCCGACCGTCCCGCACCTCGAAAATGCGAGTGCCGACGACCTGCACCTCCTCCAAACCTTCGCGGTTGCTGAGCACCAGCTCCAGAACGTTCATTCCAATTACCTCGGCGAACAGCGCTTCCGCCAGCGTAGGATACGGCAAGCTGCCGAACTGGACATGCTGCAGCCGCTTGCGAATAATCCAGTCGGAGATAATCGCCAGCATCTCCGCCCGCTCCTGAGGAAATCCGATAATCGCTCGGTTCAGCTTCTCCGCATATTGTCTTCGCTCCTCCTCGCTCCACCCTCGGGGCGTCGACAGCATCTGCCGCACCTCTTCGGTATACGCTCGCAGCCTCGTCAGGCCTCCTGAGGCTTCTCGCTCTTCGCTCGCGACAGGAGCAGTCGCCGAATTGGAAATTTGCAGCTCGGCGGCGTAGGCGGCGGGAGAGAACCGTTTAACCCTCGTCCGAAGCCCCGCGCTCATGATTTTCTCCTCCTATGCATGATCAGTCTGCGCATCCAGGGACTGCTAGCTTTCTGCATACGGGCCGACCAGTTCAGGCGACCGAGCAGCGGTTCGGCGATTGCGTCGAAAGCCGCAGCGTGCTTCTCCTCCGAGGACAGCCATTCGTCCAGCCTGCCGCTATCCAATTGCAGATGCACGCTCTCTAGCAGCTTCAACTCGGTAAACTGCGCGCATCCGGTTTCTTTGCGAATTTCCTTCATTCCGAATCCCCCTGTCGATCGATAATTGCTCCGCAGCAGTACCAGTTGAAACTGCTCCGGGCTCATTCCAAACTGCGGACCGATTTGTCCGGCCCAACGCTGTATATCCTCTTGAAAATGGCTGAGGCTGCCTGTCGTAACGAGAAACCGCTCGTCCGCCTCGCGCATGGCGCAAATCGTCGCCGCGTTATCCCAATAGGCGCTGACATCCGCGATCGTTAAATCGAACGCCTCGCGCGACGCCGTAAGCAGCTGCCGCATATCGTTCGGCTCGTAATATTCCGCCTGATCGCGAGACAGATTCCCGAACAGGACGTGCAGTCCGCCCGACTTGGGCGTGCGAAAAGCGTACCTTTTCAGCTTCTCCCCCGTCAGCGTCCCGGCTCTCAGCTCCGGTCTCACCCCGTCCAGCGTGACGTCCGGCTTGTCGACGCCCAAGTACAGATGCGTCTTGGCACTCTTCAAGTTCAGACAGAGAAATCCGACATTGCGGCCGGTTAGCGCCGCGATGCGATAGGCAGTGCCGAATGCCGTCAGCGATGTGCCGATATTCGGCGTCGAGCCCGTGAAGGCCGCCAATCTGCCGCTCATGGGCGAGCCTCCTCCCGGATCGACGAAGCCTGAAACGCGATGACCAGCTTGGCCGTCCCGCCCCTGCAGGCGGCGTCGAGCTCAAGCCATTGCGCCTCCGTCAAGTTCAAATTGATCGCATCGATCGTGCCGTTGGCGTCGCGCCGGGAGGCGTACATGCCTTCCCGGTCGCCGTTAGCCATCGATAGCAGATTCGAGTTTTTCGGATTATCGATCTCCAAATTGGCGGCGGTCTTCACCCCGGCGACCGATACGGCCTCGGTAAAAAGTCGACGCGGCTCCGCCTCCTCGCCCGACAAGTACAGGACCGCTTCGTCGCCCGCACGTATGCCGCTGGAGATCGACTTAACGTACTCCCGCGGAATCTGGAACGTCGATTGCCCTGCTCTGGGCAGCAGCCGATACTTGTCGATCTTCCAGCGCAGCAGCGGCTCTCGCCCTCCGAGCGGCATCGACGCCTCCAAGCCGACCGCTTCCGACACGTCGGTCAACATCTCCGGCAACAACGCGGTTCGCGGCATCGCCACCGTCGTCAAATGCGCTTCCTCCAACCTCGTTCCCGTAGCGATGAATTGCTTGGGTACGACGACCTCCGTCATTTCCTGCAGCTCGAGCTGCCTTAGCTGCACTACGTACACGCCGTAGACGAGCACCCCCGACAGCACCGCTGCCGACAAGCTGATTGCGGCTTGTTTTTTCCTGTTCATGCCAACACCCTCTCCTTTGGAAAATAAAAAAAAACGCACGGATAGAGAGTGATCTCCATCGCATGCGTTCTTCGCAGCGTACGTTCATATTCTATTTGATCTTTAACTAGGCTCAATATAACAAATTGCTAGCCCTCTTGTAAAGCCCTTTTATAACAATTTCTAGAAGTCTCGATATTTACCTTACATAAGGGTTCTCTCGACGCTCTTCCCCGATTGTCGTCTCCGGGCCATGTCCCGGCAGGACAAGCGTATCGTCCGGCAGCGTATACAGCTTCTCCCTGATCGAACGGGATAGCTGCTCTTGATTGCCGCCGGGCAGATCGGTCCGTCCAACGGAGCGGCGGAACAGCGCGTCTCCCGCGAACAGCAGATCGCCGACGAGGAAGCCGACGCTGCCCGGCGAATGGCCCGGCGTATGCCTCACCTCGAAGGTCGTTCCGATCAGTTCGAGCTTCTGTCCGTCGGCCAGCTCGTGCTCGGCCGGCTCCGTTGCGATCGGCGGAGTGACGTCGGCCCAGCGCGCCGAGCCGTTCTTGCCCGCGTCGGTCAGCCAATCCCGCTCCGCGGGATGCAAGTAGACCGGACAGCCGTATTTTTTGCGCAGCTGGTCCACTCCGCCGATATGATCGAAATGAGCGTGCGTCAGCAAAATCGCCTCCACCTTCAGGCCGTCCAGCTTGCGCATCAGCGCTCCGTCCGCCGTGCCCGGGTCGATGATCAGCGCGCGGGTTCTATCTTCGTTAACGACTACATAGGCATTCGTCTGCAGCGCTCCAAGCGCGAATCTTTGAAAAGTCAGCATTGTACGGCGTTCCTCACACTCCGGACAGAATGTCGCGGATTTCCTCCAAAATGACTTTCTGATAGGCGTTGTCTTCCCCGTAACGGCGCCCGATTTCCTGTCTCGCCGCGTTAAGCTTCTCCTGATAATCCGGCGCTTCGCGATCGGTATTTTCCGTCTTAAACGCCGTCATCACTTCTTGCACGTATTTCGGACGGGCCCCCCATTTGCCGAGCAGATGGCCGCCGGTATCGATGAACAGCACGACCGGAATCGCGCGTCCGCCCATCGTCAAATGCTGGTCCATCAAATCGAGATTTTCCTCCATGATCAGCACTTCCGTCGGAATGCCCGCCTTCTCCATCGCTTTGAATACGACAGGCACGTTGCGCACGACGTCGCCGCACCAGTCCGCCGCTATGATCATGCAGCGCAGGTCGTCCCTGTTGTTCAGGGAATCGTAAAACTCCTCAAGCTCCGCCGTATGCCATTCAAACCGATTCAGCCAGGATTCGAACGTCTCCCGGTTTTTCGTCATTCCCTCGATAAACTGATTGGGCGACAATCCTTTATGTAACTTGCTGGCGATCAACTGACTCATTCGGCCCAACTCCTCTCTTATTCGGTAATGCTTTTATTTTAGATGCTTTTGCCTCTCTTACGCAAATACTGAACGAGGAAAAAGACCACAAGCAGCGCAATCGCGATCAAAATGACCGGCTGCACGTACGGAGCCGCTTTCTCGTCGATCTTCTCCCAGTTTTCGCCGAGCGAGGATCCCAGCCATACGAACAGAATCGACCACGGGATGGAAGCCAGCACCGTCAGCCAGGTGAACTTCCACAAATTCATGCGCGCCATCCCGGCCGGAATCGACACGACCTGACGCATAACCGGCACGAACCGGCCCGTGAATACGATCATCGGCCCGTATTTCTCGAACCATTTTTCCGCGAGATCGATATGCTTGGACTTCAGGTGCAAATATTTGCCGAACTTGTCCACGAACGGCCTTCCTCCGAACCGGCCGATCGCATAGAGCAGCCATTGCTGCAAAATAGCGCCGATCGTTCCGCAGATGACGGCAACCGGAAACGAAATGATGTCCTGATAGACCAGATAACCTGCATACCCCAATACGATTTCACTCGGAATAACTTCAATGGCCAACCCGATAATAATGCCCCAATACCCCAAGCTTTCGACCCAAGCCAGCAACTGCGACAACCACTCGTGCAGCGTATCCATCATCGTTCACTACCTGCTTTCTTCCCCATTGATAGAAACACCCGACCTCGCCTGATAGCCGTCTTCATTCTAGCACAGGCTCACGGCTTCCTTCCAGTTATACGGCGCTTCCGCAAAAACGTTGCAGGCTTGTCATGAGCGGACGGGCCTTCGCATAGACTTCCATAGGTGGACAAAGTTGAAGAGGAGAGAGCGGCATGAATAAAATCGTTATCCTTAACCGCAAGAAAATTCAGTTGTACGCCGTTATCGCGGCAGTCGTCATTCTGGCGGGCGCCTATATCGGCTGGCAGCAAACGAAGCCGGCTATGGCTCCTGCGGGCGCCGAAGCGGCCAAGCAGGTACTGCACATGACAACGGGGGAATTTACGGCTCAAGCGGACGGCAAAAAGCTGGAAACCTACCTGTTCTACCCCGGTACCGTCGTCGCCAAAAAAGGCGTCCCGGTCGAGCTGCGGATTTCCGGCATCAACGGTCAATCCCATCCGTTCGTGATCGAAGGCCTCGACATTAAAGGCAGCATCAGCAAAGGCAAAACGACCGTCGTCAGCTTTACCCCGAAGGAAGCCGGCATCTATTCCATCGTCTGCCAGACGCATGCAGATCCGCAGACCGGCGGACCGATGGTCGGCTATCTCGTTGTTCAATAATCTATCTTCCCTAAAAAAAGGTTGGGCGCCGAATTCGGCTTGCCCAACCTTTTCTCATGCTGCAATTCCGACGCCGATCATCCGATGATCGCAAACGTCTGCACGCCTGCCGGAATCGTGCGAGTGCGGAACAATACCCCGTTGTCGCTATATACGCGCAGCGTATACGCGACATTCGTCAGCGTGCGAATGCGGTTGAACCGCACTGCTCCGTACCGGTCGAAATCGTTCGTATCTACCAGCACGCTGCCGCGGTATATCCGGGCGAAAAAGCCCGTTGTGTCAAAGGGAACGCCGCTGCTTTGAACCCAAACCACCGTAAGCCGCGGAAACGTCTGACCGGTGTTTTTGCCGGACAGCTTTTGCTCGGGTACCTTTTTTGCCGATAGCACTTTGGAGCGCTTAGTATCCTTTAGCGGGGGCTGCGGATAGCGGATAGCCATTAGGATGATCCCCCTTTCTCGCCGTTTAGCTCCATTCTATGCAGGAGCGGCATTCGGCTGAACGGACATCCTCCCATCGGCTCGTCCATATTCGCAAAATTCCTCGAATATCCCGGCGTTCTATCGTTTCTTGCCCATACTGCGACGCACGTCCGCGTTTTTCTGAACCTGCTGGCGCAAAATAAGCGCGCGCAGAGGACGCAGCATCTCCGGCTCGAGAACGTGCATTTTGGCGCCGCAGTGCATCCGGTCCTCCTGCCGTTCGCGTCGTACGATCTCCAGCTCGCATTCGAAGGTAATTCCAATCTCGATCGTCGCCCTCAGTCTCGACCTCGTCGCAAAATGCGGCGCGTCGGGTCCCGAGAAGCTGATCCCGGCTACGCTGATGTCGTGAATGTTCAGACTTGCAGCGTCCTTGATTTCCCGCTCCTCGCCGGAATCGCTCAGAACGCCGACAATCAACGCGCTGCCTTCGATCTCGACCCGAGGATGCTCTCGTCTTTCTTTAAATCTCTTTTGCAGCTCGGGAGGCTGCAGAAGCGCGATCGCTCCCTCGTATTTGGCGAAAACGATCGAGGGGATCGTTTGAATTCCCGCAGGCGAGTATACGGTAAGCTTGACCGTTTCTCCCAGCTCGAACTGTTCGAACTCGGGAAGCTCGACCTCGAACAATTCTCCTTCCACATGGGTCATAACGCCTGTCGTCACAAAATTTTTGCCTTCTACGACGGTCCGGCAGTGCAGCAGCACATTTAAGGGAAGCAAATCTCTCTCCAGATCGGATAATGCGGCCCTGTTCTCTCCTGTTTGCTTCATCTCCGCCCAACCACCTTCCTGCCAGCTTAACGCGCCATAACGACGCGATTGCGTCCCTCGTCTTTCGCTTTATATAAAGCGGAGTCCGCGCTCGCGAACACTTCCCGCAAATATTCCTTCGGGTCGTTGAATTGCAAGTTCTCGCTGGATTCGGACAGCACGCCCATGCTGATCGTTACGCTTACTTTGTCCGGGCCCGACTGCACCTCATTCTCTCCGACGGCGAGCATGATCTTCTCCGCGAGCAGCTCCGCCTGCTCCCGGTTCGTATGCGGCAAGTATACCGTAAATTCCTCTCCTCCGTACCTGGCCAGAATGTCCGTTCTCCGCAGCAGGGAACGAACGGTTTCCGCCGTGCTTCGCAGCACTTCGTCACCGACAAGATGGCCAAACTTGTCGTTGATCTGCTTGAAGTGATCGATGTCGAACAGGAAAATGGAGAACGGAATCTGGTATCTCATATTCAGCAGCACTTCATGCTCAAGCTGCTGCATCAAGTATCTGCGGTTAAAGCAGCCGGTCAATCCGTCCGTGACGGCCATCTGCTCCAGCTTCTGATTGGCGCGGAACAACTCGTCCTGTATCGCGATCAATTCCAAATTACGCTCATGCAGCGCCTCGTTTTTACGGTTCATCTCCACGACCAGCTTACGAAGCTCCGAAACGTCATGGAAAGTAATGATTTTTCCCAGCAACGTCTTCCGGCTGTCCAGCACGGGCGAGATTTGAATCGAAACATGTCTTCCCGAAGAATCCTGAAGCGAGAATTCCATCTGCAGCTTCTCGTGAGGATGATAGTTATAGCGGTACAGAAATTCGTAGACCTCCCCTTGCACGTGCAGAGGAGCCAAAAACCTTTCCATTTCGAACATGTCGCCCTTCGTCACCTGCACAAGAGGGGCTGCAACGCGATTGACCTCCAGCACCTTGCCGTCCTCGTCTACGACGATGACACCGGTCGCCATATGCTCGAAAATATCCCGCTGCGCCATGCTCAAAATATCAAACATGCCGAAGCGATGTATCGCAATTACGAAACAGAGATCGGAGAGCAATATGCCGAGCGCGAGCAATCCCGGTACGACCGGCAACCACTCTGCCAACAAAACGTTGATAAATATATCCAACAGCCCGAGGCCCGTCAGCACAAACATGCCGATAAGAGCGGTCGCAAGCTGCTTGCGTTGATTAATGGACGTTACTGTCTTTAACGCATGAAACATGTTCAGTAGAGCAACGAAGAAGTAGGCGTATTGAATTAGCGTTAGCAGCCAGAACAGAGGACCGTACTGTCTAAGCGTGTAGCCTTCGGCTTCCGGAGCCAGAAACAGATGCTGCGGATTCCACATAGCGGCTAAAATACACAGCGCCGCGGGAGCGATGTACAACAGAATACGGCCGCTCTTCAGCGGGGCCGATCTGCCTGTGAGGAATAATACGAAGATTAGCCATCCCGGGCCAAGCATTCCCATAGCTACGAAGGACAAATTGACGAAAAACAGCTGGACGCTCGGGAAGTCCGTCAGCTTGACTGCGAACTGTCCGAGCGGCCATAGCATCATAATAAAGTGAAAAGCCAAATACACTTTATGCGTCGTCGTAATTCTATTGACAGCGATTACGCTGACGAATAAAAGAAATAGGATTAGAAAAAGGATCAAATCAATCCATTGGATTCCCAAGGCATTCACCTTTTCATTTAAGGAGCTTGAAAAAAAAATACGACAGACATGTTTGATTTTAACATATCGCCGCTTTTTCCGACAACCAAATATCCACCTAAAGACTTTATTTTATCTATTTTTCGGTTGTTTTCAAGGACTTTATTACTTATTTTTATGAGTCTTTAGTCTCTCTTGGCAATTTCTCTTTCCATGAATGGAGTAGCGGATAAAAAGTCGCGGAAACGCTCGTATTCGGCGCGAAGACGCTCCATATCGGGTTTTCCATGGTCTTTAACAGCGCGAATCAGCAGGTTTTTCGGCGTATGCTCCAGGTCGATGAATTCGAGCAGTTGCGCGCGATAACCGGCGAGTTCGAGCAGATTGGCCCGAATCGCGTCCGTCGCGAGCGCTGCGAATCGTTCTTTCAAAATTCCGTGCTTCAGCAGAGGCTGCAGCACCGGCTGGGAAATTTGCCGAAACAGCTCGTGCTGGCAACAAGGAACGGATAGAATAACGCTGGCGCCCCACTCGATCCCCTTGAGCAGCGCCGCGTCCGTAGCGGTATCGCAAGCATGCAGCGTAACGACCATATCGACGGACTTGCGCTCTCGGAAAGCCGAGATATCCCCCACAGCGAACGTCAAATCCTGCCAGCCTAGCTCGTAAGCCAGCTTCGCGCAAGCTTCGATGACATCCTTCTTCAGGTCCAGCCCGAAGATCCGCACAGGCAGCTTCAGCTTGATGGCCAAATAATGATAGAGAGCGAAGGTCAAATACGACTTTCCGCAACCGAAGTCCACGATATGCAGCGGCTTGTCCTTGGGCAGCTCCGGCGCGATATCGGCTACCATCTCGAGAAACCGGTTGATTTGCCGGAACTTGTCATACTTCGCTTTAAAAATTTTGCCTTCCGGCGTCATGACGCCCAAAGAAATCAGGAACGGGACCGGCTCGCCTTCGGGTAACACGTACCGCTTGTCCCGGTTGTGCTCTTGGGGAACCGCCTTCGCGCTCCCGCCCGCTTGATCCGGAGCTTTCGCTCTGACGACCAGCGTCAGCTCCCCTTTCTTGTTCGCCAGAGCCTGAACGTCGGCTTCCGTCGTTTGGATCAGCGCCTGTTTGTAGCTGTTCATCTCCGCCGCCAGTTTATCTGCAAGCTCGTTTGCGTCCACGTTTTCATGGAATGCCTTGTTGTCTGCAAACCGTTCGAACTGATAGCACAGCCCGCTTTTAAGCTTGACAGGCCTGACCGTCGCCTTGCGCGCAATCGTCCCGTCCTTGCGCCTTGGGGAGCTGAATACGGCCTGCAGCAGCTTTCCTTCGTCCGAGACGTCCTTTAACAGCGCAAGCCATTCCTTATGACCGACTTTCCCGTTCACCGTCATTTCTCCTTCATTAACGCCGACCATTGCCGTCGTCCTTCTTCCAGTTCTTCCCTCGTCAATTCTCCGGCTTTAAGAGCGCCATCATCGCAAGCGGCCATTCGCTCGTAGAATTCGTCGCCTTCCGCCTTCGTCACGGCTTGTTTGTCTGCAAGCTCGTAAAGCGTATTTTCCGCATCCGCCAGCCTGCCCTCGGCTTCATGCCATTGCCATATCGCTCTCATCGTTTCCGTATCCGGCTCGTAAGGCTCCAATGCCTTTTGCAGCTCCAGCACCCTGGCGCGGACATCCCAGCCTTCCACTTCCATGCCGTGGCGCAGCATGTACAGGCTTAACCGGAGCGCCTTCGCATATCTTGGTACGCTTTCGCCGGTTTCTCCCAGATCGTGCAGCAAATCCGCTTCCTGCTGCAGCAACGCCGCGACGACGGCGACCGATTCCGCGTTCGGGCTTCCCGTTACCGAGAGCATCGACAGCAGGTCTTCGTCGCTCAGTCCCATCGCCAGCCGCGAGCGCAGGCGCAGTTCTCGCCCGAGAAACTCATCGATCAGATCGAGAGCCTCCTTCTGCTTCTGCTGCTGTCTCAATCCCATTGCTTTTCCCAACACAAGACCCGCCTGCGTCAGCAAACGAATCAAATAATCCCTTTCAAACACGGTCAGCCCTCCCGATTTTGATCCAGGAACCGCCCGATGCACGCAGCCGTCGCCTGCGGATCCTCCATCATGCCCATGTGTCCGACGCCTTTCAACGTAACGGCCGTTACATTGTCGCCGGATACCGGAAATCTTTTGTCCGGAGGAATAACCTCGTCCGCTTCTCCTGCAAGCAGCAACACCGGCTGCTTCAGCCGCTCAAGAACGGACACGCGATCGGGTCTGGCCCTCATCCCGAGCGCGCAGCCTACGGCGCCTTCCGCCGACGTCTCATAGCCGATTTCCTTCGCCTTCCCAACCCATTCCGGCCTGCTATCCCGATGCTGAGGGGCAAACAGTTTCGGTACGAGGCCGTCGACGAACGGCGCCACTCCTTGCGAACGGATCGTTTCGACTGCCTTGAGCCGGTTTTCCTTCGCTTGTTCTCCATCCGGAAAAGCGGTCGAATGCACCAAGCCAAGCGCGTTCAAGCGCTCCGGGT
Organism: Cohnella phaseoli; assembly: GCF_003386235.1. Lineage (GTDB taxonomy): Bacteria > Bacillota > Bacilli > Paenibacillales > Paenibacillaceae > Cohnella > Cohnella phaseoli. The sequence goes on from NZ_QRDZ01000039.1 coordinate 37,374, forward strand.
ACTTCTCGGCAAACGCCAACGCCGCATAGCCGCCCAGCGAATGTCCGAACAAGCTAATCTTCGCCACATTCAGCTCGTCCATCAAAGCTGCGACATCGTCGGCCAAGTTCTCCATCCCATAACGATCTTCCGCCCCGGCGGCTGCGGAGCTCCCATGTCCTCTCAAGTCGGGAGCGATTACTCGTCCGTATTCAGCGATATAAGGGAGCGTTTCCTCCCAGTAAAGGCGACTTCCGCAGAAGCCGTGAAGCAGGACGATCGGCTCCCCTACGCCCGCTTCCTCGTAAGCAACGACGATTCCGGTAGAAAGCTGTTTTCTATTCATAAGCGCCCATCCTTTCAGCGTTCGATTTAAAATACTGCGAAGCCTGTCTTGCCACTGCGCTTGCAATCGCATCGGCGATTTCTCCAGCCATTCGCATTACGCGGTACAACGACGTGGATTGTAACGTCCAGTACGGCTTCAGACTGTTCTCGTTCACGACACCGGCAATGCTATACGTCCCAATAGCGCCAAAACCCCCGTTCACCGAACGGGCCGGAACGAGCGGTCCGCGACTCGCTAGAAACAAACCCACGCTTTCCGCACGCCCCAGACAGGCGTCGATTGCGACAATGATCGCATCGTCCGGAAGCGTCTTGGCAAGTCGCGGCAGTGTATTCGCATCGCACGGGATTCTTAGCGTTCCCATGACTCCTGCAACGCCGCGTTCCTCTAACAGCGAGCCGACCAAAGGACCGAGACTGTCCCCCGTCGACCGATCCGTTCCGATGCACAAGTAGATGATTTCTTTTCCCTCATGATCGGAGACGATTCGGCTTACGAACGCCTGCAATCCGGCGGCATCGACGCGGTCAGCCTTATCCGGCTTGCAGTCGATCATGTGACCCTCTCCCATCCTCCGACATCCTTCTTTCAGGTTACCACTCCGGCAAGCGGAATTCCACCTCTGCACGTACTGTCCGTTCCTATGGTACAATATCAGCATCCCACTTACGCCAGAGAGGAAGAAACCGATGGATTTGAACCAACCGACGCAAGAAAATGTAGAATATATGATCGAAGCGATTAAAACAAAGCTGCGCATGGCCACTGGCTCCGCAATGCAGGCTTCCGGCTTCAACGTCGACAAATACGAAGACTTGAAAGACATCTACGACATGATTAATTCCAAAGAACGTTTCAGCATCAGCGAAGTCGAAGCGCTCGTATCCGAATTGGGTAAGCTTCGGGGATAGAATCCCAAGCATTCATACATCACAACAGGCGCGGACATCATCAGGTCCGTGCTTTTTGTGTTTCGCGATATCTGCATTTCTAGAAAATCCTCTTGATGGCGTTTCCATCGAAAAAAACGATCGTTGCTATGAAAAAATCTCACTAACTCGTTCTCCCTAAGCGCTGATATGATGATTATCAACAAAATTTGGGAGGCGATAAAGATGTTGCTTCACGAGTACACGGCATATAAAATATTGGAAAGCGATCGGCAACTGCTGGAACGGGATTTGGAGTATCATGCCAAAGCATTTGAGAACGATCCCCTTCCCCCCTCCAAAAAAACGTGGCTGCATTTACTAACGCTTCTGGTTGCAGGGCAATATTATTCGAAATAACAACACCGGTTTGCGAAGGAGCGTTGATATGCGTGGATTTAAATTATATGAAATCTTTTATGGAAGTCGCACGCTGTCAAAGCTTCACCAAAGCGGCGGAAAACCTCGGCTACGTACAATCCAGCATAACCGCGCAAATTCAGAAGCTGGAGCATGAATACGGCGTCATTCTGTTTGAAAGGTACGGCCGATCCATGCGGCTCACTTCGGCCGGCGAACAGTTGCGGGAAACATTTGCGCACATTTTGCAGCTGTACGACGACTCGAAACGGACAATTGCCAGACAAGCGAAGGGGATTCTCGAGATCGGCACGATTGAGTCTTTGATGGCATTCCTGCTTCCCCCTCTTTTCCATCGTTTTCTGCAAAGCTACCCCGGGATCAACCTGCAGGTGAACGAGCTTAAAGAACCCTCAATTCTACAAGCCGTTCGTACCGGCCAATTGGATATCGGCATTCTAATGGATCTGCCGATCAACGACGAGGATATGGAATCAGTCATTGTCCGGCAAGAGCCCCTTGTCCTCGTCGCCCATCCCGAACATCCTTTGAACGCCCTAAAGCATGTCAGCGTCTCGGATCTGAACGGACAATACCTGATCGTAACCGAGCAGGGCTGCACTTACCGAGCGGCTTTGGAACGTTTGCTGGGCCAACACGGGATCAACTATCAAATCCTTCACGAATTCGGCAACCTTGAAGCAATTAAACAGTGCGTGAGCTACGGTCTCGGGATCGCGCTCGTCCCCCGGATCACCGTCACCCGCGAACTGTCCGAGCGCAAGCTGGTCACTCTCCCCTTTGCACACGCGGATATCACTTTTTACACGCAAATCGTTCACCACAAGAAAAAATGGCTCAGTCCCGCCATCCGCCATCTGATCGACCTGCTTGAAGGAAAGTGCGACGAAGCCCTTCCTTCCGTTGATACCCACATTTCATAAACCGCATTCCGGGCGAGTCGGCTAGTTGGTGCGCCAACCGCATCCGCTCTCCGACATCCCGACTCTCTCGGACTGCCCCTTCTGTCACTGTCCCCTCTCTGTCTCTGTCCCTAGCCTCCTATCGCTAATTCCCTCGTTTTTCTGCAATCTCATCTCTGACTCAGATTTTTCCATATAATCCCTAACAAACTTCGACTTATCTCATTTTCTCCCTCCCTGAGTCATCTGCAGAACCCTCCGGTCGCCTGTTCATATTAAATCGTTGAATGGTTCCTTCTAACACTAACTTTCAATTTTTCTTAATCCGAAACTCAATCCTCTATTAATTTCTATCAATCTTGATCGCCTCTATCCCTCTATCCCTCTATCTCTCTATCTCTCTGCCCTCTATCCCTCTGCCCTCTATCCCTCTATCCCTCTATCCCCCTATCTCCCTCATTACCCCCTCATTCACACCTCTTATCAGCCTTCTATCTGCCATTCGCTCAGGTAAGCCAAAACTGAGATAAGAATACCTCCAGGGTATGGAAAAATAATGAAAAATCCCAATTTTAATAAAAAAAACCCTTTAAATAAGAACATATGTTTGGTAAAATGGAAACAGGAACGAGAGTTCGATGAAAAATAGACTGCGGTATTAGGAGGGGGCTACATGGCGTCTATTCGCAAGTTTATGTCTCTTTTTCCGGACGAGCAGTCCTGTCGCGATTACTTGTTTACGATCCGTTGGCCGCGTGGTTTTATTTGTACCAAGTGCGGAGATATGCGGTACTGCTTGATTAAAACGCGGAATGTGTATGAATGCGCCAACTGCAAGACGCAAACCTCGATTACGTCCAACACGTTGATGCACCGAACGAAATTGCCACTGCGATACTGGATGGTGGCTCTTTATTGGGTCGCTTCAGGCCATCGCTGCTCGGCGCGCAAGCTGGCTCAGACTCTTTGTATCCAGCAGCGTACGGCCGAAAGATTGCTTCGCAAAATCCGGCTTGCCATGCATAAGTCGGAGATAACCCCCATGCTGGACTTCTGGAACCGCGAGAAACGCTCGGCCCAACAGCCTATCGTACGACGAGCCATGCTCATGATGTACAAGAAGGCTCGCTCCTTCATTCGAAAATATTACGGCAAGCGCGTATCCAACTGGAATCGGCTTTATTACTATTATGAGTTTCGCTTCCGGAACAACAATTCGCATCACTTCATCGAGGCCCTTTCAAGGCTGATTCTTGCCTCCTGCACGACAATTTACACCTTAAATGAATATGGGATGCTTCGTGAGCGAAAGAATACAGCAGCCGCATCATAAAAAAACGGCCGAACAGAGATTTCTCTCTATCCAGCCGTTACATATATAAAGCTTTGTTTTGCCGTGCCGGTTATGCCGTCACAAACTTTTCCAGGAATCGTCCGAAGGCGGTACGGCCATCCTCGTCCGTCTTATACACGCCTGCGTCGCGAAGCACTGCATAGAACTTGTCGCCAACTTCTGCCTGCAGAAGAAGCTTCACGGCTTCTTCCGAGCCGTCCGTTCCGTACAGGTCGACCAATTCCGCGATCCATGCAGCATGCTTGTTTAGAGGGTGGCTAGCGACACCAAGCCCCGCTTGGTCGTAAGACGTCTTGCCCGTCATAATGTCAGAAATCAAGCCGAGCTCATCTTGCAGACGACCTGGGAGCACCGCCAGACCCATCACTTCGATCAGACCGATATTTTCTTTTTTGATATGATGAAGCTCCTTGTGCGGGTGGAAAATACCGTCGGGATGCTTTTCGCTTGTACGATTGTTGCGGAGCACGAGATCGAGCTCATATGCGCCGTTATCCTTAAAGCGGGCGATCGGAGTGATCGTATTATGCTCGACACGCGCGCCGTCCTTGTCGCTGAACGCGAAAATGTCCGCAGCCGGATCGCTATAACCGCGCCACTCGGCAAGGATCACCGAAGCGGCGTCCAGCAGCGCTTGGCGATTGCTCGATTGCAAGCGCAGAACGGACATGGGCCATTGTACGATTCCGAGAGAAACATCCGGATACTGGCCGTGCGAACGCCATTCCGTCACAGGCGCCGTCTCCATCGGAAAAACGTGTCTCCCCGCTTGGAAATGATCGTGATTCAAAATCGAGCCGCCCACGATCGGCAAGTCGGCATTGGAGCCGATAAAATAGTGCGGGAACTGCTCTACGAAATCCAACAAGCGGGCGAAAGTCGCCGCCGAAATTTTCATCGGAACGTGCTCGCCACGGAATACGATGCTGTGCTCGTTATAGTACACGTAAGGCGAGTATTGGAAAAACCAATCTTCTCCCAGCAGAGTCACGGGAAGAACGCGCAAATTTTGCCGTGCCGGATGGTCCGGACGTCCCGCGTATCCGACGTTCTCTTTGCAGAGCAAGCATTTCGGATAATGGGATTGCGGCAATGATTTGAGCAGCGCGATCTCTCGTGGGTCCTTCTCCGGCTTGGAGAGGTTGACCGTAATTTCGAGTTCGCCGTCCGGGGTGCGATGCTTCCAATAGCCGTTCTTCTTGATCCGATCCATGCGAATGTAGTTAGAGTCGATGTTGAACTTGTAGAACCAGTCGGTCGCCCCGGCTATGCCGGCCTCTGCCGTCCGCTCGCGAAAGCGTCGATTCGTCTCCGAAGGCCGCGGCATCAAAAGCCCCATGATCCGGGCGTCGAATAAATCCTTATATGTGAGCGTATCGTCGGGCACAAGACCGAGAACCGCGGCTGCATCAAGCAAAGGCTCCAGTAGAGGTACCGGGCTGTCGGGCAGTTCTTCCGCAAGCGGTCGGGCACCTGCACCTGCCGCCGGCTCCTTCACGCTGAACAAATCCAGCAGTCGGTTGCGAGCGTCGTCGGCGTCAAGCGAGTCGATCAGCCCTTGATGAAGCGCGAACGCAATCAGCCGCTCGATGGCCTCCGCCAAATTCTGCCCGGAGAATGCTTCAGGGGTCGATGTAGATTCATTCATGCGATAAGCCTCCCCTTACTTCTTGTAGCCGTTCGGATTTGCGCGGTGCCATTCCCATGCGCTCTTGACGATAGCTTCCAGTTTATCGCGCTTCGGCGCCCAGCCCAGTTCCTTGCGCGCCCGCTCCGACGAGGCGATCAGCACCGCGGGGTCACCTGCTCTACGCGCTTCGATTTTCGCCGGAATCGGATGGCCGGTCACTTCGCGCGAAACGTCGATTACCTGCTTAACCGAGTAGCCGTTGCCGCTGCCCAGGTTGTAGATCGCGCTGTCTCCGCGCTGACGGAGCCGTTCCAGCGCCAAAATATGGGCGTCGGCCAGATCGCTAACATGAATATAGTCGCGAATGCAGGTGCCGTCTTCCGTTGCATAGTCGTCGCCGAACACAGAGATGAACTCCCGCTGCCCCAGCGCGACTTGAAGCACGAGCGGTACCAGATGCGATTCCGGACTGTGGTCTTCGCCGATTTTGCCCGACTCGTGCGCGCCCGCCGCATTGAAATAGCGCAAGGATACGAACTTGATGCCGTGGGCGACGTCGAACCAACGGATCATCTTCTCCATCGACAGCTTCGTTTCGCCATAAGCGTTCGTCGGCACGGTCCGGTCATACTCGTCGATCGGCACGCGTTCAGGTTCTCCGTACGTGGCTGCAGTCGAAGAGAACACGATGCGCGAGACGCCGGCCTTCTGCATTTGCTCAAGCAGGCACAGCGTACCGTACACGTTGTTGTGATAATACTTGCCCGGGTCCTTCATGCTCTCGCCGACAAGGGAGTTCGCCGCGAAATGGATGACGCCGTCGATGTCGTTTTCTTCAAATACCTTAGCAAGGAAATCTCCGTCGCGCAGGTCACCCTCATAAAACTTGCCGCCTAATACCGCGTCCCGGTGACCTTGATACAAATTGTCGACGATGACAACCTGCTCCCCTTTTTCCAGCAATGCCGCAACTGCATGCGAGCCGATGTAGCCCGCTCCGCCTGTAACCAATACCGCCATCGTTTACGCCTCCCCCTTCAACTCTCCGACTCCATCGCCGATATCGCATACGTAAAATGCCGGTTTAAGCCCTGTCGCGGACTCATATTTGTCGCCTACCTCGGCTATAAAGCGCTCGACCGAATCCTGATGCACGAGCGATACCGTACATCCGCCGAAGCCGGCTCCCGTCATGCGCGAGCCAAGCACGCCCGGCACTTCGCGCGCCGCGGCTACCATTGCGTCAAGCTCGTCTCCCGTCACCTCGTACAGGTCGCGCAGCGAATCGTGCGAGGCGTTCATCAGTTGGCCGAAGGCTGCCAAATCGTCCTTATTCAACACTTCGATGGAACGACCGACGCGATCGATCTCCTCAACAACGTGACGCGCGCGGCGACGTACCGTCTCGTCCGCGATCAGATGAGCGTTATCCTCAAATTGCTGCAGCGTTAGCTGGCCGAGCAGCGTCAGCTCCGGGAAAGCTGCGCGGAGCTCGCTAACCGCCTGTTCGCATTGCGCGCGGCGTTCATTGTATTTGGAATCTACAAGCCCGCGACGTTTGTTCGTATTGCCGATGACCAGCTTGTAATCTCCGGAGCGGAAAGGCACCAGCTCATATTTAAGCGTATCGCAGTCAAGATGAATGGCATGGTCCTTGCGTCCGTTGGCTACCGCGAATTGATCCATGATGCCGCATTTGACGCCGATAAATTCGTTCTCCGCATGCTGCGACCAAAGTGCGATCTGTACTGTATCCGTCGGCTTGCCTTCCAAAGTCAGCAAAGCGTACGCCGTTACAACCTCGATGGAAGCGGAGGAGGATAGTCCAGATCCGTTCGGAATCTCGCCATGATACATAAAGTTATATCCGCGGCTCAACTCGATCCCCCGCTGCTTCAGCTCCCATACGACGCCCTTCGGATAATTCGCCCAGTCGTCTTCTGCATTAAACGCGATCCCATCCAGCGGAATCTCTTTCTCCGCCGGGAAGTTCGTTGACGCGAAACCAAGCTTGCGATCTTCACGCGGAGCGATCAACAACGTCGTGCCGAATGTCAGTGCAGCCGGAAATACCGCTCCTCCGTTGTAGTCCGTGTGCTCGCCGATCAGGTTGACCCGCCCGGGCGCCTGAAATGCGGATATGACCGCCGCGTCTCCTCCGAATTGCTCTACAAAACGCTGTTTCAACTCCGTTAGCTGTACCATCAGGAATTCCATCTCTCCTCCGAATAGTTCTTCGTTTGATCCTATTATAGCGATAATCGGAGAGAATTCGAAATGGCGTGAAGTGCTTTTGATATGGAGAAATGTGACTTTTGTAAAATCGATTGCGAGGCTATCGTGGTATAATTAAAGATAACGAAGGAGGAGTTACGATGACCAAGCAAGCAACCTATCGCGTTGCATCCAATTCTTCCGGTTTTCGTAAGGGCGAGTTGAACGTGCTGTTCGCCGGAGAAAGCCAGACGAATTCTTTGCATCGCATCGGGCCGAAAGTCGTCGATTATTATTTGCTCCATCATGTGTTATCGGGGCGAGGGCTTTTTCGTATGGGAGATATCGAGCTGAACCTCGGGGAGGGCGACAGCTTTCTAATTTATCCCGGCACGTTGTTCCATTACGTGTCCGATGAAAATAATCCGTGGAAATATAGGTGGGTCGCCTTCTCCGGCTCGGCAGCGGCGGCTCTTGTTAAGGAAGCCGGGTTCGAACCGGAGCGGCCTTATACGCATACGGGTGGAGATAGTGCACCGGGAGAAAGATGCCGAGCGATCTTCGAAGCGTTCAGGGGGCGAAGCGGCTCCGCGGCGCTAGCGGCGTCGGGCCATTTTCATCTGCTGCTGGCGAGCCTCCGCGAAGCTTCGGAGGATTCCGCGCCGGAAGCGCCTCGTCCTGGCACGCATAGCGAGGAATTGGCACGCCAAGTGATCGGCTATTTGTCCACGCAGTACGCGGAGCCGATCACCATCGAAGGCATGGCCGAGACGCTAGGCTACAACAGAGCTTACTTATCCCGGATATTCAAGCAGCATGCAGGAATGTCTCCTGCGACCTTCCTAACGAAGCTGCGCGTCGATCATGGAAGAAGACTGCTGCGCGAGCGGCCCGAGCTTACCGTGGAACAGATCGCCTCGTCGGTAGGCTTTCAGGATGCGCTTTATTTCTCCAAACAGTTTCGCAGATGGTATGCGCAGTCGCCGACGGAGTATCGGACCGCCGTCGACGACTCGCTGAAGACGAAATAAACGATTCGCTACAATTGAAATGCAGCTTTCCAGCTCCCTGCGATTTCCTTCGCATCGTTGAGAAATTCGTCTGAAAACATCCTGTCCAGCTTATCCATCGTCTCGCTCGAAGCGCCTCCGATCTGCTTGAGGATCGCTTTGACGATGTACGGCCACGCGACTTCCGTGCCGTCTGTTACCGCGAGCGACACGCCGATACGCTCTCGCCGCAACCCAAACGTAAAAACGCCGTGCGCTCCGCTCTTGGCGACGATATTCGAGTCTTCGAGCAACAGGCTCGCCAGACGGCCCGGCCCCTCCACGAGCTCGGGATAGGCGTTCATCGCCGCTGCCATCCGGCCCGCCGCTTCGCCTGCCGCACGATCCGGGGCATGCTCCGGAGTCGCAAGACGGCCGTAAGCCAAGGCAAGCGATCGCAAGGGCATCGCTGCGACCGGAAAGCCGCAGCCGTCCTTGCCGACCGTCACCTGTTCTTCGTCCGCTTCCGCCCATTGCCGGATGCGACGAACGATTCCCTGCTGCGCGGGATGGTCCGGGCGAATGTAGCCATCAAGCGGCCAGCCTTTCAGCTTGCTCCACGCCAGTACGCCCAGATGCTTGCCTGCGCAGGTATGCAGCAGCTTGCGCGGTTTGCCACCAGCGGCGACATATTCGTCTCTCTGTCGACGGCCGACCGGAAGCGTAGGCTGAATGGCGAGCAATTCCTCGTCCAATCCCGTCCGTTGCAGAATATCCTCCAGAACCTCCAACTGCGCCCGGCTTCCTCGATGCGACGCAGCCAGCAGCGCCAAATGGCGCTGCTCCAAACCGTACGCTTCGGCAGTTCCGTCGAGCAGCGATGCAATTGCCTGAATCGGCTTGGCTGTCGAACGCACATAAGAGAGCGCATCCGCATCTCCGCATGCATGAAGCAGCCGGCCGTTCTCCGCGGACACGACGGCGATCCGCCCCCTATGCACATTTTCCGTTCGTCCGCCTCGGTTCATATATAGGAGAGGAACATCCTCAATCCGATCTCCGCACATTTGGCTCGCTTCCTTTCCGGGTTTCCAATTCCCATAGCATAGGGAATCAATATAGCATAGGGAACCCAAATAGGAAATATGCATTCCGACTCAAAGAACGGAAGTCAGCTTGACGACCTTGACCTCCTCGGGCTGAAGCGAAACGCTGAACTGTCCGTTCGTTACGCCGACCGTCGTGTTTTCGATTAACTCCTCGGCGTCGATCTGCGTTCCCAGACCCATGCCGGCAAGATCAAGCGTTACATTGGCTTGGACCGCAACGCTTTCTTGATTCATTAAAGTCAGGTACACCGTCTCTCCTTCGCCATAACGCTCGATCGCGACCGACTGACTATCGGAGGTAGCGAACGTGACCGGCCTCCATCCTGCTTCGGCTACTTTCTTTACGAGAGGCACATACTTGATAAACAAAGAACGGTCACGGTCGTAGAAAGCGGAATTTTTCCAGTAATTCGTTGCGTTGTCGGCCGTAGCGCTAAAGGCGCTCGGGAAAATTCCGTAGAACAGCAGTTTCTTCATATAGCGTTCCATATAAGCGTTGCCGAACTTGGTGAAATCCGTGTTTTGCAGCATAAGGTACGGCTTGGCTCCCGACAAGGTCCGGTATTTGCTAAGCGTCTCGTCCGAATCGGGATTGAACGAATCGTTAGGACCTAGCCAATTGCGCTCGTTCCCCATCGCGTCCAGCCAAGGCATGTACATGGAATACGAATGCGGCGTTCCGTTGGCCATCAAATATCGTCCGTCCCCATGCAATTCGTTCGCTATTCTAGTCGTTGCCTCCCAGCTTGAGAACGCACGGTGAACGGCCGGCTGCTTCGTCACCTTCGAAAAAACAAGCGGAGCGATTGCGTAGGCAAAATGGTTACGGTCGTAATTGATCGTGTACGGCCACCCGTCCAACGTATCGAGATATTCGCCGTCCGGCTTCGGTCCCGACGTATTGTACCTCGCGTCCATCTTATCCGCGCCGAAATAGAGCTTGTAGCCGTTCGTCTCGCCCGGCAAATCGGGATTGGCGTTGATCATCCATAACGCGCCCACGTTCCATGGCGTATCGAGCCATTGCAAGTAGGGATTGCCTATCGGATTGAGCATGCCCGCCGCTTGCGCCATTTTCGCTTTCTCCTCGCCGAGAGCTGCAGAAGCATCCCGCGAGTTTGTCGCCGTAGCCGCCGTCTTGGGCAATAACGGATCGATGCTTTGCCACCAGGAGCTCAGCTCCTGATAGTGAAAAACAAGAATGTCGTTCGCGTTGGCGTACGCCGTGTCGACCGGATCGTCGTCGCCCTCCTTAAACCGGAAGCCGAAATCTTCGTTGTCCGGGATGTCCGATATGGAAGCGAACGGCATCCATATGCCTTGCTCCGGAATGCGCACCTCGTAAAATTCCGGGAACAGCTCCATGTATTTGTCCACCGATCCTCTGAACCCCTGATTCCCGTCGAAGCCGTAAATGGCGAAGCCGAAATCGGCCGACGAAGGAAAATTCGCCGTATCCGGGGATAAACCCAGTTCGAAAGTAATCAGCAGCTGCTTCGTGCTCCCGTTGTAATCCAGCCGATAATGGGTCGGGCGGTTATAGTCCACGGCCAGCGACAGGCCGTTCCCCGTAACCGGATCGTAGATAGCGGACATCGGGTAGATGGAGAGCGGCCCGGTTTCGAAATCCGGCACTTGGCTGTTCGTATAGACGTTGCCCGTCTGTCCGGTCGCGATCTCCCGCTCTCCGCGCACGTAATCGCCCCATTTCCAGCCGTCCGCATCGACCGGCAGCGCATAGGTCAGCGTCACCGCCCTATCGGAGGAGCGCAGATCGGTTAGCCGACCCTCAACCTTAATTCCGCCGGGAACGGTCTCGAAATCCGCCTGAACCTCCAAATCCAGATCGTCGGCAAGTCCTTTGTAGCGGCTAGACGTCGAGCCGGTAATCCGGTCGAAGCCGTATACGTCGGAGTCCCCGGCATAATCCCGAACGAGAAATCCAGAAGGTACGCCAGGCGCGGCCAGCTCCGTACTCCCCAGCTTAAGCGAAGCGATTCCGCGATCCCCTAAAGTTAGCTGGAGTCCGTTCTGCGTCTGAAGAGTCGTGAACGCGGCTCCTGCCGACCAAGGAAGAGGAGTCACAACCGCATCTTCGAAGTAAGCCGACCCGTCGTTCACTTCCCGTACGGAAAAATCGTCAAACCACACTTCCCCTGTATGCCCATCCCGGAAAATGCCGTATACGGAAATCGTCTGCACGGGCTTTTGCGGCAAATAATACAGCTCGCGGTACTGCCAATCGTGCGTCCCCGTGCTGAAGGGCGCGGTTTGGGCGAATTGGCTCGTACCGTCGGCGAAAAAGACGTCCATATACAAGGAATATCCCCGATCTACGTCCCCGCTTACGTTCAAAGACTTGCTCCAGCCGCTGACCGCAATCAGCTTGGGCGAAGCCTGATTCAGATGAATCGTCTGATAGATGCCCGAGGCGTCCGTCTCTGACGAATGCGCCATTTTCACGCCCCGAGTACCGTTCCTGCCGCCGCTGCCCTCGATCGTATATCCGTTGCCGAAAGAGCCCCAGCCCGAAATCGTAGATCCCGCAACGTCCGTCAGGGAACCGTTTGCCAATTTCTCCGCTCCGCTTGTCCCAAGCTCTCGCCTGAGCATGGCTATCCCCTCGCCCGAGCTGTCCGGAAGCTCCTCCAGCGAGACGTTGTCGAACCAGACCGTGCCTTGACGGTCGTTAAACAGCGCATATACCGTGATCGATTGGACCGGCTTGATCGGCAAAATGTACAACTGCTTGTTCTGCCAATCGTGCGTGCCCGTATCGAATGGGACATGAAGGCCCCAATCATGGGTATTGTCGGTATAGGTCAGGTCTGCGTACAACGAGTAGGACGCCCCCGAGGCCCCGCTGACCGCTTCCGCCTTGCTCCATCCCCGCAGCAGCAGCGGACGCGTAACGGTTCGGTTCAACACCGTCGTCTGATAGACGCCGTATTGTCCGCTTCCCGATGCATTGACCGCCTTGACAGCCTGACTTCCGCCCCTGCCTTCCCCGGACGCGACGCTATATCCATTCTGCCAGGCTCCCCAACCGCCGAACTCCGACGCAGCGACCGTCTCGAACCCGTTGTTGCCGAGCAAACCTGCGGGGAATTCCTCCACCGTAAAATCGTCAAACCAGACTTTGCCCGCCTTATCGCGCAAAAGTCCGTAGATCGTCAAGCTTTTGACCGGCTTCTCGGGATCGATAACCATTTCGACGTATTCCCAGCTATGGGTTCCCGCTTGAAAAGCTTGGGCTTCCCCGTACAAATGGGTATTATCCGAGTAAGTCAGGTCGACCCATAGCGAATAATTCGTCGAAGCCGTCCCTTCAACTCCGTCGGCTTTGCTCCAGCCGCCGATTTTCAGAGGCTTCGTGTCGGTGCGGTTCAGCTCGACGTATTGATAGATACCGCATTCGCCGCTGCCCGTCAGCTCGCAAGCAACCGAGCGGGAACCGGTCCGGCTCGTTGCCGTATCGACGGCATACCCGCCGCCCCACGAGAACCAGGACGCTGCCGCTCCCCCGCCGCCCGTCTCAAAACCCGGATTGACCAGCTCGTTGACGGTCTCATGCGGATAAGCAGGTTCCGAATAGTACGCTTTGGTTTCCTGAGACGAGAAAGAATAAACCGATAAAATCATGAAGGCAGCAAGCGCAAGCTTCAGCAACCTATTTCCGTTGGTTATGTTCATACGTATCCCCTTCCGAGAATGTAAGTTCCAGTCGATCTCCCTCCGTTAAAGCAATGCCGCTGCCAAGCTGCGCGGTTCCATCCGCGACCGGGCAGCTCCAGCTCTCCCCGGCTCGGCTTACCTCCGCTTCTCTTACCCCAGCCAATAGCCGACTGCGCAGCTGCTTCAGCTCAATCTTGCCGTACAGTACGTTGATCGCGATGAAGCCGGTCCGGCATTCGACCGTTCCCCAGGCGGTCGCGAGCGACCAGAAGCAGCGGAACGGTTCCGCCCCCTCCCCCGCGCCGGCTGCCGGAGAGAAGCCGATCCTACCAACCGTCATGTCATATTCGAATCCGCTCATCGCCAGCAAGATCGCGTAGGAGGACATCGCCCGCGCGTAATGGCTGCCGCACTCGAATTCGTTCCAAGGGTTGCGGCGTTCGCCGTCGAACCGTTCGCGAACCGCCCGAACGACGGACAGCCCCTCCTCGACCAGCCCTTCGAAAATCATGTGGCTCGCCGCCTGATACTCGAAGCCGGTCATGCACTCGTCCGCGTAAGGCACCGGAACCGTAGGCGTTCCCCCCTTCGGCCAAGTACAGATCAGCAAGCCCTTTTCGTCGTTAAGGGCATAGACCCGATTCGGGTTGGCGTGGTCGCGCATCGAGATAAAGTTGTAGCGGTAGATCGATTTCAGCGAGCGGCGGACTTTATCCGGATCGAACACGTCGCCGAGTCCGGCCAACCTCGCCTGCCATTGGCCGACCGCTTGATCGATATGGCAGCCTTCCCCGATCTGGTATTTGATCTGCCCGAGCTCTTCGTTCACGGGGTATCTCTCATCCGTCAGATCGAGCAATTGATAGAAATACTCTCCGTTAAAGGCGTGCCGGTCGATCCAGTCCCGCCCTCGCTCGTACAGCTCCAGAAATTGTTCCGCTTCCTCGTCTCCCAGCGCTTGCCCCATCCGCGCGGCGGCAAGCAAAGCCGCGTGATAGTAGCCGCTCAAATAGGCATTGGGCCCGTACATCTCCACGTCGAGCGTATGGTGCTGCGCACCTTCCATCACGCCGTCCCGGTCGAGATCCCAGCCGTCCTCGTTAGAGGGCTGCCAGGCGTAGGCAAGAGCCTTCTTCACCGCAGGCCACAACGAAGCGAGCCATTCGGTATCGCCCGATATTTTCCATTCCCGATACGTACGGACGATTCCGCCCATTTGACCGTCAACCGCCGCATGGTAATCCGACTTCTCCCTGCCGAGAGGCAGCATCAACCGGAAAGCCATCTTACCGTTGTCGAACTGGTTGTACCGATAGTCCGCCGCGCGCATAGAACGGGCAAGCTCGGGAAAGAGAAAGGACGTAACCGTCTCGTAGTTCCATACGTGCGTGCAGGAGCCTTCGCAGGAGCCCTCGTCCGTATGGCAGCCTTCGAACCCGTATAACGTCCCGTCCGTCAACCTGAGCACGGTCGGCGATTTCAGCGTCGACAGATTCGCCGACACCGCTTCGATCGCGGCTTCGGGAAGCGTCGACTCGAACAGGGCCTTCCGAAAGCGCTGCGTATCCCCGTATAACCGCTCATAATGCTCGAACAGGTAGACAGCCGCGTCAACCGAATCGTGCAGCCACTCCGCATAATAATTCCGCCATTTCGCTTCCCCAGCTTCGCCCGGCGCCGGCGGGTTCCAGTAATTTTCCGCCCATGGAAAATGCCAGGAAATGACGAAGCGGAACGTCGCGGATTGCCCCGGCTCGAGCCGGGCATGGCCGCAAACGCTGCAAGTATCGTAGTTTTTCTCCACGACGCGATACGGATCAAGGTCGCGGGGTTCGTCGTACATCCGCTCGGCGAACCGACCGGGGCGCACGAAATCCTTCCAGAATACCGTCACGTTGTCGAACCATTCTCCGCGATACCAGTACGTTTGCCTGCTCCAATCGGGCGCGTCCGTCGCAAGCGACAGCTCTCCGAATTCCGGGGAATCGCCGGGGATCGAGGCCGTGGACAACCGTACTCCTTTCACGTCGCCGCGTTCGAACGGCTTGTTGATGGAGCCTTTGGCAAACGGGTTGGACAGGCAGCCCGTCAGCGCAACGTCGAGGGCGGCATCCGAAACGTTCGTAACCTTATAGGACAAAACGGCTGCCGGAAGCGACGAGTCCCGTTCGTTCAACGGAATGTACGGATTAAACGCCGTCAGCCTCACCTGCAGCGGATCGCCGTCATCGGCAAACGACAGCCCGGCGATCGGGAACTCCCCGCGAAACTCGTTGCTTCGGTAGTGCGGAAATCCGGTCATATGTCCTCTGCGCGGCCCGAAGCCGTAGCCTTCGAATCTTCCGTTGCCTTCTCCCGAGTACGGAGGCGTTTTGTCGCCTTGAAGCACTTTGGCCATCACCGTTTCTCCGTCCCGCTCGGCCTTGACCGCGAAAAAGGAAAATCCGTTCAGGCTGATCTTGGCCGGACGATTGCGGATTTCCCAATCGATCAGCCGGCCGTTGCCGGCCAAACCGATGCTTCCGGTTCCGATCCCGCCCAGAGGGAACGAAATTTCCGCCGTGTTTTTTTCCGTGTACACAAATCCTTGCTTCATGATCTGCTCCTTCCGTCCGCCTTAACCTTTAAGCGAGCCCGATGTCATTCCCGCAATGACGTACTTCTGCATCAACAGATAAAAAACCAGAAGAGGCGCAATAGAAAGGAATAGCATCGGGAACAAACTCGTCCAATCGACCGAGAATTGTCCGATATTTCTGAATACTTCAAGCAATAACACGCCTTTATCGCGGGACTGAAGGAAAAGCAGCGGCGTAATAAAGTCGTTCCACGTCGCCAGCATGTTCAGAATGGCGACCGTAGCGACGACCGGAGTCAGCAGCGGAAGCGTGATCGTCAGGAACGTCCGGCTTACCGAGCAGCCGTCGATTTTCGCCGCCTCCTCCAGCTCGATCGGCACGGTCGAGGAGATAAAGCCCTTGAACAGGAAAATCGAAAACGGAAGCCCGTAAGCGATCTCGATCAGAATGACTCCCGCAAGCCGATTCATCAGCCCGATGTCCGATACTAGTTTGAAGAGCGTCAGAATTCCCATCTGATAGGGAACCATCATGCCGGCAAGGAACAGAACGTACAACAGCCTCGAGTAGCGGCGATTCCTTCGCGCCAGCGTATAAGCGGCCATGGCGGAGAACAGAACGATGCCCGCAACGGCTCCCGCGCTGATGATCGCATTGTTCGTCAACGCTCTCATATAGTTCATCGTATCGAACGCCTTGACGTAATTGTCCCATGTCCACGTCTCCGGAAGGGAGAGCGGTTGAAGCAGCGCTTCGGCCGGCGTCTTGAACGTCGTAACGAACAAATAGTAGACGGGAATGATGAAGATTGCGGCTATTATAATCGCGGATGCCTCGAAAGCCATGGGACCCAGCCGCCGGAGAATCGGACTCCGTCTCATGCGCTGCATTAGCGATCCCCCCATATTTTGACCAGCCTAAGCTGGACTAGCGTAATAAGCCCTACCAGAATGACGAACACGATGCCGAAAGCCGCCCCTTGGGCGTAGAATCCTTCTCCCAGCCCTCTCTTGACCATCAAGGAGACGATCGTTTCAGTCGCATGCCCGGGGCCTCCGGAAGTCAGCGAATAAATGATGTCGAATACTTTTAGCCCGCTGATCATCACCGTTACCGTACAGAACGTAATCGCCGGCGCGAGGAGCGGAAGCGTGATGCCCCGGAACGACTGCATGGCGTTGGCTCCGTCGAGATGGGCCGCCTCGTAGTATTCCGGATTGATACTCTGCAGGTTGGCCAGATAGATCACCATGTTGTAGCCCGTCCACTGCCACACTTGCGTGAAAATGACCGAGTAGAGCGCCAGCTTCGGATCGCCGAGAAAATTGACTTTGTCCAGACCGATGCCGCTTAACGCCTGGTTGATCAATCCGTAATCGGAGGTGGAGTACAAGTAGCTCCACAGAAACCCGATAATCAGCGGACTGAATACGGCAGGCATGAAGAAAATCGAGCGCAGCGCCAGACGGGTTTTCAGCTTGCGGTTCAACGCTACGGCCAAAGGAATGGCTAGAGCGTTAATCAGCACCGTGGACAGAAGCGCATAGATCAGCGTATTGCGAATCCCGGTCGCGTAGATGTCTTCGTTGAAAATACTCGCATAATTGCGCAGTCCGACGAACGTGACGTCCCGCGGATTGACGTCGGACCAGTTCGTGAAGCTGTAGACGAAAGTGCTTGCCGTCGGATACAGGAAGAAAAAAGCGTAAATCGCAAGTGCCGGGAGCAGCAGCATGGCGTAAGCCGGCTCCCATTTGCCATTCCTGAATAATCTAAGAGGTTTCATTTCGGTCCATCGTTTCCCTTCGTCCCGGCCATAAGGAAAGAACGGCGCGGACTCGCCTCGCCGTTCTCCCCTCGGACCTTACTTGCTGCGGAGAGACGCGGCTTTCTTGTCCACCGCTTCCAGCGCTTGCTCCGGCGTCGCTTGATCGCCGACGACGGCTTGGATCAGCTTGCCAAGCTCGTCGATAATCGGATTGCGCAGCGTTCCCCAGCCGTTAGGCGGGAAATAGACGTTGCCGGCTTTGAACGCTTCCTGCGCATCGTTGTATTCCGGCGGCATCTCGAACACGACGCCTTTCAGATAGGAAGAGCCGCCCTTGTTGTCGCTCCAGTAGGCCTGCTGGCCTTCCGGCGTGGATAGCAGCTCGAGAACTTCGAAGGCCGCTTCCTTGGCCGGAGAGTTCGCGTTGATGCCGAAGGCGACGCCGGGACCGCCGACCATCCATCCCGGTCCGCCCTTCGTGCCGGGATTCGGAAACATGCCGATGTTCATGTCGGGATTTTTCTGCTTGAAGGTTTCCATGTACCATGGACCGCTCTGGAACATGGCGGCTTTGCCGCTCGTAAACTCGTCGATCGCTTGTTCCTCTTCCAGGCCGAGCATGTCTTTCGTGAAAATGCCTCGCTTGAGATATTCCGTCCACGTATTCAGAGCCGGCAGCAACGCCTCCTTCATCGTCTCTTCGCCCGTCCGGAACGCATCGTCGAAGTTTTTGCCTTCCGGCGTTCCGATATAATCGTTCAACGCCAGAGCGATGAACGATTGCATCGCTACGTTCGCGTTCTTCAGACCGATCGCCTGCGGCTTTACGCCATTGTCCTTCAGCTTCTGCGCAACCTCGAAATACTCGTCCAGCGTCTTCGGAACTTGCAGGCCGTATTGCTTGAACAGATCGATGTTATAGAAAACGCCGTTGAACCAGCTCGCCTGAGGCAGTCCGTACAGCTTGCCGTCGAACGTTACGTACGAGGTGCCCGAATCGTAATACTTGCCCCCGAAACGGGGCGTCAGATCTTCGAAATAGCCCAGCTTAACGGTCGTTTCGTCGATCAATCCGCCGATAATGTCCGGCCCCTCTCCTGCGGCCAGTTGGGTCTTAATAATCGTGTCGTACTGCGTGGCATCGATGAATTGATACTCCAGATCCACGTTCGGCAGCTTTTCCTTGATCAAGTCAAGCAGCGTCTTGACGTTCTCTTCCTTGTTCCAATACGCCAATCTGACTTTGACTTTCTCCCCGCCGGCGCTTGGAGAAGCGCTTGCCGCGGCGCTGCCGGAAGGCTCGGCCTTCTTGTCGCCGGCCCCGCATCCAGTCAAGACCAACGCCAGAACAATCGTGCAGGACATCAACAATGCAATCGTTTTTCTCATGAATGACAGATCCCCTTCGTCTCCTCGTGCTTTCTTCAGCGATCCCGGGCAATCGCTTGTGCTGCATGCAAGTTAAGTATAGGAGGAAAGCGCATTCAGTGAAATATCGCATTTTATCGATCTCTATCGATATTACGCTTTGATGCTGCGGCTCCCCCGATCGGGAGTCGAACTTCGACCGAAGTGCCCTTCCCTTCCTCGCTGTTAACGGTCAGACCGTAGGCGTCTCCGTAATACAGCCGCAGCCTCTCCTGAACGTTGACGAGACCGTAGCCGGGAGACTGGTTCGTCAACAGCTTGGCCCGCGTCTCTTCGTCCATCCCGACTCCGGTATCCGTCACGGTCAGCAGCAAATCCCCGGCGTCCACTTTTCCGGTTATGCGAAGCAAACGTTCCCCTTCCCGCTTCTCCTTCAGACCGTGATCGATCGCGTTCTCTACGATGGGTTGAAGCACGAGCTTGATCATGCCATGTCCGAATAGGTCGTTCTCCAGGTCGTATTCCGCGTCGAAGGCATAGCCGCACATAATTCTCTGGATTTCGATATACGTTTGCACGTTCGTCAGTTCGTCGCGGACCGAGATCGTATCCCGGCCTTTATTCAGCGTCGTCCGATAAAACTTGGCCAACAGCGTCACCGTTCTGCTGACGTCGTAAGCGTCCTTCTCGATCGCTTGGGAATTGATCAGAGACAACGAGTTATATAGAAAATGCGGATTGATCTGCGCTTGAAGCGCCAGCAGCTCGGCCTCCTTGCGGGCGATACGGTTCACGTAGGCCTCTTCGATCAGCAGATTGATTCTCTTGATCATATTGGCGAACCGAATCGTCAATTGGCCGACCTCGTCCTTGGAAGGGATAGGGACGATAACGTTCAGATCCCCTTCCTCCACTCGTTTCATTCTTTCGTTCAGCTTGCGGATGCCCAGAAGCATCGTCCTGGAAAACAACAGAATCACGCCGAGCAGCACGACGATACAGACGCCGATAATAACGAGAGTCGCCCTGACGATCCCGACCGTACCTTCGCGAATATGCTCTTTGCCCGCATAATAAGCGAGCTGCCAGTCGGTTCGCGGAATATCCCGCCGAAGGATCAAGTATTCGCCGGCTTCCGCTCCTTCTTCCTTGGCGAACGAAGAGAAAACCTTGCCGCCGCCCGCGGCCGTAATGACGACTCCGTCGCTCGGTCCGAGCTTGCCCGCCACTTCGCGAATCAAGCCGTTGTAATCGAAGCGAATGTAGAGCGCCCCCTGCCGCTTCTCCCTTCCCGCCTCATAGATGTTCCGCGTCGCGAACAAGTTCTCGCCGTCGCTCCGCCAGACGACGGATTTGATATTCTCGGTGCTAGCGTACCATTCTTCTCCCCGAACCTCTTCCGCCGAATGCAGGAAATTGCCGAACGGAGAGGTTCGGTTTTCCGAATAGATTACAATCTCTTTCATGTCCGGCATGAAAAATAAATAGTTCCAGAAAATCGGTTCCACGTGCTCGTTCAACTCGACCGTCAGCTCGTAGACGTCTTTGTCCGGAGCGGCCACCGCCTGCACGACTTTGGGGTTGAATACGATCGATTTGATCGGATATTCCTGCCTCTCCAGCCGATAGCTCAGCTCGGAGACGAGCCGGTTCGCCGAGTTCTCCGCGGTAAGCGCGAGCTGTCGCTCCAAATCGGCCTTCGCACTGCGATAAGAATACGTCCCCAATACGGCGATGGGAATAATGATAACGAACAAATAAGAGAAGATAAGCTTCTTCCGCAGCGAGACGTCCCGAAACAGCCGGATGAGCCCGTTCATAGGCTCGTCCCCGACTCCCTGTACTGCACCGGAGTGCATCCGAAGTGAATTTTAAATAGATGGGAAAAATAGGAGGGATTCGCGTAGCCGACCTTCTGGCCGACGTCCGCGACTTTATAATTCGTGGTGACCAGCAGCTTGCTGGCGTACTCCATCCGTACGCGAATGATATACTTGCCGAGATTGTGGCCGGTATGCGTCTTGAACAGATGGCCCAAATAGCTGGAAGACAGAAATACCCTGGACGCCAAATATTCGATGTCCAAATCGGGGGTTCCATAATGCTGTTCGACAAGCTCCCTGACGTCGCGAATCACTTTGCGAACCTGCTCGTCCCTGTCGTCCGAATCCAGCGCCGTACCGTTCTCGGCTTCGTTTCCTTTGTCCAAGCCTGCTTCGGTGTAGCCTCGCTCTTCGAACGCCATGCGAACTTTGGCCGCGTGATCGCATAAAGCGATCGTCTTGTCGATGACGCGTACGAATTCGTCGATGTCGAGCGGCTTCAGCAAATAGTGCACGACGCCCAAATCAATCGCTTCCTTGGCGTATTCGAATTCGCCGAATGCGCTGTATACGATCGTCTGCACGGACGGGTTCAGCATTTTCGCATGCTTGGCCAAGGTCAGTCCGTCCATTCCCGGCATTTTAATATCGGTAAACAAAATATCGAACGGCGATTCCTGAAGCAGCTCCAGCGCCTCCTCGCCGTTGGTCGCGCTAGCGGCAATTAACGGGAGTCCGTGGCTATCGATGATTTTGCGAACGATCTTCGTCTCGATCACTTGATCGTCTACAAGCAAGATGTTGTACATGTCTACTCCACCCGTCGGCTCGAAATCGATTCGGACGCGA
Source organism: Cohnella phaseoli (assembly GCF_003386235.1). Taxonomy (GTDB): domain Bacteria; phylum Bacillota; class Bacilli; order Paenibacillales; family Paenibacillaceae; genus Cohnella; species Cohnella phaseoli. The sequence goes on from NZ_QRDZ01000039.1 coordinate 59,272, forward strand.
GCCGCTTATTTTCCGACAGCATGTTCGGCTTCTTTCTCTCGCGACACTTCCGTCTCCTCTTTGAAATTAACCGCCTCGGCGACCAGGTATAGCGGACGCCCTTTGGCTTCCTCGTAGGTACGTCCAATGTATTCGCCGAGCACGCCGAGGAGCATTAGCGTAATGCCGTGGAACAGAAGGCTGATGGCGATCATCGAAGTCCAGCCCTGCTGCGTCGTGTCCGTGAACAGACGCTGGTACAGGACGACGAACAAGTAGACGAAGCCGACGGCCGAAAGCACGAAGCCGAGCACGCTGGCAATTTTTAGCGGCTTGGTCGAAAAGGAAGTCATCGCGTCAAGCGACAGCCGGATCATTTTCTTAAGCGGATATTTCGTTTCGCCCGCGAACCGCTCGTCCCTTACATAGTCGACCGACGTCTGCTTAAATCCGGCCCAACTGACCATGCCGCGAATAAAGCGGCTGCGCTCCCGCATCGAGGTCAGCGCGTCGCACACCTTGCGGTCCATCAGGCGAAAATCGCCCGTATCCACCGGAATGTTCACCGAAGTCATGGAACGCAGCAGCCGGTAGAAGGCTGCTGCCGTCATTTTTTTGAACAGAGACTCTCCTTTGCGCTCGATCCGTCTTCCGTAGACGACATCGTAGCCCTCGCGCCACTTGGCGACCATATCGGCGATCAGCTCCGGAGGGTCCTGCAGATCCGCGTCAATCAGTACGACCGTTCTGCCGGAAGCGTGATCCATCCCGGCCGTCACCGCGATCTGATGACCGAAGTTGCGCGAGAACTCCACCAGCTTCACGCGGCGATCCTCGGCGCACAAGGAACGCACGATGTCGGCCGTGCGGTCGCGGCTGCCGTCGTTCACGAACACGATCTCATACGTCTCCCCGAGCTTGTCCAGCACCGACCTCAGCCGGCCGTACGTAACCTCGATCACTTCTTCCTCGTTGTACATCGGCACGACGACCGACAGAAAACAGCCCTTCTGCACGAGTGAATCTCCCTTCATTTAGAAGCCCCAGCTTGGCAGCCAGCGTATCATCACGTTCATCCATTCCCGGCTGATCGTCATACCCGTATACACCGGATAGAACCAAACGAACAACCCCGTCGCCGCAATCACGACCGCCAGCGTCACTCTGCTTCCTCGATAGCTGCGCTCTTCGAACCAGCGAAGCATCCAGACAATGGACAAGATCAGAAGCGGCACCATCGGAAAATAATGATACAGGAACGTAATGCTTCGCGGCGCAATCATCCACGGGACGTAAAAGCTTAAATACGCGACGGCCAGCGTCAGCACGATGCGGTCTCTGCGGCGGAAGCCGAGCCACCAAGAGGCAAGCAGCGCGGCCAGTCCTCCCCACCAGACGAGCGGATTGCCGATCGCCGCGATGCTCTGGGCTTCCCCTTGCTCAAGATCCTTGCCGCCGTAATACCAGACCGGTCTCAGCATTAACGGCCAAGTGTACCACTTCGAAGCGTAAGGGTGCTCTTCCTTGACGCCTTTATGGTAATTGTACATATTTTTCTGGAACTGCCACAAATCCTTGTAGCTGTCTTCGGCCTGCGTCGCCTTGATGAACGGCGCATAAGTCGCGGAATACACTCCGACCGGCACAGCCACATAGAAAATGACGCAAGCCATCAGCGTCAACACGATGCGTTTGGCCGTATCGTAGTCCCCGGCCATCCGTCCTTCGCGCCAGCGGCGGAAGAGCGCTAGCACAAGTAAAATCGCCAGCCCGGCTCCTCCGTACAAATAGTTCCATTTGACAGCCGCTGCCGCTCCGAAGAACAAACCGCTAAGCGCCAAATAACCGAGCGCTCGCTTAAAGCCGCCGCCCTGCCATTTCGTTTCTCCGAACCGATACATGCCGTAAAACATCAAAATCGTAAACGTCACGCCCGAAATGTCCACATTGGCCGAGCGGGAATGCACGAGATGGAAGCCCTCCAGCACAAGCAGCAGCGCCGCCAGGAAGGCATATCTCGTCCGTCCGAACATTCCTTTGGCGACGGCGTAAAAGAGCGGCACCATCAACGTGCCGACTACTCCCGCCATAAAGCGCCAACCATACGGCGTCATATCGAACATTCGCACGCCGAGCTCAAGAATGATTTTGCCCAGAGGCGGGTGCGTATTCTCGTAAGGCTCCATCACCTCTATGAATTCGTAAGCAGTGCGACCGTGGTAAATCTCGTCGAAATACATGCTGTTGCGATAATCGTATCGATAAGGCGCCCATTGCTGCTCGTCGAACACCTCTTGCACGCTGCCCTGAGCAGACGGCGAATTATCGCTTCCGGATTCAATGTTCATGATCGGAATCGGTATGGAATCGACGCCCTTGGTGAAAAAAGCCGCTTCATAGAGACGATAGCCGATACGCTCGGTCGTAAACCTCATATAACGCGCCTCTACCGTCTTGTCCTCCGCCTTCCACGTAAATACGCGATTGGTCTTATGCTCGACCTTCGCATAGGATTCCCATTTTTGTCCGTCCAACGACCATTCGACGTTCGTTTCGCCCTTGGCTCCGGGTCCTTCGTACAAATTCAGCCTGTCGACCGTCCTGACCTCACCGAAGTCGACGGTAAAATTGTCCCCCGCCTTGCCCGGCATCCAGAACGTCTGAGGGGCGGTTCGATTGCCCAAGTCGGTGAAGGTCATAATCGCTGAAATCACGGTTAAAAGCACAACCAGTATAAGATCGAGCGGCGTCCACCGCCGATCCTCGCGGTGATAGGAAGTCGATCTGCCCCAGTGCACCGGAGCGGATCGAGCAGTCTCTTGATAGTCCATTTCCGTCCTCGCTTTCGACTTTCTGCCACAGTTTTTTCCTGTCCCTATTGTAGACGAACCGCCGCTCTCTGGAAAGAGCGCGATTCATTTTCCCCAAATCGGGTAATTCAAAATAAGCACGTTATTGCTAAACCAAGGAGGAATGCACGATGACCGAAACGAACAAAGCGATCAAAAGCGCTGTGATAGGCGGAATAATCGGGGCAGCCGCCGCGCTTCTGCTGGCCCCCAAGTCAGGCAAAGAGCTACGAGGAGATATCCGCGAGCGCTGCGCTTCGCTGCAGAGCCGTACCAAGCAGTTTGTTGCCGACGTTGGCGACAAAACGATGGAAGTCGCCCAGCAGGTCGGAGAGAAGACGGCGGAAATCGCCGACAAAACCCGTTCCGTCCTGACCACCGTCAAAGACGAAATCCGCGAAGCCAAATAATTGACCGACGTTCGCCCTTATACGCAGCCGGCTCCCGTTCATATTGTTCGGGGCCGGCTTAGTTCTTACTCATTGGAGGAGATGAACGATGAAATATAACCCTAACGCAAGCGACCGGAGACTTTCCGCACCCATTCGCAAACGCTCGCTGGAAACCGCCGAGAACGGCTCCATGGTTCAGGATTTCGACGATATGAAACGGCTCGGCGAGGATATGAAGCGAATGAAGACAGAGCAGGAGCTCGAGGAAGAAGGCTATGTGAACGACCCGATCCAGCAGGAAACTCGGAAATAATGAGGCTTCAGAAATAATGAGGCTATCGATTATCTTGTATGATAAAACTCCCCTCGCGGCGATAGGCTTGATTTCATGCCCGTCAGCCGCGAGGGGAGTCTTTGTTAGGTTCGAACCTTCTTAATCGAGATCCTCCTGCACACCACTCGCTTCCTTATCCAAATGCTTCTCTTCGCTCATTCGCCAACGCTTCAAGCTTGGCTTGCAGCGTGGCTTCGTTCGGCTCGTTTTCGAGCAGTGCGGGAACAAATAGCGCCTCGCAGCCCTCTTTCATAAGATAGGAATCCTTGAGATGATAGCCGTACTGCTTGGCAAGCGCATACATTTTGCAGAACTTCTCCGCCGCATCGATGGCTTGTCCCTTTGTCGTGTATATCGCCAATTGATTTCCGAAACCAAGCGGGTTAACGCGGGAGCAAATCGTCAAATGGAAGGCATCGCTCTTCTCCACTACGAATACGTCGCTCTCGAAAAATTCAATTTGATATTGGACTGTCATGGTCACCATCTCCTTTGCGGAAGGCTTATCGCTTCCGATATAGCTAATTACACGCATCGGGAGAAGCTGAAACAGTCGGGGTACAAGTCGATTATTCCGGCGGCTTGATCAGTTTCCGGAGCTTATCGAGAGCCCGCTTCTGAATGCGCGAGATGCTCATCTGCGACACGCCCAGTTCGTCGGCGATCGCCCTCTGCGACAGCCCGGTTACAAACACGAGACGCAGCACCTTGCTCTCCTCCGGATGCAGCTTCTCTAAAGCCTCCTGCAGGTCCAGCCGACTTTCCACATTGGCAAAATCGTCCGACGGCGCTCCGATCAAATCTCCCAGCATCGCAGGGTTGTCGTCGTCCGTCGTCGGAGTGTCCAACGAGGTGTAATGGTACAGCTCCCGTCCGGCCAATATTTCGGTCGTCTCCTCGACTCCAATGTCCAGATGACCGGCGATCTCCTCGATGTTCGGAGAGCGCTCAAGCTTGCTTGTCAGCTCGTCGATCGCATGCTGGACAACCAGGCTCATTTCCTTGATCCTTCTCGGCACTTGAATGTACCAGGACTTGTCGCGCAAATAATTTTTCATATGGCCGATCATGCTTTTCATCGCATAAGGCTCGAAGGGCATGCCCAAACCGGGATCGAATTGCGTCAGCAATCTGAACAGCGCCAGCTGCCCGATCTGAAACAAATCCTCGGCCAGATCGGGCCGATTGCGCGACATTTTGTTCGCCGCCACCTTGACCATCGGCTCGTAGTGCTTAATCAGCCATTCGGCCTTCTTGGCGCATTCCGTGCGCTGATATTCAAGCAGAATCGCCATTGCGTCGTCGGGCAGACGCTCGGAAGAGGATAGACTCATACAGCCTCTTCTGTCGTCTGCCTTTTCTTCGCTAACGTAACCGCGGTCCCGCCGTCTTGTACGACGTCCACGCGATCCATCAGCGCCTGCATCAGGTAAAGGCCCAATCCGCCCGACCGGATGTCTTCGATCGCCTTCCCCTGTTCCACAGGCGCTTCCTTGTTTTCTTCTACTGTAAAGCTGCTGCCGTAATCTCTTACCGTAATGACCAATTCGTCCTCTTTCGTCGCAAACGTCACTTCCAGCCTTCCTCCAGCCTCTCCGTAGGCGTGCAAAACCGCATTATTGCAGGCTTCGGATACGGCAACCTTCATGTCTTCGATCTCCTCGAACGAAAACTTCAGTTTGCTCGCAATTCCGTACAACGTCAGCCTGACCAGATCGACATACTCCGGCAATGCAGGAAGGGTTAACTTAATTTCTCTGTCCGTTGTCATGAAGTCTCTCCTCGCTCCTCTCCGCGAATTCATTTTGCCGACTCCGACTTAATAAGAAACGGCGTAATTCCCGTCATATCAAACAGCTTGCGTATATGGGAAGGCGCCTGTTCGACGCCGAAGGGAATGCCTCGCGCGTGAAGCGCTTTGGCTGCGGATATCAGAATTCCGATTCCCGTGCTGTCTATGTAAGTCAATTCCCGCAGATCGATCGCTACCGGGCGATTCGCCTGCTCGATGAGCGGCTGAAGAGCGGCGCGCACTTGGCCGGCCACCTCCAGATCGAACTCTCCCCCAACGTGCAAAACCGCTCGATCGTCCGCTTGCTCCGCGCGAAGCGTCAATTTATCCATGGCCATGTCGTCTCCTCTCGTCTGTGCCCGCATGAAGCCGATGCGTCATACTCCGCTTCATTTGGGTAATCTTTAAAGAAATGAGCTCTCCAATCTTGTTATAACCCGTTTTTACCTTGATTGAAACACATTGAATAACAAAAAAAAGATGCGGGAACCTAGGGCGAGTCTGAAAACCCGCTCAGGGGCATCTATCACCGCCTTTTCGCCCCCTCGGAGTATTCAGACACGCCCTAATCGGGATCGGAGGAAAGAAATATGTCCTTGCATTTCGGGTCGTTATTTTGGCCGAATTCGTATCGGGAGCCTGTCAACTATCCCGAATTGAGCGGCCGTCTCAGCAAAAGCGTCGTTGTCATTGGCGGGGGCGTGTCCGGAATCATCTGCGGATTTGAGCTAAGCTCGAGCGGAATCGACACAGTCCTGATCGAACAGCAACGAATCGGAACCGGAAGCACTTCCGCCAATACCGGCCTGCTTCAATACAGCAATGATAAAATGCTAAGCGAGCTTATCCGTACGATCGGCGAGACGGATGCGGCGCTCTTCTACCGGGCGTGCAAGCATGCGTCCGAGAAGCTGTGCGACATCGCCGAGAGCCTCCCGAGAGGCACGGAATTCAAAAGACGGAGCAGCTTGTACTATGCTTCCTCTCCTCGGGATAAAGCAACGTTGCGAAAAGAATACAACACGCTGGTCAAACACGGCTTCGCCGCGGATTGGTGGGAGGAGGAGCAAATCGCGGAGCATTTTTCGTTTCGTCGCTCCGCCGCAATCGTCACCCGCGGCGATGCCGAGGTGAACCCTTACTTGTTCGTCCATGCGATGGCCGAAGAAGCGGTCAAGCGCGGCCTCGAAATCTACGAGGGGACGAAAATGCTGCGCGTAGAGCCCAACGGCGACGGCTATACAATTTTTACCAGCGCCGGCCGCATTGAAGCCGAGCATGTCGTATACGCCGTCGGATACACCCCCGAAGCCGCCGGAGGACGCTGGCCCAAGACGAAGCTGCATCGCTCGTACGCCATCGTCACGGACCCGCTTCCGTCTCTGGCCGAGTGGCACGAGCGCTTTCTGTTGTGGGAAACTGCGAGGCCTTATCTGTACCTCAGAACGACGAACGACAATCGCATTATCATAGGAGGGTTGGATGAAAACTTGCGGCAGCCGGTGTCGTCCAAGCAGGAGTTGCGCGCGCACTCCATGAGGCTGCTGGCCGAGCTGCGCCGGTTGTTCCCGGCCTATTCTCCGGAAATTCGCTACGAGTGGAACGCAACGTTCGGAGAATCGGCTGACGGACTTCCCTGGATCGGGGAAGACCCGGATCGTCCCGGCCAACATTATTGCCTCGGGTACGGCGGCAACGGCACCATCTACAGTTGTTTGGCGGCCGAGATTATTCGCGATCGGATTCTCGGCATCCCGAACGCTGTCGCTCCTATCGTCAAGCCGGATCGCGCTGTAGCCGCGGAATGAACCTTGACGCATGCCCAAACAGCCCTTGCACGACTTCCGCGACGAAGAGCGGAGTGCCGAAGGGCTGCTTTGGACTATGCGCATACCGTGCTCCCTCCGCTCAGACAGCGGAGTAGAAGGGCTCGACGGCAACGACGCACACGAAGCGCGAGCCCGCTCCTTCCTTCGCTTCCAGACGTATCTCGCCTCCCATCGCCTTTGCCAGCGATTGGCACATCGCCAGCCCCAAGCCCAACCCTTCGAACTGGCGGGCAAGCGAGGAATCGATTTGAGAGAACGGAAGAAACAGCCGTTCGAGCTGGTCCTCCGGAATACCGATGCCGGTATCCTCGACCGCGACCGACAACCGAATCGGCTCCGCCTCCTGGCGCTCGACGTTGTCCACGCCGATGAACACATCTATGCGACCTTTCTCCGTGAACTTGATTGCGTTGTCTACGAGTCGGCGGACGATCTCGGCATATTTTGCGGGATCTCCTCTAACGTATTGGGGGACGAGAGAATCGACGGCTAAGTTGAGCAACAGCGATTTCCTGTCGGCCTCCTCCGAGTAATCGGCGACGATCTGTCCGATCGTATCGGAGACGGAGAACGGCTGGCTGTCGAACTCTTCTTTACCGGATTCCAGGCGGGTGTATTCCAACAGATCGTTCACAATCGTCAGCAGACGATCCGCATTGTCCTTAATCGCACGGGGGAAAGCCTTGTGGCGTTCGTCAAAAGGAAAATCCATCAGCAGGTCGGCGACACCTAGCAGCGCGTTTAACGGGGTACGCATCTCGTGGCTCATCATCGCGAGAAACTCGCTTTTGGCCCGCGACGCCCTTTCGGCGATATTTTTCGCCTCGGTAAGTTGGCGCAGCGTTCCCTTCCGCTCCGTAATGTCCCTCACCGTGCAAGCGAAAAGTCGCTGCTGGTTAATGACGGCTTCTCCCAGTTGAATTTCGGCTTCGAAAGCAACTCCAGTGCTGCGTACGGCGGGCATCTCCCTGACAACGCCGGTCAAATACCCGGCGCCGTCTTCTTCGGAGGCAGGTCTCTGCATCTCCGCGAACCTGGGCAGCAGATCCTCCGCGCGAAACCCGATCATCCGGGTAGCCGGATAGCCGAACAATCTGCCCATCGCGGGGTTCGCCGACTGAACCGTTCCGGTGTCGTCGAACGTGAACATCCCGTCGATGGACGTATCGAAGATCATCCGGGATTTCGCTTCCTCGGTCGACAAGCTGTACGTAACTCTCAGCATTTCCCGATTGACCGCCTCAAGCTCCTCCGTCCGCTTATGCAGCTCGGTACGCTGGCGCTCCAATTCCCGGTTGCTTCGATACAGCCGCACCAGCGCGCCGATTTTTGCCTTGACGATCGAAGCCGTGACCGGCTTGATCAGATAATCGATCGCTCCGGTCGAATAGCCTTCGAATTGATGAACGATTTCTTTGCTTGTGGCGGTAATAAACAAGATCGGAATATGCTTCGATCTGTCCCTCGCTTTGATCAGTCTGGCCGTCTCGAAGCCGTCCATTCCCGGCATCTGAACGTCCATCACGATGACCGCGAAATCTTCGCGCAACAGATGGCGCAGCGCTTCTTCGCCGGATTGGGCGCGCACGAGCCGATAGCCTTCTCCGCCCAGCGTCGCTTCCATGGCGAGCAAATTTTCGATATGGTCGTCCACGATCAGCAGCGACACAGGATGTCTTTCAGGCACTCTGCCTCCTCCTTCTTTTTAAAGGTTGTTCAGAATTTGCACGATTAGAGAATTTTACGATAAATTCGGTGAGTATCGTTCCAGGTTTCGTACCGGTCCTCGATCGGAGTGAACGCTAACGACTCCCTCCCACCCAGAACGAGAAATCCGCCGGCAGCCAAGCTGTCGTAGAACAGGCCGTGAACCCGGTTCGACAGCTCCGAGTTGAAATAGATCATCACATTGCGGCAGAACACAACGTGAAATTCGTTAAACGAGCTGTCCGTCGCCAGATTGTGGCGGGCAAACACGATTCTCTCCCGCAGAAACGGTTTCAGCATTACAATGCCGCGTTCCGATGCGTAGTAGCTGGAAAATTCCCCTGTGCCTCCCGCAGCCTGATAGTTTCGCGTATACTGCTGCATGCGGTCGATCGGAAGAATGCCGTCGCGCGCCCTCTGCAAAGCCTCTTCGCTGATGTCCGTCGCGTAAATTCGCGACTTGTCGAGCAGCCCCTCCTCATGAAGCAGGACGACCAGAGAATATACTTCCTCCCCCGTCGAGCACCCGGCATGCCAGATGCGTACGAACGGCAGCTTGCGCAGCTCCGGAGCTACATTGCGCCGGAAAGCCAGGAACATCTCCGGATCCCGGAACAGCTCGGTCACCGGAATGATCAGGTCGCCGAGCAGCCGCCGGAAAGCGTCGGAATCATGCAGAACGTTTCTAAGCAAGGATGAAATGTCGTCAAGGCCTTCCAACCGCATCCGATGCCGAATCCGGCGGCCTACGGACGAAGAAGAATAGTCGCGAAAATCGTAGCCGTACCTTTGATAGATTCCCTCCAGCAGCAGCGCGGTCTCGATCTTCTCCAGCTCGGCGTCCCGCTCTTCCGCTTCTTTCATCGATACAACCACACTCTCATTAAGGATAGAAGCTGGTCCGTATTAACCGGCTTCGTAATATAGTCCGACGCTCCGGCTTCAATACACTTGTTACGGTCGTCCTTCATCGCCTTGGCGGTCAGCGCGATAACCGGAAGCTGGCTGCGCTCCGGATTGCCGCGGATGCGTCTCATCGCTTCGTAGCCGTCCATTTCCGGCATCATAATGTCCATCAGCACCAGATCGATGTCCGGTTCCGCGTCCAGCTTGGCGAGCGCTTCGCGGCCATTCTCCGCATACAGCACCTTCATGCCGCGATGCTCAAGCACGCCGGACAAGGCGAAGACGTTGCGAACGTCGTCGTCGACGAGCAGAATCGTCTTGCCCTCGAACGCCTCTTCCCGCTGATGCAGCTTGCTGAGCAGCTTCCGCTTGTCCTCCGGCAGGTCGGCCTCGACCCGATGCAGGAATAGCGTCGTCTCCTCCAGCAGTCGCTCCGGCGACTTGACGTTCTTCAGTACGAGCGGGTCGGCGTAAAACTTCATTTTTCGCAGCGTCGCTTCATCGTCCTTCCCTTCCGAATGGACGATCACCGGAATTTTCAGCAATTCGGTCGATTGCCGCATTCGCTTGAGCAGTTCGACGCCGGCGCCGTCCGGCAAGCCGGAATCCAGCACGATGCAGTCGAATGTCTCGGCCTGCAGACGCTCCCAGGCGCTGTCCGCATCTCCTACCGCTACGACGCGAACATCGTCGTGAACGATTAGCTCGGACAAGCTCCGCCGCGCCTCCTCGTCCCGTTCGACGAGCAGCAATCGTTTCGGCTTGCGTTCCAGCACGTTGCCGATGCTCTCGAACGCATGCTCCAGCTGCTCGGCCGTAGCCGGCTTCTGCAAATGATCGATCGCCCCCATTCGCAGCCCGTGAGAGGATTGCTCCGTCACGGAGATGACGTGAACCGGAATATGCCGCGTCGCCGGATCGCTCTTCAGTGCATTCAGAATCGACCAGCCGTCCGTAACCGGCAGTTGAATATCGAGCAAAATCGCGTCTGGCTTGATCGATTTGGCCGCTTTGAGCCCCGCGTCTCCTTGCGTTTCAACGATTGCCTTGAAGCCCCTCGCTCGGGCCATCTCGAGCAGTACCTTAGCGAAGCTTGTGTCGTCTTCAATCACAAGCAGCACCTTATCGTCGGGCTGAAGCGATTCCCGATCGTCTTCCAGCCTGGTCTCCGACTCCGCCGCGGACAGAAGCTCTGCCGCCGCAGCCGCATAATCTGCGGCAAATCCGGCTGCCAGCGGTTCCGCATAAGCTTCGCCTTCCGCATCGCCCTCTGTCTGAGGGTCCGCAAGATGCTCGGGCAGTATGAGCGTGAACAGACTGCCTTTGCCCGGCTCGCTCTCCAGATGAATCCAGCCTCCGAGCAGATGCGCCAGCTCGCGGCTGATCGTCAGCCCCAGGCCGGTGCCTCCGTACTTGCGGCTCGTCGTTCCGTCCGCTTGGCGGAACGCTTCGAAGATCAGCTCGCTCTTGTCTCGGGCAATTCCGATTCCCGTATCCGCGACCGCCAATGCGATATAGCCGGCGCCTTCCAAGCTTCTGGACGCATCCATCTCGTGCGGATGCGGCCTGCGCATCGTCAGCGTGACGGTTCCTTCATCCGTAAATTTGAGCGCATTGGACAGCAGGTTTCGCATAATCTGCTTCAGCCTGTGCCCGTCCGTCCGAATCGAATCCGGAATTTCGTCCTCGCGGACAATCTGGAGCGCCAGCCGCTTCGATTCCGCGAGCGGCATGTACAGATGATCCAGGAACGCCAACAGTTCTTCGAGCACCGTCCACTCGGGATGAATGTCCATTTTGCCCGCATCGATCTTGGACAGGTCCAAAATTTCGTCGATCATCTTGAGCAAATCGTTCCCCGACAGATGGATCGTTCGCATATACTCCCGCTGCTTCTCGGTCAGGTTGCCTTCCTTGTTCTCGGCCAGAAACTCCGACAGGATGAGCAGGCTGTTCAGAGGAGTTCGCAGCTCGTGGGACATATTCGCCAAAAATTCGGATTTGTACTTGCTCGTCAGCGCGAGCTGCAGCGCCTGGCGTTCCAGCTCCTCGTTGGCTTTGGCGATTTGCTTGTTCTGCTGCTCCATGCGGACGACGTGCTGCTCCAGCGCCTGCGTCTTGTCGGTCAGCTCCTTGTTCGCGTACTCCAGCTCTTCCTGCTGCTGCTGCAGCCGCTCTTCCGATCGGAGAAGCTCGCTCTGCTGACGCTCCAGCTTGTCGTTCGTCTCCCGCAGCTCTTCCTGCTGGCAGACCAGCTCCTCCGATTGCACTTGCAGCTCCTCGGTCATCGCTTGCGATTCCTTCAGCAACTCCTCCACACGCTGGCGCGAGCGCATATTGTTCAGAATCGTCCCCAGCTTCTCGCACAGCGCCTCGAGCAGCTCCCTGTTCTCGGCGTTAAAGGCCGTCAACGTCGCCAGCTCAAGCACGCCGAGCACCGCGCCGTCATACAGAATCGGCTGTACGATCAGACTGCCCGGCGCGATCGCGCCCAGCCCCGAACCGATCTTGAAATAGCCGGACGGCACTTCATCGAGAGCAATCGGCTTGGCGTCGCGCAAGCATTGCCCGGCCAATCCTTCGCCGGAGCGGATCACCGTCGGAACGCGCACGCCTTCCACTTCGCAGTCCTTCATCATCGCGTACGAGCCGGCCAATTGCATCGCAGCATCTTCCCGGCTTGGATCGGACAAATAGATCAGCCCATGCGCCGCGCCGAGCACCGGAGCGAATTCGGAGATAAACGCTTGGGCGACATTGCTCATATCCGTGCCTTCCTGCAGCAGCTCCGTCACCTGGGCGAGCTGCTCGTTTACCCGGGCCTGTCTTTTCTGTACTGCCGCTACTCTAGCCTCCCGTTCGTTCTTCTCCTGAAGATCAAGCGCGATTTGCTTGAATATCTGAGCCAGTTCTCCAAGTTCGTCCTTGGATTTGACTTCAATGCGGGAGAAGCTTCCCAACCGTCCCCTCGCGAACCGATCGGCCATCCGGCCCAGCAGATTCAACCCCTGGTTAATGCTTGGGAACACCCACATCACGACGCCAAGACCAAGCAGCAGACCGATAACCGTCAATAGGGCGACCATGCTGACGGACCAGTTGTAGGTTTCCTTGGCGTCCGCCATCTCTTCCTTCAGCGCGTTCTCCTGAACGGATACGAGCACGTCCACGTTGTCGATGACCTCGCGCTGCTGATTGCGCAAGCTGCCGGCGTATAGCGCCTTCGCCTCCTCGATTTTGCCTTCGCCGATATTATCGACGAATGCCCGAACAGACGAGCCGTAGCTGGCTGTCAATTGGTCGATCCGACTGATCAGATCCAATTCGGCCGCCCCGAGCGACATATTGGCCAAGGTCCGATATTGCCGTTCCGCGCTCTCCAATCTTCTTGAAATGTCCTCAACCGCCCGCTCCGGGTTCAGCTCTCCGATCATAATGTCGTTCATAAGGCGGCCGGAGGCATTCACCTCTCCCCGCAGCGAAAGCGCGATCTGGACTTTCTCGAACCGGTTTTCGTAAAAATGATCCATGGACCGGCTCATGTGGCCGAGCTGCAAATAACCGAAAGAGGTAACTCCGGCAAACAACAGCAGCAGCATAGCATAGCCGATGCCCAACTTCGTTTTGATTTTCATACAGGAGCTCCTCCAAGGCGAATCTCGGCTTTGACTACGCAGCGATCGTCCGAACGACCGTCCGACGGAGCGCTGCGAACGAGCCGTTCCAGATCGGCATCGCTGCCGCGGACTTGCAAATAATCGGCCAACTGGGCGAGTCGGGCTTCGTCAGGTCCCTCGAACAATCCGAAAATCCCGTCGGTGAACAGGATGAGCTCTCCTTCCGAAGATAGAGGGATACTTCGGGAAGCCAGCTCCAGCTTGTCGAATAGCCCCAATGGGGGACAGCTTACCGACAGCTCCTCCGGACGCTCTCCCTTGGCACCAAAAAGATAACCCGGAGGGTGGCCCGCATTGATGTAATCGAGCCTCCGCCTTTCCAGGTCGAGCGTTGCATAAATGCCGGTGCAATAATAATGAATAAGCTCGTTTTCCCATTGCAGCCCGGTCAACCGACGATTCAGCTCCTTGAACACCCTCTCCGGCGACCATAGCGTGCCGATCGCCTCTTTGAGAATCGAAGCGATAAACATGCTCATAAGCGAGGAGGATATGCCGTGTCCCATCGTATCGATGACGGCGATCGCCCAGCGGTTGTCGTCGATTCTGTGCCAGGCGTACAAATCGCCGGCCAGCTCCTCTGAAGCCTGATAATAAGCGCGAATGCGTACGCGGGAATCGTCTACCTCATCCGGCAGCACCGATTCCTGAACTTGCCGCGCGAGCAGCAGCTCCTCCCGAAGCCGTGCGTCTCGCTCCTTGTGCCAATCCAGCTCCCGCTTCAACTTAAGCGCAGAGCGAATTCGTGCGAGCAGCTCGATTTTATTGATCGGCTTCGTCACGAAATCGCTTGCGCCCGCATCAAGCGCCTCGGCCAGCTTACGGGAATCTCCGACCGCCGTAACCATTATGACCGGAATATCTTTGTAGCGGGCGTCCGCCTGCAATCTTCGGCAAGCTTCAATCCCGTCCATCATCGGCATCATCACATCGAGTAAAATGAGATCGACCCGCCCGAGAAGGGGGGCGTTTCCATTAACATCGCCTTCTCCGGCAAGCAAGGCGAACATTTCTTCCGCCGACTGGGCCGATTGGAAATCGACGTATCCGGCCCGTTTCAGCATCTCTTCAATAACAAGCACATTCATGGCATTATCGTCTACGATCAATACGGTCATCTTCTCTGTCTCCTTGACCAATGTCGAATAAAATGGCTGGCTGCTATGCAACCAAATCACGCCGTCCCGTAAACCCGGTTATAAATTATCGATAAAGGAAGAATAGTGCATATATCTCCTTACGCTGCTATACGGTCCTGAAATCCTGAAGGGGTAAACCCGCTAAGCGGGAATTTTAGGACCGTATGAGGCAGTCTCCAAGGAGATACATGCACTCTAACCTTTAATCGATAATCTTCTAGTTCAACCCGGATCGCTTACGAGATAGCGTCATTCGGCTCCGGACTTAATGGCGAGCCATGATCAGAACTTTGCCTTTGTCCAATTCGGACTCATACATGTTCGCTTCCGACGAACTGAAGCCCATCGATTCGATCTTGCTGCGGAGAGCGTCTCCCCGGCTGCGGAATAAATTCGCCATCGCGTCGAACATTCCTTCTTCGGCTATACCCACCGTGTTCGTGTCGAAGGCGTCGGCCAGATGGCTCGTCCTCTCGGTCTCGTGCGCCAGCACATAGATTTCCTTCTCTCCGTACCCTTGGCGATGCAGATCGTTCACCACTCCGACGGCTTCCAATCCGTTGTTTACTAGTTTAGCATAGGCTTTCATTCTGCTCTCCTCCTTTTTTTCTCTGTCTCTTTAGGTGAACCCAAGAATCGAATGTTCATTGCATCGGTTCAACCTATACTTCTCATTTAACCAGGCTCTATTTATATGAAACAGAAGTTTGTCAACATTGTTCGAAAAAACGCAAATCGGGACGAAGCTGGCGCGCGAGGTCAGAATTCGGAACCGAAAAGGTCGAGCGAGACGAGCTTTCCTCTCTCGTCAACGAACACTTTAAGCGCTTCGGGGCCGTGGATCACGCCCCAGCCGTCTTCCGCCTCAAACTCCGGATTTCCGAGCGCGCGGCGCAAATCCGGCCCGGACATCGCCAGCTCGCGCCCGTTCAGATTGACCTTGTCGGCACGCGAAGTCACTTGCACAAAGCTGACTTCTCCGTCGCACAGCCCGGCGTTTCTGCCGCCCATATAGCTCCATATGACGCAATCGGGATACCATTCATCGGTTTCGACGGCATTGGGCTTGCCCCACGCAGCAATAACCTCGCTCTCCGTGTCTCCAAGCGAGACTCCGTCCAAATCCCATTGAGGAACAGCGGCGACGGCCGCCGAAGCGGTCGAATAAGACGCTGCCCCTCCATTTCCCATCAGTGAAAACAAAAGCAGCCAGGAGAACCACATTCAGTATCCCTCCTTCGCCTGCGGATACGGCCGTTTAGCCCGATAATCCTTGCCTTTCTTTAATCCGATCGCAAGTCGCGAGCCGATCGCCGCCCATTTCAGCCACTGCGGCGGCGTCGATTCGGCGGCGTGCTCCTGGGCCGACTCCGCTTGCTTCTGAAATCTATCGGTCCATTTCCGGGCCGCCTTGCGGGCCGTTCCGGTGACATCGCTCAGTATCGCTCCGACATCCTGAATCGCCGCAAAAAACGGATCGGTCGACTGCAGCTTGCCTTTCACATCAAAGGCGGCGTCGTTCACGCTGGAGGCCAGCTTTCCAACCTCTCCCCGCAGCTCCTCTACCGTTTGTTTAACTTCCTTCAGTGTAGACTCGGCGGCTAGAAGAGATTGCCTGGCAGTTCTAAGCAGCGCTATCAGAAACCCACATAGAAAAACAAAAGCCACTGCCGCAATCGCGGCGCTCATTGCCAAAATCTCTTGATTTCCCATATTTTATCTCCTCCGTCGACATCCGTCGTTACTATTCGTTAAACGTCTCCCCTGCTTCCGAAACAATCGGACGTATCGGATTCATTGTCGTCCATGGCGGGTAACGAGTCATTATCACAGGCTGCGGACCGGCTGAAAGCTGCTGGCAACCGCACACACAAGGAGGAGTTCAATATGTTATACTGGGCAGCTGTCTTTTTTATGGTGGCAATTGTGGCCGCTATTTTCGGATTCGGCGGTATCGTCAGCGCTGCGGCGGGGATCGCTAAAATTTTGTTTTTCGTCTTCCTGATTCTGTTTATCATCTCCCTGATCACGGGCAGACGCGGAAGAGTGTAACTCGCTCGACCGTTCTCCCGCTGGACAAGACGTCTGGATAAAGGTTGCAGTAAATGTATTTTTCGGGTAAAGTAGGCTTTAGCACGGAGTCCTCTCCCGCTAAGCCATGGTCGCTTGACGACGGGGTGATTTTCTCTTGATCGCAACAGTCTGACCGACTCTATTCCCGACACCTATTCATCCAACCGATTACAGACGCTTCCCTGCGCTTGAACGCGAACTGGGGGCGTCTTTTTATTTTCCGGGAGGTGATTGAGACTGCGGCGATTGCGGTAATAGGTTCACAGTTGACCCTACGGGGGGAACACATCAATCAAACGGAGGTTGATCCTATCATGAAAGCTTTACTTCTCGCCGGAGGATTGGGAACGAGACTTCGCCCCTTGACGGAACATCTTCCGAAGCCTATGGCCCTTGTGGGCAATCGGCCCTGGCTCGAGCATCTGCTCCTGCACTACAAAGAGCAAGGCGTGCAGGAGTTCGTAATCGCCGTAAAGCATTACCGCGAGCTCATCGAAAGCTATCTCGGCGACGGTTCCAAATATGGAGTGCGCATCGACTATTCGGTGGAAAAGGAGCTGCTTGGCACGGCGGGCGCAATCAAAAACGCCGAGCATCTGCTTAGCGACCGTTTTATTGTGGTGAATGCGGACATTATTCATCAAGTTAATCTGGCGGCGGCTTTGCGTTATCACGAGAAGCATGGAGGAGCTGCGACCATCTGCCTGACCGAGGTCGACGATCCTTCGCATTACGGCGTCGTCGAGCAGACGGACAACGGTCAAATCGTCCGTTTTATCGAAAAACCGAAAAAAGAAGAAGCACCGTCAAATCGGATCAACGCCGGCATATACATTATGGAGCGCAGAGCGCTGGACTACGTGCCCGCGGGCAAAGCCGTTTCCATCGAGAAGGAAACCTTTCCCTTGCTGATCGCCGAAAACAGCGGCGTGTACGGCCATCCTATCGGAGGCTATTGGATGGATATGGGCACCAAAGAACGTTACCGCCAGCTCCATTGGGATCTGCTCGATCGTCGCTTTCCCGTTCGCATCGACGGCAAGGAGATGGAGGACAAAGGCATCTGGCTCGGAGAGAACGTGCGCGTCGGTCAGGGCGTTCTGTTCGTCCCGCCGGTCATGATCGGCGACGACGTCTCGATCGGAGACCGGGCGATCATCGGTCCCTATGCCGTCGTCGGCAACGGAAGCCGCATCGGCAAGCAAGTCAGGCTGTCCAACTCGATTTTGTGGGATCGGTGCAAAATTCGCGCCGGCGCTCAGCTCAACGCCTGTATTTTCGGATCGGCCATGCAGGTCGGACCGCATATTTTGCACGAAGCTGTATGCAATCGCATTTTGGAGGTGCAACGCCGATGAATCCACGTCAGCCCCAGATCGCTTATGTCAGTACTTATATTCCGAAAAAATGCGGCCTGGCCACTTACACCCATCATCTCAGAGAAGCGATTTCCCATGCCAAGGGAGCTCGCGTCCCGGATCCGGTCATTACGATGTGCAATCCGGACGAACAGAGCGATTATCGCGAGCCCTGGATGCTGCCGCTCGTTAAGCAGGAACCGGGCGATTACTCCAGAGTTGCCGAGCTGATCAATCAAAGCTCCGTGGACGTCGTGTCCCTGCAGCATGAGTTCGGTATTTTCGGCGGCGAGGCCGGCTCGTCTGTGCTCCACTTTCTGGATCGGTTGAAAAAGCCTGTCGTGACGACCTTCCACACCGTGTTCGAGCATCCCGTCGAGCCTTACTCGCCGATCCAGCGCGAAATTGCCCACCGCAGCGATCATCTGATCGTCATGAACCGGAGAGGCATCGGCTACCTGCACGATAACTTTGAAATTCCGCTCGACAAAATTTCGTTTATTCCGCACGGCACTCCCGTTCCGAACAGGGCCGACCGCCTGAAGGTGCGGAAGGAAGCCCGTTGGGAAAATCGCAAGGTGCTGTTCACGTTTGGCCTGCTTGGGCGGAGCAAAGGGATCGAGCTGATTTTACGAGCGATGGCTTCCGCCGTTCAAGCCGTTCCGGAGCTGCTCTACGTCATTGCCGGACAGACCCATCCGGAGGTTCGCAGGCATGAAGGAGAAGCCTATCGCGACGAGTTGCGGGGGTTGATTCAAGAGCTCGGGCTGCAGCATCACGTTCAATGGATCGACCGCTATATGCCGGAGGAGGAGCTTGTCTCGTTCATTTCCGCCTGTGACCTGTATGTCACGCCGTATCCCGGCATGGGCCAGATTACGAGCGGTACGCTGGCTTATGCGGCCGGCCTGGGCAGACCAATCCTCTCGACGCCTTACATTTATGCGCTCGATCTGGTGCAAGGACGCGAGGAGATGCTGCTTCCATACGGAAACGCGGAGATTTGGAGCGCGAAGCTGATCGAGCTGTTTACTTACCCCGGGATGCTTGCGGATTGGGAGCGAGCCATCTCGGAAATCGGGCGAAGCATGCATTGGCCGCATGTCGGGGCGCAGCATTTGCGGCTGTTCCATCGCATGATTTCACAGCAAAGGGACAAAATTGCCGATGTCGTATAACGAGAGGACATTCCGTCAGACGGCGCTCCCTTCTTTCGCCCATCTGCGCCGCCTGACGGACGATACGGGACTGCTTGAACACGCCTTGGGCCGGATTCCCCGCCGGAGAGAAGGCTATACGACCGACGACAACGCCAGAGCGCTATGGACGGCGACGGAGTGGCTAAGCTTCGGAGAGCGGACGATCGGAGCGGAAAATGCAGCGGAGCTGGGCAGGTTGGCCGATGTGTATCTTGCGTTTATGCTGTGGGCCCAAGAGGATGGCGGATGGTTTCTGAACAATTTCGCTTACGATCGCACCCTTGAACCGGAGGAGATTTCCCACGATTGTCAAGGCCGGTCGATCTGGGCTTGCGCCGACGCCTGGATTCGACTGGAAGGTCCTCGGCGCGAGACGGCGCGAACGATCTTCGAACGCAGCCTGCCTACGTTCGGACGAATCGAGTCGCTGCGCGGCCAGGCGTTCGCGATGGCCGCCTGCGCCCATGTGCTGGAAGCTTCGCGCGACGGCGCGATCGACCTTCCGCTCGACGTGAAGAGTGAGATGCGGCACCATCTGGAGCGCCTGGAGGCGGTGCTCTGCCAGGCTTACCGCAACTTCTCCGCGCCGGACTGGCGCTGGTTCGAGCCGGCGATGACCTACAGCAACGGCGTTCTGCCGTGGGCGATGCTTCGCACGTATCGGTTCACGAAACGGCCGGAAACGTATCGGGTTGGCATCGAGAGCCTGGCGTTCCTCGTCGAAGCGATGACCGCCGAAGAAGGATGGCTGCGGCCGATCGGAAATGAGGGCTGGTGCACCAACGATTCGGGCGAGGTCAGTCGATGGGACCAGCAGCCGCTCGAGATGTTCAAGCTGGCGTTGGCGCTGGAGGAAGCGGCCGCTGTCGAGCGGCTGGTCGAGCACGAGGACGCCCGGCTTGTCGGCAGCGCGCGCGGACACGGCGCGGGCGATTCATCGGCGGACCGCGGCAGCCGCCGCCCCGCCGTGCTCGGCCGATCCGCGCTCGAAGACGGATTCGTCCTGGGAGAGGGGCAGCATTGCAGCTATGGCGCTCTGCGCGATATGTGCCGGGACTGGTTCTACGGCGCCAACGACCTGCGCGTGCCGGTCGCTGATCGCCGGGACGGAAGCTGCTGCGACGGTCTCACTCCGTACGGCCCGAACATTAACTGCGGCGCCGAAGCCGCGTTGTCGTATTTGATGACAGAGGCTCTCTGCCTTCGGAAGTAAAGTAGCTGCAAAAGGGGTTGTCCCCTAAGCCAACCAAGTTGCTCTGGAAGATAATCGATGAATAAGGTGAAGGTGTATATACCTTCCTCCGATGCTGTACGCTCCTGAAATCCGAATGGGTAAACCCGTTACGCGGTGATTTCAGGAGCGTATGAGGCAGTCTACGGGCTACGCTTGACCCACAACACTTCCAGATAATTCCTAGAAGTTATTCGTATACTTATCGAAGACGCTTTAGTGGCATACAATCCCTGATCTTGGTTGATTTATACGATTTTTCCTACAAACGTTCGTCGTTGGAGTCTGAGCCGAGTTGCTTTGTGCGGTTTTTCCTACAAACGTCCGCCGTTTAAGCCTGGTTCGAGCTGCTTTGTACGAATTTCCGACTAACTTCCCTGCGTAAGCTCATGTGTGCAAATAGATCCGCGTAAAAGTTTGATATCTAATAAATTGGAAACGTTGTGGGACATGATCAGGTCTACAGGAGGTACATGGCTTCTTTGATTATCGATCATCATGCAACTCTGCTTACGGGACAGCCGCAGTCCCTTTTGACGACCAACTTAATTAATCGCATCCACAGCGATGTTATCGAAGCGGGCGTGAACCCAACCCCATCTTAAGCCAACCGAACCTGAAGCAAACGAGCTGTCGGTTATACTTAATACCGGAGTGCTGGACCGGTTCAAGAACACCTTGATCGATGAGCCTTGCGCAACAACCTTGATATGATACCAGTTGTTATTGTCGATTGCGGCAGCAGCTTCTCCCAGAATCGAGTAGCCCGTTCCGTTAACCTTTTCAACATAAACCTTGTCCTGATAGGCTTTTAATCCGAATGCATACCCCGTATAGCCCGTCGAAGACGGATTAGAAACCCTGAATAATAATTGAGGATCGCCGTTATCTTCCGGATAAACGTCCGCTTCATATACGAAATCGCTAAAATTCGTATTGTCTGCGGTAGCAATGAAGCTGCCGCCGTTATTGGCTGCATACTCGCCGTCTTGTACGCTAAATCCTCCATTGCCGTAAGTCGTCCAGCCATTCGCATCGCCATCGTCGAAACTATCATAAAAAACAGCGTTGCTTTCATAGGCGATTACCGGCGACAAGTACGCACGATCAAAGTCGCTGGTTCCCAACTGAGTCGTTTTAAACTCGATGACATCACCTTGATTAACTGTAGTTAAAACGTTAAAAGATATGCCTCCGTAAAGGTCCGTATCGTTGGGGCCGATTTGAGCCCATGTCCCTGAATACGGATAGATCTGTTCTCCAGTGCTTCTATTCATAATGACCATCCCCACGCCATCGCCGCCTGGAACAGCCTTCCTGAAGTTCGTTTGGGACGATATCCTTATCTTCCCGGCTTTAGGCGCAGTCCATTGTCTGCTGGAATTGGATGTATCGGCTGAAACTTCGTCATGCCCAATCCACGTGGAACGCCCGCTTATCGATGATTTCCAACGGCCGTTGGCATTGTCCCATATCAAGTCCGAATAATTCCAGCCCTGCTCTTCCTGATAGCTAAATCCATTGACTCCCCCCTGCGAATGGCCGAAGTCAATGCTGGATGAGAAGAGATTATCGCTTGGCTGCCCGTTTATTATCATCTTCCCGATACTCGCAAACAGATTTTTCAAAGCAGGATCGTACCATTTACTCTCAGGCTTTACGGAATACTGATTAAAGCCGTCCCATTCATTATTAGGTATGATTCCGTCATGGAATGCCCATACCAACATGCCTACTACGCGCGGTTCGCCGAGCGCCATCTCCAGATTTTTCATCAGGTTAACCCTCATGCTGTTCTGCTGGCTTTCCATTGTGCCGTTCCAACCATGGTGGTAAGCCCCTACGGTAACCACCCATAAATCCTGATTTTTGGTCGCTTTACTTTTCAGAATGGATAAAGTGTGGGCCTGAAAACCTAAATTGCCATCCGGACCGTTATTGTCGAAAAATAAATATCCGTTATAGCCGTCAAAACCAACGTCGGTAACATCATCAAAGTAAGTGTCGCTAACCGGAGGCTGCGCATGCCCGAATGCTGCGGGATCGAAGGCTTCCAATCCCTCTATGACGATCCTTTTCTTATTTGGAAAGTCGTTCTTCACTAATAGACAGCCGGTCCGGAAGTCAGACTCCGTTATCCCCGCCAGATACGGCTCGTCAGAGATATAAAACCCGGCAATTTGGTCTTCATAGCCGCTGAGGACGTATTGTTTATAATCACTCCACCTCTGCAAATAATCAGCCCTCAGAGTGGACAGACCGTTCCCCAAATGTCCCCCAGGCGCCTTTTTAAACAATAGACCGTCAATGCTCTGGAAAATAACCATGTTTTTATCTTTTAGTTCCTGATAAAAGCTTCTTACTCTCGGTGCCATCTGCTGTACGGTTTCATCGCCGTTAATGAATGCCCATGACTGTACGTTTACATTCGTAATGCCGAGGTTATCTATATCATCGACGAAATTGAAACCTCCGTCGTGAAGCATTCCTTCTATCCCATAAAATCCAAAATACTTAAGATGCGACTGAGGAGTTACGGCATAGCTATTTACCGAACCTATACTCATCATAATAGCGATAAGAGCAACTACTAATGACGCGCTTTTTTTCAACATCCTTTTCTCCTCCATTCTTAATTTCAAATTTACCGTTACTTCAATCCGCTTATGAGCATACCTTTAGTCAAATACTTCTGAGCGAACAAGAACACCGCGGCCGTCGGGATCAAGCTGAGAAAAATACCGGCCAATACAACCGGATAGTTGGTCACATATTGTCCTCGGAAATAGGAGATCCCTACGGTTATCGTCATTTTCTCCGGCGAATTCAGGTAGATTAGCGGGTTGAGCAAATCGTTCCAATGGGCAATAAAATTGAGCACGGCCAACGTAGCTAACGACGCTTTAACGAGCGGAAGAAATATGGAGATGAAAATCCGAAACGGACTGCAGCCCTCCAGCTTGGCAGATTCGTATAAGGCGTCGGGAACGGACATCATATGCTGCCTTAGGAAAAATACGCCGAACGCAGAGCCTGTCCAACTGGGAAGAATAAGCGCCCATAAGCTATTCATCAATCCTGCCGACTTCATAATAATGAATAAAGGAATCATCGTCACAACGGAAGGAATCATCATCACAATAAGCACCATTGCAAATAACGTATCGCGGCCCTTGAAATGCAGCTTAGCGAACACGAAGGCTGACATGGCGCTGGCGAAGACGCCGCCTACCGTGGCCAAGACGGTTACAAATACGCTGTTCCTAAAGAAGGAAAGCATCGGTACTTCGGTTACAACTTTTACGTAATTGTCCCATGTCCAGTTTTTCGGAATGAAGTTGCTGCCGGAAATAATTTCGTAGCTGCTTTTAAAAGAGGAAAGCAATAGCCATAAAAACGGAAGAACGATGATCAAACCTAGTCCGAGCAGAATCATAAAGTAGAGCAGCTTAAGTGAATGTTTTTCATTAATTGTCTCCATCGGGTCCTCCTGTCATGGGAGTCTGACGGAGTCAAACTCGCAGGTCTGTCCTATTCGGCGCACTCGTTAAAGATCGTAATGTACCCATCTCTTCTGGACTTTTAATTGAACAACCGTAACGATTAAGATAACGACGATCAAAATATAGGACAATGCCGAGGCATAGCCCATGCGGAACCCTTGAAACGCTTCTTTGAAAATGTACTGCACAATCGTTAATGTCGAATTGGCCGGCCCGCTAAGCAGATAAACTTCGCCGAACATCTGGAATGCCGTTATGATCTGCGTAACAAGGATAAAAAAGGTAGTTGGCGTAACCAACGGGATCGTAATCTTCCACATCTGCTGGAATTTCGATGCTCCGTCCACCCGACTGGCTTCGTAATAATCCGTTGGGACGTTTTGCAGCCCTGCCAGGAAGAGCAATGCAATGTATCCCATTCCAACCCACAACGTCATAATCGCAATCGAGCTCATCGCATGGTTCTCATCCATCCAATATACTTTGGACAGTCCGAGACCTTGCAGCATCTGATTAAGAAATCCGTCGGCTCCGTACATATATCCCCATACCAAGGCGATGGCTACAACCGAGCAAGCTGTAGGGAAAAAGTAAGTGAGCCGAAAGAATTGGATGCCGCGCAGCTTCTGGTTTAACAACACCGCAAGCAGAAAGCCGAGAATGATCTTGGCCGGGATGGTGATGACCAGAAAGATCAGCGTATTGCTCATCGCTTTCCAGACCAGGTCGTCCTCTATTAGCGTTCGGTAATTGGATATGCCGATCCATTCCGCTTTGCGCACAATATCCCAGCTTGTAAAGCTCATAGTGAAACCGAATAAAGCGGAATAATAGACTAAACCAATGCCCACAAACAAAGGGATGAGCAAAATAAACGCCCATAACGCGTCCGGGCTCATACGCCTCTTCTTCTTTGCAGACTTTATTACATCCGCATTCTTGTGCATATCTCGCAAAAGTTGCACCGCCTTAAGTAGGGGATAGCCTTACTCAACTATCCCCTAGCCTGTAGATTATTGTTTCTCGAATTCTTTATTCACTTGTTCGTGGAGCGTCTCCAGTTCCTTTTTGATGTCCGCGTCCGGTCTTTCCATGATTTTCACGTCGGCATCCAGTTCCAACTGGCTAATTTCGAAAAACTTCTTCGTAAAGGCGTAACCGATTCCGTCGTTATTGACGCCTTCGAGGAAAACTTTAAAGTGTGCCGGTTTTTGAGCGGCAATTTCATTAATCAATGCGTCGTTAGCCAAGTCTTCTTTGAGCATGGGAACGCCGGTCGCCCGAAGCAGTTCTTGAGCTTGCTGGTTGTAGATGACAAATTGCATGAACTTCCATGCCGCATCCTTGTTTTTACTGTCTTGCGTAATGCTGAGCATATCCGGCCCGGCATACGTCTTCGTTTTCCCGTCTTTGCTCGGCATCGGCGCGATATCCCATTCAAAATCCTTAATGTCGCGATACACCGGGAAATTCCAGGCGCCGTTAATAGCCATCGCCACTTTGCCTGCCACGAACGGATCGATATTTTTGTCGAGATCCTTTGGATTTGGAGCTACCTTGTCTTTCCAAATGAGCTCGTGCAGCCACGTTTTGAAATTCAGCATCTCCGGCGAATTGTAATTGCTATGCAGCTTGTCCGCTGTCGTAGGCTCGGTGCCGAAAGCGCCTGCCAAACCGGCAGCCATCGAGAATGTAGGAACGGAGAAGCCAAATCTCTTATCGGTCGTCAATTTCTGTGCTGCAGCCTTGAATTCGTCGATGGTCCAGCCGTTTTCCGGATAATCGATACCCGCTTCCTTAAAAGCCGTCATATTCACAAACAAGGTCGCACCCGTAACGTGCCAAGGCAGCGCATATTGCTTAGGATTGTCTTTTGGCCATTGGCCTTCTACTAGAAGCGATTCGGAAAGCTGATCTTTGCGGTCGTTCGCGCTTAAATAATCGTCGAGCGGAGCAAGCTGATTTTTCTCGACATATCCGTAAACGATTCCTACATGCATGCCGATGACATCGGCGGCCGAATTCGAAGCGAGCTGGGTTTGCAGCTTCTGCCAGTATGCGCCCCATTCAAGCGGCTCAAATTCCACCGTAATGTTCGGATTCTCCGCTTGAAACCGACTGATGACGTTTTTCCAAATTTCCACATCGCCGGGACCGTACCAGGTCGAAAACCGAATCGTTGTTTTTTCTCCATCGTTCTTTGCAGCTGTCTGCGAGCTTGCCGGCGCTTGCGTTCCGCTGTTCGTTCCTGTATTGGCAGATTTGTTATTGGAAGAACAAGCCGCTAGTACAAGCGATAGAATCAGAATAAAACCGATTGATAAAACAGACATTTTTCTAAAACCCATGCTAATCCCGTCCCCTTTTTAGTGTTTGTATAATCAGAAATGCAACGTGATTTCAGCGCTTCCGGTAAACCGCTCCACTGTGACCGTTTCCCGGCCCGCAGCGTACGTTCCGCCCGTTACGCCGAATGGCTTCCTGCCTTCCGGATGCGGAATACGCAGGCAAAGCGAATCCGGTTTTCTGTCTGAGCTGCTGCTGATGCGGGCTATAATCACTCCTTTCTCTAGTTGCGATTCAACATGCAAAGAGATCGGACCGAAATAGGTTGCGACTTCGTTCAATTCAATCGATTTGCCATGCTCGAGCCATGCTCTTGGAATACCCGGCAGCAGGTTTAGCGTCCGACCGGATTCCATATAAAGCATCCAGCGCGTTTGCAGCAGGAACCAGCCTTCTTCATGCGTTTTATGCGGGCTGGCATGCCAGTAATGCTCCCAGAACGTATACGTTTCACGATCGGCCAATCCCGCGAAGCCGTTATAATAGGCTTTCAGGAACGGTTTTACTTCTCCCCGCAGCAGATGCACGAAGGGGTGAATGCTATAGTACGGTTGACTTAAAGCGACATTCCTCATGCACATCAGTTCATTGTGAAATTGAAGTAAAAATTGAGCCGATTGCTCGTCTGCCTGCAATACTTCTTGAAATACGAGATACAGGGGGCCGAGCAGCGAGTCGCGAGCAACGACAGATCCATGCGTTAACCACTTGGCACTCTCCGCATACAGGGAAAGCGGGCCTCTGTGTTCAACCCATGGGGGCGCAGTAGGCACCCATGTACCGTCGGCAAGCGGCACAACCGGCGACAATGCCATCGCCTGGTGAAAGCCCTCGCGGATATTCGTCTTTAGCTCCTCGGCAAACTCGCCGATTTGTGCCGCTTTGACCGGATCGGAAGCCGCCAGCATTTCCGCCAACCGACTCACTCCGATGTAAGCGTATCCATTTAACATGAAGGAATGAAACGGATCTTCCGGGTCTGCCGTTTTCCCTTCCAACATGCCGTAGCCTTTGCCCCTTAGCTGCTCTGTCCTATTTCGCTCTCGCCATGCGACGATATAGTCGTAAGCTTTTAACAAATTCTCTTTGATTTGCGCAAGCCAAACCTCGTCGCGCGTATAGCGATAATGTTCTCCAAAGCTCCATAACGCGGCGCCCGTCTCAAGCATGTATCCGCCGAAATTCTGAATGAACCCGTCCTCATGCTGCTTGTCCAAAAAAAACTGCAGAGACCTTGCCGCTACGTCGTGCCCCCCCATAGATTCCATAAACTGAATGATCGGAGCGCTCTCCGAGCCGATTGCCGTATAGACGCCGATCGTCGGGACGATCGTCCCTTCGGGCTCTATTCCGTAGGAAACCAGGTCGAGGTGAAGCAATCCGGCGCGGATCATTTCGTCCAGCCGCTGCTCCGGAACCCGAATGCGAGCGGCGCGGTCGAGTTTGCCTTTCCAGAAGCTGCGACATTCTTCCAGCCGCGAGGAGAAGCTTTGCTTGATTAGCCGTTCAGCTCTCAGATGAGATATCGGGCGATGCGGCAAGAAAAATTCGAAGACGGCCGTTTCGCCGGGAAGGATGAGAATGGCCGTTTCCTCTTCCGTAAGCGGTTCTCCGTTTAACTTGGATACGCAGCAGACGCGATCACTCGAATATTGTACAAAACCGCTGAGATTATCGAATGTGTAATGCTTGTCGTTATTCATCATAATTGCGTTAGGCACCGGATTCTTAAACCAGGCATATCGAGGTACCCGCGCCGTATTCGTCGCTGTTGCCCGGAAGTAGAGCACTGTCTCCTCATCCGGATTTAATTCGTTTGGCAGCAGCTGTTCCCGTTTCGCCGTTTGCTCTTCATTAAGCATATGTCCAAATCCATAGCCATCCGCTACCAAGTAATGCGAACCGCGAAGCGTCTGCTCGTTAAGCGGATTTGACTCGTACGAAGCGAAAGATACAGTTCGATAGGTGATGTCGTCATCCACAATGGTCGAGTGCAAAATAGGCAGTACGCCTTCCTCAAGCCTTCTTGATATATTTTCAACGCAACCGATTCCGCGCCCTAACATAAAACGATAGCGTACGGCTTGATCCTCCAGCTCGGTCAGCGCAGTTTCAAAACCGTGAAACCTTGGCTGTACCCAATCCCACAGCAGCTCTTCTCCGCCGACTCCCCTGAAACCGATCCCGAAGATTCGAATATCGCGGGATAAGCCTAGCCAAGTCTGGGCTGGCAGATCCCGTGTGCAAGCCGCGGCATTCTCGAAGTTTTCCTCCGGTTCCGCTTCGATTTTCTGCAATTGGTTAAGCAGCCCTTGAGCATGAGTGTCCCGTTCAATCTGTTCGTATGAACGCTCGTCCGTCTGTTCGGTAACCATGACACCGTAAGCCGGAATGTAGATCGGATACTGCTCGTGGACATCAAGCAAGAAAAAACTGAAAGGATGGTTGTCCGTCGAGACCGTCACGATCGGCTTTTTATTCGCTGCTCTTGAAGATAAATCTACCGAAATCGTCAACCTTGCCGCTCTGCCGTCAATAGCAAAGCTGCCTTGGGAAATTGTACCGCTCCCCTTGACGATCGCTTCATGGATAACGGTTCCCCCGTCTACTGCAATTGTTCCGTCTACAGGTCCTTCTTTCCATTCCACTGCGATATGTTTGATCAGACCTGAACACTCCTCTCTATCGTTCCGAACTTTGATCCGTTTGAACTGTTATAAGTGTAGCAAGCGCACCTTAGAAAGCGTTACCAAAATTATGACTTGTTCCGTTTTTAGCTGTCATGAATTATCACCGGTTTATACTTGAAACGTTGCTTATCCACAGAATTGCGGTAGGTTACCGGCGTCCAGCCCGTATATTGTTTAAATAAGGAATGAAAATGTTGCCGGCTCCCCATTCCGACATATTCGGAAATATCAATAATCGGACTATCGGTTCTCAACAACAGCATTTTGGCCTTCTCCATCCGCAGGGATGTCAAGTATTCCGTAATCGTCGAACCGGTAACGGATTTAAAGATACGTTGAAGATAGCCCACATGCAGGTTAACATGAGCGGCGATCTCTTTAACGCGTATTTGACGATCGTAATTATGCTGCAAATACTCTATGCACTTCTTAATATAGTAGTTCGTCTGCGGCTGCCCTTCCTTGGATTGTTCCCAGAGCCGGGAAATACGGATCAACAGCTGCATGAATAATATTCTCGCCATCGCCCCGTCTTCCGAATATTGGTTGTCCAGTTCAAGCACGAGACTTTTTAGCACATGGTACAGTTCATCCGGGTCGGCCAGCAGCAAATAAGGACCCTGGAAGCGGACAAGGGCTGCAAACGATTCTTCCTTCTCCGCCAGCTCCTTCATGGAAGGAAAGATATCTTGGCGTTTAGTGAAGTGAAATTCTACATTTAACATTCTGCAGGCGATTTCATCCACGATGAGTCGATGAGGGACATTCCCGTCCAGCAAAATGAATTCGCCCTTTTTCAGTTCCACGCGATCCGTTACGCCATTTGCCAGTTTAAGCTCGACAAAGCATTCTCCGCTGATCACGTACATAATTTCCGTCAAATTGTGATGATGGAAATTCATCGATAGATTCTGATATTGCTTAAAGTAGTAGGCCATAATTTGAGGCTCGTAATCCTGCTGCAGCAGATTAGGTTGGAACAACGATCCGATTTCCATTTTCGTATCGATCCTTTCCAGCAAATTTAGTCTTATTTTGTATGAAGATTGTATCTAGGGCGTGTATGCATACTCTGAGGATAGCAGATTTTGCCGAATTTTCGTTCCTTGCAAGGAACTTTTGTGAAGGCGTACCGGGGGTACGTCAAGCAAAAGTGACGATGCAGGGGGCGAAAAGGCGGTGAAAGATGCCCCTGAGCGGGTTTGCATACACGACCTAGCACAATAGACTAAAGTTCAATGCCCGGAAGTTCGCAGCTATTAAAAGAGCCCCCCTACTTGCCATACAGGCAAAGCGGAAGGCGATTAAATTCAGGCAAAAATTCACTTCTCTATCAGCAATTCAAAAAGTCTAGCGCTATGGATCGACGGCATGGATATCGTTAATTTCCCGGATTCCCGATCCCAATGCCAGTCGCAATCTTGTCGTTGCGGGTATCCGCAACGAATTGCAGTTGTCTTATGTTTTAACTCCGGTAACAGCAATTCGACGGTATCTTCATCGCTTTCCAGACGCCATACCGCCAAGTATGCCGTAGACTCGCAGCGCAGCCCCAGACTTAACCATGAATCACCGTACGAAGGCAGCCCCAGCGGCCAAAATGGCAAACCAACTGCCAGCTCATTTCGGATTTTTTTATAAAATTCCAATCCTTCTCGAATGAGTTCGAAGCGATTCGGCGAAATTTCCGCCAAATGCCCGCTCTGGTGTACTCTCATCAGCATGCAATTGACGAGGTTGAAAATAACTTCTTCCTCGGTGCCGTCCCTGAGCGGATAAGACCAGACCGCACATTGCTCGGGGGTTAGAGCCGCCGGAGCTCCTGCAACAATAGCGGCATATTTGCGATAATCCGTCTGATCGCTGCTCGACTGGATGCTAAGGCGGCTAAGCAGCGCATAATCCATGCGCATTCCCCCGCTTGCGCAGTTTTCGATGACGAGCTCGGGATAACGCTCGAATACGTTGTCGAGCCACTGCAGATAGGCGCGATTATGCTGGAGAAGACCGTCGCCGAAGCTATCCGCGTCAATCTCGGTGCCGATTCCTGCATTAATGTTGTAGTCCATTTTGATATAACCGATTCCCAGTTCCCCAATAAGCCGATCCATCACTTCATCCGCATACTTCACCACTTCGGGATTGCGATAATCCAATTGGTAGCGGCCGTGATCGATCACCCGTTCTCCATGCCGTACGAAAAACCAGTCGTCGCTTACTTGGCTCGCAAGCGGACACCGAATCCCCATCACTTCAAGCTCCAGCCATAAACCCGGAACCATCCCCTTACTGCGAATATAGTCCGTAACTTCTTTTAATCCGCCGGGAAAGCGCTGCTGCGAAGGCTCCCATAACCCAACTGAATCCCACCAGTCCCCGTCCGTATACCAGCCGGCGTCGATGCAGTAATATTCACACCCCGCCTTGGCGGAGGCATCGACCAAAGGTATGATTTTCTCCGTCGTCGGATCGGCGAACAGACAGTTCATGTAGTCATTGAAAATAACGGGAAGTCGTTCATTGTCCCTGTTGGGCCGTCTGATCGCCCGACGATAGCGAGTAAGCTGGCCGACCGCCTGTTCAAAGCCGCCTTTGACAATACCGACGCCAACCGGAACCGCTACAAACGTCTCCCCCGGCGCAAGCTTTTTCCACCAATGATTTTCATTTTCCGTCGGCCCGCTAAGCTGCAAGTACAGTTGGTTCGCCGCATCGCTAATCTCCCAATGCCAGGAGCCGTTGTGTTCGATTTGCCAGATTAAGGCGGTACCCTGAGCGCTATTCTCGAAGCATCCCATCGGAATGAAGCCCTCGGACGACCATGTTCCTGAAGTGCTGTAAGAAAGCCGCTTCAAGGACGAGTTGTTCGCCCGCGTCAATCCGAGTTCCGGCATCGTATGGCTTCTCCACTGCATTTCGCCATGCCACGTATTATGCGCGACAGATAGACGGCCCTGATGTTCCCAACTCGTATCCCCTCCCTTGGCGATACCTGTCAAGGCGAAGGAAGAGATATATTCAAGCGCGATAGAGCTATTCGAGTGATTCACGACTTCAGTCCAGGCACGTACGACCGGGATTTGATCGAAAAACTGGTAATGCACCGTCACGACTAGCCCGTCATCCTCCATAACGATTTCCAGCTTGCGGCCATGGGCATTGCGTCCGTCGTGGTGAGTTACATATTTCAACCGGTAACCAGGCAATGTGCCCGTATATTTGGAGCCGTGATGATCGTCCTGATTCAGACCCGTTGCCTGAATTTCGACAATGCGAAACTTGCGCCGAACCTCTTCGGCTTCAAGCTTATCTGCGACTGGCGGAAACGGCGAGAAATGCAGCAATCGAACATCTCTGCTATCCGTAACTTCCGCTTCGAAATACAGTCCATTTTCATGTATGGAAATATTGGCAAACTGCTTCATAAATCCTCCTTAATAATTGCAGCAATGCTGTCAATTCGCTGATGGTGTCGGGACGAGCAAAGTAGAGGACACTAACATTCCTCCGCTATGAATGCGTAAAGCGCTCCCCCTTGTTTCTTCCAATTGAATTGTAGCAAGGAAGCTAAAGTAAGCGTTATCGCAATTGTGACTTCTTTGGATTCCCATTGTCAGCGATTATCACTTTAGTGAGGGGGAATTAGGGGACATTGCGGAGATTACGGATTCAGCAAAAAACTACGACGGATTGTCGGCGCTTCTTGTCTGATAGAAGACGATTTCATAACTAGGTGCTGCGGCGTATCAGCGCACGTAAATAAACCATCTCAGAATCTTTTGAAATCAACTACGAATTGCCAACGACAAGCCATACATCTGTGGACGCGATTACCGGCGTCGATGTGGTCAGGGCAGCGGAACTCACCGCCGGGATTGGAGATATACAAGATTCAAGATAGCCGACAAGCTGGTGCGGTACGCCGGCATTGTTCCGATCTTCGCCGGTTCCAGCGGCAAGGCCGCTACTACAAGAGCACGCAAGGCGACCGCTCCTTGCACAACATCTTCATGCCGCTGGCGAACCGGCAGCTTGTCGTTCACCGAGGAACGACAAGGCCGCGCAATCCTGGGTTTCTCGAATACTTCCACCGCAAGATATAGAGCACAGCCCAAGCGAAGGCGCGGGAGCCAATTTTTTAAATTTATAAGAGGCTCCCGCAAACAACTCAAAATGGTATAAAAATCCTTAAAGAAATGCTATTTTAGGGGTAGTGTTCTATAGCCCTAATAATGGGGATGCTTAATTGAACTACATTATGGGATATCAAGAGTGGGGCAACTGATATCGGCTTTTCAAGACCCAAATACAGGGCTCTACTGGGCTAGAGATACAGAAGGTCATGGTAGTTCCGCTTACAAAGTTTTTGAAAAGCGAGGTAATGAACTTCGCTGGGTTACAGATTCTGATGAATACTGTAACTACATAAATAAACACAAAGGGCCAACGGGATTAAGAATAAAATAGAAGGAGTTGTCTCAAAGTGTACTTAGCCAATGATGCTGCTTTAAAGTTAGAAGAGTTGGGATTTTCAAAAACATATTATGAAAATGAAATAGCGCCTTTTGATTTCTATGAATATGACAAACAAGAATGGGTAATCGGTGGGTGTGTTGTTCCATATGGAAACTTGTTAGCGCCAAATCATATTTATGAACAAGGTACTTGGCTACCAAGTTTGTGTGATCTAATGTACTGGCTTGCAGATAAGGGATACACATATACATTGGAGTGTAAAGAACGGGGACATGGTTTTGTTGTTCGAGTTACTGATAGTTCAGGAAAAATTATTAAAGGGAAAGGCGGAACTGCTGAATATGCACTTTTTAAAGCAATTGAACAGATTCTAGGTTAAATTTGTATGTAACTCCAAACCACATGCGAGCATAACAACTCCCATGTGGTTTCTTTGCGCCTTGATACTCCCTTATTGTATGCCATCCTGCGGGCAACGAATCTACAGTCGGCAGCCAATGGCACGGCTGTTACCCAGCCAATAATTCTAACCCCAGCCTTGCGGCAGCCGCGCCCTTAACCCGAACCGGATGAAACAAACGGCTTGCCCGCTGTTGATTCATGAGTCGCAGGGCGGCTTACAGCCTTTCAGGACGTTGAAGACAGAAACTCTGTCCAACGAAAATGAAAGGCTGCAAGCCACTCCTGCGGGGGGGGGGGGGGGGGGGGGGGGTGGGGGTGTGAAAAAAATTTAATATAGAGAGAAAAAAAAAAAAAACGGGGAAAAAGTGTGGAAAAAAAAAAAAAAAACATTTTTCAGGGGTTTGTTGG
>NZ_QRDZ01000040.1 GCF_003386235.1 Cohnella phaseoli
CCGAACCTGCAGCAATTTATCCAAAATGTGAAAGGAGATGCATCGTACATGGCGCTGGAAAAGGTTTTGGACGATATTGAGCGTGAGGGTGAGCTTAGGGGGAGACTCGAGGGTAGACTTGAAGGAAAGATTGAAGGAAAGATTGAGGGAAAGCTCGAGGAAAGGGAACAAGTTGCAATGCGGATGATTGAGGAGCAGTTGGACACTGATCTGATTTCCCGAGTAACCGGCTTTTCTCTGGATAAGATCGATCAATTACGTGCACAGGGTAACAATTGAAACAGAATAAAATTATTCGCCCTTGATCTCAGCAGCCGATCAAGGGCGTTTGTTCTAACGTGAAAGGAGATGCATCGTACATGGCGCTGGAAAAAGTTTTGGACGATATTGAGCGTGAGGGTGAGCTTAGGGGGAGACTCGAAGGTAGGCTTGAAGGAAAGATTGAAGGAAAGCTCGAGGAAAGGGAACAAGTTGCAATGCGGATGATTGAGGAGCAGTTGGACGCTGATCTGATTTCCCGAGTAACCGGCTTTTCTCTGGATAAGATCGATCAATTACGTGCACAGGGTAACAATTGAAACAGAATAAAAGGATTCGCCCTTGATCTCAGCAGCCGATCAAGGGCGTTGTTTTGTTCGCTCGGGGAAATTTGGAACGGCTAATCATAAAGCTCCCGCTGCATGTGCCTATAGCTCTCGATAATGTATTCCCGAAATTGTTTGGCAGCCAGCGACAAATAGTGTCTCCTCGACCACGCGATCCAGGTCGTTCTTTTGAAATCCCGACTCTCGATCTGCAGCTGCTTCAGACCGGCCCGAGATCGCGCCCTGAAGGAGAGCTCGGGCATAAACGCGATTCCCAGCCCTTGCCCAACTAAGCGCGCAATGCCGTCCGGCTCGTCCACCTCAAACGTAATGTTCGGCTTGAAATCCGCTTGGCGGCACAGGTCGTCCATTAAATCGCGGAAGGAAAAGCCGGTATTCATGCTGATAAACGGCTCGTTCGCCAGCTCTTCGAGCGTGACGCTATCGCGTTCGGCCAGCCTGTGCTCGGAAGAGGCCGCTATCCATACCTGTTCCGTCATCAGCGCTTGCCATTCCAAATCCGCCCCTTCGGCTTGAACCGAGCTGATCCATAGATCGATGTCTCCGTCCTCTAACCGTTGAATCATCTCGGCGGTAGGGCCGAGGATTTGCCGAAAATGAACGGACGGATGCTGCTGAATAAACGGTCCGATCAGCTCCGGAAGCACGCTCGTAATCGATACGCCCAGCCGGATGCTGCCTCGGGCAAGTCCGGCCATTTCGCGGATTTGTCGTTCCCCTTCCTCCAGCTCGCGAAAAGCCCGATCCACTCTCTCCAAATAAACCCGTCCGAACTGGTTCAACCGAATTTGCCGCCCTTGGCGATCGAATAGCGCAACTCCGACCGCTTCCTCCAGTCGGGCGATCGTCTTGCTCAGAGAAGGCTGGGCAATGTGCAATTGCTCTGCCGCCTGCGTCATATGCTCTAACCGAGCAACCGTCTGAAAATACTTTAATTGAAGCCATTCCATTGCCTCTGCAGCCTCTCTTCCCTCGATATATAGACCCGAGGCTATCAATCGATAACTAACTATGTATTATACAGCAGATCATTCGCTTTTTATAATGGATAATGTCGATTATACGCATCAGGAAAGAGGTTAATTATGAATCAATCCTTAGGCAAAGAAAGCATTTGGAACCAACCCAAAGCGGTATGGGCGATCGTGTTCGCTTCCATAATCGCTTTTATGGGACTGGGGCTCGTCGATCCGATTCTCCCGGCGATTGCGGAGAAGCTCGATGCTTCCGCGAGCCAGGTGACTTTATTATTTACCAGCTATAATTTGGTTATGGCGGTCGCCATGCTAGTGACAGGGGCAATTTCGTCCAGACTCGGCGTCAAATGGACGCTGATGTGCGGGATCGTCATCATCGCCTTGTTCTCTGCGCTTGGCGGAAACTCCGGCGGCATATGGGAGCTCGTCTGGCTTAGAGGAGGCTGGGGGCTGGGCAATGCTCTGTTTGTGGCAACGGCTTTGTCGGCGATTGTGTCGTTCTCGCGGCTGGGCGTAGCCAAGGCGATTATTTTATACGAAGCAGCCATCGGGCTGGGAATTTCCGTTGGACCGCTGCTTGGCGGCAGCCTTGGCTCTATCTCTTGGAGAGGGCCTTTTTACGGCGTGGCGTGTTTGATGGGACTTGCGTTCCTGCTGCTCTTGATTATGATGCCCTCCCGCCATCCGAATGTTGTATTGACGAAGACGGCCGTATCGGGCGTACCTGCTGCGCCAATCGCATCAACTGCACCAACTGCACCGGCTCAAAAAACATCTCTTCTAGACCCGTTCCGCGCTCTAAAATATCCGGCGCTACTGATTCTGGGCATTGCGGCGCTGCTGTACAATTTCGGATTTTTCACGCTGCTCGCGTACTCTCCGTTTGTCATGCATCTGAACGAGAAGGGTCTCGGCTACGTGTTCCTCGGTTGGGGCTTGCTGCTCGCCGTCACTTCCGTCTTTATGGCTCCATGGCTGGAGAGAAAGCTGGGCACGATCAAAGCCATGTGCCTGATGCTGACCTTATTCGCTTTGACGCTGATTGCGATGGGAATCTGGACTTCGACCAGAGAAGTCGTGATTGCGGCCGTCATCCTTGCGGGCGGCTTCCTTGGCAACAACAATACGCTGATTACGACGGCCGTCATGCACGCTGCCCCGGTCGAACGCTCGACAGCTTCGGCGGCATACAGCTTCCTCCGTTTTCTCGGAGGGGCGGCAGCGCCTTTTTTTGCCGGCAAGCTGGCCGAATGGTTTAATCCGCATGTTCCGTTTTACGTTGGCGGCGCTTTTGTACTGGTATCGGTTCTGTTCATTTTGGCGACGCGTAAGCATTTACGCCATATCGATGCGGTCGGTTCCGCCCATTAGTGTGTCGAAGTTGATCGTAGAGGAGGTTTTTCGAGCTCCCAGAGAGAATTATATCTAGCATGAAAAGCGAACTTACACATCAGAAGCTGCGAGGGGGGTATTATACTCCTAAGCCGATCACCGACTTTATTACAAGATGGGCCGTCTCTTCCCCGACAGCAACGATTCTTGAACCCAGCTGCGGAGACGGGAACTTTTTGGAATCGATGGCGCAAACCTATAGAGAGCGTGGACTTGAAGACCGCGACCGTATTTCAAGGCAGATTTGCGCAATCGAATTCGATCCCGAAGAGGCCAGGAAGGCTCAAGAAAGGCTGGAGAGCCTGGGGATTCCCGCCGGCGGCGCAGTCCGGAACGGGGACTTTTTCTCATATTGCCGGAATTTTATAGATGGCGGGGTTAGGTTCGAGGCGATTGTCGGCAACCCGCCGTTTATTCGCTATCAGAGCTTTATGGAGGAACATAGGAAGCTGGCCTTTGAAATCATGCAGGAAGCCGGGCTGACCCCCAATCGGTTTACCAACGCATGGGTTCCGTTTCTGATCGCCTCCTCTTTGCTGCTGACCGACAAGGGAAGAATGGGCATGGTGGTGCCGGCCGAGCTGTTCCAGGTCGGTTACGCCGCGCAAACCCGCTTGTTTTTGAGCGACTATTTCCGCAAGCTGACGATCATCACCTTTAAGAAGCTTGTCTTCAGCGAGATCAACCAGGAGGTCGTGCTGCTGTTGTGCGAGAAAGACGGCGATCGGCATTCCGGCATTAGAGTCGTGGAGCTTGAGGAGATGGGAGACTTACAGGCATTTGACCCAAAGGATTTATCGAATATCGAATTAAAACCGCTGGACCACACCAGCGAAAAATGGACGCAATATTACTTAACGGCCGACGAGATCACGCTGCTGCGAAAATGGCGTACCCACCCTGAAATCGCGGTGTCAGGGGATGTTTTGGACGTCGATGTTGGTGTAGTTACGGGGCTGAACGAATTTTTTGCGTTAAACGAGCTTCAAGTTGCCAAAAATAAGCTGGGCGCGCATACGAAGAGAATCATTACGAAGTCCGCCCATCTTGAAGGGGTCGTTATGACCGAGGAGGATTGGGCCGACAATGTAGCCAGGCAATATGCGACCGCTTTGCTGCATTTGCCGAATGCCCCGTTTAGCGAGCAGGCCGAGGAGGTTCGGCAGTACATTGTTTCCGGCGAAAAGCAAGGCGTTCATACCGGATACAAATGCAGAATCCGCAAAAACTGGTTCGTCGTCCCTTCCGTATGGGTTCCGGATGCTTTTATGCTTCGCCAGGTGCACAGCTACCCCAAAATTATATTAAACGAAGCGAAAGCGACATGTACGGATACCGTTCATCGCGTCCGCTTTAAGGAAGGCTACGAAGGGGCGCGGGTTACCGCGGCTTTCTTGAACTCTCTTACGCTTGCTTTTTCCGAGGTGACCGGCAGAAGCTACGGGGCCGGCGTATTGACCTTTGAGCCAAGCGAATCCGAAAGCCTTCCGCTGCCCCTGCGCGGAGCGGACAAGCTGGATGTTGAGCAGATTGATCAACTGATCCGCTTCAATCGAATAGAAGAGGTTTTGGAGATTACGGACAAGGCGCTGCTGATAGACGGACTGGGCCTGGCTCGAGAAGAGGCTTTGGCATTGAGGAAGATCTGGAGGAAGCTGCGCGACAGAAGGATAAACAGGAGATAGCAGGGGGGAACCGTTAACATGCCGGATATGCTTGCCAAGCTGTATGAATTGCCCGAGCTTCCCGATTCCGTTTCTGGCGTGTACCGGGGGCTGTTGGATTCTTCGAGTCTTTGATCGGGTGCCGAAGATGGTCAATTTTGCGACAAAGGTACAAGCCTTTCTTAATCGAGAGGTCTGTGCCTTTTTCTCGGTTCAGCCAAGCGTATGTCGTCCTATAGGGAGCTGCCGACGTTGCTCCTTCATTCCCCATCAATATCGTACAATACATCGGATTAATAGAATCAAATGAACAGGCGACGGGATTGGGATATACTTATAGGGCAATTCTATACTAATCCGGCAATATTGAAAGCGCTAACATTGAATTCGGCAGGAAGACGAGTTTTTGTAGTCGAAAACAAAGCCGACCAAGGATTTCCCGGCAGACCGGGAGCAGGAGGAGACTATGCCGTTCACAGGAATCAGCATCCGCTTCCGGCTCATGATGCTAATGATTTGCATGACGACGCTGCCCGTCATTACGGTGACATGGCTGGCGACCAACAATACGCGGGATTCGGTGGAAAAGGAAATGATCGATGCCAACCAGTCGCGCATGCAGTGGGCGAGCCAGTATTTGGACGAATTGATCCAGCAGCTCGACACACTATTTTATTCGCTTCATATCCAGACCGAACTGATCGACGAACTGTCCGGCGTGGACGCGCTGGACGCAGGCGAGCGGTATCCGCTGCAGAACCGGCTGTTCGGCACGCTGAATACAGCCTTTTATTCGTTTTCCCGCAAAATCGACCAATTGACGCTGTATATCCATTCCACGGGCAGGGCTTATTCCGTCAACTACGCCAGCAGCGGCCTGACGCATTCGCTCGATATCGGGCAAGGGCCGTGGAGCCGGATGCTGACAACGCCCGTGGGGATTTATTTCAAGGCGGCGGGGGATTCCCTTAGCGCCTACCATTCGATGAACGAGTTTAAGGGGCAGGCGCTCATTGGCGGTATTTCCGCGCGAATTAACGGCAAGGTGTGGGAGCAAGCGGCAGCCATCTTGCAATCGGAGCCTGAGAGCGCGATTTTTCTTCTCAACGACGAGGGGGAGGTGCTTCCCGGCTCTTCGCCGTTATTCACGCCCGAGGAGTTGGCGGCGAGCCTGGCTGAACTGCGCGAGGAGCCGGCGTCTGTCGTATTAGACCGAACGAGCGACCATTATGTGTTCTCCAGGAGGGTTAGCGGCGGCCAACTGTTTCTGGTGAAGGCGATTCCGGTAGCGACGATTAATCATAGCGCCGAAAAAACGATTGTGGCAGGGTTGTGGACGGGAGCGATCTTTACGGCGGTATCGATCCTGTTGTCGATTATCGTATCGCTGCGCATCAGCCGCCCTATTGTGAGCCTTGCAAGAACGATGCGTAAATCGCACATTCACGATTTCGAGATAAAATCGGTGCAAAGCCGCGACGAAATCGGGCTGCTGGAGGCGGGCTACAACTTTATGATGGGCCGGATCAAAGCGTTGATCGAAAACGAATACCAGCACGAAATCGAGGTCAAAAATGCGCAGTTGATCGCGCTTCAGGCGCAGATTAATCCCCATTTTCTGAATAATACGCTTCATATGATCGGCGGAATGGCGCTGACGAAAGGCGCGCCGGAAATCTACCGCATTACGCAAGTCATCGGCGACCTGCTTCGTTACTCGATTAGCGCCGAAGGCGATCAGACCGTTAGTCTTAGCGAGGAATTAAAGCATACGGCCAACTATTTGTTTATTCAGGAGCAGCGGTTTGCGGGCCGATGTGAGGTGATCGTCTCTTCCGACGACAGCGTGGGAGAAGCGCGGATGCCGAAGTTTACGCTGCAGCCGATCGTGGAAAACGCCTTTGAGCACGGCTTGCAGCGCAAGGAAGGAAAATGGCGGCTTGAGGTGCGCGTTCGAGTCGTCGGCGAGCGGCTTGTTCTGATGGTGCAGGATGACGGGCTCGGCGTGGAGGCCGCCCGACTGGCGGCGCTGCGGGCGGAGCTGCGCGGCGGCGGGCGACAGCAGGAGACTGAAGCGGAGACGCGATCCGGAAGAAAAGGCATCGGGCTGCACAACGTGCATGCCCGGTTGACGCTGCGCTTTGGCAAGAGGTACGGTGTCCGGCTGTTCAGCAAGAGCGGGGCGGGCGCGCTTGTGGTCATCACGTTGCCGGCAACCGGC
Organism: Cohnella phaseoli; assembly: GCF_003386235.1. GTDB lineage: Bacteria > Bacillota > Bacilli > Paenibacillales > Paenibacillaceae > Cohnella > Cohnella phaseoli. The sequence goes on from NZ_QRDZ01000040.1 coordinate 6,860, forward strand.
GACACGCCGGATGCGGAAAGGGGAGAGCGTCATGTTTAACGTGCTCATTATCGACGACGAGCCGTGGTCGAGGGAAGTGGTGAAGGCGCTCGGACCGTGGGATCGCCTGGAGCTGCGAGTCGTTGGCGAAGCGGAGGACGGCAACGAAGGGCTGCGGAAGATCGAGGAGCTTCAACCCGACATTGTCGTCACCGATATGCGGATGCCGGGAACGGACGGCGTTGAGTTGCTGGAGGCAATGCGAAGCCGTTGGCCGCAGCTCAAAATTATCGTAATGAGCGGCTACGACGATTTTATCTATTTGAAGCAGGCGATTCGTTCTAAAGCGATCGAATACTTGTTAAAGCCGATCAGCCCAGAGGAGTTGGAGGCTGCGCTTAAGCAGAGCAAAAAGGAGCTGGAAGCCGCGCGAAAGTCCGAGGCGCAGTCGCTTTCGCCGCTCTTCCCGAACAGGGCGGCGCTGCAGCGATATGCGGAGCAGCGGGAGCGCCTGTACGCCAGTCTGCTGGAGCTGAACAGAGAGCGGGCGGAGGAGGCGTTCGACCATCTGCATCGTGAGATGAGAAGCACCGACGAGAGCGAGGCGAAAGAGGGCCAAGAGGGACGGGTGACGGCGGATTTGACGCTGATGCTGGAGCAGTTTCTGTCCCAGCAATCGCTGACGCTGGGGCAGCTGCACCCGGAGAGCGAGCAGTTCTCGTCGCCCGGCGGAAGTGAGGCGCTGAGGGGAGCGCGTGAGCTCTACGGGCGGGCAATCGACGCACTGCTGGAGCTCAGACATTCGCGCAGCCGGCTTGATATGGCAGAGGTAGCCAACTATATCGATGCCCGCTATCAGGAGGCGATCTCGCTGGAATCGGTCGCGGGACAGTTTCTGATCAGCAAAGAGCATCTTAGCCGAATGTTCAAGGCGTTCGCCGGGGAAAATCTATCGGACTACATCGTACGAAGGCGGATGGAAAAAGCGAAAGCGCTGATCGCGGAAGAAGGCGTATCGATCAAGCATGCGGCGCAACTTGTCGGATACGAGGATATCGCCTACTTTTATCGCGTGTTCAAGAAGCATTACGGCATGACGCCGGGAGAGCTGCGCAAGGACGGGTGAGCGGGGATTCCTATCAATATTGTACAACAACCGATGTTAAAATCCCCGAAAGAAAGCGTTTTACCCCTCGGCTATACTGAAGCTGCAACTTACTCATAGGGGGAATCGAGCATGAAAAGAGCGCTTCATCTGCTGCTGGCACTTACGATGACCGCCGCGCTGGCGGCATGCAGCTCGGGAAACAACGGCGGGGGAACCGGCAGCGGCAACAACACGGCGTCGTCATCGCCGACCGCAAGCGAGACAACCGGAGAGGCGACGAAGGCAACTCCCAAAAAGGTCGAGCTGAAAGTATTTATGAGTTTTCCTCGCTTCAAGGACCAATTCGAAAATTATTTCGCTCAATTCAAGGAGAAGGAGCTTGCGGAAAAAAATATCGACGTATCGATCCAATTGGAGATGCCGAACGCGGATCAGGCGAAGCAGATCCTGCAATCGCGACTGTCCTCGGGCGACGCGCCCGATCTGTACACGCTTCATGCCAACGATATTCCGACCTACTTCGATGCGGGGTATGTCGCCGATCTGACGGGGCAGCCGTTCGTCGGCAAGCTGTACGAGGCCGTAACCGAAACGGTGAAGTACGACGGCAAAGTCGCCGCGCTGCCGCTGGAAAGCTTGTCCTGGGGCTATCTCTACAATAAGAAAATATTTGCCGACAACGGGCTGACGCCGCCGCAAACGCTGGACGAGATGAAAGCCGCGGCGGAGAAGCTGCAGTCGGCCGGCGTCAAGCCGTTCCTGCTCGCCTTCCAGGAATCGTGGATTCCGCAGTTAATGATGGCCTTATCGCTTGGCGGCACGGTTTCCTCGGCTCATCCCGACTGGATCGAGAAGATGAACGCAGGCGAAGCGTCTTACGCCGACGTCCGGTCCGTCTTCGACAGTATTGACCTGATTATGGCCAATGGCACCGACAAGCCGTTCGAGACGGGCAACGAAGCGGGCTCCGCCGAGTTTGCGAGCGGCGGCGCCGCGATGTGGGTGCAGGGACCGTGGAACGCGGAGACGATTCTCAAGGTCAACCCGAGCATGGAGTTTGGCGTCGCACCTCTGCCGGTCAGCAACAACCCGGAGGACACGATGATCAACCTGGCGACCTCGACCTCTCTGGCGCTGTCCCCAAAAAGCGCGAATAAAGAAGTGGCGCTCGACCTGCTTAACTACATTTTGGATGACAAAGATTCCTCCGCACTGTTCGAAGAGCTTAAGTTTAACCCGATTGCTACTGTGCATACGTACGAGGTGTTCCCATGGGTAAACGAAGCGAGCGAATACGTGTCCAAAGGCAAAGCGTATCTCGACCTGAAGCTGCCGAACGGCGTGACGGACGAGACGGCCAAGCTGCTGCAAAGCTACTATGCCAAAGACGTCACGCAGGACGACATCATCGCTTCGCTGGATAAAGTATGGCGGACGTCCGTCAGCAGCAATTGACGAAGCGCGCCAAACGCGGCGCCCGGATAACGGGAGTGAATACAATGGCAACAACGAGATCATGGAAAAAACACGCCATGCTGCTGGCCTTCGTTTTTCCCGCGCTCCTATTCTACATCGCCTTTACGCTTGCCCCCGCTTTCGGGGGCATCGCGTACAGCTTGACCGATTGGAACGGACTAAACCCCGCCTATCGCATGGTGGGGTTGGCCAATTACATTGAAGCGATGAACGACCGCTTTTTTGTGAAATCGCTGGCGTTTACGGCCAAGTTCGTGCTATACATGCTGGTGCTGCAGAACGCGCTGGCGATTTTGCTGGCGGTGCTGGTGGAGGCGATGGGGCGGAGCAAGGTATGGTTCCGGACGATCTTTTTTATGCCCAACATGCTGAGCCTCATTATTGGCGGGTTTATGTGGATGTTTATTTTTACGCGCGTGTTTCCGTATTTGGCCGACCAGACGGGCTGGCGGCTGCTGGATCAATCCTGGATCGGCGATCCACGCTATTCCTTCTTTGCGATTCTCGCGCTGTCGCTGTGGGGCGGCGTCGGGTACTTGATGGTCATCTATATCGCGGCTCTGCAGGGCGTTCCGCAGCATTTAAAGGAAGCGGCGGCGATGGACGGAGCCGGCCCCTTGGCGATATTTCGCCATGTCACGCTGCCGATGATCTATCCGGCGCTGACGATTGGCGTGTTCTTGACATTGAACGCTTCATTCAAGGCGTTCGATGCGGTGTATTCGCTGACGGGCGGCGGTCCGGGGCGGGCGACGCAGGTGATCGCGCTCAATATTTTCGAAGAGGCGTTCAGCTTCAGCAACCGTTACGGTTATGCCAGCGCCAAAGCGATGATTCTGTTCGGTATCGTTGTCGTCATTACGATCATTCAACTGGCGATCATGAAGCGGCGGGAGGTGCAGGCATGAATCGGTTGGGCGGACGTCTCGGCTCGTGGACCGCTTTGCTGTTTTTGCTGGTGGCGGCAGTTGTCACGCTGTTTCCGATCTATATGGCCTTGCTTAACTCCGTTAAGACGCAGGGCGAGATGCTGACGAATATTTTGGCGCTGCCTTCGTCGCTAGAGGTCGGCAATTATGCCGACGCGTTTCGGAAAATAAACTATTTTCGCAGCCTATGGAATACATTTGTGGTAGTTGCGGTGGGACTGGCGGGCATTATTCTGTTTGCGTCGATGGCCGGCTACAAGCTATCGCGGACGCCGGGCAAGCTGAGCGGCTTTCTGTTCGGACTATTGGTCATGTCCACGCTGATCCCTTTTCATTCGATTATGATCACATTGGTCAAAATCAGCAAGGAGCTGCGGCTTCAAGGCTCGGCGGTAGGGCTCGGCCTGCTGTATATCGGACTGGGCGTAGCGGTAGCTGTGTTTCTGTATCACGGGTTTGTGAAGTCGGTGCCCAAGGAGCTGGACGAAGCGGCGGTGATTGACGGCTGCGGTGAATTTAGGTTGTTTTTCACGGTGATTTTGCCTCTGCTGTTGCCGATTACGGCGACAATCGCCATTTTGAACACGCTGTGGATGTGGAACGACTTCCTGCTGCCGCTGCTGATTTTGACGGACTATAAAAGCTACACCTTGCTGCTGTCGACCAACATGCTGTTCGGGGAATACAACAACGACTGGTCGGCGATTTTGGCTTCGCTCGTGCTGGCCATGCTGCCGGTTATCGCGCTTTATCTCGCATTGCAGAAATATATTTTGCACGGCATAGCCGAAGGGGCTATTAAAGCTTGATAGACTCGATTATCGATGGGGGGAGACGTTCCTGTGTCGCAGAGAAGGAAGCAGGAAGTAACGGGATTTGTAAGGGCGGACGGCAGCAAGCTGCGCAACGGCGCGGGCGAGGAGCTGCTGCTGCGCGGCGTCGGATTCGGCAGTTGGCTGCTGCCGGAAGGGTATATGTGGAAGTTTCCGAAGGAGGGCGATCGTCCCCGTCGCATTGAGGCGATGATCGAAAGGCTGATCGGCAGGGAGAAGGCGGAGCTATTCTGGGACAGCTATTATAATCGTTATGTCGCGGAAGAGGATATCGCCCGAATTGCCGAGGATGGGTTTAATTCGGTGCGGCTGCCGATTAACGCCCGGTTTCTGTTGGCCGGGACGGGAGCGACGGGCGGCGCGCCGATCTATCGCGAGGAGCGGCTCAAGCTGATCGACCGTGTGATCGACTGGTGCCGGACGTACCGGCTTTATGTGGTTTTGGATTTGCACGGCGCTCCCGGGGGGCAAACCGGAGCGAACATCGACGATTCGGAGTTCGACCGTCCGGAATTGTTTACGGTGGAGGCAAGCTGGCGGCAAACCGTAGACCTGTGGAGTATGCTGGCCGACCGCTATAAGGACGAGTGGATCGTGGCCGGGTACGATCTGCTGAATGAGCCGCTGCCCGAATGGTTTTCGTCGCTGTACGGCAAAGTGATGCCGCTGTATCGAGAGATCGTACGGGCTATTCGCGAGGTGGACTCACGGCATATGATCATTCTGGAAGGCGTGCATTGGTCGACGGACTGGTCGATCTTCGAGGGGGCGTTCGGCGATGAGCCGCTGGACGACAATGTGCTGCTGCAATTCCATAAGTATTGGAACAATCCCGATACGGAAAGCATCGCTCGGTATTTGGAGCTTCGCGACAAGTGGAATGTGCCGATTTTTATGGGCGAGGGCGGCGAAAATAATAAGGATTGGTATGCGGGCGCATTCCGGCTATTCGAGGATCACGACATTTCGTGGAATTTCTGGACTTGGAAAAAGCTCGGCACGACCAATTCGCCCTGCTCGATCCGCATACCGGAGGGCTGGGGGCTGCTGGTCGATTACTTGCAGGGCGGAGCCAAGCCGTCCGCCGAGACGGCTGAGCGCATTTTGTGGAGCTATTTGGACAATATGCGTTTGACCGATTGCGAGTACAGGCCGGAGGTCGTGCGGTCGCTGCTGCGCCGGGCTCCGGTGCGCATTCCGGCAGTTTTCTACGGCTATAAGGGAGAGGGAGTCAGCTTCGGACGCGCAGCCGCCGAAGCGGGAACGGAACAGACTGCCGCAGGCGTGGGCTTCCGCACGGGGGATCGCACTGCGATCCGATTTGTCGACAGCGAGCGGACGACTGCAACGTTTGCGCATGGCGGCGGCGAGGAGTGGCAGCCGGACCAGTGGCTCTGCGTAGAGATGTCGGCCGGCGATTGGTTCGTCTACGATTTTATCGGAGACGATAGCAAGCCGCAGGAGGAACTGGCCGTCCGTTTTAAGCTGCAGGCGGTTGACGGAGCAGGGAAGCTGGAGGCGGCGCTGAACGGGCGAACGCTGGGAAGTGTGGAAGCGCGAGGTGGAAATTGGCGGGAATACGGCGACATCGAGTTGGGCGCTGCGGGGCCGGGCGACCATGCTCTGACTGTTCGTTGCACAGCAGGGTCTTTGCGGTTGATGTGGCTGGAGCTGCTATCTGCGGCAAGGAAATAAAACAAGCGAGATTACAGCCAGCGGCGTTGGCGTAATCTCGCTTTGCTGCTTATTGCGGGAGGTTAAGTCGAGGCAGAGAGATCCGGAATACGGTTTCCACATTCGGAATGCTGCTCATCTCCACGCTGCCCTGGTGGGCTTCGACGATGTCCTTGACAATAGCCAGGCCGATCCCCAATCCTTCGCCTTTCCTTCCGCTGTCCACCCGATAAAAACGATCGAAAATATACGCATGATGCTCAGCAGGGATCCCCTTACCCCGATCCTGCACGATAATATTCACGGAATGCTCGTCCGCCGTCAGCTGAATGCCGAGATATCGTCCATCTTTTCCGTATCGAATCGCATTGTCCAAAATATTTCGCAGGGCCCTTTCGATAAGAGAAGCGTCAACGAGGAGATGAATATCCTCATCCGGGGCTTCGACATCGAGATGAACCTGATCGCCGTCGAGGATCATGATATATTCGACCGCGATTTTGCGAACGATCTCGGATAGATTGTGCTCGGCCAAGCGAATGGTCAGATCGTCCGCATCCTGACGGGAAATGTCCAGCATCTGATCCAGCAGCTTGTCCATGTATCTGCAGCGTTGAAGAATGATTTTGGCTCTGCCCTGTAATTCTTGCTGATCCTTATAATTGCCGGTACGTATCATTTCGGCGCAGCCGAGCATCGTCGTCAGAGGCGTTCGCAGATCGTGCGACAGATTGGACAGCAGCAGCTTGCGCTTGCTCTCGAACTGCTGAATTTCCGCGAATTGGGAGCGGATTCGATGCGCCATGGAGTTATAATGCTGAGTAAGCTGGCCCAACTCGTCCTTGGAGGAATCCACTAATTGTACTACCGGGGAATCGCTCTGGATATTCAGTTGATTCAGGGCATGATTGAGCTTGCGGATTCTTTTATTAATAGAGGTAAACAACCAGATGGCCAGTAAAAAAGGCAACGAAAACGAAAGAATGATCGGAACGACGAGCGTTAGCAACGATTTATACGTACGAACCATAAAATACACTTCGCCTTGCTTCATCTCGGAAGCCGGAATGCTGAGGAGCAAGAAATACGATTGTCCGTCTCTCGTTGCCGGCGTAAGAATATGAACGTCGTCATCCGTCAAAAATCTCTGGGGCGTTTGCTGCATCAGTACGGCCAAGTCCTTGAAGGATAAGGTCGGATTGAGCCCTGCCGTATCATAGATAGATTGACCCTGATCATTCAGCCACAGCCATCGAATAGCGGGATGCTCCTCATGGGCGTTATCCAAAATTCGTTTCAGCGTATCTTCTCCGAATTCAGGTCCATCCTCGATCGAGTCCACGATAGATTGCGCCAGCGGATTAAGCTGGAACAGGGCGTAGCCCTTATTCACGGCTTTTCCGATCCAGACCGAGCTGTAGCCGAACAGAACCATACTCATAGCGGTACTCACGACAAGCAACAGCCATAGCTTCGTGCGCAGCTTCATATTCCGGCTCCCGTCAACCGGTAGCCAACGCCGCGAACCGTTTGAATTTCCCAGGTGGACTGCGCCCGTTCCAAATGTTTGCGCAGCCGGCTCATATATACACTCAGATTGTTGTCGTCATAGCGCTCATGCTGCCACACCTGTTGATAGATTTCGAGCTTCGTCATGACTTTATCGGGATTTTGCATGAAGAGCTGCATGAGACCGCATTCCACATAAGTCAGCGGAATTTTCTCGTTATCGACGAGCAGCGTATAGTTGTCGACCTCCAGAATCAGATGATTTAAGCGGATGACCAGAGAGGGATGATTGGAGACCGGGTATCGTCTGCGCAGAACGGCGCGAATACGGGCCATTAATTCCATCGGGCTAAAAGGTTTCGTCATATAATCGTCGGCTCCCAGGCCCAGGGTGTCGATCTTGTCTTGCTCCTGTCTTCTGGCGCTGACGACGATCGTCAAGGTGTCGAGTCGGCGGGCGTTCAAGTAGCGCAGCACCTCGAACCCGTCGCGATCGTCCATCATGAGATCCAGAATAATGACATCTATGCGTTCCGCTTCCAGTCGTTCAATCGCTTGACGTCCGGATTCGGCTTCAAGGACGCTCATGCCCGATTGTTCAATATGGGTACGGATTACTTCGCGGATTTGCGGATCGTCATCCACTACGAGTATTTGTTCCATTGTAGGGTCGCCACCGTCCAGAAATTTGAGTTAGTTTGATCATAGCACGATTTTTTCGGGATTTGTTTTTTTCAGGGCGCCGACTTCGAATCCTTTAAGATTTCATTAAGATTTTTATAGAGAGGCAGTGAGTATAATTTTGACTTAGAGAAGTCTGATAGAGAAGAATCGGAGGAACGTAGATGGATCCATACATACGAATCAGGCGATTGTTGGCGGCGGCATTGTCCATCGTCTTGGTGCTGGGAATGATGCCGGCTGCGGCGACAGCGCAAGCGTATCCTGACGGGATAAGCGGTGGAGGCGGAGTTGCGGCATTTAACGAGCTTCCCGATGAGCTGCGATGGCAAAATACGTCCGTACCCGAGCTTCCCGATACCCTTTCCGGCATCCTGGAAGGGAAACAAGCCTCTATACCGGTGATCTGGCAGGCGGACCGCACTTACGATGCCAATTTTCCGGCGCAGGGATTGTATGTGTTCACGGCTGTTCCCGATGGGAGCTTTGGGATGGCAGCGGGAGTGGAGGCGCCCCGCATTACGGTTTACATACCGCCGAACGCAGGCGGGATGGCGGCGCGCATCGTTGGCAGCGGTACAGAAGCAAGCCCGGTAGAAATCACCACGGCGGCGCAGCTTGCCGAGGTTGCCGTGCTCGTAAATGCAGGCAGACTGGAAACCTTCCTGCTCAACGATTTGGCTGCGACAGTTTCCCTCAAGCTGGCTAACGACATCGATTTATCCGGATACGCAACTGGCGAGGGTTGGTTGCCGATCGGAACAAGTGCACAGCCGTTTAAGAGCATCTTCGACGGAGACGGCCACATAATCGCCGGGCTGACCATTAACCGACCCGGCGGTACGGACCAGGGGCTGTTCGGACAGATCGGCGTGAGCGGTATCGTGCAAAATCTGGGCGTGGTCCATGCGCATATTAACGTGCAAAATGGCATTTCCAGCTTTGCTGGTATATTAGCGGGTCAAGTCCATGGCAGAGTACAGAACTGTTATACGACCGGCAGCGTCCTTGGCGACAGCTATGTCGGCGGCATGGCGGGCGGCGTTCGCGGCACGATTAGTAACGGCTATTCTACCGCCAGCGTCAGAGGCAAAGACGATGTCGGAGGCATTGCGGGAGCGCTTCTGCCCGGCAGCATAATGGAAAACGGCTACGCCGCCGGCAGCGTCAGCGGTATAACGGCTTCCGGCAAGATCGGCGGGATTGCAGGAAGCATGGACGGCGGCACGCTAAGAAATTCTGCCGCGCTGAACCTTGGCATTACGGGAAATACCGCTATTGGTCGCGTGCTGGGACAGGCAAGCGGCGGGTATACTCTTTTCGGCAACGCGGCATTTAACGGTATACCCGGTATATGGAGCAATCCCGGTGCGAACAGCGTGGACGGGGAAAGCAAACCCGCCGCCGAAATCAGTGCGGCGGGTTTCTTCGAAGCTTGGTTCGCCCACGATCCGGCATGGACTTACGAGAGCGGCAAACTGCCCGGTTTGTTCGGTACGGCGGTGAACATGCCTGCCCACATCGTAGACAAGGGGGGCGCGGAGTTTGTGGGCGACGGCACAGTCGGAGTTCCCTACCAGATTCGCACAGCAGCGGAACTGGCACGCCTTGCCGAGCTCGTGAACGCGGGAACGGCCCCCTATGCCAACGCGAATAAATACTACGAGTTAATGGATGACCTTGATCTCTCCGGGTATGCTGCCGGGACGGGATGGACGCCCATAGGAACGGATGCCAGGCCGTTCAAGGGCAAATTTGACGGCGGCAGCCACATAATCGCCGGGCTGGTTATCAATCGCCCTAGCAGCGATGACCAAGGTTTGTTCGGAGCCGTCGGTTCGGGCGGAAACGTACAAAATCTTGGCGTGACGAATGTGAATATCGTTGGCAAACGCTATGTTGGCGGCGTAGCCGGTAATGTTGTCGGGAACGTGCAAAATTGCTATGTTACCGGCAGTGTCAAAGGCGTCAATACCATCGGCGGTATAGCCGGATATGTTGACGAAACCGCAGCTGCGCCGAATGGAACGGTGCAAAACTGCTATGTCTCCGCCAGTGTCAGCGGGACGGGGAACTATATCGGCGGCATTGCCGGGTATGTGGACGGAACGGTGAAAAACAGCTACGCCTTCGGCAGCGTCAACGGCAATAGCGACATCGGCGGAGTGACGGGACATACGACGGACCTTGGCACATTGCGGAACTGTTACGCGGCCAACAGTGTCAGCGGCATCTTTAGCGTCGGCGGCCTAGCAGGATCGATATACGGTACGTTGCGAAACTGCGCCGCGCTGAACATCTCGGTAAATGGCAGCATGGACGTCGGGCGTGTTACGGGAGATTCCATGGGCGGCGATCTTGACGACAATGCGGCATTTATCGGCATACCCGGTACGTGGAACGATGACTATTCAGACGGTTTTGACGGGGAAAGCAGAACTGCTGCGGATATCGGCGTTGCGGGCTTTTTTGAAGCGTTGTTCGGGAACGCTCCGGCGTGGACCTACGAAAACGGGAAGCTGCCTGGTCTGTTCGGCGCGGCGATAGAGATGCCCGTCCATCTCGTAGACAAGGACGGCGCGGAGTTTGTGGGCGACGGCACAGTCGGAGCTCCTTACCAGATTCGCACAGCGGAGGAACTGGCACGGCTTGCCGAGCTCGTGAACGCGGGAACCGCTCCCTATGCGGATGCGGGAAAAACCTATAAGCTGATGAACGATCTCAACCTGTCCGGTTACGCTAACGGCTCAGGCTGGATGCCTATCGGAACGAACGTTGCACCGTTTAAGGGCAATTTTGACGGCGGAGGCAAGGTGGTTACCGGGCTGGTCATCAACCGCTCAAGCAGCGATTTTCAAGGGCTGTTCGGGATGATTAGCTCCGCCGCAGTGTATGACCTTGGTGTAGCGGACGCGAATATCGTCGGTGGCTCCTATACTGGCGGCATTGCAGGACAGATCAGCGGTAGCACGGTGCAAAGCTGCTTCGTCACCGGCCAGATCAGCGGCGCAGACCGTGTCGGCGGTGTTGCGGGATATGTCGACTCGGGCACAGTCCGGAACTGCTACAGTACCGCAAACGTCAGCGGCGCAGACGATGTGGGCGGCTTGATCGGGGAGGCGCAGGGCGCCAGTACTCTGCAAAATAGCTACGCAACCGGCCAGATCAGCGGCAGCACCTACGTCGGCGGCGTGGTAGGGAATTTGGGGCATCAGACGATGCTGAAAAATTGCGTCGCGCTGAACGCCGGAGTCAGCGTGGCCGTTAGCGCAGGCGGACGCATCGCGGGAAGCAGCGAAGCCGGCGCGGTTTTATCCGGCAACGCAGCCTTCAGCGGAATATCCGGCGCATGGAGCAATCCGGGCGCAGACGAATTAGACGGAGCGGACATCGCCCTTCCGCAGATTAACGCCGCTACCTTCTGGACGACGGCGAGCAATTGGGACGGCAGCGGATGGGATGAATCGGTGTGGACGATTGACGACGGCAAGCTGCCCGTGCTTAGAAATGTCGGAGGCGCCCAGTCCGGAGAAGGAGGGCTGCACCTCATCATTCGGGATATTGCGCACGCTTCCGTTCAGATTACGGGGAACTACGCCTATACAGGCAGCCCGATTCAACCGGCGTTAACCGTTGCTTTTGACGGCAATACACTGATAAAGGGTCTGGATTATACGTTGTCCGACGCGCACAACACAGATGCAGGAAGCAGCGCTACTGTGACTATGAATGGAATAGGCAATTTTGCGGGGACGAGGGAGATTGTTTTCGCTATCCATAAAGCCGCAGGGCCTTCCGCACCGACAGACGTAACCGGAAGCTCCTCCGTAAGCGGCAGCACCTACACCTTCACGGTAGACCTTATCCCCGGCGCGGAGTATCGGATGGACAACAACGCATGGCAGACCGGTAATACGTTTGCAGGCATTGCACCGGGAAGCAGTCACACCTTCTATGCTCGTATTAAGGAAACCGCTAACTATAATGCGGGTGCGGCGGGAGAGAGTGGCGCAGTCGTCTTTGCCAAGCTGGACGGACGCCCTGCTCCGTCACTGGACTACACTGTAAGCGAAAGCGATTTTCCCAAAACCGTGACGATCGCACCGGTTGCGGGTGCGGAGTATCGGTTCGATAACGGGGGTTACAGTGCGGTAAATACCTACATTTCAAGCAGCGCCGAGGACGTAACGCTGTATATCCGTCTGGCGGAGACGGTTACTTATAACGCTTCCGACTTCGCCAGCGCGATTGTCAGTACGGCAAACCGGAATCAGAGCGCTCCGTCTGCTTTTGCTCTTACGTACGAACGGGTGAACGACGAGAGTTATACGGTGACGATTCCGGCGACGTCAGGTGCGGAATATAGTTTTGACGGCATCGCATGGGGCGGGGGCAATACGAAGTCGGGTCTTGCATTCGGAGCAACGGTGACAGGCTATAAGCGCATGGCGGCAAGGCCCGGCTATAATGCCAGCCCGGCCGCAAGCGATAGCCTGACTCTACCGCTGCTTCAAGTACAAACACCGACAGCGTCGCCGGGGGGCGGCTCCTTCAGCGGTAGTCAACAAGTCACTTTGTCCTCGGCAACGCCGGGCGCGGACATTTACTATACGACGGACGGCACGACGCCGACGCCAGGAAGCTTGCTGTATACCGCCCCAATCCAATTGACCGCTACCGTAACGCTAAGGGCGATTGCGGTCAAGACAGGGATGAGCGATAGCGGCGTATTATCCGCGACGTTCACCAAAAATAGCAGCAGTGGCGGCGGTGGCGGTTCTGCGCCGTCTGTGAACGAGCCGACTATGAATAAACCGGTCATCGATCGCAACGGCACATCAATGGACCCGACGGGCATCGATCCGACCAAGCCGTCGGTCACGCTGGAAGTGGAGCCGAAGAACGGAACAGCCTATGTCGGCATACCGGCGAGCATCCTAGCGAGCTTCGAGAGCGAAAACGCCGCCTTTATGATTGAGATCAAGACGCCATACGGGAGCTATCGGATTCCGGTTAAACTGGCTTCGCTGATTCCCAATCTCAAAGAGTTGCTGGCGAAGAGCAATCTCAAAGCCGAGGATGTCAGCTTTAAGATCACGTTAACGGACAAATCCGGCGACAAGGCCTTGCAAGCTGCGTTGGCGAATGGACTGCCGAAGGGCAAAGTGATGGGCGCGATGGTCGATTATCACCTGGAGATCGTGAATACGCAGACAGGGCAGACAATCGGGACGACGAATCCGTTCAGCAAGGCGCTGACCCGACTGATCCCGATGCCGAGGAATGTGGCGGCTATGCCGAAGCAATGGGGAGCCTTCCGCTATAACGACAATGCGAAGGAATTCGAGTTTGTTCCCGCCAAGGCTGTGAAGCTGGATGGCGTATGGTACGCGATGATAAGTTCTTACTCCAATAGCACCTATGCGGTTGCGGAAAATGCGGTAAGCTTTGCCGATGTACAGAAGCACTGGGCGAAGTCGGATGTGGAGTTAGCGGCGGCCAAAGGTCTTGTCGAAGGTGTAGGAGGCGGACGGTACGACCCAGGCAAAGCGGTGACGAGAGCTGAGTTTACCGTTATGCTCGTCCGTGCGTTGGGACGGGGTACATCGACCGCCGGCAATGCGGCTTATGGCGACGTGAAAGCTGGCGTCTGGTATTCAAACGCTGTGGCAGCGGCGAAGGAACTGGGACTGCTGGGTTTCATGAGCGGCAGCAGCTTCAAGCCGAATCAGGCTCTGACTCGCGAGGAGATGGCAAGCATGCTGGCGGCGGCGATTAGACTGGAGCAGCCGACGGTTGCGTCAAGTGAAGTAAGCTTGGATGCCTACAAGGATATCGGAAGCGTGGCCGAGTCCGATCTGGAGAACATTCACCTGATGTCGAAGCTTCAGATTATGACCGGTACGAGCCAGAATGCTTTCGACCCCAAAGGTGTAACAACACGAGCGCAAGCGGCCACAGTATTCGTTCGTACGCTGCAAGTGCTTGGCTTGATTGATTCATTCGATTAGAGTTAAGATCCTACAACAGCGTACAGGCTGAATCCTTCTATCTGTGCGCTGTTTTTTATCTTTCTAACCAGTGGTCAAAGCAAGAGAAGCCGGTTGATTCGTGGACAAGTCCTTTAAGATTTCATTAAGATTATCGATTCTCTCCCAATGATATAGTCGTTTGTAGAGTCGATTACTTAGAAATCAGGAAGGAAAGATCGATGATGAAGTTCCAATTTCGGCGCAGAATGGCGCAATTTACAGTTTGCATACTTACATTAGGAATGTTGGCAGGGTGGCTGCCATTCGGACACGAGCGGGCCTATGCCGGGACGGGCGGGATCATTGACACCGTAGCTGGAGGGAGTTATGGCGACGAAGGCGACGGGGGACCGGCCGTCGATGCCGAATTAGAGAACCCCTCAGCCGTTGCGATGGACAGCATCGGAAATCTGTATATCGCCGATGCCGGCAACAACAAGATCAGGAAAGTGAATGCTGTAACCAAGCAAATCAGCACCGTCGCCGGGGATGGAAACTATGGTTATGCAGGAGACGGTAATTCGGCTCTTGGCGCACAATTTCGCAATCCGACCGGAGTGGCGGTGGACGATGACGGCAATGTATATATTGCTGATAAATACAACAATAGAATCCGTAAAATAGACGCGGACGGCAATATTTCCACGATAGCAGGAACGGGAGTAAACGATTACTCGGGAGATAGCGGCTTGGCCGTTGACGCTGCATTAAGCAATCCGAGCGCAGTAGCGATTTACGACGGGAATCTCTATATCGCCGATACATCGAACCATAGAATTCGGCTAATCGACGCTGCTGGCAACATCCATACAGTAGCGGGATCGGATGATAGCGGTTATTCGGGGGACGGGGGCAAGGCTGTCGAGGCTAGACTATACTATCCGAGCGCAATAGCGGTGGACGGCAGCGGGAATCTGTATATCGCCGATACCTACAATAACAGGATTCGTAAAGTAGATTTTTCGAGCGGGATCGGCATCATCAGCACTGTGGCCGGGTCGTCGTTGACCGATGGCTTTGGCGGAGACGGAGGCTCGGCCGTTGAGGCGCAATTGAATGAACCGGAAGGCGTAGCGATAGACGACAGCGGAAATCTGTATATCTCCGATACGGACAACAACAGGATCAGAAAAGTGATTCCGAGCGGCACGATCATGACAATAGCAGGAATCGGGACAGGGGGTTATTCGGGAGATGGGGGCTCGGGTCTTCTGGCGGAATTGAATGGGCCGCTTGGAATAACGCTGGATAGCGCCGGCAACCTGATTATCGCCGATACATACAACTATGCGATACGCATACAAGATCCGTATATTCCTTCAAGCGAAGCAAGTCTGAGCAACATAATGCTGTCGAGCGGTACGCTGAGCCCGGCGTTCGCACCCGGAACGACCGACTACACGGCCAGCGTCGTGAATGGCATAAGCAGTATTCGGGTGACGCCTACGACCACGAATTCCTTGATGTCCGTAAAGGTGAACGGTCAGCGGATCGCAAGCGGAACCGGGTCCGGAGACATCAATCTGGATGTAGGGGATAATCGGATTGACCTGGTGGTCTTAGCGGAGGACGGTGTAACAGAGAAGCCGTACACGATAATTGTAAAGAGAGAAGTTAGCAGTAATGCGAATTTGAGTCAGTTATCATTGTCGAACGGTACGTTAAGCCCGACATTTATCTCTACAACAACGACCTATACGGCGACTGCCAGTCAGAGTCAGATTTCGGTCACTCCGACATTGTCGGATGCTATGGCTTCGGTGAAGGTGAATGGGACGCCGGTTGTGAGCGGTACGACATCCCTGCCGATTTCGCTTAACATGGGCAGCATCACCCCGATTGAGATCGTTGTGACTGCGCAGAATGGGACAACAACCAAATCTTATACGATAAACGTAACGAGAACGATAAGCGCAAATGCGGATTTAAGCGGATTATTATTGTCCAGCGGTACGCTCAGTCCGGCGTTCGCAGCGGGTACGACCGATTATGAGGCGAGTGTCGAGAATAGCGTAAGCAGCATTACAGTGACACCGACAACAGCGGACGGCAGCGCGGGAGTGACTGTGAACGACGTGCCGGTGAATAGCGGTTTTGCCTCTGCGCCGCTCCCGCTCGTTGTTGGGAGCAACATGATTAAGGTAGAGGTTACGGCAGAGAACGGCATGAAAAGACTTTACACGGTAACGGTAACGCGAGCAGAGAGCAGCAATGCAGACTTGACCGATTTGACGCTGTCGAACGGGGAACTGATTCCGTCGTTCGTGCCGGGAACGTTCAAAACGAGCGTAGGGCATCAAGTCAGCAGTGTCACGGTGACGCCAACGGTAGCGGATACGGTTCATGCCACAGTTACGATCAGTCTGTATGCTGGCGGCGGGACGCTGGTTAGCGGTCCGTTTGCAGTGCCAAGCGGGACGGCGTCTCCTTCTCTGCCGCTTGCTGTGGGAAGCAATACGATTACCGTGCTGGTCACTGCGCAAGATGGAACTACGAAGACATATACGGTGACGGCGACGAGAGGCGCAAGCAGCAACGCGGATTTGAGTAATTTAACGCTGTCGAGCGGGACGCTGGTGCCGGCGTTCGCAGGAACCTACACGGCGAGCGTAGGGCATTCCGTGAGCAGCATCACGGTAACGCCGACATTGTCGGAGGCCGCGAACGCTTCCGTAACGGCCAGCGTATATAGCGGGAGCGGGACGCTGGTAGGCGGGCCGCATATCGTGCTAAGCGGAACGGCGTCTCCGGCGCTTCCACTGAGCGAAGGCAACAACAAAATCGAGGTTGTCGTGACGGCGCAGGATGGCGCAACGAAGATATATACGGTGACGGTGACGCGAGCTGCCGGCGGCGGTCAAGCAAATCTGAGCGGATTATCTCTGTCAAGCGGAACGCTGAGCCCGTCGTTCGACCCGGATACGATTCAATATACGGCAAGCGTGGGGGCTGCCATCTCCAACGTCACGGTAACGATGACAGTGTCGGATATGGACAAGGCGGCAACAACGGTGAGCGTCTATAACAGCACCGGAACGCTGACCAGCGGACCTTTCGCAATGACGAGCGGAACGGCAGCCTTTTCGCTTGCGTTAAATGCGGGGAGCAACGAGATTTCGCTTGTCGTAACGACGCTGGGCGGCGCGACTAAAACTTATAAGATCGACATCACCCGCGCGGCTTCCGGTACTTCACCCGGCGGAGGCGGTGGTGGAGGTGGCGGCGGAGGTGCATTCATCAGCAAACCTGTCATCGACTTGAACGGACAGACGCTGGACCCTGCTCGCATCGACACGAAGAATCCGTTCGTTACGCTGGCAGCAACGCCGAAAGACGGGGTGACTTATGTCAGCGTTCCGGCGAGTATTTTAACCGACTTGTCCGTCAAGAATGCCGATTTTCACCTGGAGATCACAACGCCGTACGCCATTTACCAAGTAGCTGTTAATCTGGTCTCGCGGATTCCCGAATTCAATGCCTTGCTTGAAAAAAATCGTCTCAAAGCCGAAGATGTCAGCTTCAAAATTACGTTAACAGACAAGTCCGGCGACAAGACTTTGCAAGCGGAGATCGCAAGCGTCTTGCCGAATGGCAAAGTGTTAGGGGCGATTGTAGACTTCCGCATCGATATCGTCCATACGAATACAGGGCTGACGATCGGCACGGCGGGTCAGTTTAATCAGGCGCTGACGAGATTGATCCCGATGCCGAACAAGTCGACCGATTTGCCGGAATTATGGGGTGCTTTTCGTTATAACGAGATGAACAAGAAGCTCGAATTCGTCCCTGCTAAGAAGGTGAAGAAGGATGGTGTAGCTTACATCTCGATTCTATCTTTCACGAACAGCGTTTATTTGGCAGCATCGAAAACGGTCGGCTTTTCTGATATGGAGCAGCACTGGGCGAGGTCGTTCGTTGATCTGGCGGCGGTGAAAGGGCTTGTGGAGGGGATCGGGAACGAGAAGTATGCTCCGGATAAAAAGATGACTAGAGCGGAGTTTGCAACGCTGCTTGTCCGGTCGTTAGGGAGAGGAGCTTTCGATGCAAGCTCGACTGCGTATGTCGATGTAAAGCCCGAAGCGTGGTACGCCAATGCTGTCGCGCAGGCGAAGGAACTGGGTCTGCTTGATATCGTGAGCGGCACGAGTTTCCGCCCCGATCAACCGCTGACTCGCGAAGAAATGGCAAGTATGCTCGCTGCCGTCATCGCTCAGGGCAAGTTGCCAACGGCAACGGAATTGATCGGCGCAGATAACTTCAAAGACATCGAAAGTGTAGATCCAGCCTACCTGGAAGACGTTCGGCTAATGGTCAAACTGCAGATCATGACGGGGGTATCGAAAGATGCGTTCGATCCGCAGGGTCAAGTAACGCGAGCGCAGGCGGCAACCGTGTTTATCCGAACGTTGCAAGCGCTAGGTATGGTGGATTAGATCGCAGTTTCATTCGAGCGTCGTCTACCGGACTGCATGAAGCAGTCGGGCGACCGAATTCGCTTGCGGTCTGCCAGACCGTAAGGAGTAAGGACATCAATAGGGCGGCCGTGTTAAAGATTCCTCATTAGAAATATCGTGATCAAAGATACCGCAAGAATACTGATGACCGGAGGGTATCCCATGCCTAGAGAACGCAGTAACGCCGTCTCTTCGAAGAATGCGCCTTTCACCGGGGCCAAGCCGTCGAAAAAGCCGATTATCGGCTCGCATCGCACGAAGTCTCTAATCGGCGGGCACGGTACGCAGCAGGTGTTGGATATGCAGGGGATGATCGGAAATCAGGCGACGCAGAAGTTTGTGCCGACAGTGCCAAAGCCCACCCTTGGCTCGCATCGAATAAAGACACAAATCGGCGGACATCGCACGAAGCCGACACTGGAATCGAAGCCTGTGACCGAGAACCCAACAACGCCGAAGCAGTTGTCGGACTCCCTGCAATCGAAGCCACTGCCGCAGGGTTATGTGCCGTTTGATACCGGAGAGACGAAGGATGCCGGTTCGAGCTTTGACTGGAATCTCGGCAGCAGTGCAACGACAGCGCCAAAGTCGAAGCCACTGCCGAAAGGCTATGTGCCGTTTAAGGACGACGATAATTCGGACGATGATGACTTTGACGATGACTGGGACAGCAAGAGCATCAGCAAGAGCGGCAGTACGACACCGACGACCAACACATCGCCTTCCTCTGCGGTAGGAGCGATTACACCGGAGCAAGGGGTGTTTCCGGCTCGGGTGAGAGAGGATTTGTTCGACGAAGAGCCCGACGATTTTGACGATGACTCCGATGACGACTATGATGATGACTCGGATAACGCCAACAAGGACGAGTTGTCCGGACTGATTGCTCAATCCCTTCAGCCTGCTGGAGCGGGATCGAGTTTTGCGCTGGAGAAAAACAAAGAATCCGAATTTGATAAAGATATGCTGTACGGAGGCGGTATTCGTGGGGTGGACCTGAATTCGACGACCTTCTATGCGAATGAATCACAGCGAGCCTCCTATGCCCGCGGTTTCGACAAGTCCGGTAAAATGATCAACGCGACAGACGGCAAATCGCTGGACACGATGGGAGCTTTAGAATCGTCGACGGTGGGGGCGAAGGCGGATCGGCATATTTTCACGATGAACGCTCTGGGCGAATTTCATTCGATGGATGCCGTCAAGGAAAACTCGGATCGCTCCAAGCGTGTTCATGATCAGCGCAAACAGGATTTGAAAGATTTGAAGGATAAACCGCAACTTCAAGCGGAACTGCGAAATATGCAGCTCCCTTCAATGGAGAGAATCCATCATTCCACCTTTAATGCCGGGGATGACATTGCCGGTGCGGGCGAGCTTCAAGTTCGCGATGGACAAGTTGAATTGCTTTCCGATGCAAGCGGTCATTACAAGCCGGGTTCGAAGCAGATGGTGCAGACCGTACAACAACTGGAGAAAAACAATGTTCCGATTGAACAGCTCGGCGTGGAGTTTGTAGGAAAGCCTGAATTTCAGTACGAATTGGATTATTTAACAGGTGAGGACAAGGTCGATCCGACGACGGGGAAAAAAGTGCGTAGACGCGACGTTGACGGCAATCTGATGCCTAAGATGCAGAATGGGAAGCAATCGTTCACGAAGAACATGCAAGTCTCCGCGCTGGAATTGCTCGGGTATGCGGACCATGTCCCCGATGCTGCTGAAGAGCGCATGCGCGACGCGCACGATCAGAAAAACAGCATGCTTAGAGAGTTGCTGATCAAGACCCAGCGTCACGATCCCATCGCATACGATTATCGCGGAGATGTGCAGTCGAAGCATGCAAGTGTGATGGAGGAACTGCTGGCGAAACGGAAGAAAGCAGCGCCTGTTCCGGATCTGCCGCAGGAGAAATATTTTGGCTACGGCTCGATATCCAATCTTCCCGGCAAAAAGCTGGTAGTGGATGACAACGAGCGCAGCTCCCGGAGCAGCCTGCCCGTTGCCGGAGACAACAATGTGAAGACAAGCGAATCTGATGAGGTCTGGGGTGCGGCGGCGAGTAATAGCGCTGCTATTAAAGATGGCGGTAAAGCTCAAGCACGCAGCAAGAGCTACAAAAAGGAGACTGCACAGGGAGGCAGCAACGCCTACAACAGCTCGCCTCTGTTGAACGGTAGCGACGCCTACAACAGCTCGCCTCTGCTGAACGGCAGCAATGCCTACAACAGCGCACCTTTGCTGAATAGCAGCATGTCCTACAACAAAAGCAACGGCTATAATAAGCCTATTAGTCGGGGATATACCGGATCTAAACCATTTAGCTATAAAGATTTTGATGAAGATTCCTATGATTAAGCAGCAGGCAATCAACCAATCAATCGATGGTGTAGGGATATTGGAATCCGGGTGTCGTTACGGCGGTAGTTTTATAGATAGAGCGGCGAATGTGTCGCTCTATTTATTTTTTTACGTCCTACGATTAAGAAAGAAAAAGTGCATGTGTTCTAAGGAGACACATGCACGACAGCATTCCCTATCGATTATCATTTCATACGACTCTTTTCATATAAAGCAGCTTTACCAGGAAGCGACATGTCCGTCCGTCCGCGCTTCCGTTGCCCCGACCAGCACGCCGTTGTCCAGCCGCCAAATGATTTGGCCGCGTCCGAAACTGCCGGAGCCGAGCGCCCATTTCACATCGTGGCCCTTGCGCGCGAGCGCATCGACGATATGAGACGGAGTCGTATGCTCCAGTTCGACCGTCTTCCGTTCCATCCACTGCCAGCGCGGCGCATCCAGTGCAGCTTGAGGATGAAGATGGAAGTCGACCGTGTTCATCACGACCTGCACGTGTCCCTGCGGCTGCATAAAACCGCCCATAACCCCGAACGGTCCTACAGGCTGGCCGCTGCGGGTGAGAAAACCGGGGATGATCGTATGATAAGACTTTTTCCCCGGCTCCAGGCAGTTGGCGTGATTAGGGTCGAGCGTGAAGTTGTGGCCGCGGTTTTGCAGCGCGATGCCCGTTCCCGGAACGACAAGGCCGGAGCCGAATCCCATGTAGTTGCTCTGGATGAAAGATACCATATTGCCTTCGCTGTCTGCAGTGCAGAGATAGACGGTTCCGCCTTTGGGAGGCTGGCCGGCCTCAGGCAGCTGCGCGGTTTGTCCGATCAATCGTCTGCGTTCGTCGGCATAGGCGTCCGACAGCAAATCCTCGACGCGCACGTTCATCGAATGGGGGGCGGCGATATGTCGGGCGCCGTCGGCAAACGCGAGCTTCATCGCTTCAAGCTGCTTGTGATACGTATCGACCGTATCCCGTTCAGAGAAGTCGAAGCCCTTCAATAGATTAAGCGCCAGCAGCGCGACAAGCCCGCCGCCGTTCGGCGGAATTTCCCACACGTCGTAGCCGCGATAGTTGACGCCGATGGGCTCGACCCATTCCGGCTTATAGGCGGCGAGGTCGGCCAAGCGCAAATATCCGCCGTGCTCACGTGAAAACCGGTCGATCCTCTCGGCCAACTCGCCGCGATAGAACGACTCGCCATTCGACTCTGCGATCGAACGCAGCGTAGCGGCATGGTCGGGAGAAGACCAAAGCTCGCCGATTTCCGGCGCTCTGCCATTAGGCGCGAACGTATCGAACCATGGTTGGAATTCCGGGCCCTTCAACGATGCGCTGAAGTTGTTGAACGCTCTTCTCCAATAGCTGCCAAGCACGGGCGACAGCGGGTAGCCGCGCTCGGCGTATTCGACGGCCGGCTGTATCGATTCGGTCAGTGGAAGATTGCCGAATTTGGCGGCTAGCTCGGCCCAAGCGGAGGGAGCGCCCGGCACGGTGACAGGGATGAAGCCATGGGTTGGAATGGCTTCAACGCCTGCCTTCTTCAGCGCTTCGATGGACAGGCTCAGCGGAGCGGGACCGCTTGCATTGAGGCCGTGCAGCTTTCCTTGCGTCCAGACGAGCGCGAAGGCGTCGCCGCCGATGCCGTTGGAAGTCGGCTCTACGACGGTCAGCGCCGCGGCCGCGGCAATCGCCGCATCGATGGCGTTGCCCCCCTTCTTCATAACATCGAGGCCGGCCTGTGCGGCAAGCGGCTGAGAGGTGGCTACCATTCCGTTAGCGGCATAGACGGCCGAGCGGCGCGACGGATAGGGGTCATACAGCGGATCGATGTTTAACATGGCATCCTCCCGGAATGGATCAATAATTTCGAGCCGTTTGCATCTGTCTTTTTCGTTTCCTTACATCGAATGCGAGAGCACTAGGCTTCCGTACAGGAAAGCGGCGACAATGACAAGGGCGGGATGAATCCGCCATTTGGTCATCGCGAGCAGCGCGACGGCGGCGATGCCGAGCGACTGCCAGATGCCGATCGATTCCGCCGATACTTCCCCCATCTCCCAGGTGAGCAGCAGCATCATGACGGCGATGACGGGCTGGACGAGCAGCGTCATTCCTTTGACCGCAGACGATTGGCGGTAGCGGTTCAGGATTTTCAGCAGCACGATAAGCGCGACGGCGGACGGTACGACCGTGGCAGCCGTCGCAACTAGAGCGCCGATCCAGCCGGCCACCTGATACCCGACGAAGGCGGCGATCTTTGTAGCGATCGGACCGGGCAGCGCGTTTGACACCGCCAGCACATCGGCGAACTGAGCCGTCGTCAGCCAGCCGTAATGATCGACAACCTCCTGCTGCATAAGCGGAATGGATGCCGGACCTCCGCCGTAGCCGAGCAAATTCGCGACAAAAAATCCCCAAAACAGCTGAAGCAAATCGTTTAAGAGACTCATGCGGATGTATCCTTCCGCCGCCGATAACGTTCCACCAACGTCAGATGGAAAGCTCCGTAGCCGAGAAACAGCACGACGACGATGCCGGGGTGCACGTTCGCGAAGAACAGCAGCGCAAAGGCCGCCGCGCTGAACAACAGCGCGAAAGCTTTCCCGAGACCCTTCCATGCTTTGGCGATAAATTCATAGGCCATCATCGCAAGCATGACAAAAATGACCGGGCGGACGGCCGCGATCATTCCGGCAACAATCTTCGAATGCTGTAGCGAATACAACGTTCCGAGCAGGGCGATGACGGCCAGGCTTGTCGGAAGGATGTGCGCAAGAATAGCGACGGTCGCTCCGATCGAGCCCTTTAGCTTATATCCGAGATAGGCCGCCATCTTCGGCGCGATCGGACCTGGCAAGGCGTTGGCGAGCGCAAGCGTCTCGCCGAATTCGTCGTCGTCCAGCCAACGATAACGGGTGACCGCTTCGTAACGAATGAGCGGAATGACCGAAGGCCCTCCCCCGTAACCCAAAATGCCGGTGCGCACCATGGCGAAAACAATATGTCTGTACGTTGCTGATCCGGCAGCCATCAAGCGTCCTCCTTACAATTTCATGCCCATCCTGCTCTTATAGCGTTTAAGCAACATTTGGGTTTCCACGCGAACGATGCCCGGCATCGTATACAGCTTCTCGAGCAGAAACTTCTCCATTTCCTGATTGCTCGGATAAATGCCATGCATATGAAGCGTGCTCGGACCGGTCATATGATAGAGACTCGTAATCGAAGGCTCGTCGGCCAGCTTCTCGGCTACCTGATCCAAATACGCCGGCTCGATATCGACGTTGAAGAACGCGGACACTTGAATACCGACTTTCGTCGGGTTGATAACAACAGTAAAACGTTCGATCGTGCCGCTCTCGATCAGGGCGTTGATGCGGGCTTGAACGCTAACGCGGGACAGGCCGATTTTCTTGCCGAGATCCGTATAGGAGATGCGGCTGTTCTCATGCAGAGCGTCCAAAATTTGTCTGTCGATGTCGTCAAGCTGCATCGGAGGAAGTCCGTTCGCTTCGGTATAAACTAACATATAGAACCTCCTGGGAAGTTTAATAAAGTAGGCATTTTTGCAAAATGGTTTACGTTTTGTATAACTATACGACGAATATATAACGAAATCAATATAGATTATGTTATTGACAAAACAATCTGTTCTATGAGAAATTCTATATTAAATCGTGGGCATCCTACTTATTGAGCAACGCGGCGACACGAATGGAAGTGTCGAGAAGGAGGAACAACGTTGAAAATTGCTGAATTGGCCCCGCTTATGAATGAAATGTCGAAAGAAAAAATGATGGCTCATATCGAAGAATTCAGCAGATGGACGAAGCATGCCGGAACGGAAGGCGAATTGGAGAGCCTGAAGTATGTGGAAAGGGAAATGCAGGCTTACGGTTACGAAACGCAACTTATATTGCACGATGCTTATATCAGTTTGCCGGGCGAGGCCCGCGTCGATGCGCTGGGCGAAAGCTTCGGCTGCATTGCCCATTCGTTTTCCCGATCCAGCGGTCCTGACGGCACGACTGGTCGCTTGGTCTATGCGGGAATCGGCCGACCGCAAGATTATGAGGGATTAAATGTAAGCGGTTGCGTAGTGCTGCTGGAAGGTATCGCGAACCCGGCTGCCACATTGGAAGCGAATCGGCAGGGAGCGATCGGGCAGATTCATATCAGTCCGCACGAATACGTGCATGAGATGTGTATCTCGGCGGTATGGGGCAGCCCGGGCGACGATCAGGTGGGGATTTTGCCCAAATCGGTCGTGGTCACTGTGCCGCTCGAAACCGGACAGCGTTTGAAGCAGGCGATCGCCGACAACAAGACGGTCGACGTCGCCCTGTTCGCTGAGGTCGATACGGGCTGGCGCAAGACGCCGATTCTGGTGGCCGATTACATTCGTCCGGGAGCCGATCGAGACGATCCTTTCGTGTTGTACACGGGCCATCATGATACGTGGTATTACGGAGTAATGGACAATGGCGGCGCGAACGCAACGATGCTCGAAGTATCGCGGCTGTGCGTGCAGCGGGCGGATTTATGGGAGCGCAGTCTGCGCGTCATCTATTGGTCGGGTCACTCCCAGGGGCGTTACTCCAGTTCTTCCTGGTACGCCGATCATCATTGGGAGGAGCTGGAGCGCCGGGCTCTCGTGCATGTCAACGTCGATTCGACCGGCGGTCTCGGCAATACCGTTGTTGGCGACACGACGGCGGCGTCGGAGCTTGCCGAGCTGGCGCAGGAGGCGCTGAGCACACAGGCCGGACAAGACTTCACCGGCCGTCGGATGGAGCGGGCCGGGGACCAGTCGTTCTGGGGCATTGGCGTCCCCGCCATCTTCGGCAATATGAGCGAGCAGCCGGCCAAGCCGGGCAGCTCCAACGCCTCCGCCGCCGTATTCGGCGGCCAGAATCGACTCGGTCACGGAACCGGCTGGTGGTGGCATACGCCGCACGATACGGGCGATAAGATCGATGCAGACATTTTGGACAGGGATACGCGCATCTATCAATATACGGTCTGGCGGCTGCTTACCGATCAGGTGCTGCCGCTCGATTACGCCGCCTATGCGCGGGAAGCGCTCGCAACGCTGAAACGTTACGAGGAGCAGGCGGGCGGCAAGCTGTCGCTCGCGCCGTTGACGGAACGGGCGCAAGAGCTGGAGGAGCGAGCCGATCGGCTCAATGCAGCGATTCGGACGCAGGGCGAAGAGTCCGGCAAGGCGGCGGCGCTGCTGAACGGCTGTTTGAAGGAACTCAGCCGGGTGCTCGTCCCGCTCGATTACACGTACGGCGACAGATTCGGTCACGATCCGGCACTGAAGCAGCACTCGCTGCCTGCTTTAAGCGATATGCCGCGGCTGGGCGGACTCGATCCCGACAGCGACGAATTCAAGTTTCTCGCCTCTCGACTAATTAGGGAGCGCAATCGCGCAGCGGTAAGCCTCCGCGATGCGATTGCGGTCATCGATCAATATTTTCAGAAAGGATAGACGGCAATGAAAATAACAATTGTGGGCGCAGGCGCGATCGGCGGCATTCTGGGCGCCCATCTGGTTCGGGCGGGTCACGACATCACTTTCGTTGAAGCGCAGCGGGAGCATGTGCAGGCCATTCGGGAGAACGGGCTGAAAGTATCGGGCGAAGCCGATTTCGTCGTTCATCCGCGCATCCTGCTGCCGGAAGAAGTGAACGAGCCGCTGGAGACGGTGTTGCTGGCGGTGAAGGCCCGCCATACAGCCCCGGCGCTGGAACCGCTCGCGAAGCATCTGACGCCCGGCGGCTACGTACTTTCGCTTCAGAACGGATTGGAGGAGTACAAGATTGCCAGGATCGTCGGCGAGGAGCGAACGGTTGGCGCGTTTCTGACGTTCGGCGGCCATTACGTACAGCCGGGCGAAGTATCGTTCGGCGGCACGGGTTCGTTCTGCATCGGCGAGATGGACGGCCGGACGACTCCGCGCTTGAACGAGCTGGAGCAGGTGCTGTCCGCGTTGCAGCCTATTAAGGTTACCGACAACATTTTCGGATTTTTATGGGGCAAAGCCGCCGTCGGCGCCGTTTATTTCGCCACAGCGCTTGTCAGCGAAGACGTCCCGGACATTTTCGATCGGCTGGAATACAGAGGCGTGTTAGGCAGTCTTGCCGGCGAAGTGGTTAAGGTGTGCCAGGCGGAAGGCGTCGTATGCGAGGTGATCGACGGTTTCGACCCGAAAATCTTCGCGATGGCCGAGCCGCCGGAAGGAGCGGTGAACGCTTGCTGGCAAGCGCAGAAGATCTATTGGTACAAGCATGACCAGCGGCGCACCGGCGTATGGCGCGACCTCGCGATTCATCGCCGCCCGACGGAAGTGAACGAGATCGTCGGCCCGGTCGTGCAGCGCGCCCAGGAGAAGTCGATCGCAGTGCCTCGTCTGGAATGTCTGGTCCGGCTAATTAAAGAAGCGGAGCGCGGGGAAAGAGAGCTTACGCTGGCGAACCTCGACGAGCTGCGCGAGTTGGACAGGCAGCTCGGACAGATGGGATCGAACTGAGCAAACATTCATTTGAACAATCATCAGGGGGGATAGTTGTCACATGAGCAGAAAATCGTTGGTCAGTTTACTGATTGTTTGCATGATGCTCGCAAGCGCGATGCTTGCCGGCTGCAGCTACGACTCGGGCAGCAGCAGCGGATCGAGCGCGAGCGGCACGAGTGACAATGGAAATGCGAGCGAGAGCAGCGGGACGGAGAGTAATCCGCCGGCCGCCGCTTCGGGCGAACTTAAAATCGGGCTGGACGTCGATCCCGACACTCTCGATCCGCGGCTTGGCCGCAATACGTCGAACGCTCGCGTAGCGGAAGTCGTGTTCAGCGGTCTCGTCCGTCTGACGGAGAAGCTGGAGCCGGTGCCGGATCTGGCGGAGAAATGGGAGCTGCCCGATCCGAAGACGATCGTGTTTACGCTGCGCAAGGACGTCGCCTTCCATGACGGCACGCCGTTTACTTCCGCAGACGTGAAGTACACGTACGATTCGATCAGAGATCCGGAGTTCAAAGCGCCGAACGCCAAGCTGTACGAGGCGATCGACAGCGTCGAAGCGACGGACGACTACACCGTCAAGTTCACGCTGAAGCAGCCTAGCGCGCCGCTGCTGTATTATCTCGATCTCGGCATCGTGCCCAAGCATATCGGCGAGAAGAACGACGGGACGATGGCGACGAACCCGATTGGAACCGGCCCGTACAAATTCGTCAAGTGGGACAAGAACAGTAAGCTGTTCTTCGAAGCCTACGACAAATACCACGACGGCGTAGCCAAAACAAAGCAAATGACGTATTTCGTCATTCCGGACAACACGACAAGGGTGTCCGCGCTGGAGGCGGGCGACATCGATTTCGTTCATTCGCCGCTGTCGCCGCAGGACATTAACCGGATCAAGGACAATGACAAGTTTACCGTCACGCAGACGGAAGGACTCGGCTACACGTACCTTTCCTACAATCAGAAAAATCAGTTCCTGTCCGACGTGAAGGTGCGTCAAGCGATCGCGCATCTGACCAACAAGCAGGTGATCTCGGCCGATATTTATCAGAACATGGACAAGCCGGCCAAGTCGCCGCTTATCCCGCCGCTGTTCGCGCATACGGACGATATCCAAGGGTTCGACTACGATCCGGAGAAAGCGAAAGCGCTATTGGCCGAAGCCGGCTGGACGGACACCAACGGCGACGGAATGGTCGATAAGGACGGCAAGAAGCTGTCGATCGAGCTGTCGACGTACGTGGAAGACTCCAATCGCGTGCAGGCGCTCGAATACTTGCAGAACGAGTTTGTCAAAGCCGGCGTCGACGCCAAAGTCGTGACGACGGAAGCGCCGACGTTCCTGGCTAACCTGCTCGCTCACAAGTACGATATCGCGATGTTCGGTCTCTTGAATATCGTCGATCCGGACAAAGCGGTCTACAACCAGTGGACGACGACGGGCGGCAACAACTACGGCGAGTATAGCAATCCGAAGGTCGACGAACTGTTGGAAAAAGGCAGAACGACTTCGAATCTGGACGAACGCAAGCAGTATTATCAAGAAGCCGCGCAAATGATGGTGAACGACGTGGCGTTCGACATCGTGCTGTACCAAGGGTACATCGTCATGCACTCCAACAAGCTGAGCGGATTTACGCTTCATCCGAAAGGCAGCTTTTATAATTTCAAGAACGCGGTAATTAAATAGCACGGAAAAAAAGGCCGGGGAGGGAGAGGCGGATCGCTCGCTCCTTCCTTTCGGTTTAAGTAAGGAGCGTTAACTTGCTGACGTATATAGGAAGAAGGTTGCTGCAGTTCATTCCCGTGCTGCTCGGGATAACGGTTCTCGTCTTTCTGCTGCTGCATATGATTCCCGGCGATCCGGCAACGGTATTGCTCGGCCAGGACGCCCCGCCGGACGAAGTGGAGCGCATCCGCAACATTTTGGGCTTAAACGAGCCGCTGTACGTGCAGTTTTTCGTCTATTTGAAACAGCTGCTGCAAGGCGATCTCGGGCAATCGATCTTCCAGGATCAATCCGTCTACTCGCTCATTATGAAGCATCTTCCGGCGACGATTGAGCTTGCCGTGTTCGCGCTCGTCATCGCGCTTATTATCTCCATTCCGCTCGGCATTTTGTCGGCGGTGAAGCAGTCCTCGTGGATTGATTACGTCAGTATGTTTTTCGCGCAGTTGGGCGTATCGATGCCGGTATTCTGGATGGGGACGCTGCTCATTATCGGTTTCTCCGTCAACCTGAATTGGCTGCCGTCGTTCGGACGGGGAGAACCGCTGACCGAAGCGTTCTCGACGCTCGTTCGCACCGGCAATTTGTACGATATCGTGCAAAGCCTTCGCAGCTTGCTGCTTCCGGCGTTCACGCTCGGTATCATGAGCGCCGCGCTCATTACGCGGATGGTGCGTTCGACGATGCTTGAGGTGCTGAAGGAGGACTATGTGCGGACAGCAGAAGCGAAAGGCGTCGGCACTCTCTCGGTCATCTTTAAGCACTCGTTTCGCAACGCCTTGATTCCGATCGTGACAATCATCGGTCTTCAATTCGGCAACCTGCTCGGCGGGGCGATCGTCACCGAAACCGTATTTGCATGGCCGGGCATCGGACGTCTTGTCATTTCCGCCATCAGTCAACGCGACTTTCCGCTCGTCCAGGGCTGCGTGCTCGTTATTGCGCTGATGTTTGCGCTCACGAACCTGGTCATCGATATTTTATATACGAAAATCAACCCGAAGATTCAGCAAAGGTAAGGAGGAGGAGCGATGAGCGCTTCATCAAAAGCGGAATACGGGAAGGCGATCAAGCCGCGTTCCTCCGGATGGAAAAAGGGCTGGCTCGCGGCAACGCGCAGCAAATCGGTGCTGATCGGCGGAATCATCGTCTGTCTCGTGCTTCTCGCCGGGCTGCTCGCACCGGTGCTGTCGACGCACGATCCGTACGAGATGGTCATGGGCGAACGTCTGGCCAAGCCGATGACGTCCGGTCATCTGCTCGGTACGGATCAGTTCGGCAGAGATCTGTATACGCGCATCTTGTACGGAGCCAAAGTGTCGCTTGAGGTCGGGATCGTTGCCGTCGGCCTGTCGCTTATCATCGGCGTTACGCTCGGGCTGATCGCCGGCTACTACGGGGGCTGGGTCGATTCGTTAATCATGCGTATCGTGGATATCGTCCTGTCGTTCCCGGTTATTCTGCTAGCGATCGCTTTCGTGGCCGCGCTGGGGCCGGGCATCAATAACGTGATTATCGCGCTGGGACTCGTGTATTGGACGAATTACGCCCGTCTCGTCCGGGCCAACGTGCTCGTCGTCAAGGAAGCGGAGTACATTCAAGCGGCGCGTACGATCGGATCCAGCGATTTTCGCATTATTTTCTACAATATTTTGCCGAACTGTCTTGCTCCGATCATCGTTGTGGCGACGCTCGGACTTGGACAGGCGATCGTCGCCGAAGCGACGCTTAGCTTCCTCGGGCTCGGCATTCAGCCGCCGGAATCGAGCTGGGGCTGGACGCTGGCGTTCGGGATGAAGTTTCTGAAGGATGCGCCGCATCTGTCGATCTATCCCGGGCTGGCGATTATGATTACCGTGCTCGGCTTTAATTTGCTCGGAGACGGCATTCGCGACTTGACGGATTCCAAGCTAAAGCGGAATTAAATAGAGGGGGGTTTGTTAATGACGAGTATGGAGAAAACCGATCACCGTTTGGCCGTGGAGTATACTCGTATTGTGCTCGGCATGGATCAGCTTTACCGTTCCAAGCTGGTAAAAACCGGGGAAGCTCTGTTCGACAACGAAGGGCTGACGTACAGTTTATCCGATGAACATCCCATTACGTACAGCAACTGGTCCGACGTGAAGGAGGATTTGAACTATTTGCGCCTCCGCTATCTGGACATTGAGAATGAGGTGCGCCGTAACTATATGCAGCAGCAGATCGGCTCCGTGCTTTGTCTGGCCGACTGGTGTGCGGGAGTTCAACTGCCTTTTCGCGATAAAGTAAGAGGGCTGCTGTACGTCAACGAGAATCCGCTCAGCCAGGCGGAACGCGGCGAACTGCATCGTCGGCTCGACGTCGCGCTTGCGGGTAGAGGGTATAAGGGGTCGCTTCATGAGAAGGTTCAGGCATGGGAGGCCGAACGGCGCGTCCCGGTCGCGGAGCTGGAGACGGTGCTGAAGGAGCTGCTGGCCGTGGCGAAACAGCGGGTCGTCGATCGAATGTTTCCGCAGATGGCCGATGTCGAGGTCGTTCCGGAGATCGTTCACGATTTCCCTTTTAACGCCTATTGCGACTATGTGAACGGCAAAATGTATTTGAACGGCGATATTCCTTTCACTTATGAAGGGCTGAAGCATTTGGTTACTCACGAGTGCTTTCCGGGTCATACGACTCATATGCGTTTCCGGGAGTTGGGCATGCAGTCCGGAGATATACCGATCGATGCCAGCATGGTCGTCGTCAATACCGCAAGCAGCTCGGTATTCGAGGGAATTGCCGACAACGGGATTTATTTCATCGATTGGCTGGAGACCGAGGACGATCATATTTATCAAATCTATCAGCAAATTCGCTCGACCTCGGGGATGAACGCCGCGCACATGCTGCATGCGGAGCGCAAACCCGAGCAAGAGGTGGCGCAATTTCTGGCCGAGTACGCGTTCGGCGAAGAGAACTGGATCGCTTCCCGGCTCCGTTTCTTTACCCATCCGCTGCGTTCGCCGTTTATTTATACGTATTGGCGCGGCAACGAAGCGGTTAAGCAAGTATACGAACGAGTGGCGCCGGAAGATCGGCAGCGGTTCTTCCAGTTTATTTATTCGAGGATGCTGTCTGCGGACACGGTAAAACAATTTGTGTAAGGGCACCGGCCCAAGAAGAGGGAGATGACATGGACGATCGATATTTGCTGGAGGTTAACGGCCTGACGACCACGTTCCAATCCCGCGATCATACCTTCAATGCGACCGACGGCATCTCCTTTGCGATCCGCAAGGGCGAGACGCTGGGCATCGTCGGCGAATCCGGCTGCGGCAAAAGCGTAACCTCCTTGTCTATCATGGGGCTGATCAAGTCGCCCGGGAAAATCACGAAGGGCGAAATCAAATTCAAAGGCAGAGACTTGCTCAAGGTGAGCAAGCGGGAGCTTCGCGTCTTACGCGGCAACGAAATCGCAATGATCTTTCAAGAGCCGATGACGTCGCTTAATCCGGTATATACGATCGGCAACCAGATCGGGGAAGCGCTGAAAATTCACAAGAAGGCTTCCGGCAAAGCGCTGAAAGCACGAGTAATCGAGCTCCTGCAGATGGTCGGCATTCCGCGGGCGGAGGAAATCGCCGGCGACTATCCGCATCAGTTATCCGGAGGCATGCGACAGCGGGTCATGATCGCCATGGCGATGGCCTGCCAGCCGGAGCTGATGATCGCGGACGAGCCGACGACCGCTCTCGATGTGACGATTCAGGCGCAAATTCTTCAGCTGATGAAGGATTTGCAGAAGCAGAACAATATGTCGATGATGCTTATCACGCACGATCTGGCCGTCGTATCCGAAGTTTGCGACCATGTCATCGTCATGTACGCCGGCAAAATCGTCGAGCAGGGCCTGGTGCGGGATATTCTCGATTCGCCGCGCCATCCATATACGCAAGGGCTGCTCAACTCGCTGCCCAAGAGCGCGGGCAGCGAACGACGACTGAACTACATTCCCGGATATGTACCGCCTCCATCGCAGTGGGGCCAAGGCTGCCGCTTCGTCGATCGCTGTCCGCACGCGATGGACAAGTGCCGCGAGCAGCTGCCGCCGCTGTTCCCAATAGACGAAGCGGGCAGAGCTGCGGCTTGCTGGCTTGTAGAGAAAGGAGGACAAGCGCTTGTTGGATCATCTATTGGATAAAACCGACGAGGCTGATGACGCCATTCTGGAAGTCGACGGGTTGAAAAAATATTTTCCGATCAGGCGCGGCGTGTTCTCCAGGCCGAAGGGGCATGTGAAAGCGGTGGACGGCGTCAGCTTTAAGGTTCGTCGCGGCGAGACGCTGGGCATCGTCGGCGAGAGCGGCTGCGGCAAATCCACCGTGGCGCGGCTGATTATTCGCCTGCTGCAGGCGACGGAAGGCTCGGTCCGTCTGGACGGGCGCGACATTCATGCGCAGTCGCCCGCCGAACTGAGGGCGATGCGTCGCGACGTTCAGATGATTTTCCAGGACCCGTATTCGTCGCTTAACCCCAGATGGACGATCGGACGCACGTTGGCCGAGCCGATGAAAATCTACGGAATCGGAAGTAAGCGAGAGCAAATCGAGCGGGTCGCTTCGTTGCTCGACAACGTCGGCTTGAACCCAAGCTACGCTTCTCGGTATCCACATGAGTTCAGCGGCGGTCAAAGGCAGCGGATCGGCATCGCACGGGCGCTTGTCCTAAATCCGAAGGTGATTATCGCCGATGAGCCGGTGTCCGCACTCGATATTTCCATCCAAGCGCAGGTGATCAACCTGATGCAGGACTTGCAGGAGCAGTACCGGCTGACGTATCTGTTCATCTCTCACGATCTATCGGTCGTCGAGCATATTTCCGATCGCGTCGCCGTGATGTACCTTGGACGCGTCGTCGAGCTCGCGAGCAAGGAGCAGTTGTTCCGTTCGCCGAAGCACCCGTATACGGGTGCGCTGATGTCGGCGGCACCGGAGGTGCGCGGCGCAGAGGGGGCGAAGAGGGAGCGCATCATTTTGCGCGGCGACGTGCCGAGTCCGGCGAATCCGCCGTCCGGGTGCACGTTCCATACGCGCTGTCCAAGCTGCATGGACATCTGCAAAACCGTCGCTCCGGCGTTGAAGGAAGTCGAGCCGGGCCAACGGGTTTCATGCCATCTGTATTAAGCGCAGGCGTCTCGCAGAATATCCCGATAAATCGCCCCATTTTCCGCTTGGACGCGGCAATCGGGGCGATTTAACGTATAAGTGCCGCAATTTTGTGGAGCGCTGTGTCTGTTTTGTAGGATTGATCGTACAAAGATACGGCGTTGGAGCGGCCGGAGCGGCGGATTGTGTGATAAATCGTACAAGTTGGCCTCAAATAGACGATGAGAGCCGAACTTTGTACGAAATTCCATATAAAGTTGGCGAGCGGCGACTAACGGCCCTAACCGGGTCCTCAACTGGGCCGAAGCCCGCGCAGTCAAGCTGTCTAACGGGAGTCGGGATCGACAATCGCCAATACGAACATCATTTCGTCACCGTCTTGGGATAACGAACACGCTGCCGTACGTGCCTTTGAAAGACGGCTCTCCGAACGCCTCGACCCAGCCGTCGTACAGCTTCCAGGAGGAATCGCTGCGAACGATCACGTAGTCGGGCTTGTCATAGGAGACAATTTCCGGCAAGTAGACCGAGAAGCCGTGCATCGAGCGCTCGAATGCGGTCCAGCCTAACGTTCCTTTGGACTGTTCAGTAATAAAAGGGTCCTGTCTGCCGTCGGTCAAAATGTCGCCGCCCCGGAACATGACGTAGCCGGAAGTACCGTAGGTGGACAGCACTCTCGGCCGCTTGCCTTCGGGCTTGCGCTCCATAATGTAATTCATCTCTTCGACCGGGTAATTCTTCGCGTCAATCTGCGGCGTCCTGACGAATACGTAAGCGCTGTTGACGGCGAGTCCAACCGCCAAGCAGAGCAGAATGGCAGGCATGCGAAGCTGCGAACGCCACGAACGCAGCCATGGCGGAGCCGCATCCAGAGCGGCCGCGGCGAAATAAGGAATAAGCAGCCACATGAACAGATTTTGCTTAAAATTTGCGATGCCCAAGTAGAGGATGCCGGCAGCCAGAAAGAAACGGAAAGGCTTGCCGCGCAGCGCGAAGGGCAGCGTTAACACAAAAAACAGCAGCAACAGCATGATCGGCAAGCTGTCCAGCTTGTTGAACTGAAGCGGCTGCCATTCATTAATGAGCATATTAAAGTCGTTCTTCGTCACGGTCAGAATGAAGAACAGACTTTTGAGACCTCCCGGATTTAGCAGCCCGACTAACCAGACGCCCAGAAACGCCAACATCCGCGGTTTATTCAGCTGTTTGTTCAGCAGCGACTCCAAAAGCGCCATACCTGTGAACACGGCGATGACAAGCCAGACGCCCGTATGAATATTTGCAATGAGCAGGGATAGGGCGATCAAGGCGGCAGCAGGCTTCCAGCCGACACGCAGCTGAAATTCCCGCAAATAGACGACAAACCAGACGATCAGCCCGGCGGAGATCATCTGCGGCCTGATTTTGAAATAGCCGTAATAAATCCAGCAGGCGATAAGCAGCACGAACAGGAGCAGCAATGGATGCTCCTCCTCCATGCCCAACTCCTTGCGCGATATGCGGGCAAGACGAAGCAGCCCCGGTATAAGCAGCAGCAGACTAAGCGCGGTCAGCAAATAAGCGCCGGGCCAGCCGAACGCCTGATAGGACAACGCCACTAGAATCTGAAAGCCGAACTCATGCGGAATGTAGGGCAGCTTGTCCTCGTAGAACGTATGTATGGCGTGATAGAGCACCTGTTTGTGCTCAAGCATATAGCTTCCCAATTCGATATGCCAGAACGTGTCCGGATCGTTAAAAGCGTATTTGGGCAGCATGAGCAGCACGACGGCGATGACGACGATACCGTAGATAATCGGAAGTTTGGATGATTTCATATAAGTTATTAAAACATAGTTTGCGGATGAAAAGAAACTTTTCGATCGTCAGAATGATGGATATGACCTGGAGCATCGCTGCCCGGCAAGCACCATAACGTTCCATAGGCATAAGATGGTTTATCAACCTATGGAGGTTAGTAAGGATGTACTATAGTTACCCGATAACTTATGTCGTCTATCCCGGGGGCTACTCCGCCGCTTATGGTCCGAGGCAGCAGGCGCTGGCGGGTTCGCCGCCAGATTATTCATTGCTCAGACGCAATAGGGGCTACGGCTATGATTACAGGAACGGATACGTTTCTGCGGATGAACGGAGAGCGAGACTTCAGGATCAAGGGCCCAATCCGTTTGTGCTGGATATTGACGAAGCGACCGAGGATAATCAAACCTTCCGTACGGCAATCTGGACCGGGGAGCATTTGCAAGTGACCTTGATGAGCATCCCGGTCGGCAGCGATATCGGTCTGGAGGTTCATCCGAAGACGGATCAGTTTATTCGCGTGGAAGAGGGTCAAGGCTTGGTGCAAATGGGGAAAAGTCCCGAGCAATTGGACTATACGGCCAACGTCGATGACGGGTATGCGATCATGGTCCCGGCGGGAACGTGGCACAACGTTACGAATACGGGCGGCAAACCGCTTAAGGTGTACTCGATCTATGCGCCGCCGGAGCATCCGCGCGGCACGGTTCATCTTACCAAAGCGGATGCCATGGCGTCTGAATAAGTCTAAAGAAGCGAAGTTAAAAAAGCGTCGATCTCCCAAAGCCCGACGGCTGAAGGCGATCGATGTTTTTTAACTTCGCGGATATACGATGTGCGTACAGCCTCAATCAAAGCGTACGGATCATTTCGAAGTTGCCCGGCTCCGCACGAAAGCCGAGCAAATCGCGATTGATTCGCAGCATCGGAGCGTTCATGGAATAGTTATTCGTCCGCAGATAGGCAACCCGGCTAGTCTGAGCCGTACGCACGCCGAGCAGCTTCAAGGCCAACGCTATTCTGCGCCCTCGGTATTCCGGCAGCACGGCGGTGTACTGATGGTACATGGCTTGCGTTTGTTCATTGTACTGAAGAGCCACGACTCCGACGTAGCGATCTCCGTCCTTGGCGATGTGAATCCATTCCGGCCGTATGCCGGGCAGCTGAAGGTTCCATTTCTTCCATTCTTCGAACCAAGGATAATCGCCTACGAAGCCGGGAATGTCGGGATGAGTCGTTTTATACAACTCATGGAGCTTACGCTCGTTCTCTTCGCCGGGTTCCTCCGCCAACGTAACGAAACGAATGCCGCCGCGTTCTGCATCGGCGATCGACTCGCTCAAAGCTTCTTCAATTGTGTAGGCCTCCAAATCCAATACGGATTCAAAGGAATGCCGTCCTTTGACATAGCCTCGCCGCTGCGCGAACGCGATGGACGCTTCGTCCGATTCTCGCAAATAATCGACAAGGCGCGAGGCTTTAACTTCGCGTGCCCAGTTCATCAGTTCAGCGTACAGGGCGCCGCCGATTCCGTTGCGCCGCGCGTCCGTGTGTACGACGACCGTATGACCCAGCGACCCGGGTTCGTTCCATGGCGCTCTCCAGACGATCGCGTAGCCGACAACCTGGCCGTGCTCGTTTTCCGCCACCCACTTGGGCCGATCCCAGCCCATCAGCTTGCCGTCCTCATTGTAATGGAGCTGTCCGGGAGGAATCTTTTCTTCGTCCGCCTGAAGCTCTTGGGCTGTGGTCGGCTCCGACCAGATCAGATTGAGCAGAGGCGCTACAGCCGGATAATCGTCCGGGTGACGCAATTTTCTGATTAAGAAATGAATAAACCCCAACCTCCCGTTCCTATTATTTCCTTATTATCGCATTACTTTCTCTTCATTTCGCGGTAGAGTTTGACTATAAACAAATACACTTGAATTTTAGCAGCTGGCGGTTGCGGCAATTTTGATTTTTACACTTGCACGTTACGTTACGTAAGGTTTTATAATGAAGCTACCGGTACTTCGCTAGCGCCCAAGAACGGAGTTGATTCATGACCAAGCTATGGAAAGTCGGCGACCTCGCCAAACTGACGGGACTTACGGTGCGAACTTTACGGTTTTACGATCAGATCGGTTTGTTTTCCCCGTCCGCTCAGACCGAATCCGGCCACAGGCTATATGGAGAATCGGACTTGTCGAGGCTGCATCAGATTTTGGCGCTGAAGGAGCTGGGGCTATCGCTGGAAGAAGTAAGATCGGTTTTGAATGGCGGACAAGTCAGTCCTCTGGCCATCTTGGAGCTGCAGATGGAACGTCTTCGGGAGCAAATCAGACACCATGAGAATCGTCTGGACCTGCTTAGACACGTTTCCAAGTCGGTACAGAGA
This sequence comes from Cohnella phaseoli, assembly GCF_003386235.1. Classification (GTDB taxonomy): domain Bacteria; phylum Bacillota; class Bacilli; order Paenibacillales; family Paenibacillaceae; genus Cohnella; species Cohnella phaseoli. The sequence continues at coordinate 45,452 of NZ_QRDZ01000040.1, forward strand.
GAGGAACGGCTGTCGGCCGAGGATTTTGCAAGCTTGCTGCAGGCGATGAAAACGGAATTCGAGAAGCCGGTCTTCGAGCGGCGTTCGAGCTGGGAGCGGCATCTGGATCGATTGGGAGAGACGCTTGCCGAGGAAAATGAAAATCAAGAACCCTGAGGAGGAACTATCATGAACGAAAGATTCGTCAAACACGCCACCTTTGCCATCGAGAAAACATATGCCGCCGCGCCGGAGCGGGTATTCCGCGTCTGGGCGGATCCGCAGCTTAAAGCCAAATGGTTTTCGCCGGCAGACAGCTTCGACTTCAGGGTCGGCGGACGAGAGTATAGCCGCGGCGGGCCGCCGGAAGGGCCGGTTTTCACCTTTGACGCATGCTATCAAGAGCTTGTTCCAGATCAACGCATCGTCTATAGTTATACGCTGGATTCGGACGATACGCGTATTTCCGTCTCGATCACGACGGTCGAGTTCGTTCGGACGGAAGGCGGCACGAAGCTGATCTTCACCGAGCAGGGCGCTTATTTTGACGGGCACGATACGCCGGAAATCAGGGAGCATGGTACAAATCTGATGCTGGACGGGATTGTTCCGTTAGTGGAAGGAGCCGATGAAGCGTGACGATCGGCGAAAATGAAAATGAATTGGTAGCCGCACGCGAGTACGGTTGTTCGCGGGAGCTCGTATTCCGGGCTTGGACAACTCCGGAATTGCTTGCTCGGTGGTGGGGGCCGGAGGGCTTCAACAATACATTCCATAAGTGCGATGTTCGTCCGGGCGGCGAATGGAAATTCACGATGCACGGACCCGACGGTACAAATTATCCGAACGAATGCGTATTTGTCGAGATTGTGCAGCCGGAACGAGTCGTGCTGGATCATCTGTCCGGCCATGAATTTCGGATAACGGCCACTTTCGAGGAGAGCAATGGGAGAACCGTAGTTACCTTCCGTCAGCGCTTTAAGCTAAAGGAGGACTTCGAGCAGGCCAAGCCGTACTGCATCGATGCCAACGAGCAAAATCTGGATCGGTTGGGAACGGTTCTGTCGGAGCTGGCTCATAAGTAAAGAGAGTCTTACGAAATGATTATCGATGGGATATTCCGGGTATCTATCTCCTTCCGTTGCTATACGATCCTGAAACTTGAAGGGTAAACCCGTAAAGGGGTAGTTTCAGGACCGTATGAGGCAGTCTCCAGGAGATAGATACCCTTATTTTTTCATCGATAATCTTCTTGTACGCCTTTACTTATGAGTCAGCCCCCCTCGTGTATTTCTTAAGGGGAGACAAGAAGATAATCCACGTTCTCCGCCATCCACTTGCCGTTGATATAGCGAATCGTAATGATGCGTTCAACGTTCATGCCTCCGGCATCGCGAGGACTTTCCAGCTGAGTGATGCTGCCGCGACCTGTTCCTTCATAGTAGTAGATGTAGGGCTTCGAAACAAATCGATGCTGCGTCAAGACACTTTTCCTCTGAACAATCTTGTTAATGAACTCATCCGTAAAATAAGGTTTGAACTTCGTGCGAATCTGCTTGTACTTGGACGGATTGGCCGAATCGTTCGCCGCTTGGACGAGCGCGTTAAGCCGCGTCTGAGTCAGCTCCGGATACTGTCGGGCATTAATGACGACCTTCCGGTCGCCGAGCGAAGCGGTGGCTTTTTGCGTTTCGTTGTTCCAAGTGACCGTTCCTCCCAGCGATTGAGCGACAAAGCGAAGCGGCACATAAGTGACTCCGCGTTCGATAATGGTGCGTGCGTCCAAGCGCACGCTTTTGCCGTTAACCGTCGCATAATCCGAATTAAGAGGCACATTAACCTCTATTTTCTCTCTTGTAATTTTTGCGGATAATGTCGGCTTGTCCCACTTCACTTTGGCTCCCAACCCTTCGGAGACGACGCGAAGAGGAATAAGGATGTGACCCCGCTCGTTTTTTCCGTACACTGGAGCTGTAATTGTCGGTGACTCCTGCGCGGAGACTTGTCCGGACAGAACCGGCAGCAGCATCAGGGATGCAGCGAGCAAAACAGGCGTTAATTTTTTGGACACGGATATTCCTCCTTAATTAAATAACTATGGTCATTTGGACGCCTCTTTCAGGGGCAAAGATGACGTCATGACTAATATATACCCAGCATTTGTATAAACGAAAACGGGGGTTCTCATTAAGTAGAGTCATAAGAGATTATCGATAGCTTGAACACCCGTCGCAGGCCGCATAATAGAGAGAAGCCGGTGCCCGCTCGGACGGTGTTTCGGCCCTGTTAACTTCGTCTACAATCGCTCTATTATTTTGCCTGACAAAAAAAGGTGTTTGGCGATTTTTGTCGAAATTATGGCTAATGTAAGGCTTGGTTAACGTATTGCATAAACGGATGATGTTCAGATCAGCTATGAGATGGGGGGGAAAGGCGCTTGGATCAAGGATTTTCCAACGATTCGATATTGGACATTTACATCTATGAAACGACGCAAAATATCGATCAGCTCGAAAAAACCGTTATGACGTTCGAAAAAGCTAACGGTCTTACCCTCGACACCGTGAATGAGATTTTCCGAATTATGCACACGATCAAAGGCTCGTCCGCCATGATGACGTACAACAATATTGCGTCGCTGGCCCATGCGATGGAGGATTTATTTTTTTACATCCGAGAGGAGAAACATGTCAACTTAGATCTCGTCCTGCTGTCCGACCTCATTTTAGAAGGTATCGATTTCATAAAACTGGAACTAGACAAAGTAAGAAGCGCGGGAAGCCTCGACGGCGACCCTGGCAGCCTGATCGAGACGATCAGAAGATTCCTGTCCGTCATCAAGGCGCAAGGCGGAGGCTCATCGCCTCCCAGAGCGAGGAAGGAAGCCGTCGCGGCGCAGCCGCGGTCGCTTCCCTCCGGGCCTGGCGCCGGAGCGGCCCGTTCGCGGCTGCAAGCTTATGAAGCCGTCATTCATTTTGACGACGGCTGCGAGATGGAGAACATCAGGGCGTACGCTATCGTCCATCATCTAAGCGAGATTGCCGAAGATTTCTCGTATTCTCCCGAAGATATCGTCGAGAACGGCGACAGCGTCCATATCATTCGGGAGAGGGGCTTTAAGGCGACGTTCAGAAGCGCAAGAACGCTGCGGGAGCTGCATGATATAATCGCGAGCACCGCGTTCGTGCGCAATCTGTCGCTTGTCGAGCTGGAGGACGAATCGTCTTCGAAGCCTTCTGAACAAACGGAGCTTGCGATAGCCGAGCTTGAGCTCGCGGCCGCGGCGGAGCCTCTCGTCAAGGCCGAACCCCCGGCCAAAGCCCAGTCGCCGACCCGGGAGCAGGCGGAGAATAAGGGCGCCCAGCAAAGCTTTATCAGCGTTGACGTAGACAAATTGGACAAGCTGATGGATTTGATGGGGGAAATGGTGATCGCCGAAGCGATGGTGACCCAGAACCCGGAGCTTAAGGCGCTGCAGTTGGGCGGCTTCGACAAAGCGGCTCGCCAGCTCAGGAAAATTACGAGCGAAATGCGCGATATGGTGATGTCCATTCGCATGGTTCCGCTGTCCGCCACCTTCCATAAGATGCATCGCATCGTCAGAGATATGGGGCGAAAGCTGGACAAGGAGCTGGAGCTGACGCTGATCGGGGAAGCAACCGAAGTGGACAAAAACATCATCGAGCATATTTCCGATCCGTTGATGCACCTCGTGCGCAATGCCGCCGATCACGGCATCGAGTCCTCCGAAGCGAGAGCGGCAAGCGGCAAGCCGCAGGCCGGTCGGATTACGCTGGAGGCGCAAAATGCCGGGAGCAACGTGCTTGTTACCGTTAAGGACGACGGCAAGGGATTGAGCAAAGACAAAATATTGGCCAAAGCGAAGAAGCAGGGCTTGTTGATGAAGCCTGAGAATGAAATGACGGACAAGGAAATTTACAATCTGATTTTTCTTCCCGGCTTCTCCACCAACGAGAACGTAACGGAATTTTCCGGACGGGGGGTTGGCATGGACGTCGTCTCGAAAAATTTAGAGGCGGTCGGCGGCTCGGTGTCGATTGACAGCGAGGAGGGCGTCGGAACGGTCACGACGTTGAGAATCCCGCTTACGTTGGCGATTATCGACGGCATGAACATCCGGGTCGGAAGCGCCAAGTATACGATCCCTACGACCTCGATCCAGGAAACCTTCCAAGCGAAGCTGCGGGATATCGTCACGGATCCGGATTCGAACGAAATGATTTTGCTGCGCGGCAAAGTGTATCCGATTCTGCGCCTTCATGAGCTGTATTCGGTGCCGGCCGCCGTTGCCGATCTTACAGAGGGCATTATGCTCATGGTGGAGCAGGACGGCAAAAGCGTGTGCCTGTTCGCCGACGCGCTTCTGGGGCAGCAACAGGTCGTCGTCAAGGCGCTGCCCGGCTACATTGCCAACAACCGAAGAATCGAAGGGCTGGCCGGGTGTACGCTGCTCGGAGACGGCAGCATCAGTCTGATCCTCAATATCGGCGGATTACTGAACAAGAAGTCGCAGATTTCTTCCCAATGACTAGAGAGGAGTGTCCGAATGGCGCAGATCCAACAACAGGAACAAATGGAGCAAGAGGATACGCAACAAGGGAAGTTCCTTACTTTCGCGCTGGGGAACGAGACGTTCGGCATCGAAATTCGGTATGTCACCGAGATTATCGGCATTCAGCCGATTACCGAGGTGCCTGAGCTTCCGGAGTACATCAAAGGGATCATTAATCTCCGAGGCAAAATTATTCCCGTCATGGACGTGAGGCTCCGGTTCAAAAAGGAATACAGAGCGTACAACGATCGCACTTGCGTCATTGTAGTGGATATCGACGACGACTGCATTGGACTTATCGTGGATAGCGTCGCGGAGGTGCTCGCGATTCCGGAAGCCGACATTATCGCCCCTCCGGAAATTCATAGAACGAGCAACAGGTACATCAAGGGCGTTGGCAAAGTCGGAAATGAAGTCAAGCTGATTTTGGACGGCAACAGATTGCTGAATGACGGAGATCTCGATCAACTGCACAGCTCCATTTTATAATTGCGAACAGCTAGAAACAGATCACATCCATTAGGAGGAAGCTGTATGGTGAATAAGAGGGGCATTAAGCAATCTACGTTGAATTATTTGTTGGGCGGCCTGTCCTTGGTGCTGGCGATTGTGCTGGTGATTTTGTCGATTCAAGTGATGGGTTCATTCGAAAAGATGAGAACCGCCGAGCAGAGAAAATCCGAATTCAAGCAGCTTGGCTTCGATCTGACGAACGCCTCGGAATATTTGACAGGCGAGGTCAGAGCTTACGTCCAATTCGGAGACAAAACGCATTACGACAATTACTGGAGAGAAGTCAACGAGACGAAAACGAGGGACCACATTGTCGCAAAGCTGACGGAGCTGGGAGCTCCGCAGAACGAGCTTGATCTGATCACCGAAGCGAAAAAGAATTCCGATGCGCTCGTCGGTATAGAAGAAAAAGCGATGCAGGCGGTGGAGGAAGGGAAGCTCGATGACGGTCGGCGTCTGGTATTCGGCGAACAGTACGATCAGGGCAAGCAGGCCATCAAGGGGCTAATCGAGAAATTCCAGGAAACGATGAACGCCAGAGCCTCCGGCGAGCTGGACCAGGCAGCTGACGATATGCAGAGGAACATTATTATCATGATCGTGCTTATCGTGATTACCGCAGTGTTCAGCGGCATTAGCCTGCTGCTGTCGCATTTCAAAATCATTAAGCCGATTATCCGGATTAAAGAAAACATGGTGCGGGTGGCGGAAGGAGATCTGTCGCAATCCGTCAAGGTCACGATCGACAATACCGAAATCGGGCAGCTGGCGTATGGGACGGCGACTGTTATCGCGACATTCCAAAGCGTGGTAAACGAAGTTACGCATATTTTGACGGAAATGTCGAACGGCAATCTTGTCGTCGAGATCACCAGCGATTACAGAGGAGATTTCGCCGAGATCAAAACCTCGCTGAATCGAATCGTCGAATCCTTCAATGAAGTGCTGAGCGACGTGAAATCCGCGGCGGATCAAGTCGCCTCCGCTTCGGCGCAAGTGTCCGATTCGAGCATTTCGTTGTCTCAGGGAGCTACCGAGCAGGCCAGCTCCATTGAGGAGCTTACCGCGTCTATCGAGGAAATTTCGGCGCAGACGCGTTTGAACGCCGACAATGCGAGCGAAGCGAACGGATTGGCCGAAACCGCCAAGATGAATGCGGAGCAAGGCAACGGACAGATGAAGGAGATGCTCCGAGCGATGCAGGATATCAACGAGTCCTCCGCCAACATCTCCAAGATTATCAAGGTTATAGACGAGATCGCGTTCCAGACGAACATCCTGGCTCTGAACGCCGCAGTGGAAGCGGCCAGGGCGGGCCAGCACGGCAAAGGCTTTGCCGTCGTTGCGGAAGAGGTGCGGAATCTGGCGGCGCGTTCGGCGAATGCCGCGAAAGAAACGACCGATATGATCGAAAGCTCAATTCGCAAGGTGGAGGGCGGCACCCGCATAGCTAACGAGACCGCCGGCGCGCTCGTCAAAATCGTAGAAAATGTCGAGAAGGTAGCGACGCTGGTCAGCGATATCGCAGTAGCCTCCAACGAGCAGGCGATCGGCATCTCGCAAATCAACCAGGGAGTTATGCAAGTGTCCCATGTCGTGCAGAACAACTCGGCAACGTCCGAGGAGAGCGCCGCAGCCAGCGAGCAGTTGGCCAGCCAGGCGGAGCTGCTGAAGGATCAGGTCGGCAGATTCCGGCTGAAAAGAGAAAATCGGCGTTCGCCCTATCGGGAATTGGACGGCTTAAACCCCGAGGTGCTGAAGATGCTGGAAGCGATGAGCAGAAACAAAAGGACGGAAGAGCACGCCGATGGCTATAGAGAAGCCGCTGCTTCCGGAACCAAGAAGATCGCTCTGAGCGATTTCGAGTTCGGCAAGTATTAAGCAGGAAGAAGGAGCGGTCCAATCTTAGGGTTGACCGCTCTTTTTCTCCCTACGCGTTAGAATTCGCGGTACGAAAAGCCAGTCGGCAGGGCGGGTGGGAAACGATGAATCGCATTACCGAGCAAGAGTTTAAGCAATTCTCCGAATATATCAAACTCCATTACGGCATCCATCTTAAGGCGGAGAAGTTATCTCTGGTGGCCAGCAGGCTGAACCGCGAGCTTGCCGGCCGAAACTTTAACAACCTATCCGACTATTTGAGCTACGTCGTGGCCGACAGGACCGGTCAAGCGGCTGTCACTCTTCTCGACAAAATTACGACCAACTACACCTTTTTTATGCGAGAGCCCGCTCATTTTTACTTTTTTCGGGACAAGGTTTTGCCTTATCTGGCAAGCACGGTCAAGGACAAGGATTTGCGCATTTGGAGCGCCGCGTGCTCCTCGGGCGAGGAGCCGTACACTTTGGCGATGATGATCGACGAATATTTCGGACCGGAGAAAGCCCAATGGGATACGAAAATATTAGCCACAGACATATCGAACCAAGTTCTTGAAATTGCTGGAAAAGGGATATACACTAAGGACAAGATTGCGGCTCTGCCGGCCGCTTGGAAATTGAATTATTTTCGGGAGCTTGATGGGGAACAATCCGTTCTGGCGGATCGCATCCGCAATGAGGTTATTTTTCGCAAGCTGAATTTTATGGATAAAGTCTTTCCGTTTAAGCGCAAATTTCAGGTTATTTTCTGCAGGAATGTGATGATTTACTTCGATAATAAGACGAAGTACCAGCTGATTGACAAATTATACGATTTGACCGAATACGGCGGTTATTTGTTTATTGGACATTCGGAATCCCTTGACCGTAATGCCACCCGATTCAAATATGTAATGCCCGCGGTCTACAGGAAGGGGTGAGGCATTTGGCGGTCCGCAATAAAATCAAAGTATTGGTCGTGGACGACAGTCTCGTATTTCGCGAAGTGATTGCTAGGGGCATTTCGTCCGATCCGCTGATCGAAGTGGTCGCTACGGCCGGCGATCCGTTCGAGGCCCGAGATAAAATATTGCAATTCCACCCGCATGTGATCACTTGCGATATCGAGATGCCCAAGATGAACGGGATCGAATTCGTTCGCCGGCTGCTGCCGCAATATTTTGTTCCGGTCGTCATGGTGAGCGCGGTTAGTCAGGCGGTGTTCGAGGCAATGGAGGCGGGCGTCGTCGATTTTGTCGTAAAGCCGGACGTGCAGTCTCCGACAGGAGTTGCGACGTTTATTCGCGATATGATCTATAAAATCAAAATCGCCTCAACGGCCAAAACCGCGATGCGGACAGCAGAGGATACGGCGATTCGCTCACCCTCAGGCAAGGTACAGAGGACGGATGACATTATCGCCATCGGCGCTTCCACGGGGGGAACCGAAGCGATATTCAGCATTCTTCGCCAGCTTCCTTCCGCCGTCCCGGGAATCGTGATCGTTCAGCATATTCCTCCCCTTTTTTCGAGAATGTTCGCGGAGAGGCTGAACAGCCAAATTTCGCTGCGCGTCAAGGAAGCCGAAACCGGCGACTACGTCGAACCGGGCACCGTGCTGGTCGCGCCGGGAGATCGACATATGCGGCTGAAAAAGATCGGGGCAAAATACCGCGCGGAATGCTTCGACGGTGAAAGGGTGAACGGACACTGCCCGTCGGTCGACGTTCTGTTCGAATCGGTCGCGAAGGAGGCGGGGCGCAGCGCCGTCGGAGTGCTGCTGACAGGAATGGGCAGAGACGGAGCGAAAGGGCTTCTGGCCATTCGCCGCAGAGGGGGAAGAACGATCGCGCAGGACGAAGCTTCGTCGGTCGTATACGGGATGCCGAAGGTGGCGTATGAGATCGGAGCCGTCGAGAGACAGACGCCGCTCGGCAGAATTCCGCAAGCTTTGTTCGAATGTCTGGGCTAGCAGCTTAGAAAATCAGAGTCGAAAGGGTGGAATACAACATGATTCAGTGGTTAAGGAAAAAAAGCCTGGTCGCGAGCTGTTCGCTGGCGCTGTCCGTATTGATGATCGCGGCGGTAAGCATCGTAGCGACTCTGATGTATCAGTCGACGAAGGACGAAGTTTTTCGCAAGTTCAGCCATGTCGGAAACAAGCTTAGAGACGTAGCCCAGGCGGACATCCATATGATTTCGGTTACGGCCGCTGCGATGGCCGAGGGGAAAGAGCCGCCGCAGGATGAAATGGCGATTATGAAACGGCTTCTGAGCGGTACGACGGACGATTATCTGGTTGCGAACGCATACTATCTGCTTCCGGAATACAGGCAGGAGGGAGATAATAAATATTTTCGCTATTTGCAGGCGAGCCAATCGCTGGAATCGATGGATATCGTCGCAGGCAGCGAGTACGAAAACCACGGCAGCTTCAGCCAAGTCTACGAGCAGGCGCTTAAGGGCGAAGCCGGGCTGACGGAGGTATTCGCCGACGAGTACGGGGAATGGCTGACGTACCTGTCGCCGCTAAAGGATGACAGCGGCAAAGTGGTGGCCGTGTACGGTGCGGATTACGACTATCATTCCGTAAGCGAGCGGCTTTCGGCGTTGGTCTGGACCGCGATCTTGATCAGCGCGGCCGCGATTGCTCTGAGCGCGCTGCTAATCTTCCTGCTGCTGCGCCAGGCGTTGCGGCCGCTGCAGGTGATGGCCGCGCGGGCAAAGGAAGCGGCGGAGGGAGATTTGACGGTCAGCGTTCCGGTAACAAGCACGAACGAGGTCGGGCGTGCGAGCAGCTCGTTTAACGAGATGGTAGCCAATTTGCGTCAACTGGCGATCCAGATCAATCGGACATCCAGCGAAGTGTCGAATTCGTCCGGTCATCTGAAGGAAACCGCAGGCCAGACCGAGGCTGCGACCAACGAGATCGCTCAGGCGATCTCCCAGGTGGCCGTAGGAGCGGATACCCAGCTGGCAAGCTCCGGGGAATGCCAACGGGCGATGTCGGAGATGGCCGCCGGCATTCAGAGAATCGCCGAGTCGACGGCAGTCGTCTCCGATTTGGCCGCGGATACGGCCAATCTGGCCACGGATGGCGCGGATGTCATCCAACAGACGGTTAGGCAGATGGGACTGATCGAAGACCATGTGGGTAACGCCGCGAGGGATATGCAGGAGCTGAATCATTCCAGCGAACGGATCGGCTCGATTCTGGCGCACATCGCGGAAGTGGCCAATCAGACGAACCTGCTGGCGCTGAACGCGTCGATCGAGGCCTCGAGAGCGGGCGAGCACGGCAAAGGCTTCGCGGTTGTCGCGCACGAAATCCGCAAGCTGGCCGAGCGTTCCAAGCAATCCTCGGAGGAGATTTCCGATGTGCTGCACGAAATCGGCGAGCGCTCCCAAGCGGTAACGAAATCGCTGAACATCTCCGCGGAACAAGCGCGCGAGGGGACGAAGCTGGCGAACGCTTCCGGCGAGTCGTTCCAAGCGATTCATCATGCGGTGAGGCAGGTATCCGGTCAAGTGGAGGAAGTATCCTCGGCTGCGGAGCAGATGTCCGCGGGCAGCGAGGAGGTAGCCGCTTCGTTGGAGCAGCTGGAGCGAACGGCCCAAGTGTCTGCCTCCAATGCGCAGGAGGTCGCCGCCGCATCCGAGGAGCAGTTGGCATCGGTCGAGGAAGTAGCGAGCGCTTCGCAGCAATTAAGCACTTTGGCCTCCCAGCTTAATGAAGCGGTCACCCGGTTTAAAGTATAAATCGGGCCACATCGGCAAACAGGAGTCCCACTCGTCCTGGATTAGGAGAGTATTCGGTTAGAGTACGGCCGTATTTTCATCCGTCTTGCAACTGGTGTACACTATAGGGAGATGTCATTACAAGGAGGCGCGAATATGGGAGTTTACAGTTTCAGCGCGAATACGATTCAAGGAGAAGAGGTCGGGCTTGACCGTTATCGGGGACAGGTCGCTCTCATTGTCAATACGGCCAGCAAATGCGGATTGACGCCGCAGTACGAAGGGCTGGAGCAGCTTTATCAGAAGTATAAGGATCGCGGCCTGGTTATTCTCGGTTTCCCGTGCAACCAGTTCGGGGCGCAGGAGCCCGGCTCCAACGCGGAAGTCGAGCAGTTCTGCCAAGTGAATTACGGCGTATCGTTCCCTCTCTTCGAGAAAATCGATGTCAACGGAGACGCCAAGCATCCGCTGTATGCTTATCTGACCGAAGAGAAGGCGTTCGAAGGCTTCGATCAGACGCAACCGTCGGGACAGAAGTTCCATGCGATGTTTGCGAACAACATGCCGGACAAGCTGCTGGACAACGAGATCAAATGGAACTTCACCAAGTTTCTAGTCGATCGCGACGGCCAAGTCGTCGCGCGGTTCGAGCCTCCCGTTCTTCCCGAGGAGATCGCGTCGGAAATCGAGAAGCTGCTATAGCTCGCAAGTTTAAGGCTCCCGTCAACGCGGGGGTCTTTTTTTCTTTTATTATTCTTTTATTGGCGTCTGGTATAATCCACGTAAATCAAGTCATTGACGAGAGGACTGGACGCCGGTGCCGAAAACGACCGAAGCCCGCAAAGGAGAGGAGAGCTCCACACGGAGACGATCCCTATCCCGGAGCGACGAGGATTTGCAGGAGCAGAGCGAGACGGAAAGCCAGGAATCGGACAAGTCCGCCATACTGGAAAGGCTGAAGGCGCAAGGAGCGGTTCGCGTATTTCCAGGAATGGGAGGACCGGGCGCGAGCAAGGGAGCGGAGCAACCAAGCGCGGAAGAAGCTCCGGAGATGGAGGAGGAGGCCGAAGAAGCGCCGATGCAGTCTTCCGTTCCCGGGGTGGAGGCTCCGTCGGAAGCGCCGAGCGGGCCCGTAGCCGAGGGGCCGAAGGCCGGCGGAGAGTCGGAGTCGTCGGGCGGAGAGTCGGAGGAGGCCGGAGGAGGCATCGACTCGGCGTTTCATGAGCGTGTTCAGAAAACGACGGACGCGGCCAACAATCCGAAATGGTACGATCTTCCGCAGCATATCCGCAACAAGCGTTACGGCAAATGGGATCTCTCCCAGAGCCGGGATCGGAGCGGCAATCGCGAGCGCGACGTCAATCTCGAAGAGGATGTCCGCACGAATAAGATCGAGAACCGGCTGATGCCGGGCAAATTCGCTGTACGGCAGAAAGCCAAAAATGCGATTAACGACATGGTGCAAAATCCGGGGCAGACCGCAGTCGGCATGATTCCTCTGGCAGGCGCCGCACTGAAGCAGAAAATGGCGGAAAAGTACGATGTGAAGGAACGCGATTTGCTCAGAGGGATCGCGGCGACAACCGGCAACGAGGCGATCAAGGAAAGCTCGGCTTCCCAAGCGCAGGCAGTCGGCACGAAAATAAAGGCCGATCGGGTGAAGGCGGGCATCAGCACGGTTGCGGGAATAGCGGGCAATATTGTGCCTGGGGCGAGCGTGGCGACGAGCGCGGTGAGTACGGCGGCCGGAGTCGTCGGCGATATTGCGACAGGCGACTCGCGGAACCAGGTGCACAAGGCCCGGGCGCGTCAGGAAGCGCGCAGAGATATGGGGAAGAAGGAGTTCTCGGCCTACGACAATATCGATGAATTCATCGGCTTGGAGAAGCAGCGGCATGCCCTCGTCGCGGCGGGGCAAGGCAAAGCGGGCGCGGAAGCGCCGAGCGTCGATAGCGACGAGCAGGTCAAGCGGCTGACCGCGCATGCGCGCGGAGAAACTCAGCATCATAAATTCTACAAGCAGCGCGCCAAGGAAGTGGAGAAGGAGAGAGCCGAGGCGGCCAAGCCGAAAACGGAGGAAGGCGGGATCATGTCTCGCATGAAGCGGCTGTTCGGCCGAACCTAGCGCCGATTGTTCCTGAATACATCTTAGGGCAGGGGGAGCGGCATGGAGCAAGCAGTTGCAACAGCGGAGGCGGCATACGGCGGAGCCGAAAACGGGGCGCCTTTTCGGGACGGAACGGATTATGTCGGAGGATGGCTGGAATGGTTGGATGCCGGAATTTCGCTTATGCTTTACCGGAGAGAGAGGCTGGAAGGGGAGCTCGGCTCTGCTGCTGAGGCGTTCAGTACGGGCGCGGCAATGAGTGCGGGAGCGCGGGATTTTCGTCATCCGACCCGCCGCACGAATGAGGGCGAGCCGCCGTTGGACAAGTTTGAATTGGAGCTGGCGCTTCAATGGGAACGCGCTCGCGAAAGGGCGGAGCGGGGCGAGCTTCTCGGGGAGCGGGATAATGCCTTTTTGCCGCTACCGTATTTGGCTCGTCTGTTCGGACTGACGGAGCTGGAGCAAAGAATTGCCGTCATTTGCCTGGCGGTAGAGGTAGATCGGAAATACGAATCGGCGTTTGCGTTGCTGCAAGGAGAGCGCAGCGCGACGCATCCGAGCCGGGATTTAATTGCGTCGCTTGCCGCGAGCAATGCGGACGAGCGCCGGTTGGCGGCGAGAATTTTGCGGGATGACGGGGTATTAAGCCGGTATTTCCTCCGAGAAGCGGCAGGGACGCGCAAAGGCGGAACGACCATTAACAAATACTGTCGTCTGGATGAACGCATCGTCAGGTTCGCGCTCGATTCGATTACTATGCCGGAAGAATTGGCGCGTTATATGGAAATTGTGTCCCCCTCTGCGGAGACGCCGCCGCTGCTGGGGCACTTCGACATTCAAACGAAGCTGCGCAGCTGGCTGACCCGGCGGATCGAGGAGGATGGATCGAACGGAGCCTCGCAGGTCGTCTCTCTATGGGGAGCCGAAGGCGCGGGGGGGAGGGCGCAAGCCGCCCATATCGGCGTTCACTTTAATGAAGCGCTGCTGTATGTGGATATGGCGAAGCTTCCGGAGACGGACGAAGGCGGGCCGGACGCGCTGGACGCAGTGTTCCGCGAAGCGGCCATTCAACAGGCGATCCCCGTTTTTTACGGCTTTCCCGCTGCGATTGACGGAGAAGCGGAGAAGCGCCGCATGACGGCGCTGCTTGAACGGTTGGCCCGGCTTCCGGGCATCGTTTTCCTGCTGTCGGAGGAACCGTTGCGTTCGCTTGATCGTCGCGGCGTCATCGGCCTAGAGCTGGAAATTCCGGGTCTTCGGGACGAGGAACGGATCGAGGCTTGGCAAACCCTTGCGCTCGCTTACGAGGTGGAGGGCGGCATCGACTGGGAGGCGCTGGCGTCGCGTTTCATTTTCCATCCCGGCCAGATCGAAGGCGCGCTAGCTGCGGCACGGGCTGCGGCACAGTGGAGATTGACCGGCGGAGGCCGGGAGCTCATCGGCTGGGGCGATCTGATCCAGGCCTGCTACAAGCAGCTGAACCACAATCTGGGGGCGAAGTCGAAGCGGTTGTCCCCCAAGCATCGCTGGGCCGACCTTGTGCTCCCCGAGCCCCAGACTCGCAAGCTGCAGCATGCATGCAACCATATCCGCTACAAGCACACGGTGTATGGCTCATGGGGATTTCAGCGCAAGCTCTCCTACGGCACAGGGGTCAGCTTGCTGTTCTCCGGTCCTCCGGGAACGGGCAAGACGATGGCGGCGGAAATCGCGGCCAATGAGCTGGACATGGAAATCTACAAAATCGATCTGTCGCAAATTATTAGCAAATATATCGGAGAGACCGAGAAAAACTTGCGCGAAATTTTCGACGAGGCCCAGTCGAGCTATGCGATTTTATTTTTCGACGAAGCCGATGCGCTGTTTGGCAAACGGTCCGAGGTGAAGGATTCCCACGACAAGAACGCCAATACGGAAGTGGCGTTTCTGCTGCAGAAGATGGAGGAGTATCGGGGCATTTCCATTTTGGCGACAAACTATTTGCAAAATATGGACGAAGCCTTCCTGCGCCGCATCAATTACGTCATTCGTTTTCCGTTTCCGGACGAGCGACAGCGGGAGACGATCTGGAAGAGCATTTTCCCGCAGGAGACGCCGCTTGCTCCCGATCTGGACTGCGGCTTCCTTGGCCGCAAGCTGCAGATGTCGGGCGGAAGCATCAAGAACGTCGCTCTCACCGCGGCATTCCTGGCCAGCGGGAACGGCGAGTCCGTCGGGATGAAACACATTTTCCAGGCGTATCAATATGAGCTGGACAAGACCAATCGCACGATTACGCGGGAGGAGTTGGGCGAATACAGCTACTTCTTCGAAGAGATTCGCAACGGCTAGCTCCGCCCCATGTCGAAAAAACGATTCGGACTGTGGCCTTCGGATGTTATGATGATAGCGGAGGGATTTGAATCCCGAACTGGGGCTGCATTCCGGCCCGGCCGCCAATCATCGCAAGCAAGGGAGCCGTCTTCGTGGATATTAAGCAGTGGATGTCGATCTTTCTGTTCGCCGCCGCGGCGATCATGCTGTTCATCTCATGGCTTGCTTACCGGAAGCGCCATCTGCCCGTCGCCAAAACGGTTTTCTTCATGATGCTGGCAGCGGCTTTCTATGCGTTCGGCTATGGGCTGGAGGTGCTCAGCCGAACTCTGGACGAGTTTAAGCTGTCGTTGCAGATCGAATATTTGGGCATTCCTTTCAGCTCCACGCTGTGGTTGCTTCTCGTTATTCAGTTTGCGGGGATCGCCGCGAAGCGCCGGAAGCAGTTGGCGGTAGCGCTGATGATTATTCCGGCGCTTGTGTTCGGATTTCATTTGACCAACGATTGGCATCACCTCGTATACGAACGTTACATCTTAAATATGGATTCCGAGGTTCCTCTATACACGACGATCAAAGGCTTCTGGTACAAGGTGCACGGCGCCTACAATTACGGCGTAATGCTGTTCGGAATGCTGTTGTTTATCCCGCTTTACTGGCGTTCCCCTTCGCTTATGCGCAAGCAGATCGTCATCCTTGCCTTCGGCGGGGCCGCTCCGATGCTGCTCAATGCGGTGTTCTGGTTCGGCATTCGCGTCGATCTCACCCCGTTCGGCTTTGTCGTATCGGGAATCGTCTACGTATGGGGAATCTATCGTTTTAATCTGCTGCGGCTCATGCCGCTCGCACAGGCGAAGCTGTTCGATACGATTCGCGACGGGGTCGTGCTGATAGACGGAGACGATCGGATTGTAAGCTTTAATCGGGCAGCGGCGTCTGTGATAGGCGAGTTGTCCGGTATTGCCCGCTATCCGGCCGAGACCGCCGTGGCGTTGACCGCGCACCCGGAGCTGCTGGAAAGTATTCGCGGCGCCGGCTCGGGAGAAGCTCAATTTCCGTTTCGCCGAACGGACGGGGAACGAACTCGGTATTATGCCTGCAGCTTAACTCCGATCATGGAAGCGGACGCGCAGCCGATCGGCAAAATTTTAATGCTCAACGATATTACGGAGCTGAAGGAAAATGAGGCGAGACTGCGCGAAAACGCCCGTCAGCTCGCCGAGCTGAACACCTTCAAGGATAAGCTGTTTACCGTCGTTGCGCACGATATCAGGGACCCGATCGCGCTGCTTGTCAGCTTGACCGAGCTTCTGGGCGAGGAGCTGACCGCCGCCGGCCGGGAGCATGCCGAGCTATTTCTCGAATTGAAGGACCAGGTGAACGGCACGTTCCATCTGGTCGAGCAGCTATTGGATTGGTATCGCAGCCAGAAGGGCCAGATTGTGTTTAGTCCGATGAGCTGGAATTTGCAGCAGGTTGTCCGGCAGGCGCTAGCTCTGGCGGGAGCGAAATCGGGAATCAAACGAATTGACTTGACGGAGAGCATTGACGCTCGGCTGGCGGTTCGCGCGGACAAAGAGATGCTGGATTTGATTTTGCGCAACCTGCTTTCCAACGCGATCAAGTATACGGGAATCGGAGGCTCGATCGAAGTCGGCGCCTCGCAGGAGGGAGAAGCGGTTGTCGTATCCGTGCGGGATAACGGAGCGGGCATCGACCCGGATATTTCCGAGCTTCTGCGGCTGGAGGAGCCGTTTTTCAAGCCTCAGGTGCACGGAGACGAATCGCTGAACGCCAGATTTGGGCTTGTTCTGGCGCGAGAATTCGTGCGGATTCACGGCGGACGGCTGTGGTTCGATAGCGTTCCGGGAGAGGGCACGACCTTCTATTTTTCACTGGCCGGCTTTGCAGGCGGTCTAGCCGAATTCGTCGAAGGCGATCGGGAGGGGGAGAGCGGATGAAAGCGATTGTAGTGGACGACGAGCCGACGATGCATCTGATTTTGCGCAAAATGCTGGCCAAGCTACCGGAGGTTCAGGTGGTCGGAGCATTCTCGGATACGAGGTCGGCGAAGGCTTATCTGGAAAAGCACGGGGATATAGGTCTCGCTTTCGTCGATATCTCTATGCCGGGCGAGAGCGGATTGACTTTTGCCGCCGGGATGAACGCTGCGGAGGCCCCGATGCAGATCGTGTTCGTCACGTCCCATAAGGAATATGCGCTGAAAGCCTACGAGCTGTCCGTGCTGGACTACCTGGTAAAGCCGATCACCCAGGAGCGGCTGCAACGAGCGGTTCAGCGGGCGCTTGCGGCGAGTCGGACCTGGGCGCCGGGGCCGGCGATGCCGGCTCCGGCAGCGACGGCGGTCGGTACGGGCAAGACGGTCGTCACAGTGCTTGGCGACGTGGTCGTCAGCAACGAAGCCGGCCGCATCAAATGGATCTCCCGCAAATCCGCGGAGCTGTTCGCCTATCTGCTGCTGCATCCAGGGAGAAGGATTCCGCGCTCGCGGCTGATCTCCGATATTTTCGGAGGCATGGAGCATGAGCAGGCGCTAAAATATTTGAATACATCGATCTATCATCTGCGCAAATCTCTGGAACCGCTCGGTTTGCGCGATACGGTACGTTCCGAGAATGACGGGTACGCGCTCGAATTGCCGTCCGACTCGGCGATCGATTATGTCGAGTTTGCGGCGCAGGCGAGTCGGCTTCAGACGGTCGCGTCCGATAATATCGACCGGGCGCAGCGGATAGAACAAGGCTATACCGGCGATCTGTTCGGAGACAGGGCATACGTATGGGCCGTCCATGAGACGGAACGGTACGCGGAGTTGTACGCCTCGCTCTCCGGAAAGCTTGCCGAAGCCTATCTTCTCATGGGGAACGCGGCGGCCGCGCTTAAGCTGCTCGCGAAGCTGAACCAGCGTAATCCGTTGGACGAATCGGTCATTCGCCGAATGCTGCTGGCGCGCGAGCGGATCGGGGACAAGAACGGTTTGAACGCGCTGTACGCCGACTACGTTCGGCTGCTTGACCGCGAACTGGGCATTCGTCCGCCCGACGATTTGGTTGGCTATTATGAGAGCTTGATCGGATAGGTTGGGGAAGAAGTGATTGGCGAATTGCCGCAAAGAAGCTTAAAACCGGAGACGTCGGGTACAAGACCTGGCACCTCCGGTTTTTTTCATATCTGACTCAATCGCAGTCGGCTACGACAGCTCGACGAGACGGGGAGGGATTTTATGCTTGCGCGGCTCGGTTCCGTTCGCGATGGCATCGACGATCATCTGCGCCGCGATCGTCCCCATCTCGAATGGGGACTGGTCAATATAAGCGCTAGGGGAGACGCAATCCGGATAGAGAAGCGGTTGGTCGCAGCAAATGATGCGAATATGCTTTAAGCCGAGCTTGGCGCAAGCCTTGCCGACGTAACGGGCGAGCAGCGCGTCGACGGCGGCGATCGCGTCGAGCTCTCTGTTGTTGTCCAGAAATTCGATGATTTCCGAAGGAATGTCGTCTGCATTCGAATGCTCGAGTATCGAGGCGGAGACCGAGAGAATTTGGCTGGGAGACAAAGCCTCCTTCCCCTTCTGCGCCAGCGCGTCCTGGAACCCGCTTACCCGATCGCTTACGCCGATCGTATATAAAGGCGGGTAGGTGACGAGTCCGATGGAGCGGGCCTTCCGTTCGATCAGGTAATCGGCCATAAGCGCGCCGATTTCCTTCGTATTGCAATAAACGCCGTTGGTCCGAATGTCGCGCATCGTTCTTTCGACAAGAACGACGGGGTGCTTGTTAAGTACAAGGCGCACGATGTCATCGTTGAAGTGCTGCTCTCCTTGACTGGCAACGATAATGATCCCGTCTACGGGAATATTCAAAAAATCGTGAATAGCCTGCGATTCTTCCTCGCGAGTGGCAATCCTCTTGAATACAAAATGATAGGAAAGCTGGGACAAGGCGGACTCTACTCCGGATATCAAAAGAGAGGAATAGTGGGATTCCATCCAAGGCATGATGAATCCGATCATCCTCTTGTTTTGCTGCACGAGGAGGGGCGCGGTTCGCTGCGGTTCCGTCGGAGTCGAGCTGGGGCTTCTGTCGGAGACGAACGTTCCTTTGCCGCGATGCCTGTAAAGGAAGCCGTCATTTACCAAGCCAAGCATAGCATGCTTTGCCGTTATTCTGCTGACCTGAAACTGCTCGGCGATTTCCCGTTCGGGAGGAATTTGATAGTGCGGCGGCCATTGGCCTTTTTCTATTTGGGCGATAACGTAATCCTGGATTTGCGAGTATAGGGGCTTCTTAGCGTTCATGCTCTGGATTCACTCCGAAATCGTTATTAAAATCGAATCCCGTTTGAATGGGATTTGATGAAAGTATATAACATTTGTATTGATATATCAATAGAGGGTGGCGTGGAGCGATCCAATGAAAATTTCCGAAAACAATTCATTGCGTTGACATATCCAGATTGCCGATGGTAAGCTCTTTTAACTATCCGCTTCAACCAGTGCCGAGACGCCTTCTCTAAATCCCTTAAATTGGACATATTGTTTTATTTTAGACTGCACCAAACTTTCTCCTCTTTATTTATAGATATAACAACAATACTAATATAACTTTAAAATTTAAATAGTGTATTGACATAACCAATTTATCGGTGTTAACCTTGATCTGCAAACGCTTACTAATGGAATGACGGGGTTTTATTGTTCTTTGTTTTCGGAAAATTGGATATAACTTTTGGCGGGAGGTTGGAGAAGCTATGAACGGAAACATCGTGGATTTGTCCTTGGACATCTACCATGCCGCACCGACATTTCCTCTGGATCCGAAATGCGCGGTCATCGTCCATCACACGGTCGACAGTATGGGGTATAACATTTCGCAGCTCGTCATGAGCACCCATCAAGGCACTCACCTGGATGCGCCGTTCCATTTCCTCGACGACGGGAAGACGGTCGAGCAGCTCGATTTGAACAAGTGTATCGGTGATGCGGTGCTCGTCGATTTGTCCCATAAGAAGCCCAAGGAAGCGATCACGATCGAAGACTTCGCTTCCGTGGCCCACCGGATCGGCGAAGGAACCCGGCTTATCTACCGGACGGATTGGTTCAGACAATATCCGCAGAAGCATTACTTCTCCGATTTTCCCTACATGACGATCGAGCTGGCGGAATGGCTGGCGGAACGCAAAATCGCGATGATCGGCATGGACGTTCCGACGCCGAATCCAACCGATTTCGACCCCGTTCACAAAATTTTGCTGAAGGCGGAGATTGTCATCGTGGAAGGGTTGGCGAACTTGGGCGACATTGGGGCGGACGAATTCTTTTTCATGGCGGCTCCCTTGCGGATCAAGGGACGCGACGGTTCGCCGGTAAGAGCGCTGGCGATACGGAAATAGACGGAGGGGAAATATGAGCAACTACTTGGTAGCAGTTACGGATTCCGGATTTCCCGACTTGGAGCAAGAGAAGAATATTTTACAGCCGCTAGGCTTCGCTTTTGCCGAAGGGCAATGCCGGACGGCGAGCGAGGTCGCCGCCCTGTGCCGCTACGCGGACGCCGTGTTGACCCAATGGGCGCCGGTTACGGCGGAAGCGATCGAATCGTTCGAGAAATGCCGGGTGATCGTGAGATACGGCATCGGAGTCGATAATGTCGATCTCGAAGCGGCCAAACGCAAAAATATCCCCGTCGTTAACATTCCCGATTACGCGATCCAGGAAGTGGCCGATCATACGCTTTCCTTGATGCTGGCCATCGTTCGCAAAATTCCTCAAGTCGTGCAACGGGTAAGAGACGGCATATGGGAGATTTCCCCTTGCCGGCCGATTGTCGGCTTGCAGGACAAAACGATCGGGTTGGCCGGATTCGGCAATATTGCAAAAGCGGTGCTGAAGCGGGCGGTGAGTTTCGGTCTTAAAGCAATCGCTTACGATCCGTACGTCGACGAGTCGGCAATGGCCGAATGGGGCGTGGAGAAGGTGGATTGGGAGACGTTGCTCGCTCGCAGCGATTTTTTGTCGGTCCACATGCCGCTTACGCCGGCGACAAAACGGATGTTTAACGAGGAAGCCTTCGGCAAAATGAAGCCGACAAGCTTCTTGGTCAATACCTCCCGCGGAGGAACGGTCGACACCGAAGCTTTGATTGACGCCCTTCGCGACGGCAAGATCGCGGGAGCCGCGGTCGACGTGCTGGAGCAGGAGCCGATCGCTCCCGACAGCCCGCTGCTGAAGATGGACAATTGCCTCGTCACCAGTCATTGCGCCTGGTATTCGGAAAGCTCTCTTCTTCGTTTGCAGGAATATGCGGCGCTCGAAATCAAGAGATTGTTTTCCGGGGAGCGTCTGCTGCACGTGGTGAACGGAGTCGGCAAGATCTAGTGGGAAACGGAACAGAACCGAAGCAGCGGAGGTTGGAAGCGGCAATGAAATCTCTTGTATATTTGGGAGCTAGACAGTTGGCGGTCGAGGAGAGAGACGTTCCGGAACCGAAACCGGACGAGGCGATCCTTCGCGTCGAAGCCGTCGGGATCTGCGGCAGTGAATTGGAAGGGTATTTAGGCCACAGTAGCATTAGAAAACCTCCTCTCGTGATGGGGCACGAATTTTGCGGGTCGATCGTTCATTTGGGGAGTCATGTAAACCAATTCACGATCGGAAGCAAGGTCATCGTGAACCCGCTCGTCTCTTGCGGGACGTGCGACCGCTGCCGGATCGGCAAAGGGAACATATGCCGCAACCGGCAGATCGTCGGAATTCACCGTCCGGGAGCGTTCGCGGAATTCGTCGCCGTGCCCGCCGCGAATCTGTATTCCGTACCCGCGGCAATGGACTCCAACCTGGCCTCCTTGGCGGAGCCGCTTGCGGTATGCATCCATGCGGTCAAGCTGGGGCTGAAGCCTTACGAAAATTTGATGATCTACGGAGCCGGACCGATCGGACTGCTGACGCTGCAAGCGGCGTTGACGATGGGCGCCGACCGCGTGCTGGTCATAGACAGACAACCCGACAGGCTTGCTTTCGCCAAACAGCTCGGCGCCGACACTTCGACGCCGGAGCAATCGGAGGAAGCCTGCGCGAGATTGTTCGGCGCACGCGGAGTGGATACGATCATCGATTGCGTCGGCGTTCAATCCACCCGCGAGGATGCGATCCGGAACGTCAATCCGGGCGGGACGATCGTTGCGGTAGGACTGGGACAGGATCAATCCTTGCTCTCCATGAACCACGTCGTGCGTCAGGAAATCGCGATCGTCGGATCGTACACCTATTCGGACGAAGATTTCGAGCAGGCGGTTAGATTGTTGTCCCAAGGCAAGGTAACCGGTGAGGGCTGGTCGTCGACATGCGGATTGGAGGAAGCGATCGGAGTGTTCGCGGATCTTGCCGACGGCAAGGCCAAGTTCAGCAAATACATCATAAATCTTTCAGAAGGAGCGAGGTAAAATGAGCAGGTTAGCGGGCAAAACGGCTATCGTGACGGGAAGCACCAGAGGGATCGGCAAGGGAATCGCCGTCCGCTACGGCAGAGAAGGAGCGAACGTGATCGTATCGGGCACGAATGCGGAGCTGTGCGAGGAGGTGGCGGAATCGATCCGCCGGGAAGGCGGGTCTGCGATCGGCATCGTGTGCGACGTTTCCGATCTCGATCAGATCAATCGGCTTTACGACAAGACGCTGGAGAAATTCGGCGAGATCAACATCGTCGTGAACAATGCGGGAATCGCCATATTCCAGCCTTTTATCGAAGTCGAGCCAGAGACGGTCAGGAAAATATGGAACGTCAATCTGTTCGGAACATTCTTCAGCGGCCAGCGGGCGGCGAAGGAGATGATTCGGCAGGGCAAAGGCGGAAAAATTATCAATATGTCCTCTATTTCCGAAGAAGTCGGCACTGCCGATTTGACCCAGTACGCCATGACCAAAGGCGGCATTAAAATCATGACCAAGTGCATGGCGCTCGAGCTGGCCCAATACGGAATCAACGTCAACGCGATCGGCGCCGGCGTCATCGATACGGATATCAGCATGGAGGAGTTCTCCAAGCCGGGCATGAGAGAAGAGACGGTTAAGAGAATTCCTTGGGGCCGCATGGGAGAGCCGGAGGATCTGGCCGGCACTGCGGTGTTTCTGGCGCATGAGGATTCGGATTACGTTACCGGGACTACGGTGTACGTCGACGGCGGTTTGCTCGCCATGTAACGCCAAAAAATAAATAGAAATCAGGGAGGGTATTTTCAAGATGTCAAAAGTCATTCGTACTGCGCTGTTCTCATTGTCCGCCGCCGCTTTAGTCGCCGCCACCGCATGTGGAGGCGGCAATAACGCAAGTCCTTCCAGTTCGACCGCGTCGCCGTCCGCAGGCTCCTCCGAACCGGCCGGATCAGCGAACACGGGCAAAAAGGTTACGATATCTCATGCGGTGGGCGGAGACAGCCCGAGCCGCGACGTGTGGATGAAAGCGATCGGCGAAGCGGTCGGCGTCGAGCTCGACATCCAGGTACTGCCGCTGGAGCAAATGGAACAAATCTACAAAGTGAAGGCCGGCACGAACGATCTTCCGGATCTGATCAGCTATCACCCGGGTGCGAGGACGCGAGACGACCTGCAGGCGAAGGACAAACTGATTGACCTGTCGGACATGCCGATTATTCAGAATATATTGGACGACATCAAGCCCTATTACGTAGAACCGGACGGCAAAGTATACGGCGTGCCGGGACAGGCGCTGAAATTTGGGGGAATCGCGTATAACAAGAAAGCGTTTACGGAGGCGGGCGTCAGCATTCCGCAATCGCTCGACGAACTGTTCGCCGTCAGCGAGAAGCTGAAAGCGGCCGGCAAGGTTCCGCTCTACTTGTCGGCGAAGGACTCCTGGACGCTGCAAATTCCTGGACTTGCCGCCTTCTCGTACGACCAACTGCAGAGCCCGGGCATACTGGACAAAATTAATACGAATCAAGCTACGTTCAAGGACGCTGCCCATTTCATCGAAGCGTTCGATACGATGAAGAAGATGGTCGATCAAGGCTACGTGAACAGCGACTACTTGTCGGCTACGTACACGAACGGCTTGCAAGCCATTTCCGAGGGCAAGGCGGGCATGTATCCGGTGCTGACGAGCGCCTTTAGCACCATTCTGGATACGATGCCCGACCTGATCAACGACGTGGGGTTCTTCCCATGGCCGGTCGAAGGCGATAAGACGGTTACCGTATGGCCTCCGATGATCTACGGTATTCCGCAATCGAGCAAAAACGCCGACGCCGTCAAGAAGTACATCGAGTTCTTCGCCTCTTCCGAAGGACAGAAAATTTACTTCGACACGTTGCCGGCAGCCGGCGTACCGGCTTACAAAGGCGTCGAGCTTGACGAATCGAAACTGCTTGATCCGGTAAAAGAAATGATCGAAGTCACCAAAACGGCGAAGCAGTTCGCTACAGTCGACTTCAGCGTCGTCGCCAACATGGGCGCGTTCGGTCAAACGGTACAAGAAATTCTGATGGGCCAGAAATCGGGTGCGGATCTTGCCGCGGAGTTGTCCGACATTCTTGCGAAGAACGCGAAAGCCAAAGGCGCCCCGGGATTCTGATAGACGGCATAACGGATATTGGAGCCCCGTACGGGGCTTCAATATCGGATAGGGGAGATCAGATTGCATAAATTGGAACGCAAAACCTACTCGATTAGCTTCGCTATTCCTTGGCTGCTCATCTACGGCATTTTTTTCGTTTTGCCTACTTTGTTCAGCTTCTACTATGCGTTTACCGACTGGGATCTGACATCCGCGAAGTTTTCCGGGTTCAGCAACTTTGTCGAGATGTTCAACAACCCGGTGTTTTCCACGGCGCTGGCCAATACCGCTATTTTTACGATTCTGTCGATCGTCCTTAAAGTCGGAGTGTCCCTTGCGCTTGCCATGGCTCTGTATCATTGCATCGCCAGCAACTTTTTTCGTACGATCTTCTTCTCCCCTTACGTTCTGAGCTATATCGCGATCGGCGTCCTGTTTACTGCGATCATGCATCCGGAGATCGGCGTGCTGAACAAAGCGCTGCGAGCGATAGGATTGGATTTTTTGGCGCTGAATTGGCTCATCGAGAAAGGTCAGGTCATCTACTCCTTAGTCTTCATCGACGTCTGGAAATCGGCCGGTTTCCACTTGGCGATTTTTATCGCGGCGCTGCAGACTATTCCCTCCGACATGATGGAGTCGGCCTCCATAGACGGTGCGGGACCCTGGAAGAAATTCCGCTATATTACGTTTCCGATGCTTGCGTCGGCGTTTAACGCCAACGTCATTTTCGCGCTTATCGTCGGATTGACGAAATTCGATCTCGTATTCGTAACGACGGGCGGCGGACCGGGTTATTATTCGGAAGTGCTGAAAACATTGGTCTACAAGCAATTCGCCATGGGCCGATACGGCCTGGCTACCGCCGGCGAGTTGATTATATTCGTGATCGTGATCACGCTGACGGTTACAATGAGGAAATTCCTGGACAAGCGGGAGGTTGAGGTCTAATGAAGTCGCGTTCCCTTCCGTATGGACAAATCGCTCTCATTGCCGTGATATCCGCTATGAGCTTGCTGATCCTCGTTCCTTTTTACCTCATCTTCATCAATTCGTTGAAGTCGCCCGCTGAAGCGAGCGAATTGGGCCTTGCCTTCCCTTCAAAGCTGGAATGGAGCAATTATTCCAAAGTGTTCGAAGTCGCCGATCTGCCGCTCGCCTTTACGAACAGCATTGTGCTCACCTTCTCGAGCGTAGCGATCATTCTGATCTCGGCCGCGATGGCCGCATTCGTGATACAGCGAAGAAAAGACGGTTGGAGTGCGGCATTAAACGTATTGGTTATGCTGGGGCTCGTCGTTCCTCCCGCTATCGTTCCGCTATACAAGGTGCTTAGCTTTTTTCATTTGAACGGAACGATCCTCGGCGTCGTCCTGATCAACGTGGCGACTCGTTCGCCGCTCAGCGTATTTCTGGCGAACCAGTTCTTGAAGAGCATTAGTAAAGAGATCGACGAAGCCGCCATCATCGACGGCTGCGGCAAATATAAATTGTTTTTCCGGATCGTTCTTCCGCTAATGGGACCGATCATGGTTACGCTGTTTATCTTTAACTCCACCTTCGTCTGGAACGACTTTATGTACGTGCTCTATTTCTTGTCCAGCGGCAAACAGATGACTCTGCCTCTGACCATGTACTTATTTACCGGACAATTCGGATCGATGTGGAATCTTGTTTTCGCCAACATTCTGATTATCTCGGCTCCGCTTCTGATCATTTACTTTTTCGCGCAACGCTTCATTATTGCCGGCATGACGGCCGGCGCCATCAAAGGCTGACCTAACTGAACAAACCCAACGAACGAGGTGCTCACATGGCATTCCGCCCAGAACGCTTGAGAGTTGAATATTTGGAAAATCCGCTAGGCATGGACGAGTTGCGCCCCCGGCTCGGCTGGACCCTGGAAGCTTCGGGCAGAGGGACCCGTCAAACGGCCTATCGCATTCTTGTCGCGACCGAGTTGTCGCTTCTCGACGCCGAGGAAGGCCATGCCTGGGATACAGGCAAAGTCGCGTCAGAGCAGTCGGAGCACGTGGAGTATGCGGGCGCGGAGCTGCAATCGAGGCAGCGGTATTATTGGAAAGTGAAAATATGGAATCAAAACGACGAATCTTCCGACTGGTCGTACGGGGGCTGGTCGATGGGGCTGCTGAGCCGGGACGAGTGGAAGGGCAAGTGGATCGGCCTGAAATCCGACATCGTGCCGAACAAAGAGATTCAGAAGCCCTCGGTCTATTTGCGCAAGACTTTCAACGTCTCCAAACCGGTCAAACGCGCGACGATGCATGCTACGGCGCTCGGCTTGTACGTGTGCCATATTAATGGAAGAAAAGTCGGCGAGTATGTCTTCTCTCCGGAATTTACCGATTACAATACCCGGGTCTATTATCAGACTTTCGACGTGACCGGAATACTCCGGCAAGGCGGCAACGGCATAGGGCTGACGCTGGGCCAAGGCTGGTATGCCGGTTACGTCGGGCTGTACGATTTTCAGAAATACGGTACCGATCCTTTTGCCCTGATGCAGCTGAATGTCGAGTACGAAGACGGGAGCTCGTCGTACGTGGCGACGGACGAAAGCTGGAAGGCTTCCTTTGGTCCGATCGTTTCCTCCGACCTGATCATGGGCGAAGTGTACGACGCAAGACTCGAGTTGCCGGGTTGGAACGAATTCGGATACGAGGCGACCGGCTGGCTGGACCCGAGCGTCAATTTCGACTACAAAGGCTATTTGAACGCGCAGTGCGGTCCTGACATCAAAGTGACGATGAACGTTAAGCCGCAAAAAATAACGCGGGTCGCGCCTCGCAAATATATCGTCGACATGGGCCAAAACATGGTTGGCCGAGTGATCGCGAAGCTTCCGGCGAACGCTGAATGGGGCGACCGGATGACGATACGCCACGGCGAAGTGCTCACTCGCGAAGGCGAGCTGTATACGGACAATCTTCGCAACACGAAACAGCTCGATGTCTATATCGCAAACGGCTCGGGAGATGAGACGTACGCGCCGACCTTCACCTTTCACGGCTTCCGGTTCGTCGAGTTCGACGGGTATCCCGGGGAGTTGACGGAAGAATGTCTGGTCGGCGAGGTGATACACTCCGCGATGGACGTCACGGGCCAGATCGAGACTTCGGACGAGATGGTGAATCGCCTGTTCAGCAACATTTTTTGGACGCAGCGCGGTAATTTCCTCAGCGTACCTACGGATTGCCCGCAGCGCGACGAGAGAGCGGGCTGGATGGGAGATGCGCAAATCTATTCTTTTACGGCCAGTTTTAATATGGAGGTCGCCTCGTTTTTCAAAAAGTGGATGATCGACGTCGAGGATGCGCAGAAACCGACGGGGGCGTTTACAGACGTCTCGCCGCATTTGCCGTATTCGACGATCTCGGCCTATCCGCTCGTCGGTTCTTCGGGATGGGCGGACGCCGGGGTCGTGATTCCGTGGAACATGTATTGGATCTACGGAGACAAGCGCATACTCGAGCGGCATTACGAGGCCATGAGCCGTTGGATTCGCTATAACCGGATGTTGTACCCGCGTCATATCCGGTGGAACAAACCGCAATACGGGGACTGGCTGTCCATTCCCGCGGCCGATCAGACCGACGAGCAGCACGGCACCACTCGTTACAGCGCGTTCTCGACGACGCCGTTTGAAGTGTTCGGAACCGCTTATTATGCTTATGTCGCCGGCATGATGCGGGATATCGCGGGCGTTCTCGGCAAGTTGGAGGACGAGCGTCAATACGCCGAGCTGCACGAAGAGATCAGAGCGACGTTTAACCGGGAGTTCGTCGGCGAAGATGCGCGCATCAGCGGGAATACGCAGACGGCTTACGCCATGGCGCTGTTTATGGATCTGCTTCCGGAGGACAAGCGCGAGCAAGCGGCCCGGCATCTGGTCAGCCGCATCGAGATCGAGGATTGGCACATTACGACCGGCATCCATGGCATCCGCTTCTTGCTCCCTGTGCTGTCCGAGTACGGTTATGACGACGTTGCTTATCGTCTGCTGCAACAGGATACTTATCCGTCCTGGATGTACACGATCCATGAAGGCGCCACGACGATCTGGGAGCGTTGGGACGGATGGACGGAGGAGAAGGGATTCCAGAATACGTTAATGAATTCCTTTAACCACTACGCGTTAGGCTCGGTCGGGGAATGGATGTATCGCTATATGGGAGGCATCCATCCAGCGGAGCCGGGATACAAGAAAATCGTCATCCAGCCGAGAATCAACGAGCGTCTTCGCAAGGCCGACGTTCACTATCGCTGCATCAAAGGGTTGATCGAGTCCGCCTGGGAAGTGACCGATCGGGGCGAATTGGAAATGTGCGTGACAATCCCGCCCAACGCTTCCGGAGAGGTCGTCATTCCGTTGAAATTCGGAGCGACGGTTACGGAAAGCGGCGTGCCCGCCGAACAGGCGGATGGCGTTGCTCTCCTGAGACGGGACGAAGAAAACGCGGCCTATCTATGCCAGCCGGGCACTTACCGCTTTACAGTCTCGACCTGACGGGAGACTCGAAGCTTGAAATTTTGGTATGGCCAATAGGATCAGAATTGGAATACGGGGGACTTGGGACTATGAAACTGGTAACTTTCGTTAGAAACGGAAGACAGCAGCTTGGCGTGAAGGTGGATGCGGGCGTTGTCGATGTGGCAAGAGTCGGATTGACAAGCGATATTATGGAAGTGATAGAGGGCGGCGCAGCCAAAATGGCGGAGCTGGAGCGGGCGATCGGGGAGTTGGAGCTGTCGGCTTCCTCCGAATTTGTACTGGACGAATCGTCCTTGGAGTGGGGACCCTGCGTCACACGCCCGAACAAAATCATTTGCGTCGGTCTGAATTACCGCAAGCATGCCGAAGAGACGAACGCGGCGATTCCGGAGTATCCGATTTTGTTCAACAAGTTCAACAACACGCTGACCGGGCATTTGCGTCCGATCGCCGTGCCCGAGGTCACTCGGAAGCTGGACTACGAAGCCGAACTGGCCGTCGTAATCGGCAAGAAAGCGAAAAACGTAGCTAAAGAAAAGGCGCTTGATTACGTATTCGGCTATGCTTGCGTGAACGATTTGTCCGCGCGCGATCTGCAGCTTCGCACGCAGCAGTGGCTGCTCGGCAAAACATGCGACGACTTCAGTCCGCTAGGTCCGTATTTGGTCACGGCGGACGAGGTCGGTAACCCGAACGATTTGGCGATCCGCGCGATCGTGAACGGAGAGGTGCGCCAAAGCTCCAATACGTCGGACATGATCTTCCCTGTCGACGAGATCGTCAGCTACATTTCCCGGCATATGACGCTGGTTCCCGGGGATGTGATTTTGACGGGCACGCCGGAGGGCGTTGTGCTCGGACTGCCACCGGAGCGGCAAGTGTACTTGCAGCCGGGCGACGAAGCGACGATCGAGATCGACAAGCTGGGCTCGCTGACAAACCGTTTTGTCGCCGAACGTCCGCACTAATCCGAATACCAATAAAAGCGACCCGCCGACGAGCGAAAAACTCGTGGACGGGTTGTTTCTATAAGGAAGGTTTAAGCCTCCATCTTCTGAGCGCTGTACAGCTTGTGGTAACGTCCCCGCAAGGCAAGCAGTTCGTCGTGCGAACCGGACTCGGCGACGCCTTTGTCGGAGATGTACATAATGCGGTCGCAGTTTTTGACGGTAGAGAGACGGTGCGCGATAATGAACGACGTTCGGCCCTTGAGCAGTTCGTTCAGCCCTTGCTGCAGCAAACGTTCCGTTCGGGCGTCGATGGATGAAGTCGCCTCGTCCAAAATCAGAATGCGCGGATTGGCCAGCAGCGTTCTGGCGAACGAGATCAACTGGCGCTGCCCCTGGGACAGCTTCGAGCCGCGCTCGTTGACCTCCGTCATGTAGCCTCTCTCGAACTCGCGAATAAAATCGTCGGCGCGCACCGTTTTGGCGGCTGCGATCACTTCCTCCTCGGTAGCGTCGAGCTTGCCGTAACGGATATTGTCCATAATCGTACCGGAGAAAATAAAGCTGTCCTGCAGCATGATGCCCATCTGGCTGCGCAGCGATTGCAGCGTCGCCTCCGCGATATCTTGACCGTCGACGAGAATCCGGCCTCCCGTTACATTATAGAAGCGGGAGATCAGGTTGACGACCGTCGTCTTGCCCGCGCCCGTCGGGCCGACGAGGGCGACGCTCTCGCCGGGCTTAATATCGAAGCTCAGATGCTCCAAAATATTATGTCCCGGTTCATAGGCGAAGGTCACGTCGTCAAATGTAACTCGACCTTGCAGCGTCGGCAGCTCGAGCGCATCGGGAACGTCGGTTACGGTTACCGGCTCGTCAAGCGTCTCGAAAATACGTTCCAAATAGGCGATGGCGTTGATAAAGCTGTTATACAGGTTGGAAAGGTTGAGAATCGGCTGCCAGAAGCGCGCCGCATAGCCGCTCATGGCGAGAATGACGCCGAAGGTAATCTCGGCCGGCCCCATCCACAGCAGTCCCACGAAGAAAAGCGCCGTCGTAACGATCGTCGTCAGGTTGTCCACCGTGAACGGAACGAGAAAGTTCAAATACATCGCCTTCATCCACGTTTGGCGGGCATTGGCGGCCAGTCGGGTGAACAGCCCTTCGTTGCGTTCTTCGCGGGTGAAGATTTGCGTGACGCGAATGCCGCTGATACTCTCCTGCATATAAGCGTTCAGGTTGGAGCTTTTGTTGGATACCGCCTGCCAGGCCCGGCGCTGTTTGGTCTTGATCAGCAGCATAATGCCGAGGAAGATCGGCAGCCCGCCGAGAATGATCAGCGACAGCCGCGCGTCCACCGCGAACATGAAGGCGGCGATGAACAACAGGTTCATAATTTCGAGTATAAAGTTGATAATCCCGTTGGACAGCACATCCGACACGGCATTGACGTAGTTGACGACGCGGATGAGAATTTTGCCCTGCGGCCGGTCGTCGTAATACTGGAAAGGAAGCTTCTGCAAGTGCTTAAACAGATCGTGGCGAATCTCGAAAATAATGTCTTGGCCGACGCGCGTCATAATGCGCGAACGAATGGTGGCCAGGATGACGCTGAAGACGATGGTGGCGAAAATAAGCGCCGACCAGCCAACCAGGCCCGTCTTGTCCTTAGCGGGAATCGTGACGTCGACGACGTGCTGCATAATAAGCGGCGCGGAGAGCCCGATGCCGGCCGATAGCGCACTCAGGACGAAAGCGATGATCATCGGCTTCTTCTGCCGTTTGATATAGACGAGCGCACGTCGGAAATGCCGTATATTAAACGGCGATTCCAGCTCTTCGTCGATGTCGAATTTATTTCTGGCCATTCGCTGTCGCCTGCCTTCCGATGCCTTCGTTCTGCAGCATGAATACCTCGTAATAATAGCCCCGCTTGGTCAGCAGCTCGGCATGGGTGCCTTCTTCGATCACGCGGCCGTTATCCAGAATGAGAATACGGTCGGCCTGCGCCGTGGTGGATACCCGCTGCGCGATGATGATTTTCGTACAGGAATAATCCAGTTCTCGCAAGCTTTGCTGAATGTGTTCCTCCGTCTCCAAATCCACCGCCGAAGTCGTATCGTCAAGAATCAGAATCGGCGGCTGCACGGCCATCGCCCGCGCCAGGGCGATACGCTGCTTCTGTCCGCCCGATAGGCCGACGCCGCGTTCCCCGACGATCGTATTGTAGCCTTCCGGCATTTTGCGAATGAAGTTGTGAGCGGCCGCCAATTCGGCAAACTTCACGACTTCATCCTCCGGCATCTCCGGATTGCCGAAGGCGATATTGCCGTCGATCGTGTCGGAGAACAGCAGGACGTCCTGAGTCGCTACTCCGATATTGCCGCGCAGCTCATCCAGCTCCAGCTCGCGTACATCGGTACCGTCGACAAGCACGCGCCCTTTCGCAACGTCGTAGAAGCGGGGGATCAGATTGATCAACGTCGTTTTGCCCGAACCGGTGGCGCCCATAATGGCGATCGTCTCGCCGGGCTCGACAGAGAAGCTGATATTTTCCAAAACCATCGCATTGTCGTACTTGAAGCTCACCTGATCGAATTGAATTCGCCCCGTGTAACGCCGCTTCGCGTCTCCTTTATGCTCGTTGACGATTTTCGGATGCGCATAGTACACCTCGACGATTTTGCTCAAGCTTGCGAAGAAGCGCTGAATATCGTTAATGATGATACCGATGTTGCGCATTGGGTTGGACAAGCCCCAGATCAGCGCGGAGAAGGCGGAGAACTCCCCGAAGGTGATGCGCCCGTCCATGACGAACAATCCGCCGGCGATCATCAGAATCACGGTGAAGCCTTGGGCCAACGTCTCCAGATACG
Source organism: Cohnella phaseoli (assembly GCF_003386235.1). Taxonomy (GTDB): domain Bacteria; phylum Bacillota; class Bacilli; order Paenibacillales; family Paenibacillaceae; genus Cohnella; species Cohnella phaseoli. The sequence goes on from NZ_QRDZ01000040.1 coordinate 78,461, forward strand.
GAAAGTAATCGAGCCACACCATGGCCGCGGCTTTGTTCGCTTTGGCGAAGTTGATGTTTTTCTCGTTGAATTTCTCGACCTCGTACTCTTCTCTGGCGAACGCTTTAACGACGCGATTGCCTGCAATGTTCTCCTGAGTCATCGTATTCAGCTGCGACAAACGCTCCCTGAGATCGGTGTACATGGGGCGAACGCGTCTGGCGAACAGAAAGGTCACGATAAAAATCGGAGGGGACAGCAGCAGCATCCACCAGGTCAGCGCCGCGTCGATGTAAAAGAAATAGGCGACTGCGGCCACAAACACCGTTAACGACTCGATGATCGTCTTGAAAATCCAGGACATCGTATGCCGGACCATATCCAGGTCGCCCGTCATTTTGGTCATGAGGTCGCCTGTGCGATTGTGGTCGTAATAGTGCATGTCCTGGCCTTGAATTTTGTTGTACAGAAAAATGCGGATGCGGTAGAGCATGTTCTGCGAAGCGCGCTCGTACATCAGAGTCGTGAAGTAAGCCAGTCCCGTACGGAGAAGGGAAAAGCCGATCATGCCCAGGCACAGCCCGATGAGCAGCGCCCGCTCGTCGGTCAGCTTCTGAGCCGCGTCTGCGCCCGTAATGAACGTATCGACGATGAGCTGGCCGATGTACGGGTTCACGATCGTGAGCGAGGAGCCGACGACCGAGAACAATAAAGCGAGTACGTACCGTACCCGATCTCCTTTCAAATTTTGCCATAGCCACTTTAGCTGAAACATTCCATCACCGGCTTTTATTTGTTGTAGGTGTCGGAGCGCCGAGGACGGGCTCCCGATTTGCGCAAACTATGGAGATTATATCACGCTTGGCAATAAAGCTATCGGAGACAAATCGGGTGAAAAGCGGATAAGAGCGCCAAATTGAACGAAGACGCGACTCGGGGACGATGCATTCTTAGTTTTTCGCGAATCGCTTCGTATTTGCTTCCGTTTACGCCGACCCGTCGCATTATGAATCGCAACGGCGAAGGCGGTGCTCTCCGATTTCCGTCATTCTTCTGTCATTGGCGAGCGTTATGCTTGAAGTTACGCATTCAGTCAAAAGCAGAGGGAGAAGAGAACAATTGAACTTAAGTAAAAGGTTCGTTTTCGGAAGGATGCTAAGTTTGTCGATCGTTCTGTTATTCATTGCGGCTGCGGTCAGCGGGTGTATCAATACGAAGGGGGAACTCCAATTCGAAATTGACGGCCATACGCTTCAAGCCGATGAACGGCTTTATTTGCGTTTGCAAGACGGCTCGACACCGCTTACTTCGGACAATCAGGCCGGACAAGCTTCATTTTCCATTATGAATCCCGACTATAAAAGGATGATCGGAGGGTTTGTTCACGACTCGGCGACAGGGATCAGTTGGGTTCCCCGGTTTGAATACGAGGATGTGTACAACAGCTCGAAGGTCTACCTCTCGGAGATCGCCGAGAGCAAGCCCCGGGCCAAGCCGATCGCGGCCATTCAGGCGGGCCGACCGGTCGCGGATCCGAATAGAACGGGATTTGTGAGCGTAACTTATGCGGTTTACGGGAATAACAGGGAACCGGTGGACGACCGAACCGAAATTTACATCGAAGCCTCGGAGCAAGTGACGTTTTACGACAACGAGCCCCGGCATAATAGCCAAACGCAAAGCCGGGCGATGTCCAGCTTCACGGATAAGGGTCTCGTCACGTTCACGATGATGTCGAGCTTGATCGATAGCAACGATCCGGATCTTTCCGCGATTCCGATCGCCCTGTACTCGGGACCGACGCCGGTTCCGATCGTAACGGGCGGTCATGCGGAATTAAGCGCATTATCGTTGTCGACAGGGGCTCTCTTCCCGGAATTTGACCCGTCGATCACGTCCTACGTAGCCGATGTAGCCTATGGAGTGTCCAGCTTATCGGTCACGGCGAGCGTATATGACGTTCATGCCTTGTTGACGGTGAACGGAACCGAAGTCTCCAGCGGACAAGCCAGCGAAGCAATTGGTCTGAACGTGGGGAGCAACCCGATTCGAATCGACGTGACGCCGTTAACCGGCGAAGTTCAAACCTACACGGTGACGGTTAGGCGCGGCGCTGCCGCATCTTCTTCCAACGGCGGAGGCTCAGGCGCGGCATCGCATGACGATGGACCTTTGAGTTCCACGAACGGCCGCTTGACGCTTCCCGTCGGGAGAGCGGGACTGCTGAGTCTCGGCGAGGCGGTTCGCGTATCGGTTCCGGCCGGCGCAGCGGAGCGGGAGCTGATTCTCGTCATCGAAGAAGTGCTGGACACCGGCAAGCTTCTATTCGATAAGGAACGTTTGCTCAGTTCGATCTTCGAAATCACGAAAAACGTTCCCGAGAACTTCAAGAGGCCGGTCACATTGAAGCTGGCTTACGATTCGGCCCGCTTGGCGGAAGGTCAGAAGCCCGTCGTATTCTATTACGACGAAGCGTCGGCGCAGTGGGTGGAAATCGGCGGCGCGGCGGCCGACGGCCTGCTCTCGGTCCAGGTGGACCATTTTACGAAATTCGCGGTGTTTGCCGTAGGTTCGGAGCAGAAGCCTGCGGAGCCTAAGTTTAGCGATATAGGCGGACACTGGGCGGAGGACGCCATCCTGGAGGCGACCGGGAAAGGTCTCGTATCGGGGTATGCGAACGGATCGTTCCGGCCGAACGCCCCCGTGAGCCGGGCGGAATTCGCGGTCATGCTGATGAACGCGCTCGGAATGCCGGCGGACGAAGCTGCGGAATCCGGATTTACGGATGTTGCCGGGATTGGAGAATGGGCAAGGAAGGGGGTTGCTCAGGCGTCGCAAGCCGGGATCGTATCCGGTTACGCGGACGGCTCGTTCCGCCCGAACGCGAACGTTTCGCGCGCCGAGATCGCCGTTATGCTGGCCCGAGCGTCGCGGCTATCGCTGCCTGAGGGATCGCCGACGTCTTTCGCGGATGATCGCGACATTCCGGCGTGGGCGAAAGCCGCGGCGGAGGAGTTGAACCGGCTGGAGCTCATGAAGGGCAGAGGCGGAAGCTTCTTCCGTCCGAAAGAATCGGCCACGCGAGCGGAGGCGGCGACGGTCATGCTGCGTTTTGCTTCCTATCGTATCTTTGCAAACCCCTGATATAATGGGAAGATGAATGTGCTCAAAGATTTCTTGACGCAAATGGCGATTATCGCAACGATTGTATCGATTTCCCAGATCTTCAATGCGGGAAGGAGATCGGACAAGCCGCGCTCGAACGTCATCCTGTCCGCGGCGATGGGATTGGCGATCCTGCTGTGCATGTCCTTCCCCGCCTATATGGCGCAGGGCATACGGCTGGATATCCGGATCGTTCCTCTGCTGCTTGGAACCTTATACGGCGGGACGGGAGCGGGCTTGGCCCTGTCGGCGCTTATCGTTCTCTATCGATTGTTTATGGGGATGGACGCGGGCTTTTACACGACTCTGTTAACGCTTGCCTTCAGCATGCCTGCGATCCTGTATGTCCGAAAACGATTTTTCGCCGCCGCGGAAAGAATGAGAATCGATATCGCGGCGGCGTTGGCCATGTTCTACTGCGTCGTCGGCCTTATCGTCGTCACGGTCGTCAGAGGTTTCAGTATGCACACGCTGCAGATGCATGGAATCCATGCCGCTATTATCGTCGGATCCGTCCTGGTGTTCACGGCGTTAAGCGAAACGATCAATGATATGCTTCGGAGAAATCAACAGCTGCAGGCCGAGACCAAGGATGCGGAAATCGCCTTTTTGCGTTCCCAGATCAAGCCGCATTTTCTTTATAACACGTTGAATTCGATCGCGACGCTATGTCTCAAGGATCCCCGCAAAGCCGAGGAGTTGACGCTGGAGTTTTCGCAGTATTTAAGAAAAAGCTTTGCTTTCGATCGACTCGATTCCCTGACCTCCGTTGCCCGTGAGCTGGAGCTCGTCAGGGCTTATCTAAATGTGGAGAAAGCGCGCTTTGGGGCCCGATTGGTCGTGGAATACGACGTAGATGCCGTCCGCCCCCATACTCCGATCCCGCCGTTGATCTTGCAGCCGTTAGTGGAAAATGCCGTGAGGCACGGGCTGATGTCCACGCTGCGCGGCGGAAAGGTGAAAATCTCCGTCGTTCAACATCCGGACGACGAGCTTACGATAGCCGTGGAGGATGACGGATGCGGGATGAGCGCGGAGCAGTTGGAAGCCGTGCGCAAGCGGAAGACGAAGGGCGTGGGGCTGCGGAATATCGGCGAGCGTCTCGAACTGCTGTACGGCAGAAGCTTGCGGGTTGAGAGCGCCGAAGGCGCCGGAACGAAGGTCGTTTTTCGCATTCCTGCGGGAACGTCCGGATCGACGGGAGGGTGAAGCGGATGCGGCTGAGAACGATGATCGTGGACGATGAGGAACTGGCTGTAGAGCGGTTAAAGATAATGCTGTCCGAATTTGACGAGATCGAAATCGTTCATATGACCCAGAATCCGTGGGAGGCGTATCAATATGCGAAGGAGCGCCGGCTCGAGCTGGCTTTTCTGGACATCTCGATGCCCGAACTCGACGGCCTGCGGCTGGCAAGCCTGCTGGGCGAGATCGATCCCGATATCCGCATCGTGTTTGCGACTGGCTACGAAGAATATGCGGTCCGGGCGTTCGAATTAAGCGCGCTCGATTATGTGATGAAGCCGGTAACCGCCGGGAGAATGTCGCTCGTTCTGGACAAGATCCGCCGAAGAGACAGGAAAGCGAACGACGGGAGTTTCCGTCCCGGGCCATCCCCCAGTAACGTGAGAACGCTGAGCGAAGGAATGTTGACTGAGCAGGAAATGAGAGTCATGCTCCTCGTTTTCGAAGGATTGTCGAACAAAGAAATCGCCGCACGGCTGAATATCGCCGCCGAAACCGTCAAATGGCATATGAAAAACGTGTATCGGAAGCTGGACGTGAGCAATCGGGTCCAACTGCTCCGGCGAGCCGAACAACTTCACATTACTTTCTGAGAATCCCCCCTGAACGGGGGATTTTTTCTTTGTCCGTTTCCTTATAAAATGAATATTCGCGAAACAACGACCGCAGGAGATGAGAACATGAGTCAGCGGGAAGGCGGCGGCCCCGTAAGAGCAATCGTCGTCGACGAAGGGGCTATGCATCTGATTATGTCCGGAATGCTCGGCAAGCTGCCGGATGTCGAAGTCGTCGGATGCTTCTCGGACGCGGCTGCCTCTGTCCGATTCGCCGAAGAGGAGGACGTTCATTTGGCGTTCATCGAAATCCGCATGCCCGGGGAAAGCGGATTGCGCCTGGCCGAGCGCTTGATTGCGCTGCGACCGGACCTTTCGATCGTTTTTATCACCTCGCATAAAGATTACGCTGTGCAAGCGTTCGAGCTTCAGGCGCTCGATTATATCGTCAAACCCGTATCCTTGGAGCGAATCGAGCGTTCGATAAAGCGCGCGCAAGCGTTCCGTCGGTTATCCGAGTCATCTCGTTTACCCGAATCGATGTCGCCGTGGAAGAAGGAGTTCGGCTCCATTCGGATTTATGCGTTGGGCGGGCTTGAGCTGTTTAGCGGTGGAGAAAGGGTGAAATGGAATTCCAGAAAAAGCGCCGAGTTGTTCGGTTATCTGCTGCTGCATCGCGGCAGGATGGTATCGCGCGCGAGGCTGATCTCCGACGTGTTCGGCGAGTTGCCGCCCAAAAACGCGGAAATCTATCTGAACACGTCCGTCTACCAATTGAGAAAAGCGCTGGATTCTCACGGCTTGAAAACCCTGATTCAATCGGACGCCGATGGTTACGGGGTACATCTTGCCGGCGCCTGGATCGATTTCGTGGAGTTTGAGGGCCGATTGGGACGGAATGACGGATCTGCCGTCTTCGAGCCGGAGACGGCTCTGGAGATCGAGAAGCTGTACGCCGGGGATTTGTTCGGCGAGAAGGGATACGCCTGGGCGCTGGGGGAGGCGGAGCGTCTTTTCGCCGTGTATGCCGGATTCGTCAAAAAGCTGGCGCGCGAGCTGATGGAGCGCCGGCATACGGACGTTCCCCTCCGGCTTCTGAGCAAGCTGTCCGATCGCAATGAACTGGACGAAGAGAACGTCGAGTTGCTGCTCCGCGTCTATGCAATGAAGAAAGATCGAGCCTCCTTGACGAAACGCTATGAAGCTTATGCAAGAATATTGCGACAGGAACTGAATATCGAGCCTTCCGAGGAACTGCGGAAGCTGTACGCTCATTTGCAATCGACGATCGACGCCGGGTAGTCGAGTTGTCATTGTTGTATCATTGGCGTGCTTTACACTTAATCACGGATCAAACATCATACGAAGCTTGGAGGCAGAACATGTTTGAAAGAGGGAAGAAACGAGTCGGCGCACTGTTACTGTTATCGGCGCTGCTGGTATCAGGCGGAATTTTGGGAGCGATCGGAGGGCCGGTCGCGGGAACGGCGGAAGCGGCGCCCGCAGCGCTGGATTGGGGCGAGGTCGGAGACCCGGCCATCACGGAGAAGGGCTCACAGACGTCCATCGCCGTCTATGACGGCGCTCCTTATGTGATGTATCTGAACGAAGACGGCCAGGCGAAGCTGATGAAGCACGGGGGCAGCGGTTGGGAGACCGTCGGCAATCCGGTGGAAGCGGACAGTTGGTTGGATCAGCCGCTTATGGAGCTCGACGGGTCCGGTACGCCCTACGTCGCTTATATGGATGGGGATAACGACGGCAAAGCAACGATGAAGAAATTCAACGGCAGCGGCTGGGAGACGATAGGCCATGCCGGATTTACCGCGGGAGCGGCGTATTCCATGTCGGTAAGCGTCTCTGTCTACGGCACGCCTTACCTGGCATATCGAGATCGGGACAATGGGTGGAAAGGGACGGTGATGAAGCACGACGGCAGCGATTGGGTTACGGTAGGCCCCGCCGGCTTCTCCGGGCCGATCAATGGCATTTCCGTTGCGGCAGACTCTTCAGACCATCCTTACGTCGTTTATCAGAGTACGCTCAGCATGAACGTGATGAAGTATGACGGCAACCAGTGGGTGCCGCTGAGCTCTCCGGGAACGTCGTTTGGAGGCGGCGTCTTGGCGATCGATAACGATATTCCGTATTTGATCTATAAGGACAATGACGAAAACTCTCGAGCTACGGTAAAAAGGTATGACGGCAACGATTGGGTGGCGGTCGGCGACGCCGGATTTTCGCCCGATCAGGTCGACGACCTCTCGTTGTACTTCGATCGCGGTACGCCTTATGCGGCATTTAAGGACTGGGATAATGGCGGAAAGGCGACCGTAATGAAATACGACGGCGCTGAGTGGATAACGGTCGGACGAGCGGGGTTATCCGCGGAGCCGGTATCGACTCTCTCGTTGGCCGTATCCGACGGCATCCCGTATCTTTCCTATCGGGAAGAGGACAGCGACAGAATAAAGGTGATGAGTCTTTACCGAGCTTCGCCGGAGTTAGCGGGGGATACGATCGATAACGATGACGGACACGACATCGAGATTACGTTCCCGGACGATGCGGCTTGGCGTTCAGCCGTTACCGCGGTGAAGGTCGACGGCGTCGCGCTTGCCGCCGGGACCGAATACGAGATAACCGAAGGGAAAATCACGATATCGAAAGGCGTGTTGACTCCGGGCATTGCGTTGATCTCGGTATCGGCGGAGAATTACGTCCAGGCAAAAACGTATCAGATTGTGAAGGATACGAGCCGGGAGTGGCATTCTGTCGGCGGCCTCTTCTCATTCGGAGAAGCCGATGCCGGGGATCACGTGTCTTTCAGCGTCGACGGCGGAATTCCTTATGCGGCGTATTCGGATGAAGCCGAAGGCTGGAAAGCGACCGTCGCGAAATATCAGGACGGAGCATGGCACCCCGTGGGCGGAGCCGGATTCTCGGACGACGAGGCGTACAATGTCGCGGTACACGTGGAAGAAGGAATTGTCTATGCGGCATACTTCGAACGAGTAACCAATTCTATTTCGGCCGTCAGAGTGATGAAGCATGAGAACGGAAGCTGGGAGCCGATTGGTTCTTCCCTCTACGAAGACTATTATGCCAGCGGAGCTTTGTCCGTGACGGTAGACAACGGAATTCCTTATGTCGCGTATCCGCAGACGGATGGACAAATTGTCGTTCAAAAATATATCGGCGGCGGTTGGGTGCCTGCCATAGAAGATGAGGACGGCCCCCGGTATGTGAATATCGGAAGCTTGGAGATAGAAGACGGCGTCGTTTATTTGGGATTGCATGACAACGAGTTCGCTTTGGTAGCGAAGTATGAAGGCGGAGAGTGGGGCTTCTTGGGCGGAATGAATCCCTTCGAAGGCTATTCGTCCGAGATCGCGTTCGCGATAGACGGCGGCGTTCCTTACGCGGTATTCTCGGACCGGCGTTTGGGCGGCGCGGCGACGGTCGTACAATACGAGGCTTTGGTGGACAAATGGCTCCTCGTAGGAGATGCGAACCTTTCGACGGGACAAGCGGCAATCGTGGGACTATCCGTAGACGACGGAACCCCCTATGCGGCTTTCTACGATGAAGGAGGACCCGCCATCCGGCGAGCTCTAAGTACGCTTCGGGATTTGACCGCGTTACATCTGTCGTCCGGCACGCTGGATCGGGCGTTCGACCCGGCCACGACCGATTATACCGCATCTGTGGCGAGCGGGGTCGCCAGCATCACGGTAACCCCGACCGCGCAAGCCGGTCGCAAAGCGAGCGTGACGGTTAACGGCGAACCGGTCCCAAGCGGGCAGGTAAGCCGTCCGATCGATCTCGTCGCCGGTAGCAATACGATCACGGTGGAAGTCGTGGCGCAGAACGGCGCTAAGAAGAACTATACGATCGCGGTAACGAGGCAAAGCGGAGGAGGTTCTTCCGGCGGAGGCGGGTCTCCCGGCAACGGCGGAGGAGGGGGAGGCGGAAGCGTGACGCCTGCCCAGCCGGATCAGACCGATGCCGATCTGGCGATAACGATTAACGGCAATGCGGCGGTAGCCGTGGCAACCGGGAAGATGACCGATCAAGACGGACGAACCGTGCTGACGGCGACCGTGAACGCGGCCAAGCTGATCGAACGGTTGAAGGAGGCGGGGGATCGTCCGATCATCGTTATCCCTGTTTCCCTCAGCGCGGATAAAGTGAGCGTGGTCCTTACGGGGGATGCCGTCAAAGCACTGGCGGAGAAAGGCGCCGTTCTGGATATTCGTACGCCGAACGGCAGCTACAGGCTACCGGCGGCCGAAGTGCCGATCGAACGGCTGCTGGCGCAGTTCGGGGCGGGAACGCTGCCGGAGAACGTCACCGTTCAGGCGGATATTGTCCGAAGCGACGGCGCAAACGTCGAACGACTCCGGAAGGCGGCGCAAGCCGGCGGATTCAGCCTCGTCGCTTCACCGATCGACTTCGAGGTCACGGCCTCATCCGGCGGTCGTACGATTCGGGTGACGAGCTTTAATTCTTTCGTGGAGCGCGAAATCCCGATTCCTCAGGGAACCGAAGCGGGAACCGTCACGACCACCGTAGTCCTGCACGAAGACGGAACGATCCGATCGGTACCGACGAAGCTGGAAGTTCGCAACGGAGCCGCGTATGCGGTTATCCACAGCTTGACGAACAGCACGTACTCTCTCGTATCGAATCCGGTTGCGTTCGAGGACGTCGAACGGCACTGGGCGAAGGGCGCCGTCAACGGCATGGGCTCGCGAATGGTCGTGGGCGGAGTCGGCGACAATCAATTCGGCCCAAACCGCGACATCACTCGCGCCGAGTTCGCGGCTATGATCGTGCGCGCCCTGGGACTCCGACCGAGCGCCGACGCAAACGTCTTTAAGGACGTGAAGGAATCCGACTGGTATGGCGGCACAGTACAAACGGCTCATGCCTACCGGTTGATTAGCGGCTTTGAAGACGGAACGTTCCGTCCGAACGACAAGATCACCCGGGAGCAGGCGATGACGATGATCGCCAATGCGATGAAGCTTACGGGATTGAGCGAGAGGGCACAAGCTTTTTCTGCGGAGGAACGGATTCGCTCTTACGGGGATGCAGGCGAGATTTCCGCCTGGGCGATCGGCGGCGTTGCGCAAACGATCGAAGCCGGTATCGTAACAGGGACGAACGATGGCTTGCTTGCACCTAAGGAATTGATTCGGAGAGCGGAAGTCGCGGTGATGATCGAGCGGCTTCTGCAAAAATCGGGATTGATTTAGCGGGATACAACGGACGGTTCTTCGAGAGCGCGACGCTCTTGGAAAGCCGTCCGTTTTCGCGTTAGTGGAAATAGGTTTGTGCGATTTTCACACGATCTGGGTCGCCGCCAACATTTATTCGCCGACGAGCTCGTCCCGGATCGCTTCCAGATAGCCGAAGCCATGAACCGTATCCGGCTCGATGTAGCTGCCCTCCGTCCATTCGTTCCACGAATTGATCGTTACGATCGGCGGATTCGTGCCGCTTTCTGCCAAGAATCCCTTCACCGCGGCGAGAGACTTGCGGAATTCGTCCGGCGTGTTGCCCACGAGAATCGGAGTGAACGGATAGCCGATGTTCGCGTGCACGTCGGATTGAACGGTGCGAGGGCTCGAATCCCAGCCCATCGAGACGTTCGGGAAATAAGGGAGGTCGTAATCGCCGAACTGTTCGCGGTATTTGCTCCAATCCTGCTCGGCCTTCAGCGCGTAAGCCGGGTAATTGACGGTCGGATACGTCTCCATCGGCACGTTGTGAATCCATACGTACGAGGTGACGCTATCGAAACCAAGCTCCTTTACGCGCTCTCCCGGATTTTCCAGCGTGCGTTCTCCCGGCAGGTTTTGAATGCCCCAGACAACGGCGTTCAGGTGCAGCTCTCCAAGACCCGCCGCGCGTACTTTGGCGCGGAACCCGTCCAGCGCCGCTTTTGTTCCCTCCAAGCCGCCCAAACTTTGCATCAGGCTCATCAGCTCATACACGGAGAAGTACAGACCGCCGTCGACCCGCCAATAGGACGGATGGCGGAAGTATTTTTCGATCATATAATCGCAGGCTCTCTCGAACGCTTGCAGAGAGACTTGACCGCTGTGCAGCAGCGTATGGTCCATTCCCCTTTTGTATGGAAAAATGTTGATCCAGTCGTGATTGGCCCACATCAGCGAAAATTTCAACCGATCGTTGTTGCCCGCCTGCAGATAACCTTCTTCCAGCGCCCGATTCAGGAAGGCACCGTCCTCGTACCAGTACCAATCGTAGATGAAGGCGTCGATGCCGTGATCGGCTGCCGCCGCGATTTGCCGCTCCGCCGTCTCCGGCTTCGCTTCGTCCAAGTAACCCCATAAGGGTACCTTCGGCTGCTGATGGCCGGGAAAGCGCGGCGTCGCTCTGCGCACGAGCTCCCACTCCGTCCAGCCCTGACCGTGGGCGGCCTCGTTGCGAGGATCGACGTGATAGTTAGGAAAATAATAGACGGCCACTTCCGGTTTACGATTCATTCGGATAATCACCTTTCATCAAGAGGTTACTCCGAGTGTATCGCATGGAAGGGACCGCGTATTTGGACGAAACGCCGATGCTGTTGGACGATTAGCGGAATTTAGGGCGCAGCGATTGGACGTATTGAACAGGGGACATCCCTTCTGATCTCTTAAACAATCGGCTGAAATAATGTAGATCGGCATAGCCGACCTCCTCGGCGACCTGGCCGACAGACAGCGCCGAATGCAGCAGAAGCTCCTTCGCGCGTTCCAGTCTCAGCGCCACGAGCATCTCCATCGGAGATTTGCCCGTCGCTTCCTTGAACAGCGCGCGGAAGTGGCTCGGGGACAGATGGACGGATGCCGCGATATCCGCGAGCTGAATCGGCATCCGGTAGTTGAGCTTCATCCACTGCATGGCCTGCTGGATGCGCTCGCTTTGGGGATGCTGTCTGCTGATGCCCGAGGGAGTGGCCAGTTGACGGACGATAACGGCCAGCAGACTCAGCATGTCCGCCCGAAGCTGCAGCTCTTTGCCGTAAGAGCCGCTCTCGTAGACGCGGAACATCGACCGCAGCAGCGATTCGCAGGCAAGCGGCTCCTGCGCCGACAGCACGTACGGAAGCTCGGCCTCGGCAAGGCGAACGACCGGGCGCTCCGTCAATTCCGGCTCGTCGGGAATATACGGGGCATGCAAATAATCGTGGCTCGTGTATACGTCGTCGACGGAGAAATCGAACGATTCGCCCATATAGACGAGATCGAAATGAACGGCGTAATAACGGAACGTCTCTCCGGCAGGCACCGAGCAGCAATGCCTCACCATCGGCGGCATAAATAGCAGATCGCCCGAGCCGATCGGGTAATCGGCGCCCTCGATAACATAATCGCAGCGGCCGGCAACGACGTATATAAGCTCATAATCATAGATGATTCTCGGGGGGAGCCTGTAGCTGTCGTCCCCCTCAATGTGCTGCACAAGCCGGACGTAGGGCGCCAGCTCTTGGAAGCCTACTTGCCTTGTCTCATCTATTTGTGGTTGGTTGGAACTCATCTAAGCGCCCCCTCAATGCCGGCGGCTGTATGGTTGGTTACTGAGGATATTCTATCATATTGCCCCCGCCAAGTTCGAAGTTTTGGCCAAATCCATGCTCGCCCGAATCCTGTACAATGGAGGCGCTGTAGAGTATGGGAGAACAATCGAGGAGGAAAGGCGACATGTACGACGACTGCAATCCGCTATTCGTAATGCCCAAGCTAACGTTGAGCACCAAATGGGCGAGTCCGGAAAATCCATCTGCGGCCGCAGGAGCGGGAGGAAAAAGCAACGGAGGACGCAAAGGGGCGCCGAACGTTCCTTTGAAAGCGGGGGCGAGTATCCTACTTGCCGAGGAAGCGGCGGGCAGCGGGACGATCCGCCGCATCTGGATGACGATGGAGAATCGCTCTCCGGCTATGCTGCGCGGGCTGCGGCTCGACTGCTGCTGGGACGGTGCCGAGAAGCCGGCGGTAAGCGTTCCGCTTGGCGATTTCTTCGGCATCGGTCTCGGGCGGACCGCCGCTTTCGAATGCGCGCTATTTTCAAGTCCGGAGGGACGCAGCTTCCACTGCACCGTTCCGATGCCCTTTAAGGCGGGGATGAAAATAACGTTGACGAACGAGAGCGGTTTTGATTTGGACAGTCTCTTCTACGACATTAACTATACGGTGGGAGACGGGCATGGCGACGACACGATGTATTTTCACGCGTATTTCAACAGGGAAAATCCGACGTGCTTGCAGCACGACTACGCCTTCCTGCCCCGGGTGTGCGGGAGAGGACGTTTTCTTGGCTTGAACGCCGGGGTCATCGTCGATCGCGAGCGCTATTTCCATTCCTGGTGGGGCGAGGGCGAATGCAAAATATATCTCGACGGCGACGAGCGATTTCCCAGCCTGTGCGGCACGGGCACCGAGGACTACATCGGAACGGGATGGGGCCAAGGGCAATACGCGCAATGGAGCCAGGGCTGCCCGATTGCCGATACGGAGAGAATGCATTATTGCTTCTACCGTTACCATCTCGCCGATCCGGTTTATTTTCATCGGGACATTCGCGTCTCCATGCAGCAAATCGGAGGCTGGTCGCCGGAGGTGAAGCCGCTTCTGCACAATGCGGGCCGGACGGTGTACAAAGCCGGACAAGGCTTGAAGGCCGTCAATTTTTCCGAGCGTGGGGGAGCGCCGAACTGGGGATTGTTCGAGCGGCAGGACGATTGGTCCAGCTGTGCGTACTTCTATCTGGATCGTCCCGACAACGAGCTTCCCGGATTGCTTGACGCCGAGGCCCGGATGGCGGGACTGCCGGACATGCCAGATGCGGTGACGAGGATGGACGGATAAATAAGGGACGAAAGCCCGCGCTGGATTTTATGGTGCGGGCTATTATCTTTGTGTTCATTTGTGCGATAAATCGTATAAACACCGCGATTTTGTCGGTCGATGCGTCTATTTTATGTGGTTTATCGTTACTACTTAGGTCTCCCGAAAATAGGGAGACTTTTTCATAAATTTTAAAGGAATTTGGATACCACACGACGAACTATTTCTAATATACAAGTG